>NZ_JBQVQG010000014.1:0-143987 GCF_052439685.1 Reyranella sp.
CGGCGTGCTACCGCGCTCACTGACCATTGCCGTCGACGCTCTCGGCCACGATCGCCGCCTTTTGCACGGCGCTCCACGTCCGCCGCCGACCAGCACCAGTGAAGATCTCCAGCCGCCGAGCCGGCTCCGATATGGGCTTAATCACTGTGTCCGACATAGGTCCAGCTCCCTTGACCTCGCTGTCGGAAACTCGCCTCAGCGCCTCACCTCAGAGCAATGTGGCCTGAAAACACCGCTTACCTTCTTTCCATCCTGCTGACCGGAGGTGAGGCGCACGATTGTCCGCCCGCCCCGCGCTTGATCCGCCGCACCAAGGCGGCCCGCAAGCTCCTCGGCGACAAGGCCTACGACAGTGCAGAGTTGCGCCAATGGCTCAAAGACCGCGGCACCAAGGCCGTCGTTCCCAACAGGTCCAATCGAAAGCAGCCCTTCCGCTTCGAAAAGAAAGCCTACAAGCACCGGCACCGCATCGAGAATGCGTTCTGCCGGCTCAAGGACTTCCGCCGCATCGCCACTCGCTACGAAAGGCTGGCGAGAAACGTCCTCGCTTCGGTCTGTCTCGTCGCTGCTATCGTATGGTGGATTCTATAAGTCTGGACCCTAGAGACTAGACTCGGGTTTCGCCCTTTGTACGGCGACCAATGGCGGGGTTGGCTGACGAAGGACGAGGCGCGATGGCTTCAGCTCCGCCCCGCCATCATGCGGGTCACATTGTAGGTTATCACTATCTCGTTGCGCTGATTGACGATGCTATTGGTCGTCGCGACGATTCCCCGATTCCCCTTGCTGGTTGGCCGGATCGCCGTCACTTCCACTTCGCCGTGAATAGTATCGCCGACATTGGTCGGAGCGTGGACCTTGATGGTCGATTCCAGCATGGCGAGCCCGGTATGCTGCATCGTGGCCTGAACCAAGAGGCCTTCGACGAAGCAGTAGCAAAGAGCACCCGGCACCGGACGGCCTCGCATGGCACCGTGTTGCTCGCTGAACGTCGCGTCGGTGAAGATCATCTCGACCATGCCTGTGGCATTGATGAAATTCACCAGATCAGCTTCGGTGATGGTGCGATTGATGGTGCGAAATTTCTGGCCGACCTTGAGGTCAGTCCAGAACAGCCCGAGGCCGACATACTCCATGCGCTCTCCACATGCCGCAGCAAGGGTGTGGCGACGGCTGCCTTCACCCCTACGTGAGGTGAGCATGCCACAAGAATGTTCTAATGTTAATTCGAATATGCCTGCAATACTTGCTATAGATTGGGGCCTCTTGAAAGGCCGCATATTGAGATTCTAATGAATGTTCGGTACTAATGGAACGGATAACCAAAAGACTGGGGTGCAAGGAGTGACCGCAAAGTGGGCGAGAATTCCGGCCTGGCGGAGGTCCAGCTTCGATTGAACACGGCCAGTTTATGCATGCCTCGGACTCTGTGAAGTAATGCCGGCATCGCAGATCTTCGCGGTCTTAGCGGATGTTCAGAGACGCTCAGAAAGGCGGCATTAGATATGGAACGCACCGAATATTTTGACACTCTTGAAACACGTTCGTCCGAAGAACGAGAGATTGCATTGGCCGCCGCCCTAAAGGCGCAAGTCGCGCATGCTAAGGTCAATGCGCCGTTCTTCGTCGAATGGCTGAAGGACGTCGATCCGGCCACGGTAACGAGCCGCGCCGCGCTCGCACGCCTTCCAATTCTGCGCAAAGAGGACCTAAGTGCCGTGCAGAAGAGGAATCCGCCGATGGGAGGGCTGCTCAGCGTGCCGCTCGCGCAAGTCCAGCACATCTTCATGTCGCCGGGGCCCATTTTCGAGATCGATACCGCTGAAAAGGACTATTTGCGCGGCGCACGGGCCATGTATGCGGCAGGGTTTCGTGCCGGCGATATCGTTCACAATACCTTTTCTTACCACCTCACGCCGGCCGGCCTCATGATGGAGGCCGCAGCGCGGTCATTGGGCTGCGCGGTCGTGCCGGGAGGTGTCGGCCAGACCGAGTTGCAGCTCGACGCCATAGAAGCCATCCGACCGGGCAGCTATGTTGGAACACCCTCGTTTCTAAAGATTCTCCTCGAGAAAGCTGATGACCTTGGCAAGGACATTTCGTCGATTCGAAGGGCCTTTGTCAGCGCCGAGGCGCTGCCACCTTCGCTTCGCCAAATGTTTCGCGACCGTTGCATAGCGGCCTTTCAGAGCTATGGCACGGCAGACGTGGGCATCATCGCCTACGAATCCCAAGCCCTGGAGGGCATGATCGTCGACGAAGGCGTTCTGGTCGAGATCGTGCGGCCGGGCACCGGCGATCCCGTTGCCGACGGCGAGGTAGGCGAAGTGGTTGTTACGACCTTCAGCAAGGCCTATCCTCTGGTGCGCTTCGGAACCGGTGATCTATCCGCCGTGCTGCCCGGCATCAGCCCTTGTGGCCGGACAAACATGCGCATCAAGGGTTGGATGGGGCGTGCCGACCAGCGCACCAAGGTCAAGGGTATGTTTGTTGACCCAGCGCAGATTGCGCTGGTCGCCCGGCGTCATCCGGAGTTCGGCCGCGTGCGGCTCGTCGTCGACTGGGTCGATCAGCAAGACGTCATGATCTTGAAAGCCGAGTTCATAGGGGGCTCCGCCGACCTGGCTAAGGCGGTGGAAGGCAACATCCAGAATATCTGCAAGGTCCGAGGACGCGTGGAGTTCGTGGCGCCGGGCAGCCTGCCTAACGACGGCAAGGTGATCGACGATGTGCGCAAATACACCTGACCACTCGACATCCTGGCGGACGAGTCGGTGTTCCGTCGCGACGCCCTTGCATGAACGAGGCGGGCGACAGGTCTGGCCACTGCTCAGTCGATGACCTAGAGGGGAACGGAGCCGAGCGCCAGTGTGAAGGAGAATGACAATGGCCCAGACTGATCTGACCGGCAGGATAGCAGTTGTGACGGGCGCGGCGAGAGGCCTCGGCCGTGCCTATGCGCAGGGGCTTGCCAAGGCTGGGGCTACGGTCGTTGCGCTCGATCTCTCGGATTGCAGCGATACGCTTCGCGATATTGAGACTAACGGCGGTCGGGCATTCAGCCGGCGATGCGATGTTGGAGACATGACCAGTTGCCGCGCCGCGGCGGACGACGCCCTCACCCGGCTTGGCCGGGTGGACGTGCTGGTCAACAACGCTGCACTGTTTGCGACGCTCAAGTCGGGTCGCTTTGATACTATCGCCGAGGATGACTGGGCGTCATGCATGCGTGTCAATGTCACCGGCGTGTGGAATTGCTGCCGTGCCTTCGTGCCGCCCATGCGCGAACGGGGTGGCTCCGTGGTCAATATCTCCTCGTTGGCTGCGACATACGGTTTGCCCAACGCCCTGCATTACACGACGTCTAAGGCGGCCGTGATTGGATTGACGCGAGGTCTCGCGCGCGAACTGGGCCGCTTCAACATACGTGTCAACGCAGTGGCCCCTGCGGTCGTTGAGACAGACGGCATGAGCCAGTTCTTCGGCGAGAAGAAGGAAGACGCCGTGAAGGCTATTGTCTCTGGCCAGTCCATTCGCCGTGTCCTCACAACCGACGACCTGGTTGGCACAATCCTCTATCTTGCTTCCGATGCCAGCTCGATGGTGACAGGCCAAACGATTGCCGTCGATGGCGGGACGGTCTCCCTCTAATCCCGCATCACGTCAGGCTCTGTCGCGTTTGGGAATGCGCGCGTGTGCTCCGAAGCTGCACCAGGCAACCGACAACCATTTCAAGGATCACATTGACCGCCATTGCCTTTCCGATTCCTGACGGCGCCATCGCAATAGCGGATGGCATCGAAGGTTTCCTTCGCAAAGAGGTGCTTCCGCGCGCCAGAGCGATCATGCGCTGCTGTCCGATCCGCGTCGCATGTACAGCGAGGATGGCCGCTATGTCCCTGCTGTGGTCGACCATATTCGAGGCGTGCGCATTGCGGCCGCAAAGGCTGGTTACTATTCGATGTCGATGCCTGTGGAGCTGGGTGGGGCAGGCATGGGCATGCTTGCCTACTTCGTTGTGTGGGAGCGCATCTATCGTATGTGTGGCAGCCACAATTGGCTGGGTGCTTATGCGGTCAGCCACTGGGCCTTCGGTCCAAGCCCGGTCCTATTGAAAGTCACAGATCGCGCACGCTCCGAGATTCTAGCGGGTATGATGGAGGGCCGGACATCGATGTGTTTCGGCATGTCTGAGCCTGGCGCCGGCTCGGATGCGACCATGACCCGCACGAAGGCGAGACAAACCGACTCTGGCTGGCGACTCAACGGCCGCAAGATCTGGACGACGAACGCACCGCAGGCGGACTATTGCATCGTCTTTGCCGTGACCGATCCGGACCGTGCGTCACGCCGGGCTGGCGGTATCAGCGCCGTTCTCGTGCCGACCGCATCACCAGGCTTCAGGCTGGAGAGTGTCATCCGCATGCATGGGGCGGTGGGCGGCAACGAGGGTTCCATCGTGCTGGAGGACGTGCAGGTCGAGCCTTGGCAGCTGGTCGGTGAACTGCATGAGGGCTTCCGCATCGGACTGTTGGGTGTTTCTATTGGCCGCATTTACAATTCAGCTCGTGCTGTGGGACTTGGCCGTTGGGCGATTGAGGCAGCACTGCGTACACACAACGGCGTGAGGCTTTCGGCAAGCCGATCGCGGAATACCAGGGCGTGACGTTTCCATTG
Source organism: Reyranella sp. (assembly GCF_052439685.1). Lineage (GTDB taxonomy): Bacteria > Pseudomonadota > Alphaproteobacteria > Reyranellales > Reyranellaceae > Reyranella. The sequence goes on from NZ_JBQVQG010000014.1 coordinate 4,678, forward strand.
GCCGAAGCGGCGATAGAGCTGCATGCGGCGCATCTTTTCGCGTTGAATGCGGCGGCCTTGATCGACCGCGGCGAGCGGGCGGTGAAGGAGCTATCGATGGCCAAGGCCTATGCGGTGGAGATCGGTGCCCGGGCGCTGGATCGCGCTATCCAAACTCATGGCGCCATGGGTTTCACCAACGAGCTTGAGCTTGTTCATGCGTGGCAAGACGTTCGCTCGGTCAACGTGGCGGACGGCACAAATGAAGTTTTGCGTCGCATGATCGTGCAACGCCTCCTTGCGGGAGACACGGAATTGTAGGCGTCTGGCGCTGCCAGACGCCTTTGTGGCTCCACCGGCTGAAGCGCCGGAACACAGTGTTCCAACTGCCGAACACCTCCGGAAGGTCGCGCCACGGCGAACCTGTTCGTACGATCTGTACTGAGACAGTAATCGGCTGACAGTTGCCGCGCCGGAACCGGTGGTCAGGCGGCTTCAGTCTGGTCGATGTTCTGTTCGTTGTCCTCCTGTGGGTTGTCGTTTGCGGGGATGCGATCGAGGAAGGCACGGCCGGGCGTGCGGCCATTCATGCCGCGACCCTGGTGGGGCCGCGCGGTGTTGTAGGTGACGAGGTAGGCGTCGAGCGCCTCCTGCATCTGCTCGACGGTCTCGAACCAGGTCCTGCGACCCTCGACGCGGAAGTGCTCGTCGAGCAGCGTGCGATGGAAGCGCTCGACGATGCCGTTCGATTGCGGCCGGCGCACCTTGGTCTTGCGATGCTCGATGCCTTCGAGCTGGAGGAACAGCTCGTAGGGATGGCGGTCGGGCCGGCCGCAGAACTCGCGGCCATTGTCCGACAGCACGGTCTTGATCGGCACGCCGTGTTCCTCGAAGTGGGGCACGACATCGGTGTTGAGCAGATGCACGGCGGTCAGCGGCATCTTGTTGGTGTAGAGGCGGCCCCAGGCGAAGCGCGAGCAGCAGTCGATGGCGGTCTGCAGGTAGACCTTGCCGATCGCCTTGAGGTGGCCGACGAAGAAGGTGTCGACGGCCACCAGATCGCCGCTGTAGTGGGCCTCGATGTGGCGTTCGCGGAACTCCGGGCTGAAGCGTTCGAGGGCCGCCACCTGTTCTTCGTTGAGCTGCACGACCCGGTCGGCCGAGGCCTTCTCCAGTCGCATCAGCCGGTCATGCTTGCCGAGCAGGCCGTGGCGGCTCCACACGCCACGCACCCCGCTCGACGAGACCGGGATGCCGGCCAGCGCCAGCTCGCCGGCGACCCGCAGGGCGCCGTGGCAGGGGTGGGCCAGGCAATGGTCGAGGATGGCCTTCTCGACGTCCTCGCCGACCCGGTTGGGGTGCGGATTGCGCGGGCCGGCGATCCTGTCGAGCAGGCCGTCGGCACCGTAGGTCTGGAAGTTGCGCCGGATCTCGTAGAACTGCTGGCGGCTGTAGCCGACGATGCGGCAGGCCTTGCTGACATTGCCGAGTTGGCCGGCAAGCTCGAGCAAAGTCAGCTTGCGCCGTGCTACCTTCTTCTCCGTGGTCATGTCGTTCTCCGTTCGAGGTTGGATGTGCTTCACAACACCATCCTAACCCCGGCCGGGAGCGGCGTGGCCACACCGGGCATCGCTGCGCTCGGGGCCTGCGGCCCCTCCCTTCGCGACACCCGGTGTGGCGCAAACTGTCAGGTCAATATCGTCTCAGTTCATACGATCCAAAGCACCGCCTCCACGAACAGGCGATTGTCCCGGCCAGACGTGCCGCGCGTGCGCTCATCGCCGATGATATGCCGCGACATCCGTTTCCACTGGTCATCCCGCAGGATCAGACGGTCCAGAACTCCCAAGGCTGCCCTCCAAAAGACCGCCTTGAATCATGTCTCGAACCCGCACGGAATCCCTAGAGTCCACACGACCTAGCGTTCGCACGACATGGTGCAGGACAGCGCTCGAGGCAGGAGAAGCGCTGATGGATCTCGAGTATTCGGATCGCATAAGGCGTTATAATAAAGGGTTCGCGCTTTCACTGCCAAGGAAGGACAACGCTCGCCGAGGGTCGGCGGCGGTCGCAAGCTCCCCGATCAGAAAACACTGGACTGGCAGGCGATACTGTTGGAGCGTGGCTACTTCGGCCGCAGCATTCCGAAGAAGTATCGCAGCTTCGCAGCGTCAGCGGACGTGCTGCAAGCGGCGATCATCGCGGACGAAGTCGGCAAAGCCGGACTCTAAGCTTGGCGTCCGGCTTCGGCTTGCGCAAGGCGCGCAGGCTGCGGATGAAAGCATCGACCGCCGGCGGCAGGGCGCGGCCGCGCAGGGTGACGATGCCGATATGCCGGCGCATGGCGCCGTCGCTAATGCGCACCGTCGTAACGGCATTCAAGTTGAGCCGGGAGACGATGATCTGCGGTAGAAGCGACAGTCCAAGCCCCGCCTCGACAAGCCCGACCAGAGTGAACAGATTGTACGCTTGGAAGGTGGGCTCGAATTTCAGGCCGCGGCTTTCGAATTCATCTCGCAGCGTGAACCAGACTGCCGATTCCCGCGGCAGGGTCAGCAGAGGGTACTTGCTGATCTGCTCGATGTCTGCGACCTCGCGACGCGCGATAGGATGGTTGCGCGGCGCGACGACGAAGAATTCGTCGTAGAACAGCGGCTCAAAATCGTACTCCGTGCCAGTGCCGGCGAAGGGAATGATGGCTAGATCGACGGCGGCGCTGCTGATCTTCTGAAGCACGGTGCCGACGAATTCGTCGGTCAGTGTCAGCGTTATGCCGGGATTGACCCGGGTAAACTGCCGGATGATCGGTGGCAGGACCGATGCAGCAACGGTGGGCGAGGCGGCAATCGCCACCCTGCCGCGCCGCAACGTCGCCTCGTCCCGGAACTCCTGCATGAGCGAGCGCAATTCCATGACCGTGTGCTCGGCGCGCAGGCGTAGCCGCTCGCCGGCTTCGGTCATGGTGACACACCGCGTTGTGCGGTTGAGCAGCTTGACGCCGAGCACCGTTTCAAGCCGCTGCACGCGGCCGGTCACGGAAGGCTGCGAAATGCCGAGCTTCTCGCTGGCGCGCCGGAAGCTTCCGAGTTCGGAGACGGCGATGAATGTCTCCAACTCGTCCGGTCCGATATTGATCCGATTCATCAATTAATAGATAGCATATTTTCGATTGAACGATCAAACGACAGGCGGTCTAATTTCGTCAAGGGCGCGATTAAACCAACGCCCTGCGGAGGATTGAAGTAACCGGCGCCGCCGCATCGCATAAGCAAGCGACGGCGTTCGCTTACCGACTTCTTTTCCGCCACACAATCGCGAGTTCACGAGGCGATCAGCGTGTTTCCCCGTTCCAGAGAGCTGCGCAAGGTCCGGCTGCAACGTTCCGAACTCGCCGTTCCGGCGAGTTCCGAGAAGTTCTTCGAAAAGGCGGCCAAGGGGCCGGCCGACGGCATTTTCCTCGATCTCGAAGACGCCGTCGTTCCCGAACTCAAGGACAAGGCCCGCGACCTTGCAGTGGCAGCGCTCAATGAGATCGACTGGGGCGACAAGGTAATGGCGGTGAGGGTCAACAGCCTCGATACGCCATGGGCTTATCGGGACATCATCGCCGTTGCCGAGCGCTGTCCTCGCTTGGATCTCGTTCTACTGCCGAAGACCAATATGGCCGCCGACGTCTACGTGGTCGAGCAGCTATTGAACGGCATTGAGGCCACGATCGGCCGCCGGAATCCGATTGGCATAGAAGTGCTGATCGAAACTGCGGCAGGGCTGGCGAATGTCGAAGAAATCGCCCGCGCCAGCGATCGTCTGGAGGCAATGATCTTCGGCGTTGGCGATTTTACAATCAGTATGCGGGCGCGTGATCCGTTCACCGGTCAGGCGAACCCGCGCTATCGAATGTTCGCTCGAAACGAAAAGGGCGAAACCGAGAAACATTGGAACGACCCTTGGCACTTCGCGCTGGCGCGGATCGCCACGACTTGTCGTGCCTTCGGATTGCGGCCACTCGATGGACCTTATGCGAATTTCAAGGATCCGGAGGGATTCAGGTCGTCGGCTGAACGAGCCGCCGCACTGGGCTTCGAAGGCAAATGGGCGATCCACCCGTCCCAAGTGGAGATCGCCAATGAAGTCTATGCGCCGGATGCCAAGGAGCTTGCCTGGGCTAAGGCGGTTAAGGAGGCGATGGCGGCGTCCGGGAGGAACGGCGCCATCCAGATGGATGGCAAGCTGGTCGATTTGGCGCACATCAAACTAGCGGACGCGCTGCTCGAACGGCACGCGCTGGTCAAGGAGCGCGGGAAGTGAGCGGAGCGGAAACAATGTCGGAAGGCACGAAATCTAGACTGCCGCTCGATGGGATTCGCGTCCTCGACGTGGCGACGTTCCTCGCGGGACCGTTTTGCGCCACCATCTTTTCGGAGTTCGGCGCGGACGTGATCAAGATCGAACATCCGGAGTTCGCTGACCCAATGCGCAACATCGGTATGAAGGCAGAATCCGGCGACTCGCTTACCTGGCTCAGCGAAGCGCGCAACAAGCGCACCGCGACGTTGAATCTTGGCAAACCGGAAGGAGCCGAGCTGTTCAGGCAGCTTGTCCGACAGGCCGACGTCGTGGTCGAAAATTTTCGGCCCGGAACCATGGAGCGCTGGGGGCTCGGCTACAAGGACCTGGCGTCGGTCAAGTCCGACATCGTTATGATCCGGATTACAGCCTATGGTCAGGAAGGCCCGTACAAGGACCGCCCGGGGTTCGCGCGCATAGGCCATGCTTTCAGCGGACTGACCTATCTTGCTGGCGAGGCCGGCCGACCGCCTGTGATCCCCGGTTCGACCTCGCTGGGCGACTATATCACCGGGCTGTACGGCGCGATCGGTGCGCTTATGGCTCTACGCCACCGCGATCGCACCGGCGAGGGGCAGTTCGTCGACGCCGCCCTCTATGAATCGACTTTCCGCCTGCTCGACGAGCTGGCGCCCGCCTATGCCAAATTCGGCGTCGTGCGCAAGCGTATGGGCGCCGACACGGCGACGATCGTGCCGCACAGCCACTACCAGTGTGGCGATGATGAATGGGTAGCGCTCGCCTGCTCGAGCGATAAGATATTCGAGAAGCTCGCGCACACGATGGGGCGGCCTGATCTCGTCGCGCCAGGCACCTACGAGACCATGCGGGCGCGCCTCGACAATCGCGAATTCATCAATGGCGTCGTCGGCGAATGGATCGGGCGGCAGACGCGCGACGAACTCATGGCGACGTGTTTGAGGGACGAGATTCCCTGCGGACCGGTCAACAGCATTGCCGATATCTTCGCCGATCCGCATTTCGCGGCGCGCGGCAGCTTGCTGACGATCCAGGATCCCGACGCCGGCGAGATCGTCGTTCCAGCGGTGCTGCCCCGCCTGTCGAAGACGCCGGGCCGGGTCTCCCATCTGGGCCGCCGACATGGCGCCAATACCGCCGACGTGTATGGCGAACTGCTGGGATTGACGGCCGAAAAGCTTGCCAAGCTGAAATCCCGAGGAGTTATCTGACATGGCATTGCCCGGCGACCGCGGAGCCGGAACGGGTTCGCAGCCTTTCACGCCGCGATGGCTGGGGGCGCTCGACACGTTCGAGCGCCGCGGGCTGTGGAGTATCAGCACCGGGCTGATGCTGGTGGCCGCCAGCGTCATGCTGCTGGAGGCGACGGCGCGGACGCTGTTCAGCACGAGCTACCCATGGGCGGAAGAGGTGGTGCGCTATTTCGTGCTGTGGTCGATCTTCCTGGTGTTCGGGCTGGCCCCGCGCCGCGGCCATTTCATTCGCACCGAACTTGTCTTCGATCGCTGCCCGCTCTGGCTCAAGCGGGTGTTGAATGTCGCCAGCTGCTTGGGCGGCCTGCTGTTCTCGGCAATGCTGGTTTGGGCGGGATGGGTGCAAACGCTGCATCTGCGGCGCCTGGCCATGGTGAGCGAGACGATGGACCTGCCGCTGTGGATCGTGAAGATCGGGCTGTTGGTCGGCGCCCTTCTGCTGTTCTTCTATTTCGTCTACTGCACCGTTCTGGTGTTCAAGGGCAGGGATCCCTTCCAGTCGGCCCGCCCGGAAAACGCCTGATGCTTACCGGTATCGCAATCGTCCTGCTGTTCATGCTTATCGCGTCAGGCCAGCAGATAGCCGTCGCTCTGGGGCTTATCGCCACCATCCTGCTACTGTTCTCGCTGGATGTGCCGTCGGTGACGCTGGCTCATGTCGCCTTTAGCTCGCTCGACAGCTATGCGCTGGTGGCCATCCCGTTTTTTATTTTGGCCGGCAATCTTGCGACAAGAGGGAGCATCGCGGAGATGATCTTCTCCACGTTGGGCTCGGTGCTGCGCTGCGTCCGCGGCGGCGTGGCCATCAGCCTGCTCGTTGCGTCGGTGTTCTTCGCCGCGATCAATGGCTCCAGCGTCGCCTGCGCGGCGGCGCTGGGTCCGGTTGCCACGCGGGTGCTGCCGCAGGAGGGTTATCCAAAGGGATTCGCTGCCGCGCTGGTGGCGGTAGGCGGTACGCTGGGCATCATGATCCCGCCATCGCTGTCCTTCATTCTGATCGGCGCGATGATGCAGCTGCCGATCACCGACCTGTTTATCGCCGGCATCATCCCCGGGCTTCTCGAAGCCTCTTTGCTGGCCGTGGCCACCGCCTGGATGTCCTGGCGGAACAAATACGGGATCAAGACCGGCCGGCCAGACTGGCGCGAATTCGGCAAGCAGTCGCGCAAGTCCGGTCCGGCGCTGCTGCTGCCTGTCTTGATCATCGGCGGCATCTATTTCGGCGTAATGACACCTACCGAGGTCTCGGGCTTCGCGGTGGTCTATGCCGCCATACTTGCGCTGATCGTCTATCGCACGATCAACCTGCGGGAGTTCTGGGCTACTTCGAGCGAGGCCGTGCTGCAATCGGTGATGATCTTCATGGTCGTGATGGCGGGCAGCCTACTGTCGTTCCTTCTGACACGGCTGGGACTGACGACGGAGCTGGTTACTCTCGTCCGGTCTCTGGGCATAGATGCCTTCACTTTTCTGATTGTGGCTAACGTCATGCTGCTGATCCTTGGCTGCGTGTTCGACGGTGTGTCGCTGATTATCCTTACCGCTCCGGTTCTGTTTCCCATCGCCACCGTTCTCGGCATCAATCCGATCCATTTCGCGGTCATCATGACGGCGCTGGTCGAGATCGCCACCATCACGCCGCCGGTCGGACTGAACCTGTTCGTCATAAGCCAGATAACCGGCATCAGGCTTGAGGGCATCGTAAAGGCGGTGATCCGATTCTACGGCATGCGTCTGTTCGCGCTGGTACTGATCAACGCCTTTCCCTGGCTCGCGCTGGCTCTGCTTTGAGGGGGACGCACAGGATTTTTAAGGAGGAGGGACGCAATGAAGTTCGCAGGAATAGTTGCCACAGCCGCAATCGGGGTCGCCGCCATTTTGACGCCGGTACTGGCGATGGGGGCCGACATGGTGATCACCTCGGAGATCGCCGCCACGCACTGGAAGGCCAGGCAGATGGATGAGCTGGCAGCTGACATCACCAAGCGCACCAATGGGCGCATCAACGCCAAAGTGTTCCACGCCAGCACGCTTTACAAGGATAAGGATGCGCTTGCGGCGCTCAGCACTGGCGCCGTGCACATGGTCTGGCCGGCCAGCAACTGGCTGGAGAACGTCAATCAGGCCTGCGGCATCATCGGCCTGCCGTTCGGCGTCAAGGACTCAATGATGCAGCATGATGAATTTCGTGCCGGGCTCACGACGATGATGTCCTCGCTGGTCGAGGATAAGGGGCTGAAGGTCCTGGGCATCGCGCGCACTTCAGAGGGGATCTTCCTCTCCAAGTCGCCCATCGCCGCGGTTACGGACATGAAAGGCAAGAAGGTGCGGGTGCCCAGCGGTCGTGTGCTGCAGAATCTGATGACCCGCTACGGCGCCAGTCCAGTGACATTGGCCACGACGGAGATCGCGACCGCCTTTGTCCAGGGCGCGATTGACATGGTCTATACTTCGCCGGGCGGCTGGGAAATGGTCGGTACCACGGCGAAGTATGCGACCATCGTGCCGGGCATGAACATCATCACCTATGCGATCGTGGTCGACAAGAACTGGCTCGCCAGCCTGCCGCAGGCCGATCGCGAGGCGGTGCTGGCCGCGACTGCCGATGCCATGAAGAAGCAATGGCCGGAGGCGATGGCCGAAGACATCAGCGCGCTGGAAAACATGGTGGGCAAGGGTGGCATTTCCACTCGGCTGAGCGGCAAGCCGGTGGAAGAGTTCGAGAAGCTGGCGGAAGAAGTTAGCGCCGAATTCCGCAAGCAGCACCAGGACGTCGCCGCCAAATACGATGCGCTTAAGGCCAAACTGGCCAGTCGATAAACCTGATCGTTAGATGATCAAGTATTTGAAGGCTCGGGAATGCGACGGCAGCGGCCGACTTGGCATGCCATTCCCTCTTGTTCCTTATGTCACGGGTATTGATTAGGCCTGCGAGATGCGGCCGGATCGCTGGTCACACCGCGCCAGGAGAAAAAGGAGGTCAGGTCATGAGTGATCAGAAGAATCGGCAAATGACGCTGGTGGCGTTCATGCAGGCGCAGAACTGCTCAAACTACCCCGCGTCATGGCGCCATCCGCAAACCATGCCCGATTTCATGAGCGCCCAGTACTACCAGCGCATTGCTCGCACGCTGGAAGAGGGCAGGTTCGATCTCGCTTTCTTCGACGACCGACTGGCTATGCCGGACCGGTATGGTGACGACTATCAGGTTTCGGTCAAGCATGGCGTTCGCGTCGTGAAGATGGATCTGATCTCGATCATGACTGCGATGGGGCTGGCGACGCAGCATCTGGGCATCGGCGGGACCTACTCGACGACCTACTACGAGCCGTTCCACGTCGCCCGCGTCTTCGCCACGCTCGACCTCATGATCGGCGGTCGCGCCGCTTGGAATGTTGTGACGTCGCTGAACGACTCGGAGGCGATGAACTTCAGCCAGACCGAGCATTTGGAGCACGACCTGCGCTACGACCGCGCCGATGAGTTCATGGAAGTGGTGCTCGGCCACTGGAACACTTGGGAGAATGATGCGATCGTGATGGATCGCGATAAGAGCATTTTCGCAGATCCCTCGAAGGTCCATCGGCTTGACCACAAAGGGAAGTTCTTCCGCTCCCGCGGGCCATTCACTGTGCCCCGCTCGCCGCAGGGCCATCCGGTGATCATCCAGGCGGGGCAGAGCGGCCGCGGCAAGACGTTCGCTTCCCGATGGGGTGAGTTGATTTTCGTGATCTTTGCCAATCTGGCGCTCGGCAAGAAGGCCTACGCCGATTTCAAGCAGCAAGTCTCGGCCTCCGGCCGCGATCCCGACAAGGTCAAAGTGGCCCCTGCTGTATACGTCGTGCCGGGCGAGACCCAGTCGATGGCGGAAGACAAAGCAGCGCTGATCGACAAGCTGGCCCACCCGATGGATTCACTGGCGTTGCTGTCGGAGGTGCTGAATTTCGATTTCGCCAGCAAGCCGATCGACGAGCCATTTACCGATGCCGAGCTCAAGTCAATCAACGGGTTGCAGGCGATGCGCGACCGGGTGATCTTGACCAGCGGCAAGGCCAACCCGACGACGCGCGACTTCGTGCAATTCAGTGGCCGCGGCACGATTCGCGAAGTGCCGACACTCATTGGCACGCCGAAGACGATCGTCGACCAGATGGAGGAGTGGTTCAACGGCGGTGCCTGCGACGGCTTCGTCATCGCCGCGACCCATATGCCGGGCGCCTACGAGGATTTCGTTCGCCTGGTGGTGCCGGAACTGCAGCGGCGCGGGCTATTCCGCAAGGAATATCCCGGCAAGACGTTGCGTGACACGTTGGGGCTGGAAATTCCCGAGAAATCGGCCGTCGGCTGAGGCCGGCTATACGCTGGCTAGAATGCGATCGCGGACCATCGGGTAGATTACAGCGCGCCAGCGCTTACCGTTGAACACGCCATATTGGCCGACGCTGGCCTGCAGTTGGTGGCACTCCATGTAGGGCGCAGGCTGGCGCAGGCGTCACAAGCCGGCGCGTCCTACTTGGCTCGGTTCGATGGTCCTCGGAACCCGACGGCCCCATCACACGACAGCCGAGCGTCGCATGACGCATCGACATCCTCGTCTCGCATCGAGCCTGCCAATCCTCGAGTGGCGCCGCAACTCGTCAAGTTCTCTTTGACGAGCTGTTCGCAGCGCTCTGTTTCTCTGCGCTCACTGTACGCGGCGTAGTTGGTCCATGTTCCGTGGCGTCCAGGCGATTGAGCTTGTTGCAGGCTCCATCAATCGCACCCTGATCGGGCCCAACATTTGCGACGGATTGCGACCGATATTGTTTCGTCGGGCGCGCTGCATGGGTTTATTGGGATTACATCCCGCGTTTGTCCGCACGGAGTCTCCTCAGTTCCTGAGACGTCAAGGTCGCGTAGCGCAGCACCGCAACGATACCCGCCACTACGCCGTACGGACCGGGCAGAGGCCCAACCGTGAACTGTATGGAGATCGTCTGTCCGGATTTGGTCTGGGCGGGCACCGAGAGGGGTTCGTTCGATAGATGCCGGGATTGCCCGGTCTCCGTCATGCGGCGGTAGGCGTCCCAGTGGCGCTGCCGGAGGCGTTCGGGAACGATGATCTCGAGAGACTGACCAACCGCCTCATCGCGCGAGAAGCCGAAGATGCGCTCCGCGCCGGCATTCCAGAACCGAATAAGCCCCTCACAGTCGGCACAAATCACACCATCCGAGATATCGTGAAACACAGCGTCGGCGAGACCCGTGAGATCGCCCTCAGCGATGCCAGCGGACTTATCGGCCTCCCTAAGTGTCATGACACGGCTCCCTCTGGCGTTTCTAGCAGGCAAGAGCAGTTCGCGACGGGGCGGGTCTCGAGCCATCGGCGGGCCAAGCCGCGCCAGGACCCGGCGACCTGCGGGAACTCCGCCAGTTCGGCAGGTCACCCGGCGCGGTCAGCGGGCGACATGCCGACATCGCGATAGGATGGGGTAAGGCTGCACGGCAGCTCCGTTGGCTCAGGCGAGGACGTTGGCGGCGCGCAGGCGGCCGATCGTGTCGGCATCGACGCCCCAGCGCGGCAGTACGTCGTCGGTGTCGGTGCCGGAACGGCGCGGCGGTCGCGGCACGGGCGAGGGCGTGCCCTGGAAGCGCGGCGCCGGGGCCGGCTGGGTGATGCCATCGATCACCTGCAGCGCGCCGCGCGCGACATTGTGCGGATGCGCCGCCGTCTCGGCGATCGACAGCACCGGGGCGAAACAGGCGTCGCTACCCTCGAAGACCTTGCACCATTCGGCGCGCGTGCGTTGCTTGAAGATCGCGGCGAGTTTCGGCTTCAGCGCGTGGCGCTGCGCTGCGCCATCCTGACCGATCAGGCTGTCGGGATCGAGGCCGAGCCTCTTGTAGAGGTCACGGCGGAAGCGCGTCTCGATCGAGGCCACCGACACGTACTCGCCATCGGCGCACTGGTAGACGTCGTAGTAGGGCGCGCCGCCGTCGACGACGTTGGTGCCGCGCGCGAGCGACATCCGGCCGGAGGAGTAGCTGCCGTAGAAGGCCGTCATCAGCGATAGCGCGCCATCGACCATGGCGACGTCGATGACCTGACCCTTGCCGGTCGTGTGGCGCGACTGCAGAGCGGCGAGCACGCCGACCACGAGATAGAGGGCGCCGCCGCCGAAGTCGCCGACCAGGTTGAGCGGCGGCGTCGGCGGCCCGCCGTCGCGGCCGATGGCGGGCAGCGCGCCCGAAAGCGCGATGTAGTTGAGGTCGTGCCCCGCTCGATTGGCAAGCGGGCCAACCTGGCCCCAGCCCGTCATGCGCGCATAGATCAGCCGCGGGTTGCGCGCGTGGCAGAGCTCGGGCCCGACGCCGAGGCGCTCCATGACGCCCGGCCTGAAGCCCTCGATCAGCACGTCGGCACGCGCCGCGAGGTCGAGCGCACAGGCCTGAGCGTCCTTGCTCTTGAGGTCGAGCTTGGCGACCAGCCGGTTGCGGCGCAGCAGGTCGAAGCCCGGTGTCCGTGGGCTGCCGAGCTCGACCGCCTCGACGCGATCGATCGTCAGAACGTCGGCGCCCATGTCGGCCAGCATCATGGCGCCCATCGGCGCCGGCCCGATGCCGGCAAACTCCAGCACTTTCACGCTGGCGAGGGGACCGCCACGGCCGGGTTGCTCTGCAGACGTCATGTGATCTCCTTCGCCCTTGCGGTCAGCGCAGGCCGAGCCCGCGGGCGATGATGCCGCGCAGCACCTGGAGGGTGCCACCCTGAATGGTGAAGGTGAGGTCGTAGTTGAGGCTTGGAGGCGGTAGAGCACGAAGAACCCTGTCAAGATTCTCGAAATTGCAGCGCGCGCATAGGTAGCGGTTCCAGTACCAGGTGGCCTCGAGCACCAGCGCCGAGGCGCCGAGCCGGTTCGCGCAGGCAGAGCAGCCGGTACAGGCCGGAGAACCCGGCGCCGACGATCAGCGCGTCGATGCCATCGGTCTGATCGAATTGTGCGGGCTTGGAGGTGCGCGTCGCCGCGACGCATATGGCGCTCCGGATGGCAGGGTCAGTCAGGAATGGTGCGGAGCGGCAAAGGCGCCGCGCAGCCATTCGCAGGCTTCGTTCATCGCCGCGCCGGCCTTGTCCGCGACGCCGACCCAGAACATGAAGCCGTGGTTGACACCGTCATAGCGCGTCTTGGTCGTCGGCACGTCGGCTGCGCGCAGCTTGTCGGCGTACAATTCGCCTTCGTCGCGCAGGGGATCGTATTCGGCGGTGATGACGAGCGCCGGCGGCAAGCCGGACAGATCACGGGCGCGGAGCGGCGAGGCATGTGGGTGCGCTCCCTGGGCAGGATCGCTCAGGTAGTGCTTCCAGAACCACTTCATCGTGTCGCGGGTGAGCCCGTAGCCCTCGGCGTTCTCCTCATATGAAGGCGTGCCGGGCGTGTGGTAGTCCGTCACGGGGTAGAGCAGCAGCTGCGCGCACAGGGCCGGGCCGCCTTCGTCGCGCAGCCTGAGCGCGGCAACCGCGGCCATGTTGCCGCCGGCGCTGTCGCCCGCGACGGCGACGCGCGTTGGATCGGCGCCGAGTTCGGAGGCGTGGGCAGTCGCCCAGCGGACAGCGTGCAGGCAATCCTCAATTCCGGCGGGAAATTTGTGCTCGGGGGCCAACCGGTAATCGACCGACACGACGACACACGCCGCCCCGGCGCACAGATTGCGACACACGCCGTCATGCGTGTCGAGGCTGCACAGCACGAAGCCGCTGCCGTGAAAAAACACGAGCAGCGGAAAGGGGCCGGACCCGAGTGGCGTATAGATGCGCAGTCGCAACGGCCCGCCCGGTCCGTCGATCGTCCGCTCGCACACGTCGGCGACCGCAGCCGGCGGCGCCATCGAAGCGATCCGGGCCTCGTACTGTGCGCGCGCCACGTCGACCGGCAGGGTGTGCGTGGCGGGCACACCCGTTCCTTTGTCGAGCAATGCCTGGATCTGCGGATCTAAGGGCATATCGTTCCTGGATGTCTTCAATATAAGACATGCGATTTCTATTGCGCCGACAAGGCGCGTGCGTATCATGCCCATCAGCATGCGTCAACGCGCTTGGTAGGTTAGAGGAATGGACCGGGAGCCGGCGAGCTCAACGAGAACGCTTCAAGCGAAAGACCTCGAAGGCGAGCCGACCGGTGCAAGCCATCGGGGATCGGCGGCGGCCGGCAGCACTACGGCAACGCCCGGGAAGCCGGTGGGCGCGATCGTCGCGGCCGCAAATGTTCTCCGCGTGCTGCATGCATCCGAGCGGCCCTTGAACGCGAGCGAGGTCGCCCGCGCCGCAGGCCTGCATCGCGGCACCGCCTACAACATCCTGCGCACGCTGCAAGCTGAGGGCTTTGTCGGCTATGACGAGCCGACGCGCAGCTACTCGATAAGCCTGCACATTCTCGAATTCGCGTACGGAGTGTTGCACCGCAGCGGGCTGATGGACTTGGCGCGCCCGCTAATGGATACGCTTTCTGACGCGCATGGTGTCTCGGTGTACCTGTCCAAGGTGCTGGGCCGCTCCTCGCTGCTCTTGCTGGATTGGGTCGGTACCGCGTTTCGCACCGATTTATACGTGATGGTTGGGCGCCAATATCCCGGCCCGGCTGGCGCATCGGGGGTGATCATGGCCGCATTCGGCAACAGCACCGAGTCGGAGCTCGAGGCGCTCCTGGCGCAGGTCAGGTGGTACAGCAAGCCTTCCTTTCCCGAGTTCGTCGCGCGGGTGACGGACGCGAAGCAATCGGGTTTCGCGATCGACCGCGGGACCATGTTCCAAGGTGTCACGCAGGTCTCAGTGCCTGTTCTGTCCTCCTCATGGGAGCTGCTGCTGATCCTGACGGCAGCGGGGCATTCCCACGACCTCGGCGACGATGCGCTCGGGTCGCTCACCCGCGCGATGCAATCTGCGGCGGGACGGCTTTCCGAAAGCGTCAGATTGTTGCGGCTAGGATAGAAACTAATGCCATGGATGAACGAGAAATCTGTCGTACCAGAATCTCGACGAGAGACGAGCGGTAGGCGAGATCACGATATGGGTCTGATACCGGCCAAGGCACGGGCTATGATCGGAGCGTCTGATCCGCCGATGCGGGTCGAGGTAAGTCGCCGCGAGATCATCAAGTATTCGATCGCTACGGAGCAGCGGCTGAAGAAATTCCTCGACGGGGATGAGGCTCCGCCGATGTTTCTGTTCGGCGCGCTTCGTCCGCTCGTGCCCATGAACGAACTGGGGCCGGACGGCATCGCCACGACCTCGCTCTTGCCTGACCTGCCGCTGAAGCGCGTCATGGCCGGTGGTACGAAGACGCGCTATTTCCACCGGATAAAGCCCGGCGACGTACTTCTGGCCGTTTGCACCCTTTCGGATATGTATGAAAAGCGCGGCTCGAAAGGCGACCTGATTTTCCTTGTCTACAGGATTGACGTGCGAACCGAGACCGGAGAGCGGGTGGCCGAGGAAGTACAAACGCGCATTGTTCGCTAAGGAACCTTGTGATGCCAGATATCAAGAATATCCAGGTCGGCGATTGTCTGCCCGAGCGTCGTCATGCACCGACCAACGTATCCCTGTTTCTCTATAATGCTGCGATCTGGAACGCGCATCGCATCCACTATGATGCCGGCTATACCACCGAGGTGGAGAAGCACCCCGCGATCGTGGTCGACGGTCCGCTGCAAGGCGACTGGCTCACGCAAGCCGTTGTCAACTGGCTGGGCGATGACGGCGACCTCATCGAGTTCGAGTATTCGAACCGACGGGCAAGCTACCTCGGCGAAACGCTGATCTCCGGAGGAAGGATAGAGGCAGTCAGACCTGCCGACCTCGAAGCGGAGATCTCGGTGTTCGTCAAGTCGGAGGCCGGCGAGATCATGACGCCTGGGCGGGCCACGGTCAGGTTCCGCCGCTAGGTCATTCGCACGTCAAGCGCAACCTTGTGGACCCGGAGCGGCATCAATGCAAATCCAGACATCTGAAACGTTGCGTCGCGCAGATCCGGCGCCCGTACCGGAATGGGACGCAATCATCATCGGCGCCGGCTTATCCGGCCTTTTTCAGCTGCATTGCCTGCGCGACCGCCTCGGCATGAATGTCCGGCTGTTCGAGATGGGCACCGGCGTCGGCGGGACATGGTACTGGAACCGCTATCCGGGGGCGCGTTTCGACAGCGAAAGCTACTCGTACGCATATTCCTTCAGCCAGGAACTGCTGGACGAATGGGATTGGAGCGAGCACTTCGCGGGACAGCCGGAGACCGAGCGATATCTGAACCACGTCGCCGATAAGTTCGACCTCCGCCGCAGTATCAGCTTCGCGAGCAAAGTGACCGCGTGCCATTACCACGATGACTCCCGCTCCTGGGCTGTCCGGTTGGAGGACGGTTCGTGGCACACATGCCGCTTCCTCGTAACGGCGGTCGGCCCGCTCTCCGCGCCGACCTTTCCGAAAGTCCCTGGACGGGAAAGCTTCGCGGGCGAGGCCTATCATACCGGTTTGTGGCCCAAACATCCGGTGACTTTCGAGGGCAAGCGGGTCGCCGTGATCGGCACGGGAGCGAGTGGCGTCCAGGTCATAACGGAAATCGCCAAGACGGCGAAATCCCTCACGGTGTTCCAGCGCCGCCCGAACTGGTGTAAGCCGTTGCACAACCGGCCAATTTCCAAGAACGAAATGAAGCAGCTGCGCGCATGGTACCCTGAGATGTTCCAGCTCTGCGAACAGACCTCGGCTGGATTCCTGCACACCCCCGATGGTCGCCGGACCTTCGATCTACCGCTCGAAGAACGAGAGGCGTTCTGGGAAAAACAATACCGGACTCCCGGCTTCTCCATGTGGGTCGGTGGCTTCAAGGACATGATGACGGATCGTGCCGCCAACGACGAGGTTTCGAAATTCGTCGCCCGCAAGATTGGCGAACGGGTGCATGATCCGAAGGTCGCCGATCTGCTGATCCCGAAAGATCACGGGTTCGGAACACGGCGGGTTCCCCAGGAATCCGGCTACTACGAGGTGTTCAACCAGCCGAATGTCGAACTGGTCAGCGTTCTCGAGAATCCGATCCGGCGTATCACGCCGACCGGCGTGGAGTTCGCGGACCGCGACTTCGCCTTCGACATGATCGTTTACGCCACCGGCTTCGACGCCATTACCGGAAGCTTCGATCGCATCGACATCCGCGGCGCCAGCGGAGCAAAGCTCAAGGAGAAATGGCGGGCCGCGCTCGAAACATTCCTGGGAGTCCAGATCGCGGACTTCCCGAACATGTTCATGTGCATCGGTCCGCACACGGCTCTCGGCAACATACCGCGATCGGCCGAGTACAACGTCCTCTGGATCACCAACCTGATCGAGTACATGCGCCAGCATGGCTACACGTATGTCGTACCAAAGTCCGAGGCGGTCGAGGACTGGACCAGCTTCGTGCTCAAGGCGGGTGAAGGCCTGCTTTCGAACGACGTCGATAGTTGGATGACCGGGATCAACCAGAACGTCGAAGGCAAGCAGACGCGGATCATTGCACGCTACAGCGGAAGCGCGCCCGCGTTTCGCGCGAGGGCCAACGCCGTGGCAACGGAAGGATACCGGCAACTGGAGATGTGCTGAGACGGACGCCGGCCAATTTCATGGAATAGACGGGGGTGAGGAAATGATGAACTCGAGGCTCTGCAGAAAACTCGGAATCGAGTTTCCCCTTTTCGCCTTTTCGCATTGCCGGGATGTCGTCGCCGAGGTGACGAATGCTGGGGGATTCGGCGTCCTCGGCGCGGTCGGCCTGAATCCGGAGAAGCTGGCTGTCGAGCTGAACTGGATCAACGAGCGTGTCAACGGAAAGCCGTTCGGTATCGACCTGCTGATTCCCCAGAACATGGTAGGCAAGGACTCCGACTCGGACAACGCGGAGCTTCAGGGGAGTGTCCCAGAGGAGCATCGCAAATTCGTTGCGAACCTGCTTGAACGGCACGGCATCGATAGTTCCGACGTCTGGACAGGCAAATACGACGATCGTGACTCGTCCTTCATGCGCGAGAGCGGCGCCGCCAAGATGCTGGAAATCGCGTTCAGGTATCCGATCAAGATGTTCGTCAATGCGCTCGGCGTGCCTCCCGCGTCCATCATTTCGGAGGCGCATTCGCGGGGCATCCTCGTCGGCGCCTTGACAGGATCCAGGCGCCACGCCGTCAAGCATGCACAGGCGGGCGTCGATGTCCTGGTCGCCGCGGGCGGTGAAGCCGGCGGCCATTGCGGCGAGATCTCGACGATGGTGCTGGTCCCCGAAGTGATCCAGGCGGTGCAGGACTACGACAACATCGACGTGCTGGCAGCGGGCGGGATCGCCACGGGCCGCCAGATGGCCGCATGCATGGCGATGGGTGCAGCCGGCGTTTGGTGCGGGTCGGTCTGGCTCACGACGACGGAGGCAGAAACGACGCCCACCGTCAAAGAGAAGATGCTGAATGCGTCTTCCGCCAACACGGTGCGTTCCCGCAGCAGGACCGGCAAGCCGACGCGGCAGTTGCAGTCCGCCTGGTCGGACGCATGGGGCGTCAAGGGCGCGCCTGATCCCCTGCCGATGCCTTTGCAAGGCATTCTTGCACGCCCGGCGATGGCCAAGGTGGACAAACTCGCGGAGGCGGGTCACGAAGGTGCCAAGGAGATCGCTGCCTACTTTGTCGGGCAGTGCGTGGGCCTGATGAACACGGAACAGTCCGTCAGGTCGGTCGTGTATGACTTCATGAAGGACTACGCCGAGGCGGTTGAAAGACTATCCGCCACCCTTGCCGATCAGGCCCCGACCGTGGCTCGCCATGGCTGACCTGATCAGATCCAATCCTTCCGACGCCGAGGTGTGCTCGTGACCGAACCTGTGACGCCGCGCAGCGCCGCGACGCTGATGCTTGCGCGTGACGGCGCGGATGGGCTGGAAGTTTTCATGGTACTTCGCCATCACGAGATTGAGTTCGCGTCAGGAGCCTTGGTGTTTCCCGGCGGCTCCGCGAGCGCCGGAGATGCCGATCCCCGATGGCGCCGCTTGGCCGACGGTGCTGACCAAATCAGCGACGAAATGCTGACCGTGATGGCGGCCGCGGCGCGGGAAGCCTTCGAGGAATGCGGCGTGCTGTTCGCCCGAACGGCCACTCGTGGGCCGCTGCTGGACGGCGCCCGGGCGGAGGCGTTGGGTGCAACTTACCGGCAGGCAATCGAGGCGGGCAGTCTCAGCTTCGCCGATATGGTCGAGCAGGAAAGTTTGGTTGCGGCCTTCGACCGGCTCGTGCATTTCGCCCACTGGATAACGCCGCCGCACATGCCCAAGCGGTTTGATACCCATTTTTTCCTCGCCGAGGCACCGCTCGATCACCTACTGCGTCACGATGGTAGGGAATCGGTCGACTCCGTCTGGGTGACACCACGTCAGGCGTGCGAGGACGCCGATACGGGCCGCCGCACGGTCCTGTTTCCAACGCGGTTGAACCTGGAGAAGGTCGGACAACACCGAACCGTGGCCGAAGCACTCGGCGCCGCTTGGGCATCCCGGGTTGTCACCGTCCGGCCGGAAGCCAGTACGGCGGAGGGTGGGCGGCTCCTCCGTATTCCCATCGAAGCGGGGTATGGTGCCGGAGAGTTTCTCGTGTCGACCGGCTCCGGCAAGAATGCGCGGATACACAAGCTCGATGCTGGCACGCGAAGCTCGTAGTAACCGAAAACGTCTTGGTGGGCCTGCGCGTGCTCCGGGCTCAGGTCCGGGCAGGGTGGGGTTCTGGAACCAGAGCCCTCGCGACAGAGCGCGGAAGAGTATTCGTTCACGGCGGGCCGCCGAGAGGATCGCACAGCGAGGACGTCCATGGATCTGACACTGACTGAGAAGCATCGGGCACTACGCGATGAAGCGAATGCCTTCATCGCCCGGCACCGCGACCGTGCGCCCCAGCTTGGCGGCGGGCGCAAGCGGCCCGACAGGAAGGTTCTGGAGTGGCAGGCGCTGCTGCTCGAGTCCGGCTACTTCGCCCGAAACATACCACGTGACTATGGCGGCTTCGGCGCCCCTCATGATGTCATCGAGATGGCGATCATCGCCGACGCGTTTAGCCGGAGCGGCGTTTCGCCGGGCATCCACAACCAGGGTATCAGCATGCTGGTGCCGACACTGCTGGAGGTCGGCACGGAAGAGCAAAAGCGGCGTTGGGTCGGTCCTACCATTCGGGGCGAGGTGATCTGGTGCCAGGGCTACTCGGAGCCCGGATCCGGTTCGGATCTCGCCGCCGCGCACACGCGCGCGACGGTGCAGGACGGATTGTTCGTCATCAACGGTCAGAAAATCTGGACGAGCTCGGCCCACTACGCCGACATGATGTTCCTGCTCTGCCGGACAGAGCCTGACAAGCCGAAGCACGCCGGTCTGTCCTACCTTCTGGTTCCGATGAACACGCCGGGGATCGAGGTTCGACCGCTGCGCACCATGACAGGACGGGCGGAGTTCAACGAGACCTTCTTCACCGACGTTCGCGTGCCCGTGGACCAGATCGTGATGGGGCGCGGCGACGGTTGGCAGGTTGCCAACATCACCTTGAAATTCGAACGGCTGCTTCTCGGTGATGCCAACAAGCTGCAACACCGTCTCGAAGCCATTCGCCGGATGATGCAGGAGCGGCGGCCGGACGGCTCCCGCCTTCTGGATTACGCGGAATGGCGCGACAGGTTGCTGCGGCTGCAAGGCGAGGTGATGGCGGCCCGCTACCACAATCTGCGTCTGTTGACCGATCAGGCGGAGGGAGTCGATTCAGGCCTCGGACGCCTGATCGTGAAGTATCACGGCACGATGCTCGCGCACCGCCTGGCCTCCCTGGCGGTCGACGTGCTGGGTTCCGCCGGGCTCGCCTACGAGCCTCAGGGCGAGGCGGCGGAGGACGATCCGTCCACCACTTGGCACATCGACTACATGTACGACATCGGACTGATCATCGGTGGCGGTTCCTCGAACATCCAGAAGAACATCATCGGAGAGCGTGGGCTTGGCTTGCCGCGCGAGCCGAAAACGGGAGGAGCCTGAGCATGCGTTTCGGACTGACCGAGGATCAGAAGCTCTTCGACCATTCTCTCAGGAGCTTCCTGTCAGCACGGCTGCCCTTCGACATCCTGCGCCGGCTGGCCGAACCTGGCGACGGGTTCGATGCGGATCTGTGGAAAGGGCTCGGCGAGCTCGGCCTGCATGCGATGCTGGTGCCAGAGGAATATGGCGGTGCCGGGCTCGGCCTTCTCGACGCGGCGCTAGTTGCCGAGGCGTTGGGTTTCCACGCCGCTCCGACGCCCTTCGCGGCCTCCCAGGTGATGGCAGTCCGGGCGTTCCAGGCCGCCGCTGATGATGTGCAGCGACAGATCTGGGTTCCCCGCATCGCCGCGGGCGAGATACGGATTGGCGTTGGCCTTGGCGGGATATCGGGGCAAACCGGTCGAGCTGCGCTCAGGCTTCAGAGCGGACGGCTTTCCGGTGCGGTCGATGGGCTGTTGGATGGGGGCGCCGCCACACACTTCCTCGTTTACCTGGCGGATGGCCGCGCCGCGCTGCTCGAAGCTGACGCAACGGGCATCACTGCCACCCTGCGTCGCAGCGTCGATCGCACACGGCCGCTTGTGGACCTCGACCTTGCGGAGACGCCGGCCGTCGAGGTGCTGGAGGCGTCCAATGCTCCGCTCCAGGTGGCGGCGCGCGTCCGCGACGCGGGCCGGGTGATCCTGGCGGCCGACATGTTGGGGGCGGCGCAGGCCATGCTCGACCGCGCCGTGGCCTATGCCAAGGAGCGCGTGCAGTTCGGCCGGGTCATTGGCAGCTTTCAGGGCGTGAAATACATGTGTGCGGACATGGCGACCATGCTCGAACCGTGCCGCGCCATGGTCTGGTATGCGGCCTATGCGCAGGATGCGATCCCGGAGGAAGCCGCGATTGCGGCGAACCATGCCAAGGCGCACCTGGCCGAGGTCACGCGCGAGGTGGCCCGGCTGGCCACCGAGGTTCATGGCGGCATGGGCTTCACCGACCTGCTCGGTCTGCATTTCCAGTTCAAGCGCATCACCTTCGACCGGCAGGTGCTGGGTACTCCGGAGCGGTGCCGGCACGACGCGGCGGTAGCGCAGGGCTGGATCGGAGCCTGAACGCGACAGATCAACCGGAGGGGAAGATCACATGTCAATGCGGGAGAAAGCAGCGATCACCGGGGTGGGCGAGACCGTCTATTCCCGCGAGTCGGGCCGCAGCGTCGTATCGTTGCAGCTCGAAGCGTCGCTCCGGGCGATCGAGGACGCGGGGCTCCGTCCCTCCGACATCGACGGAGTGATCCCTTACGGGAGTGCTGTCGTTGCCGAGGAGTTCGCCACCAATTTCGGCATCGGCGATCTCCGCTTCTCCGCTACCACGCCGCTCGGCGGCGCAAGCTGTGTCGCCGCGGTCCAGTGCGCCACTGCCGCCATTGCAGCCGGGATCTGCAATCATGTGCTGATCCCGGTGGGTCGGAATGGCGCTTCCCAGGGTCGCATCGGTGCCCGGGTGCAGCAGATGCCGCAGTTCCGGTTGGTCGGGGAGTTCGAGATGCCGCTCGGCGCCATCGCGCCGGCGCAGCTCTATGGGCCGATGGCGCGACGGCACATGGAACTCTACGGCACGACCAGCCGCCAGTTGGGCGAGATCGCCGTGTCGACGCGCGCCAATGCGATCCTCAATGGCAACGCGATCATGACGAAGCCGATCTCCATCGAGGACCACCAGGCTTCGCGCATGATCTCCGATCCGCTTCGGCTGCTGGATTGCAGTCTGGAGAGCGACGGCGCCTGCGCCATCGTCGTCAGTGGCATTGAACGCGCCCGCGGTCTGCGCAGGACCCCGGTCGTGGTGATGGGCGTCGCCGAAGGGCATCCCGACTCACCGAGCGTGATCACTCAGCGTCCGGATATAACGCGCCTCGGCCTCGCCAAGGCGGCGCCGCGTGCTTTCGATATGGCTGGAGTGACCCGCGACGACATCGACGTCGCGGAGATCTACGATTGCTTCACCTACATTGTGCTCTGCCAATTGGAGGATCTCGGGTTCTGCAAGAAGGGGGAAGGCGGTCCGTTCGTCGAAAGCGGCGCCATACGACTTGGCGGAAAGCTTCCGGTGAACACGCATGGTGGTCTGCTCTCACAGGCGCACATGGTCGGGATGAACCACATTACGGAGCTGGTGCGCCAGCTTCGCGGGGAGGCGGGGAAGGCACAGGTTGCCGGAGCCGAGGTTGGTCTCGTCACCGGCTATGGAGATATGGGCGATGGTTCAGTCGCCATCATGCGGAGGGGATGATGAGTGCGACCCAGACATACAACAAGCTTGTACCCGAGCCCACGCCGCACAGCGCCCCGTACTGGGAAGGGCTGAACGAGCGCAAGCTGCTGCTGCAGAAGTGCCGCAGCTGCGGCAGGATCCGGCACTACCCGCAGCCGATGTGTCCTGTCTGCCATTCCATGGAGGTGGAGTGGATCGAAGCGTCCGGTCGCGGCGCGGTGCATAGCTGGACGGTCACACACCACCCTTTCCATCCCGGCTTCCGCGATGATCTGCCCTACACCCTCGCCACCGTCGATCTGGCGGAAGGCGTGCGCATGAACGCGCAGCTGCGTCTGGCTCGGCAGGAAAATCTGCGCATCGGCCTGCCTGTACGCGTCGCGTTCGACACGGTGAAGGACGGCTTGACCGTGCCCTACCTGGTCCCGGATAAGGCCGTCTGACACCCGTTGCCACGCCGTGCGACCGGTGGATGGTGTGTCCTACGCCGCCGGAATGGGGCATGAAGACCTGTGGGCTTTCTCGATCGCCCCAGTCACGGCCGTGCTCAGCCGCGGTCTGGAGGTGTGGGCGCGCACCAGCCGATCATCCTGGGCAAGGTACGCAGGAATGACGGGTGCGCTGCGAAGACCACCGACGCAATGGCGACGAAGCCGATGGTGCTGAACTCCTTCAACGGATCGTAGCCGCGCAGCGATCTGCGGAAAGATTGCATGGGCCCGAGGTGTGGTGAGCGGCAGGCGAGAGTCCCACGCCCATCAGGCCGCGTTGATACATGTGACTCCCTCCTCGTTGCGTACTCGGCCTGCTGGCGGCGGCCGCGTGTTATTGGTCGCCGGTGGTTTCCCGTCCGATGAGATCGCTGATCTCTGCCTCCGACATCCCCGCCTCGCGCAGCACCTCCTCCGTGTGCTCGCCGAGGCGCGGCGGCAGCAGGCGCACCGCGCCCGGCGACTCGGAGAAATCCACGGGCACTGCCGTCACCAGCATCCGCCCTTCTGAAGGGTGCTCGACGCGCCGGAAAAAGCCGGTCTCTGCGAGGTAGTCGTCCTCCAGCAGGTCGGCGAGGCCGTGAACCGGCCCGTTCGGCACGTCGGCGGCATCGAGGCGCGCCTGCCACTCGGCAGTACTGCGGGTGCGCATCACCTCCTCGACGATGGCGTAGAGGACGCCGATGTTGACCGCGCGCTGCGCGAGGCGGGCGAAACGCGGATCCTCTGCGAGGTCCGGCCGCCCGAGCGCGGCCAGTAGCCGTTGCCACTGGTCGTCGGAATTGGCCATCATGCACAAATACCCGTCGTTGGTCCGAAAGGGCCGCCGATAGGGTGTGAACATTCGCCCGTAGCCGAGGCCGAGGGAGGGGTCGTCCAGCACCCCGCCCCAAAGATGCTCGGCGAGGTTGAAGGAGACCATGGTCTCGAGCATCGGCACATGCACCTCCTGGCCGAGGCCGGTGCGCTCGCGCCGGTAGAGCGCCATAGCGACGGCGGAGGCGAGGACATGGCCGCAGAACTTGTCGGCGACGGCGCTCGGCACGTAGCGAGGCTCGCCACCGTCGCGCATGGCGTTCAGTGCGGCGAGGCCGCTCATACCCTGGATCACGTCGTCGAAGGCCGGGCGGTCTCGATGCCGCCCATCCTTACGGAAGCCGGTGGCGCTGGCATGGATGAGCCGCGGGTTGCGCGACGCCAGCGCGGCATAGGAGAGGCCGAGCCGCTCGGCGGCGCCGACCCGCATATTGTGCACGAGCACGTCGGCGCCGTTGATAAGTCGTAGCAGCGCGCGACGCGCCTGCGCCCGCTTCAGATCGAGCACGACGCTACGCTTGTTGCGGTTGATGTTGAGGAACATCACCGCCATGTCGCTCCCGCGCGTAGGTCCGATCTGGCGCATGGTGTCGCCCTGCGGCGGCTCTACCTTCACCACCTCAGCGCCCATGTCGCCGAGGATTTGCGTCGCCACCGGGCCGAGCACGGCGCTCGTCAGGTCGATCACCCTGACGCCGGCCAGCGGCCCGCCGCCCGCCTCGCTCACGCCTCAGGCCCCGCCGGCGCTACGACACTCGACCATGCGCAACGGCGTGTAGGTGAGAACCACGGTGCCGTCCTGTTTGACGACGCGGTTGCGCGTGCGTACGAGGCCGCGCCGAGGCGACTCTGCGACAGCCGCGCCTCAATCGCCTCGACCTCGACATGGGTGGTGTCGCTGGCGAAGAGCGGGTGCTCGATCTTCAGGTCCGTGTCGAGGAAGGCGAAGCTAGTGTGCGGCATGGTGGCCTGCATCGCCGGTCCCTCGGCGAAGCTGTAACCGGCAACCCGGCCCTTGATTCGCTTTCGCGGCCAGGAAGTCGAGGCTCATGAACAGTACCTCGGCCGTGCCGGTGCAGTTGATGAAGTTCACGATGTCGGCTTCGGTCACCGTACGACCGATGGTACGAAAGCGTTGCCCAATCGTCAGATCCTCGCAGCAAAGGCGCATATAGGGCGGCCCGACCGCGTCCTTGACCATGCTCGTCACTCCGCCTTGCCGATGAGGTTGCGCGCCACGATATTGCGCTGAATCTGGTTGGTTCCCTCGATAATCTGCACCACCTTCGCATCTCGAAAATAGCGGTTGATCGGGAACTCGTTCGAGATGCCGGAGGCACCGAATATCTGCACCGCGTCGGTCGCTACCTTCATCGCTACGTCGCTGGCGAAGCACTTGGCCGAGGCGGCGAGGCTCGCCATCTCAGGACCCGTCTTGCCGGCATCCACCGCCGCCGCAGCGGCGTAGGTGAGCTGCCGCGCCGCCTCGATCTGGATCGCCATGTCGGCGATCATCCAGCGGATACCCTGGTAGTTGGAGACGGTCTCGCCGAAAGCGCGGCGGCCGCGGGCGAACTCGATCGCGTGGTCCATCGCGCCCTGCGCCAGCCCGACCGCGCGGGCGGCGACGATGGGGCGGGACTTGTTCAGCGCCTCCATCACCGAGCGGAAGCCGCCCGCGCCGCCGCCGAGCAGGTTCTCCTTCGGCAGCCGCATGTCGTCGAAGAACAGCGCCGAGGAAGGGACGCCGCGGGCCCCCATCTTCTCCTCCTTGCGGCCGATGCGGAAGCCCGGGCGGTCACGCTCAACGATGAAGAAATTGACCTCACCCGGTCCATCGGCGCGCTCGAACCGCGCGCCGACCAGAACGAAGTCCGACACCGCAGCATTGGTGCACCAGATCTTGCCACCGTTCAGCACGAAGCCGTCGCCGTCGGGTCGCGCACGGGTGCGGATGCCGGCAACGTCGGAGCCGGATTGCGGCTCGGTCAGCGAGAAGGCGGCGCGCAGCGCACCAGAGGCGAGGCCGGGAAGCAGCCGCGCCTTCTGCTCCGGCGTCCCGCCCGCGAGGATGGTGCCGAGCGGCACCCACTGCACAACCAGCAGATAACCGGTATTGTAGCAGACCCGGCCCAGCTCTTCGACCGCGAGGCAGCCCGCGAGCGTGCTGCCCAAACCACCATATTCGGGCGGGAAGGGCAGGGTGAACAAGCCGAGCTCGCGCAGCAGATCGAACATGTCCTGCGGGTATTCGCCGCTGGCGTCGATGGCGGCGGCGCGCCGCGCCACGCGTTCGCGCGCGACGCGACGCACCAAGTCTCGGACCTGGAGTTGCTCCTCAGTCAGGGTAAAGGACACGCCCGTTTCCTCCCCGTTGTGACTGGCCGCTGTGCCGTATCTCGCAACATCGCGCTGTGCTGCCATGCGTCAGTCGAATAGCGCCAACTCGCTGCGGACGCTACTATAGATTCTAATGAATGATAGATTTTATATACAACGTCCCGCGGAAGCAATGATGCGTGGGCTGTAACCCTGGGAGGATCCGGTATGCCCGACGCGTCGCCCCTTCCTGATACGCGTATCTTGACCCCGCTCGACGTTGCCATCGTCGGGGGCGGGCTGGCCGGGTTGTACGCCATCTATCGCCTGCGCGGCATGGGCCTGCGCGTGCGCGCTTTCGAGGCTGGCTCCGACATTGGCGGCACCTGGTTCTGGAACCGCTATCCCGGCGCGCGCTGCGACGTCGAAAGCCTTGAGTACTCCTATTCCTTCTCTGACGACCTGCAGCAGGCGTGGAAATGGCCGGAACGCTACGGCACCCAGCCAGAAATCCTGCGCTACATCAACCACGTCGCCGATCGCTTCGATCTGCGCCGTGATGTGCAGCTGAATACCCGCGTGACGTCGGCGCTGTTCGACAGAGAAGTCAACGAGTGGACATTGACGACGGACAGGGGCGACGTCGTGCGGGCGCATTTCTGCATCATGGCCGCCGGCAACCTCTCGACGCCGCGCGTACCCGAATTCAGGGGCCTGCGCGACTTCCGGGGCAAGTGGTACCACTCCGGGCTCTGGCCGCATGAGAGCGTCGATTTCAGCGGCCAGCGAGTCGGCGTCATCGGCACCGGCTCGTCGGGCGTCCAGATGATCCCGATCATCGCCCGGCAGGCGAGTCATCTGCATGTCTTCCAGCGCACGGCGAACTTCAGCCTGCCGGCGCGCAACGCGCCAATGGATCCGGAGCGCGAGCGTCGCCACAAGGCCGAGTATCCGGCCCGCCGCCGCGCCGCCTACGACACACCGTTCGCTATCGCCGGTTATCCGAAACCGACCAAGTCGGCCCTGCAAGCAACATCCGAGGAGCGACGCGCCGCCTACGAAGCGAAGTGGCGGGAAGGCGGCAGCATCAGCTTCCTCTACACCTACGCCGACCTGCTGGTGAACAAGGAGGCCAACGACACCGCGTCGGAGTTCGTGCGCGAGAAGATCCGCAGCATCGTCAAGGACCCCAGGACGGCTGAACTGCTGGCGCCGAACGATCACCCGATCGGCACCAAACGGCTGTGCCTCGATACCGGTTACTACGAAACCTACAATCGCGACAACGTTACGCTCGTTGACGTGCGTAGCGATCCGATCCTGGAGATCACACCGAACGGCCTGCGTACCGCCGGCGGTGTGGCGTACGAACTGGACGCTATCGTCTTCGCCACCGGCTTCGATGCCATGACGGGCGCGTTGCGCGAGATCGACATCCGCACCGCCGACGGCGCCACGCTGGCGGACAGATGGGCCGGTGGCCCGCTGACTTATCTCGGGCTGATGGTTGCCGGTTTCCCCAACATGTTCATCATCACCGGCCCCGGCAGCCCTGGCGTAAAGACGCAGATGATCGCCTCGATCGAGCAGCACACCGACTGGGTCACCGGCTGCCTCGATCACATGCGCCGATATGACCTCGATCGCATCGAACCGACGGTCGAAGCCGAAGCCACCTGGGTGCAGCACGTCAATGCCGTGGCCGACAGTACGCTCTATCCGCTCGCCGACTCCTGGTATCTCGGGGCCAACATCCCGGGCAAACCGCGGGTGTTCATGCCCTATGTCGGCGGCTTCGACGCCTACAAGCGGCGCTGCGACGCCGTCGCCGCGAGCGGGTACGAAGGGTTCAGGCTGACCCGGCAAAGGGTGCCGGTGCGTGAAGCCGAAGCAGCGGCGCCGACTTTGTCAACGCGGCGGAACGGGAGCGGGGCATGAGGAACAGGAACGAACCGGGATATGAGGTCATCGTCATCGGTGGCGGCGTGGCCGGGATCTATCAGATCAAGCGGTTGGCCGACCTTGGGGTACGCGCCATGCTGCTCGAGGCCGCGCCAGATCTCGGCGGGACGTGGTACTGGAACCGGTATCCCGGTGCCCGCTTCGACTCGGAGAGCTACACCTATGGCTACTCGTTCTCGAAGGAGTTGCTGAACGAGTGGCACTGGAAGGAGCGGTTCTCGGGCCAGCCGGAGAATCTGCGCTATCTAAACTATGTCGCGGAAAAGTTCGACCTGCGCAAATACATGCAGTTCAACGCCAAGGTGGAGGCGGCGCACTACGACGAGTCGCACAATCTCTGGCGGCTGAAAATCGCGGACGGACGCGAAGTCACCTGCCGGTTCGTGATTATGGCGCTGGGCCTGCTGTCGATTCCGACCCTGCCGCGCTTCGAGGGCATGAACAGCTTCAAGGGCCGCTCGTTCCATACCTTCTACTGGCCACAGGAGTCGGTCGAACTCGCTGGCAAGAAGGTCGCGGTCATCGGCACCGGCGCTACGGGCATCCAGGTGATCGGGGAAATCGCGGACAAGGTCAGTGAGCTCACAGTATTCCAGCGGCGGCCCAACTGGAGCGCGCCGCTGAACAACGGGCCGATCTCCCAAGCGGAGATGGCCGATATCCGCACGCGCTACGACGAAATTTTCGCGACCTGCGCACGCACGCCGGGCGGCTTCGAGCACGAGCCGGACCGGCGCGGCTTCTACGAGGTCTCGCGCGAAGAGCGGCTGAAGCTTTGGGACCAGCTCTACGACCAACCCGGCTTCGCGATCTGGCTGCGGAACTTCCGCGAGATCTTCACCAACGAGGAAGCGAACGCGGAGTTCTCCGAGTACATCGCGGGCCGCATCCGCCGGCGGGTCAAGGACCCCGTGGTCGCGGAGAAGCTGATTCCCCGGGATCACGGCTTTGGCGTCCAGCGGGTCCCGATGGAGACCCATTACTTCGAGGTCTACAACCGGCCCAACGTGCATCTCGTGGACATCAGCGAGACACCGATCGTGCGCGTGACCGAGACCGGCCTGCGCACCACCGAGCGCGATTACGGTTTCGACATCATCGTCTACGCCACGGGCTTCGATGCGATCACGGGCGGCTTCGATCGCATCGACATCCGGGGTGTGGACGGCGAGACGCTTCGTGACAAGTGGAAAGACGGACCATCGACGTTCCTCGGGATGCTCGTCCACGGCTTTCCGAACCTTCTGATGCCGGCTGGACCGCAGAGCGGCTCCGCCTCGACCAACTACCCGCGTGGCATCGAGACCGGCGTCAACTGGTGCGCCGACTTGCTCAAGCATATGTCGGAGCATGGCTACATGCGCGCCGAGGCGACGCGTGAGGCGGAAGAACGCTGGACCGCCCACGTCACACAGATGTATTCGACGATGCTGATGCGCAAGGCTAAGTCCTGGTTCACTGGTTACAACTCAAACGTCGCCGGCCACGAGTACGGCAGGATCCGCTACTTCGTCTACAACGGCGGCGTTCCAAAATACGTAGCCCGAATTACGGAGGTCACTCAGAAAGGCTACGAGGGCATCCTGCTCACCGCTGCAGCGCCAGCCTCGTCCGGCGCGCAGGAAAGGGGCTGCTCTGAGCCCTGAAAACTGGACCGCTGTGAGTTAGAGTTTTCCGGTTGTTTCCCGAGGATGGGGAAGGAGCGGAGAGCGATGAAGGCATCGAAGTTTTCGGAGGCGCAGAAGGCGTTCTCCTGAAGCAGGGCAATGACGGAATGC
Organism: Reyranella sp.; assembly: GCF_052439685.1. Taxonomy (GTDB): domain Bacteria; phylum Pseudomonadota; class Alphaproteobacteria; order Reyranellales; family Reyranellaceae; genus Reyranella. The sequence continues at coordinate 34,921 of NZ_JBQVQG010000014.1, forward strand.
CGGTGGCGGAGATCTGCCGCAAGGCCGGGTCAGCCAGGCGACCTACTTCAACTGGAAGAAGAAGTACGACGGTTTGCTGCCGACGGAGATGCGGCGGCTGAAGCAGCTCGAGGAACAGCAAGCTGCGCAAGGTCGTGGCCGACCTCAGCCTCGACAAGGCGATGCTGCAGGACGTCATCCGCCGAGAACTCTGGGGCCTGCCCGGAAGCGCAAGCTGGTGGACGAGGTGCGTGGGCAGTGGAGCGTGTCGATCCGGCGGACCTGCCGGGTTCTGGAGGTCGACACATCGACATACCACTACAAGTCTCGCCGCCCCGGCCAGGCCGTGCTGGAAACCCCGATCAAGGAGATTTGTCAGACGCGGGTGCGCTATGGCTATCGGCGCGTTCACGTCCTGCTGTGTCGCGAGGGCTGGCGCATCAACCTCAAAAAGACCCGTCGCATCTATCGCGAACTGGGCCTGCAACTGCGCAACAAGACGCCCAAGCGGAGGGTCAAGGCGAAGCTGCGGGAAGACCGCAAGGTGGCGACCCGGCCGAACGAGACTTGGGCGATGGACCTCGTGCACGACCAGCTGGCGACCGGACGCAAGATCAGGATGCTGACCGTGGTCGACACCTTCTCGCGCTACTCGCCGGCGATCGATCCACGGTTCAGTTATCATGGCGAGGACGTCGTGCAGGTTCTCGAGAAGGTCTGTGCGGAGGTCGGCTACCCGGCGACGATCCGCGTCGATCAGGGCACCGAGTTCGTCTCACGGGATCTCGATCTGTGGGCCTATGCCAACGGCGTGACATTGGACTTCCCGCGGCCGGGCAAACCGACCGACAATGCCTTCATCGAGGCGTTCAACGGTCGCTTCCGTGCGGAGTGCCTCAACGCTCACTGGTTCATCAGCCTTGAAGATGCTCGGCAAAAGGTGGAGGCTTGGCGCAGGTACTACAATGAGGAGCGCTCGCATGGGGCGATCGGGCAGAAGGCCTCGATAACGTTGCTCGTTCGTGATGGCATACCCAGCCCGCCATCATGACAAAGCCCGGAAACTCTAACCCCGGGCGATCCAAAGATGGGTCTCAGAGCACTACCATAAACCGCATGGCTGCCAAGCGGTGGGTACATTGAAAGGTACACTGAAGAATCGTCCTCCAAAAGAGGTGCGTGATATCAGCTAGATATACGGGAATTCGATTCCGTCTCGGGCACCATTTTCCATCCGGCCTAGTTCTTTGTCGTCCGCGCTCGTTCGCCGACCACTCAGAACGCTCGTAAAATCAGGATTTGAACGTTTATTGGCTGTTCGTGGCTGTTCGAGAGAATCCGGCGTCTTCGGGTACACTGGCGGTCACCTGAAAGGCCGGGTACACGGGCGCACCTGGTTCGCCGCTGATCGCACCGTCATCTTCGGCTAATCGCCGGTACGGACTTGCTTCTGCTTTGCCGGTGCGCTCCTTGCGGCGCTAACCGCGCGAAAGCTGCAGCGTCGGGCCGCCGCAGCCCCTGAACGCGTCGTGTCACGGCTCGCCGACTCGCGAGCTGCTGCGGAGTAGTTAAGGTCTTGCTGCCGCTGGCATTTGCTCGAGTGACCGAGACATAGAGCATCTTGTCGCTACGCCACGACTTCATCGCGTGTCAGTCACGAACACATTGCGGAGTGCGCCGTACGCTACAATACGCCTCCGAATGCTTCCGTAGTGCTTCCGCGGCAAATCCGAGTGCCGAGAGACAAATTGCGTTCTCTTCAAATGCTTAAGAACATGCGATATAATGGCAGACCCGGCGAGATTCGAACTCACGACCTCTGCCTTCGGAGCGCTACATCACCATTTTCGACGGCGTGCAGGCGGGACAAACCGGTCGTAGGTGTCCGGTTCGCGCCTTTCGTTCCAATCCAAGGGTGGCGCATCGTCGCCAAGTAGCAGGAGGCTGATCGAGAAGTCATAGTGCTCGGCGAAGATGGTCATCTCGTGGGCGGGTTCGTTGAACCAAATCCCAGCGTCGTGATCGACGGCGCCGCGACCATCGACCAGTTGGTCAGGACGACCTGCAAGGGCGACATCCGGCAATTCAATTGTTGCTGCCGATGTCTTGAAGTAGGCCCCTGTCTTCAAGGCGCGGTCACTGGAGCGTGCCCACAGAACAAAGCCATCGCGTGACACCACGAGGACAGCCCGCTTCTCCGTGTAGCTCAGCCAGCGCAGGAGGCAGGCTATCAATGACACGCGATACCGATCGCGGCAGTGCTCGATCATTTCCATGTCGATCTTTGCACGGGGTGCGATCTGCCGACGAAAATCGTCCAGCGGCATCAGGAAATTGGCGGCAAAGACATTCGCCTGATGCTCGACCTGGCCGTACTCGGAATCCCAGCGAACCACGTCCTGCTCACCACATCGCAGCCCATCCGGATACTTGAGACGGTGCAGCAGGTAGTGGCCGAACTCGTGCGCGAGGGTGAAATTTACCCGGCCTCTTGAAGTGATGCCGTTGTTGTAGATGATGCCCCAGCCACGACGGCCACCGCGTGCTCGGAAGATAGCACCCTCGAAACCGGGCAAGTTCTCGCCCTGCACGCTGACAATCGGGTCCTCCGGAAAGCGCTGGGCAGTGTACTCCGTGGCAACGGCTGCGATATCGATCGGAAACCGATCGGCGCCGAAAACGGCATTCAGCAGTTTCGTGATCTCAATGGCCCAACGTTCAGGAGAAAACGGCTTCGTCATTCTTCGTCGCCGAGAAGCTCCACCATGCGCTGGATCTTGATCTTGGTCGCGGAGTCCATCTTCCGGTACTTTCGAAAGAACGCTGTATCGGTGGCGGCTTCGACATCATTTTCCGTAGGGTCGAGCAGATAGTCCGCGGTGACGCCCAGAGCGGCGGCAATCTTCGCGATCTTGTCTCCTGAAGGTCGTGGCGGATTCTTGTTCTCTAGCTCCCAGATGTAGCTCTTGCTCGACTCCGACAGCTCGGCGAGCCGTTCGAGCGTGTAGCTCTTGCTTTTGCGCAACCTTCGTATTTTATCGCCCAGTGGCGTACTCATTTTGTTCCCTCCTACGCGGCTACTCAACGAGTTCAGAGTAGTGGCATGCGGACTCCTTGACAACGCGCACCCGCGTAACCAAGTTACGTTCGGAGTAGGCATATTTTCTCTACCAGACTCGACAGGAGATACCAAATGCCGGGTAAAAATGGCCCTGACTCACATCATGTAGTACCCAACCCGAATGGGGGATGGGATGTCAAACGCGGCGGCGCGGAGCGTGCCGCTGGTCACTTCGACACCAAGCAGGAAGCGATCGACCACGGCCGCGAGATCAGCCGCAATCAGGGCACCGAGCTGCGCATCCACAACCAGGATGGACGCATCTCCCAAAGCGACAGCCACGGCGGCGATCCGAATCCGCCCAGGGGCTGAAGAACACCGGGTGCCCTTCACGTGGGGTGAGGGGCACCGACCGGCAAGGAACTGGGAAGGCGAGAGGCGAGCAATGAATCGCAAGTTTTCAGCGATACCGGACGACGGCATGGACCGGCCCAGAGGCATTCAGAGAGTTCGTCGCCTGCCGGCGCCGGAACTGGGCGCCTTGTGGCATTCGATCTTCATCGACGCGCACCTCAAGACGCAGTTGCTGTCCCAGGCGGTGCTGAACTTCACCTTGCGCGGCAAGGTCGAGCGAGCCGTCATCCCGTTGCACGGCGTCATCCTTCTCGTCGGCCCGCCCGGCACCGGCAAAACTTCGTTGGCCCGCGGCCTCGCTCATCGCACGGCGGAGTCCTTCTCCGCCGCCCGGTTTCAATTGCTCGAGGTCGAGCCCCACAGCCTCACGAGCTCCGCAATGGGCAAGACACAGCGTGCTGTCTCGGAACTCTTCTCGCAGTCCGTCGCCGAGGCCGCCGCTGCCGGCCCAACCATCGTGCTCCTTGACGAGGTCGAGACCCTGGCCGCCGATCGCTCCAAGATGAGCCTTGAGGCCAACCCGGTCGACGTCCATCGCGCGACCGACGCCGTCCTCGTCCAGCTCGATGCGCTCGCCGAAACGCATCCCAATCTCCTCTTCGTCGCCACCAGCAACTTTCCGCAGGCCGTCGACAGCGCCTTCACCTCGCGCTGCGATTTGATCGTACATATACCGTTGCCGGATCGCGATGCGTGCCGCCACATCTTGAAGGATTGCTTGGAAGGGTTGGGCCGGACTTTTCCGCCGATCGCCAAGCTGGTCGCCTCGCCTGAATTCGAACGCTGCGCCGCCGAGTGCGTCGGCCTCGACGGTCGGGCCATCCGCAAGATGGTGGCGAACGCGCTGGCGAGCAGCCCGCAGACCGCCATGAACCCGGCACTGGTCACGATCACCGATCTCCTCGCGGCAGCGCGCGCCGCCAAGGCCGCGCGGGTGGACGGAGGCAAGGCCCAATGACGACAATTGCCAGCCGTACGTTCCGCAGCACTCCCCATCGTGACGCCATGGCAACCTGGCGCGCGATCGTGGATCTGTTGACTCATGGCAAGGCGAGCGCAGCTCGTACGGAGTTGCTCGCTGTCGCCGGCATCGCCGCCAGCGTCATCGCGGATCAGGCGCCGAAGGACGCGGCCATCGTCACGACGTGCGATGGGCCTCGTACCCGCATCTATTGCGTCTACGACGACGATGCCATCGACGGCGCCGACGCCAACGAGGATCCGTTCGGCTTCGATCCGCTGAACGGCGACTGGCGCGTGTCGCTGCCCTGTCTCGCCGATGATCTCGCCTGGGTGCAGGCGGCCCTGAAGAAGCACAGCGACCGCGTCACGGCGCGGGATCGCGAGGCCGAGATGACCAAAGCCGCCGACCAGCAATCCGCGCAAGCGCAGGCCCTCGTGCTCGACCCCAAGGGATTCCTCGGATCATGACCAGCGTCGCCGTCTACTCCTACACGCACTCGGTCACCTATGTGGCCGATAACATCCTCAAGAGCTTCAAGGACATCATCCGGGCCAGCGGGCTCGATCCGACCCAGTTGGTCGAGGATTGGGACAGCACGATGCTGGCGCTCAGGACGTGGCTGGCGTCCGGCCATCTCACCTGCGTCGTGCTCGAAGTCTACAATCCCAAGACCGACGCCCTGATCGGCCGCTGGGATGTCGACGTGGTCTACGGTGCCTCCGGCGACGGCAACTTTTGGACGGATACCGATCAGATCAAGTACCACATCCGCAAGGCGGGCCTTTGGCCGAGCGAAGCCCGCTATCGCCTGATTCTGCAGAACAAGGCGGGCCGCCCGGACGTCCGGGGCTGGAGCTCCACCACCTTCCGATCCACCGCCGGCTTTGTTCGCCACAGCCTGGGCTCGACCATCGAGCACAACGGGCTGGGCGGCAATGCGGCCTACTGGAGGAAAGCCGGATGATCACCGTCAACGAGGCCTTTCGAAAGTTCAAGAGCCGGCTGGAACTCAACGACAAGGAGCAGGCCAACGCCACCGCCCGCCACACGGAAGTGCGCGAGTACCTCGACACCAAGTTCGAGATCGACCGCAGCTTCCTGACCGGGTCCTATGCGCGCTACACCAAGACGAAGCCGCTGAAGGACATCGACATCTTCTTCGTCCTCAAGACGACGGGGAAGGACTATCGCGCCAAGGCGCCGTCCGTCGTGCTTGGCGATTTCTACGATGCCCTCGTGGAGAAGTACGGCAAGGACGCCGTGCGCAAGCAAAGCCGGTCGGTCAATGTCGATTTTGGCGTGGTCGTCGATGCTGATGACAACACCGACTATCGCGTGATGAGCATTGACACCGTGCCGGCTTACGCCGCCGGCGACGACTACGAAATTCCCGACGACGACTCCGGCAAATGGATCAAGACCAATCCGAAAACCCATGCCGAGAAGGCGACTGCCGCACACCAAGCCTTCTCCAATGAGTGGAAGGGACTGGTGCGGATGGTCAAGTACTGGAACAACAACCCGCGCCATGAAAAGGAAAAGCCGGTCAAGCCATCCTTCCTGATCGAGGTCATGGCCTTGCAGTGCCTCTATGGCGATTGGCAGGGCCGCTTCGACTACGAAGTCCAGGGCCTCTTCGCGACCTTGGCCGACCGGATTTTCGACGCGTGGCCGGACCCGGCCGGGCTGGGGCCGCCGATCAGTGATGGGATGGACGCTCAGCAGAAGCAACGCGCCCGCACGCTGCTCCAGGCGGCAAGCCGGGAGGCATCGCTTGCCATCGACCATGCCCGCCAGGGGCGCAACGGTGAAGCACTGAAGGCCTGGCGTGCGCTATTCGGTCCCAAGTTCCCACTGTCATGATGGACTGGAGACGCGGAGACATGCCGCTGGAGATCTTCAATGGCTGATGCAGTGAAAGCGCAGTGGCACGGGCACAACTACCAATCGCGCATCTTCTGGCAGAATGCGCTGAATCTGTTGGACTCGACGTCAGGCGTCATCGAAGTCACGTTCGAGGCGGATGGCCCGAAGGCCTTTGACGATGTCGTCGTCAAGTATGATCCGCCGATCGCGCGGTCAGGAGCACAGCGGGTCCCCGCCGAGTACCATCAGGTCAAATGGCACGTCGCAAGTGGCGGCCGCTTCGGCTACGAAGATTTCATCGACCCGGCCTTCATCGGTGCGCAGTCGGCCTCGCTGCTGCAGCGCCTGCAGCAGGCACTCGCGACCGCGTCCGCCGGCTCGCACTTCTCGTTCATCACCACCTACCGGATCAAAGACGGCGATCCGCTTGCCGACCTCGTATCCGGGCATGACAAGACCCTGCTGACCGAACGTCTCTTCGATGGCACGACCGACAAGAGCCGGATGGGGAAGGTGCGCAAGTGCTGGCGGGACCATCTTGGCCTGGCATCAGACGAAGAGCTTCTCCGGATTGTCCAGGGCTTGCGCGTCTTCGAGGGTCACCGGTCGCTCGACGAGCTGCGAACCGAGATCAACCTCAAAGCCCAGGTAGTGGGTTTGCTGACCTGTTCGACGTCGTCGGATTTCCGCTACGACGAGCTGGCACGTCAGCTGAAGGTGCGCGGGCTGAACACCCTGACCCGTGAATTGTTCCTGAGGTTGTGCCGGGAGGAAGGTCTGCTTGCCGAGGCACCAGCCGATCTCGATCCGTTCTTGCCGATCGCCATCCGGAGCTTCCTCGGTATCGCCGCCGACATTGTCGGCGCGGCGCCGGAAAACACACTTCTCCTTACGGCCGAGTTCCGCCAGCGCTACCTGCGTGACGATCGGGAATGGCAACGCGACATCCGGCCGATGGTGGAAGCGTTCTTGAGGGAGGCGGCGAGGCGGAGTGCAAAGCTGCGTCTGGTATTGGATGCCCACGCGTCGATCGCCTTTCTCTCGGGCAGCGTCCTTGACCTGAAATCCGGTGTGGAGACGCATCTCGTTCAGAAAGGACGCGTGGGGACGCGGGTGTGGCGCGCCGATGACGGGTCGGCGGCAAAAGGGGCGCGGTTCGAGGCCGCGGAGGAATCGCTTGCGAGTCGCGGGCACGAGATCGCCATTGCGATCAGCGTATCTCAACCGGCCACCCCTCAGGCGCGAGCCTACATCGCCGCCAACTTACCCAACATAGGCAAAGTGATTTCCTTTGCCATGCCCGCTGGACCGGGCCAGCAAAGCGTCGGCGGCGGCGAACACGCCTCCGCCCTCGCGGAACAGGTGTCCAATTGCGTTCGAGAGGTGAAGGCCGCTAATCCGGACGCCTTGGTCCACATCTTTGCAGCCTGTCCCAACAGTCTCATGTTCTTTCTTGGTCAGCACCATCAGGGCATTGCCCCTTGCATCGTCTATGAGTTCGACTTCGACCGCCGGGGACACAAGACCTACCAGCCCTCGTTCACCATCGACTGAGACCGTGGATCCTGAGCGATCCCGCAGCGGTTGAATGTTCATTCATGGGAGGCCGCATTGGCCAAGAACATCATCATCTTTTCCGACGGGACTGGCCAGGACGGTGGCGTCCGTGCCGAACAACGCATGAGCAACATCTACAAGATGTATCGTGCCTGCAGGGTCAGTCCGGAAACCATCATCGATCCAAGGGATCAGGTGGCATTCTATGATCCTGGTCTTGGAACCGAGACGACGGCGACGGGCATGACTGGCCTGGTACGCTGGACACAGAAGACCCTGGCCTCGGTGTCGGGGCGCGGCATCACAACGAATATCGTCGACTGCTACGAATTTCTGATCAACCACTACGAGCCGGGCGACCGGATCTTCCTTTTCGGATTCAGCCGCGGCGCCTATACCGCACGCAGCATCGCAAATCTCCTGATGCTCTGCGGTGTCCCGACCCGACAGGGCGACCGGCCCCTGCAGCGTTTCAGGAAGTCGACCCGCGATATCGCTCACGAGGCGGTTCATGACGTGCTGGAGCATGGAGCGGGCCATCCGCGCGCCACGTTCGAGGAGGAGCGGCTGGAACTCGCTCGGAGATTCCGTTCGGAGTATGGCGCCGACCACGAATCCGGTGAAGTCCATCGCTCCAACGCAGCGCCTTATTTCATTGGCGTGTTCGACACGGTTGCGGCGCTCGGCATCAAAGGCGCGCTGGCAATCGCCATCAAGATGTCGCTCGTGATGGGGGCGGGCGGGCTCGCGGCGGTCCTCTCTATTGTCCCGTCGTTGGCAATAGGCGGCATTCTGTTCCTTCTGGGCTTTGCTTTCTGGTGGTCGGTGCTGGCACTTGTTGTGGCCGCTGCCGTTCTGGGCGGCGCCCTCATGCATTGGCGCCAGCGCAAGTCCATCAGGAAGATCATCAAGGATTTTCCGAATCCGGGCGATCGATCGACTCATCTCGCCGAATGGAAGGGCGAACACTTCGACCGCCTGCTCAGTCGGTTCGTAGGGTATGCACGCTCGGCAAACGCGATCGACGAGACACGGGAAGACTTTGCTCGCGTTGCCTGGGGCCCTACGGCTGAAATGGAGACCGAACGCAACGGCATCCCGACCTTCAAGCAGATCTGGTTCGCGGGCAACCACTCCGACATCGGCGGTAGCTACCCGGAGACGGAGTCGCGTCTCTCCGATGTGGCACTGGGATGGATGATCGAGGAAGCAGTTGGCATTCCTGACGGTCTCAAGATCGGGCCTGTGATGGTGAGCGGCCACCACCTCGCGGGAACGCCTGAGGTTGGCATTCCTCTCCAGCTCTTTCCGGCCGCCGACGGTCTTCAGCATTGCGAGGTTGCCGGGATGCAGGATCTGCTGGACGGCCGCCTTCCGGGGTGGCTGCGCCGCTTTACGACCGGCCTGGGCTGGAAGGCAGCGCCGCGGCCGATCAACAAGGAAGCTATCGTTCACCCGACCGTCGAGACACGGTTTCGGCTGGAGGCGGTTTTGCAATGTGCCGGCTCGGGCGCCTACAGGCCTGCCTCATTGAAGGAGCATGTGAAGTTCAGCGGATTTTACCTTGATGACGCCATCGGCGGCTCTTCCACTGCAGCGACATGACCGGGCGCGCGCCCTGTTGATCTCACCTGGCTTTTCGGCGGGTGGCCGCAGCCTTCGGGAGTTTGGCACCACTGGATCTTGCCTTCAATACCGCGATCTCGCCGACGAGCCCTTCGATACGCTTCTGCGAGGCGCGGATCTCCTCCCGATCCTGGCCCTGATTGCGCTCGAGGTTGTCTATGACCCGTTGAGAGGCTCGGAGGTCGCTTTCGGCGTTGCGCAAGGCGGCGCGTAATCCTTCGCAGGTTTGGGCAAGCTTGGTGTTTTCGACAACGCGGTCGTCCAGCACCCGATCCTTTTCCTCGCCTTGCCTCTCGAGCCGGGCGACGAGGTCGGTCGAACTTGCCAGGCTTGTCTTGAGGCCGCCGATCTCCTGGCGCAGCCGATCATTCTCGCGTCGGGCATGGTGTGTGGATTCGACCGAGCCGGCCTCCCAGCATTTCTGCGCCAAAGCGGTAATCTGCTGGGAGGTCTCGGTGAAAAGGAGTTGAACCTCACGGGACAACGCCTCTGGAAGTGCCGTCGGATCTCCGTGGGGCTGGGAGACAGCTTCCGGACGATCGGCGAGGGCGGCCTTGATGCGGCGGACATTGCCTCCGCCCAAGCGCATTCTCACCCGCATCGGGTTCACGTCCTCGCCTTCATCGGCAAGAGCTTGAATGGCGGCGGCGATGTCGGAATCGGTGTATTTCTGGGGGCGGGGCATCCGGACTGTATTTATTAGTTTGTGCTAACTTATGATATAACAAACACAGCGTCCGGTGGGAAGTCGGCCGATGAGCTTGCTTGATGTCATTCCGTTTACGCTGTTCCGGGCGCTGTCGGCGTCGGCGCACGTCCGCAACGTCGCCGTCTTGGAACGCCTGTTCGAGCAGTTTTTTGACGATTTTGCGTTCGCCCCCAAGAGGGCGGAAGTCCTCCAGGTCATCCGCGAAGTGCTCGACAATCCGGATTACTCACCGCTGGCCGATGACGCCGACGCAGTCGGCCTGGCGGAAATGGCCGAGCATCTCCTTTATGCCCGCCTGCGCGAGGATGGCTGGCTCTTGGAGGTCACCAACCGGCGCACCGTCGAAGTCTACATGTCGCGGGAAGCCCACGCCCTGCTGTCGGCCCTCATCACGCTGAAGGAAGAACTCAAGGTCGACATTTCGGCCGAATCGAGTCTCATCGACAGTGGCATTCTCGCTGCTTACCAAGACCCCGCCGGCAAGGTCATGAACATCGCCAGCGCACGCCGCCAGGCCGTCCAGCTGCGACGCTCGATCGACGGCGTGGTCACGTCGCTCCACCGTATCGAGGAAGATCTGATGCGGTCGGACGGCTTGGCCGATCTGCTGACAAAATTCATGGACCGCTTCGTGGAGAAGCTGCTTCTGCAAAATTATCGTGCGCTCAAGGCATCGGCCTACAACCCCATGCGGTTCCAGCGCAGCATTCAGACCAACACCGAACGGTTCATGAATGATGAGGGGCAGGTCTCACGGGCCGCCGTCGCCCTGGCCGATCAGGCTCTTGCCAGCGACGTCGCCACGGCTCGAGCTCAGATCCTGCAGGATCTCACACGGATACGCGACGTGTTCGCCGGTTTGGGCGAGAAGCTCGATCTGATCGATCGGTTCTCGCACAAGCTGGAACGCCGGATCGCCACGACGGTGCGCTATCAGGAAACCGCCCGCAACGTCCGCGAAGAAGCGCTTCGCAACGGCATTCGTCTTGCGTTTGCCCAGCTCGACGCTGGACAAGCCGCGTGCATCACGCCTTTGGTCGATATACCGGTGCCGTATTCGACGGCAACGCTTGCCTTGCCGAGGAGGGCCCGTGAACCGGTCGAACCGCAGCTGCGCCGGCCCACGACGCTCGACCCGGCCGATCTCCTGCGCGAGAGCATGTTGGACTCCTATGTTGCCGCGATGGACGTGACGCCGAATGCGGTCGCGGTACGGCTGCGCACAGTGGCGACCGGCGAAGGCTTCTTCGATCTCGATCAGTTCGTGCCGGAGACCGCCCGCGATGTGGCAGTGCTCTACGAAATCCGGAGCGGCTCGATCGGCTCGTTACCCGGGCTGGAGATCCGAAAGGGGACTTCCACGAAGCCGAGCCCATTTATTTCCGGCCCGAACCTGCTCATCCGCCGCAAGGAGGAGGGGCAATGATCGTCTCGCGCTGGGCGGCACGGCAAGCCAACCAGGACCCCAATGTCACCGCCGAGCAGTTGACGGAGACGGCGAACCGTCTGCTGTACCGTCAATTCATCACGCGCGGGGATCCGGGAGGTGGCAGCCACTTCGACCGTATCGTCGGCAACCTCGATTACTTCAAGGATCTCTTCGCAAGTTTCGGCTTTCGCTTCATCTTCAATGATGGGTGGGGCTATGTCGGGTACGTCAGCCCGACGGCTTTCAACAACATGCGAGTGCCGACGCAGGAGACGATCGTCCTTCTGTGTCTGCGACTTCTCTACAACGAAGGCGCCGAAAAGGGCTACTTCGTCAATTCAACCGCCGAAATCCTCGTGGACGAGGACGAAATCCAGACGGTTTTCTCGTCCATGGGATCACGGAGCCTCAAGCCCGGTGAATTGCGCGCGATCCTGACGACATTCAAGCGCCAGGGCCTGATTACGTTCGATCAGACACACTCCCTTCAGGTGGCAGCAGATATCACGATCCGGCCGACCATTACTGAAGCAGTCGACGAGTCCTTCTTGGCGCGCCTCGAGGCGTGGGGCGGGTCGTCCAGCAACAAAGACAGCGACGGGCAGGAAGAGCCCGATTCGGACGGCGCCGCCGAGTCAGATGCGCTGCCGGAGACACCGCGATGATCCCCCTGTTCGTGCTCCGCAACATCGCGGCTGTGAACTTCTACCTCTATGCACAGGACTTCCCGATAGAGGGGCGAGGCCACACCGTTTTCCTGGGCGGCAACGGTTCAGGAAAGTCGGTGCTGCTCGACGCGATCCAGATCGTGATGACCGGGATGAACAGGCGCTATCTCGATCTCAACAGCCGCGTCTCGGAAGGCGGCCGGAGCACCAGAACGATTCGTGAAGCCTGCTTGGGCCTCTTGGACGACGGAGCGGGCTATGAGCGCGACGCTTGCCTGACCTACATTGCGTTGGGTTTCGAAGCGGCCGACGGTTCCAGGCGATGCACCGCTGGCGTCTGTCTCGAAGCCAAGGAGGCGGTCAACGAGGAATCCGTCCTTGGATTGTTCATCGTCGAGGACACGATTCTCCGCTTCAATGATTTCATCGAAGGGCGTCCCGACCGCTTCAAGGAGAAAGCATGGTCCAGCTTTCTCGACGAGCAGCGCCGCAAGGGCAACACCGTTCATACCTTCCAGCGGCAGAGCAACCGCGCCTTTCTACGGCAGCTCTTTTCGATCATCAATGCCAACGCCCGCGGCACACAGCTCGACCCGGATCGGGCGCGCGCCGCCATGCGACAGGCTCTGTCCTTCGATATTGAGCAGATCACCAGCGTCACTGACTTCGTGAAGCGGTTTCTGCTCGATGATATTCCCATCGAGATCGAGACCTTCCAAGCGCGCTATGCCACCTGGCGCGAGATGCAGAAGCAGATCGCGCGTGTCGAAGCCGAAATCAAAGTCGTCGAGGCCATCCGGTCCCTGTCGGAACGCGTCATGGAAGACCAGTTCAATGTGCGTATGTGGACCTATGGAGAGCATCGCGCCGAGTATGATCGCTACGGCGAGGTCATTTCCCGGCAGCGCCAGGAAATTGCCAAGATGCAGGAAGAGCTCACCAGCACCCAAGCCTATCAAGAGACACTCGTCGACAGCATCGAATCCACCCGTCTGCGCTTGAGCGCACTGAAGCAGCAGATAAATGGCACCCCAGCTTACAGGCAAGTTGAAGAAGCGCAGGCGGAGAAGGATCGTCAAGATGCTGTTCGCAGGACGGGCAACGTCGAGGCAAAGCCGATCTTTGATGCATTGAAAGCCCTGCGCGAGGCGGGGGTGAGTGCGGTCTTTCCTGCCAGTGCCTTCCCCGCAGTTGCAGGATTCGTGCAAGCCAATCTCATGTCAGGCGTGGTCGGTGACTATGGCGCGGACTGGCCAAAGTCGCCACGCGAGATGGCACGCTCGATTGCAGCGCTGCCACCTTTGGGAGACGCTCGAGGCCACGTCGAAGAGCTCTATCAGCGCGCTACCGCGGAGAAGGCACGCCTGGCCCAAATGGCTGAAGACGTCGAACGGCAACTCAAGAACCTGCGTTCGGGTGGCACCTACATGTCGAAGGAGACGCAGGACTTCCTGGCCGATATGGCGCGCATGAACATACCGGCTCACAGTCTGTCGGAGGTGGCCGACGTCGCTCCAGATTTTGCCTCCTGGCGAGCAATCGCCGAGTCGGTACTCGGCGACTGGGTCGACGCGGTGATTGTAGAGCCACGATTCATGGATCGCGCCTACGGCCATTTCGACGCCAATTACAAAGCCACGCGCACCAAACTCGTTCAGTCGGAAAATGTTACGTCGCAGGATCAGGTCGTTCGACCCGGAACGCTGGCTGAGGTGGTGACGACGGACAACAGCTATGCTCGAGCCTTTCTCAACGTTCGATTAGGCCGAATCGTTCGTGCCCGGTCGGCAAGCGACATTCGCAAGGGTGATCTTGCCGCGTCGATGGACGGCAAGTACGCCCACGGTCGGGGTATCGAGTACCGGCGTCTACAGGCGCTTCCGCGGCTGGGCAAATCGGTTCGCGATCAGCAATTGGCCCAGTTGACTCTCGAGCAAAAGGAATTGGAACCCAGACTGCGTGCGGCAAAGGACAACGAGACTCGACTTCTGGCGGTGCTCGAGGCGCTTCGGCGTGCTGACACAATGCTTGTCATTAACCGGGCTAATGCGCTCGGCATCCTGGGAAAAATGGAAGCCGCTGAGGCCGAGAGCAAGCGGCAGGCTGTGTTGATCGCGGAACTCGAAGCCAAATTGCCGCAAGGGGTTATGGAAGAAAAGCGGGAGAGCGAGGCTCTCCTGAAGGCCTACCAGCAGGAACAGCGTGACGAGAATGCCAAGGAAAGGGAGCTGATAGACAAGATAGGTCAACGACGAGGCGCAATGAACACGAACGCCGACGTGCGCAAGCAGGCGGCGATCCTGGCGTACGAGGCATTCCCCAACCTTGAGCTGCGTCGGCCGAGGCATGATCCGCCGGTCGCCCTGGAGCGATTTGTTGGACGTGCGCGTGCCAGCTATTGGAAGGAACGAGCGGCACATGATCATCCGGCCAAGGTACGAATCTACTTTGAAGCGCTCCGCAAGGACAAGCGAGCGAGCCAACGGAGTGCCGTCAGCAGACTGATGGCGGCCGTGCAAGACTACGTCCAGGCCAATCCGGATCACCATCCGGGATTTGAATGGACGCAGGTCATTGAAAGCGAGCACACCAGTACCGTTTATGACTGGATCAACCAGCGCCATCGGCATCTTACGGAGACGGTGCTGCGCAATTTCAAGGGCCAGGTGGACAAGGCTGTTTCGGCCCTTGTCGAAACCATGGTCCATGACTTTCTCAGCCGCCTGAGCAGCAATATCGATTCGGTCGAGCGCACCAAGGACGACTTGAACCGCGCGTTGCGGGGCAGCGTGTTCATGGGGGAGGCCTATCAGATCCGCCAGGAACGAGACCAGGACAAGGAGACAATCCGCTACCTGATCGACCGCCTCGATATCGTGGCGCCCAAAGCCACGGCTCTCATGCAGAGTAATCCCAATCCCAGTGATCCGGATCAGGTGAAGATCAAGGAATTGATCGACATGCTCACGTTCGAGAACAGCGACGACGCTGCCCATCGCCGCCGACTACATGAATTGGCGGACTATCGGAACTACTTTCGCTTCAGTATCGATATCTGCGATCCTGACAACGGCTATCGCAAGATCTCTGATCTCGAGCAGCGGCGGGGCAAGGCCAGCGGTGGCCAAAAGTTCGTACCTTTCTACATCTGTCTTGGGGTCGCGGCGGCGTCGGCCTACCACAACCATCTCGGAGGTGCCAAAGAGGCACCGTCGCAATCGGCGCTTCTGCTCATGGACGAAGCGTTCGAGAAACTCGATCCGGACAACATCTACAAGATCATTCGGTTCTACCACAGCCTGGGGCTTCAACTTGTCATGGCTGCACCGAAGACCCATCAGGCGCTCTATCAGGAGACATTCGACACCCTGATCTCCATCATTCGTCGCGGTCGCGCCATTCAGGCTACCCCTCAGCATTTCCATCCGGCCGCCCATGAGCTCCTGCGCGGGGAAAACCCCATGCATAAGCCGCGTTCTTTCTTCGAGGAGCGCGTCCAGCGTGAACGCAAAAATGCAGCAGAGTAGCGGCCTTACGGGTGAAGGGCTGCTAAACCTGTTGCTCGACCGCTTCGAGACACCACGTCAGCGTGCACGCGATATCACTCAGGCGATCGACTACACCCGGGTTGGCGGGCCGGCTGCGCAAGACGAGTTCCATCGCGTCTTGCATGATGCGGAGCGGGCGGGTGGGATCGTCCTTGAAAGGGCGCGGCTTGGCCGTTTCACTGGCGAGTTCGCGCGTGCTCGGCTCGTCGACGCAAACAAGCTGTATCGATTTCTTGTGCGTTCACCGGCCAGCGAGATTGCGGACGTGGCGAGCCGGCGAATCGGCGAGACAATCCCTGATGTTCTGAAAGATCCGTTTTTTGCGGAGGTGGAGCGCGAGGCGATTGCAGCTTGGAGAAGCAACAAGAGCTATCTTGGCCTTTCGCCCACCCAGGTAGACACTTTCAGCGCGGTCATGCGGCTGGCGCATGGGATCGTCCATCTCACGGGGCGCGATGTCGACCATCGAACGTTTTCGCGTCGCACCGTGAAAGACAGCAAGGCTTTGGAGCGCTCCGAAGGCCGCATCGCCCAACTACTCAAGCGGCGCAACGCGGGATTGGCCGGGGACG
The DNA here is from genome assembly GCF_052439685.1 of Reyranella sp. Taxonomy (GTDB): domain Bacteria; phylum Pseudomonadota; class Alphaproteobacteria; order Reyranellales; family Reyranellaceae; genus Reyranella. Next base: position 51,314 of record NZ_JBQVQG010000014.1, read on the forward strand.
AGCCGCGGGAAATTCTGGAGGCCTCCGGCATCGTCCGGCGGGCGCACCTCCTTCAGGTGAAGGGCCCTCTGCGCTTGTCGTCCGACGCCCTTACGATCGAGGGGACAGGGGAGATGTTCATTGGCTTGCCCTGGGCGGCCGCCCAGCAAGCAACATTGATGAAACCGGTTGACTACATCATCACCATCGAGAACCCGACGAGCTTCTGGCGCTACTGCATGGAGATTGGGGGATGCTACCTCGCCCTTCTGAGTGACGGCTTTCCGGCGCGAGACGTTCTTTCAAGCATGGTGCATTTGGTGAAAGCGGCGCGAACCATCACCGATGCTCCCATCTATCATTGGGGAGACATTGATGCTGGTGGTGTTCGCATTGCCGCGCATCTCGAGGACGCATTCGGCAATCCAATGCTGTTACATCAAATGCAGCCACGACTTGCTTTGGAGAAGGGGACGTCGTTGCAATCCCGTCAGGGCCTGCAACGGCTTGCTACCAGGCCGGGTGATGTTGGCGACCTCGCTCGCTGGCTTTGTACAGATGAGGCAACGGCGCTTGAACAGGAAGAGCTTGATCCTACGCCACCCGCGTGAAGTACCGACATGGCGCTAAGCGCCATGCACTGAATGGTGCTGGTAGTATGAGCAATATCGAGGCTGTCTAGGGGACTTGGAACCGTGCGTTCTCTCACCGACTTCCTCAACGACCTGCCGGGCGTCATGACGCGGAAGGCGCGCGCAGTCGTGCTGCAAGGCGATCTGCTGAGCGACAAGGAGAAAGCTGACATCCACGCTCGCAATCAGAGCTTCCTCGATACCGTTGTTGCCTTAGGACCCGACGCAGCAGCGTCCATACTGGCAGCATATAGGAACGGCCGTCTGCCAATGCGGAGAGGAAAGAAGCCCGCGAATGCACCAAGAGCGGAAGAATATCTGGCAAAGAGAGAAGAGCTTAGGAAAGAGATCTCTGAACGGCTAAGACGCGAGAGAGCGATCGGAGATCCTTCGTTGATAGTCGAGAGCGATTTGACTGACCAGCATCTCATTGATGCCGTCTTCATCAAGAACTTCGGCAAGGGCCCGGGCGTGATGATGCTAGCTGGCATTGCAGTCTCCAAGACAATTGCTGGCTACAAGACGAACTCAGGCAAGAATACAGGTTGGGCGGTGCAGTTTCAGTGGACCGGCTCGGATGGGCAGCCACGGACGACAGGCCGGATGACGCCTGAAGCAGAGAATCGGCGTAACGACGCAGCGCGGGATTGGGGTCTGCCTAAATGAAAAGCACTCGAAAAAGGGGCAATGGGCATTCACCCAGTCCGCCAAATCCGCAAACCGGGTGACGCGCGGCAGCGCACACCTTGCACGATGGGCGCCAGGCACTATTTTCTGTGAATGAGTCTACCGAAAGCGCCGCCTCGGCCTACCCGATGCATCTTCTGTGACAGTGAGCTTGGCCCCTTCACCAAGCCCGAGCACATCCTGCTCAACGCTCTCGGTGGCCGGAAAACCTCGCGTGGCCTCGTTTGCGACCACCACAATGGAGACTTTGGCAGTTCGATCGACAAAGCGCTGACCGATCAGTTGTCGATCGTCCGCAACATGCTTCGGCTGGAATCGGGCTCGGGTAAGCCGCCGCCCATGCTGCGGCGCGTGCCAGCGGGGCAGGAGGTCTTCAACGTTCGGCAGGACGGCAAGTTCGAGCAGGTCGCGCAGCCCCCTCGCTGACCAACTTGATCTTCGTGCGAATCGCGGCCGAGCCGGGCAGTCTCGTGACGATTTTTCAGGATATGCGGATCTTCCTATTGCCCCATACAGAATTAGCGCGGAAGCTCGGCGCAGAGGCCAATTAGCGAGTGCCACCGGCCAAGACCTCCGGAAGGGTGGCACTAGCTGGCACCACCTCTGTTCAGGTAGCATTTTCGCAACGAGGGAGTGTAGGGGGTGGGGTGATCTCGGGTGCATCTCCATGGCGATGGCCATTGTGGAACGCGGCAGCATTGTTTTGCCTCGCGGTTGCCTTGCCGTACGCCGCCGATGCGCAGGAAGTCCAGGAAAGGGTCCGGGCGGCGCAGCGTGCGCTGCAAGAAAAAGGCTACGATATCGGCTTCATCGACGGCATCATGGGGCCGCGCACCAAGGCCGCGCTCGAGGAGTTTCAGCGCAAGAGTGGCCTCGCCATAACGGGTATCGTCGACCCGGCCACCCTGGGCGCGCTTGTGCCGGCTGATCCGAAACCGACCACCGTGCCGCCGCTCGCGATTCCGCAATCCAGTCCTCCGCCGCCGGCCTACGACTATCCGCCGGCCCGCAGCACCCAGCCACCGCCGCCTCCCACCCAGACCCCGCCCACTCCACCATCCACGCAGTCGGCCAGCAGCAATGGCAACGGCAGCATCTGGATCATCGTCCTGGCGCTCGTGGCCGCCGGCGTGGTGCTATGGCGCCGGCGCGGGAAGGCCTCCCGATCCTCGATGAGTCCATCGCCACAGGCAGAGAAAAGCAGTGCGTCGCCTCGGCCATCGGCATGGGCGAGCCTGCAGCCGGAGAGAAGCGATCACGCCCCGACGCGGCAGTCGACCGAACGCCAAACCCCACACCGGGGCGATGACGATGTCATCGTCACACTCTCGATTGCGCCTGAAGCGCGATCGCCGTCACGGGCGTTCTCCATTCCGGCGCCTCTTTCCCAGAAGGAGCAGAGGGAGCGGTGCTGGGTTCGGGCGGGCCGGTCGCTGACGATAGCGGGGTACGAACTCCGGGGTGGCCTGCTCTATGTCGGAAAGGAGCTCAACCGGCAGAACAGCACCGGGGTCGAGAATTGTCTCATCGATCCCTCCCTCCCGGTCGAAGAGCCCGGCCCGATGCCGCCAGATGTTCCGTACTACCCCTCGTACCGCGCGCTGGAGCCTCGCGCACGCGGCGGCTACCTGCACTGGCTTGCGGACGGGCGCGGCAATCCCGATGCGGAGATCGGCTATGTGTTCCTGTATTTCTACGGGCTCGAGCGCCGCCTGATCCTCGATGGCTCACTTGACGAGCACGACAGCCTGATCGCCGAGGTCGAGCGGCTTCACCGCGTCTATCACAAGAACTACTCGGTCAACCGCTATGCGCGGCTCTTTCTCGACACCGCGAGACTGCTGAAGCCGGACCGGCGCTTCCATGAGGAGGAACCGCCCGACCCGCAGCAGGACTACGAACTTCCACTTTCGGTCAGGCTCGCCATCGGCCAGCTCCTGGCAGAAGGCCGTTCGGTCCCTTGGCAGTGGATGTACGCCTGGACCCTGAACGACCCGCAGACGAGCCTTAGAACGGTGCATCGGCGCGCGGAGAAGGAGCTCAAGGAACTCTTTCGCATACGGTTTGGCGAGAAGCATCCTGACGGGTTTCGGCTTAGCGCGCCGAAAGCCCGCCTCAAGTGGACCTATCGTGCTGCGTCAGGCAGCTTCGTTGTGGACCTGGACGCCCGGCTCGGCGGCCTGCCGGACATCGTCAATCTGACGGGAGCCACCAACAAGATGCGGACGATCCTCGACGCCTGCGCGGAAGAGCTCGAAGGATATAGTCGCTTTCTCGGACGCCGGCCGGACGGCCGCGGCAGCCTGCAGGCGCTCTCGCTCCTGCCGCGTGAGCTCGCCCACGCATCGACAGGCGGCGAGGTCGCGAGGCTTCGGGATTGGCTCGACACCCAACTCGACAACGGCCCTGCGTTCATTAGCGGAAGCGAGCTGGTCGCCCGTCTTGCAGCCGGCGCGAGCTATGGGAAGGCGAGCATCCGCAGCTTCATCGACACTCTCGGCACCTTCGGCGTCGCCGTCATGCCGAACCCGAGGGTATCGCTGCAGCTCCCCAAGGCGGATCAGCCCTTTGTGCTCTACCGATGCGATCGCGAGGAGATCCCGGAAAGCGAGGTGCCAGCCTTCCGATTGGCGAGCCTGGCGCTCACCTTCGGCGCCTTTGTCGCTCACGCCGATTCAGCCTTGTCGCCGGAGGAAGGCAAGCGGCTTGCCGCCTTCGCGGAAGCGGCACCAGGACTTGGCGAGCGCGGTCGCCTCGATCTCGGCGCGCATCTCCGCTGGCTGCAGGTCGTGCCGGCCGAACCCGGCGCCTTGCGCGCCAAGCTTGGCACCCTCTCCGCTGAAGATCGCCACAGGCTTGGGCTGGTCGCCCTGTCGGCGGCGTCGGCGGATACCTCGGTGCATCCCGAAGAGATCAAGGCGCTGCAACGCATCTACAAAGTATTGGGCCTCAACGAGGGGAGCGTTCTGTCCGACCTGCATTCGGCGCTGGCAACCCCCGCGGCGTCCGGATTGACCGCCATTCAGATTGCACCCGCATCGGCCGCTGGCTATTCGATCCCCTTGGACCCGACACGGCGCACGGCGCCTGGCGACATCCAGCTCGATCCCGAACGGCTGAAGCATATCGGTGAGAGCACACGGCGCGTCAGCGAGGTGCTTTCGAAGGTCTTTACGGAGGAAGACGAGGCGCCCGGCGAGGAGCGGCAGGCCGGGGCGATCGCCGACATCGCCGCGATTAGCGCTCCCGAGACGGAGCAAACAACGGCCTTCGAGGGCCTCGACCTTCGTTTCAAAGGTTTCCTTTCCGAGCTTCTGACACGCGCCGCATGGTCCCGGCCGGAACTCGACCTGCTCGCGCGCTCGCGTGCGCTCATGACAGACGGCGCGCTCGAGGCCATCAATGAGTGGGCGTTCGAGCACTATGGCGATGCGCTGGTGGAAGATGGTGATCCTGTTACAATTCAGCAGCACCTCGTCGGCTTCGCCTCCTCGGTAGACCATGTCCAAAGCCAGTCTCATCAAGCCCCGTGAACGTGACGTGATCATGCAGGCGTTGCGGGCCGGCGTGGTTCCCAAGCTGGGACTCCGTCACATCCAGGTCGGCCGGGCGCGCGAAGTCGAGGAGCTGATCAAGGACGTGGATCGGGTGGCCGATGACGGCGCAACGATCCGGTTTGTCATCGGCGACTATGGGGCGGGCAAGACGTTCTTCCTGAACCTCATCCGACTGATTGCCCTCGAGCGAAGGCTGGTCGTGATGAGCGCTGACCTCGCGCCCTCGCGCCGGCTCCACGCCACCGATGGCCAGGCCCGGTCGCTGTTCAATGAGCTCGCCCGAAACACCTCGACCCGGACCAAGCCCGAAGGCGGCGCGCTGACGAGCATTGTCGAGCGGTTCGTGGGCGATACGCTCGTGCAGGCCAAGAAGGAAGGAACGGATATCGAGGATGCCATCCAGCAGAAGCTCTCGCGGCTGCGCGATCTGGTGTCCGGATTCGATTTTGCAACCGTTCTCACGCGTTACACGAAGGCTTACGATGCGGGCGACGAAGAGCAGAAGACGGCCGCCCTGCGCTGGCTGAGGGCCGAATACAGCACCCGCACCGAGGCCCGGGCCGCGCTTGGCGTCCGGGACATCATCGATGACGAGCGCGTCTACGACTACCTGAAGCTCTACGGGGCATTCGTGCGCCTCGCGGGCTATGGCGGCCTTCTCGTCCTGCTCGACGAGATGGTCAATCTCTACAAGCTCACCAGTGCCCAGGCCCGAAACTCGAACTACGAGCAGCTTCTGCGGATCCTAAATGATGTGCTGCAGGGCGGCGCATCAGGGATAGGCTTTCTCATGGGTGGCACCCCTGAGTTCCTCATGGACACAAGGCGCGGCCTCTACAGCTATTCGGCGCTCCAGTCGCGCCTGGCGGAGAACCGCTTTGCGCAAGGCGGCCTCGTGGATCTGTCGGGGCCGGTCCTGCGGCTCCAGAGCCTCACGCCGGAAGATCTCTACATCCTGCTCACCAACATCCGTAACGTCTTCGCCGGCGGCGATCCGGCGCGCCATCTGGTGCCGGACGATGCGCTGATGGCGTTCATGAAGCATTGCTCCCTCAAGATCGGCGATGCCTACTTCCGTACGCCCCGGAACACGGTGACGGCATTCGTCAACCTTCTTTCGGTGCTGGAACAGAACCCCGGTGCTCAATGGCAGACCCTGCTGGATGGCGTCGAGGTCGCAAGTGCGACAGCGGAAGAGGCGGAAGGGCCGGACGTTCCGGCGGCAGGCTCCGCACAGGGGGTAAAGGGTGGCGACGAACTCACCGCCTTCAAGCTCTGAGCAGGCGTCGAGCGGGTTCGACCGCCTCAGTGAGCCGGTCAGGCGCTGGATATGGCAGAAGGACTGGCGGGAGCTGCGCGACATCCAGGAGCAGGCCATACCCGCCATTCTCGACGGCGAGGCGGATGTCATTGTCGCCGCTGCGACGGCGGGCGGAAAAACCGAGGCCGCCTTTCTGCCCATCATCTCGCGCATTGCCGACGCGCCAGGTCGAGGCTTCAAGGCGCTCTATATCAGTCCGCTGAAGGCCCTCATCAACGACCAGTTCAGGCGCCTAGACGAGCTATGCGAGATGGCCGAGTTGCCGGTTCACAAGTGGCATGGCGACGTCTCGGCCTCGATCAAGGCGCGGGCGCGTAGGCAGCCCTCCGGGGTGGTGCTCATCACCCCTGAGTCGCTCGAGGCGCTGTTCGTCCGTCGCGGAGCTGAGGTGCCGGCGCTCTTCGCGACGCTCGAATTCGCCGTCATCGACGAGTTGCACGCCTTCATCGGGCAGGAGCGCGGCAAGCAGCTCCAATCCCTGCTTCATCGGCTCGACGTGGCGACAGGCCGGCTGGTCCGTCGCGTCGGTCTGTCTGCCACCTTAGGCGACATGGCCCTGGCGGCCGAGTTTCTGCGGCCCGGCAAAGGAGAGGATGTCGTCATTCTCGAGAGCGCATCCGGCGGCGCCACTGTGCATTTGCAAGTGCGCGGCTATGAGCGGAAGAACAGGACGGGGCTAGCCAAGGATGGCGACGTCCCTGATGAAGGCGAGCTGCTCTTCATGCGCCAGATTGCCGGCCATATCTTCGAGACGCTACGAGGCAAGAACGGCCTCGTCTTTGCCGGCTCGCGGGCAAATGTCGAGGCCTATGCAGATTTGCTGCGTCTGGCGTCCGAGAAGATTGGCGTACCCGAGGAGTTCTTCGCCCATCATGCCAATCTCAGCCGCGCCCATCGCGAATTCGTCGAAGGGCGGTTGAAGGATGGAAAGCTACCGACCAGCGCGGTATGCACGTCGACGTTGGAACTCGGCATCGATATCGGCGCGGTCGAGAACGTCGCGCAGATCGGCGCCCCTTGGTCCGTCGCGTCGCTCCGCCAACGGCTCGGGCGCTCGGGACGCCGGGACAAGGCGGCGGTCATCCGGCTCTATGTACCTGAGCGAGAGCTTTCCGATGATCTGCATCCGGCGGACCGGCTTCGCTGTCAGTTGGTTCAAGCCATTGCGATGGTGCGGCTTCTCGCGAAACGATGGTGTGAACCGCCACGGATTGGCGCCCTTCATCTCTCGACCCTGGGTCAGCAGATCATGGCCGTTATCTCACAGCATGGGGGCGTAACGGCGGCCCGGGCCTTCGAGCTTCTCGGCAAGCAGGGCGCCTTTTCGACCGTCTCGCCCGACCTCTTCGTGGGGGTGCTGCGCGCGCTTGGCGACAAGGAGAACCGGCTGATCGAGCAGGCGCCGGACGGCGCCTTGCTGCTGGGCGAGATCGGCGAGCGCATCGTTGACCACTATGACTTCTACGCCGTGTTCCAGAGCCCCGATGAGTTCCGTGTTGTCTGCGAAGGAAAGGAGCTGGGAACGCTTCCGGTCCTGACGCTTCTGGTCCCCGGCATGACGATCATCTTCTCGGGACGCCGCTGGGAGGTCATGGAGGTGAGGGATCGCGAAAAGGTCGTCGTGGTGAGCCCGTCGCGCGCGGGCGTACCGCCCATGTTCGGTGGCGAAGGCGGCGATCTGCATGATGTGGTCGCGGCGGAGATGAAGCAGGTCTACCTCGAGACCGACGTGCCGCCATTCCTCGATGAGATTGCCGCGCACCTGTTCTCGGAGGCCAGAAGCGAGTTCCAGCGCCTTGGCCTCGACAAGACGGGCATCATCGAGATCGACGGTGACACATTTCTGTTTCCTTGGGCGGGCTCAGTGGCACTCGGCACGTTGGCGCTTGCGTTGAAGGGCAGTGGCCTCGATGTCTCGACACGCGGCGTCATTTTGGAGGCAAGCCGCATTACGGCGGACAAAATCGTCTCGGCGCTGAAGAGCTTCGAGGGCGCGCCGGCGCCGGATGCAGTGTATCTGGCGATGACCGTCGGCAATCTCATACGCGAGAAGTATGATCCCTACCTTCCGCGCGAGCTGCTCGCGGTCGGCTATGCGTCCGACCGGATGGAGCCCCACGCAGTGCCTGCCCTGGCCAGGCGGCTGCTCCAGCAACCGGAAACTGAACTGTAGGATGGCTACGCCCCGTCGTCGGATGTCGATCAAAGAAGGCCGGAAGACAAGCCTCGGTCCGGCCGGGCGGCGGCAAGCATAGGCGTTGCGACCGCAGGATCAGATCGGGCTCGCCAGTTCAAGATATCGGCAGAACGCGTTCGCAAGCTGCATTTGCCGGGGCGTCCGGCACTCCGGCTCGAACACCGCCGGAGACGCAACGAGAATGCACAGGCACTTCGCCCGCGACGTCGCGACATTCAGTCGATTGGCGCTGTAGAGGAACTCCATGCCACGCGGTGCGTCGGCATGACTGGAGGTGGTCATCGAGTAGATTACGATCGGGCCCTCTTGCCCTTGGAACTTGTCGACCGTTCCGACCCGCGCACCTGGCAAGCGATCCTGCAACTCGAACACCTGGGCGTTGTAGGGGGCCATGATCAGAATGTCATCGAGCGTGAGCGGTTTCTCCGTTCCGTCTCGATCGATCCATGTTGGACTAGAGTTCATGATCTCGTCGACTAGACCTATGATCGCGTCCGCCTCTTCGGGCGAGGAGCTTTGATTGCCCTCGTGCTCGATGGCGAGGTAGCGCAATCCAGAGCCACTGACTGGGCCGGCCGACTTCACGCACTGTCGATCGAGACTCGGGCGAGCTTGCAGGCGACTATCGTAGAACATCTCGGACGTGAACGAGCAGATGCTTGGTTGTAGCCGCCATGTCTCGGAGAGGAAGAGGCCGCGATCGGATGGAATGGTGGCGTGTTCCCGGAGGATATGGTCGAGAGCTGAGACGTTTGTTCCTTCCGGATGACTTCCCTGCATCGGCTGCTCGAGCTGGCGTGGGTCGCCGAGCAACACGATTGCTCTTGCTGCTTGAGACACCGCGAGGACGTTGGCCAACGACATCTGTGCGGCTTCGTCAATGAACAGGACGTCGACCGACTCGAACGCATCTGCGCGAGCCCACAGCCAAGCGGTGCCTCCGGCAACATCGGACGACCCGCGAATGGCGTTCAGGAGATCCGTATTGCTGGTCGTGAACTCCAGCCCCGGCACGTCCTCTTCTTCGCCCGAGACCTTTTGGATACAGCGCGTCACTTGGCCCGTCTGACGAGCATTCTCCAAGACGGCATTCAGGAGATTGCGGATGACCTTGTGGCTGTTGGCAGTGATTCCGACCTTCTTGCCGGCGGTCACAAGGGCGCTGATCATTTGTGCGCCCGTATAGGTCTTACCAGCACCCGGGGGGCCTTGAATTGGCAAGAAGCCGCCAGCGTGCCGAGCCAGCCGCATGGCAGCTTGCACTGGTGTCTCTGTTTCCATCTGCAGCGCCTGGCCGGCAAGGCGAGGAAGGGCATTTGACAGCAGGTCGCGTGCCGCCTCGTAGGGACCATCGCTCTCGATGCCGTTGGCGGCGACATGCTCACCTATGCGGAGCAGCGCCTGCGCCAAGACCTTTGAATCGATCACTTGATGCGCGAACACGGCGGCGGGATGGCCGTCACGCGAATCCTGGCGCTTCTTGATGTCGACAGTGCGGTCCTCAAGAGAGATATCCGCGACCCTGCCAAACTTCTTGCCCTGGCTATGGAGTTCCTCGTCGCCGCGCAGCTCGGTCTCCTGGGGCGGAAAGCGATAGCGATGAATCGGCGCGCGGGCGGTGCCGCCCACGGGCCCGAGGAAGGTCAGCCCGGAAAGGGCGGCTCTTTCGTCAAGCAACTGCTCGTCCGAAAGATCGCAGAGACGGAAATACTCCCACCACACGGCCTTTTCCTCGCGGCGGTGCCAATCGAGGATGTAAGCCAGCAGCCATCGGGCTTGCTGCTCGGTGGTTCGCTCGCCGGGCTCAAGGGAAACGCCTTCGGTAAGGCGCGCGGTGAGGGCGGCAATCTTCTCCTGCCATTCGCTCAGCGCCTCGCTGACCGCAGTGTCGCCGGGGGCGGGCCGCGGAATCTCCGCGCCAGCTGCTATGGCTTGCGAACGGACACCCTCGAGCCAGTCGCGTAAGGCGTGCGCGGAGAGACAGTCATCTTGATTGTAGGCCCGAACAAGCGAGAGGTCTTCGGCTTGGATGCCGTCTGCGTCGCCGAGTTCCAGACAAGCCTGAAGCTTGGCCATCAATCGGCCCACATCTGCCAAAGGGGCCTTGCGCTCGAAAGCATAGAGCGGCTCCAGGCGCTTGATCGAATAACTTTCGACGCTCGCTCGGATGCTACGGCGGACCACCGAGTACAGATCCACAAATGTGCCCGATCTCAGTAGATGGTCGACTTCGTTCTCGCGCGTGGCATACCGGCTCATCAGGCGCTTGAGCGCCGCCGGTTCGTAAGGAGCGTAGTGGTAGATGTGAAGGCCGGGGTACTGGGCGAGACGGGCCATCACAAGATCGATGAGCCGCTCGAAAGCCGCCTTCTCGTCCGCGCGTGTGAGCGCCCAATCCCCTCGATAGGAGAGGTTCCCGGCCTCGTCGCGAAGCACGTAGCCGAAGAGGTATTCGAGGCCACCGCCGCTGACGAAGGGGTCTCCCTCAAAATCGAGGAACACGTCACCGGGTGAAGGCTCGGGTAGCCTGCCAAGGCCGAATCCTGGCTCGTTTGGCAAGGTCTCATAGAGGAGGTGGCCCTTCGTTCGACCCTCGACCTGGAGCCGTGCCTGCTCGCGCACGCGTACATAGCTGGCAGCGACGCCGCGTTCAGGCTTCCATGCCAGCGGCAAGGTAACGCTGGTCAAGGCGTCGGCCGTCGCGATGGACCGCCGACCGAGTTCACCCATCTGGATCTTGGTGATGCCGGCCACTAGTGAAAGGTGGTCATCCGCCCGGCGTTTGCCGTCACACTCCTGCCGCCATCGGCAAATGTCACAATACGGAGTAGGCTCAGGATATAGACAGCCAGCGTCGCCCTTGGTGAGGGCCTCCTCGAGGCGACGGCGTACCCATCGGTAGTAGGCGGCGAATTCTGCGACCCGGAAGGCCTGGGGTTCGTAAGCGGTCTCCGGGGTAACGACATATACCATTTCAGGTGGGGTGCCTTGAACGGTGGCGAGGAGATCCGCATAGAGGCTGAGCTGCAGCAGCGTGCCGCCCTTCGTCTCCTGCGCGAGCTTGGCATCGACGATCTCATAGGACCACGCACCAAGCTTGCTCGGTCGCTCGACACGTAGCAGGACGTCCGCCCGGCCGCTCCATTGGCCTGATCGCAACGCAGCTTGAGCAATTGCGAAGGCACCGTCGTTCATCGCCGCCAGGGTGGCCGACACCGACCCTGCGTCCACGCCAACTCCCTCAATAGCGACTACCTTGCGTCCCTGCGACCGGAGATGGCCGAGACATCCCTGCTCGTGTCGACGACCGCGCTCGATCAGGACCTCGAGTGTGGGATCGTAATAGATAGGCTTGGGCAGCGATCCACGGGCGACCTTCAGATCGAGCTGAGTGAGATACCGGCAATTGATATGGCCGACGAGGTCGGATGCGCTCAATTGAAGGGTTTGGCCGGAAATCTGCATCGTCCAAGTCTACCAATCAACGGGCGGATTGCGAGAGCAGAGTGGCTGGAGGTGGGGTAGTGATGAGGCCAGGTTCGCACGCTATAAGTGTCACCGTGGTCTGGGAGATCGGAATGGCGAAGAAATCCGAACCGAAGGATTGGGCTGAAGAATGTGCCGACAGCGTAGAACTGGAGGTGCCGGAGTCCGTGCGCGTGACGCTGAAGGATCAGTTGAAGGGTGTCATGCAGGAGCGGTCGCTGAAGCCTGCAGAGCTGTCCAAGCTAGCGACCGCCCTGCTGGAGCCGCCGACGGAAGCCGACGCCGAGGAGGAGGCTGCGTGAGGCTCGACTCCATCGAACTGGCCTGGTTCCGCGGCGCCGCCGATCCGGTCAAACTTGATCTCGGCGGCCGGTCGTGCGTCGTGTTCGGCAAGAACGGCGCCGGGAAATCTTCCTTCGTTGATGGCGTCGAGTTTGTCCTCAAGGATGGCAAGCTGCAGCAGCTGGCCCACGAGTACAGCGGTCGCTACCAGGAAAAGGGCCTGCCCAACACGAAGCGGCCCAAGGGCAAGACGACCCAGATCCAGATTGCGTTCAAGAACGGCGAAGTTCTGACGGCTGGCATCAAGACTAACAATCTGCCCGAGATGTCCGGTGCCAACGGCGTCGACATGCCGAGCTGGGACTACGGTCGCACGGTGCTGCGCCAGACCGACGTGACGGCGTTCATCGAAGAAGCGAAAGGCCGGAAGTATTCGGCGCTCCTGCCGCTCCTCGGATTGCACGAGTTCGAGGTCGCGGCCGAGAATCTTCGTCAGCTTCACCGTGAGCTTGAGAAGCAAGCTAAGGTGCAGTTCAAGAGGGGGCAGCTCGCAACGCTGGCTCAAAAGCGAAGGACGGTTTTCGGCGTGGTGGACGACACGTCAATCGCTAGCGAGATCATGGCGACCTACCAGGCTGAGTGCCCCAAGGACACGGCCAAGGAAATCATGAAGCAGTGCGATGAGGTCATCGCGTCGTTCGACGCCAAGCTCGCGAGCCTGTCCGACAGGCACCGCCGCTATAGCGTCTTCAAGAGCATCGCCGAGGCGGGGGTCACCAACGGCGTGTCCGGCATACGCTCAGCCAACGCCAAGCTGGCCGAAAGCTCGGAAACACTGATCGCTGAGCGCCTGGCCGTGCTCGACGCTGCCGCCGACTTTCGTGAGGGTCTGACGACCGAAAAGGAGGTCGATTGCCCGGCTTGCGGTACGAAAGTGCTAACAGCTGACTTTGCACAGCATATCGTCGCGGAGCAGGGGCGGCTCGCCGTTCTGACAGAAGCCTTCGACGAGAGGAAGTCGGCGATGAGCGACCTCTCCTCGTCCATCCGGAGGGTGAAGGAGGGGCTCGGCTCGCCCTTCCTCAAGGCGTGGATCGAGGAGAGCAACAAGGGCGCTCTCAAGCAGCATCTTGAATGGATCGAAAGCTGCAACCCCGACGACTTCCGCGAAAAGGCGGAAGAGGTGAAGCTGCAAGAAGTCGAGGAGAACTGCCAGCCCTTGGTCGAGGCGGCAAAGACTGAATCCGCTCAAGCGCCCGACGAAGTGACCACGCTGAATACGGCCAAGGAGCGTGCGGAAACGGCCAAGCAAGTCTTCGCTTCGACTGCTGTTCTAGCCGAAGTCGCGAATGCGGAGGCCATCATCGGCTACGTGGAGGCACTCGAGGCGTCTGTCCGGGACCAGATCCGCGCGCGCAGCCAGAGTGCGATCGACGGAATCTCGGGTGACATCAAGGCCATCTGGAACGTGCTTCATCCCGCGAAGGCCATCACCGACGTGAAGCTCTATCTCCCCCAAGGCGATAAGGCCATCGATATCGGCCTGACCTTCTACGGCACCGAGCAGGCGTCGCCGCGCCTCACGCTTTCGGAAGGCTACCGGCATTGCCTGGGGCTATGCATCTTCTTCGCATTGGCGAAGAGCGAAGCCAAGGCAGACCGGCCAATCATCCTCGATGATGTGGTCATCAGCCTCGACAAAGAGCACCGAGGCATGGTCTTCAACGTCTTGAAGGACCTGTTTCCTGACCGCCAGATTATCGTGTTCACGCATGACCGCGACTGGTTCACGGACCTCCGTCAGCAACTCGACAGAAGCCTTTGGTCGTTCAAGGCGCTTCTTCCCTATGAAAAGCCCGAGCTTGGAATCCGGTGGGCGACAGAGCTGCCAGGCAGCTTTGAGGAGGCGGAAGCTAAGCTTTCTTCCGATCCGAGGGGCGCTGCCAATTTCGCCAGGTCGATCATGGACGGGAGCATGCCCATGATCGCCGAGAAGCTTCAGGTTCGGATGCCCTACCTTCGCGGTGAGCACAACGACCGCCGTGGAGGCCATGTTCTCCTGTCGCAAGTCGCCGGGAATGGCAAGAAATGCTTCCAAAAGAAGGTGAGTGGGGCGCCGCAGCCCTTCTCCGAGGGCGTGAAGGCTCTAGAAGACGCCGACAAGCTTCTCGTGACCTGGGCGAACCGCGCCTCGCATGACGACATCGAGCCGGCCGAAGCGAAGCAGCTGATTGACACCTGCCGAAAGGCACTCGCGCAGCTGAGGTGCACGACCTGCGGCAAGGACGTATGGTTCAGCGAAGCGACCTCTCCGGAGTGGGTGCAATGCACTTGCGGCAATCTTCGTTGGCGATATGGAAAGAGCTAAAGCGAAACTGGGCCGCGCCGGGTTGACGGCGTCCCTCAAGTAGCTGCTGCATGCACGCCTGTTGCCAACTCGCCCGATCAGTTCAGATGCGCTCCACGGCACAAGAACGGCACATGAAAAGCCGTCTACATTGTTGAAACATAAGGATTTTTTCCTTCGCGACCGCCCTCATAACCTGAAGGTCGTAGTTCAAATCCTGCCCGCGTATTGAACCTAGGCGGCAGCCTGCAGAAGCAAGTTAAGCTGGTTGCGCTCCCCCGCAACCATAGAAACCGACATTCCCACGGCTCCGGCCGCGGGGATGTCGGTTTTTCTATTTCTGCGCGAAGGGTCAGGCGTCGAGGGCCCGGCGGACGCCGTCGAAGACCTGGTGGAACATCTCGGTCGTGAGGCGGCCGGTGTTCGTGTTGTAGCGCGAGCAATGATAGCTGTCGGCGAGCATGAGACCGGTCGGCAGTGTGTGCAGGCGGGCATGGATAAAGGGGTAGGCACCCGCCGGACGCACGGTCAGCGCCCGCAGGATCTGGTCGTGGGCGCCTTTGCCCAGAGCCACCAGGATGCGCAACTTCGGCATGACGGCGAGTTCGGACTGCAGGAACGGTCGGCAGGCGGTAAACTCGAGGGGCAGGGGCTTGTTCTCGGGCGGCAGGCAGCGCACGGCATTTGCGATGCGGCAGTCGACGAGCCGCAGCCCGTCGTTGGGGTCGGCCCGGTAGGTGCCCTGCGCAAAGCCGAACTTCAGCAGCGTCGAATAGAGGAGATCGCCGGCATAGTCGCCGGTGAAGGGCCGTCCGGTGCGGTTGGCGCCCTTCATGCCCGGCGCCAGCCCGACGATCAGTAGCCGGGCCTCGAGCTTGCCGAACGAACGTACCGGCGCATTCTTCCAGTCCGGGAACTTGCCCTGCAGCTCGTGGCGGAAGGCCACCAGCCTCGGGCAGCGCGGGCAGTCGAGCGGTGGCTCTTCGAAGGCCTGGGTAGACACTGACGCGGGCGGCCTCAGGCCGAACGCATAAGCGATTCAGGCGGGGCGTCGTCCGCTTCGGCGTCGGCACCTTCGCGCGGTGCCACGGCCGGGCGGGGCGCACGTTCGGATGGGTTGCGGGCGATCAGCGGCGCCAGTTCGGACAGCTCGATGAACTCGTCGGCCTGACGGCGCAACTCGTCGGCCACCATCGGCGGCGCGGACTTTATGGTGCTCACGACCGAGACCCGGATTCCGCGGCGCTGTACGGCCTCCACCAGCCGCCGGAAGTCGCCGTCGCCGGAGAACAGGATCACATGGTCGAGATGGTCGGCCATTTCGAGCACGTCGATGGCCAGCTCGATGTCCATGTTGCCCTTGATCTTGCGGCGACCCATGGCATCGGTGAACTCCTTGGCCGGCTTGGTGACCATGGTGTAGCCGTTGTAGTCGAGCCAATCGATCAGCGGCCGGATCGGAGAGTATTCCTGATCGTCGACCAGCGCCGTGTAGTAATAGGCGCGGACCAGATGGCCCTTTTCGCGGAAGACCTTCAGCAGGCGGCGGTAGTCGATGTCGAAGCCCAAGGCGCGGGCGGCCGAGTAGAGGTTTGCGCCGTCGATGAACAGGGCGACGCGCTCGGTTTCGTAAAAATGGCCTTTCATGGCGATCAAGCCCTTATGAATAATATGCGCAGGTCGAGCGAAAAATATGTCGGCGGCTGAGGCTGTTATCCGACGCTCTACCGTAAGTATATTAACAGTAGGTATTTCATCCATAGATCACAAGAGGTTGAGGGCGCTTGCTGGTGGACAACGGAAACCGCCGACCGATTTTCATAGGGGCCGGCGCCAATCTGCCCCATCCAGCCTATGCCTCGCCGCGCGAGACGCTGCAGGCTGCCCTGCTCGAACTGGACCGTCGGCAGGCGCGTGTTCTGCGGTACTCGCGCTGGTACCGTACGGCGCCGGTGCCCGCCTCGGACCAGCCCTGGTACGTCAATGTCGTGGCCGAAATCGCCACGTCGCTGGGGCCGGACGAACTGCTGGCGGCCCTGCACGAGATCGAGGACCTGTTCGGTCGGGTCCGGAGCGTGCCCAATGCAGCCCGACTGATCGACCTCGATCTTCTGGATTATCGGGGAGAAACAGCGCCGCCGGGGCCCTCGGGGGCGACCCTGCCGCATCCGCGGATGACCGGTCGGGCCTTCGTGCTGCGTCCCCTGGCCGACCTCGCGCCGGACTGGCGCCATCCGGTTTCGGGCGCCTCGATCCGCGAGCTGCTGGCGGCCCTGCCGCCTGACCAGGCCGCAGAGCCTTTCGAGCCCGCCGGCTTGCCTTTTGGGCCCGAGCGGGTATAACCCGCCGCTTCCACGAAATTTGAGGTTCCCGACATGGCGCGTGTCACCGTCGAAGACTGCATCGTGCAGGTCCCCAACCGTTTCGAGCTGGTCATGTTTGCCGCCCAGCGCGCTCGCGACATTTCGGCCGGCGCCCAGATCACCCTAGACCGCGATCGCGACAAGAACCCGGTCGTGGCGCTGCGCGAGATCGCGGAAGTGAAGCTCGACCAGGCCGTTCTGAAGGACTCGCTGATCTCGGGCATGCAGAAGCATGCCGACGTCGACAAGCCCGAGGAGGTCAACGAGATGGCCGAACTCGAGCAGGAGCTGGCCGCGGCGCTGGCGCAGGGCGGCGCGGAAGCCGCCCAGCCCAAGGCGCTGCCGATGGCCGAGGAAGACGACGTCGCGGAATAGCCGGGCGGCAGGCTGAGCCCTACCAGGGTTCGGCCTGCTCCCCACGCAATCGCCGTGGAGTGAACGCAATCGTCCCCATATAGTGGGCGACTGCCATGATTCGCCAATTCGAACTCGTCGAGCGCGTACAGTCCTACGATCCGGATGCGGACGAGGACGTTCTCAACCGTGCCTATGTCTACGGCCTGAAGAAACACGGTAACCAGCTCCGTGCTTCGGGCGACCCGTATTTCTCGCATCCCGTCGAGGTCGCGGGTCTCCTGGCGGAGATGCGACTCGACACCGATTCGATCGTCACCGGCCTCTTGCACGACACGCTGGAAGACACGGACGCCACGCGCGACGAGATCGCCAGCCTGTTCGGCGAGGACATCGCCCGCCTGGTCGATGGCGTCACCAAGCTCTCCCGCCTCGAGATCCAGTCGGAGAGCACCAAGGAAGCCGAGAACCTGCGCAAGCTGGTGCTGGCGATGTCGTCGGACATCCGCGTGCTGCTGGTGAAGCTCGCCGACCGCCTGCACAACATGCGCACGCTGCATCACATCAAGGAACCGGCACGTCGCCGACGCATCGCGCGCGAGACCATGGACCTCTATGCGCCGCTCGCCTCGCGCATCGGCATGGAGAACGTGAAACGCGAGCTGGAGGAGCTGGCCTTCGCCGAGCTCAATCCCGATGGCCGGGCCTCGGTGCTGGCCCGTCAGGGCTATCTGCGTGAGCGCGGCGACAAGCTGGTGCCGCAGATCGAGGTCGAGCTGGTCAGGACGCTGAGGGAGGGCGGGCTGGAGGCCCAGGTCTCGGGCCGCGAGAAGACGCCCTATTCGATCTGGCGGAAGATGCAGACGAAGAACGTCTCCTTCGAGCAGCTCTCCGACATCATGGCGTTCCGCATCATCGTCGCCGACGTGGCGGAGTGTTACCAGGCGCTCGGCTTGCTGCACGGTCGCTACCAGGTGCTGCCGCAGCGCTTCAAGGACTACATCTCGGTTCCCAAACCCAACGGCTACCGCTCGCTCCATACCGGTGTCATCGGGCCGCTCGGGCAGCGAATCGAAATCCAGATCCGCACCGCAGAGATGCAGGACCAGGCCGAGCGCGGCGTGGCCGCCCACTGGATCTACAAGCAGGGCGGCCCCTCCACCGATGCGCCGCAATATGCCTGGCTGCGCAGCCTCATGGACATCCTCGACAAGGCCCCCAATGCCGAGGAATTCCTCGAGCACACCAAGCTCGAGATGTTCCAGGACCAGGTCTTCTGCTTCACGCCGAAGGGCAAGCTGATCGCCTTGCCGCGCGGCGCGACGCCGATCGACTTCGCCTATGCCGTGCACAGCCAGGTGGGCGATACCTGCGTCGGCGCCAAGATCAACGGCCGCATGCTGCCGCTGCGCACGCAGCTCTCGAACGGCGACCAGGTCGACATCATCACGTCGAAGGCGCAGACCCCGTCGCCAACCTGGGAACGCTTCGTCGTCACCGGCAAGGCAAAGGCCGCGATCCGCCGTTTCATCCGCACGCGCCAGCGCGAGCAGTACATCCAGCTGGGCAAGTCGCTGCTCGACAAGGCCTTTCACGAGGAAGGCTACGAGGTCACCGAGAAGGGGCTCGAGGGCGTGCGGCTCAACTTCAAGCAGGCCTCGACGGACGATCTCATCGCCACGGTTGGCGCCGGGCTGGTCGGTGCCCGTGAAGTCCTGACCGCGGTCTACCCGGGGCTGAAACAGCCGCGCAAGGGCGGCGCCGACGTGGTGCCGATCTCGCGGGGGCGCAGCAACAAGTCGGGCAAGGCCGGCGAGGGCGGGCGAGCGGGCAAACTGGACGGCGAGCAGATCGCGATCCGCGGGCTGATCCCGGGCATGGCGGTGCACTTCGCGCGCTGCTGCCATCCGCTGCCCGGCGACCGGATCGTGGGCATCATCACCACCGGCAAGGGCGTCACCATCCACACGATCGACTGCGCCACGCTGGAGAGCTTCTCCGAGGCACCGGAGCGCTGGATCGACGTGGGCTGGGACTCGGTGAGCGAGGGCGGGGGCGGCGTCTACACCGGCCGCCTCAAGATCACCGTCGCCAATCAGCCCGGCAGCCTGTCGAGCCTGTCCACGGTGATCGCCCGCCACGAGGGCAACATCTCCAACCTGCGCATCGTCAACCGGTCGATGGATTTCTTCGACATGGTGATCGACGTCGAAGTGTCCGACGTGAAGCACCTGGCCGACATCACCGCGGCGCTGCGCGCCACCCCCGCCATCAACGCCGTCGAACGCGCCCGCAATTGACGGCTTCCCCGACCTCTCTCCGCGAAAGTTGCGTATGACTGCGCCCACTCCCCTGCGTCTCGGCATCAACATCGATCACGTTGCCACCGTGCGCAACGCGCGGGGCGGGCACCTGCCTGACCCGCTGCGGGCGGCGCGGCTGGCCGAGGCCGCCGGCGCCGACGGCATCACCGCCCATCTGCGCGAGGACCGGCGCCACATCGTCGACGCCGACATCGACGGGCTGATGCGGGAACTGAAAGTGCCACTGAATTTCGAGATGGCCGCGACCGAGGAAATGGTCGGCATCGCCCTGCGCCATCGCCCGCACGCCGCCTGCATCGTGCCGGAAAAGCGCGAGGAGC
This sequence comes from Reyranella sp., assembly GCF_052439685.1. Taxonomy (GTDB): domain Bacteria; phylum Pseudomonadota; class Alphaproteobacteria; order Reyranellales; family Reyranellaceae; genus Reyranella. The sequence continues at coordinate 71,163 of NZ_JBQVQG010000014.1, forward strand.
GGACCACCGAGGGCGGGCTCGACGCTGCCGGCCAGCACAACCACTTGAGGCCGATGATTGCCCGCCTACGCGACGCCGGCATCCGTGTCTCGCTGTTCGTCGAGGCCGATCCCCGCCAGCTCGAGGCGGCCGTCGCACTGGGGGCGCCGGTCGTTGAACTGCACACCGGGCGCTATTGCGAGATCGAGGGGCCGCCCAAGCAGGCCGAATTGCAGCGCATCGCCGCGGCGGCGGCGCTGTGCGCGAAGCTTGGGCTCGAATGTCATGCCGGGCACGGGCTCAGCTATGCCGACGTGGCGCCGATCGCCGCCATTCCCGAGGTGCGGGAGCTCAACATCGGGCATTTCCTGATCGGCGAGGCGATCTTCGTCGGCCTCGAACCGGCGATCCGCGAGATGCGCCGGATCATGGACGCCGCCCGGGCCGGTGGGGTGTCCGCGTGATCATCGGCCTCGGCAACGACCTCTGCGACATCCGGCGTATCGAGAAGTCGCTGGAAAGGTTCGGTGAGCGATTCATCCAGCGTGTCTTCACGGAGGTCGAGCAGAAGCGCTCGGAAGGCCGCGCGGCCCGGGCGGCCAGCTATGCCAAACGGTTCGCCGCCAAGGAAGCCTGCGCCAAGGCGCTGGGTACCGGCCTGCGGGCCGGGGTCTTCTGGCGTGACATGGGCGTGATCAATCAGAAGAGCGGGAAGCCGACCATGGCCTTGACCGGCGGCGCGCAGGCGCGGCTGCAGAAGATCACGCCGGATGGCATGACCGCCCAGATAGACTTGAGCATCACGGATGAATACCCGCTGGCTCAAGCAGTCGTAATCATCTCGGCGGTGCCCAATCCATGATGCGCAGGACATTTTCGATGGACGGCGAGGCTCCCATGCCGCGGCCGGAGCGGGAGACAGGGGCGCCGGGCCCTGCTATAGCCGCGGCTCGTTCAAACTGGTACGGCGATGACGGACGTGGCTGAGCGTCGGAAGAGAGCACTGGAAAAGACCGGCGGATGGGGAGAAACCGTCCGGACGGTCGTCTATGCCGTGCTGATTGCACTGGTCGTCCGGACCTTTGCCATCGAACCCTTCAATATTCCCAGCGGCTCGATGATCCCGACCCTGCTGGTCGGCGACTATCTGTTCGTTTCGAAATATTCGTACGGATACAGCAAGCACTCCTTCCCTTTTTCGCTCGGAGTCTTTTCGGGCCGGATCTTCGGTTCGCCGCCGGAGCGTGGTGACGTCGCCGTGTTCAAGTATCCCGGCGACCAGGGCCAGGGCGTGAACCGCACCGACTACATCAAGCGCATCGTCGGCATGCCGGGGGATCGCATCCAGGTGACGAACGGTCTGCTGCACATCAACGGCGTGGCGGTGGATCGCCTGAAGATCGGCGACTACGTGAAGGGCAACAACGGCCACTATCAGAAGGGTACGCTGTACAGCGAAACCCTGCCGAATGGCCGCCGCTACACGGTGCTCGAGTATCGCGACGACGGCATGGCCGACAACACGCCGGAATTCCTGGTGCCGGCCGGCAGCTACTTCGTCATGGGCGACAATCGCGACGATTCGCTCGACAGTCGAACGCGGCTGATGCTGCGCGACTTCTCCGGCTCGACACGCGATCGCGACCAGCTCGGCTGGTACGTGCCCGCCGAGAACCTCGTCGGACGCGCGGAGTTCATCTTCTTCTCGCACGATCCATCGGCCGCCGGCTGGCTGGAACCGTGGAAATGGCCCGAGGCGATACGCTGGAACCGCTTCTTCATGGCAATCCACTGAATTCGACAGACGTCGATTTCGCGGCGTTGTCGAAGGGGGTGGGTCATGTTTTCGTGCATCCCGAATTGGCTTCGGAAGCGCTGACCCATCGCAGCGCGCTCGATCGCAGGCCCGAACTCAAGGCCGCCTTCCCGAACGGCAACGAACGGCTGGAATTCCTCGGCGATCGCGTCCTGTCGCTCGCCATGGCCGATCTGCTGCTGCGCCGCTTCCCGAACGAGCGCGAAGGCGAGCTGGCGCGCCGCCATGCGGCCCTCGTGCGGGCCGAAACGCTGGTGGAGATCGCCACCGAGATCGGCCTCGGCGACCATCTGAGCCTCGGTGATTCGGAGCGCACCCCGGGCACCAATGTGCGGCCCAACATCCTGGCCGATGCGCTGGAAGCGCTGCTCGGAGCCATCTTCCTGGATGCCGGTCTCGAGGCTGCAGCGGCCAGCGTAGCCGTGCTGTGGGGCGCCCGTCTCAGCAGCCGGGTGGCGGTGCCGCGCGATCCCAAGACGGCGCTGCAGGAATGGGCGCAGGCACGGCGTCTGCCGCTGCCGGTCTATCTCGAGGTCGATCGCGAGGGGCCGCCGCACGCGCCGGTCTTCGTGGTCGATGCGATCCTCAAGGGCCACGACCCGGCGCGCGGCCGTGGCGGCAGCAAGCGCGAGGCCGAACGGCTCGCTGCCATGACATTGCTGGAAAGGTTGAACGGGGCATGAGCACAGCTGCAACGCGGGCCGGCTTCGTCGCCGTCGTCGGCGCACCGAACGCGGGCAAATCGACTTTGGTGAACGGCCTGGTCGGCTCCAAGGTCAGCATCGTGTCGCCCAAGGTGCAGACCACGCGCATGCGCGTGATCGGCATCGCGATGACCGACCTTCCCGACTCCGGCGAGGGCCCGTCGCGGGCGCAGGTCGTGCTGGTCGATACGCCCGGTATCTTCCGGGTCGCCAAGCGGCGCCTCGAACGCGCCATGGTGGCGGCCGCCTGGCAGGGCGCCGACGATGCCGACCTGGTGGCGCTGGTCGTCGATGCCGAGCGCGGTATCGGCCAGGAGACCAAGGCCATCGCCGAGCGGCTGAAGGATTCGAAGACGCCGCGCTTCCTGGTCCTGAACAAGATCGACCTGGTGGCGCGCGAGACGCTGCTGGCCCTTACGGCCGAGCTGAACGCCATCGTGCCGTTCGAGCGCACTTTCATGGTGAGCGCGCTCAAGGCCGATGGCGTCGGCGATCTGCTGACGGCCTTCGCACAGGCCGTGCCGCCGGGGCCGTTCCTCTATCCCGAGGATCAGGCCGCCGATCTGCCGCTGCGCCTGCTGGCGGCCGAGGTGACCCGCGAGCAGGTGTTCCTGCAGCTTCACCAGGAGCTGCCCTACGAGGCGGCGGTCGAGACCGAGAAGTGGGAGGATCGCCCCGACGGTAGCGTCCGGGTCGAGCAGATCATTTACGTCCAGCGCGAGGGCCAGCGCGCGATCTTCCTCGGCAAGGGGGGCGCCCGCATCAAGCAGATCGGCGCGCGCGCGCGCCACGAGCTCTCGCAGATGCTGGAGCGCCCGGTGCATCTCTTCCTGCACGTGAAGGTGAGCGAACGCTGGGCCGAGGATCCTTCGCACTACCGCACGATCGGGTTGGATTATCAGTCTTAGGACGAAGCGAACTAATTTTCTCCGTCATCTCGACCGAAGCCGCGCTTAGCGCGGCGTAGTTGAGAGATCTTCTATCCACGATTTGCCGGCTTATGGTGGAGAAAAGGTCTGTCCGCCCCGCACCTTCGGTGCTCCGGTCGAGACGACGGGATCACGTTAGGACGGTACTAAATCGAGCGAGTGAATGACCTTGCCGCCGGCGTCGCGATGGCTGACCGTCATCACAGCCGACTGTCCGTCGATCTTCACGTGGCCGAAGTGGCAGGAGCCTTCGAGCGGCGATAGATCGAAGCGGCCGGCCGGCGGCACCTTCTGAAACACGACCTGCGGGCCGAACGTGCCGTCGAGCGCGTTGGGCCCGAAGCCGCCGGCGCAGAGCGGGCCTGATACGAACTCGTAGAACGGCGTGAAGTCCTGGAAGGCGGCCCGGGTGGGATCGTAGCGGTGTGTGGCCGGATAGTGAACGTCGGCGGTGACCCAGTGCACGTTGCGGATGGCCTCGCGTTTGATGAAGGCGAGCAAGCCGGCGATCTCCAGCTCGCGCCCGAGCGGCGCTCCGTCATCGGCATTGGCCACGGCTTCGAAGCCGGACTTGCGGCGCCAGTCGTCGTACACGACGAGGCCGAGGGGCATGTCGGCCGCGATGATCTTCCAGGTCGCGGTTGAGCCCTTGAGCGCCTGTTTCAGCCAGGCGATCTGTTGGTGGCCGAGAAAGGTGGTTTGCGGGTCGGCCGCTTCCTGCCGGTTCGAGCCGTTGGGCGCGCGGAAGCTGCGCATGTCGAGGCGGAAGAGGTCGAGGCGCGGCCCGAACGAGAACTTGCGGTAGAGGCGCATCGGCCCGTCGAGCCCGTCGGCCAAGGGCACGAACTCGCGGAAGGCGCGCTCGGCATGGCGTGCCAGCACCCCGACCTCCTTCTCCCGATAGCGCGGATCGGCGTCGAGGCGCTTCTCCCGGTACCAGTTGTCGACGACGTCGTGATCGTCCCACAGGGCGATCATAGGGACCTCGGCGTTGAAGCGGCAGAGATTGGCGTCGAGGAAATTGTAGAGATGATTGCCGCGGAACTCGTCGAGCGTCTCGGCGACCTTCGACTTCGCCTCTGTCGTGAGGTTTCTCCAGAGACGGCCGTCCGGCAGTCTCTTCTCGGAGGACAGAGGGTCGTCGGCGTAGATCGTGTCGCCGCAGTGGACGAAGAAGTCGGGTGCCAGCGACCGCATCGTCTCGTAGATCGTCATCCCGCCGATGTCGGGATTGATGCCCCAGCCTTGGCCGACCGTGTCGGCCGACCAGACGAAGCTCACGTCGGCGGCGGCCGAGGAGGGGGTGCGGAAGCGGCCCTGCACCCACTCGCTGGCGACGCCGGCGACGGCAGGATCGGCATAGGCAATGCGATAGAAGATCGTCTGCCCCGGCGGCAGGGCGCCGAGCCTCAGACGCGACGTGAACCCGGTCTCTTCCAGAGCAAGGGGCCCCTCGATGCGGCGCGCGCCCGCGAAGCTCTCGGTCGTGGCATGCTCGACGATCATGCGGGCCGGCCGGTCCGAACGGCTCCACAGCGTGGCGCCGTCGCTCCCGACATCGCCCGACTGAACGCCCTGCATCATGCGGGGGCGTGCGGCAGCGGCGGTCTGCGCGAACACACGGGCGGGCAGGGTGGTGAGCGCGCCCGCGCCCAGCAACGCCCGTCGCCCCAGTGTCGTCCGCGGTCGATTCGCCATGGCGCAGCCTAGCGCGATTTCCGCCGGCGGGGCATACACGGGCATGGACTGGAACGACGAAGGCATCGTGCTGGCGGCGCGTTCTCACGGAGAGACGGGCCTCGTCGTAACGCTGCTGACGCGCGACCACGGTCGCCATTCCGGGTTCGTCCCCGGCGGCATCTCGCGGCGGGCGCGGCCCATCTGGCAGTCCGGCAACCTGGTCGAGGTCGCCTGGCGCGGGAGGCTTCCCGAGCAACTCGGCAACTATTCGGGCGAATTGCGTGAGCCGCACGCGGCGCGCGCCATGGACGATGCCTCGGAGCTGGCCGGGCTGGCGGCGGCCTGCGCCATCATCGACGCCGCCCTGCCCGAGCGCGAACCGCATCCGGCAATGTTCGACGGGTTCCGCGCCTTCCTGGGCTCGCTCGGACATCCGGGCTGGCCCACCGTCTATGTCAGGCTCGAACTGGGCCTGCTGCAGGAGCTGGGATTCGGCCTCGATCTGGAGACGTGCGCGGCGACGGGCTCGACCGAGGACCTGGCCTATGTCTCGCCCCGGACGGGCCGCGCCGTCTCCCGGGCGGCCGCCGGACCCTACAAGGAGAAGCTGCTGCCGTTGCCGGGCTTTCTATCCACCGGTGGGGTGTCGTCGGACGAGGAGGCGCTGCTCCAGGGCCTGGATTTGACGGGATTCTTTCTGGAGCGGCACGTTTTTTGGCCGCACAACAAGCCCTTGCCTCCCGCACGGTCGAGATTTATGGAAACGCTCCAACGCTAGAATAATCACGGCCGTGGCTGGAACTGCGGTCCTTCCCCTCGTCACGCTGGTCCATGGCAAAGCGCAACAACGTCGTCCAACTGGCCGAAGTGAAGCCGGTGCAATTCGGAGATGCGCTCCGCGAGCGCTATCTGTCGTATGCGCTGTCGACGATCATGTCGCGGTCGCTGCCGGACGTGCGCGACGGGCTGAAGCCCGTGCATCGCCGGCTGATGTACGCCATGCGCCAGCTGCGGCTCGATCCGAACAGCGCCTTCAAGAAGAGCGCCCGCGTCGTCGGCGACGTCATCGGCCAGTATCACCCGCACGGCGACCAGTCGATCTACGACGCTCTGGTGCGCCTCGCCCAGGAATTCTCCGCCCGCTATCCGCTGATCGAGGGGCAGGGCAACTTCGGCAACATCGACGGCGATAACCCCGCCGCGATGCGCTACACCGAGGCGCGCCTCACCGAGGTGGCCGAAGCTCTGCTGGGCGGCATCGACGAGAACGCCGTCGACTTCCGGCCGAACTACGACGGGTCGACGGAAGAGCCGATCGTCCTGCCGGGCGGCTTCCCCAACCTGCTGGCCAACGGCGCCGCCGGCATCGCCGTCGGCATGGCGACCTCGATCCCGCCGCACAATGTCGGCGAGCTCTGCGACGCGCTGCTGCATCTCATCAAGACGCCCAACTCGCGCATCGAGACCCTGGTCGACCTGGTGAAGGGGCCGGACTTTCCGACCGGTGGCATCCTGGTCGAGCCGCGCGAGGCCATCGTCGAGGCCTACAGGACCGGACGTGGCGCCTTCCGCCTGCGCGCGAAGTGGGAGGTCGAACAGCTCCCGCGCGGCCAGTACCGCATCGTCGTCACGCAGATTCCCTATCAGGTGCAGAAGGGAAAGCTGATCGAGCGGATCGCCGAGATCATCAACGCGAAGAAGCTGCCGATTCTCGAGGACGTGCGTGACGAGTCGGCCGACGACGTGCGCATCGTGCTGGAGCCGAAGACCGGCAACGTGCCGGCCGAGCTGCTGATGGAACAGCTCTTCAAGCTCAGCGACCTCGAAACGCGCTTTCCCCTGAACCTCAATGTCCTCGACAAGGACAACACGCCGCGCGTCATGGACCTGCGCGAGGCGCTGCAGGCCTTCCTCGACCACCGGCGCGAGGTGCTGGTGCGGCGGTCGACCTTCCGGCTGGCCGCGATCGAGCGACGGCTGGAGATCCTCGACGGCTACCTGATCGCCTATCTGAACCTCGATGAGCTGATCAAGATCATCCGCGAGGAAGACGAACCGAAGCCGAAGATGATGAAGGCGTTCGGGCTGACCGACATGCAGGCCGAGGCGATCCTGAACATGCGCCTGCGCGCCCTGCGCCGGCTCGAGGAGTTCGAGATCCGCGGCGAGCACAAGAAGCTCAGTGCCGAGCGCAAGGATCTCAAGGCCCTGCTCAAGGACGAAGGCCTTCAGTGGGAGGCCATCGCCGACGAGGTGCGTGAGACCAAGAAGAAGTTCGGTGGCAAGACCGAGCTCGGTCGCCGTCGCACCGAGCTTGCCGATGCGCCGGCCGAGCTTGAGCACACGATCGAGGACTTCGTCGAACGCGAACCCGTGACCGTCATCCTCTCCGAGAAGGGCTGGATCCGCGCCGCCAAGGGCCATCTCGACGACAAGGCCGCGGGCGAACTCAAGTACAAGGAAGGCGACACGGCACGCTTCGCCATCCATGCCCAGTCGACCGACAAGATCCTGCTCTTCGGCAGCAACGGCCGCTTCTACACGGTGGGATGTGATCGCCTGCCGAGCGCACGCGGGCACGGCGAGCCGATCCGGCTCATGATCGAACTGGGCAACGATCAGGACATCGTCCAGCTCGACGTGTTCAAGGGCGGCCGCAAGTTCCTGGTCGCATCGGATGCCGGCCGCGGATTCATCGTGCCCGAAGACGATGTCGTGGCGCAGACCAAGAACGGCAAGCAGGTCCTGAACCTGGCCGACAAGGAGAAGGCGCAGGTGCTGGGCGTCGTCCCCGAGGGCGCGAACCAGATCGCCGTGCTGAGCGAGGGGCGCAAGTTGCTGATCTTCCCGCTCGACCAGGTCCCTGAGATGGGCCGGGGCAGGGGCGTGCTGCTGCAGAAGTCGAAGGGCGACCATCTGTCGGATGCGCAGGCTTTCCTCCTCTCGCAAGGCCTGGCCTGGGCCAATCGCGTCATCCCGGCGGCCGAATTGAAGTTCTGGCGGGGCGAACGTGCGCAGGCTGGGCGCATGCCGGAGAAGGGCTGGCCGCGGGCCAAACGCTTCAAGGATTGAGCATGGACCTGACGCTGATCTGGAAGGCGCTGCTGATCGGCGTTGTCGAAGGTCTCACCGAGTTCCTTCCCGTCTCATCGACGGGTCACATCATCCTCGCCGAGGAACTGCTCGATTTCCAGGGACCGCCGGGCAAGGTCTTCGAGATCGTGATCCAACTCGGCGCGATCCTCGCCGTCTGCCTTCTCTATCGCGCGAAGATCTGGGCGACCGCGATGGGCGTTCTAGAGCGGGACAAGCAGGCGACACGGTTCGCGCTGGTCATCCTCGTGGCCTTCCTGCCGGCAGCGGTCATCGGCGTGGCGGCGCATAAATACATCAAGTCGGTGTTGTTCAACCCCTGGGTCGTCGCCATTGCCCTCATCGTCGGCGGGATCGCCATTCTGGTGATCGAGCGGTTCGCGCAGCGGCCGCGCGTCAAGAGCCTCGACGAGATCGATCTGAAGACCGCCCTTTACATCGGCTTCTGTCAGTGCGTGGCGATGATCCCGGGCGTATCTCGCTCGGGCGCCACGATCATGGGCGCGCGAATTTTTCGCGTGGATCGTGCGACTGCGGCCGAGTTCTCGTTCTTCCTTGCGATGCCCACCATGCTCGGCGCGACCGTCTACGACCTCTACAAGAACTGGTCGACGCTGAGCTGGGAGCATGGCGGCGTGATCGTCCTGGGCTTCCTCGCCGCCTTCTTTGCGGCGCTGCTGGTCGTCCGGGCATTCGTGGCATTCATCAGCCGCCACGGCTTTACCGCTTTTGCCTGGTACCGCATTGCAGTGGGCGCATTGGCGCTCACCTTATTGCTCATGCATTGAGCCTTTCATCCGATGCAGCGCACGTGTCATAAGCCGCGCAAATCAGGCGGCATCCGTGTCGTCCTGCAACACGAGCCGGGAGTCCTAGTTTCATGCAACGTCGCAAGTTCATCCGTACGGCCGGTGTCGGCACCGCCGCCGTCGCCGCCAGCAGCGCTCTGGCCGCTCCGGCCATCGCGCAATCCGCGCCCGAGCTGAAGTGGCGCATGGCATCGAGCTTCCCGAAGGCGCTCGACACGATCTTCGGTTCCGGCGAGCTCTTCACCAAGTACGTGTCTGAAGCCACCGACGGCAAGTTCCAGATCCGCCTGTTCGCCGCCGGTGAAATCGTCCCGGGCCTTCAGGTCGCCGACGCCGTCCAGAACGGCACGGTCGAGATGGGCCATACCGCGTCCTACTACTACGTCGGCAAGGACCTGACCTTCGCGCTCGATTGCGCGGTGCCGTTCGGCCTCAACGCGCGCCAGCAGGATGCCTGGTGGAACTGGGGCGGCGGGCGTCAGGCGATGAACGAGTTCTTCAAGGACTACAACATCCATTCGATCCCGTGCGGCAACACCGGCGCCCAGATGGGCGGCTGGTTCCGCAAGGAGATCAAGACCGTCGACGACCTCAAGGGCCTGAAGTTCCGTGTCAGCGGCTTCGCCGGTGAGGTCCTGACAAAGCTCGGCGTGGTGCCCCAGCAGATCGCCGGTGGCGACATCTACCCGGCCTTGGAGAAGGGTACGATCGATGCCGCCGAATGGGTCGGCCCCTATGACGACCAGAAGCTCGGGTTCAACAAGGTCGCGCCTTACTACTACTATCCCGGCTGGTGGGAAGCCGGCCCGCAGCTCTCGGCCTATGTGAACCTGGCCAAGTGGGCGGAACTGCCGAAGTCCTACCAGGCAATCATCGAGGCTGCCGCCGCCAAGGCCCACACCTCGATGCTCTCCAAGTATGACGCCCAGAACCCGAAGGCGGTTCGCGAACTCGTTGCGGCCGGCACCAAGCTGCTGCCGTTCTCGCCGCAGGTCCTCGAGGCCTGCTTCAACGCGACCAACGATCTCTTCGCCCAGCTCAACGAAAAGAACCCGAAGTGGAAGAAGATCTTCGAGACGTGGAAGCCTTTCCGCGCCGAGGAGGTCCTGTGGTTCCGCGTCGCCGAGAACACGATGGACAACTTCATGGCGCGCCAGTCCGCGGCCAACAAGCTCTAGGGCCAGGTCCCTGTGCCACCTGGGAAACCCCGCTTCGGCGGGGTTTTTCTTTGCCTGCAGGCATCGGGCGACTGCTTTTCATCGCCGTTGCGCTGTGCGATAACCGCGCCAACAAAGTTTGTTCGCATGGCAGAAGTCGCGCGTTCGGCAAGCAAAAGACTTAGGGAGATAATCGAGATGCAACGTCGCAAATTCTTGCGCACGGCCGGTGTCGGCGGTGCGACCGTGGCTGCAGCTGGCGCCCTCGCGGCTCCGGCCGTCGCCCAGTCCATGCCCGAGGTGAAGTGGCGCATGGCATCGAGTTTCCCGAAGTCGCTCGACACGATCTATGGCGCTGGTGAGTACTTCGCCAAGCGCGTCGCCGCTCTCACCGACAACAAGTTCCAGATTCGTGTTTTCGCGGCCGGCGAAATCGTCCCCGGCCTGCAGGTCGTGGACGCCGTCCAGAACGAGACCGTCGAGTGCGGCCATACCGCAGCCTATTACTATGTCGGCAAGGACCCGACCTTCGCCTTCGACACGGCGCTGCCGTTCGGTCTCAACACCCGACAGCACAATGCGTGGGTCTACTTCGGTGGCGGCCTCGAGCTGATGCGGGAGTTCTACAAGGAGTACAAGATGGTCTCCTTCCTGATGAGCCATACCGGCGCCCAGATGGGCGGATGGTGGCGCAAGGAGATCAAGACGCCCGAGGACATGAAGGGCGTGAAGATGCGCATCGGCGGTTTCGCCGGCCAGGTCATGGCGAAACTGGGCGTGGTGCCGCAGCAGATCGCGGGTGGCGACATCTACCCGGCGCTGGAGAAGGGCACGATCGACGCCGCCGAATGGGTCGGCCCCTATGACGACCAGAAGCTCGGCTTCAACAAGGTCGCTCCCTATTACTACTATCCCGGCTGGTGGGAAGGCTGCGCGGCTCTCTCGCTCTACTGCGGCGACAAGGCCTTCGCGTCCCTGCCGCCGATGTACAAGGAAGCGATCACGGTCGCGTCGGGCGACACAGTCAGCTGGTCGGTCGCCAAGTACGACGCCCAGAATCCTCGCGCACTGCGCGAACTCGTGGCAGCCGGAACGAAATTCCTGCCCTTCCCACAGGCTGTGATGGAGGCGTGCTTCGGCGCCGCGAACGAACTCTATGCCGAGACCATCTCCAAGAATCCGAAATTCAAGAAGGTCTATGATTCCTGGAAGCCGTTCCGGAACGAAGAAGTTCTCTGGTTCCGTGTGGCCGAGAACACCTTCGACAACTTCATGGCGCGTCAGTCCGCCGCCAATAAGCTCTAGGACCTCCGGCTCATCCGGTCGAAAGCCCCGCCGAAGCGGGGCTTTTTATTGCGCAATCTATCCTTCCCCCCGTTCAGACATTGCAGAGATTTAAGGAAATTCCGGTAGTCGGACGCTTTTCAAATTCAATTCTGCATGCCAGTGTTGCAGTCGCTGAAGGGGGCCATCAAGGCAACCACGGGAGGAAACGAAAAATGCAGCGCAGGAAATTCATCAGGACCGCGGGCATTGGTGCCGCAGGAGTTGCAGCAGCGACCACGGTCGCCGCACCGGCCATTGCCCAGAGCATGCCGGAAGTGAAATGGCGTCTGACCTCGAGCTTCCCCAAGTCGCTCGACACGCTCTACGGCGGATCCGAGGTGTTCGCGAAGATCGTCGGTGAAATGTCGGATGGAAAGTTCCAGATCCGCCCCTTCGCCGCCGGTGAAATCGTACCCGGCCTGCAGGTGGCCGACGCAGTGCAGAACGGCACCGTCGAGGCCGGCCAGACCGCTGCCTACTACTATTTCGGCAAGCATCCGAACTTCGTGTTCGAGACCGGCCTGCCGTTCTCGATGAACCAGCGGCAGTATTATGCCTGGCTTGAGTTCGGCGGCGGCCACGAGCTGATCAACGATTTCTACAAGGAGTACAATTTCCGCTCCTTCACCTTCGGCGGCACGGGCTGCCAGATGGGCGGCTGGTTCCGCAAGGAAATCAAGTCGATGGACGACATGAAGGGCCTGAAGTTCCGCGTCGGCGGCTTCGCCGGCCTGATCCTCACGCGCCTCGGCGTCGTGCCCCAGCAGATCGCGGGCGGCGACATCTATCCGGCGCTCGAGAAGGGCACGATCGACGCCTGCGAATGGGTCGGTCCCTACGACGACGAGAAGCTCGGCTTCAACAAGGTCGCCAAGTACTACTACTATCCGGGCTGGTGGGAAGGCGCCTCGGTCGGCTCGCTCTACATCAACAACGAAGCCTGGGCGAAGCTGCCGAAGCCTTACCAGGCGATGGTCGAGGCTGCGGCTGGCCGCGTCACCTCCTGGATGGTCCCGAAGTATGATGCGGGTAATCCGCCGGCGCTGCGTCGTCTCGTTGCGGCCGGTACCGAACTGCGCCCGTTCCCGCGCGCCGTCCTCGAGCCGTGCTTCCTCGAAGCCTACAAGTTCTACGACGAACTGGCTGCCAAGGACCCGAAGTTCAAGAAGATCTACGACAGCCTGAAGACCTTCCGGTCGGACGAGAACCTGTGGTTCCGCGTGGCCGAGAACACCTTCGACAACTTCAATTTCGCGATGTCGGCACAGGGCCGCTGAGCGACCCGTACCAAGCGAAAGCCCCGCCGGTTGGCGGGGCTTTTTGCGTCTTCGACCTACTACTTGAAGACGGGTGGGGCCGAGTCTTCGACCGGCGGCGGCGGGAGTTCGATCGTGATCGTGCTGGGATCGATGCCGGACGGCTTGTCGAGGAAGTAGGTCACCGACTCCGGCGCCGCGATCACGATCGCCACCATGATGAGCTGCAGCAGCACCCACGGGATCGATCCCCAGTAAATGTCAGAGCTCTTCACTTCCTTGGGCGCCACGCTGCGCAGGTAGAACAGCGCGAATCCGAAGGGCGGGTGCATGAAGGAGGTCTGCATGTTGACGCAGAGCATGACGCCGAACCAGATGAGGGCGGCTTCGGGCCCCACGACCGGCGCCAGAAGCTTCTGCGCGACCGGCGCCAGCATCGGGATGATGATGAAGGCGATCTCGAAGAAGTCGAGGAAGAAGGCCAGGAAGAAGACGAACAGGTTGACGACTATCAGGAAGCCCCAGACGCCGCCGGGCAGGTTCGACATCAGGTGCTCGACCCACTGGTTGCCGTCGACCCCCTGGAAGGTGATCGAAAAGCAGGTCGCGCCGACCAGGATGAAGGCGACCATCGCCGTGATGCGCATCGTCGCCTGGAAGGCCTGCACGATCAGGTTGCGCAGATCCTTCACCTGCCAGGCCCGCCAGCACAGCCAGATGACCGCGGCGAACATGATCGTGAAGGCGATCTGGAAGGCGAGCGACTTGAAGGCGACGGTGCCGATCAGGGCGCCGATGATCGCGGCGGCGCAGCCGCCGAAGAACATGATCCGGTCGAACTTCGTGAGCGGTGCGTTGCGCACCACGGCCAGGACGATCGCGCCGATCGTGCCCATCGCGCCCGCTTCGGTGGGCGTCGCCAGGCCCATCATGATGGTGCCCAGCACCAGGAAGATCAGCACGGCGGCCGGAATGATGCCCCAGGCGCATTTGACCAGCAGCGCCTTGCCGAACAGCGTCCGCGGCACCGGCGGCAGGGCCTCCGGTTTCACCAAGGTCAAGTAGAAGGTGTAGCCGGCAAACAGCGCGATCTGCAGCAGCGATGGGCCCCAGGCGCCGAGGTACATGTCGCCGACGGACTTGCCGAGCTGGTCGGCCAGGACAATCAGCACCAGCGAGGGCGGCACGAGCTGCGTGATCGTACCCGACGCGGCCAGCACGCCGGTCGCGTAGCGCATGTCGTACTTGTAGCGCATCATCACGGGCAGGGTGATCAGCGCCATGGCGATCACCTGCGCGGCCACGGTGCCGGTGATGGCGCCGAGGATGAAGCCCACGATGATGGTCGAGTAGCCCAGCCCGCCCTTGATGGGACCGAAGAGCTGGCCCATCGATTCGAGCATGTCCTCGGCCAGCCCGCATTTCTCCAGGATGGCGCCCATGAAGGTGAAGAAGGGAATGGCGAGCAGCAGCTCGTTTGACAGGATCGAGCCGAAGACGCGGCCCGGAATGGCCTGCATGAAGGCCATCGTGAAGTAGCCCATCTCGATCGACAGAAACCCGAAGAAGAAGCCTACCGCGCAGAGCGAGAAGGCGACCGGGTAACCGATGATCATGAAGACGACGAGGCCGGCGAACATCACCGGCGGCATGTACTCGAGAGGGATCATTGCGTGGGCCTCTCGTAGTGAGCCTCGAGGCTGTCCACGGCATATCCGTTGAGGAAGGCGACCCGCTTGATGAGTTCCGAGAGGCCCTGGAGGGCCACCAGAGCGAAGCCCACGGGGAGCACGAGCTTGATCGGCCAGCGCACCAGGCCGCCGGCATTCGAGGAGTGCTCGTAGACGTTGAACGACTGCATGAAGAACGGCCAGCTCAGCCAGGCCAGGATGGTGCAGGTCGGCAGGAGAAAGACCAGCGTGCCCAGAATGTCGACCCAGAGCTGCCCGCGGCGGCCGAGGTTCATGTAGAGCAGGTCGACGCGGACGTGCTCGTTGCGCTTCATCGTGTAGGAAGCGCCGAACATCACGATCACGGCGAACATGTACCACTGAATCTCGAGCCAGGCGTTCGAACTCGTATCGTAGGCGTACCGTACCATGGCATTCCCGGCGCTGACGACGCAGGCCAGGAGCACGAGCCAGTTGCAGACGGTTCCTATTTTTTCGTTCAACGCGTCGATGAGCGTGCTGAATGACAGCAGTAGGCGCATCCCACTCCCCCTGTTCGCGAGTTCTTTTTGTCGAGATCCGTTCTCGCTGACGGATGCGCCCTCTTAGCGGGCTTTGCTGTGCGGTGCCAGAGCCCGCACAGCGGGCGGGGTGCTATCTCTGCCTATGTAGCAGGCAGCTCGGTCCAGCCCTCGGGGCCGAAGAATTCCAGTGGGCGGAACAGGCGCTTGTAGGCCATCTTGCTCGAATCGGCGATCCAGTAGCCGAGATAGACATAGGGCAGGCCGCGTTTGGCGGCGGCCGCCGCCAGCCACAGGATCATGTGCGTCCCGAGCCCCCGCCGCGGGTCCTGCGGATCGAAGAAGCTGTAGACGGCCGATACGCCGCTCGAAAGCCAGTCGACGAGGCAGGCACCGACCAGCCTTCCATCGGCCGAATCGTCCCGGAACTCGATGATCGCCGTCTCGACCGGGCTCTCTTCGACCATGGCGCGATAGTCGTCGAAGTCCATGTCTGCCATGTCGCCGTCGCGATGGCGCGTCAGCACATAGCGTGAAAACAGCGAAAACTGTTCGCCGGTCGCCAGGGCCTGCGTCTCGATCGCATGGACATGTTCGTTGCGGCGCTGGATACGGCGCTGGGCGCGACTGGGCTCGAAGTCCCGGACGCGAATGCGCACCGGTACGCAGGCTCTGCAACCGTCGCACAGCGGCTTGTAGACGAAGTGGTGTGAGCGCCGGAAACCGGCATCGGTCAGCGTGTCGTGCTGGGAAATCGCGTCCGGCCCGCTCAGTTCGGTGACGAGCTTGGTCTCCAGGCGATGCGGCAGATACGGGCAGCGCATCGCCGGCGTCGTGCGGAAGAACCGAAGGGACTGGATGTTCTGGCGGATGAACATGTGCTTGCCGTTGTGAGTGTACGCCTCGGGCCGACGAAGGAAAGCCTCAGTTGTTCCGCCAAAGGTCGAGGAGGGGGATGGCGATCATGGCCCCTGCCGACCCCGAGCCAGTCGGCGAAACGGCACAAGGGCCAACCGCACGAGTTTGGGCAGAAGCCATATCAGCATCACCACGAAAACCGCCAGCAGGCACAGAAATGTGATCGGATGCGCGATCGCGAGCGCCAGCCCGCCAAGGACCGTGACGTCCTCTCCAAGGGACGCGAACACGTTGGTGAACGGCTCTGGCGAGGTATTGATCAGCGCGCGCGATCCAGTCTTGGCGATGTGGGTCCCAGCCGCGAGCGTCCCGCCCAGCAGGCCGGCGATGATCGAGATTTCCGGGCTGAGGCCGGTTGCGGCTCCGTAGGCGAGGAGCACGCCCGCAGGGATGCGCACGAACGTCTGGAGCACGTCGTTGATGCTGTCGACGTAGGGGATCTTGTCGGTCAGGAAGTTGAGCGCGAACAGGATGGCGGCGACGCCCAGCACCCAGGGCGATTCAAGGACCTGCAGGTCGTGTGGCAGGGCAACCAGGCCGAGCCGCTGAGCCACCCCCAGCACCAGCACGGCCGCGTAGGCGTTCAGTCCGCTGGCCCAGCCGGCCCCCAGGGCGACGGCGATGGCGGCGAGGGTTTCGGCGCTCATGGGACGACGCTACAGGGCGCGGCGCGCCTTGAAGGCGGTCGCGAGCGTGCCGTCGTCGAGCCAGTCGAGTTCGCCGCCCACCGGCACGCCGTGCGCCAGCCGCGTCAGCGGCACGTCGTGCTCGGACAGACGCTCGGCGAGGTAGTGCGCCGTCGTCTGCCCGTCGACGGTTGCATTAGTCGCCATGATCACCTCGCGGATGCCGCCGGCGGAAACGCGCTTCACCAGGCTGCCGATGTTGAGCTCCTCCGGACCGATCCCGTCCAGTGCCGACAGCGACCCGCCCAGCACGTGATAGCGACCCGAGAAGATGCGGCCGCGCTCCATCGCCCACAGGTCGCCGACATCCTCGACGACGCAGATCAGGCCAGGATCGCGGCGGTGATCGGAACAGATGGAGCAGGGGTCGATCGTATCGAGGTTGCCGCAGATGCTGCAGGCCCGGATGGCGCGCGCCGCATCGGCCAGCGCTGTGCTCAGCGGCTGCATCAGCGTCTCGCGCTTCTTCAGGAGATGCAGCGCCACGCGGCGGGCCGAGCGCGGCCCCAGGCCCGGCAGGCGGCCGAGAAGCTGGATGAGCCGCTCGATCTCCGGGCCGTTCATCGGCGCCTTTTCATCTAGAGCTTGAAGCCTGGCGGCAGCGGCAGGCCGCCGGTGATGCCGCGCATCTGCTCCTGCACGGTCTGCTCGACCTTGGCGCGCGCGTCGTTGGCGGCCGCCACGATCAGGTCCTCCACGACGCCCTTGTCCTCGGGCTTGAACAGCGAGGCGTCGATGTCGATCTTGCGGGTCTCGTTCTTGCCGTTGACCGTGACCTTGACCAGTCCGGCGCCCGAGGTGCCTACGATCTCCAGGCGCTCCAGCGCTGCCTGCAGGTCCTGCATCTTCTGCTGCATCTGCTGGGCCTGCTGCATCAGGCCGCCCAGGTCCTTGAGTTTGTCGAACATTCAGAACTCGCTTTCCGGGATGTCGTCGTCTGCCGGGTATTCCTCGGCGGGAGGCGGCTCGTCGCTGACGAACTCGCCCAGCATGGAAGTCTGCTCGCCCTTGCGTTTCACCGCCTCGAGCTTCGCGCCGGGGAATGTCTTGAGTATGGCCATCACCAGTTCGTTGTTCTCGGCCGAACTGCGCAGGTCGTCGGCCTTGGCCGCCTTCTGCTGGATCAGGGTGGGCTTGCCCTCGGCGTTAGAGACCGAGGCGATCCAGCGGCGACCGGTCCATTGGCTCAACAACTCGCTGAGGCGCGGGGCAAGGTCGGGTGGCGCCTTGGGCTCCGGGCGGAACTCGATCAGGCCGGGCTCGCAGCGCACCTCGTGCACGTGATGCATCAGGCTGTGGACCAGCCGCGCCTCGCGACGGCTCTCGAACAAGGCCACGACCTCGGCGAAGGTGCGCGGTGCCGGCATGGCCGGCGCCGGCTGGGGCGCAACCGCCGTGACAGGCTGGGTCGCGAGGCGTGCCACCGCGCCGCCGCCGCCGCCATTGCCTCTCGGCATCGCCGGAGCGGCTGCACCGGGCACGGCAACGCCGCCGCCATTCTGCAGCATCTTGATCGCATCGCCGGGCGAGGGAAGGTCGGCGACGTAGCAGAGCCGGATCAGCGCCATCTCGGCGGCGCGCAGCGGAGAGGGCGCGGCCAGCGTCTCCTGGAGGCCCTTCAACAACAGCGTCCAGGCCCGCGTGAGCGAGGCCATGGAGAGCTTGCCGGCCATCGCCAGTCCCTGGACGCTCTCGCTGTCCGCCGTCGCGGCGGCGGCGTCCGGCGCCACCTTGAGGCGTGTGACCCAGTGGGTGAGTTCAAGCAGGTCCTGCAGCACGACCACGGGATCGGCGCCGGAATCGTGCATCTCGCCGAGCGCCGCGACCATGCCCGGCGCGTCGCCGCGCATCGTCTTTTCGAAGAGGTCGAGGACGCGGCTGCGGTCGGCCAGACCCAGCATGTCGCGGACCTGCCCTGCATCGACCACCCCGCCGCCATGGGCGATCGCCTGGTCGAGCATCGACAGACCGTCGCGTACCGATCCGTCGGCGGCACGTGCGAGCAGGGACAGAGCCTCGGGCGAGATCTCGACCTTCTCGGTCTGGGCGATCCTGCCGAAATGCTCGACCAGCGTTTCCTGCGGCACGCGCTTCAGGTCGAAGCGCTGGCAGCGCGACAGCACCGTCACCGGCACCTTGCGGATCTCGGTGGTGGCGAACAGGAACTTCACGTGTGGCGGCGGCTCTTCGAGTGTCTTCAACAACGCGTTGAAGGCCTTCTCCGACAACATGTGCACTTCGTCGATGATATAGACCTTGTAGCGCGCCGAGACCGGGCGGTAGCGCACGCCCTCGATCAACTCGCGCACGTCGTCGATGCCGGTGCGCGAGGCCGCGTCCATCTCGATCACGTCGACATGGCGGTCCTCGGTAATGGCCTTGCAGTTGTCGCACACGCCGCAGGGATCGACCGTCGGGCCGCCGGTGCCATCGGGCCCGACGCAGTTCAGGGCGCGGGCGATGATGCGGGCCGTCGTGGTCTTGCCGACCCCGCGGACGCCGGTGAGCATGAAGGCATGGGCGATGCGGCCGGTGGCGATAGCATTGCGCAGGGTGCGCACCATCGCTTCCTGGCCGACCAGGGTCGTGAAATCGACCGGACGGTATTTGCGGGCGAGGACGCGATAGGGTGTTGCCGGGTCCGAGCCCGGGTTGGCCTCAGCCATGGCGATCACCCGTCATTCTGCGCCGTGGCCCCTCTTAAAGCCCGGCGGTCGTCGCGCCCGGGCCGCCCGCCCTCCGCGGCGGCGCGCGCAGGGGAACGGGTGAGAGACCGGCATGACCCGAAGCGAATTCGTTACGGCTGCTTCCTTCCGGATCTGACCGGGTTGGCGACTGCTCCGCCCACACCGGCCCCTCGAGGGGGTTATATCAGGAGTCGGGGCGCCCGGCGCAAGGGCCGAGTGAGGTGCTTGTGAACGACTTTGGAAGCGAGCCGCAACTTGTTGTTTTTCAACAATTATCGGGAGGGTCGCTGATCGGACGGCCGCGCCAGGCCGAGATGATCGCGCAGGGTCGTGCCGGTGTAGTCGGCGCGGAACAGGCCACGCTCCTGCAGGATCGGCACCACGCCTTGAGCAAAGGCGTCGAACTGGCCGGGAAAGAAGGGCGGCATCACGTTGAAGCCGTCGGCGCCACCCTGCCTGAACCAGCGCTCCAGCACGTCGGCGATCTGCACGGGCGTCCCGATCGGGAGAAGGTGTCCGCGCGCCGCCGCGACGCGATGAAAGAGCTGACGCAGGGTGAGGTTCTCGCGCCGTGCCATCTGGAGCAGCAGGGCCGCCCGGCTCTTGAGATGCTCGGTTTCGGGCACGTCGGGCACCGGGCCGTCGAGCGGATGGATCGACATGTCGGCGCCCAGCCGCTCCGACAGGACGGTGAAGGCCTGCGCGGTGTCGATGTTGCGGTTGAGTTCGGCGAAGATCTCCCGGGCTTCGCCTTCGGTCCGGCCCACCACGGGCATCACGCCCGGCATGACCAGCACGGCGCCAGCAGGCCGGCCGTTGGCCACCACCTGGGCTTTGACGGCGCGGTAGAAGTCCTGCGCCTCGGCAAGTTCGTTCTGCGCCGTGAAGACCACGTCGGCGATGCGGGCCGCCAGCGCCTGGCCGGGGCCGGAGGAACCGGCCTGGATCAGGACGGGATGGCCCTGCGGCGGGCGCGGCACGTTGAGGGCGCCCTGGATCGAAAGGTACTTCCCCTCGAAGGCCGGCACGTGGAGGCTGCCCGGCCGCACGAAGCGGCCGGCCTGCTTGTCGGCGATGAAGGCGTCGTCGTCCCAACTGTCCCAGAGCAAACGACAGGCCTCGACGAACTCTTCCGCCATGGCATAGCGCTCGGCATGCGGTGGATGCGGACGGCCGAACACGGCGCTCGACTTGGCGTAGGCCGTCGTGACCACGTTCCAGCCCGCGCGCCCGCCCGACAGGTGATCGAGCGAGGCGAAGCCGCGGGCGACATGATAGGGCTCGGCATAAGTGGTCGAGGCGGTCGCCGCCAATCCCAGTCTCCGCGTGCCCATGGCCAGCGCGGAGAGCAGGCCCAGCGGCTCGAACTTGCCGATCGTGGAGGGATGCTCGTCGTAGCCCGTGGCAAATCCGTCGCCCAGGAAGAACATGTCGAACCGGGCCGCCTCCGCGGTTGCCGCGATGTGCTGCATCAGCGCGAGGTTGGGCGTCCGCGCGTCTGCCTCAGGGTGGCGCCAGCCGCCGACATGATGGCCGGGCGTCTGCACGAAGACGCCGAGGCGCATCTGGCGGTCCGACGGCTCCACTACGAGGAGCGGAGGGTGACGTGTCCTACGGCGCCGGGTTCTTCCACAGCAAAGTCCACGGTGACGCTGCCGGCTTTTTCGAAGACCAGCGTGACCGGCACTTTGCTGCCAGCCAACAGTGGCGAGGCGAGGTCGCGCATCAGCAGGTGATAGCCACGCGGCTTGAGGATCTGCTGGTTGGCCGGCGGAATGACGAGCCCTGCGTCCTGTTTCCGCATTTCCAGAGCCGGGCCCTTGACCCGGATGGCGTGGATTTCGACCGACCCGGCGGCAGAACAGCTGGCCGAAACGAGGCGATCCGATTCGCCGTCGTTGACCACGGTCATGTAGCCGCCGCCGACATCCGGCTCGGAGGCGGACGATCGGGCCCAGGGTTTGACGATCTGCAGCGGACCGAGCGTGGCAGCCGGCACTTCCTTCGGTTCAGAACGACGAAGCCACTTCAGCAAAATCCATCCTCCGCCGCGCCGTCAGTGCGCGAAATAGTGCATGCCGCCGTCCACCGGGATGACCGCGCCGGTAATGTAGCGCGCCGCCGGAGAGGCCAGGAAGGCGACGAGATGTGCCACATCCTCTGGCTCGCCGAAATACCCGATGGGGATGTTTCGCTCTATGAAGTTGCGGCGGGCTTCCTCCGTAGGATGCAGTTTTTCGAGGATCTGCTCGCTGTTTATGCGCCCCGGCTGAATCGTATTCACCGTCACGTCATCGGCCGCCACGTCGCACGACAGGCCCTTAGCCCATAGATGCAAGGCGCCTTTGGCGGCGATGGCGGCGTTCAGGCCGCGCGGCTCCATGGAGCCGCTGATATTGACGATCCGGCCCCATTTGCGCGCCCGCATGGCCGGCAGCAGCGCCTTGGCCAGCAGCCGCGCCGCCGTGAAGTTGAGCGCGAAGGCCTCCTCCCAGACATCCTCGCCGGCATCCGGCCCGGTTGGCCGCGAGCCGCCGGCACAGTTCACCAGAACGTCGATCGGTCCCAGGAGCCTCTCGGCCTCGGCGGCGATCCGGGCGAGATCGGCGGGAGCCGTGACGTCGCCCGCGACTGCTGTCACACCGTCGAGCCGCTCGATCTTCTCGGCCCGCCGCGCCGTGGCGACGATCCGCGCCCCTTGTTGGGCGAAGAGCCTGACGACACCCGCGCCGATCCCGGAACTGGCGCCGGATACGAGGCAGGTCCGGCCCTTGAGCTGATAGTCCATCGCCCCTTGATGGCGTAGAACGCTGGGCCTGCCAAGGGACGTGGCGCCCGCGCGAGTGGCTTCAGCCGTTGCGCGCCTTGCGCGTCGCCCCGGCGTCGACGACGCCCTTGGCCGAGACCACGACGCCATAGTCCCTGAGCGCGGTTTCGACCGAGATCACCTCGTCGAGAACGTCGTCCGCGACGTCTGCCGGATCGCGCTCCAGCGGGTTGCCGTAGCCGCCGCCGGCCGGACCGTAGCAGACGAAGCGGCCGTCCTTGCCGACATGCATGTGCGGGACCTTGGAGGGAAGCGCACGGTCGGCCTGGCCGGGGATCATGAGGTCGAGCTTGGCCGGCATGCCCTCGCTTCCACCCAGGAAGCCCCAGGGCCGGTAGCGATGGCCTTCGCCCTCGACCGAGGCGCCGCCATCGCCGAGGAAGGTAAACTCACGGACGGAGCCCAGGCCGCCGCGCCACTTGCCGGCGCCCGCCACGTCCTCGCGCAGCTCGTAGCGCAGCACCCTCAGCGGCAGATGGGTCTCGATGTCCTCGATCGGGTTGTTGCGCGTGTTGGCATAGAGCGTGTCGACGGCGTCCATGCCGTCCTTGCCGAGGCGTCCGCCGTAGGAGCCCTCGAATATCTCCATGTGCACCCAGTGCGTCTCGTCCTTGAGGCCGGAGAAGGCGATGACCTTGAGGTTGCCGATGCCGGCCGAGACGTTGCCCGGCATCGCCTGCGACAGCGCCTTCATCACCGTGTCGGCGAGCTGGTTGCCGGGGCAGAAGCGCGCGATCGTCGGCGCCGGGAAGGTCGGGTTGGCGAGGCAGCCCTTGGGCGCCACGATGGTGATCGGGCGGATCAGGCCGGCATTCACCGGGATATGGCCGTGGACCTCGGTGTCGAGCAGCACCGAGCGGATGGTGAGCCAGATCGCAATGTCGGCCGTTCCCTCGAGCGGCATGTTGATGGGCCGGTCGGGCACCTGCGGCGCCGTACCGGTGAGATCGACCACCAGAGCGTCGTCCTTCTTGGTGATGGTGACGACGATCGGCAGTTCCTTCTTGCTGGGATCGTCGCTGTCGAGATAGCCGTCGATCGCCGTCTCCGCGCGATAGACGCCGTCCGGCAGTTTCGAGATCGCCTGGCGCATCAACCGCTCCGCATGGTCCATCAGCGCCTCGCAGGCCCGCTCGAAGGTTTCGAGCCCGTAGCGTTCGACCAGTTCGACCATGCGCTCCGCGCCGATGCGGGCCGCTGCCACCTGGGCATCCATGTCGCCGACCACGAGGTCGGAGGCCCGGATGTTGTCGCGCACGATCTGCCAGACCGCGTCGTTGCGGACGCCGCGGTCGTAGACCTTGATCGCCTTGAACTGCAGGCCCTCGGCATAGGCGTCGATCGCCTCGACGATGCCGCAGGAGCCGGGCGACAGCGCGCCGATGTCGAGATGATGCGCGGTCGTGGCGGCGAAGGCGATCAGGCGGCCCTGCACGAAGACCGGCACGATGAAGGCCACGTCCGGTCCATGGCTGGCGCCCGAATAGGCATCGTTGTGCATGATGACGTCGCCTGGCCGGATCGTATCGCCGCGGGCGGCCAGGATGCGCTGGATGCCGCGCACATAGCCCGGGATGGGGCCCGACTGCAGCGGCGTCGACTGTGCCGATTCGGCGAGGCCGCGGCCTGCGGCGTCGACGAGTGCCGCCCCGAAATCCTCCGATTCGCGGATGATCGAGGAGTAGCTCATGCGCATCAGCTTGTAGCCCATCTCGACGGCGATGTTCTCCAGCGCCCCCTGGATCACGCTGCTGGTGATCGGGTCGATGCGGTCGGGCTTGGTCGCGGGTTGGCGGGCGGTGGCTGTGCTCATTGCTTGGCCTCCTTGCGGATCACGAGGTTGCCGGCGGCATCGGCCTCGAAGCTGAAGTGCGGCGGCACGACAGTGGTGGTGTCCATCTGCAGGACGATGGCGGGACCGGGGATGCGCTTGCCGATCGGCAGCAGGTCGCGGCGGTAGAAGGTGGTCGGGTAGTCGGCGAGCTTGCCGTCGACCCGGAAGGTGCCATTGCCGGAGCGCACCGTCGCGGCGTCGAGCGAGCGGGCGCCGTCCGGCGCGGGCTTCGCGATGGTGGCGGCGCTGGCCGCGCCCACCAGGCGCAGGTTCACGATCTCGATCGCGGACTGGGCGAAGTGATGGCCGTACTCGCGTTTGTGAACCTCGTGGAATGCCTCGAAGGCCTTGGCGAGGGCAGCCTCGTCGAGAAGGCCGTCGGGGAAGGTGACCCGGAGCTCGTATCCCTGGCCGACATAACGAAGGTCGCCGCGCCGTTCGAAGGTCACCTGGGCGAGATCGATGCCGTCGGCCTCGAAGCGTCCAGCCAGCTCCTTCGCCATGGCGTCGAAGTCGGCATTGATGCGCGCGAGGTCGGCGGCGCCCGAGACCTGGAATGAGGTGCGGATGGCGTCGTAGCGCAGGTCACTGATCAGCAGGCCGACCGCCGAGGTGATGCCGGGATGCGGCGGCACGATGACCTCCGTGACGCCCAGCATGTCGGCCACTTCGGCGCCGTGCAGCGGGCCGGCGCCGCCGAAGGCCACCAGCGCATAGTTGCGGGGATCAATGCCCTTCTGGACGGTGCGCGAGCGGATGGCGTTGGCCATGTTGGCGTTGATGAGCGTGATCACGCCCTCGGCCGCCTCGCGGTCGGAGAGGCCGAGTTCACGCGCCAGCTCGCCGACCACGCGCCGGGCTGCCACCTCGTCGAGCGCCATGCCGCCGCCCAGGAAGTTGCCGCCGTCGAGCCGCCCCAGCACGACGTTGGCGTCGGTCACGGTCGCGCGGGTGCCGCCACGGCCGTAGGCGGCGGGGCCGGGCACGGCGCCGGCCGAGCGCGGCCCGACCTTGAAGGCACCGGCCTGGTCGACATAGGCGATCGAGCCGCCGCCGGCGCCGATCGTGTGCACGTCGATCATCGGCACCAGCACGGGGAAGCCCGCGATCCAGGTGTCGCGGGCCGTGGCCTCGCCGAAGCCACCCTCGGTGACGATGCCGATGTCGGCCGAAGTGCCACCGACGTCGAAGGTGATGAGGTTGCGCTTGTCCGAGAGTGCGCCCGCCCAGTCGCCGCCGATCACGCCGGCGGCTGGCCCGGAGAGCAGGGTGAGCACCGGCCGCTCGGCCACCATGCCGGGAGTCGCGACGCCGCCGTTGGAGGCCATGATACGCAGGTCGGCCTTGAAGCCCGAGGCCTCGATCTCCGATTCGAGGCGGGTCACGTAGTTGCGCACCTTCGGTCCGACGAAGGCGTTCATGGCCGTGGTCGTGAAGCGCTCGAACTCACGGAACTGCGGCGACACAGACGAGGAGGTCGTGGCGAAGCACTCCGGATAATCCTCGCGCACGATTTCCAGCGCACGGGCCTCATGCGACGCGTCGAGATAAGAGAAAAGGAAGCAGATCGCGATGGCCTGCACGCCGGCGTCCTTCAGTTCGCGCACGGCCTGGCGCACGCCGTCCTCGTCGAGCGGCTGCAGTACCTCACCGCGCGGCGGCACCAGCCGCTCCGTCACGGTCTTGCGGTGCCGCCGCTTCACCAGCGGCCGATCCTGCCAGGGAATGTCCTGCATGATCGAGTAGTGCTGCGGCCGCTGGTGGCGGCCGATGTGCAGGATGTCGCGATAGCCGCCGGTGGTGATCATGCCCGTGACGGCGCCGTCGTGCTCGAGGATCGCGTTGGTCGCGATGGTCGTGCCGTGGAACACCGTGTCGATCGTCTCGCGCGGGATCGAATACTTGTCGCAGAGCGCCATCAGCCCCTGCACGACGCCACGGGACGGATCGTCGGGCGTGGTCGAGACCTTGTGCACGGCCGTACGGCCGGCTTCGGTGTCAGCAAAGACCAAGTCCGTGAAAGTGCCGCCCACGTCCACGCCGATCAACCGCATCCTCGCCTCCCTGAGCGTCGCATTGACCCGAAGCGAGCAAGGACCGCGCCAATGGGTTCCCGGTTGAACTTCCGTCCCCAGGCAATTTTACAGTGCTGGCATACGGCTTGCTTCCCCCGTGGCATGGCCAAGCAGCCGGATATCGAACTCGTTTCCCTGACCAAGCGCTACGGCGAGACCGTTGCAGTCGATTCGATCGGCCTGCGCATTCCCGCCGGCTCCTATTGCTGCCTCCTGGGCCCCAGCGGCTGCGGCAAGACCACCACCCTCCGCATGATTGCCGGCCACGAGGAAGCGTCCGAGGGTGACATCATCCTGGGCAACGAGAACATCACAGACCTGCCGCCGGCGGCGCGCGGCACGGCGATGATGTTCCAGAGCTATGCGCTCTTTCCCCATCTCGATTGCACCGACAATGTCGCTTTCAGCCTGAAGATGCGAGGCATCGACAAGGAGACCCGCCGGGCGCGCGCCCTCGATATGCTGAAGCGGGTGCACATGGAGGCCTATGCCGGCCGCCTGCCGGCGCAGCTCTCCGGTGGCCAGCAGCAGCGGGTGGCGCTGGCCCGCGCGCTCATCACCGATCCGCAGGTCCTGCTGCTCGACGAGCCGCTGTCGGCGCTCGACCCGTTCCTGCGCATCCGCATGCGCGAGGAGCTGAAGAGCCTGCAGACGCGGCTGGGCATCAGCTTCATCCATGTAACGCACAGCCAGGACGAGGCGATGGCGCTGGCCGACCTCGTCGTGGTGATGAACGGCGGCCGGATCGAGCAGGCCGCGCCGCCGCGCGAGGTCTTCAACCGGCCCGCCTCTGCCTTCGTCGCGAAGTTCATCGGCGGACACAACGTGCTGCCGGCAGCCGTCGCCCGTGCCGCGACAGGCGAGGGGCCGTTCGTGGCCATTCGTGCCGATCGTATGTCGGTAAAGCCCGGCACGGCGGGCGGGGCCGGCGTCACGGCTCTCCAGGGCGTTGCGCGCTCTGTCGAGTATCTCGGATCGACGGTGCAGGTCGGCATCGACGTGGTCGGCCTCGAGACCTTGTCGGCGACTCTCTCGGAAGAACGCTTCGACGCCGCGCCGGTCCGGCCCGGCGAGCCCGTCACGCTGTCGTGGAAGCCCGAGGACGTACACGTGCTGGGGCGCTGAAGGGACGTTTTAGGGAGGCGGCCCCGCGCCGTCGCTGTTGCAGGAGGGAAGACGAGATGGCTCGGAAATCGAATGGCGGCATCGGCCGTCGCAGGATGCTCAAGGGCGCGGCCGGCATTGCCGGCGCAGCGGTCGGCAGCGGCGCCATCACCGGCTTCCCGGTGATCTGGGCCCAGAACAACAAGAACATCGTGCTGCGCCAGTGCGGCACCGGCGTGTCGGCGATCAACGAAATCGCCGAGAAGTGCAAGGCCGATCTCGGCATCACGCTGCAGATGACGGCGCTGGATTCCGACGCGGTCGTGCAGCGTGTCGTGACGCAGCCCAATTCCTTCGACATCGGCGACATCGAATACTGGATGATCAAGAAGGTCTTCCCGGCGAACACGCTGCAGGCGATGGACGTCAAGAAGATCAAGCTGTTCGACAAGATCGTGCCAATCTTCACCACCGGCAAGCTGAAGGCCGACAGCGTCATCGCCCAGGGCACGGCGCCCAGCACCGTGAGCTTCGTCGAGGGCGCGGGCTCGACCAAGTTCGCCAAGGGCCAGACCCAGTGGTTCACGGCGGTGCCCACGATCTACAACGCCGACACGCTCGGCATCCGGCCCGACCTGGTCGGCCGCAAGATCGATTCGTGGAAGGACATCCTCGACCCTAAGTTCAAGGGCAAGACATCCATCCTGAACATCCCGTCGATCGGTATCATGGACGCCGCGATGATCTGCGAGGCGGCGGGTATCGTGAAGTACGGCGACAAGGGCAACATGACCAAGGCGGAGATCGACAAGACCATCGATTTCCTGATCAAGACCAAGAAGGAGGGCCAGTTCCGTGCCTTCTGGAAGACCTTCGACGAGTCGGTGAACCTCATGACCTCGGGCGAGGTGGTGATCCAGTCGATGTGGTCGCCGGCGGTTTCGGCGGTGCGCGGCAAGGGCGTGCCCTGCACGTACCAGCCGCTCAAGGAAGGCTATCGTGCCTGGGGTGGCGGTCTCGCGCTCGCCAAGCACCTGAAGGGTGCACAGCTCGACGCGGCCTACGACTACATCAACTGGTACCTGTCCGGCTGGGTCGGCGCCTTCCTCAACCGCCAGGGCTACTACTCGGCGGTGCTGGAGACGGCCAAGGCCAACATGACGCCCGACGAATGGGGCTTCTGGATGGAAGGCAAGCCGGCGCAGGGCGACATCAAGAACCCGCAGGGCCAGATCGTCGAGAAGGCGGGCGCGGTGCGCGACGGCGGCTCGTTCTATGACCGCATGGGTGCCGTCGCCTGCTGGAATGCGGTGATGGATGAGGACCGCTACATGGTCCAGAAATGGAACCAGTTCATCGCGGCCTGATCGATTCAGGTGAAGTGCGTAACCCCCTCACCCAGCCTCTCCCCTTAGCGGGGGAGAGGGGCATGGAAAGATGAACCGCGTAAAGTTCTGGGTCACCTACCTGCAGGTCGCGCCGCTCGCGCTGGTGTTCCTGCTGTTCCTCATCGTCCCGATCGCCACGATCGTGGTGGTGAGCTTCTTCGACTACAACACGACCCAGATCATTCCGGCCTTCCTGCTACAGAACTACGAGGAGTTGCTGCTCTCGCCGGTGACGTGGCGGACCTACCAGCAGACGATCCAGTTCGCGTTGATCACCTGGGCGCTCACCCTGGGCATCGGTTTCACGGTTGCCTACTTCGTGGCCTTCCACGTGCGCTCGCCGACGGTGCAGACGGTGCTGTTCCTGCTCTGCACCATTCCGTTCTGGACCTCCAACGTGATCCGCATGATCTCGTGGATCCCGTTCCTTGGGCGCCATGGGCTGGCCAACACGACGCTGATGAACCTCGGCCTCATCAGGGAGCCGCTGGAATTCCTGCTCTATTCCGACTTCTCGGTCGTGCTGGCCTACGTCCACCTCTACACGCTCTTCATGGTGGTGCCGATCTTCAACTCGATGATGCGCATCGACCGCGCCCTGCTCGAAGCGGCGCGCGACGCCGGCGCGACCGGCTGGCAGACCCTCGTCAATGTCATCCTGCCGCTGTGCAAGCCCGGCATCGCCATCGGCTCGATCTTCGTCGTCACCATCGTGATGGGCGACTTCGTCACCGTGCGCATGATGAGCGGTGGCCTCAGCGCCTCGGTCGGCCTGATGATGGCGAACGCCATGTCGCTGCTGCAGTACCCCGCCGCCGCGGCCAATGCCGTGATTCTGCTTCTGCTGGTCCTCTTCATCGTCGCGGCCATGATGCGCCTGGTCGACATCCGCAAGGAGCTGTGACGTGCAGCACGGCAAGCGCGGCCCCGCCTTCTGGCTCCTCGGCGCCTTCTTCTGCCTGTTCGTGCTGTTCCTCTACGGTCCGACCCTGACGATCCTCATCCTGTCGTTCCAGGGGCCGGGGGGAGGGCTCACCTTCCCGATGAACGGCGTCTCTTTGCACTGGTTCGGGAATCTGTTCGAGAAGCAGATGGTCGGCGACTTCGCGGGGTCGCTGCAACGTTCGCTGATCCTGGGCGCCGCGGTCATGCTGGTGACGGTCGTCGCCTCCTTCTCGGCGGGGCTCGCCTTCCGCTCGCGCTTCCGCGGCTCCGGCGTCCTTTTCTATCTCGCCATCGCCAGCCTGATCGTGCCGTCGATCCTGATCAGCCTCGGCATCGGTCTGCTCTATCGCGTGATGGGCTGGGATCCCGCCTGGTACAGCTCCGCCTTCGGCGCGCACCTGACCTGGACCCTGCCGTTCGGCCTGCTGATCATGTTCGCGGTCTTCAATCGTTTCGACCGCCGCTACGAGGAGGCCGCGCGGGATCTCGGCGCGACCTCGTGGCAGACGATCCGGCATGTCGTCGTGCCGATCCTGTTGCCGAGCCTGATTGGCGTCGGCCTGTTCGGCTTCACGCTGTCCTACGACGAGTTCGCCCGCAGCCTCTACACCGCCGGCACCTTCAACACCCTGCCGCTCGAGATCTATGGCATGACGACCAACGTGACGACGCCGGTCCTCTACGCGCTGGGTACCGTCACGACGGGCGTGTCCTTCCTCGTGATCGCGCTGTCGCTGCTGTCGGTCACCTGGCTGCGCCGCCGGCGGGCGCGGCATGGCAGCGATGCCGGAAAGGCCGCCTGAGATGACGCGTCGTGCAAAAGTGCTGCGCCTGCCGACGGCAAGCCCGCAGGATACGGCGCCGCTGGCCGCCGCCATCGCGGCGGGCGAACTCGACCCCGCGACCATCGTGGCCATCGTCGGCAAGACCGAGGGCAATGGCTGCGTGAACGACTTCACCCGCGGCTATGCCACATTGGCCTTGAAGCTGGTGCTGGCAGGTGCGCTTGGCTGTCCGCTGGGGGAGATAGAGAAGCGGGTCGCCATCGTGATGTCCGGTGGCACGGAAGGCGGGCTGTCGCCGCACCTGCTCGTCTTCTGTCGCGAAGCCGCGCCGCCGCCGGCCTCTTCGGGGCCGCGGCTGGCCATCGGGGTCGGCCTGACGCGGACGTTCAAGCCCGAGGAGATCGGCCGGGCGGCGCAGATCGAGGAGACGGCGGCGGCTGTGACGGCGGCCATGAAGGATGCTGGCATCGCCACGCCGCACGACGTCCATTTCGTGCAGATCAAATGCCCGCTGCTGACCAAGGAGCGCATCGAGGAGGCGGCACAGCGCGGTGCCGCGACGGCCACCGGCGACACCTACCATTCGATGGCCCTGTCGCGCGGCGCTTCGGCACTGGGTGTCGCGCTGGCGCTCGGCGAGGTCAGGGACGCGCCGGAAGAGGCGGTCTGTCGCGACTGGTCGCTCTACTCGCGCGTGGCCAGCACTTCGGCAGGTGTCGAACTGCTGCGCAACGAGATCGTGGTGCTGGGCAATGCGCATGGCTGGTCCGGCGACCTGTTGATTGATCACGATGTGATGCGCGACGCGATCGATGCCGGGGCGGCACACCGCATCCTGGGGCGGCTCGGCGTGGCCGGTGAGGACGTCGCGGCGGTGCTCGCCAAGGCGGAAGCCGCGCCGTCGGGCGCGATTCGCGGGCGACGCCACACGATGCTGGACGACAGCGACATCCATTCGACCCGCCACGCCCGTGCGCTGGTGGGCGGCGTGCTGGCCGGCGTTGTCGGCGACACGATGCTCTATGTCTCCGGCGGTGCCGAGCACCAGGGTCCGGCCGGCGGTGGTCCGATCGCGATCATTGGGCGGGTCTGAACGGCCGGGCTAAGCTCGCCGCATGACCGAAACCAACCCTTACGCTCTCCTCGGCGTACGACGCCGCATCAATGCCGCGGGCGCGCTGACCCGGCTCGGAGGCGCGGTGATGGCGCCCGAGGTCGTGGCCGCCATGGCCGCTGCCTCGCGCGCCTCTGTCGACATTGGCGAACTGCAGGACGCCGCCAGCGGCCGGATCGCCGCTGCAACCGGGGCGGAGGCGGGGCTGGTCACGACGGGCGCGGCAGCGGCCCTCACGCTCGCGGCCGCCGCCGCCATCGCGCGTTGGGACATCGCGAAGATGGCGGCGCTGCCGCATGCCGCCGGCTTTCCGCACGACATCCTGATTCCGCGGACCCAGCGCACGGGATATGCCCATGCGCTGGCGGCCTCGGGCGCACGACTGGTCGACATCGGCCACAACGATCGCGGAACGGGCGCGGGCGTGCGCGGGCTCGAAGCCTGGGAGATCGAGTCGGCTCTTTCACCTTCGGTGGTGGCAATGGCCTTCTCGGTCAACGCGACGAGCATCGTCGACCTGCCGACGGCCATCGGGGCCTGTCGCGCCAACGGCATTCCGCTGATCGTGGACGCGGCGGCACAACTTCCCCCCAAGGAGAACCTGCGGCGCTTCATCGAGATGGGCGTCGACCTGGTGGCTTTCTCGGGTGGCAAGGCGCTGGGCGGTCCGCAGGCGTCCGGTATCCTCGCCGGCCGGCGAGACCTCGTGGCCTCGGCGCTGCTGCAGCAGCTCGACATGGACGTGGCCCCCGACACCTGGACGCCGCCGCGTCTCGTCGATCGGGCCAACCTGCGCGGTGTCCCGCATCACGGGATCGGCCGCGGCTTCAAGGCCGGCAAGGAGGAGATCGTGGGTCTGCTCGTAGCGCTGGAGCGCTTCATGGCGGCCGACGATGCGGCGACGAATGCCGCTCTACAGGCGCGTCTCGCAGCGATCGCCACGTCGCTGGAGGGCTTCGACGTGAAGCTCGTGCCGGCGGCGCAGACGGGCCGCGTTCCCGTGCTGGAGATCGCGGTGCCGGACGCGCTCGCCGTCAGCGCCAAGCTGCAGAAAGGCGATCCGCCTGTCCATCTGTCCGAGCGGCACGCCGCGCGCGGCGTGCTCACGCTCGATCCGCAGGTCCTGTTGCCTGAACATGACGCGCCGCTCGCGACGGCGCTTCATGCGGCGCTTCACTCCACCGCTGCCTGACCCTCGTCGCGATAGGCCCAGCAGGTGTCCGGCGGCAGGGTGAGGGCGACCTCGCCCGGCTGATGCCTGGCGGCAGTGCCGAGCTCCAGCACCTCGAGCGTCTGGCCTCCGAACTCGACGTCGTAGACCGTCTGCATGCCCTGGTAGCGGCGGTCGACGACCTTGCCGGTGAAGGCGTTGACCGGGCCGCTTTCGCCGAGGCGGATGTTCTCTGCGCGGAGGGCCACCCGGGCGGTATCCCCGGCGGCCAGCGGCTGCGGCGTCCACGCCTCGATCCGGCCGGGCGCGCCGAGATCGATGATCGCGGTCTCGCCCTTGCGCTCCAGTACCTTGCCCAGCAGGAAGTTGGAGGCACCGGTGAAGTTGGCGACAAACGAATCGGCCGGCCTGTTGTAGATCTCGCCGGGCGGCGCCATCTGCAGCAGCTTGCCGTTGCGCATGACGCCGATCCGGTCGCCCAGCACGACGGCTTCCGCCTGGTCATGCGTGACGTAGAGGCCGGTCATGCCGGTTGCCTTCAGGATGCGGCGCAGCTCGTCGCGCAGCCGGATGCGCAGCTTGGCATCGAGGTTCGAGAGCGGCTCGTCGAGCAGCAGGAGCTGCGGGCGGTAGACGAGGCTGCGGGCCAGCGCCACGCGCTGCATCTGGCCGCCCGACAGCAACGTCGCCGAACGGTCGGCATATTCGCCGAGGCCGACGAGCTCCAGCGTCTCGCGCACCTTGGCATCGATGTCGCCGCCGCCGCTGCGGCGGTGCTTCAGCGGATAGGCCACATTCTGGCGGACCGTCATGTGCGGCCACACCGCGTAGGACTGGAACACCATGCCGATGTCCCGCTCGCGCGGGCTCACCAGCACGCCGCGCTGCGGTTCGGACACGACCCGGCCGCCGATCGAGATGCGGCCGCCGGTCGGATGCTCCAGGCCGGCGACGCAACGCAGCGTCGTCGTCTTGCCGCATCCCGACGGGCCGAGGAGAACGACGATCTCCCCGGCCGGCACCTCGAAATTGACGTCGTCGACGGCGGGCTTGCCCGTGCCGAACTGCTTGACGAGGTGTTCGATGAGTAGGGCAGCGCTCACTGGCGGTAGCCGTAAGTCTTGTTCCACTCCTCGATCCAGGTCGCGCGCAGCTTGTCGAACTGTTCGAAGTTCGGCACCCAGACCTTGATCGTCTTCGGGTCCCAGCCCTTCGGATAGGCCGGCGGTTCCTTCAGAGAGGTGATATTGCCCAGCTTGTTGATCATGAAGGTCTGGCCCTCCTTGGACAGGCGCCAGTTCATGAACAGCTTGGCAGCGTTCGGGCTCTTCGAAGTCTTGGTGACGCCGTCGGCATAGGGAACGATCGGCACACCCTCGGGCGCGAAGATCGCCTCCGCCGGCGCACCCTCGACGATCTTGGTGTAGATGATGTTGTAGAGTAGCGGGGCGATCGAAACCTCGCCGCGCACCAGCGCGTCGGAGCAGGGCGCGCCGGAGGGGAAGAGCGAAATGCCGAGTGCCGCCTGCTTCTTCCAGTAATCCTCGCCGAGCACCTGGCGCTCGAACATGATGCGGGTCCAGGTCGTGCCGCCCGACGGTCCGATCACCTGGCCGATCTGCTTGTCCTTGTATTCCGGCTTCAGCAGATCCATCCAGGTCTTGGGCGGATTCTTCACCAGCTGCGTATTGTAGGCGATCGCCCAGCCGAGCGTCGCTCCAGGCCACAGCTTCGGCGAGACGAGTGCGTCGGGCCGGTAGTCGGCGGCATTCGGCGGCGCATAGTCCTGGAACAGGTCGGCCATTTGCAGCATGAGGCCGCGGTCGGAGTGATTGACCACGTCGGCCGCGAGCTTGCCGGCCGCCGCCTCGGTCTTGATGCGCTGGATGAGCTGGCCGCCCGGGGCGCGAACCATCGCGACCTTGATCTTCGGGAAGCGCTTGTTGAACTCCTTGATGACCTCCTGCTGGGTCTCGGCGAAGTCGGCCGTGTAGAAGGTCATCGAACCTTCCTTCTCGGCTGCTGCGATCAGCTCCTTCGAGCCGAACGGGTCCTGCTGCGCCTGCGACGGCGCGGCCAAGCCCGCGGCGGCGGTGCCGGCGATGCCGGCCAGTACGGTTCTGCGCTTCATGGTCATTTCCTCCGTTTTCCCCAATTTTCCCCGATTTCATCCATCCGGCGTCAGCCGGCGCGGGCGCTGCCCTGGGCCGCGCCGCGCGACAGCCAGTTCGTGATGCCGAGCAGGACCCCGAGGATCACGGTCTGCACCAGGCTGAAGGCTGCGGTCTTGCCG
This sequence comes from Reyranella sp., assembly GCF_052439685.1. Classification (GTDB taxonomy): domain Bacteria; phylum Pseudomonadota; class Alphaproteobacteria; order Reyranellales; family Reyranellaceae; genus Reyranella. The sequence continues at coordinate 105,930 of NZ_JBQVQG010000014.1, forward strand.
ACATTGCCGCCTTCGTAATAGTCGAGCAGCAGCACTGCCATGACGGTGGTATTGCTGGTGTAGAGAAACAGCGACGAGCCGAGCTCACGCACTGCCAGCACGAAGAGCAATGTCATCGAGGCGACGACGCCCGGCTTGGCGAGCGGCAGCATGATGCTCCGGATCGTGCCGAGCAGGCCGCGGCCGCAGATCCACGACGCTTCCTCCAGCTCCTTGTGGATCTGCATGAAGGAGGTCGAGAGCGCCTTCACCGTGTCCGGGATGAAGCGCGCGACGAAGGCCAGCGCGAGAATCGTCAGCGTGCCGTAGAGGCCTCCCGGCAGGCCGATCCACGCCCACAGATAGGCCACGCCGACGACGAGGCCAGGGATCGCGACCGGGATGGTGGACAGTAGGTCGATCAGGCGCCGTCCCGGCACGTGCGTGCGGTTGATCGTGTAGCCGATCGCGAAGGCCAGGGTGCCGCCCACCACCGCCGTGATGACGCCGACCTTCAGCGTGTTCCAGATCGACAGCATGGTGAGCGGATTGTCGAATACCGAGGCGTAGTGCGACCAGCCATAGGCGTTCATGTCGAACACGGCCGCGAAGTCCTTGAAGAACAGGAACTTGCGGGTGGAGGCGATGATCAGCGCGACGGTCGGCAGGATGACGACGATGAAGAGATAGACGAGCGCGAGCCCGAAGGTGAACCAGCGCCACGGTCCGAGATTGAGGCTGCGCGGCCGGAACGCCTTGCCCGCCACGGTGGCGAAGCTCTTGCCTGACAGCACGCGCTGCTGCGCCCATACGAGGATGGCGGTCACGAGCATCAGCAGGATCGCGACCGCGGCCGCGGTATTGTAGAGCGGCGGGCTCCAGGCGGTCAGCTTGAAGATGTAGGTCGTCAGAACGTTGATGTTGGCCGGCGTGCCGAGCGCGGCCGGGATGCCGTAGATGCCCAGCATGACGACGAAGGAAAGCAGGGACCCTGCCAGGATGGCCGGCGCGATCAGCGGGAAGGTGACGGTGAAGAGCGTCGTGAAAGCGCTGGCGCCGGATACCTCCGACGCTTCTTCCAGGCTCGGGTCCATATTGCGCAGCGCCGAGGCGGTGAACATGTACACGTAGGGCGCATAGTAGAAGCCGAACACCAGGATCAGGCCCGACATCGAATAGAAATCGAAGCGGAAATCGATCCCCATCCATTTCAAGGACGTGTTCAAGAGGCCGGTCTTCGGCGAGCCGAGGATGCTCCAGGCGACGCCCGCGACGAGGGGCGGCACGAACAGCGGGATCATGCTGGCGCCGGCAATGAAGCCGCGGAAGGGCGTGTTGGTGCGCACCACGATCCACGAGAAGGCGAGCCCGATCACCACCGCGAGTGCCGCGCCGCCGCCGCAGGCGAGGAGCGCGTTCAAGAAGGCAAGATGCACGTTCTCGTTGGCGAGGACGGTGACGAAATGCTCAAGCGAGGGATTGAACTTGCCGAACCCGTCGATCACCGGATTGGAATCGCTCACCGCGCCCAAGAAAAGCATGAGCAGCGGATAGACCACCAGGAAGGCCAGGATGATCAGCAGCGCGCCGACCCAGAGTGGCGCGCCCCATCGGCGCGGGGCGCGTGCGGCGTCCGTGGTCGCAGGCAAAGCGGCAGCACTCGTCGCCGTCAACGCGTTCTTCCTCCCGGTTCGTCCGCAGCCTCGAGGATGCGGCTTCTTCATTAAGGCTGCGACCGTAGCCCATCCCGTCTGCCGACGCTACGCCTTGGTGATGCGCGGAGTCGTCGCCCGCCGGTGTGCAGTTCCGCTACTGGTCGCCGTTCACGCCGGTGAGGAAACGCTCCGAGTAGGAGTTCATGATCTGCTGCCAGCTCGTCCGCGTGCCGCGGGCCGACCAGTCGAAGATCGGCTTCAGCGTCTTCGTCGTGAAGTCCGTCATCGAACCGAAAGAGCCCGTGATCCCGTTGGTGATGATGTTGGTGTTCCGCCTGCCTTCCGGATCGGCGGGCGAGGCCTTGGCCGCGAAATAGGAGAGATTGTAGTAGCTGTAGCTCGAGCAGCCGAAGAATGCGTAGATCTGATACTGCTCCTTGTTCATCCGGATGGGCGTACCGATCTGCTCGCCCATGTAGGTGAGATCCAGCAGGCCGACACGGGAATGTCCGGCGTAGAGGAAAACGGAACCGCGTTCCGCGGCCTCCTTCGCCATGCAGAAGAAGGCGATGCTATCCTCGCCGATGTTGGTGACGCCCCAGAACAGACGGACCACAAGCCTGCGGCCGCCGTCGGAGCGCACATATTCCTCGACATGGCCGGGGGAGGCCGCCAGCGACTTCGTGTTCCCGCAATCACGCTCGCGCTCGGCTACGGGAACGGTATGTCCCTTGAATCCCTGATTCACCAGGAATTTGCGGATGTCGCGGTAATTGCCAGCGTTGTAGTCGCTGTTCTTGTCAGGCGAAACATTGCCGTTCCTGTCCTCGTCGGCGCCGAAGGTCAGGACGACGCGGATCTCGCCGCTGGCATTGGCCAGCCGCTCGTAGGCCGGCGCGGTGTTGGCTGTGTTTGTCTGCTTGGAGAGGATGGTGGCGTTCGACGTTGTGTAGTCGACGCCATCCACCAGCGGGCATCCCTTGCTCAGCGGTGCCCAGAAGTAGGCCATGCGGTACTTCTCGCCCCAGCTGAAGCACTTGTCGGTCGATCGCTCCCACACCTCGTCGAGGTTGAGCGGGAGGCGGACCTTGACGATGTCCTGGAGCCCGTTGTCGAGAACGAAGGTGCCGGTGTAGCGGTAGCGCACATAGTGCTTGCCGGTCTTGCCGTCGCGTTCCCGGCCCAGAATGTCGACGTTCGCATCGTTCTTGGCCGCGGCCTTCTTCGGCGCGGCCTGCAGCGGGCCGGCAAGATAGAGGAGCTGCCGGTTGATGTAGGAGGGGAGGAGAATGTAGTCGGGCGTATCCTCGGCGATCTCGACCCTGCTCTCGAAGCTGACCTCGGCTTCGTACGAGTCCTTCGAATAGTAGGCGTAGGCCGGGGAGCCGGCGAGCATAAGCAGGCAGCCGGAAACGGCCGCCGACATCAGGCGATTGAACATGGTTCGACCGTAGCCCTTCGTGGCTTGCGACGTTACTTTGTCGGGATGGAACTGAGAACGCATGACCGGTACGACTACGTCCCCCTGCGGGGCCGCGCCGACTACACTTGGCCGGCTGGGCGACGTCTCGCCGTCTATTTCGCCCTCAATCTCGAGCATTTTTCCTACGGCGAGGGGCTGGGGGCCGAGTTGGCGCCGGGTGGTCCACATCCCGACATTCTCAACTATGCATGGCGCGATTATGGCAACCGCGTCGGCGCCTGGTACATGCTCGATGCCTTCGATGCCCTGCGTCTGCCGATGGCGGCCCTCGTCAACAGTGCGATGTACGACTATGCGCCGGAGCTGGTGGCGGCCTGCCGGGCCCGCGGCGACGAGATCGTGGGTCACGGTCGCACCAATGCGGAACGCCAAGGCGTGCTGGGCGAAGCCGACGAGCGCGCACTGATCGCCGAAGCGACGTCGCGCCTCGCGGGTGGGGAGCATCGCGCGCCGGAAGGCTGGCTGGGACCGTGGATTTCCCACAGCCATGTCACGCCCGATCTGCTCGCCGAAGCCGGCTACCGCTACCTGTTGGACTGGTGCATGGACGACCAGCCCGTCTGGTTCCGCTGTCGCGGCGACAAGCGCATCCTGGCCGTGCCCTATCCGCAGGAAGTGAACGATATTCCGCAGATCGCGGGCCGCAAGATTGGCGGCGACGCTTTCGCCGACATCATCGTCGACCAGTTCGACGAGATGCTGGAGCTGTCGCAGGAGCGACCGCTGGTGATGGGCGTGGCCTTGCACGCCTATCTCGTAGGCCAGCCACACCGGCTGCGGCATCTGAAGCGCGCCCTGCGTCACATCGCGAAGCATCGCGACCGCATCTGGCTCACCACGCCGGGCGCCATCGCGCGGCATTGCCAATCCCTCCCCGCCGGCATCGTCCCCTAGGAGTTTCATGCGTCTGTTCACGGCCACGTTGGCGACCGAGACCAACACTTTTTCTCCCCTGCCGACCAGCCTGGAGAACTATCGCGAGTCGGTGTTCTTCGGCCCCGGCCAGCATCCGGCCGATGCGCCGCGCATGTGCACTGCACCGCTGTTCGTCGCGCGTTCGCGCGCCGAGGCGGAAGGCTTCGAGCTGATCGAGGGCAGCTGCTTCGCGGCCAGCCCCGCCGGCACGACCAACCGCGCCGACTACGAGACGATGCGGGACGAGATCCTGGGCCAGCTCGAAGCGGCGCTGCCGGTCGACGGCCTGCTGCTCGGCCTGCACGGCGCGATGGTCGCGCATGGCTACGACGACGTCGAAGGCGACATCGTCGAGCGGTGCCGGGCCCTGGTGGGCCCCAAATGCGTGATCGGCGTCGAACTCGACCCGCACTGCCATCTCACGATGAAGCGCGTCTCCAATGCCGACATCATCGTTCTCTACAAGGAGTTTCCCCACACCGACGTCGTCGAGCGGGCAGGGGACATGCTCGATCTCGTCCTGGCGACCTTGCGGGGGAAGGTGAAACCCGTGACGTCGGTCTATGACTGCCGGCAGATCCAGAGCTATCCGACGACGATCCAGCCGATGCGCGGGCTCGTCGACCGCATCATGGCGATGGAGGGCAAGGACGGGATTCTGTCGGTCTCCATTGCGCACTGCTTCCCCTACGGCGACGTCCCCGAGATCGGCACGCGCGTGCTGGTAATCGCCGACGGCGACAAGAAGAAGGCCGACGCGCTGGCGACGCAACTGGGCGAGGAGCTGGTGGGATTGCGCGGCAAGACGGCACCGCAGGCCCTGGGCGTTGCGGCCGGAATCAGTGAGGGCATCGCCTTCAACGACCTGCCGGTCGTGATCGCCGATCCGTCGGACAATGCCGGCGGCGGTGCGCCATCGGACAATACCGACATCCTGAAGCACCTGATCGAAAAGAACGTCGAAAGCGCCTGCCTCGGCCCGATCTGGGATCCGATCGCGGTCCGCATCTGTTTCGATGCCGGCCTCGGCGCCCGGATCGGTCTGCGGTTCGGCGGCAAGATCGCGCCCAGCTCAGGCCAGCCGGTCGATGCCGAGGTCGAGATCATCGGCCTGAAGCGCGATGCCTGGCAGAAATTCGGGCCGACGCAGGTGCCGGTGGGCGATTGCGCGGCGATCCGCATCGGCGGAGTCGAGGCCGTCCTGATCTCCAAGCGGACGCAGGCGACCGGACTTGAACTGTTCACCAACGTCGGCATCGATCCGACCCAGCGGAAGATCGTGGTCGTCAAGTCGACCAACCACTTCATGGCGGCCTACGGGCCGATCGCCAAGAAGGTGATCTATGTCGAATCGGGCGGCCCGCTGCCGCGCGATCATCGCAAGGTCCCGTACAAAAAGGTCGAGCGCCCGATCTGGCCGCTCGACGAGGATGCCAAGCCGCGAGGCCTGATCTACTAGCCGGGAAGCTGGACAAAGCGGAGCGCTGCTTTGCATACTCTCTGAGGGGAGTAAGGGAGTTCAAAGAATGTTCAAACGCATCTTGGCGGGGGCGCTCGCGTTGGCCGTCCCCTTCGCCGCGGGCCAGGCGATGGCGCAGGAGAAAGTCCTCAAGGCCGTGATGCACGCCGACGTGCGTGTCATCGATCCGGTCTGGACGACCCAGACGATCGCCAACATCCACGGCATGCTGGTGTACGACACCCTGTTCGGCAACGACGCGCAGATGCGTCCGCAGCCTCAGATGGTCGGCAAGTACGAAATCAGCCCGGACAAGCTCACCTACACCTTCACGCTGCGCGACAACCTGAAATTCGGCGACGGCTCCCCCGTCACGACCAAGGACGTCATTGCCTCGCTCAAGCGCTGGGGCGCCAAGGACGGCGTCGGCCAGCGGCTGATGAGCTACGTCGACAAGATGGAAGCGGTCGACGACAAGACCTTCCGCATGGTGCTCACGAAACCCTACGGGATGGTCCTGGAGTCGCTCGGCAAGACGAACTCGTCGGTCGCCGTGATCATGCGCGAGCAGGAGGCCAAGACCGATCCGCAGACGCAGGTGAAGGAAGCCGTCGGTTCCGGCCCGTTCAACTTCGCCAAGGACCAGTGGGTGCCGGGCAGCAAGGCGGTGTACGTCAAGAATCCCCATTACGTGCCACGGCCGGGCAACGAGCCGGCCTCGTCCTTCGCCGGTAGCAAGTATGCCGGTGTCGACCGCATCGAACTGGTCTGGATCTCGGACTCGCAGACCGCCATGTCGGCGCTGATCAACGGCGAGATCGACTTCGTCGAGGCGCCACAGATCGACTTCCTGCCGATGCTCGAAAAGGCGCGCGGCGTGAAGCTGATGAAGACCGGCAACCTCGACAGCACGGTCGGCATGATCCGCCTCAACCATCTCCACCCGCCCTTCAACAATCCCAAGGCGCGGCAGGCACTCTACCATCTGATCAACCAGGAAGATTTCCTGCGCGCCATCGTGGGCAATCCAGAATACTACAAGGTCTGCCACGGCCTGCTGACCTGCGGCTCGCCGCTGGCGAATGATGGCGGCAGCGCCATGCTGAAGGACTACAATCCGAAGAAGGCGCTGCAGCTGCTCAAGGAGGCCGGTTACAACGGCGAGCCGATCGTCGTTCTGCAGGCCACCGACCATAATACCATCACACCGGCGACGCAGGTGCTCGTGCAGGCGATGCGCGAGGCCGGTATCAACGTTGATGCCCAGGCAATGGACTGGGGCACGGTGGTGACCCGGCGTGCCAAGAAGGATCCGCCGGCCCAGGGTGGCTGGAACATCTTCGTGACGACCACGGGCGGTGTCGGTTCTTCCAACCCGGTTCTGCACACCTGGCTCGGCGCGGCGTGCGACAAGGGCCTGTTCGGCTGGCCATGCGACGCCAAGATCGAGGAACTGCGCAACGCCTATGCCTTCGCGCAGACCGACGAAGAAAAGAAGAAGATCGCGACGGAACTGCAGACACGTGCCCTCGAGCAGGTCGTCTACATCCCGTTCGGCCAGTGGACGGTGCCGCTCGCCTACCGGGCCGATCGCCTCGAGGGGATCGTCCCCAACACCGGCCTTGCCGTGCTCTGGAACATCAAGAAAAAATAGATGACCAACCGCGCAACGGGCGACGCGCCGACCGCATGACCGCGTACATCGTGCGTCGCCTGTTCGCCACTCTGCCGGTCATGGCGGTGGTGGCGATCTTCGTATTCTTCCTGATCCGATTCGCACCGGGCGACCCCGCGGCGATCATCGCGGGCGAGGACGCGACGGCCGAGGCCATCGCGCAGGTCAGGATGAAGCTCGGTCTCGACCGGCCGGTGCTGGAGCAGTTCGCGATCTGGAGCCTGCAGCTGCTGCAGGGGGATCTTGGCATCTCGATCTTCTCCAACCTGCCGGTGACGCGGCTGATCGCCCAGCGGCTGGAACCGACGGCCGCGCTCACGCTCTCGACCCTGTTCGTGGCGGTGGCGCTGGCCATTCCCATCGGCGTGGTGGCTGCCTGGAAGGCGCGCAAGCTCGTCGACCGGCTGGTCATGGGCTTTGCGGTGCTGGGTTTCGCCATGCCGGTCTTCGTGCTGGCTTACATCCTGATCTATTTCTTCGCCGTGCAGTGGCGGCTCCTGCCGGTGCAGGGCTACGCCCCGATCCGCGAGGGGGTCTGGCCCTTCGTCGAGAGCCTGATCCTGCCGTCGGTGGCGCTCGGGGTCACCTACATGGCGCTGATCGCCCGCATCACGCGTGCCTCAATGCTTGAGGTGCTGGCACAGGATTACATCAGGACCGCCAATTCCAAGGGGCTCGCGACCGACCGCGTGCTGCTGCTGCATGCGCTGAAGAACGCCGCCGTGCCCATCGTCACGGTAATCGGCATCGGCATTGCGCTGCTGATCTCCGGCGTCGTCATCACCGAGACGGTCTTCAACATTCCGGGCCTCGGCCGCCTCACCGTGGATGCCGTGCTGAAGCGCGACTATCCGGTGGTGCAGGGGCTGATCCTGGTGTTTGCCGGCGCCAAGGTGCTGGTGAACCTCGTCATCGACATTTCCTACGCCTTCCTCGATCCACGGATCCGGTACTGAACCATGGCCGTGACCGCCGACGACTTCGCCCCCGACATCCGCCGCTTCTCCCTGTGGACGGCGGTGCGGCGCAATCCCACCATCGCGATCGGCGCCGTGCTGCTTGCGATCCTGCTTGTGATCGCACTCTTCGCCCCGTGGATCGCGACCAGCGATCCGCTCAAGATCGCGCCGGTCAACCGGCTGCGGCCGCCTTCCGAGCGCTGGTGGTTCGGTACCGACCAGTTCGGCCGCGACGTCTTCTCCCGCACGATATATGGCGCGCGCATCTCGCTGATCGTCGGGCTCTCGGTCGCGGTCGTTTCGAGTGTGCTCGGACTCGCACTGGGGCTGGCCTGCGGCTACTTCCGCCGCATCGACGGCGTGGTGATGCGTGTGATGGACGGGCTGATGGCCATCCCGTCGATCCTGCTCGCCATTGCGCTGATCACGCTGTCGCGGCCGGGTCTCGGCATCGTGATCGTGGCCATCGTGATTCCCGAAGTGCCGCGCATCGTTCGGGTGGTGCGTGCGGTGGTGCTGTCAATCCGCTCCCAGCCCTACGTCGAAAGCGCCATCGCGGGCGGTACGAAGAACTGGAAGCTGCTGACGCGCCACATCCTGCCCAACACGCTGGCGCCGCTTATCGTCCAGTCGACCTATGTCTGCGCCTCGGCGATGCTGATCGAGGCCAGCCTGAGCTTTCTCGGGGCGGGCGTACCGCCGGAAGTGCCGAGCTGGGGCAACATCATCGCCCAGGGCCGCAACTTCTTTCAGATCGCACCGTGGATCGTCCTGATTCCCGGCGGCTTCCTCGCCGTCACCGTGCTGGCGGTGAACCTCCTGGGCGACGGACTGCGCGACCGGCTCGACCCGCGACTGGCGAGGCGCCTGTGAACGGCAATCCGGCTCCCATTCTCGAGGTCCGAGACCTGCACACGCAGTTCAGCACGCTCGACGGTGTCGTGCGCGCGGTCGATGGCGTGTCGTTCGACGTCGCCCGCGGCGAGACCCTGGGCATCGTGGGCGAATCGGGCTGTGGCAAGTCGGTGACGGCCATGTCGATCCTGCGGCTGATCCCGCGCGAGACCGGCCGCATCGCATCGGGCTCGATCAAGTTCGAGGGCGAGGAGCTGACGACGCTCCCCGAGGAGGAGATGAAGCGGCTGCGCGGTCATCGCATCTCGATGATCTTCCAGGAGCCGATGACCAGCCTCAACCCGGTCCTCACCGTCGGCACGCAGATCGCCGAGAACGTGGTGCGCCATCTCGGCGTCTCGTGGAAGCAGGGCCGTGAACGGGCATTCGAGATGCTCGATCTGGTGCGCATCGCCGACGCGCGCCGCCGGCTCGACGAATATCCCCACCAGCTCTCGGGCGGCATGCGCCAGAGGGTCATGATCGCCATGGCGCTGTCCTGCGATCCGCAGGTTCTGATCGCCGACGAGCCGACGACGGCCCTCGACGTCACCATCCAGGCGCAGATCCTCGATCTCATGATCGAGCTCAAGGAGAAGACCGGCACCGCCATCGTGCTCATCACGCACGATCTCGGTGTCGTGGCGGAGACGACCGAGCGGGTCGTGGTCATGTATGCCGGCCGCAAGGTCGAGCAGGCCACCGTCGAGCAGCTGTTCGATGAGCCGCTGCATCCCTATACGCGCGGCCTGATGCGGGCGATCCCGCGGCTCGATGTCGAGGCCGATGCCGCCGGCACGCGCCCGCGCCTGCAGGAGATTCCCGGCCTCGTACCGATCCTGACCCAGCCGATCGTCGGCTGCGCCTTCGCGCCGCGCTGCGGCTTCGCGACCGACCGCTGTCGCAGCGAGAGGCCGCCGCTGGTCGATGCCGGGGCGGGCCATCTGGTGGCCTGCTGGGAGATCGACCGCGTGAGGAGAGCGGCATGAGCGACGCCCCCGTCCTGCAGGTCGAAGGCCTGGTAAAGCACTTCCCGATCCATGGCGGCCTGCTGCAGCGTCAGGTCGGCGCCGTGAAGGCCGTCGATGGCGTCACTTTTTCGATTCGCCGCGGCGAGACGCTCGGGCTGGTGGGCGAATCGGGCTGCGGCAAGTCGACGATCGGCAAGGTCGTGCTGAAGCTGATCGAGCCCACAGCCGGCAAGATCGTGCTGGCGGGGGAGGACGTGACCGCCCTCAAGCCCGGCGCCATGTGGACCCACCGCCGGCGAATCCAGACGATCTTCCAGGACCCGTACTCCTCGATGAACCCGCGCCTGCCCTCGGGCACGATCGTGGGCGAGCCGTTGGAGAATTTCGGGATCGCCAAAGGCACGGCGCGCGACGACCAGGTGGCACAGCTGTTCCGCCGCGTCGGCCTGAGGCCCGAGGCGATGCGCAAGTACGCCCACGAATTCTCCGGCGGCCAGCGCCAGCGCCTGGGCATTGCCAAGGCGCTATCGGTCAATCCCGACGTGATCGTGGCCGACGAGCCGGTCTCGGCGCTCGACGTGTCGGTGCAGGCCCAGGTGCTGAACCTGCTGATCGACCTGCAGGAGGAATACGGGCTCGCCTACCTCTTCATCAGTCACGACCTTGCGGTCATGCGCCACATCAGCCACCGCATCGCGGTGATGTATCTCGGCCGCATCGTCGAGCTGACCGATAAGCGCACGCTCTTCACGAGGCCGCTGCATCCCTACACCGAGGCCCTGTTGTCGGCCGCGACCGCGCCCGATCCCAAGCGCCGCGGATTGCGGAAGAAGATCGTCCAGGGCGACGTGCCCAGCCCGGCCAAGCCGCCGCCCGGCTGCCACTTCCATACGCGCTGTCTCTACGCGACCGCCGAATGCCGGGTGACCGACCCGCCATTGCTGGAGGTCGCCCCCGGCCATCATGTTGCCTGCCTGCGCCGGCCGGTGGGCGGGGATCCGGGACCGCTCACTGCTCCGTAGGAGCAGGACGCGTCAGGACGGCTCGAACAGCAGCACGATCTGACCCTCGGCGACCGAATCGCCCTCGCTCACCCGAAGCTCGGCGATCCGGCCCTTTTTCGGGGCGAGCACCGGGATCTCCATCTTCATCGATTCGAGGATGAGCAGGACGTCGTCGGTCTCGACCTCGACGCCAATGGTCCCCTCGATCTTCCAGACGGTTCCCGAGATCTCCGATTTGAGCGGAACGGCTTTCATGTACGCCTCACTGCGGCTCGATGTTGAGTTCGCGGACCGCCTGCGTGAGCAGCGGCCCCATTTCCCGGATGAAGGTCGCGAAGCTGGCGCGGTCCTGGGCGCCGTCGTCGAGGCCGAACTTGTCGACGAATTCCCGCATGCGCGGCCGCGCCTTCATTTCGACCATCCCGGTCGACAGCGCCTCGATGACCGGTGCCGGCGTGCCGGTCGGCGCGACGCAGCACACCATGCTTTCGAGCAGCAGATAGGGATGCGTGGCGCCCTGCTCGTAATAGGTCGCAACGTCGGGTAGCCGGCGCGAGCGCGTCCTGGTCGGCACCGCGACAGGCCGGGCGTTGCCGGCCTGGATCGCCGCCCAGGCGCCCTGCAATGTCGAGCAGGCGGCCTGCGTGACGCCGGCCGAAAGATCGGCCCACATCGGCGCTTCACCGCGATAGTGCACCGGCTCCATCTCGATGCCGAAAGTGTCGTTGAGCTTCATGCAGAAGATGTGGGCGAGCGAGCCGATGCCCGTGGTGCCGAAGCTCGTCTTGTTCTTCCTGGCGTAGGTGACGAGCGCGGCGAGGTCGTTGTTGCCGGGAACGGAGGCGTGGATGCAGAGCGGCACCTTGCCAGCCGAGAGCATGGAGACCGGGGTGAAATCCCTTGCCGCGTCGTAGGGGACGCTCTTGAAGACCACCTGGTTCTGGAACATCGCCGTCGAGTTCGTGAACAGCAGCGTGTAGCCGTCGGGGGCTGACTTGGCGACGATGTCGCCGGCGATGATGGAGCCGGCACCCGTGCGGTTCTCGACGATGAAAGGTTTGCCGTACTTGGCCGTGAAATGCTCGGCGGCGAGGCGCGCGAACAGATCCGTCAGTCCGCCCGCCGCATAGCCGCAGACGAACCGGACCGGCTTGCCCGGCCAGTCTTGAGCCTGGCCGAAGGTGCTCATGGGCGCCAGCGCACCTGCCGCCGCGCTGGCCGCGATGAAGCTGCGGCGCCTGATCCTCCCGTGGACCATCATGTTCTTTCTACTGGTTCTTGTCCTCGCATCGTATGATACTTGCTAATCGACAAGCAAGTTAAGAGCGAATGGTATGATCTCGTCGATAGAAGAAACCTCGGTCACGAGACCGCGCCGCACACAAGCGACGCGCCGTCAGGAATCCGACCGTCGCATGTTGCGCGCCGCCGCCCGGCTTTTCGCCGAACGCGGCGTGTCCGGCACGAGCCTGGCCGATGTCGGGGTGGCGGCCGGTTACAGCCGCGGCCTGCCGGTAGAGCGTTTCGGCAACAAGCTGGGGCTGATTACGGCGCTGCTCGACGCGATGGACGCGTGGTTTCAGGTGCACACGGCGCGGCTCCTCGATGGCGCCACGGGAATGAAGGCGGTGGTGCTGCGCATGGAGGCCCATCTTGCCAGCGTCGAGCGCGATGCCACGTCCACGGCGGCACTTTATTCCATCTACACGGAATCCCTGTTCGCCATGAGCGAGTTGCAGCCGCATGTCGCGGTCGTCACCGGCCGCTGGTGCGAAGGGCTTGCGGGCAACCTCCGCGAAGCCCGTCGCGCCGGCGAGATCGGCAGAAGGGTCGACTGTGACGGCGAAGCGCGCTTCCTGCTCGCCGCCATGCGTGGCCTCGTGATCCAGTACCTGCTCGACCGCTCAGATGCCGACTTCGCGCGCGCCAAGAAGATCCTGCTGGCCCATCTGGAGCGCCTGCAATGACCGCCTGGCGCGACGAACGCATCCCGACGCCCGAGGAGTGCGTGCTGCGGCCGCTGCTCGACCGCCGCGCCCGCGAGACGCCGGACAAGGTATTCGTGCAGTTCGCCGACAGCGGCGCCACCTGGACCTATCGCGAGCTGCGCGATCAGGTTCTTGAGACCGCGGCGGCGCTGCAGGCGCTGGGTGTGCGGCAGGAAGAACCGGTCCTGACATGGTTGCCCAACGGGCCCGAGGCATTGCGCGTCTGGTTTGCCCTCAACTATCTCGGCGCGATCTACATCCCGCTGAACCTCGCCTATCGCGGCCAGATCCTGGAACATGCGGTGCGCAGCTCGGGAGCGCGCCTGATCGTCGGTCATCCCGGCCTGCTGCCGCGCCTGGATGCGATCGACGCCGCCGCCCTCCAGCATCGTGTTGCGATCGACAGCGCGCGGTCGTTGCGGCAACCGGGTGGTGTGCCGGAGCCGCCCGCACGGCCGATCATGCCGTGGGATACGCAGTCGGTGATCTACACGTCCGGAACGACCGGTCCCTCGAAAGGGGTGTTGTGCTCGTACCTGCACGCGGCATCCGCCGCCAACGCCTTCTATGCGGCAACCGAAGACGATCGCAACATGGTGAACCTGCCCCTGTTCCATGCCGGAGGGACGGGGGCGATCTACCGGATGCTGGTGAAAGGCGGTTCGATCGCGCTCGTCGAGGCGTTCGACACGAACAGCTTCTGGGACACGGTGCGGGTGACCGGCACGACCTGCCTGACGCTGCTCGGCGCCATGGTGCCGTTCCTGCTGAAGCTGCCGCCAGGGCCGGGCGATCGCGACCATACGCTCAAGAAGGTCGTGCTTGTGCCTCTCAGCGACGCATCGGAGGTCTTCGCCGAGCGTTTCGGCGTCGATGTCTATACGACCTTCAACATGACGGAGACGTCCTGGCCGCTGGTGTCGGAGCGCAACCCCTCGGTCCGCGGGACCTGCGGGCGTCCGCGCCCCGGCATCGAGGCGCGCATCGTCGACGAGCATGACTGCGAGGTGGCGCCGGGCGTGATCGGCCAACTGATCCTGCGCAGCGACACGCCATGGACCATGAATCATGGCTATCACAACAACCCCGAAGCCACGGCCCGCGCCTGGCGCAACGGCTGGTTCCACACCGGTGACGTCTTCAAGCGCGACGCGGACGGCAATTTCTTCTTCGTCGACCGTCTGAAGGACGCAATCCGCCGCAGGGGCGAGAACATCTCCTCCTTCGAGGTCGAGGCCGAACTGATGGCCCATCCCGCGGTACGCGAGGCCGCGGCCGTCGCCGTGCCGTCGGAGCTTGGGGAGGACGAGGTTCTCGCCGTGCTGGCGCCGGTCGCCGGTCAGGCGATCGATCCTGCCGAGATCCTGGCGTTTCTCCTGCCGCGGATGGCGCACTTCATGGTGCCGCGCTACGTGCGCGTGTTGCCGGAGCTTCCCAAGACGCCGACGCAGAAGGTGCAGAAGAACCTGCTGCGCGCCGAAGGCGTGACGCCCGAGACCTGGGACCGCGAGGCCGCCGGCATCCGTGTGCGTCGCGAGCGCCTCACCAAGACATCTTCATAGGAGCGACCATGTCCGGCGATCCGACGATGCGAGACCTGATCGAGCGGGTGGAGGCGGTGCGCACCTCCCTGGACGACAGCGCCCGCCAGCCCGCGATGGAGAAGCTGGCCCGGCGCGGGCGGTCGAGCGCGCGCGAGCGCATCGCGCGACTGGTCGATTCCGGATCCTTCAGCGAGATGGGCGGGTTGGTCGCCGCCGAGGAGGACGGGATCGGTGCGGACAGGTTTCCCGTACGCACGGCGTCGCCAGCCGACGGCGTGGTGGCCGGCACGGCGCAGGTCGACGGCCGGCCAGTCGTGGTCTTTTCGCAGGATTTCTCCGTGCATGGCGGCAGCATCGGCAAGCTGGGCAGCGCCAAGGTCCAGCGGGCCTTGCAGGTCGCCATCACGCGCGGGCTGCCGCTGGTGATGATCCTCGATGGCGGCGGCCACCGTATCCAGGACGGGCAGGATGCCCGCCACTTCGCCAACGCCAACGGGACCTTCCACAATTTCGCGCGTGCCTCGGGCTGGGTGCCCATGGTGGCACTGATGCTCGGAGCGGGCTTCGCCGGGCCCACCAACTATGCGGGCATGGCCGATTGCGTGGTCATGGTGCGCGGCCTCTCGACGATGGGCATCGCGGGGCCGGCGCTGGTCAAGGCGGCGACGGGCGAGGACATCGACGCCATGGACCTGGGCGGCGCCGACGTGCAAGTCGATCGTCAGGGCATTGCCGATCTCGGCGTGGACAGCGAAGACGAAGCCATTGCGGCGGCAAAGCGTTTCCTCTCGTTCCTGCCGGGCAATGCGCGCGCTTCGCAGCAGATCGTCTCCGCGCCGCGCCCGCTCGACCGGTTGCCCGATTCGATCCTGGACCTCGTGCCGGTCTCGACACGCAAGGCCTATGACGTCCGCAAGGTTCTGCGCGAGATCGCCGATCCCGGCACGCTGTTCGAGCTGAAGCCGACATTCGCGGGCAACATGGTGACGGGCTTCGCCAGGCTGGGCGGCCGACCCGTCGGCTTCCTCGCGAACCAGCCGCTGCGGCTGGGTGGCATGATCAACAGCGACGCCTGCGACAAGGCAGCCCACTTCATCGCCCTCTGCGATGCATACGGCCTGCCGATCGTTTCCTTCATCGACGTACCGGGCTTCTCGATCGGCTCGACTGCCGAGCGGACCAGCCTCGGCCGGCGCAGCGCCAAGCTGGTGTTCGAGTGGGGGCACGCCACGGTGCCGCGAGTCTCCATCGTCCTGCGCAAGGGCTATGGCCTGGGATACTTCGCGATGTGCGGCGGCCGCAGCTTCTCCGCGGATGCTGCCCTGGCCTGGCCCTCTGCGGAGATCTGCGCCATGTCGATCGAAGGTGCGATCGACGTGGCCTTCCGCAGGGACTACGAGGCGGCGACCGATCCGGCCGCGCGGCGGGCCGAGATGATCGAACAGACACGAACGCGCATCGGCGCGCTGCGCGCCGCCGAGGGATTCGGCATCGACGACATCATCGATCCGCGCGACACGCGCCGCCGCCTCGCCGAGATCCTCGATTCCGCACAGCCACGCCGACCTGCCGACCATCCGCCCAAGTTCCGGTCAATCGCGCCGATCTGACGACAGACGACCTGCCTCGTGCAGTACCCCAAAAAACAACAACGGAGGAAACCCATGCGTAGAAGAATGCTCGTCTTTGCCCTGCCAACTTTGGGGTTGGCGCTCGTCGCCCTCACGCTCCAGACGGCCACGGCGCAGCAGCCGGTCCGGATGCTCTATGGCTTTGCCGCCGGCGGCTCCGGCGATCTGGCGGCGCGGTTGCTGGCCGACGTGGCGTCGAGGGAGCTGGGACAGCGCGTCGTGGTCGAGAACCGTACCGGCGCCAACGGCATGATCGCTGCGGAGGCGGCGGCACGCGGCCCGACCGATGGCAGCAACGTGCTCTTCTGCACCACGGGCAACATGACGATCGTGACCGAGCTGCCCGGCGCGCAGCTTCCGATCAATCCCGCCACCGACCTGATCGGCATCGGTCAGCTCCTGCGGTCTACTTTCGGGCTCGTCGTCGGCAAGGACAGTCCATACCGTTCGATCCAGGATCTCGTGGCCGATGCCCGCGCCCATCCGGGCAAGTTGAGCTACGCCACGCCCGGCGTGGGGTCGGTCCAGCACCTGTCGACCGAACTTCTCGGCCAGAAACTGGCAGCCCAGATGGTGCATGTGCCGTACAGGGGGTCGCAGGCGGCGCTGCAGGATCTGATCGCCGGACGGACGAGCTTCTCGATCACCAACCTCGGCGATGTGATCAGCCACATTCGCTCCGGACAGCTGCGCCTGTTGGCGCTCGGCGATCCACTCGGCAAGCGCTTCTTCCCCGATGCACCGATGATCGCCGAGGTGGCGCCCGGCTTCGAGACCTACGCGTGGTTCGGCCTGTGCGGCCCTACCGGCATGCCGGACGCGGCCGTCAAGCGCTGGGAGAAGGCGATCAAGGCCGCCGTCGACGATCCGACGGTCAGCCAGAAGCTGCTCGAAAACGGCATGGTGCCGGCCTTTGCCGATTCGGCGGCGCTGAAGAAGACGATGGAAGATAACCGGCGCGGCTATCGCGAGGTGATCCGCGCCGCGAACATCAAGGCCGAGTGATGGCCGGTGAGGAGAGACGGGACATGCCGCGCGTCACCGTCGAGCAGGTGCGGGAGGCGCGGGCGGCCCTCGAGGACGCCGCGCGGCCGGACGCCGTCGCCCGGCAGAAGGCCCGCGGCAGATGGACCGCGCGCGAGGGCATCGCGGCACTCACCGATGCCGGCTCGTTCGTCGAATATGGCGGCCTGGTGCGGCCGGCGCTCGCCGACATGCAGGGCGCCGCCGACGGTCTGGTGATGGGGACGGCGCGGGTCGGGGGGCGCGCGGTCGACATCGTATTCTACGACTACAGCGTCTATGCCGGTACGCAGAGCGCCAACAACCACGCCAAGATCAGCCGGATGTTCGGCCATGCCCTGCAGAACCGGCTGCCGGTGATCTGCTGGCTCGACGGCGGCGGAGCCAGACCGCACGACATGAAGGTCGAGGGCCGCGGGGCATCTCATACCTTCGTGCTGTTCGCGCGCCTGTCGGGTCTCGTGCCGACGATCGCCATCGTGCCGGGCCGTGCCTTCGCGGGGCACGCGAACCTGGCCGGCATGTCCGACCTGCTGATCGCGACCCGCGACAGCGCCATGGGCATGGCAGGACCGCCGCTCGTCGAGGCGGCGCTCGGCATCAAGCTGAAGCCTGAAGAGATCGGCCCGCCGGAGGTTCACTACGCCGCGGGCGCCGTCGACCTACTGGTCGACGGCGAGGCGGAGGCGGTCGAGGCGGCCAAACGATACCTCTCGTATTTCGGGCCGCCGCTGCCGCCGGGCGAGGCGCCCGATCCGGCGGCCTTGCGCACCGTCGTGTCGGACAACCCGCGCCGCGCCTACGACGTGCGCAAGGTCATCCGCGGCATCGCCGATATCGACAGCGTGATGGAGCTGCGCGGAGGCTACGGCCGCGCGATGGTGACGGCCCTGGCGCGGCTGGGCGGGAGGCCGGTCGGGGTGATCGCCAACCAGCCGATGTTTCTCGCCGGCGCGATGGACGGGCCGGCATGCGAGAAGGCCGCGCGTTTCGTTCAGCTTTGCGACGCCTTCGACCTGCCGCTGCTGGTGCTGTGCGATACGCCTGGCCTGATGGTGGGGCCGGACATCGAGAGGACGGGCCTCGTCCGGCGCAGCGCCCGGCTGCTCGCGGCGTTGGCCAACTCGACCATGCCGATCATGACGGTGGTGCTCCGCAAGGCCTACGGGCTGGGCTATTACATCATGGGCTCGCGCCCGCTCGACCCCGCGATCCTGTTGGCCTGGCCGACCGCCGAGTTCGGCGGCATGGGCCTGGAGGGAGCGGCCAGCATCATCTATCGCCGAGAATTGGAAGGCATGGAGGATGCCGAAAGCCGCGCAGTACGGCATCGCAAGCGGACCGACGATCTCAAGCGCTACAACACCGCTCTCGAGGTGGCGGGCCGCTTCGGCTACGACGACGTCATCGATCCGGCCGATACGCGTCCTATCCTGCTGAACACGCTGGCGACATTGCCGCCGCCACCGCCGCGCAGCGAGCGCAAGCGAACGATCGAGCCCTATTGATCGCTGCGGGCTCTGGGGCCGCTTTACCGTTGCGGCGTTTCGGCCGGTTCGGTCGACTTCATCGAGGGGCGTTGAGCGACGGTGTCGTACCAGGCGGCGAGCGTCGGGGCTGCCTCGCGCCAGCCCGGCCCGTAGCGCCATTCGTCGTAGCCGCAGGAGACGGCGGTTGTGATCCGGGCGAGGTCGACGGCCTGGCCGAACGACGCCATCTTCTCGTCCAGCGCCGCGAAGCAGCGAAGGCCGCGATCCCGCATCTTGGCGACGAAATCGTCTGAGCGGTCGGCGCCTGTGCGCAGCAGTTCGGCCCGGCGCATGATCTGTGCTTCGAGGATGGCGCAGGCCAGCGCGTTGATCTCCAGCGCCTGCCACCGCTCGGGCCCGTCGGTGGCGAGGAGGCGATGCGTGCCGAACGTGCCGTCGAGATAGTCGACGATCGAATGGGAGTCGGTCAGCGTCACGTCGCCAGCGACGAGCGCCGGGATGCGCACGGCCGGCGTTGCGGCCACGAAGTCGGCCGGCATCTCCACCGTCCGCGTACCCCAGGCGTGCGGCCACTTCGTCTGGACGTAGTCGAAGCGGTCGGAGATCCCGAGCTCCTCGATGCAGATCCGGACACGCCGAACCCAGGGCGAGGCCGGCGTGACGTAGAGGCGCATCCTGTCAGGCCCCGCATCAGGCATTGCGGGCGCTCGGCGCCGTGTCGCGCAGATACGTCATAGCGGCCTGCGCGCCGCCCGCCTTGTGCGGCACCTTGGCGAGGCCCAGCGCCATCTCGACGCCGGCGAGGGTGCCCATCAGCATCAGGTCGTTGAAGTCGCCGAGATGGCCGATACGGAAGACCTTGCCCGCGACCTTGGAGAGTCCCTGGCCCAGCGACATGTTGAAGTTCTCGAGCGCCACCTTGCGGAAGGCGTCGGCATCGTGGCCCTCGGGCATGACGATCGCCGTCAGCGAACCCGAATAGGCCGTGGGGTCGCTGCACAGGATCTCCAGCCCCCAGGCGGTGACGGCGGTGCGCGTCGCCTCGGCATGGCGGGCATGGCGGGCGAACACGGCGTCGAGCCCTTCCTCCAGCAGCATGTCGCAGGCCTCGTTGAGGCCGTAGAGCAGGTTGGTGGCGGGCGTGTAGGGGAACCAGCCGTTGGCATTGGCCGCCAGCATCTCGTCCCAGTTCCAGAACGCCTTGACCATCTTGGAGGTCTTCGACGCCTCGATTGCCTTCTCACTCACCGCGTTGAAGGAGAGGCCGGGTGGCAACATCAGGCCCTTCTGAGAGCCCGCCACCGTCACGTCGACGCCCCAGGCATCGTGGCGGTAGTCGATCGAGCCGAGCGACGAGATCGTGTCGACCAGCAACAGGGCAGGGTGCTTGGCGGCATCGATGGCCTGCCGGACGGCGCAGATGTCGCTCACCACCCCCGTCGAGGTCTCGTTGTGGACGATACAGACCGCCTTGATGGCGTGGCCGGTGTCTTCCTTCAGACGCTTCTCGATGGCTGCAGGGTCAGCCGGCTTGCGCCAGTCTCCGCCCATGAATTCCGATTTGATTCCAAGCTTGTCGGCCATCTTCTTCCAAAGAGAGGCGAAGTGGCCGGTCTCCCACATCAGCACCAGGTCGCCGGGCGACAGGGTGTTCACGAGGGCCGCTTCCCAGGCTCCGGTCCCGGATGCGGGAAAGACGATAACCGGTTGTTTTGTCTGGAAAACCTGCCGGACAGAGCGGAGGACTTTCTTGGCCAGCGCGTTGAACTCAGGACCCCGGTGATCGATCGTCGGATAATCCATCGCGCGAAGAATGCGGTCGGGCACATTGGTCGGACCGGGAATTTGCAGGAAATGACGTCCGGCGGGATGGGAGTTCAGGCGCATCTGGGGTTCCTCTCGGCTTGGCTGTTGCATTTTGTATACAATATGCCAGAGTGAGTCCAGAGATGGATGGTTCGGCCTTTCCGATTGCGCGTTCGACGCTGCCCGAAGCGGCGGCCGAACGGCTGCGCGCCCTTATCATCGAGGGCGAACTGGCGCCCGGCGCCAAGCTGAACGAGCGCGAGCTCAGTGAGCGGCTTGGAGTCTCGCGGACGCCGCTGCGCGAGGCCTTCCGCATGCTCGCGTCCGACGGCCTGCTGGTGCAGCTGCCCAACCGGGGCGCCCAGGTGGTGGCCCTGTCGGCGGCCGACGTGCGCGGCGCCTTCGAGGTAATGGGGGCGCTGGAGGGGCTGGCGGGAGAACTCGCAGTGGCCCGGGTCACCGAGGCCGACATCGCCAAACTGCGGACTCTGCAGGAGGAGATGGAGGTCGCCCATACCGGGGGTGATCTGCCGACCTATTACCGGATCAATCGCCTGATCCACGACCGGCTGAACACGATTGCCGGCAACGCGGTGCTGGAACAGACCTACCGGACGCTCAACGCAAGGCTGCATGCCCTCAGGTTCCGGTCCAACCTCAACCCGGCCAAATGGGACCAGGCGGTCGCGGAACATCGCGCGATGATCGAGGCGCTTGCCGCGCGGGACGGCGCTGCGCTACGTGACCTGCTCGTGGGGCACCTGCGCGCCAAGCAGCAGGCCGTGCTCGCTTCCATGGACAACAAGGACGACAAGAACCTTCAGGGAGGAAAAAAACCATGACGACGACGTTTACGACTTCACGGCGCCGGGCCCTCAAGCTCGGCCTTGCCGCAACCCTGGCCGCTCCGGCCGTGGCCCGCGCGCAGCAGGGCTGGCCGCCGCAGACGATCACCTGGGTCAATCCGTTCCCGGCCGGCGGCGGCACCGACGTGTTCGCCCGCCCGCTCGCCGCCCAGGTCGGCGAGCAGCTCGGCTGCCAGATCATCATCGACAACAAGGGCGGCGCGGGCGGCACCGTGGGCGCCTCGCAGGCCGCCAAGATGAAGCCCGACGGCTCGGTCTTCTTCGTCGGGGCCATCCATCACACCATCGCGCCGTCGGTCTACAAGAACCTCGACTACGACCTCGAGAAGAACTTCGAGCCGATCACCATGGTCGCGCTGGTGCCGCAGGTCATCTCGATCAACCCGAACAAGATTCCCGCCAAGACGGCGCAGGAATTCATCGCCTACGTGAAGGCCAATCCCAACAAGGTGAACTATGCGTCGGCCGGCGCCGGCACCGCCCACCATCTCGCGGGCGAGCTTTTCAAGCTCGAGACCAAGACCGAGATCGTTCACGTGCCCTATCGTGGCGCGGGCCCGGCGATGCAGGATCTGCTGGCCGGCAATGCCGACATGATGTTCGACGGCATGGGCACCTCGGCGCAGCAGATCAAGGCGGGCAAGCTGCGCGGACTCGCGGTGGCGACCACCCAGCGCGTGCCGGAGTTCCCCGACATGCCGACGGCGGCCGAGATCGGCGTGCCTGCCTGGATCGTCTCCACATGGTACGGGCTGTGGGCCATCAAGGGCACGCCGCAACCGATCGTCGAGCGCATGTACAACGAGGTCGTGAAGGCCCTCAAGGCGCCGAAGGTCCAGGCCATCTGGAAGGACCAGCTTGCGCAGGCCGGCGGCGAGTCGCCGGCCGAGTTCGCCAAGCGCATCCGCACCGAGATCGAGAAGTGGCAGAAGGTCGTGAACGCGGCCGGCGTAAAGCTCGACTGAGGTTGGAGAAACCCACCCTCATGGTTTCAACGCTCCTCTTTATGTCCTCTCCGCCCGCGTGTGACGCGGGCGGAGAGGACAATTCAAGGCGTCGGTAGCTATGGCCAGTCTCGAACAAAATCTGCGCCGCAGCCTCAAGGGGGAGGTCCTGTTCGATAGGGCGTCGCGCGGGCGTTACTCGACCGACGCGTCGATCTACCAGGTCGAGCCGGTGGGGGTGGTGATCCCGCGCGACGAGGCAGATCTGGCGCTCGCCGTCGACGTGGCGCGCGATGCCAAGGCGGCGATCCTGCCCCGTGGCGCCGGCACGTCGCAGTGCGGCCAGACGGTGGGCGAGGCGCTGGTCATCGACTGTTCGAAGTACCTGCGCGAGGTCGTGGGCTTCGACAAGGCCAAGCGGCAGGTGACGGTCCAGCCCGGCATCGTGCTCGACCATCTCAACGCCTGGCTGAAGCCGCATGGGCTCTGGTATCCGGTCGACGTCTCGACGTCGGCGCAATGCACCCTGGGCGGGATGGCCGGCAACAACTCCTGCGGCTCGCGCTCGATCCGCTACGGCAACATGGTGCACAACGTCGCCTCGATCGACGCGCTGCTGGCCAACGGGCAGCGTGCGCGGTTCGGCTCGACGCGGCCGGAGGACATGCCCTCAGGCGTGCGCGCCATCGCCGACAAGGTGGCGGAGCTGGCCTTCGCCGAGCGCGCCGAGATCGAGCGCATGTATCCGCACGTGCTGCGACGGGTCGGCGGCTACAATCTCGACATCTTCTTCCCGCAGTCGGAGCGCCCCTACACGACCGACAATTCGGTGAATCTAGCGCACCTTCTGGTGGGCAGCGAGGGCACGCTCGCCGTGACGGAGCGCATCACGCTCAACCTGGCGCCGCTGCCGAAGCACAAGACGCTGGGCGTCGTGAACTTCCCGAGCTTCTACAAGGCGATGGACAGCGCCCAGCACATCGTGAAGCTGAAGCCGGCCGCCGTGGAGCTGGTCGACCGCACGATGATCGAGCTGGCGCGCGCCAATCCCGCCTTCCGGCCGGTGATCGAGCGGGCGCTGATCGGCCAGCCTGAGGCGATCCTGCTCGTCGAGTTCGCGGGCGAGGAGCGCGAGGACCAGCTTCGCGACCTGGCGCGCCTCGTCGAGCTGATGGCCGATCTCGGCCTGCCGGGCAGCGTCGTGGAGATGCCCGAGCCCAAGCCGCAATCGGAACTGTGGGAGGTTCGCAAGGCCGGCCTCAACATCATGATGTCGATGAAGGGCGACGGTAAGCCCGTCTCCTTCATCGAGGATTGCGCCGTTCCGCTCGAACACCTCGCCGAATACACGCAGCGCCTGACCGACGTGTTCGGCAAGCACGGAACGAGGGGCACCTGGTATGCCCACGCCTCCGTCGGCACCCTGCACGTGCGGCCGATCCTCGACATGCGCCGCGACGGCGCCGAGAAGATGCGCGCGATCGCCGAGGAGGCTTCGGCGTTGGTGCGCGAATACAAGGGCGCCTTCTCGGGCGAACATGGCGACGGGCTGGTGCGCTCGGAATGGGTGGCCTGGCAGTTCGGACCGCGCCTCACCAAGGCGTTCGAGACGGTCAAGGATCTGTTCGATCCGGAGAACATCCTGAACCCGGGCAAGATCGTGCGGCCCTCGCGCATGGACGACCGTTCGCTGTTCCGCTTCAAGCCGGGTTACGAATCGCTCAAGTACGAGCCGGTTCTCGACTGGTCGGCCTGGAACGTCCAGACCGATCCGGTCACCGAGATATCGACCGCGCCCGGCACCGGCGGCGATCTGGCCGGTGGCTTCGCGAAGGCCGCGGAGATGTGCAACAACAACGGCCATTGCCGGAAGTTCGATGCCGGCACCATGTGTCCGTCTTTCCGCGTGACGCGCGACGAGAAGCATCTGACGCGCGGCCGCGCCAACACGTTGCGTCTCGCGCTGTCCGGTCAGCTCGGATCCGAAGGGCTACGCTCCGACGCGGTGGCGGCGGCGATGGATCTTTGCGTGAGCTGCAAGGGCTGCAAGCGCGACTGCCCGACCGGCGTCGACATGGCGCGCATGAAGATCGAAGTGAAGTCGGCGCGTCGGATGGCCAAGGGCTTGAGCTGGCGCGACCGGCTGATCGGCGCCACGCCGTCGATGGCGCCGTATGCCCGCCGCCTGCCCTGGCTGTTCAACGCGGCCTGGTTCGTGCAATCCTATCTCGGCTTCGCCAAGCAGCGTCGCCTGCCGCAGTGGCGCGGCGACACCTTCCTCTCGACCACCGAGGTCGACGACAACGACGCCACGGTCGTGATCTTCGCCGACACCTTCTCGAACAATTTCGAGTCCGAGATCCTGCATGCCGCCCGGCGGGTGCTGACCGCCGCCGGCCATCGCGTGGCCGTCGCCTGGCCGACGCTGGGCGCACCGGCGCTGTGCTGCGGCCGCACCTATCTGGCGACCGGCCAGGTGGAGCGGGCGAGGGGCGAAGCACTTCGCACGCTCAACGCGCTCAAGCCATTCGCGCAGAAGGGCGTGCCGATCATCGGTCTCGAACCGTCCTGCCTGTTCACCCTGCGCGACGAATTCCTGGCGCTGGGCCTCGGTGAGGATGCCGAACAGGTCGCTGCCCACGCGATGCTGTTCGAGGAGTTCCTCGCCCGCGAGAAGAAGGCGGGACGGCTCGATCTGTCGCTCCAGCCGCTGCCCGAGAAGAAGGCGCTGCTCCATGGCCACTGCCACCAGAAGGCCTTTGGTGCGATGAGCGCGGTGCAGGAAGCGCTCGCGCTGGTCCCCGACCTCGCTGTGACGCCCATCGAGTCGAGCTGCTGCGGCATGGCCGGCAGCTTCGGCTACGAGGCCGAGCACTACGAGACCTCGATCGCCATGGCCGAACTGTCGCTGCTGCCGGCGGTGCGCAAGGCCGATGCGGGAACCCTGGTCGTGGCCGACGGCACCTCCTGCCGGCACCAGATCGCCGACGGGGCCGACCGTCAGGCGATACACGTGGCGCAGGTCCTGGAGCGTGCGCTCGTGTGAGACAATTGCGGCGCGGGCGGCCCTGTGGCACGGTCCGCGGCCTATGAGAAATCCAAGAAATCCCTATTCCAGCGCCGAAATCGACCGTGCCAGCCACGAGCGCGAGAACGACGAACGCATGATCGAACTGGCCTCCTCGGGGGCCGCCCGCTTCGTGCCGATCGACACCGAGAAGAACCTTGTGAAGGCCGGCGGCAATCCCGAAGCCGTCTTCCTGCAGGGCATGATGGGCCGCGCCGTCGCCAATTCGAGCGACGTCCAGATCTTCCTCGGCTATGTCGAGGGCACGCCCTATTTCGCCGTCGACGTCACCGGCAAGGACGTGCCGCTGAAGGACCTGGGCGAGTTCGTCGACCTGCGCCAGGTTGGCCCGCTGCTGTTCGCGCGCGAGGGCTCGATCCTCGCCTATGCGCGTGGCATGACCTACTGGCACCGCCGCCACCGCTATTGCGGCGTTTGCGGCGCCACCACCAAGGTGACGCGCGGCGGCCATGTGCGCATGTGCACCAACGAGAACTGCAAGACCGAGACCTTCCCGCGCACCGATCCGGCGGTGATCATGCTGGTCCACCACGGCGACAAGTGCCTGCTGGGTCGCGGCAAGCATTTCCCGCGCGGCATGCATTCGACCCTGGCGGGCTTCGTCGAGCCCGGCGAGAGCTTCGAGGATGCGGTCGCCCGCGAGGTCTACGAGGAAGTAAAGGTCAAGGTGAACGACGTCATTTATCGCTCGTCCCAGCCCTGGCCGTTCCCCGCGTCGGTGATGATCGGCTTCCATGCCGAGGCCGAGTCGATGGACTTCAGCGTCAACGAATCGGAGCTCGAAAGCGCACGCTGGATGAGCCGCGAGGAACTGCGCACCGAGAATCTCCCGAAGGACGGTTCCTTCTTCATGCCGCGCCGAGATTCGATCGCCCGCCGCCTGATCGAGGAGTGGCTGGGCCACGAGGCCGGACCTTCGATCAACGGCTGACCTTTTCGAGGAATCCCATGACCGCCCAACTCTTCACCCCCGTCGAGCTCGGCGGCGTTACGTTGCCCAATCGCATTGTCGTCTCGCCGATGTGCCAGTACTCGGCAGTCGATGGCAGCGCCCAGCCCTGGCATCAGGTGCATTACGGCATGCTCGCCATGTCGGGCGCGGGGCTACTCTGTCTCGAGGCCACCCATGTCGAGCGAGAAGGGCGCATCACGCAGGGCTGCCTCGGCCTCTACAGTGACGAGAACGAGGCGGCGCTGAAGCCGGTCATCGACTGGGTCCGTGGCTGGATGCCGGGCGTAAAGCTCGGCGTGCAGCTGGCACATGCAGGCCGCAAGGCGTCGGCGCAGCGTCCGTGGAAAGGTGGCGGGCCGCTGACGCAGGCCGATGCGCCCGACCTTCCCTGGACGACTTTCGGCCCGTCGGCGCTGGCCTACGATCCGGAGAAGAAGTGGCACACGCCGGTAGCGCTCGACGCGGTTGGGCTCAAGCGCGTGAAGGAGGCCTTCGTCTCCGCCGCCGAGCGCAGCCTGCGACTGGGCTTCGATGTCGTCGAGCTGCACGGCGCCCATGGCTACCTGCTCAACCAGTTCCTGTCGCCGCTCAGCAATCATCGCACCGACGAGTATGGCGGCACCGCCGAAAAGCGCCGCCGTTTCCCGCTCGAAGTGTTCGAAGCCGTACGCAGGATCTGGCCGGCCGAGAAGGCGCTGGGCGTGCGGCTATCGGCCATTGAATGGGTCGAGGGCGGCATCACCCTCGAAGACTCGATCGAGACGGCCCGGCAGTTCAAGGCGCTCGGCTGCGACTTCGTCGATGTCAGTTCGGGCGGTAACGCGCCGGGCCAGAAGCTCTCCGTTGGGCCCGGTTACCAGGTGCCGTTCTCTGCCCGCATCCGCAAGGAAGCCGGCATTAAGACCTGGGCCGTCGGACTGATTACCGAGCCGGAGCAGGCAGAGAAGATCGTCGCAGCGGGCGAGGCCGACTGCACGGCGCATGCTCGCCCGTTCCTGATCGATCCGCGTTGGGCATGGAACGCGGCGCGGGCGCTGGGTGTGGAAACCCCGCCCTTGCCGTTGCCCGCGGCGCGCGCCACAAGCATTCTTCCGTTCAAGCCGAAAGGCACTGTGGCCAAGGCGGCCGAATAGGGCTCCCGCATGTCGAGTGTGTTGCTGGCAGAAGACGAGTTCCTGATCCGCGCCGTCCTCGTCGACGCGCTGAGCGACGTCGGCGTCGAGTGCATCGAAGCAGCGACCGGGCGCGAGGCTCTCGACGTCCTGCAAAGCGACACGCCGCTCGGTGTCGTGATCGTCGACATCGGTCTTCCCGACATGTCGGGCGAAAAGGTGATCGAGGCGGCGGCCCTGCACAGGCCCGGCCTTCCCATCATCCGCTGCTCGGGAGCATCCGCCCCCAGCACGCTGCCGGCCGGAATCAGCATGCATTCCTTTCCCAAGCCTTATAGCGCGTCGGAACTCTCCAACTTCGTGGCCTCACTCATCCGTAAGTCTGCCTAGGCGCACGTGCGGCGGCTCCTCAAACTCGAGACCTGGACGCTGCGTGGCAAGACGGCGGCCGACGCTTCCTTCGTTCTCCTCGCCGCCACGCTCGTCGTCCCAGCCGTGCTTTTCGCGGGGGCAAGCTGGCTCGCCTACGGCGAGACCCAGCGGCAATTCGAGGAGCGGCTGAACCGGACTCTCGATCTTCTCTATGTCGGGTCCCGGGCCACCTTCGAGACGCAGCAGCTGATCGTGAGCAACGTGATCAGCCTCGTCGACGATCTGAACGACGATGATATCCGGCACAACGAGGCCAAGCTGCACCAGCAGCTGAAGCATCTCATTCAAAGACTGCCGCAGGTCGAGGACGTCTTCATCCTCGACAGGGAAGGGCGGCCGTTGGTCGCCGCCGACGTGCACCCGATGCCGGAAAACGTCACGGCGGCGGACCGGCCCTATTTCATGGCTCACCGTGATGACCGGCAGCAGCGCTACGTCAGCGAGACGTACCGCAGCCGCATCAAGAACCTGGACATCTTCCAGTACAGCGAGCGGCGCCTGAGGCCGGATGGTGGCTTCGATGGTGTCATCCTCGTGGCCATCCCTCCGTCCTACTTCGGAAAGCTCTTCGAGCAGGCGTCCGGGGTGGACAATTATTCGATTTCCCTCGTGCGCGCCGACGGGGAACTGCTGGCGCGATATCCGGCGTCGACGGGACCAACCAGATTCGAACGCGGCTCGGCGTTCATGCAGGCGATCGCGGCAAACCCGGAGTCGGGTACCTACACCACGCCTCAGGCCACCATCGACGGCATCGCGCGCACAGTGGTTTATCGCAAGCTCCCCGACCTGCCGGTCTACGTGGCGGTGGGCGTCGCCAGCGATGCCGTCCGCGAGGCCTGGATGCATCGCATGTCGGCACATCTCCTGTTCGGGCTGCCGGCGACGTTGGCCCTGTTCGCCCTGGCGCTGCTCGCCTCGCGGCGCGCCGCGGCCCAGGCCGATACGCTGGAGCAGCTCCGTGAGGAGCAGGTCCGGCGCGCGACGGCAGAGGAGAGCCTGCGCCAGTCGCAGAAGATGACCGCGGTGGGACAGCTCACCGCCGGCATCGCCCACGATTTCAACAACCTGCTCACCGGCATCGGGGGCGCCATCGAGATGGTGGGGCGGCGCGTGCCGCAGCCGACGCCCGAGGTCGTGCGCTTCCTCGACCTCGCGCGAACCGGCGTGTCGCGGGCCGCCACGCTCACCCAGCGTATGCTGGCTTTCGCGCGCCAGCAGCCTCTGCAGATCGAGGCGGTCGATGCCAACCGGCTGGTCACCGGCATGTCCGAACTGTTGCGGCGGACGCTCGGCGAGACCGTGCAGATCGAGACTGTGCTGAGCGGCGGCCTGTGGCGCGCGAGCGCCGATCCGGCGCAGCTCGAAGCCGCGATCCTCAACCTCGCGATCAATGCCCGCGATGCCATGCCCGGCGGCGGCACGCTGACGATCGAGACGGCCAACGCCCATCTTGACGATGCCTATGCTGCCGCCAATGCCGAGGTCACGCCGGGCCAGTTCGTCATGATCGCGGTCTCCGACACCGGCACGGGCATGGACCAGCAGACGATCGCCCGCGCGTTCGAGCCGTTCTTCACCACCAAGGAGCGCGGCCAAGGAACGGGGCTCGGCCTCAGTATGACCTATGGCTACATCAAGCAGATCGGCGGCCATCTGAAGATCTACAGCGAAGTCGGACATGGCTCGACCGTGAAGGTCTATCTGCCGCGGACCCAGATCGAAGTGGGCACCGCGGCCGACCTCGCGCCCGCGGTCAGCGCCGCGGCCGGGGCCGGGCCGGTCGTGCTGGTCGTCGAGGACGATCCGGTCGTGCGCGAGTTCGCCGTGGCCGCCTGCCGCGAATGCGGCTGCACGGTGCATGAGGCCGGCGACGGAGAGCAGGCGCTCCGCATCCTGGAGAAGCAGCTCGATATCGTCCTCCTGTTCACCGATGTCGGTCTGCCGGGCGGCATGAACGGGCGTCAGCTCGCAGGGCTCGCGGTCGCACGTCGGCCCGAGCTCAAGGTTCTCTACATGACGGGATACACGGCGAACGCCATCGTTCACCACGGCGTCATCGATGCTGGGGTGAACTTCCTCGGCAAGCCGTTTTCCGTTTCGGCGCTCGCGGCGAAGATCAAGGGCATGGGCTTCTAGCGCCGGGCACGTTACCTTGTGGACGCGATGCCGCCCGACGTGACCCCGCCCGGACAGAACGAGATCGTGCCCGCCGCGCCGAAACCCGTTGCGACGCCAGCGCCACCACCCGAAGCAACCCAGGCCACGGCACCCGAACCGCCTTCAGTCCCGGCGCCGCCCGCCAGGCCGGCCGTCGAGACGAGCCGCCTGCATCGCCTGCTCACGGTCGGCGGCACGATCCTTGGGCTCTTCATCCTGTACGAGGTCGTCACCTATTTCGTCGCCTTCACCGATGACGCCTATGTCCGTTCGGACCTGGTGGCCGTGGCGCCGCAGGTGACCGGGCAGATCATCGAGGTCGATGTCGTCGACAACCAGGACGTCAAGATCGGCGACAAGCTGTACACGATCGATCCGGAGCCCTTCCAGCTCGTGGTCAATCAGTGGAAGGCGCAGATCGATCGCGCCGCGGCCCAGCTCAAGGTCGCGCAGGAGGAGCTGGCGCTTGCCCAGGCGGCCCTGCAGGTCTCGACCTCGAGCCACACCTATGCCGTCCAGGAGCAGAGCCGGTTCTCCGACCTCGCCAAGCGCGAGTTCGCCCCGATTTCCGAACTCGACCGGGCCAACGACGAGCTGCGCCGGTCCCGGGCCGAGATGACGAT
Source organism: Reyranella sp. (assembly GCF_052439685.1). Classification (GTDB taxonomy): domain Bacteria; phylum Pseudomonadota; class Alphaproteobacteria; order Reyranellales; family Reyranellaceae; genus Reyranella. The sequence continues at coordinate 136,583 of NZ_JBQVQG010000014.1, forward strand.
CTCCACGGTGGCGATCGCCAAGGCGGAAACCGATATCGGCGCCCATCAGGCGGCATTGGAGCTTGCGAAGGCGCAGCTGGCGTCGGCGCAGTGGAACCTCGACCGAACCGTCGTGCACGCGCCGAATAACGGGGCGATCACCAATCTCACGATCCGCAAGGGCGACATGGCCACGATCGGCGTGCCGAACGTCGGCATCGTCGACGCCGATGCCTGGCGCATCATGGCCAACTACAAGCAGTACTACATCCGCGACTTCAAGATCGGCGATACCGCCTGGGTCTGGCTCGACAGTTCGCCGTGGCACTTTCACAAAGGCAGGATCACCGGGGTCGCCCGCGGCTTCAGCCGCAACCCCGGCGTCGACAAGCTGCTGCCCTACGTGGCGCCGACGACGGACTGGATTCGCCTGCAGCGCCGCATTCCGGTGACGATCGTGCTGGAGGACCTGCCGCCCGGCTTCAAGCTCTACATGGGCGCCGACGCGCGGACCGTGATCTTCCCGTGAAGGGCGTTACGGAGATCGGGCGCTACGGCAGGGCGGTGGCCGAGGACGTCCGTGAAGGTGCGCGGCTCTTCGATCGCACTCTGACCGGATTCTGGCGCGAGTTGGCCGACATCGGCACCCGCCCGGCACAGTCGCGCATGGGCACGGTCGCGGCGATCTCGGTGGTGCTGACCACCACGGTGGCGCTGGTGATGCAGCTCGACGCGCCGTGGTGGGCGGCGATCAGCGGCTACATGTCCCTGATGTCGACGGGGGCAGCCTCGGTGCGGCGCGGCGTGCTGCGTCTGAGCGGCACGATCGCAGGCGCCGTGCTCGGGTTCGTCATGGCGCGCTGGCTGCCCTACGACCAGGTCGCGCTGTGCCTGTTCCTGGGCTGTGCGACGATGGCCGGCGTGATCGCCGTGCAGGTGAGCCCGCACGGGCTGGCCTGGCTCTTCATGTCGATCACCTCCAGCCTGGTCCTGCTGATGAGCCTGAACGACCCCACCCAGGCCTTCGAGATCGCCTGCTACCGCACGCTCGACGTGGCGGTCGGCGTCTCCTGCGCGATGGTCACGGCCAAGCTGCTGCAGGAGTGGCACGCCGAGCCGCCCGCCACGGCGCCGGGCTGGCGCCATCTGCTGGGCGCGCAATGGCCGTCGGTCCTGCATGGATTCCGTGCCGCCGTTTCCGTTGTGACGGTCATGATCGTCTGGGTGATGGCGGACCTGCCGGACGTGGGCGAGATGGCGGTCACGATCGCCGTCGTGATGGCGGCGCCGCTGATCGCCGACGGCGGTACGACGACGCGCCATCTGGTCGCGGAGAAGTCGTTCCACCGCTTCATGGGCTGCCTGCTGGGCGGCATCGTCGCCCTGGCTTGCCTCGCGCTGCAGGTCGAGTCCTTCTTCTGGTGGCTCGCCATGATCGGCGGAGTCGTCTGGGTCGGTATGCACATCCAGATGGGTCGTCATGGTATCCCTTATGTCGGCACCCAGTTCGCCTTCGTCTTTGTCGTCACGATGGTGCAGGGGCTGGCGCCGCCCGACAGCATCATGCCGGGAGTCGACCGCTTCGCCGGGATCACCGGCGGCCTCGGTATCCTGATGATTGTTTCGCTGCTGCTCTGGCCGTCCGACCAGGAACTCACCAAGGAACTGCGCACCTGACGTGCAGCGGCGGCCCGTCAATGCCAGCATCCGGAACGACCCATGCGCTCCGGGCGCCCGCTTAGTCCGTGCCTGCACTTGTTGGTCGGCGCCAGCAGGTTAAGTTGCCGCCGATGAGTGCCAGCGCGCCCCCGCCGACCGACCGGATCCTGCGGGCCATCCTCTCGATCATCTTCTCGGTCCTGTGCTTCTCCGTCCTGAACGCCATGTCCAAGACGCTGAGCCAGACCTATCCGGTCATCGAGGTGATCTGGGGCCGCTACGTCTTTGCCTTCGTCTTCATGATGGCGATCTTCCTGCCGCGGGCCGGGTTGGCACTGTTCCGATGGCACAACGTGCCGAGCCAGATCGTGCGCGGCCTGCTGCTTTTCCTGTCCTCGTACCTCTATTTCCACGGCATCGTCGACATGCCGCTCGCCTCGGCGGCCTCGATCTCGCTCACCAGCCCGCTGATCGTCACGGCCCTGTCGTCGAAGTTCCTGGGCGAACCTGTGGGGCCGAAGCGCTGGATGGCCGTCATGGTCGGCTTCGTCGGGGCCCTGATCGTGGTTCGGCCCGGCTCTGCGCATTTCGAGTGGCATTCTCTGTGGATCGTCGGCAGCACGATCTCGAGCTCGCTCTACCAGCTCTTCTCGCGGCGCTACGGGCGGGCCGAGCGGCCCGATGCCTCGGCCACCATGGCGACGATCGTCGGCACCGCGGTCGCCCTGCCGATGCTGCCGTTCGAGTGGGTTACCCCGACGTTCGGATGGCATTGGGTCCTGTTCATCGGCATGGGCATCATGGCGGGCGTTGGCCATTATTTCCTGACCATTGCCTACAGCCAGGCGCCGGCCGCCGTTGTCGCGCCCTTCAACTACGTGCAGCTGCTCGGCGCTGCGCTGCTGGGCTATCTCGTGTTCGGCGATTTTCCCGACTTCTGGACCTGGGTGGGGGCGGGCGTGATCATCTGCTCGGGCCTCTATCTCGGGCACATCGAACGGCAGCGGCATCGCGCTCTGGTCAAGAAATAGCATCCTTGACCGGGAATTGACCTGAGGCCGCGCCGCCGCGGGGCGGCGTGTGTGCTGCCGTTGCCGATTCTCCGCTGTGGCACACCCCTTGCTTCAAAAAACGGCAGCGCAGAATCGCGCTAGCGCGATTCTTCTCGGTTGGCGTGCCGGCACCTTTGAGGACGGTCGCACCGAGTAGCGACCGACAAGGAGTTGTCAGTCGCAGACTCGCCCAAGCCAGCAGTCCCTACCCAAATTTTCTCCGCTGCCCGAGGAGGCTCTCCATGTGTGATCGCATTGGCTGTACGCATTTTCCCGATCTGTCCAAGATGAACTTCGGCGGCGCCGTCGCGCCGTCACGCCGCGGCTTCCTGAAAGGCGCCGCCGCCGTCAGCACCATCGCCATGGCGGCCGGTCCAGGCATGCTGATGGGCGGACCGGCTCACGCTGCGGCCGGGCTCAAGTCGACGCATGGCACGGGCTTCTGCAATCTCAACCTCTTCCTTGCCCATTCGCGCCAGTACGCCAAGGCGAGCGGCACCGAACTCGTGTTCGTGAACACGCCGACCTCGGCCGAGATGGTGACGTTCCTCGGCATGGGACAGGTCGATCTGGGGTTGATGCCCTACACCAGCTTCATGGCGCTCTACGATGCCGGCGCGCCGGTGAAGATCGTGGCCGGTGGCGGCGTCGAGGGCTGCGCGATCGTGGCGCGCCCCGGCCTCGACACGCCGGAGAAGCTCAAGGGCAAGACGCTGGGGACCTTCCAGCTCGATACGCTCGAGGTCATGCCCTACGACTACCTGAAGAAGCATGGCATTCCGTTCAAGGACGTGAAGGTCCGCTACATGGGCAACACGCCGGAGGCGGTCGAGGCTTTCAAGGCGGGTGCCATCGACTGGATCTGCACCATCGAACCCTATGCCTCGGCGCTGGTGAACGACGTCAAGGGCGCGGTCATGCTGACCAACGGCATCGACCTCTACGGCAAGGGCTACACCGACTGCGTGCTGGCCTCGCGGGCCAGCCTGATCAAGGACAATCCTGCCGGCCTCAAGGCGATCATCAAGAGCATGATGCAGGCCCAGCTCGACGCCGAGACGAATACCGACGACGTGCTGAAGGAGCTGGTCGGCAAGTACTACAAGACCTCGATGGAGAACGCCAAGATCGCGCAGGGCAAGCAGCCGGCGATCGTCGATGCGCGCAGCCAGACCGACTTCATCCTGCAGCGCACCGACAGCGTCATGGAGATGGGCTACATCAAGAAGAAGCCCGGCCGCGACGCGATCGACTGGACGCTGCTCGAAGAGGTCATCAAGGAGAATCCCGACCTCTACGGCAAGCTCAAGTACAAGTCCGCCTGATGGCTGTCGTCACTCGCGACAGCGAAGCGTCGGGCCCCGCCGCCGGGACATCCCGCCCGGCGGCGGTCTCGCGCTTCTACACCGGCATGGTCAACCTCGAATGGTTGACCAAGGCCTGGTGGACCATCCTGTCGATCAGCCTGTTCGCCGGTATCTGGGAACTGTGCTGGTTCTTCGGCTGGGCCGATCCGAAGCTGCTGCCGCCGCCGCACATCTTCCTCGGCAACCTCGCGGAGCAGGGCAAGTTCTTCAACACCGCCACGCGCTGGCAGGTCGGCCAGGCGATGAATGCCGGCCCCTCGGCCTTCGAATCGGTGATGATCACGGTGGGCGCCACGACCGCCCGCGTGTTCATCGGCCTGGCGATGGCCTCGGTACTGGCGATCGGGATGGGTGTCCTCATCCGCTACCATCATTTCTTCGACAAGCTCGTGCTGCCGACCATCACGCTGCTGTCGCCGGTGTCGCCCATTGCCTGGCTGCCGGTCGCCATCTTCCTGTTCGGCATCGGCAATGCGCCCGCCATCTTCATGGTGGTGGTGGCACTGTTCTTTCACATGGTGCTGGCCACGGTCGCGCAGATCGACGGCGTCAGCCCCAATTTCATCAACGTCGCTCGTACGATGGGCGCGTCGAAGCGACAGATCTACGGGCGGGTCATCGTGCCGGCGATCCTGCCCGGCATGCTGCAGGTGCTGCGGCTCAACCTGTTCGGCGCCTGGATGGTGGTGCTGGTCGCGGAGTCGACGGGTGTCGGCTACGGCATGGGGCAGGTCATCATGCTGGCGCGCAACACCTTCAACCCCTCGCTGGTCTTCTTCACCATCGCCGTGATCGGCGTGCTGGGCTTTGCCTTCGACTGGCTGTTGCGCCAGGCCCAGCGGCGTATCCTCTACTGGCTGCCCGACACCAAGGAGAAGCTGCGTGGCCTTTGATGCACCGCCGACATTCTCGTCGAAAGACGCCGTGGTCTGCCGCGGCGTCGGCAAGACCTGGGCGGCCGGCACGAAGCGAGCCCACAATGCTCTGACGGACATCGACCTCGATGTCGCGCCGGGCGAATTCGTGGTCCTTCTCGGCCCCTCGGGCTGCGGCAAGAGCACCTTGCTCTATCTGATCGCCGGCCTCGAAGACGCGACCGAGGGCCAGCTCTGGTCTTTCGGCGACCTGGTGGAGACGCCGTCGCCGCAGCGCAGCCTGATCTTCCAGGAAACCTCGCTCTTCCCGTGGCTGACCGTGTGGGAAAATGTGAGCTTCGGCCTGTCGATCCGCGGTGCCAGCAAGGAAGAGCGTCGCAGCGTCGCCGCCGAGGCGCTTCAGCGGGTCGGGCTCAAGGCCGCAATGGACAAGCGGCCCGACGAGCTGTCGGGTGGCATGCGCCAGAGGGTCGCCGTGGCCCGCGCGCTCGCCATGCGTCCCAAGGTGCTGTTGATGGATGAGCCGTTCGCGGCGCTGGACGTCCAGACGCGGGCGCGCATGCAGGATTTCCTGCTCGATGTCTGGCGCGATTCCGGTGCTTCGGTGCTGTTCGTCACCCATCACATCGACGAGGCGGTGGCCTTGGCCGACCGGGTCGTCGTCTTCACGTCGCGGCCGGGGCGCATCAAGACCATCGTGCCAATCGACATGCCACGCCCGCGCAACCTTTTCTCGCGCGAAGCGGAGGATCTCCGCATCCAGCTCACCGACCTGCTGCGCGATGAGGTCGATCGCGCCTTCGCCGAGCAGGAAGCGCTCGCCGCCACCGCCTGATTCAAATGTCACAGACGAAGGAGAAGCCGACATGGCCACCAGCCTGATCCGTAGCCGCGCCGCCATCACGGGCACCAAGGACCGTTTTACCTGGAACGAGATCAAGGACGGCGCCGTCCTCCAGGAAGACGGTGTCATCGTCGAAGTCGGCACCTATGACGACCTGCACGCCAAGCACCCGACCGTGCCGGTGATCGGCACGGGCAAGGAGATCCTGCTGCCGGGCTTCGTCAACGGCCATCACCATGTCGGCCTGACGCCGGTTCAGCTCGGCTCGCCCGACATGCCGCTGGAACTGTGGTTCATCACCCGCATGGTGATCCGCAACGTCAACCTCTATCTCGATACGCTCTATTCGGCCTTCGAGATGATCGGCTCCGGCATCACCACGGTTCAGCACATCCAGGGCTGGATGCCCGGCACCCTGCCGGATGTCGAAAAGCGCGCGAACGATACGATCAAGGCCTATGAAGATGTCGGCATGCGGGTCAGCTACTGCTATGCGGTGCGCGACCAGAACCGGCTCGTCTACCAGGCCGACGAGGAGTTCGTGCGCGGCCTGCCGAAGGAGCTGCAGGGGCCGATGCAGCGCTGGTTCGACCGCTTCAAGATGGGCCTCGACGATGCGATGGACATGTTCAAGTCCTTCCATTCGCAGCATCACAACAAGCGCCGGGTGAAGATCCAGCTGGCGCCGGCCAACCTGCACTGGTGCTCGGACCCGGCGCTCACCAAGCTCAGCGAAGCCTCGGCCCAGTACAACGTGCCGATGCACATGCACCTGCTCGAGACCGCCTACCAGAAGGAATATGCCTGGCGGCGCGGCAACTGCACGGCGCTGGAATACATCGACCGCTTCGGCATGGTGAACGAGCGTCTGACGCTCGGCCATGGCGTCTGGCTGAACGAGAAGGACATCGACCGGCTGGCCGAGGCCAAAGGCTGCGTCTGCCACAACTGCTCGTCCAACTTCCGCCTGCGCTCCGGTGTGGCGGCGCTCAATCACTTCGAGAAGAAAGGCATCAACACCGCGATCGGCCTGGACGAGGCCGGCATCAACGACGACCGCGACATGCTGCAGGAGCTGAAGCTGGTGCTGCGCGCGCATCGCGTGCCGGGCATGGTCGAGGCCGACGTGCCGACCATGGCGCAGGTGCTGCGCATGGCCACGGTCGGCGGCGCCAGGACGACACCGTTCGGCGAAAGCATCGGCACTTTGGAGGTCGGCAAGGCCGCCGACATGGTGCTGATCGACTGGGACAGCGTGGCCTATCCCTATCTCGACGAGATGACGCCGACGCTCGACGCAGTGGTGCAGCGGGCCAAGCAGCAGGCCGTGACCATGACGATGTGCGACGGCGAGGTGATCTACAAGGACGGCCTTTTCACCAAGGTCGACAAGACCGCGGCGCTGAAGGCCCTGCACGACGATCTCAGCAAGGCCCTGGCCGACGACGAGGTCGAGCGTCGCAAGCTCTCGGTCGCCCTGCTGCCGCACGCCCGCAAGTTCTACGAGAACTACATGGACCCCTCGAAGCACCAGCCGTTCTACAGCCCCAGTTCGAGGGTCTGACAAGGCGTACTCTCAAGGGAGCGCGCCACTCCAGTGGCGCTCATGATCATGATGCGCCACTGGAG
>NZ_JBQVQG010000015.1:0-136036 GCF_052439685.1 Reyranella sp.
GACCATGATCGCGGGTGGCACGCTGACGAGCAGCGGCACGCTGACGACGGCGGGCTTCCTGCAGACCGCGGGCGGCACGACGGTGACCGGGGGAACATTTACGAGCAGCCTTGGCGGCGAACTCGCTGCCGGCACGTTCGACGTGACGGGCGGCACCGCGGAGATGAACGGTCTCGGCCTGGTGAACACCGGCGCGGCGGTCACGGTCGGCGCGGCCGGCACCCTGAAGGGAACGCTGTTCACGCAGACGGGCGGCAGCACCGACAATGCCGGGACGATGGCAATCGGAGGCCTGACGACGGTTGCGGGCGGCGCGCTGACGACCAGCGGCACGCTGACCACCGATACTTTCCTGCAGACCGCGGGCAGCACGACGGTGACCGGCGGGACGTTCAAGGCGGCCAGTGGTGCGGCCCTTCTTGGGGGCACGTTCGATGTGACGGGCGGAACCGCCGCGGCGAACGGTGTTGGCCTGATCAACAACGGCGCGGCAATCACCGTGGGCGCGGCAGGCACGCTGACGGCCACGGAATTCGCGCAGACGAGTGGCAGCACCACCAATGCCGGGACGATGGCGGTTGCCGGCCTGACGACGGTTGCGGGCGGTACGCTGACGAGCAGCGGCACGCTGACGACGGCGGGCTTCACCCAAACCAATGGCAGCACGACGGTGACGGGCGGCACCTTCACGGCTCAGAATGGTGCGACCGTCATCGGCGGCTCGGTCGACGTGACGGGCGGCACCTTCAAGATCGGCGGCTCGGGATTGACCAACGGGGCGACCATCAACGTGGGAGCCGGCGGCATCCTCGACTCCCAGGCGGGCGGTATCAACAACCTCGTCACCGGCACGCTGACCAATTTCGGCACGGTGTTCGATGCGTTGAACAATGCCGGCAGCGTTTCGAACGCCGGTGTCTATAACGGCGATGTCGCCACCAACACGGGCACGATCGCCAACAATGTCGGCGGCACGTGGAACGGCGCCGTGGACAGCAATACGGGCACGATCAACAATACGGGCACGTGGAACGCGCTGGGCGGGAACATCGTCAACAACGCCGGTGGCACGTTCAATAACTTCAATGGAACCGTCGCCGGGGTGAACACCCTCACCAACCTCGGTGTGTTGACCTATACGGGCAACAACAACACCTTCAATGTTGGGACGTTCATCAATACCGGCATCATATCTTCCAACACCACCATCACGCCTGCTTCCGCCCATAGGATGACCATTACCGGCGGCCTGGGCGGGATCGGCGTCATCAACACGTCCGTGGACACGAACGGCACGAGCCGCCTGACCGTCAACGGCGCGTCGAGTGGTGCGCAGACCATGACCTTCACGAACGTCAGCCCCGGTGGTGCCACGCCGGTGTACGCCGCGCCGCAGACGGTGCTGGCGCTCAACGGCGGTGGATCGCTCGCGGTCACCAATACGGGCATCGTGTCGTCGCTGTCTTCGGGCCTCATCAACAACTACCTGGTCCAGAGCGGCGGCGGGCAGAACGCCACCCTGCAGTCGGTCTTCAACAGCGGCCCGATCGCCGGCGTCGCCGGTGGCCTGTCGAGCATGATCACGTCGCTGAACGCCGGCTTCTTCCAGGGCGAGTCGCCGATCGTCTCGAGGCCGAACAATCCGCAGCGCGATCAGATCAATGGCGGCCCCTGGGTGCGTATCATGTACGGCAGCACCAACACCAACCTGGGCAGCACGACTTACGGGCTGGGTGCGCCGGCCTCGGGCAACAGCCAGGGCACGACCGCCTTCAGTGGCGTCCAGGTGGGCGCAGACTTCGGTATGTTCAACATCTCGGACAGCCAGTGGAACGTCATCGTCGGCGTGTTCGGAGGCTATGCGAACCTGAACACCAATTCGAACTTCACGACACCGCTGCCCGGTGGAGCCACGAGCAGCACCAATACCGGTATCTCGGTGGAGGTGCCCTACGTGGCGGCCTACGCCAACCTGTCCAAGGGCTCGTTCTCGGCCGAAGTGGACGTCCGGTACGATCAGTACAGCGGCACCGTGCGGTCCTTCAGTGGCGATCTGGCGGGGGGCGCCGCAGGCGGCTACCTCCTGGCGCCCAACACGCCGCTCAACGGCCGCGGCGTCACCGTCAACGCCAAGCTCGCGAACCGGTTCGATTTCAACCAGCGCTACTATGTGGAGCCCCTGCTGGGATTCACCTGGGGCACCTACAATTTCGACAGCGTGGCCTTCAATCCGGCATTGACGGGCACGTCCGGGTCAATCGGCTTCCAGCCGATCACCTCCCTGCTGGGAAGGGCGGGCGCCAGTGTCGGCGCCACGTTCGAGGCAACTCCGACGATACAGTTGGGACCCTTCCTCCAGGCCTCGGTGTGGAACGAATTCGCGGCTCCCGTGCAGGCGACCGCGACCATAAATACCGGGGGCTCCGCTTACACCTTCCAGACCTTGGCCGATCGGGTCGGCACTTTCGGGCAGGTTGCCGCAGGCTTGAACTTCAAGCTGACGGAGCAGGACTTCCTTGGCTTCGTCCGCGGCGACTATCGCTTCGGCGGCCAGTTCTCGGGCGCCAGCTTCAACATCGGTCTCCGCAAGCAGTTCTGAGTGCGGAGAGAAGAGAGAGATCACCGGAGCAGTCGCCCGCATCGAGGACGACCTCCGGCGATATAATTCGAATTCGCAAGGACCTTCGTACAGTGACATTTCGTTTGATGCAGGCGATCCGCTGCGTGGCCGTGTGCACTGCGCTGGGTGTGGCGGCGTCGGTTGGCGCGGCCCAGGCACAGAAGCCCCCTGTCGCGTCTAATTCTCCCGCCGCGCAGTCGCGAACCGAAATCCTGACCTACGACAACTGGACCGTAACCTGCCGTGATGGCGTGGATCCCAAGGAAAAGCGCGTTTGTTCGGCGGAACTGGTGATCGCGCAGGAAGCCAACAATCAGCGCCGTCCGGTGTTCGTCTGGATCCTCGGCCTCAACAAGGACGGCGCCCCGACTAACGCCTGGCGCTTCGGCACAGGCCTCTCGATTCCCCCAGGCCTCGAGCTGAAGTTTGCGGACAAATCGCGCAAGGTGCCCATCGCCGCGTGCGACGCGGCCTTCTGCAGCGCCACGCTGCCCGTGGACGACGCCTTCGCCAAGGAAGCCTCGGCCCTGGTTCAGAGCGAGGCGGTCCTTCAGACGGCCGATGGCCGAACCGTTACCTTCACGATCAACATGAAGGGTTTTGCCCAGGCTCTAGCGGCCATCCGCCGGTAGCAGGCCGGTTCACCCCTTCGCAGGGTGACGCGCCGGGCATCAGGCCAGTGACACGCCCAGGGATTGCAGCAGCGGCAAGCGCTCCGACCGGAAGGCGGCCGCCTGCTGCTCGAGTTCGGCGAGATTGGCCTCCGCACCTTCGAGCCCCTTGCCATCCTTGAGAACGCCCTGACCCAGAGCTGACAGCATGGTCCAGACGTCGCGGGCGACTGCGGCGTCGTCGGGCGCGCCATTCGCGAGCGACAACAGGAAGCATTGCTGAAGTCGGGAGACCTCGATGCCCGTGCCGGCGACGGGCGACGCAAGGCAGGGAAATTCGTCGCCACGGCGTGCCCTTTCGCACAGTGCCCGGTTGAGGGCGGCACAGCGACGGCGGCTTTCCGCGGTGGCCGGCTCCGCGGGCACGGCATGACCCATCCCGATCAGCACGGCCACGCCCTCGACGACATGGGCAGTACTGACGTTCCGTGCCGCTCCCCGCGCACGCAATTCGGCAATGGTCTTGGGCGCATGATCGTTCGCTGCCAGAGCCTCGACCAACAGCCCATAGACATCGGCCTGGAGATTGGCTTCGAAAAACGGCCCGGTGACCTTGGACGGGACCTGGGACGGCAGGCTCTTCAGGACGATCAGCTGACGATCGAGCTGCTCGAGCCGGTCGACCGCCGAAAGCGGCCGCAGACCCTTTACGAAGGTGTCGCGCCGAAAGCGCTGATGCACGAGATAGTCCCGCAGCGTCTCGCGCAGCACCCGATTGCCGGTCTCGGCGACGAGCTGCCGGCCGGCCGGATTCAACATCAGGTTCTCGACCTGGTCCAGCAGGTTGGCTGACGCCGCGAACTCGACGCGCGCCGGTGCGAACCAGTCGACGACCTGGGAAAACGCCATCGGCTGCCAGTCCTCGCCGAGGTACTCATGGACCAGGTATTTCCGGTCCATCGACGAGATGGCCTTGAGGAAGGGACCGACCTGCGGATTGTTCTGGAAATAGAGAGCGCCCGCCTCTTCGAGCTTGCTGGAGAAGGCGAGAGCCTGCTCGACGCTGGCGGCCCGGCCACCCGCCGGCGCGGTGCCCATCTGTGTATGAAGATAGATCAGATGCCGGAGCGGTTGCAGGGCGGCCCAGCCCGGATCGCAATTGTAGGAAACCGAGAGGATGCCCCCGACCTTCAGTTTGCGGCGCACGATATCGACGATGGCCCGGCGGTTGGCATCGGAGATCCAGGACCAGACGCCGTGCAGCGCAATGACGTCGAAATCCGGCAGATCGGATCGCGCCTGCAGCTCCGAAAACGAATCGTTGAGAAGATGCATGCCGCCGTCATGCGCGTCAGCGAACTGGCCTGCACGGGCGGTATGGGACGGATTGAAATCGGTTCCCCAGTAAGTTCCGGGGCAGGTCGCGGCATGGATATTGAGGCTCAGCCCCTGTCTGAAACCCAGTTCCAGATAGGTCAGATTCCCGATGGCCGGCGGCTGGATGCCAGCATGAAGGCAGGCGAACTTGAGGAGCGACGGATTCAGTTCGCGATAGTAGCCGGCTGTGTACTCCAGGTCCGTGACATAGCCCTCTCCCCACTGCGTCGCCATCGCTCACATCCCCGATTGTTGCGCTCCGGGGCCAAAACCGGCGCGGCCATGAAGGCGATGCTTGTTTCGCATACGGCGCCTCCGCCAGCCACAAGAGGCCGTGTTGCGTGGCATTGGTCTTTGCGGTGGTGGCGGGTGCGAGCCTCTCGATGAAATCCATCCTGCCAACGACTCAGATATTGGCGCCCGCGATGGCGATCAGGCGAGCAGGGTGCCCGAAGGCGCAGTACGGGTGAAGTTCGAATGAGCGCGCTCTGAAATCTCGTTCGATCCGGCACACTAGTCTCGGAATGAGTGCCCGACCCTGTTGGGCCCGGTGTGGTCGCCGGTCACGGCTGATCGTTTCAGTTTGGAAGGAGACCCGCCGTCTGATCGGAGGATTTTGCTTCTCGCTATCGCAAGATATTGATCGAGAGACGCAGCCTCTCGTGCATATTGGTAATTCCTGACGGGGGCAGTCGTTCCAATGATGACCATCACTTTCGCATTGCTGGTGGCGGCGTTTGTGCTCCGTCTTCTGGATCTGCCGCGAGCGGCGGCGGTATCGCTTTCCCTGTCTGCGGCCTTCACCATCGGCCTCTTCCTCTGGGAGATCTACAGCCCCGACGATGGCTTCCGCATGCCCTGGCTGCAGGTCGAGCTGAGGCATGCCGCCGCCGCCCCGGGACACGCCTGAATGCGCGGGCTGCGCCTCGATCCTTCTACCGTCGTCATGCTGGACCGACTGAGCCTGCTGCTGCTGACGGTGATTCTGTCCGCGGTTTTGACCGCCGCGATGGTCATGCAGTTTGTATTCGCGGAGATTCCGTGTCCGCTCTGCCTGCTCCAGAGAGTGGCCATGTTCGGCTGTTGCTTCGGGCTGTTTCATCAACTCCGCACGCAGGAATCGGAGCGAGGCACTGGCATCGCCCTGCTCTTTGCCCTTCTGCTTCTGGTCATCGCCGCGAGGCAGACCTTGCTGGATGTCGTCCCGCGCCCCGGACACGCCTACATCGGCAGCGCGGTCTTCGGCGCCCACATGCCGGTCTGGTCGGTCGCGATCGGAGTGTCGCTGTTGCTGGCCCTGGCGCTTCGGCTCGCCCTTTTCGGGGCGCCGCGCATTCGGCCGCAAACCGCGCTGCCACCGCTCGCGCGGGCGGCACGCATCCTGGAGGTTTACGTCGTCGTGATTTGCGCCATCAACTTTGCGGCGGTGGTGCTCCAATGCGGCTTCGACGAATGCCACACGTTCGGATATCGGTTCCTCACCTAGACGATGGGGGTGATCGCGCGGCGCCGAGCACCGCGTTCAGCAGGATCGCACCGAAAGTCGCGGTGCCGATGCCGCCCAGGGCGAACTCGCCGAACTTCAGGGTGAAGTCGCCGGTGCCCAGCACGAGCGTGACGCCGGCAACCATGAGGTTGCGGCTTTCGGTGAAGTCGACCTTGTTGTCGACCCAGATCTTGGCGCCGGCGACGGCGATCAGGCCGAACACGACGATGCTGACGCCACCCATCACCGGCAGCGGGATGGAGTGGATCAGCGCGCCGAACTTCGGCGAGAAGCCCAGCAGGATGGCGAACAGGCCGGCGACCACGAACAGGGCGGTCGAGTAGATGCGGGTCGCAGCCATCACCCCGATATTCTCGGCGTAGGTCGTGACCCCGGTGCCGCCAACGCCGCCGGCCAGCATCGTCGCGACGCCGTCGCCCAGGAAGGCACGGCCGACATAGGGATCCATGTTGCGGCCCGTCATGGCGCTGACGGCGCGCAAATGGCCGAGATTTTCGGCGACCAGGATCAGGGCGACGGGCGCGATCAGAACGATCGCCCTGGTGTCGAAGACCGGCGTCGTGAAGGCGGGAATCCCAAACCAGGCGGCCTGCTCGAGCAGGGCGCCGCTCATCGGCTTGCCCCAGCCGAGCCCGTTGGCCAGCAGGGCATAGACGAGGGTGGCCACGATGAGCCCGACCAGCACCAGCAGCCGCCGGGTCATGCCGCGCGTGAAGACCGCGACCAGGGCGATGCTCAGGAAGGTCACGGCCTGCATCCAGGCATCGAAGGAAGTCGGCGCCATGTTCTTGACCGGCACGGCGGCCAGGTTGAGGCCGATCACCGCGACTACCGCACCGGTTACCACCGGCGGCATCAGCCGCTCGATCCAGCCGGTCCCGCTCGCCATCACGACCAGGCCGATCAGCGCATAGAGGGCGCCGCAGATCACGATCCCGCCCAGCGCCAGCGCGATGTTGGCGTTGGCGCCCTGGCCGGCATAGCCGGTGGCGGCCACGACCACGGAGATGAAGGCGAACGAGGAGCCGACATAGCTCGGAACCCTGCCGCCCACGGCCACGAAGAAGATCAACGTGCCGACGCCGCTCATCAGGATGGCGACGTTGGGATCGAAGCCCATCAGCAGGGGGCCCAGCACGGTGGCGCCGAACATGGCCACCACATGCTGGATGCCCAGCGCCACGGTCTGCGGCCATGGCAGCCGCTCGTCCGGCGCGACGACCATGCCGTCGGCCGGCTGTTTCACCGTCCAGTCGAGCATCCTCTCCCTCTTAGTCTTCTTGGTTCACGACGACCTTTCTATAGAGGTGCCATGTCGCGTGGCCTAGCACGGGAAGCACGATGGCGAGTCCGATCAGGAGAGGCAGTGCGCCGACCAGGAGGCTTGCCGCCACGATGAGGCCCCACATCGCCATCGGCCCCGGGTTCATCCGCACCGCGCGGACCGAGGTCGCAATGGCGGTGCCGACGCCGACGTTGCGATCCAGCAGCATCGGCAGCGACACGACGCCGATCACCAGGACGAGGAGGGCGAACAGGAAACCGATGCCGACGCCGACGATCGTCATCGTCCAGCCCTGCGGCGTGGTCAGCGCATCGCGCACGAAGGCTTGGGCCGAGACGGGCGCGTCCGGCCCCAGGGTGACGGTGTAGAGCAGGTTGGCCGCGAACAGCCACAGGCAGAAGATCGCCAGCAGCAGCAGGCCCATGACCAGGATCGAGCCGATGTTCGGGGAGCGCGCGACGGAGAAGGCGTCGGTCCAGTGCGTTTCGAGGCCGCGCTCGCGACGGCGGCTGATCTCGTAGAGGCCGAGCCCGAACAGCGGCGCGATCAGCGCAAAACCGGCGATCAGCGGGAAGACCAGCGCCAGCATGCCGTAGTCGAAGGCCATGCGTGAGATCGCCAGGCCTGCAATCGGATAGAGCAGGCAGAGCATCACCACATCGGTGCGGGCAGATCCGAAATCGCGGAAGCCTTTGGCGAGCGAATCGCCGACATCGGCAGCGGTGATGCGGCGGACCGTGGGCGGCGCGATCGCGCGATCCTCCCAGGCTCCGTCCATCGTGTTGGCCGTCGACCCGACGGCCTGGCTTGTCTGCTTGAGATGGTCCCATCCCCATTCGAGGGGATTACGCACGTGGGGTTGCATGGCCATGACTGCCTCCTTGCGAACGAAGTTCGAAGGTCGCGGTCCGTCGCGATCACGACGAAGCGCGATCTACCACGAGAAGGAGTCTACGCCCGGGAGAGGGGGAAGTCTCCCCCTCTCCCTGCACTGCGAGGAGTGCTGTCTCGCTACTGCGAGAACTTCAGGTACTGGGCCACGAAATCGCAGCCGACACTCTTGGAATAGGCGTCGATCAGCTTCTTCGTGATCGGGCCGGGCGCCTTGCCGTCGCCGACCGGCGCGCCGTTGAAGCTCTTCACCGGCAGGATGCAGAGGCTGGTCGAGGTGAGGAACATCTCCTCGGCGTTGGCGGCATCGAACAGGTCGATGTCGCCCGGCGTGCACTCGACGCCGATCTGCTTGGCCATGTCCATGGTCATCTGGCGGCTGACGCCCGGCAGCACATAGCGCTCCGACGGGGTGAAGAGCTGGCCTTCGCGCACGATGAAGATGTTGCTCCCCAGGCCCTCGGCGAGGTTGCCGTTCTCGTCGAGCAGGATCGGCCAGGCGTCCGGATTGAGCGCCTTGATGGGCTTCTCGGCCATGATCATGTTGAGATAATTGTGCGTCTTGGCGCGCGGCGAGAGCATCGAGGGCGCAATGCGGCGCGCCGTCGTGGTCATCGCTTCGGCGCCCTCGCGATAGAGCTTGCCGCGCTTGGAGAGCGGCAGGGGAGTCATCTCGATCACGACCTGCGGGCCGACATTCTCCCAGCCCTCGTCGCCCACCGCATCGACGCCGCGGCTGACCCGCTGGCCCAGCCACCAGTCGCCGACTTCGGCGCGCAGATGTTCGTTGCGCGCCACCACCTCCTCGCTGTGCGCGATCATCTCCTTCGGCGACAGGCCGGGATCGATCTGCAGGTAGCGCAGCGAGCGGTAGAAGCGCTCGATATGCTCCTTCAGGCGGAACGGCACGCCGTTGAAGGTGCGGGTCATGTCGAAGGCGCCGTCGCCGTATTTCCAGCTGCGGTCACGGAACGGGATCATGACCTGGTTCTCCGGCACGAACTTGCCGTTGAACCAGGCGATGCGTTGATTGCTGAGCTGCTGAGCCATGATGTTCTCCTGATCAGTTGACTTGAAGTTCGAAGGCGGCGTCGGTCGCTGACGGGCGACGACGCTTCCGGACGGTCGCCGGGACCGCCGGCGCGATGTTGCCGTTCTCGTCGGCAAGGCCCGCCACATAGGAAAGCGCGCGGCGGATGTCGTTCTCCATCTCCCGGCGGGCGGCCGCCGCATCGCCCGCCTGCAACGCGTCGATCAGGCGCTGCCGCCCGGCCGGTCCACGCGACGACGAGATGAAGTCGGGGTAGAGGAGATTCATGTAAGGGCCGGTCTGCAGCCACAGCCCTTCGATCAGGCGCAGCAGGGTCGGCTGCGCGGCCGCCGCATAGACGGCGAAATGGAACTCACGCACTTTCTGGCGGTCGGTGGCGCTGTCGCCGCGCGTGCGGGCGGCGAGGATCTCGCGGGCGGCGCGGCGTATGTCGGCGATCTGGCCGCGCGATGCGGCGAGGGCGGCCTTGGCCGAGGCGAGACCTTCGAGTTCCATCCGGATGTCGCGCAGTTCGAGGACCTTGTCGCGCGTCATCAGCGGGACGCGGACCGACCGGTTGGGGTTCATTTCGAACGCGCCCTCGGCGACCAGCCGGCGCAGCGCCTCTCGTACCGGCGTCAGGCTGACGCCCAGCACGCCGGCCACGTAGCGGAAGGTGACCTTCTGGCCGGGCGCGAACCGGCCCATGGTCAACGCCTCGCGCAACGAGGAATACACCTGCTGACGGAGCGAGGTATCGGCAGCGTCCGGAGGGGGCGCGGTGCGAGGCATCGGTTGCGGAGCTTAAACCAGGCTCCCGGAATTTGTGATCACAAAAATGCATTGCTGGGGTGGAAAGCGGCGGATAGGCTCGCCTGGATTTGTGATCACATTATTTTTCCGCGCACTTCGGTCGCGGGCATCGTTCTTGCTGGGTGAGGGATATGCGCTCCTACGCGAAATCGATCGCACTCTATGAAAAGACCCGGAAGCATCTGGCCGGCGGGGTCAGCAGCAACGTGCGCTATGCCAGTGTACCCGTGCCGCTGTTCTTCGCGCGCGGCGAGGGCGCCCGGCTCTACGATGTCGATGGCAACGTCCACATCGACTACGTTCTGGGCAACGGACCGGCCATTCTGGGGCACGCGCCGAAGACGGTCGTGGAAGCTGTTGCTGGGTCTCTGGGCGAGGGCCAGCTCTTTGCCGCGCAGAATCCGCGCGAGACCGAGCTGGCGGAGCGACTGTGCCGGCTGCTGCCGAGCGCGGAGGTCGTGCGCTTCACGACCTCGGGAACCGAAGCCGTGCTGATGGCCTTCCGCCTGGCCCGTGCCTTCACCGGCCGCGACAAGATCCTGAAGTTCGAGGGCCATTATCACGGCTGGAGCGACCAGGCCTTCATCAGCGCCCGCCCGCCGCTGAACGAGGCTGGGCCTGCCGACGCGCCGGTACCGGTCGCCGGTTCGCCGGGCATGCCCGCCAGCGTGCTGGGCGACGTTG
Organism: Reyranella sp.; assembly: GCF_052439685.1. Taxonomy (GTDB): domain Bacteria; phylum Pseudomonadota; class Alphaproteobacteria; order Reyranellales; family Reyranellaceae; genus Reyranella. Next base: position 10,819 of record NZ_JBQVQG010000015.1, read on the forward strand.
CCGTCTGCACCTGGAACGATCTCGATCTGCTGGAACAGACGCTGGAGCGCCATCGCGGCGAGATCGCCGGGGTGATCATGGAGCCGATCATGGTGAACGGCGGCGCGATCCCGCCGGCACCCGGCTATCTCGAAGGCGTCAAGGAGCTCTGCCGCAAGCATGGGGCGCTTTTCATCCTCGACGAGGTGATCACCGGCTTCCGTGTCGGCCTCGGCGGCGCCCAGGCGAAATTTGGCGTGACGGCCGATCTCAGTATCTATGCAAAGGCGGTGGCGGCAGGCTTCCCCCTGGCGATGGTCGCCGGCCGGCGCGACATCATGGATACTCTGCTCGACAAGGGCGTGATGCATGGCGGGACCTATAACGGTAACGTCCAGAGCATGGCGGCATCTCTTGCGGCACTGGATATCCTTGAAGCGGATGGCGGCGCGGTCTATCGCGATCTCGAAGCGCGCGGCACCGAGCTGATGCAGGGCCTCGCGTCGCTGGCTGCCAGGCACAAGTTGCCGATTCTGGTTCAGGGCATGCCGGCGATCTTCCAGACCTTCTTCACCTCCGGTCCGGCGCCCCGCAACTATCGCGAATCGGCGGCCTGCGACCGCGACGGAATGCTGGCCTTCCACGCGGCCCTGCAGGAAGAGGGGGTTCGTGCCCAGCAGGCCGGAAAGTGGTTCCTCTCCACGGCGCACGACAGGCCGGTGATCGAGGAAACGCTCGCCGCCGCCGATCGCGCCATGGCGAAAGTGGCCCGCGTCTAGATGTCGGATATCCGTCTCGAAGGCGTCACCAAGCGCTACGGCACGTTCGCTGCAGCGGACCAGGTCGACCTTTCCGTGACGCAGGGCGAGTTCGTTACCATCCTCGGACCGAGCGGCTCGGGCAAGACGACGCTGCTGTCTCTGATCGCCGGCCTCAACCGGCCGACTTCGGGCCGCATCTTCATCGGCGGGCGCGACGTCACCAACGCGACCGCCCAGGAACGCAACATCGGCCTGGTGTTCCAGTCCTACGCATTGTTCCCGCACATGACCGTGCTGGAGAACGTGCTTTTCCCGCTGGGCGTCCGCAAGATCGGCGGCGCCGAGGCGGACCGGCTGGCACGCGACGCGTTGAAGCTGGTGCGTCTCGATGGTCTGGAGGCACGCCGCCCATCGCAACTCTCGGGTGGGCAGCAGCAGCGCGTGGCGTTGGCGCGGGCCGTGGTCTTCAAGCCCGACATCCTGCTGCTCGACGAGCCCTTGGGCGCGCTCGACCGCAAGCTGCGCGAGGAGCTGCAGGTCGAACTGAAGCAGCTGCAGCGCACGCTGGGTGTCACGACGCTCCTGGTGACGCACGACCAGGAGGAGGCGCTGTCGCTCTCCGACCGCATCATGGTGCTCGACAAGGGCCGCACGCAGCAGGTCGCGGCGCCGGCGGAGGCCTATCTCAAGCCCGCCAATCGCTTCGTGGCGGAGTTCCTGGGCATCGCCAACTTCGTCGACATGCCCGACGGCGGGCAGGGCGTGGTGCGCCCCGAGCGTGTCCGGTTGGCCGGCGAAGGGCAGGGTCGGCCGGCGCGGGTCGTCGAGGCGATCTATCTCGGGCAGATGGTGCGCTACCACCTGGCCCTCGAAGGCAATCAATCGGTCGTGGCGTCCGTGCCGTTCCTCGGCACGGCGCACGCGCCGGGAGAGCGTGTGAGCGTTTCGTGGGAAGCGGCCGATGCCTGGCCGGTAACATAGAGGGGATCGAGATGAAGAGACGTACGTTCGTCGGTGCCGCCGCAGCCCTGCCGGCCGTGAGCCTCCTGTCCGGGACGGCGCGGGCACAGGTCAAGGAAATCCGCATGATCGAGTCGGGCGGCAAGTCCGGCGAATCGATCGAGGTGGGCTATATCGAGCCCTTCACCAAGAAGACCGGCATCAAGGTGATCCGCGAGAGCCCGAACTCGCTCGGCAAGCTGCGCGCGCTGGTCGAGAGCGGCCAGACCAGCACGGTGCTGATGGAATTGGGCTCGGGCACGCTGGTGCAGGCCAAGAACCTGAAGCTGATCGAGCCGATCGACTGGGCCGCCGTCAATCCGGCGCCGATGTTCCCCGAAGCCAGGAACGAGTACGGCTTCGGCTACCAGTATTTCTCGACCATCATGGCCTGGCGGGCCGGTGCCAAGGCGCCCAAGAACTGGGCCGAGTTCTTCGACACCAAGGCGTTTCCGGGCAAGCGCTGCCTGCCGGACTTCCCGCACTACAGCCTGCCGTTCGCCGTCATGGCGACGGGCGTGCCGGCCGACAAGCTGTTTCCGCTCGATGTCGATGCCGGCTTCAAGAAGCTGAACGAGATCAAGAAGGACATCGCCGTCTGGTGGAAGGCCGGCGCGCAGCCGCCGCAGCTCATGAAGGACAACGAGGTCCAGTACGTGATCTGCTGGTCGGGCCGCGTCGTCGGCGATCCGGCCTTCGGCTGCAACTTTGCGGGCGGCATGGCCGACCTGTCCTACTTCTCGATCGTCAAGGGTTCGAAGCCCGAGGATCGCGCCGCCGCCTACAAGCTGATGTACGAGATGTCGCTGCCTGCCAACCAGGCCAAGGCGGCGACGGTAGTCTCCTACACCGGTCCGAGCCCCGAGCTCGATGCGCTGTTGCCGAAGGACAAGCTGTCGGAGTTCCCGTCCAGCAAGCAGAACAAGGCCGTCCAGTGGTTCCAGAACGCCGAATGGTGGGCGGCCAATGGCGAGGCGGTCAACAAGAAGTGGGAAGCCTTCAAGCTCGGGCTCTAGGGAAACACGCATTGTCATCCCGAACGCAGCGAGGGACTTTTGCGCGGTCGTAAGGGTCCCTCGGCCTCGGGATGACAGTTTTTTCGTCATGAACAAAGCCAGTCGCCTCGAAGGTTTCGGATTCATCGCGCCGCTGCTGGTGCTGATGGTCGTCGCCTTCAATGCACCCATCGTCTACATGCTGGGCCTTGCCTTCTGGGAGAAGGGGCGGGGCTTCACGCTCGAGCACTACGAAGGCCTGCTCGAGGCGCCGGTCTATCTGCGCGTGCTGGGCAACACGATGCGCATCGCGTTGATCGCAACGCTGGCCAACATCATCATCGGCTATCCGCTGGCGCACTGGATGAGGGGCCTCGGCCGACGGGGCCGCATGATCGCGCTGGCGATGGTGGTGCTGCCCTTCTGGGTCTCGATCCTCGTCCGCACCTATGCCTGGATCGTCGTGCTGGGCAATGGCGGGCTGGTGAATCGCGCGCTGCAATGGAGCGGCCTCACCGATGCGCCCGTCTCCTTCCTGTATAACGAGTTGGGCGTGACGATCGGCATGGCCAACGTGCTGCTGCCGTTCCTCGTGCTGCCGCTGTTCGCCGCCATGACCCGTATCGACGACCGGCTGCTGCAGGCCGCCGCCTCTCTGGGCGCTCCGCCGCGCACCATCTTCTGGAAGGTCTATTTCCCGCTCACCCTGCCGGCGCTGGCCGCGGGCGCGCTGCTGGTCTTCATCCTCTGTCTCGGCTTCTACGTGACGCCGGCGATCCTGGGCGGCGGCCGCGTGCCGATGATCTCCAACCTGCTCGACACGCTGATCAACCAGATCCCGCGCTGGGAGCAGGCCTCGGCGATTTCGACGATCCTCCTGATCGTGACGTTGCTGATCTTCGCCGCCTACCGTCGGCTCGATCGCAAGGCCTCGGCATGACGCGCGAAGCGATCGGCGGCTCGGTCTGGACGCGGCGCGGGCTGGCGGCCATGGGCATCTTCGGGCTGGTCTTCCTGACCGTGCCGCTGATCATCGTGATTCCGATGTCCTTCTCCTCGGCGCGGGCGCTGACCTTTCCACCGCCCAGCCTGTCGCTGCGCTGGTACGAGACCTTCTTCGGCGATCCGCGCTGGATGGAGGCGATGTGGACCTCGACCTTCGTCGCCGCCATCTCCTCGGTGGCGGCGCTGGTCCTGGGCGGTCTCGCGGCCTACGGGCTGCGCCGCGGCACCTTCCGGGGCCGCGATTGGGCCGAAGGCAATTTCATGGCGCCGCTGATCGTGCCGACGATCATCGTGGCCATTGCGCTGTATCTTGGACTGGCCAAGGTCGGGCTGCTGGGCTCGCTGGTGGGCCTCGTGGTCGCGCACACGCTGCTCAACGTGCCGCTGGTGATGATGGTGCTGGGGGTCGCGATCCGCGAATTCGATCAGCGGATCGAACAGGTCGCCTGGAGCCTCGGTGCCTCGTGGGGCTACACGATGCGCAAGGTCGTGCTGCCCAATCTGGCGCCCAGCGTCTTCGCCGCCTGGATCTTCGCCTTCATCGGCAGTTTCGACGAGGTCATCGTCACCTCGTTCATCGCCGGCAAGTACGAGACCGTGCCGAAGAAGATGTTCAACGAGCTGATCCTCGAGGTGAACCCGACCATCACGGCCGTCGCGACCCTGCTGATCGCCTTCACCGTCCTGGCGCTGGCCGCCGTGGCCTTCGTGCTCGGCCGGGCGGGAAAGCTGAAGGAGACGGTGGTCTAGCAGGCCGCTGAAAAGTCGAAGTCCCTGCGAATAAACGAAACAAACGAAATAAACGAAACAATCGAAACCAGAGTCGCACCCCCTCGGAATCAGGGCCGGGCCGGGTGCACGCGCAATAATATTGCTGTGAAGTGCCGCTAGCGAGGCCATTCCCCGCCTCAAACGGCTTCTTTACCAAGTTTTCCTTCGTGGACTTGAAGTCGGGGGAGGCTACAAGCTGCCCTCGCTGAACGGACCGTGTCCTACGTGATCCCAGACGAGGAGATTTGTGTGGCTGGCATCGAAGGTTTCCCCAACTACGACCTGCTGACGAGCGACGCGCAGTATTTCGACTACAGCTCGGCCGCGAACCCGATCCAGCAAGGCATCATCCCGCCGGTGCCGTACCGGACCTTCTCGCCGTCCTTCTTCGACGAGGGACCGACGCGCGTGCAGCCGCTCGACGTGAGCGAGGAGCTGGGGATCGTCGGCCCCGCGACTACCCCCGCGCTCTGCGCCAACTTCATCCGGATCATCCGTGGCTCGGTGATGACTTCGGCCGAGGCGACCAGCCAGGTGTTCTTCGTGTTTCGCGGCAGCGGACGGACGGATGCGTGTGGCGAGACCATCCACTGGTCGCAGGGCGACTACATGGTGCTGCCGGCGCACGGCCATGCCCTGCATCATTCGGATGGCGAGGCCGGGCTCTACTGGGTGCACGACGCGCCCCTGCTGCGCTATCTCGGCGCCGCGCCGACGGTCGCGCGTTTCAAGCCGACCTTCTATCAGCACAGCAAGGCGCAGCAGAAGCTCACGGAGATTGCCACCGATCCCAGGACCGCGAACGCCAACCGCGTCAGCGTCCTGCTCGCCAACCGGAATTTCCCCAGCACTCGCACGATCACCCACACGATGTGGACGATGTTCGGTCTGCTGCCGAAGGATGCGGTCCAGTACCCGCATCGCCATGAATCGGTGGCGGTCGATTTCGTGATCGACTGCAAGCCTGGTTGCTACACGATGATCGGCACGGAACTCGACGAGTCGGGGATGATCAAGAGCGGTCGGCGCGAGGATTGGGCGCCCGGCGCCAGCTTCATCACGCCGCCCGGCTACTGGCATTCGCACCACAACGAATCGGGGGAGGATGCCCACGTCCTGCCGATCCAGGATGCCGGATTGCACACCTACCTGCGCACCCTGGAGATCATGTTCAGCCACCCCGGGCACGATCGCACGGCGCATATTTCGCAGACGCCGTAGGGGCGAAATTCCTGTCTGGCGGCCTTTCCGCTGGTGCAGTATGTGGCCCCAGGATCGGGAGGCAACGATGAATCATCCCAAGAGCGTGCGGCTCGTCGAAGTGGGCCCGCGCGACGGGCTGCAGAACGAGGCGAAGCCGGTTTCGGTCGAGGCCAAGGTCGCGCTGATCGACGCGCTGTCGGCGGCCGGCCACTCGGCGGTCGAAGCCGGCAGCTTCGTGTCGCCCAAATGGGTGCCGCAGATGGCCAACACCGACCAGGTGATGGCACGTATCAAGCGCAAGGACGGTGTCAGCTATCCCGTGCTGGTGCCGAACAAGCAGGGCATGAACGGCGCGGTCGAGGCCGGGGTCGGCGAGATCGCGATCTTCACGGCAGCGTCGGAGGCCTTCTGCCGCAAGAACACCAACTGCTCGATCGACGAGAGCTTCGAGCGTTTCGCGCCGGTGATGGAAGCGGCGCAGAAGCACGGCATGAAAGTGCGCGGCTACGTTTCGACCGTGATCGCCTGCCCCTATGACGGCAAGGTGGCTCCGGCCAAGGTGGCCGAAGTGTCGGAGCGGCTGTTCCGCATGGGCTGCTACGAGGTCTCGCTCGGCGACACGATCGGCGTCGGCACACCCGGCGAATGCGTCGCCATGATCGACGCCGTGGCCGAGAAGATGCCGCGCGAAAAGATCGCCGCGCATTTCCACGACACGTACGGCCAGTCGCTGGCCAACATCCTCGCGGTCATGGAGCGCGGCATTGCGGTGTTCGACACGGCCGTCGCCGGTCTCGGCGGCTGCCCCTACGCCAAGGGTGCCTCGGGCAATGTCGGCACCGAGGATGTGATCTACCTGATGAACGGCCTCGGTATCGACCACGGCGTCGATCTCGAAGCGGTCGCGGCGGCCGGCCGGGCGATCTGCACCGCGCTCGGGCGCGAGCCGGCGTCCAAGGTCGCGCAGGCGCTCAAGGCGAAGGTGGCGGCTTAGGCCTCACGAACGTTCAAGACGGGAGCCCACGCCCGCCGCCATATCGGGACATGGAGGCGCTTCCCGGATTCCTGATCGCCGCCGTCGCCTTGGCCGGTAGCCCCGGTCCGGCGACGCTGAGCCTCGCGGCGGCCGGCGCGGCGTTCGGTGCTCGCCAGGTCATCGGGTATTTCGCGGGCATCGTCGCTGGTATGGTCGCGGTGATGGCGATCGTGGCAAGCGGGACGGTCGGCCTCTTGCTTGCCTTGCCGGGCGTCGCGCCCGTCGTGGCGATCCTGGCCGCAACCTACTTCCTGTGGCTGGCCTGGCGCATCGCGACCGCGCGCCCTCTTATGGAGGCGAGCGCCCGGCGTGAGCCTCCAACCATCGCCGCCGGTCTTCTGCTGTCGCTGGTCAACCCGAAGGGTTACATCGCGATGGCCGCGCTCTATTCGGGCTTCACCTTGCTGCCCGACCGGTTTGGCGCCGACGTGGCGCTGAAGCTCGTTGTGCTCACGGTGGTCATCGCCGCGGTGAACGTGGCGTGGCTGCTCGCCGGGGCGGCGCTCACGCGCTTCTTCCGCGATCCGCGCACCAACCAGATCATCAACCTCGTCTTTGCCGCGGCCCTGGTCGCATCGGTCGCCCTGGCGTTCCTCGTGTGAGTGCTTCTACTGCCGCTGCACGATCCTGACGGTCACCGAGGTCGAGCGTCCGGCTTCGTCGACGACGGCCAGGCGCGCCGTGCCGGCGGCGTCGGGCACCCATCGCGTGCCGTCGAGCGGGCGGCCGTCGACCAGCCAGCGCAGGCGGCCCTGACCGCCCATGGCGTTCAGTACGACGGCTTCGCGGGTGGCCAGCTCGATGCGGGCGTCGGCCGGTGGATAGGCGATGCGCGGGCCGCCGCTGGTTTCGGCATAGGGGGCGAGCGTGCGCATGCGCGGCGGCAGCTCGCGATGGGACGCGACCTTGATCGCGTCGGCGGGCGGGCGGATCGCGCGGTTGTCCTCGGCGGGGAGCCGGCCATAGGCCTTGAACAGGATGGGCAGCGCCGAGAGCCGGCCGAGCTGGCCGGGGCGGGGCGTGCCGTCGGCATGGCCGACCCAGACGACGACCGTCCAGTTGGCGCTGTAGCCGGCGGCCCAGGCGTCGCGATAGCCGGCGGAGGTGCCGGTCTTGAAGGCGATGCGGCGCTCGCGCAGCGCCACGGGCAGTGAGGCGAAGCCCTCGGGCAGCGGCGCCTCGGCCAGCACGTCAGAGACGTACCAGGCGGCGGTCGGCCCGATGAGGCGGAGCGGCTGGAGCTTCGGCCGGTCGCGGCGGACTTGCGGCGGCGCGAAGCTGCCGCCGCTGGCGAGGCCAGCATAGAGGCCCGCCATTTCGAGCGGCGAGACCGTGGCGCTGCCGAGTGCCACGCCCAGCGAATTGCCGTTGTCGCCCGGCGGCAGGCCGGGCGCCACGCCGGCGGTGCGCAGGGTGGAGAGGAAGCGCTGCGGCCCGACCTTCTCAAGCGCCAGCACGGCCGGCACGTTCAGGGATTGCTGCAGGGCCCGGCGGACCGTCACCGCGCCCTGGTGATCGCGGTCGAAGTTGCGCGGCAGCCAGTCGCGGAAGCGCACCGGCACATCCTCGACCAGGGTCTCGGGATGCAGCGTGCGATCGTCGAAGGCCATCGCATAGATCAAGGGCTTCAGTGCCGAGCCTGGCGAGCGGCGGGCGCGCACGAGGTCGACCTGGCCGGCGCGGCCGAAGAAATTGTCGCCGCCCAGCCACGCCACGACACCGCCGGTGCGATTGTCGAGCACGACCATGGCGATCTCGGCACCGTCGGCCAGCGCGCGGCGCTCCTCGTGCACGAACTGGCCCAGTGCCTGCTGCAGTTCGTAGCGCACCGTGGTCGGCACGGTCGTACCGGGCGATTGGCCCGCCAGCCAGGTCGCGAGATGCGGCGCCTGCATCGGCAGGGCGAGCCTTCGGTCGGGCGCGAGACGGCTGCTCGCCATCTCGTACAGCGGCGCATCGATCACGCCATGTTCGACGCCGCGCGCCAGAACGCGGTCGCGCGCCTTCTGCGCCACGGAGGTGGCGCGGTCGGGGCGTCGCCGTTCGGGCGATTGCGGGATGGCGACCAGCAGGGCGGCCTCGGCGGCGCTGAGCTGGCGCGGCTCCTTGCCGAAATAGGCGAGGGAAGCGGCGCGCACGCCCTCGAGGTTGCCGCCCATCGGCGCCAAGGTGAGGTAGATCGCCAGCACCTCGCGCTTCGAGTAACGCCATTCGAGCTGCAGCGCGCGGGCCGACTGGATGGCCTTGGTGGTGAAACTGCGCGGGCGCGGATCGAGCAGGCGGGCAGCCTGCATGGAGAGCGTCGAGGCGCCCGACACGATACGGCCGCGCTCGGCAAGCTGACCGGCCGCCCGCAGTGTCGCGAGAGGATCGACACCCCAATGGGAGTCGAAACGGCGATCCTCATAGGCCTTGAGGAGGGCGAGATAGAGCGGATCGACATCGTCGACCGACGTCTTGAGACGCCATTTGCCATCCGCTGTCGTGAAGGCACGCAGCAGGCGGCCATTGGCGTCGACCACCTCGGTCGACCGCTCATGGTAGCGCGACAGGTCGGGCGGGAAGAGTCTGTCGAGCGCCAGCGCCGTTGCCACCAGGGTCGTGGCGGCAACGGCGAGACCGGCCAGCAGGGGCCTGAGCCGCATGGCTGGCTACTTCGTTCCCGCCGGAACGATGGTCATCGTGCGCATCGCCGTCCGGCCATAGACCCGCGGTGCGTACATGTCGGAGACGTTCGTCGCCGGGACGGCATAGGTGCCGGGCGTCACGGCGCGAACGATGTAGGCGACGTGATAGGAGTTCGGGTTCTTCGCCGAGGAATCCCACCATGTCCTGTAGGGCCGGATTCCCATGTTGAAGGAGGCGAAGAAGCGGTCGTCGCGCGCCTCGGCAATGCGGGTCTCGGTGAGGTCCGACAGGAACGGGAAGGATTTCGCCGTCTCGTCGTTCAGCACCGCCTCGATCTCGAAACCGGCCGGCAGCAGGTCGAGCAGGGCCACCTCGTGGTAGCCGCCCTCCAGGTTGCGGCCGGAGATCGAGACGATGAAGCGCTCGTTCTGCACGACGTGTCCCAGCGAACTGGGCTCGCCGTCGAACTTCAGGAACTCGCGCTGGACGCTGATGCCGGCCGTCGCCGCGGGCTGCGGATCGACCGGCACGCCGCGCGCCGTCACCTGCATCCAGATCGGATGGTCGGTGTCGTTGCGCAGCTTGAGGCCGCGGGCGAGGGCTGCCGCGTCGGGATTGAACACCACCGGCTCGGCAGCCGACTGGCGCTGCTGACCGTCGACGGAGTAGGCGAGCTGCGTGCTGCCGCTCATGGCGCGCGCGGCCATCACCAGCCACGCCTGCTCCTGTGTCGTGGTGAGCCCGATCGATGCCGCCAGACGCTCGCCGACGAGGCTTGTCACTTCGGTCAGGGCCTCGCGTCCGCCCGCTTCGACGGCCAGCGTGACGAGGGCGGCGCGGTTGCGCAGCGGCGAGCCGTAATAGTCGGACGGGTCGCGTTCGTCGATGCGCTGGCGCGCCGTGGCGAAGGCGAGGCGGCCGCGCCCCGGCTCGCCGACCTGGTTCAGCGCCGCGGCCAGCATCGCCCAGGCAATGCCGCCCTTCATCTCGGCCGCCTTCGTGTCCTGGAAATAGCGGACCCTGCCGGGATCGGCGTAGCCCGACTTCGCCAGCACATACCAAGCATAGGCCTGGGCGTTGGGCGACAGCTTGTCGGCGGTCTTGTTGAGCCAGCCGAGCGCCCGCTGCAGCGAGGCGGAGGGCACCGACATCTGCTGCTGGTTTGCGCGGACCAGGAAGTCGAGCACGTAGGTCTGCAGCCATTCCGCCGCCGGCGTGGAGAAGGGACCCCACATGCCGAACGACCCGTCGGGCAGCTGCATGTCGACGATGCGATAGACGGCATCCTGTACGCGCTCGTTGATGCGCGGATCGGTCGGGCCGTATCCCAGCATTGCCACGTCGTTGTAGTAGAGCAGCGGCATGGCGCGGCTGGTCGTCTGCTCGAGGCAACCGAACGGATACTTGTCGAGCGCGCGCAGCAGCCCCGCAACGTCGATGCCGGGAATGCGGGTCAGCGAGGCGCTGACCTGGGCGGTCCCCGGCGCGAAAGCGGCGATCACGTTGCGGTCGACGGTGGCCTCGTTGCCTGGTGCAAGTCGCGCCACGGTGTCGACGGCGCTGGGCGTCTGCGACGGCCGCACCTGGATGTCCCACTCGCGCTGGACGGCGAAGTTGCCCGGCCCCTGGACGGCGACTGCCACCTTGCCGAAGCCCGCCTCGCCGGCGCGCAGCGGCCAGGTCAGCAGCTCGCGCTGGTTGGCGGCAAGGCGCTTCGTCTCCGTCACCGGCCGTTCGAGCGAGATCGAGCCAGTGGCGGTGAGGGTGACGCGGTAGTCGCCGGCCTGACCGTCGACATTGTGCAGCGACAGCGCCACCCGCCCGAGATCCTTAGGCGCGAGGAAGCGCGGCAGCACGACATCGGCGGTGACGGCGTCGCGCACGAACAGGCGTTGCTCGCCCGAGCCGACGCGGGTCTTGTCGTAAGCCACCGCCATCAGCCGCAGTTGGCCGATGAAGTCGGGGATGTCGAAGGCGATCTTCGCTTCGCCCTTGTCGTCGAGCTTCACTTGACCGCTGAACAACGCCACGGTGCGGGTCGGCACGATGTCGAGACCGCCGATCTCGCCGGCATCGCCGCCGGCCCGGATGCGGCCGAGTTCGTCGGCGCGTGTGTCGAGCAGGCGGCCGTAATCGTCACGCATCGAGACGCCGAGGCGACGCTTGCCGAAATAGTGATCGGCGGGATTGGGCGTCTTGTAGCGGGTGAGCTGCAGGATGCCCTCGTCGACCGCGGCCAGGGTGACGAAGGCCTCCTGGCCGGCCTGAAGGTTGGACACCTTCACCGGCACCTCGATGCGCTGGCGGGGCGTTATCTTCTCGGGCGTGCCGATCTGGAGGCTGAGCGTGCGCAGGGCCGGGTTGAGACCGATCCACGTCGCGCCGATCGCGCGCGTGGGGGTGCGCTCCGCCGGCGCGGCCAGAGGTCGCCAGGCGGTGACCAGCGCGTAGGCGCCGGCACCCCATTCGCCCTTCACCGGGATGTCGACGGTCGTGCCGCCGGCCGGCACCTGGACCGATTGGGTGGACACGATTCGGTCGGTCGCGATGGCGATCAGCGCCTCTCCGGCGAACGGCGCTTCGATGCGCAGGCGGGCCGTGTCGCCCGGCGCATAGTTCTGCTTGTCGCTGGCGACGCGCAACGTATCGGGGGCCTCCTCGGTTTCAGTGCCGCCGTACCAGCCGACGTAGAAGGTGAGGCTGGTCGAGGTGTTCTTGTCATTGTCGATAATGGTGAGCTTGTGCTGGCCCCAGTCGAGCCGTTGCGAGAGGCGTGTCGGCGTGTCGGCCTTGAGGGTCACCTTGTCGGCCGTGATCAGTCGGGTGTTCTTGACCGACTGCCAGCGCCAGCGGCCGTCGACCTGGAACCATTGATAGACGTTGGTGATGCGTTCGATCCGGTACTCGACCGAGGGACGGGCGATCTGGGTACCGGCCGCGTCGACCGCCACCACGTCGAACTCGGTGTCGACGCCTTCGCGTGAATAGCGGCCCTCGAAGGTCGGACGGACGCCGATATAGGTGTCACGGGTGCGCACGGGCATGACCTTCTCGGTCTTGGTGGCGCGGCCGCCGCCCGGTTCGAAGACGCGCGCCTGGATCTGGGCCCGCAGTGGCAGGACCGTCTCTTTGGCGAGGTCACCGGCCCATTCGAGGCTCGACTTGCCGGCCGGGTCGGTGTTCTCGCCCTTCAGTTCGATGAAGGGCGGCTCGAACTTCTCGCGATCGTCCTCGGGGCCGAAGCGGTATTTGGCGAACGCCGCGAACGGGTTGTCATCGACGGTGATGCGCATGTCGCCTTCGACGGCGAGATCGGAGGCCGGGGCGCCATAGAGGAAATCGGCCGACAGCACGAAGCGGTTCACGCTGCCGGGCCGGATGATCGGCTCGTCGGGCGTCAGCTCGATCTTGAGTTTCTCGGGCACGAAATCCTCGACCGAGAACTCGACCCGGCCGACCGGCGCGCCCTTGGGGTCGATATGGGCGGCGACCGACCAGCGGCCGCGCCGCGAGGACTTCGGCAGGTCGATCGCCTGCGCGACGGCACCCGAGCCTTGCAGCGCGTGAGTGAAGCGGGTGAACTCGCTGCCGTCGGGCCGCTTGACGATCAGCGTGACGGGCAGGTTGGAGAGCGCGTTGGCCGCGTCGTCGCGCATCAGCGCCATCAGCTGCACGGTCTCGCCCGGGCGGTAGATGCCGCGCTCGGTGTAGAGGAAGGCATCGACCGGGCCAGGCTGAGCGCGGCCGTCGACACCGCGGTCGGACAGGTCGAAGGCCGACTTGGTGAGTTCGAGACGCGAGAATTCCTTCTTCGCCGGATCCTGCGCCATGACGGCGACGGGCTCGGCCGCACCGTTGCCCTTGAGCAGGCCGGCTGCGAAAGACGCTCGGCCATCGGCGCCGGTGACCACCTTTCCGATCGGCTCGTTGCCGCGCGACAGGACGGTAACCTCGATGCCGGCCAGTGGCTGGGCGGTCTGCAACGAGCGCGCGAAGACGTTCAGCCCGTCGTCGCCGCTGAACGAGGTGAGGCCGATGTCGGTGTCGATCACCCACAGGCCGGCCGCGCTGCCGCTCGTCGATTCGTCGTCGTTATAGTCGCGCGACGGCGGCTTGGCGGCATTCCAGACCACGACGAAATAGGCGCCGGGCTTCCAGTTCTGGATGGTCTCGCGGATCGGGAACGCCGTGACGACGGCCTGGTTGGGCACGTTGCGCACGTCCATCGTCCCGGTCCACTGCTCGGCACCATTGCTGCCGTTCAGCCAGCTTCGCAGCGACCAGGGTTCAGTGATGGGCTCCGAGCCGGGGAAGGCGACATCGTAGTAGCGGTCGGCGGAGAAGCGATCGATGCCGCGCTCGTTCACGCGATAGACCGAGACTCCGACCTTCGAGACGTTGATGGTCGTGACCGGCAGACCCGCGGCGCTGCCGCGCGGCAGGATGAAACCCTTGCCGGGCAGGTTCACCACGGCGGGACGGGCGCCCAGCGCCACGCTGACGCTCTGCTCGTCGCGCAGCTTCTCGCCGTCGCGACCCGGAAAACCCGCCAGCAGCCTGACGGTATAGTCCTGGCCGTAAGTGAGGCCGGCGATGCACAGCCGGTCGTCGACGGTGCGCAGCGCCGTCTTGGCTTCAGGCTCGATGCGGATGAAGTCGCCGTACTTCACGTCGGCGGTGGCGAGCGGCTTGTTGAAGGCGAGGCAGGCTTCGGCCTCGCTGCGGCTGGAATCGACTGCGACGCGACGGAAGGAGAAGGGAGCGGACGGCGGCGCGGCCGGCTGGGCGATGGGAGCGGGTGCGGAGGACTGCGCCGTCTGGGCTGGCGGGCTGGCCGGCGGGGGTGGCGTGGCCGGTACCGTAGCCGGAGGTGCCACGGCGGTCGTGGGCGCCGGCGCGGGACGGTCGAGGGAATCGCCCGGCCTCCCGATCAGGTAACCCGCAATGCCGGAGCCCAGCATCAGGGCCACAACCATGGCGGCCAGCGTCGATCGATTCATAGGAACCCTCGCAAAAAGCGACCGGACAATAGAGCTTGGATTGTGCAGACAGTGTGGAGTCAGAAACCCAGTCTGCAATTCTCGCAGCCTGTGGCGCGCAGGTCACGCTCGCGACGGCCATGCTGTGGATAGGCTGCGCTTGAGCAAGCGGCCGACGGCGTACTAAGCGCAGGCGATGGCGTTGCATCTCATCAAGCTGGCGGTCGGGGTCGACGATCTCGCCCACATGAAGACGGTCCAGGCGGCGCGCCGCCGGGAGCGGGGGCAGTCGGCGCGCTCGCCGCACTGGGTCTATACCCGCAACTCCCCACGTCGGGCGGAGGATCTGCTGGGCGGCTCGCTCTACTGGGTCGTGCGCGGCGTCATCCGCTGCCGCCAGGAGTTGGTCGGCTTCGAGGAGGATTTCGACGAGGAGAGCGGCAAGAAATTCTGCCGGATCAAGCTCAAGCGCCCCCTGATCGAGACCGCCCCCCGTGCCTGCAAACCTTTCCAGGGCTGGCGCTACCTCGACCCCGAGCGTGCGCCACCTGACCTGTCGAGCGGCGACACCGCCGACATGCCGGCCGAGATGGCGGCCGAACTGAAGAGACTTGGGCTTCTGTAGAGACCGGCTTCAGCGATTCGTCAGCTTCAGCTCGATGCGGCGGTTGCGGGCGGCGTCGGTGGAGGAGAGCGGCTGGTACTCGCCGTAGCCGGCAGCCACCAGGCGATCGTTCGGAATGCCTTCGCTGTGGAGGAACTTGACCACCGCGATGGCCCGGGCGGCGGAGAGTTCCCAGTTCGACGGATATTGTGCGCTGGCGATGGCCTTGCTGTCGGTATGCCCGTCGACCTGGAGCACCCAGTTGACCTCCTTGGGGATCGTGGCGGCGATCTCGACGAGGCGCTTGGCGACGTTGGCGAGCTGCTTCTCGCCGCTCTCCTGGAGCTTGGCCGAGCCGGAGGCGAAGAGCACTTCCGACTGGAACACGAAACGATCGCCGACGACCTGCACGTCGCTCTGGCCACGCAGCGCCTCGCGCAGCTTGCCAAAGAACTCGGAGCGGTAGCGCGCCAGCTCCTCCACCTTGCTGGCGAGCGCCCGGTTGAGCTTCTGCCCGAGATCGACGATCTGCGCCTGCTGTTCCTTGGCCTTGACGTCAGCGGCATCGAGGACGGTGCTGAGCCGCGCCAGCTCTCCCTTGAGGGCCGCGAGCTCGGCGGTCAGCCGCACGACGGCGGCCTTCTGCTCGGCGCTGAGCTTCTGCTCTTCGGTGAGATCGCCGAATAGCTTGCCCTTGTCCTGGTTGGCGGCGGCCAGCGAGGCGGCGAGGCGGGTGAGTTCCAGGCGCTGGCGCTCGATTTCCTTCTGAAGGTCGCCGGCCTTCGCCGCTGCTTCCTTGTTGGAGCTTTCGAGCGAGGCGGCCAGCCGTTCGCGTTCCGCCAACATCGAAGTCAGGCGTTCGGTGAGCTGGTCGCGCTCGATCTTGAGGGCATCCGATGCCGTGCGCTGGGCGGCGAGATCGGCGCCCAGGCGGTCGCGCTCGGTCTGGTTCTGGCGAAGCTGCAGGGTGAGCTTCTCGAGGTCCTGCTTCAGGCCTTCGCTCGCCGCCTGCTCGATCGAGAGCACGCTGGCGAGACTGCCGAGCTGCTTGTTGAGGGCTTCGATGGCGCTGTCGCGGGTGTTCAGCGTATCGGTCAACGTGAACTGAGCTACGCTGAAGAGCGACAGGAGGAATATCAGCACCATCAGCAGCGTCGTCAGCGCATCGACGTAGCCCGGCCAGGTGTAGTCGGCCGAACCTCCTCCGCGACGGCGGGATGCGGCTGCCATGGCGGTTAGTGATCACCCGGCGTCGCGCTGCGCGACGAGGCGATGGTGCGGGCGAGCAGGCGGAACTCGCCGCGCAGCTCGTCGGCCAGTGCGGTGCGACCGCGCACGCTTTCCTCGATCAGCCGACCGAGGCCGGCCTCAATGTTGCGCTGATGCGCGAGGAGGGCGTCGCTCTCGGCTTCCGGCTTACGCTCGGTGAGGCGCGCGACGGTGCCCCGCAGCTCAATCGATTGTTCGGCCAGGCGCGCCAACAGCGCCTGCTGCGTACGCATGCTTTCGGTCAATGAGGTCAGGCGCTCGACCAGCGTGGCGTTGGCCATGGCAGCCTGCTCGCGTCCCTCCTCGCTACGGCGCAGCGTGCGGGAAAGATCGTCCAGTCCGTCCGCGGTGCGCTCGAGCAGCGCCTCGACATAGGCCGAGACGCCCTGTTCCCCCTCGGTTTGCAGGGTGCCGCTCGAAAGCCGCGTCGCGCCGGCCAGCCATTCCTCCAGCTCGGTGTGGAAGCGTCCCTGAGCCTGGCTGGCCTGCAGTTCGAGGAACCCGAGAACGAGCGAGCCCGACAGGCCGAACAGCGAGGCGCCGAAGGCGGTCGACATGCCCTTGAGCGGGCCCTCGATGCCCTGCTTCAGCTTGGCGAACATCTGGACGGCGTCGCCGCCGGTGACCTGCATGCCGACGATCGCATCGGCGACGGCGCCGATCGTTTCGAGCAGACCCCAGAAGGTGCCGAGCAGGCCGAGGAAGATCAGCAGGCCGATCATGTAGCGGCTGAGCTCGCGACGCTCGTCGAGGCGGCTGGCGATGCCGTCGAGCACGGCACGCGTCGCGGTGGGGGAGAGGCGGAAATTGTCCTGGCGATCGCCCATCATGGCGGCCATCGGCGCGATCAGCTCGATCGAATCGGTCTCGAGCAGCGGCGCGCCGGGCTCGCGATGCTGGAAACGCCGCAGCCACCGTACCTCGGGCCAAAGCGACAGGACCTGGCGCATCACGAAGAAGATGCCGATCGCGAGGACGCCCAGGATGACGCTGTTCAGGATCGGCGTGTTCAGAAACACACGCAGCAGGTCATGGTGGAGAAGGTAGGCGATGCAGGCCACGATCCCGAGGAACAGCAGCATGCGAATGAGATACGGAAGCGGGTTACTCATGCGGACTTCCGGTGCCTGCGTCGTTTGTGGAATCATGCCGTGGGCAGCCGCAGTTCGCCCGGCATCCCGGTGCCGCCTCGCTTCACGCCGCGCGGTGAGGCAGTGTC
The DNA here is from genome assembly GCF_052439685.1 of Reyranella sp. Taxonomy (GTDB): domain Bacteria; phylum Pseudomonadota; class Alphaproteobacteria; order Reyranellales; family Reyranellaceae; genus Reyranella. Next base: position 28,267 of record NZ_JBQVQG010000015.1, read on the forward strand.
ACCGGAGCAGGAACCAGAAGCGGCGCGGCTGGGGACAGCGGCCGAAAAGGGGGGCATAAACGGTTGCCTTTCCACGGGATTTGGCCGGTCGACCATAACGAATGGTCGCCCCCGGCTCAACCGCTCGCGGCAGGCCTCGCGGACGAAGGTCGTCCGTCAGGCCTTGGAAAGGATCTCGACCATCGGGTCGCGCAGTCCGAAATTGCTGGCGAGGAGTGACGGGCCACCGAGTTCGTAGGGTTGGCCAGAAATGTCGCCGACGAGGCCACCGGCCTCGCGCACCATGAGAATGCCTGCAGCAACATCCCAGGGCGCCAAGCCGAACTCGAAGAAGGCATCGTAGCGGCCCGCCGCCACGAAGGCGAGGTCGAGCGCGGCGGCGCCCCAGCGACGGACGCCCGCAGTGCGCTCGGTCACGGCCGCCAGCTTGGCGTGATAGGCAGCGTGATTGTCCTTGCCGATATGAGGGATACCGGTCCCGATCAGGCCACGCGCCGGGTCCTTGCGTCCCGAGACGCGCAAACGCCGCGAGCGGGCATTCGGCGTGTCGATATAGGCGCCGTTGCCCTTTTCGGCCCAGAACAGCTCGTCGGAGATCGGCTGGTAGATGACGCCGGCGATAATCTCCTTCTCTCGCTCCAGCGCGATGGAGATGGCGAAGTGGGGCACGCCGTGCAGGAAATTGGTCGTGCCATCGAGCGGATCGACGATCCAGCGGTTGCGGCCGTCGCCCTTGGTCTCGCCGCCTTCCTCGCCCAGGAAACCGTAGTCGGGGCGGACACGCGACAGCTCGGCGCGCAGGGTTCGCTCCGCCTTGATGTCGGCATGACTGACGAAGTCGCCGGGGCCCTTCTCGGAAATCTGCAGATGCTCGACTTCGCCGAAGTCGCGTTTGAGGTTCTTGGCGGCCGCAAAGGCGGCGCGGATCATGACGGTGATCGTGGCCGAGCGCTGCGCCAGCGACTTGCGCTCGGGCGGGCCCGAACGTTCGCGCGCTTCGCCCATCGGCGCGCGGCCGACACGGGCGACGGGAGTCTCGCGCGGGGGACGATTGGTGGGGAGGGCCACGGTGCGCGCCTAATCCTTGGCGCGTTCCATGTAAGTGCCCTCTTCGGTGTTGATCACCAGCCGCGTGCCCACGCCGATGTGCGGCGGTACCATGACGCGGATGCCGCCCTCGACGATGGCCGGCTTGTAGGACGAAGAGGCGGTCTGGCCCTTCACGACGGCGTCGGCCTCGACGACCGCGAGAGTCACCGTCTTGGGCAGCTCGGCGCCGACCGGCGTGCCCTCGTAGAGCGACACGGTCACTTCCATGCCGTCCTGCAGCCAGCGCGACTGGTCCTCATCGAGGACGTCGGCACCGACCACGAGCTGCTCGAAGGTCTCCTTGTCCATGAACGTGAAGCCGTTCTCGTCCTTGAACAGGTAGGTGCACTCGCGTTCGTCGATATGGACGCGCTCGATGGTCTCGCCGGAGCGGAAGCGTTCCTGCAGCTTGTTGCCCTCGCGCAGCGCCTTGGCCTCGATGGCCACGAACGCACCGCCTTTGCCGGGGCTGATATGCTGAACCTTCGAGGCGACCCAGAGCTTGCCGTTGTATTCGATGACATTGCCGGCTCGGATGGAATTGACTTGGACTTTCATGAGCTTACCCGGCCTTACCGCTGTCTCGGATGAATGGAATTCGGCCTCGTCCGCGGAAGCGGTTCGAGGCCGGCGCGGCCTTCTATCAAAGGCAGCACGGGGTCGCAACCGGGCCCCCCAGGGCTTTCGGGCGCTATTTCAGGCCCAATTCGGCCCGTTTCTTCTTCGAAAGCCCGGCGGCGATGACGCAGTGCGCCTGTTTCAAGTACGCCCGGGTCTCGGCGGGCGTCAGGATCGCGGGATCTTCCAGGGCGACCCATTTCGCGCGGGCGAGGTAGGGAGCCGGCTTAAAGCCCGCGGCGTGAGACAGCGCCTCGAAATGCTCGGGCGGACACTTGAAGCAGATCCGAGCCACCGAATGGCCGGGCGGGCCGATCAAGCAGAACATCTTGCCCCCGACCTTGAACACGGTGACTCCTTCCCATTGCACGCTCCGCGTTGCAGCCGGCAGCTTGCGGCAATAGGCGTCGATCTGCTTCGGCGTCATGTCGACACCCTACACGCCGTGCCTTGCGCGTGCGATGCTTGGGCATGACCGAGTGGCGTCCCGATAAATTGGCGCGGCGCCTGCCGCATCTTCAGGCGCGTGGCCGGATCCAGGCCGCGCTGCGGCAGTGGTTCGCCTCGGAAGGCTTCGTCGAGGTCGAGACCCCGATCCTGCAGGCGGCCCCCGGCGCCGAGGTCCATCTCACGGGCTTCGCCACGGAGTGGGAGTTGCCCGACGGTGAGGAGCGCGAGCGCTGGCTGCACAGTTCGCCCGAATTCGCCATGAAGAAGCTGCTGGCCGGCGGCCTGCCAAGGATCTTCCAGTTCGCGCGCGTGTTCCGGAATGCGGAAGGATCGGCCCTGCATCATCCTGAATTCACGATGCTGGAATGGTACCGCGCGGGGGCAGGCTACGACACGATCATGGCCGACTGCCGCGCGCTGCTGAGCGCGACCGGGGTCGACGAGATGCGCTGGGCCGGGCATGTCTGCGATCCCCGGGCCGAACCGGAGCGGCTCACCGTGGCCGAGGCCTTCGTCCGCCATGCCGGTGTCGACTTGTTCGCGACGGTAGGCAATGCCCAGGCGCTGGCCGGCGCATCGGGCATTGCCATGCATGCCGGCGACACCTGGGAGGATGTCTTCTTCCGCATCATGTTCGAGAAGATTGAGTCGAAGCTCGGCATGGGCCGGCCGACCATCCTCTGCGAGTATCCGATCTCGATGGCGGCGCTTGCCCGCGCCAAGCCCGGCGATCCCAGAGTAGCGGAGCGGTTCGAGCTTTATGTCTGCGGGGTGGAACTCGCCAACGCCTTCGGCGAACTCACCGATCCTGCCGTGCAGCGGGCGCGTCTGGTGGCGGACATGGATCTGAAGGACGAGCTCTATGGCGTGCGCTGGCCGGTCGACGACGATTTCCTGGCGGCACTGGATCACGGCCTGCCGGACTGCTCCGGGATTGCGCTGGGCTTCGACCGCCTGGTCATGCTGGCGAGCGGCGCCTCGCACATCGAGGAGGTGCTATGGCTCCCCGTCCGCTGATTCGTGAGCCTCGAACAGTTCGTTGAAGGCGCGCACCGCCGCTTCCGGACCGTCCTTATAGCTCCAGACCCCGCTGGCGACGGCGAGGAAATCCGCACCCGCTTCGATCAATGGCCGGCAGTTCTCGATGGTGATGCCGCCGATCGCGACGCAGGGCACTTCCATCAGGCCGCTCCACCATTCGACGACCTCGATATCGGCCGGCGTCGTCACCGGCTTGGTCGAGGAGGAGAAGAAGGCGCCGAAAGCCACGTAGTCGGCGCCGGCTTCGGCCGCTTCCATCGCGAGGTGCCGCGACGCCTTGCAAGTCACGCCGACCTGGCGGTTGGGTCCCACGATCCGGCGCGCTTCGGCATAGGGCATGTCGTCCTGACCGACATGCACGCCATCGCAATCGAGCTTCACGGCCAGGTCCGGTCGGTCGTTCATGATGAAGGCGACGCCGCGCTGCTGGCAGATCGGCCGAAGCGTGTCGGCGATACGGATGATCGCCTCATCGGGGACGTCCTTCAGCCGAAGCTGGAAGGCCGCCACGTCGCCGCCGTCGAGGGCGGCCCGCAGCTCGTCGGCAAACAGCGACGGATGGTCGATTTCAGCAGGGGAGATCAGATAGAGACGGGTCACGGGCAAGCCTGATTTTCGGCTGGTTTATGCGGAACGGGGGGCGCCGTCGAGCGGTGTCTGCAGAAGCCTTCCATTGCCTTCACGCTTTGTCTCAGGCTAGCTGCCGAAAGCCTGATTGCCACGGACCATGAAAAAAGCCAGTAAGACTCTTCTATTGGTGCTGGCGTCGACCGCCGCCAGCATTCTCGTCGGGATCGCCGTCGCCGCGTATCTGACGGTTCCGCGCATTCCCCTGATAGCGGAAGGTGGCGGTCTGCTGGTGTTCGATCCGGAGATCGGCGGGCGGGCCAATCCCGATTCTCATGCCAGGCGCATCTATCCCGCCGTTCGCGACCGCCAGACCTTTGCCTTCGATATCTACACCGACGATCGGGGCGCGCGGGTCGACGGGCCGGGCCGGAAGAGCCCGGAGCAGGTCGACATACTGGTTGTCGGCGACTCCTTCAGCTGGGGATATGCGCTCGCCAACGAAGAGACCTATGCGCGCCACCTGGCGCGCGACCTCGACACCAGCGTCTCGAATTTCGCGATGGCGGCCTACGGAACCACCCAGTCGGTGCAGATGCTGCGGCGCAACGCCGACCTTTCGCCCAAGCTCATCGTCTACGGGATCATCGCGCATCACCTGGAGCGGAACGTCTCGCCGTGCCTGCCGTCCTACTACCCGTTCTGCTTCAGCGCCTCGCACGTCGCCTGGAACGAGGCGGGGCAGCCATCGATCGCCAGGCCCCGGAGCAACGGTGTGCAGCGCTTCCAGCGCCATCTGGCCGGCGACTTCCTCGATCCAGTGACCTGGTTCACGCATGGGATCGACGTGGTGCGCGGTCGGATCGAATACGGCCTCGCCACTTACGGTACGCCGACCGACGAAAAGAAGGAGGAGGCGCTGGCCTACCTCCTGCGCGAAATGCAGCGATCCGCGGACCAGATCGGCGCGAAGCTGCTCGTGGTCTATCTGCCGACGAACTACTACTCGGCCCCCAAAGCGCTGCCCCGCGTCATCGGCGACATCGAACTGCTAGACCTGACAGAGGCCTTCCAGCGGGAGCGGGACAAGGGCGTCAACCTCTACATCGTGGGCGACGGGCATCCGAACCGCGACGCCCACGAACTGATCGCGCGAGAGATCGCGAAATACGTTGGCGACAAGGATCTGCTCGAGATCAGGAGCTCGAGCCTGCAGCCCGATTGAAACTCAGCCGCTCCGACCACGCCGGATCGAGGCGGGAGCGAAGCCCGTAGACGTCGCCGAGTACCCACAGGTCGCGCACCAGTGGCCCATCGAAGGTGAAGATGGGTGCGCCGTACCACCAGACCCGGCCATTGGTCGGCGGTTCCCCGAACAGCGTTCGGCGGTGAACGCCATGGAAGCGCAGCTTGCCCGACACGCGGTGGCCTTCCTCCACAAGCTCGAGGATATCGGACGTGTAATCGTCAAGCGTGTCGGTGAGCCAGCGCACATAGGCGCTGAACTGCTGATGCCCGACCAGCACGGGACCGAGCGAGCCGCGAAAGGTGAAGTCGGGGTGGAAAATCTGCGCGACGAGCGAGAGGTCGGCCTTGTCCCAAAGGTCCTTGTAGAAAACGCGCACGACATTCTTCTGCACGCTGAGATGGGCGGGCGTCAGGTCGATTTCCGCCTCTTCGGGCAGTTCGGGGTGCCTGCGGTGTCCGGTCATGTGTTCAGCCTCCTGATGCCTGGGGGACCTGCGGCGTCTCGCTCGCTGGCCGCGGCAAAGAACGATGCTATGCACGTCGCGCGAGCGAGCGTGGCCTGCATTTCAGCGGAAAAAATTGTGACTTTCCGGCCAACGTAACGCTAGAGATGAATCGACTGGCCCGGTGGGGCGCTGGGCCGGATCGTCGCGCCGTGAATGGCAATCGTGAAACATTTTGACAGAAGAGGGACGAGTTGAGCGGTCGGATTCTGGCGAACGCGGCCACGGTCTGCGTGTCCATCCTGGTCGGTCTGGTCCTGGCCGAAGGGGCTGCCCGCATTCTTGACCGGATGCCACTCACCCAGCTCGAGCTTCCGGTTCGTCTCGTGAACATCGGCAACGACACCACGGCCGAGCGCCTCGACGAGGTGCCCAGAGCGCCGTCGGTGCAGCGCGACTGGTTCTTCAGCGATCCGCCGCCGCTGCCCAACCGCAAGCCGGTGCCGGCGTCGTTGCAGGAGCTGGACCGCGCCCTCCAGAAACAGGGCAATCCCTTCCAGTCATCCGAGGCGCTGAAGATATGGAACTCGGTGCTGGTGGGCGACCCCTGCGAATCGCCGTTCTTCGCAAACGCGCCGGGCTGGCTCATGCTCTTCGATCCGGCGGACGGCAAGCCGCAGCCGCCTTTTCGCTTTCAGCCAAGCACGACGACGCCGATCGGACTGGTCACCAATGAACTCGGCTGGCGCGGACCGCCGATGGCATTCGCCCGCTCCCCGCGCACGGTCCGGATCGTCTTCGTGGGCGCCTCGACGACCAGCGACACGCATCAGATGCCCTATTCCTACCCCGAATTCATCGGGCACTGGCTCAATCTGTGGGCGGCGAAGAACAGGCCGGACATACGCTTCGAGGTCGGCAATGCAGGGCGCGAATCCATCGGGTCGACGGGCATCGAGGCGGTCGTGCGCACCGAGGTCGTGCCCGCGCGGCCAGACCTCGTAATTTATCACGAGGGCGGCAACCAGTTTGTCCTCTCGAGCGTGGTGCCGTCGATGCCGACGGGTAAGAAGCCCGCGCCAATGGTTCATCTCGACGAGGCCTCCAAGGGATGGCTGGCCGACCTTTCACGCTACTCCGACATCGCACGGCGCATCTACACGCTCGTGGCGGTCATGAAGCTCGAGTCCGAAGGGAACGAGGCGCCCAAGCCGGATTATGAACTGGTCTGGCCGAAGGGCCTGTCCGAGGCCGATCCCGACATCAAGCGCAAGGATCTGCCGGTGGAACTGTCCACCATTCTGGGCGATCTCGACGAAATCCGGGCCGATCTGGCTCCGGTCGGCAGCGAACTGGCTGTGACTTCATTCATGTGGATGGCGAAGGACGGGCTGAAACTCGATCCGATCCGCAACCGCATGACCTGGGATTACCTGAATCTCTACATGTTCCCGTACCGCTATCGCGATATCGAGCGCCTGGCGAACTTCCAGAACGTCGTGCTGGCGAAGTATGCGCGGACGCATGGGATCGACTTCATCGACATCGCGGCCGAGATGCCGTTCGATCCCGACCTGTACGCCGACGGTGTCCATACGACCTATCCCGGGACGCGCATGAAGGGCTGGGTGATCCTCCAGCATCTCGTCCCCCTGATCGAAGCCCGGCTTGCCTCAGGCGTCTGGCCGAGGACCCCCCCGGCGGTGAACGAGCTTCCGCCTCCGCAGGCCACGCCCGCCCGCCGGATCGAGTTCAACTGCAAGGCGCAACGCGCCACCAAGTAGGCCGCCACCAGTAAAAAGGGCGTTGGGCGACCCGAAGGTCATCCAACGCCCCTGAGAGCCGATATCAGCGGCCGTTCTTACATCTTGCCCTGATAGATGCTGATGATCTTGTCGAGCATGTCGATCGCCTCGGCGCGAGGGCGCTGGAAGGTGTTGCGGCCGATGATCGAGCCATTGGCGCCGCCGTCGCGCAGGCTGCGGATCTCGGTGAACAGGCCCTCGAGGTCCTTTGCTTCGCCGCCCGAGAAGACGACGATGCGGCGGCCGTTGAAGGTCGCCTGCATCACGTGCTTGATACGGGCGGCCATGGTCGAGATGTCGACGTTGGCCTTTTCGTAGGCGGCCTTCGCCTCGGGCTGCCACAGCACGTTGGTCGGCGGCTTCACCTTGATGATGTGGGCGCCGAGCAGGGCCGCGATATGGGCGGCGTAGGCGCAGACGTCCATCGCCGTCTCGCCGGCCTTGTCGAGCTTGCCGCCGCGCGGATAGGACCACATGACCACGGCGAGGCCGACCGACTTGGCCTCCGCCGACAGCTCACGGATCTCTTCCATCATCTCGTACTGGTCTTCGGCGCCCGGATAGATCGTGAAGCCGATCGCCGAGCAGCCCAGCCGCAGCGCGTCGCCAACCGTGGCCGTCACGGCCTGGTCCTTGTTGGTCGACAGAGAATTTGCCGAGTTGCACTTCAGGATGGTCGGGATGGCGCCCGCGAAGGTGTCGGCGCCGGCCTCGAGCGGGCCGAGCGGAGCGGCATAGGCGTTCAGACCGGCATCGATGGCCAGCTGATAGTGATAGTGCGGGTCGTAGGCCTCCGGGTTCGGCGCGAAGGAGCGGGCCGGGCCGTGCTCGAAGCCCTGGTCGACGGGGAGGATCACCATCTTGCCCGTGCCGCCCAGGCGGCCGTGCATCAGGATGCGGGCCAGGTTGGCCTTGGTGCCGGGGCAATCGCTCTCGTAGTTGTCGAGGATCTTCTTGACGGTGCGGGTGATCTTCACGTCCGGTCTCCCATTTTTGCGGTCGCGCGGTGATAGCGGCGCTAGAGAAGCGGTTCAAGCCCCGGCGGGGGCCGGGAGGCCCGACTACCTGCCACGTCATTGACCTCGGGGCGGGCGCGGGGACAGGCTGTCACCCCCTCCGGGCCACGATGCGTCTGGCGAAACGCAGAAAAAGGAATAAGTCGGTGCCGTCACCCCAACTGCCCGCGCGACCCGCGTCTTTAGCGGCGCGCCTGCCTTTCTACTTCGGCTGGGTGATCATCGCGATCGCCTTTCTGACCGTGGCGGTTAGCGTGACCACCCGCACCGCCTTCTCGCTGATGTTCCCGCCGATCGTCGACGAATTCGGCTGGGATCGCGGCCTGGCGGCGGGCGCCTTTTCCTTCGGCTTCCTGGTGTCGGCGGTGATCAGTCCGGTCGTTGGCCGGACCATGGACCGGCGCGGGCCGCGATTCGTGATCGAGATCGGGGTCGTCCTGACGGCGGCGGGCCTGCTTGGCGCCACGGTGATCGACTCGCCGTGGCAGCTCTACGCGACGCTCGGTGTCTTGGTGGGGGCGGGGGCGAACTGCATGAGCTTTTCCGTGCAGTCGCAATACCTGCCCAACTGGTTCGTGCGGCGCCGCGCGCTGGCGACCGGCCTGGCCTTCTCCGGCGTGGGCGTGGGCGCGATCCTGATTCTGCCGTGGCTACAGACGATCATCCTGACGGACGGCTGGCGCAGCGCCTGTTGGGCGCTCGGGCTGATGACCCTGCTCGTGCTGCTGCCGATCAACCTGATCGTGACCAAACGCCCTCAGGACCTGGGCCTGCTGCCCGACGGAGCGAAGGAGGTGGGCACCGCCGCGGCGCGGCGTGCGGCGGCCATCGTCGATCCGCGCTGGGTCGCCATCGAGTGGACGGTCGCGCGGGCGGTGCGCACACGGCGCTTCTGGTGGCTCTGCATCGGCTTCTTCAGCACGGGCTATGCCTGGTACGCGGTGCAGGTCCACCAGACCAAGTACCTGGTCGAGATCGGCTTCGGCCCCATGCAGGCGGCCTGGGCGCTCGGCCTCGTGGCGATGGTGGGCATCCCCGGCCAGATCCTGCTGGGCGGTCTGTCGGACCGGATCGGTCGCGAGATCGTCTGGACGATCGCCGGTTCCGGCTTCGTGATCTGCTACGCGGCCCTTCTGGCACTCGGCGCCGGCCCATCGGAGCCGCTGCTCTACCTCATGGTCCTGTCGCAGGGCGTGCTGGGCTATTCCTTCACCAGCCTCATGGGATCGGTGGTCGCCGAGATCTTCGAGGGCCCGCACTTCGGATCGATCTTCAGCATCATCATGGTCTCTCTGCTGGCCGGCGGCGCCGCGGGCCCATGGATCACCGGCGTGCTCTACGATTACGAGGGCGCCTATCGCCTGGCCTTCATCGTGGCGCTGGCGTTCAGCGTCCTGGGCGCCGCCTCGATCTGGTTCGCGTCGCCCGGCAAGGTCCGCATGGTTGCCGGGCGCGCGAAGGTCTGAGCCCTACTCGTTGAGGCCCTTCCCGGGATACGGGTGCGTTGCGATCCAGTGTTTCGCGACGTCGAGGCGCTTGGTGACCCAGACGCCCTCGTGCTTCTGCACGTAGTCGAGGAAGCGCCAGAGGCCGGCCATGCGGGCGGGATGGCCGATCAGGCGCTGGTGCAGGCCGACCGACATCATCTTGGGCTGGGTGGCGCCTTCCTTGTAGAGGACGTCGAACGCGTCCTTCACCAGGCCGAACCATTGCTCCGAGTGGACCATGCCGGCAGCGTACTTGCCGTCGTTGTTGGTCAGTGAATAGGGGACGATGAGGTGTGGCTTGCCCTCGACCGTCTGCCAGAAGGGCAGTTCTTCGCCGTAATAGTCGCTGTCGTAGGTGAAGCCGCCTTCTTCGATCAGCAGGCGGCGCGTGTTCACGCTGGGTCCATAGCGGCAGTACCAGCCGGCCGGCCGCTCGCCGACCGTCTGCTCCAGCGACTTGATGGCCTTCCGGATGTGCTCGCGCTCCTCGGCTTCGGAAAGCTGGAAGTGGCGGACCCAGCGCCAGCCATGGCAGCAGACATCCCAGCCGGCGGCCCGAATGGCTTCCGCGGCCGGCAGATTGCGCTCCAGCGCCAGCGCGCAGCCGAACACGGTGAGCGGCATGCCGCGTTCCTGGAAGGCGCGGTGGATGCGCCAGAACCCGACCCGGCTACCATATTCGAACATGCCCTCGCCGGCGAGGTCGCGACCCTTCAGCCCTTGCGAGGAGGTGCTCGATTCGGTGAGGCCGGTCTCGGTGTAGCCCTCGCCGTCCTGCACCGACGGCTCCGAGCCTTCCTCGAAGTTGACGACGAAGTTGATCGCGATGCGCGCGCCACCCGGCCATTTCGGATCGGGCGGATTGGCGCCATAGCCGATCAGGTCGCGTTTCGGTTGCCAGCTCATGCAGGTCTCCTCACCAGTTCGGCCCCCATCTGACGGGCGATGTCGGCAATCTTGTCGTTCCAGGTACGCATCGACAGGGTGCGTACTCCCGCGCGCAGGCAGGCCAGCGCATAGCCCGGCGCGTCGCCGCAATCGACGATCAGCGTGAAGGCCACGTCCGGAAACTCCTCTCGTGCCCGCTCCTGCAGGGCACCGAGATATCCTGCTCCGTAGAAGGAGGCGGCATCTTCAGGCGTCAGCAGGACCGGCGCCGAGCCCGCCGCGCGCGCGGCCAGCAGCGCTGCCTCGGTCTGCTTCCAGTCGCGCACCACGATGATCTGGTCTGCCATGACGCGCGATATTACTCATTCAGGCCCCTGCCCGGATAGGGATGGGTCTTGATCCAGTGGCGGGCGATGTCGAGGCGGCGGGTCACCCAGACGCCCTCATGCTTCTGGATGTGATCGAGCAGGCGTTGCAGGCCGACGGCGCGTGCGGGATGGCCGATCAGGCGCATGTGCAGGCCGATCGACATCATCTTGGGCTGCGTCGCGCCCTCGCGGTAAAGCATGTCGAAGGCGTCGCGCACGAACGAGAACCACTGGTCCGACGTGCCGATGGAGGCGCCGAACTGACCGTCATTGTTGGTGACGGAGTACGGCACGACGAGCTGCGGCTTGCCGTCGACGGTAACCCAGAAGGGCAGCTCCTCGCCGTAATAGTCGCTGTCGTAGAGGAAGCCGCCCTCTTCCACGACGAGGCGGCGCGTGTTCACACCGGGTCCGTAGCGGCAGTACCAACCGAGTGGCCGCTCGCCGGTCATCTTCTGGATGGCGGCGATGGCCTTGCGGATATGCTCGCGCTCCGTGGCCTCGTCGAGCTCGTAATGCTTGATCCAGCGCCAGCCATGCGAGCAGACGTCGAAGCCCGACTTGGCGATGGCGGCCGAGGCTTCGGGATTGCGCTCCATCGCCAGGCCGCAGCCGAAGATGGTCATCGGCAGGCCGCGCTCCTGGAAGAGCCGCATCAGCCGCCAGAAGCCGACCCGGCTGCCATATTCGAACAGGCCTTCGGCGGCGAGGTCGCGACCGTGGATGGACTGTCCCATGCGACTCGCGTCGCTCAGGCCGATCTCGGTATGGCCTTCGCCGTCCTGGATGGAGGGCTCCGAGCCTTCCTCGTAGTTCATGACGAAGTTGACGGCGATGCGGGCGCCGTCGGGCCATTTCGGATCAGGCGGGTTGGCACCATAGCCGATGAAATCGCGGCGGACCTCGTATTGCATCGTCGGGCTCCGGATCAGGGGATGCGGACAGTGAAGGGCGGCACCGGCACGAATTCCTCGTCGCCCTTGCCGCCGTCGCGCCACATGAACACGGCGAAGCGACCCGGCCGGTCGAGCACGGTCAGGCCGTGATGCCAGGTGTCGGGCCGGTAAGTGACGCCCTGCTTGCCGGTGGCGATGAAGGCTTTCATCCCGCTTGCGTCGGGACCGCCCGCGGCGGCGTGCGGCGCAACGACGATCAGGTAGCGGCTTACGTCGAGCGGCATGAAGGTCTGGGAGGAGAATTCGTGGCGCTCTAGATAGTCGCTGTGCAGAGGCCGGTCCGGCGTCTCTGCCTTCAGGCTGACCGAGAGGCTCGCATGCGCGGTCGGACGCAGGTTGCCGAGTGCATCCTCGTAGTAGGTGCGCCCCGGAACGTCGGGCACGTCGATCACGTCGCCGAACGGAGCGAACGCTTCTTTGGTGAGGGGCTCGGGGATCAGTTCCATTGGCGGGTCCTCGTCAGTCGCGCATGCGGCGGGTCAGTCCCACCGTCCATTCCATGATCAGCATCAACAGGAAGGCCGCCGTGATCAACACGCCCGACACGGCGGCGATGCGCGGATCGAGGGTCGATTCCATCATGCCCCACATGCGGATGGGCAGCATGTCGGTGCGCGCCGTCGAGAGGAACAGCGACACCGGCACATTGTCGATCGAGGCCATGAAGGCCAGGAACGCGCCGGCGAAGATGCCGGGCGCGATCAGCGGCAGGGTCACGCGGCGCAGCGTGTAGAACCAGCTCGCGCCCAGGCTCTGCGAGGAATCGTTCAGCGCGGGATCGAGCTGGGAGATGCTTGCGGATGTCGTTCGGATGATGAACGGCACGGTCACGATCATATGGCCGGCGATGATGAGGTTCAGGGACGGCCGGAGGCCGATCAGGGTGAAATACATCAGCGCCGCCAGGCCGAAGGTGAGGCCGGGCAGGACCAGCGGCGACATGAAGAGCCCGTCGGCCATGCGCGCTAGCCTGTGGCGGTTACGCGCCAGCCCAAGCGACGCCATGCTGCCGAACAGCATGCCGAAGCCGGTCGACCAGGCGGCCACCTCGAGCGAGTTGTACACGGCGCGGTGGATCTGTCTCGACTGCGAGGGGTCGAACAACGCTTCGTACCATTGCAGGGAGAAGCCGGTCGGCGGGAACTTGAGCGAGCGCCCCTCGGTGAAGGAGGTCGTCAGCACGATCACCACCGGCGCCACGATGATCAGCATCGCCAGGGCGGCCAGGCTGCCGATCACCAGGCTGTAGGAGAGATCGCCTAGACTGCGGCGCCTACCCATGGACGTAGCCTCCGGAGCGGCGGCCGAGATAGGACAGGGCGCTCACCACCGTCAGCACCGAGACGAGCAGGGTGAGCGAGACCACGGCGGCGAAGGGCCAGTTGAAGACGACCAGCGACTGCTGCCAGATCAGCAGCGGTAGATAGATCAGGCGGACGCCGCCGATCACGGTCTGCGAGATGAAGGCGGTCGTGGAACTCGCAAAGACGAGCAGGCAGCCGGCGACGAGGCCCGGCATGCTGAGCGGCACGATCACCTTGAACAGCGTGCGCCAGCGCGAGGCGCCAAGGGCGGACGAGGCGTCGCGCAGGTTGGAATCGAGCCGTGACATCACGCTGATCAGGGGCAGCAGCATCAGCGGCATCTCGATCTGGGTCAGCGAGATCACGAGGCCGAGTTCGGTCTGCAGCAGCCGCAGCGGCTCGGAGATGATGCCCAGCTGCAGCAGGAGCGTGTTCACCACGCCCTCGCGGCCCAGCACCACGATCCAGGCAAAGGTGCGAACCACGACCGACAGCAGCAGCGGCATCACGATGATGAAGATCAGCACCTTCTGCAGGCGCGGCGAGGCGTCGAGATAGATCAGCGCCAGCGGATAGCCGATCACGATGGTGGCGCACACGGTCTTGAGGCCGAGCAGCATCGTGTCGGCGATCACCTTGTAGCTGAAGGGATCGCCGAGGAACTTGGCCCACTGACCGAAGCCCGGCTGGCTGATCTTGTCGTCATTGAAGAAGCTGACGCCGACCAGCATGAGGAGCGGCGCCAGGAAGATCGATGCAAAGGCCAGCGCGAGCGGCAGCGCGAGCTGCCACTCCGCCAGCCTTCTCACTTCGCCATTTCCTTGTTGAACTTCTCGATCCAGCCTGCGCGCAGCGGATTGATCTTCGCCCAGTCGTGCCGCACGTAGCTCGACATCTCGTCGAGGCTCTTCATCGGCAGATAGGCCGGGACCGGCACGTCCTTGTTGACCGGGATGAAGTTGTACGGCGGCTTTGTCAGCGCCTCCTGCACGTCCTTGCCGGCGACGATGTCGAGATACTTGTAGGCGTTCTCGACATCCGCGGCGCCCTTGGCGATGTGCAGGGTGGTGAGGAAGGTGATGGCGCCTGTCTCGGGCTTGACGAACTCGATGTCGACTCCGCGGCCCTTGAGCGTCGCGACGGTCTGGGTGTTGGTGTAGATCACGTCGCACTGGCCTTGTTGGAACAGGCCGGGCATGGCGGCCGGCTGGCCGACCGCGGCGATCTTGGGCAGCACCTTCTTCAGTTCGACGAGCGCCGGCTCGATGTTGGTCTCCGAGCCGCCGAAGACCTTGGCGATCTCGATCAGCGACACCGTGCCGAAGGTGGTCTGGAAACCCGTGATGCCGAGCCGGGACACCCAGGGATCGCTGAACAGGTCCTTCCAGCCTTTGGGGGCAGGGACCTTCTTGGGATTGTAGGCGATGCCCACGACCTGCGCGTTGACGCCGATGCCCCACTCGTCGACCAGCCCGGCCGGCAGCTTTGAGGCATTGCTGATCTTCTTGATGTCGATCTTGTCGAACAGCCCGTCCTGGATGGCGGTGATGCGCGGGCCCGGGTCGAGCACGAAGGCATCGAACGGCGGCGCGCCCCGGGCGGCCTTGGCCTTGGCGACCTGGTCGACGGCAAAGAGCGGTTGCAGCTCGAGGTCGACGCTGTCCTTCTTCTTCAGAGCGGGCACCACGATGGCGCGGAAGGCCTCTTCCCAGGTTCCGGGATAGATGGCAGCGGCGACGCTACCCTTGGCATGGGCGATCGAGGGAAGAAACGAGGCGCCGCCGAGGGCGGTGGCACCGGCGAGCAGGCGTCTGCGGCTGAACATGGGAGAATCTCCGTGGTTGTCAGGTGGAACGCGGAAACAGCGTGGGACGCGCATCGGCGGCCAGGGTGCAGAAGGTGCGGGCCGCTCCATCGGAAACCGCGCGGCGCGGCTCGATGATCTTCAGGACGGTGCCGTCGGTCGCCCGGGCCTCGTGCACGAGCTGCGCGCCGATGGGCAGCGCCAATCCCGGCTCGATCTTCCAGGCAGAGGGGCCGGGAACCGCGGAAAGTGAAAGCTGTTCGGGCCGCACCGACATCGACACGGGCGCGCCGAGGCCGAGGCCCGCGGGCGCCACCAGGGCGACGGTCGCGCCGGCGTCCAGGGCGACGGTCGCCGTGCCGTTCTGCAGGGAGGCGATCCTCCCGTTCATCAGGTTGGTGGTGCCGACGAAGCCGTTCACGAACAGCGTCTGCGGCTCGTCGTAGATCGTGACCGGCGTGCCGTACTGCTCGACCTTGCCCTTGTTCATGACGGCGATGCGGTCGGCGACGCTCATCGCCTCGTCCTGGTCGTGGGTGACGAGGATGGTCGTGAGACCCAGGGTGCGCTGCAGGCGTTTGATCTCGATCTGCATGTCGAGCCGCAGGTTGCGGTCGAGCGCCGCGAACGGCTCGTCGAGCAGCAGGATCGAAGGTTCGATGGCCAGTGCACGCGCCAGCGCCACCCTCTGCTGCTGGCCGCCCGAGAGCTGGCGCGGCAGGCGCTCCTTGAAGCCACCAAGCTGTACGGTTTCGAGGAAGCGCGAGACCCTCGACTGCACTTCCGGCCCCTTGAGGCCGCGGGCGCGCAGGCCATAGGCCACGTTCTCCGCCACGGTCATGTGCGGGAAGAGCGCGTAGTTCTGGAAGACGATGCCGATGTTGCGCTGGTTGGATGGCAGGTGGTCGATGGTGGCGCCGTCGACGCGTACGCGGCCTGCGGCCTGGCGCACGAAACCGGCGATGACCCGGAGGAGGGTGGTCTTGCCGCAGCCCGAGGGGCCGAGCAGCGCCACGACCTCTCCGGGCTCGATGGCGAGTGTCACGCCGTCGACAGCCAGTGATTGGCCGTAGCGGACGCTCAGGTCCTCGACATCCAGCGTGCGGCCGGTCGGGGTCGTTTGCATCGTTCCTCCTCGATGGAAGAGGACGCAAGCTGCGTGCCAAGTGAAATGCCCGTGGAATCGCGCTTTCTTCGAGCCTGACGCTTTCCGGCTGGCCTGATTTGTGCACATACGAAATCAGAATGTGCACATTATCCGGCCACGTCTGACATGACGGGATCGCGCCCCAGAGCCTCCCGTGCCGCTGCCGCCCGCGCCCGCAAGGGCGACGTGGAAACCGATCTTGCCGTGTATGAGGCAATCCGCCGTGCCCTGTTGATGGGCAGGCTGCTGCCCGGCACCAAGCTCGCCGAGCCGGCACTGGCGCGCGTGCTGAGGGTAAGTCGCGAGCGCGTGCGCAAGGCATTGCACCGGCTGGCGCACGAGGGTTGGCTGGAGACGGTGCCGAACCGCGGCACCTTCGTGCCGGCGCTCACCATCCAGGAGGTGCGGGAGATTTACGAGGTCCGTACCATGCTGGAGACCGGCATCGTGCAGCGCCTCTGCCGGGGGCATGACAATGGGGTGGCTCAGCGGCTGCGCGCCCACGTCGCCGAGGAGCGCACCGCGCTGCGCAACGACGATCGTGGCCGGCTGTTCGGCCTTTCCGGCGACTTCCACTTGTTGCTGGCAGAGCTGCTCGGCAACGATCAGCTCACGCGCCTGATGCGCGGGCTGCTGACGCGCTCGACCATGCATTTCTCGCTGGCCGCCCCCGAGCGCTTCCACAATTGTGCCGGCCCGCACGACCATGCCGACATCGTCAAGGCGGTGCTGGCGCGCGACGCCCGCAAGGCGGCGAAGCTGATGCTCGACCATCTGGTCGGCTTGGCCGAATGGCAATCCAGCTGGCGCCCTCCGCCCATCCCGATCGCACTCGAAGACGCTTTCCGCGGCATCGACGCAAGCGGTCCGGTCCGCGATTGACGCGTTCCGCTCAGACCATCAGGTCGGCCTGGTGGATGCGCACGATCAGGTCGTTGTAGTCGCGGTCCGACTGGCCGCTACCCACGAACACGTCCTCGATGCCGTAGGTGATTCCGATGCCGGGGCTGCCGAACGCCATCATCTGCGTGGCGCCGCCCGGATTGGCCGCGGAGAAGGACGAATAGATCGTGTCTGGATCGTTGCTCACCAGCACGAGCAGGCCGTAGCTCTTTGCGTCGTTCAGCGGCAGTCCGGTAAGCGTCACCTCCTGCCCATAGCCCGGGAGCGAAGCGGGATTGAGCCGCAGTCCGGCGGCGGTGGCGCTGGCGAGCGCTGCCTCCAGATAGCCGGCATCGCCGGGCGTCAGAGTGCCGCTCGCGACGGTAATGGCGCCGGTCGTGGCGTCGGCCTCGTAGAAGGCGAGGCCGTTGTCGAAGGCGGCGAGGCGCTTCACGGTGACGGCCACGTCGTCCGCGATACCGGCATGCGCTACGGAGCGGCTGCCGCCCAGGGTGAAGTTAGCCTGGTAGCCGCCCTCGAAGTTCGCAAGCGCGCTGTTGCCCTCGACATGCAGCCAGACGATTGGCAACGACACGATGCCGTCGAGCGTCGCCGTGGGCAGCCAGACGCCGGCGCCGATCTGCGGCGGCGCGGCAGCAACGCTGCCCTGCGCCTGGCCTTCGGTCGCCAGCCAGCCGCTGCCTGTCGCGCCGTCGTAGGAGAGGCTCCCGGCACTGCGACCTGCGGCCGATGCCAGCATCGTCTCGGTATGGCCATCGACCAGGGACAGCAGGCCGAACGTAATCGTGCCGGTGAGCGTGTCGACGCGCGACACCGAGGTCTCGGTCGCGTGCACGAAGGCCAGCGTATTCGAGGTCGTGGCGAAGCCGCCCAACAGGTCGGTGTTGATCGAGGACAGGCCGTCGATCGTGACGTTGCCCAGGAAATCCAGTCCGGTCGGATAGACGACGCCGTTGGCGTCGGTGTACTGGCCGGGATCGAAGTAGAGAGGCGTCGCCGGCCACTGGCCGTAATTGTCCTGGACGGTCAGCAGGTAAATGATCAACTCCTCGAAGAGCTGCACGATCTCGCTGCCCGGCTGCATCGAATCCCAGACCGGCTGAAGCGAGCCCCACAGGTTCTGCCAGAGGTTGCCGGCATAGAGGATGTCGCCGTAGGTGACGCAGCCGCCGATGTCGCTTCCGTAGACGACCCAGGCGTTCAGTTTGGGGAAAAGCGTGAAGGGATAGCTGTCGTTGTTCAGCGGGTCGTTCGACGTGAAGAGCGGGCCGAAATTCACGTAGCCCTGGTCGTTGCCGAACGAGATGTTGCCGGCGAGTTCGAGAAAGCGGCTGCCGCCGTCGGTGTAGAAGACGTTGCTGCCGGCGCCCGGTGTCTTGTCGTAGGCGAGGTTGTTGGCGATCGTCGTCCCGTTCAACCCACCGCCGGGATCGCCGTCCTGGAAGCCCGTCGTATAGATCGCGCCGCCGTCCCACAACTTCTGCAGGAAGCGCGTGATCGTATTGTCGGTGATCTGGTTGCCGCCCATGATGGTCGGCGTCGTGTAGTCGCCCCACATGCCCGGCACCGCGCCGCTCAGGCCGGGGAAGCCGCCTTCGTCGCGCAGGCCCCAGCCCCAGCCGATCGCAATGCCCGCCCACGGCACGTCGGTGATGAAATTCTTCGAGACGGTGGCGTCGCGCGAATAGCCGATGAAGATGCCGGCGGCGTCGTAATATTCCGCGGCCACCTTCTCCAGGTAATTGCCGATGATCTGGTTGTTGCTGACGACGCCCTGGGGCGTGGCTGGTCGCGCATCCTCGGGTGAGACGCCGCCCAGCACGACAGCCGACGAGGAAATGTCCTGGAAGATATTGTAGGTGACGCGGTTGTCCTGCGCGCCGCCCGATAGGTCCATTCCGACGCCGCCGAGATGCCGGAAGACGTTGCCGTCGAAGGTGATGTTGGTGCTGTCGTGGAACGAAACGTTGCCCGGTGTTCGCTCGACCTGCTGGAAATGGCCGATCGTGTTCGCCTCGTTGCCGGTGCCCGTGACGCGGAACGAACTCTGGTCGGCGACATAGCCCTCGGCGCCGTTGGACTCGAGCCATGTTGCATACTCGAAGGTGAGGCCCTCGAAGCTCAGGTTGGAGGCTTCGTTGCCGTCGATCAGCTTCTCCAGCACGGGAAGCTGGATGTCCTTGGTGTTCGGATCCTCGCCGGCCGCCAGCACGAGCGAGAGCGTGCCGGTCGCGCGGTCGAGGTACCATTCGTTGGCCTGGTCGAGGAATTCGTAGGCGTTCACGAACTTGGAGACCCGCCAGAAGCTCCATTCATTCGGATTGGTCGTCACGACATCCCTCGTGACGGGATCCATGAAGGTGAGGCTGGCGGGCTGGCTGGCCGCGACGGTGGCCACGGCGGCGTCACTCAGCGTTACGGTGCCCGTCGCCGCATCGACCGCGACGACGGTGACGGTGCGGTCGTTGGGCAGGCCGCGCCCGCTCACCGTCATGCCGACCGTGATGCTGCCGATGTAGGTATCCACGTCGGCGAGGTAGTTGTCGGGAGCGTTGTCGATCAGCGTGACGACGTTGGAGCCGTCGGTCAGCGAGCCGACCGGCGCATTGCGGATCAGGTTGGCGTTGGTCCAGGCAGGATCGCTCAACTCGATCAGGCCGGTGGCGCCCGGAAGGGTGGGGGCCGATACCTGCGTGAGCGGCACCGACGCCATCTTCCACTGGCTGTAGATCACCGCCTCGATGTCCTGGATGTTTCCCCAGTCGAGGGGATTGCTCCAGTTGGGGCTGTTCGGGTTGCCCGCGAAGTCGGCGACATACTTGATGCCCGATACGTTCTGTTCCTGCTGATAGCTCGGCTGGAAGCCGACCGGGTAGGTATCGTCGGCGTTTGTCTCGGCCCGGACCATCCGGACGCCGTCGACATAGAGCTGCCTCGTGTCGATCGACGGATCGATGCTCGCCTGCCAGAGCTGCGTGCCCGGCGCGAGGGTGAGATCGGTTGGAGTTACCGCGGTCCAGCCGGTCACCGCGATGCCGCCGGTGATGACCGGCCGTTCGCCATCGGCTGCGACGTATCGCACGACGTGGCCATCATGGCCCGAATCGCGCGCATCGAAGGTCAGTGCTTCCTGTAGCTGGTAGGTGCCAGCGCCGATCTTGACGACGACATCCCGGTCGATCGACTCAGGTGTGAGCAGCGCCTCGCGAGCAGCCGCCTGCGCCTTTGCGATCGTGTCGAAGGGATTGTCACGGCTGCCATCGCCCGAAGGGCCTGCCGCGGCGGAAACCCAGATCAGGATTTCATCGTCCACGATTTCCGCCATTTGCTCTTCTCCGTCTCCCCGCTGTCACGCTAGCAGTTGCAGACGGACTGCGCGCCATGAAAACGAAACGGGCGCCCCTTGGGGCGCCCGTACTTGTTCCGAAAGGCGGGTGGGATCAGCCGAGCTTGCCCATCGCAACGGCCGTGTCGGCCATGCGGTTCGAGAAGCCCCATTCGTTGTCGTACCAGCTCATGACACGCACCAGGGTGCCTTCCATGACCTTGGTCTGGTCCATGTGGAAGGTCGACGAGTGGCTGTCGTGGTTGAAGTCGATGGAGACGTTGGGCTGGTCGGTCCAGCCCAGGATGCCCTTGAGCTGGTTGGCGGCGGCCAGCTTCACGGCCTTGTTGATCTCTTCCTTGTCCGTCTTGCGCTTGGCGACGAACTTGAAGTCGATGCACGAGACGTTCGGCGTGGGGACGCGGATCGAGACGCCGTCGAGTTTGCCGTTCAGTTCCGGCAGCACGAGGCCGACGGCCTTGGCGGCGCCGGTCGAGGTCGGGATCATCGACAGTGCGGCGGCGCGGCCGCGGTACATGTCCTTGTGCATCGTGTCGAGCGTCGGCTGGTCGCCCGTATAGGCGTGGATGGTCGTCATGAAGCCGTGGTCGATGCCGACCGCGTCGTGCAGGACCTTGGCGACCGGGGCCAGGCAGTTCGTCGTGCACGAGGCATTCGAGACGACGATGTGATCCTTGGTGAGCTTGTCGTGGTTGACGCCATAGACCACCGTCAGGTCGGCGCCGTCGGCCGGGGCTGACACCAGCACGCGCTTCGCGCCGGCGGTCAGGTGGGCCGAGGCCTTCTCCTTCGAAGTGAAGATGCCGGTGCATTCGAGGGCGATGTCGACGCCCATCGCCTTGTGCGGCAGCTTGGAGGGATCGCGTTCGGCAGTGACCTTGATCGGGCCGCGGCCCACGTCGATCGTGTCGCCGGCAACCTTCACTTCACCGTTGAAGCGGCCATGCACCGAGTCGAAGCGGAAGAGGTGGGCGTTGGTCTCGACCGGGCCGAGATCGTTGATCGCCACGACCTCGATGTCCTTGCGGCCCGATTCCATGATGGCGCGCAGCACATTGCGGCCGATGCGGCCGAAGCCGTTGATTGCAACACGAACAGCCATCTTTCTTCCCTCCGTTATTGCGCCAGACGGCGCGCCGCTTGTGCGATCGCCTCGGCCGTAATGCCGAAATGCTTGTAGAGTTCCGCGGCCTTGGCCGAAGCGCCGAAGCCCTTCATGCCGACGAACGCGCCCTTCGATCCGAGCCAGCGTTCCCAGCCGAAGCCGGTCGCGGCCTCGCAGGCGACGCGGATCGTGCCGTCGCCGCCCATCACCTTGGCTCGATAGGTGTCGTCCTGCGCCGCGAACAATTCCCACGACGGCATGGAGACGACTGCAGCAGCAAGTCCGTCCTTGGCGAGGAGATCGCGCGCGGCGAGGGCGAGTTGCACCTCCGAGCCCGACGCGATCAGGCGGATCGGGGCAGTCTCGTCACCGGCGAGGATATAGGCGCCCTTGGCACACAGGTTCTCGTCCCCGGCGCCGCGCACGGTCGGCAGGTTCTGGCGGGTGAGCGCCAGGACGCTGGGTGTGTGCCTGGATTCCAGCGCGATCTGCCAGCATTCCGCCGTCTCGATGGCGTCGGCGGGACGCAGCACCTGCAGGTTGGGGATGGCGCGCAGGGCCGGGAGGTGCTCGACCGGCTGGTGGGTCGGGCCGTCTTCGCCGAGGCCGATCGAATCGTGCGTCATCACGTAGATGACCCTAATGCCCATCAGCGCCGAGAGGCGGATCGACGGCCGGCAATAATCGGTGAACACCATGAAGGTGCCGCCATAGGGAATAACGCCGCCATGCAGCGCCATGCCGTTCATCGCCGCGGCCATCGCATGCTCGCGGATGCCGTAATAGATGTAGCGGCCGGCGGTATCGGCCCGCGAGGCGCCCTTCAGCGTGGCGGTCTTGGTGTTGTTCGAGCCGGTCAGGTCGGCCGAGCCGCCGACCGTGTCGGGCAGCACCGGGTTGATGACCTCGAGCGCCTCCTGGCTCGACTTGCGGGTGGCCCAGGAAGGCTTCTCTGCGGCGATCTTCGCCTTGAACGCGGCAATCGCCTCGCCGACGGCGGGCGGAATGTCGCCCTTCTGGCGGCGGTCGAACTCGGCGCGATCCTCCGCCCCCAGGGCGGCGAGGTTCTTGGTCCACTTGCGGCGGGCGGACTTTCCGCGGGCCCCGATCTTGCGCCAGGCGGAGAACACCGCCTCGGGAATGTCGAACGGTTCGTGGTTCCAGCCGAGCTTGGCGCGGGCGCCGGCGATCTCATCCTTGCCCAGCGGCGAACCATGCGTGGCGGCGGTGCCGGCCTTGGTCGGCGCGCCGTAGCCGATCACCGTCTTGCAGGCGATCAGCGAGGGCTTGTCGGTGACGTTACGCGCCTTGCGGATGGCGCGCGTGACGGCGTCGGCATCGTGCCCGTCGACGGCCTGGACGTGCCAGCCGGCGGCGGTGAAACGCTTCTGGTGATTCTCGGACGTCGAGAGCGAGGTCGGACCGTCGATCGAGATGCCGTTGTCGTCGAACAGGACGATGAGGCGGCCGAGGCCGAGATGGCCGGCGAGGGTGATGGCTTCCTGGCCGACGCCCTCCATCAGGCAGCCGTCACCCGCGATCACATAGGTAAAGTGGTCGACGACATCGCGACCGAACCGCTCGGCGAGGATGCGCTCGGCGAGGGCGAAGCCGACCGAGTTGCCGAGGCCCTGGCCCAGCGGACCGGTGGTCGTCTCGATGCCGCTGGCATGGCCGTATTCGGGATGACCCGCGGTGCGTGCGCCCAGCTGGCGGAACTTCTTCAGCTCGTCGAGGGTCATGTCGGCGTAGCCGGTGAGATGCAGCAGCGAATAGAGCAGCATCGAGCCGTGGCCGGCCGACAGAATGAAGCGATCGCGATCGGGCCAGTTGGGTTCCGAGGCGTCGAACTTCAGGAACTTGGAGAACAGGACGGTGGCCACGTCGGCCATGCCCATCGGCATGCCGGGATGACCCGAATCCGCCAGCTGCACGGCGTCCATGGCCAAGGCCCTGATGGCGTTCGCCATGTCACGCGGGGCAGCGGTTTGGTCGGTCATTTTATGCTTGTGCCGTATGGTTTTTCGGATGGCGCGCAACATGACGACCACCCTTTGGCCCGTCAATGCGCAAAAACACGGGCAAAGCCAACATCTTGCGGGGTTTTACCCTCCACAGGGTCAAGATGTTGACCGCTCACAGGCACACCCCCTAATCTTGGTGGATGGAGCAGATTCAGCCGGGTGACCAACGGCGATCCGCTGTCGGGGGAACGATGTCCAAGGCAGCCACCGTAACGGACCGAGTCGACAGCGCGCTGAGCCGGCTCGAATCGATGGTCGACGAACGTCTGCGTCTCGAGCGGGAGCGTTCCGACGCCCTCGGCGCCCGGCTCGCCAAGGTCGAAAGCGAACATGAAGAGCTGAAGCGCGTGGCGACCGAAGTTGAAGAACGCCTCGAACGGGCGATGGAATATATCCGCTCGCTGCTGGCTGCGGACCAGTCCTGACGGACCTGCTTTCTCCCCAGCCCCGGGCGTGCGTCACCGCACGCGACGTGGCAAAGTACAAAACCCCTCAAACGCCGAACAAGGCGCAATAAGCAGGAGAAGCGGAAAATGCCGCAGGTTTCGGTTCTGATCGCCGGTCGTACCTATGAACTCGCTTGTGGCGAAGGCGAGGAAGCGCGTGTCCAGGAGCTGGCCGCCTATGTCGACGGCAAGGTAAACGAGCTTCGCCGCCAGCTTCCAGGCACGCCTGAGTTCAAGCTTCTGGTCTTTGCCTCGCTGCTGCTCGCCGAGGAAAGCCGTGAGGCGCGCGGCGTCGCGAAGGCCGCGGAGACGGCGCGGGTGACCGCCACCGACAGCGCGGACACGCTGGCGACCGCGCTCGAGGAGCTGATCACGGCCCGCGTCGACAAGATGTCAAAGAAAGTGTCAGGAGCCGCGTAGGCGGATCCTGACATCCCGTGCGACGCGAGGGATCTGCATCGGTATGATGCCCTGTCATTGCGATGGTCGCCGCGAGTCCCTACATTGGGAGCGGGGCGGAATTCTGCGCGGCGCGCGGCCCGCTTAAAACCCCGGGGCCAATAAGAACTCCTGGGAGTTGTTCCTGGCCTTGACCCTGGTCTTGGCTACACGACGCCCACCTGCTTTTGCAGGCCTTGGAGGTTCTACGAGCCACGGCCCATCGTGGAGCCGCCCCACTTGCTTCCCTTGCTGTCATGACCCTGATCGAGACTAAACGAGCGTTGCGCGCGACCATGCTCGCGCGCCGGCAGGCCTTGGGCGAAAACGAGCGCCGGGCGGCAGCAGAGGCTTTGCTCGAATCCTTTCGCCTCGAACATCCGATCGGCGTGCCGGCCACCGTCTCCGGCTTCTGGCCGATCAAGGACGAAATCGATATTCGGCCGCTGATGGCTCATCTGCACGGCGAGGGCTGCCGGCTGGCCCTGCCGGTGGTGCAGGGGCGTGGCCAGCGACTCTCGTTCCGTGCCTGGTCTCCGGGAGACCCGCTGGAGGCCGGCGTTTTCGGCACGCTGCAGCCCTCGGCCGGCTCCGAGGCGCTCGAGCCCGACGCCCTGCTTGTGCCGTTGCTCGCCTGCGACGCCGAGGGCTGGCGGCTGGGGTACGGAGGCGGCTTCTACGACCGCTCGCTCGAGGACCTGCGCAAGCGGCGCAAGGTGACGGCGGTCGGTGTCGGCTTCGACCTGCAGCTCGTTGCGGACGTGCCGCATGGTGCCGACGACCAGCGGCTCGATTGGCTGTTGACCGACCGGCGCGCTTGCGCCTTTGTCTGACGCATGAAGATTATGTTTTGCGGCGACATCGTCGGCCGCGCCGGCCGCGATGCGGTCATCAAGGACGTGCCGCGGCTGCGTCGCGAGCTGGGGCTCGACTTCGTCGTGGTGAACGGTGAGAACGCGGCAGCCGGCTTCGGCATCACTGCCAAAATCTGCGCCGAGCTGCACGAGGCCGGCGTCGACTGCATCACCACCGGCAACCATGCCTGGGATCAGCGCGAGATCATCCCCTACATCGCGCAGGACAAGCGCCTGCTGCGGCCGATCAATTTCCCGCCCGGAACCCCCGGCTGGGGTGCCAACCTGTTCCAGACCGCACGCGGCCAGAAGATCGTGGTGATCAACGTCATGTGCCGGCTGTTCATGGATGCGCTGGACGATCCTTTCCGCGCGCTGGATGCCGAACTGTCGAAGTATGCGCTCGGTGGCAGCGCCAACCTGATTCTGGTCGATGTTCATGGCGAGGCGACCAGCGAGAAGCAGTCGATCGGGCACTTCTGCGACGGCCGCGCCTCCGCCGTGCTGGGCAGTCACAGCCATGTCCCGACGGCCGATGGCTGGGTGCTGCCCGGCGGCACCGCCTACCAGACCGATGTAGGCATGTGCGGGGATTATGACAGTGTGATCGGCATGAAAAAGGAGGTCGCGATGCAGCGATTCATCCGCAAGATGCCGGGCGAGCGCCTGTCCCCGGCCGAGGGGGAGGGGACTTTGTGCGCGGCAGTGGTGGAAACCGACGACCGGACCGGGCTCGCGAAATCCATCCGGCCGGTCCGGACGGGCGGCCGGCTCGCGCCGGCTGCCTGACTTCCCGCATCTTGTATCCGTTGGGGTCGCTTCATAGCTATTAGCGGTGGCGAAACGGCGTCGTTGACGGGCTGGGGAAAAAACGGCATCCTTTTGATGTTAAACGGTTTTTCGCCGGATCGGCGACTGTCTTCCAGGTTAGAGGGGGCGTCGGAATCAAGGTTCCGACGTTATTTAGCGGGGGCTTCGGCCCCCGCCTTTTTTTGTCCTGAAGGCCTCAAGAGGACGCAGCAGCCTGCCAAAACCCACGAGAAGTGGTATAGGCGGCTTTTCCGGTTACCTAATCTGGTTGTTGGCGATGGCGGGGCATTCCCAATTCAAGAACATCATGCATCGCAAAGGGCGTCAGGACGCCGTGCGGGCGAAAATCTTCACCAAGCTGATCCGCGAAATTACGACCGCGGCCCGGCTGGGTGCCGCCGACCCGGCGTCCAACCCGCGTCTGCGGGCCGCCGTGATCGCCGCGCGCGACTCCAACATGACCCGCGACACGATCGATCGCGCGATCAAGCGCGGCTCAGGCCCTGATGCGGACGCGAACTATGACGAGGTCCGTTACGAAGGCTACGGGCCGGCCGGCGTCGCCGTGATCGTCGAGGCGCTGACCAACAACCGCAACCGTACCGCGGGCGAGGTCCGGTCGATGTTCTCGAAGCACGGCGGCAACCTGGGTGAATCCAACAGCGTGTCGTTCATGTTCGACCGGCTGGGCGAGTTCCGCTTTCCCTTGTCCGTCGGCAGCGCCGACGAGGTCCTGGAGAAGGCGATCGACGCTGGCGCCGACGACGTGGTGAGTGGCGAGGGTGAGGACGCGGTCCACGAGATATATTGCGCTCAGGACAGTTTCAACGTCGTGCGCGAGGCGCTGGAAAAGTCGCTGGGCCAGCCTAGCGTCGCCAAGCTGACCTGGCGGCCGAAGACCGGCGCACCGATCGAGGGTGAGACGGTGCAAACCTTGCTCGACCTCATCTCGGCGCTCGAAGACAACGACGACGTCCAGAACGTCTACGCCAACTTCGAGGTGTCGGACGACGCTCTGGCGAAGTTCGCGGCCTGAGCCGGGCGCGATGAGACTGATCGGCCTCGACCCCGGTCTGCGATTGACCGGCTGGGGTGTGATCGAGGTCGAGGGCAACCGGCTGCGCCACGTGGCCCACGGCGTCGTGAAGGTCGCGACCACGGGCACGCTGGCGGAGCGGCTGAGGGACTTGTTCGAGGGCGTTGTCCAGGTCCTCGAGGCGCAGCGGCCGGTCGAGGCTGCGGTCGAGGAGACCTTCGTGAACGTCAATCCGGGGTCCACATTGAAACTCGGTCAGGCACGTGGCGTCGTCATGCTGGCGCCGGCGCGGGCCGGCCTCCCGGTCTACGAGTACGCCACCAACCTCGTGAAGAAGTCGGTCGTTGGGACGGGGCACGCCGACAAGAACCAGATCGCCATGATGGTCGGCCGGCTCCTGCCGGGCGTCGATGCCAAGCAGGACGCTGCCGATGCCCTGGCGGTCGCGATCTGCCATGCCCATCACCGTGCCACCGCGCGACGCATCGAGGCCGCGCTGTGATTGCCAAGTTGAAGGGCCTCGTCGACTCGGTGGATACCGACAGCGCCGTCATCGACGTCGGCGGTGTCGGCTATCTCGTCTCGGCCTCGGCGCGTACCCTGCGCGACCTCTCGGTCGGCGGACCGGCGACCATGCTGGTCGAGACGATCGTGCGCGAGGACGCCATTGCGCTCTACGGCTTCCTCGAAACGAAGGAGCGGGACTGGTTCCGCATCCTGACGACCGTGCAGGGCGTCGGCGCCCGCGTGGCCCTGTCGATCCTGTCGACCCTGTCGCCCGACGAGATCGCGCGCGCGATCGCCGCCCAGGATCGGGCGACCCTGAGCCGTCCCCCCGGCGTCGGTCCGAAGCTCGCCGCGCGGCTGGTCACCGAGCTGAAGGACAAGGCCGCTGCGTTCGGCGTGGCGCCGTCGCCTGCAGCGGAGACCAGGGCCGGCGAGGCGGCGAGCCCGACCGGATCGATCAACGAGGATGCGGTCTCCGCCCTGGTCAATCTCGGGTACAAGCGGGTCGAGGCGTTCGGCGCGGTGGCGCGGGCAATCCAGCGGCTCGGTGACGGCGCTGGGCTCGATGCCGTGATTCGAGCCGGCCTCCAGGATCTCGCAAGATGAATGCCGCTCCCGAACGCTTGGTGACGCCGAAGCGCTCCGAGGAAGACGCCGCCGAACTGGCGCTGCGCCCGCAGACGCTCGACGATTTCATCGGACAGAAGCAGGTCCGCGAGAACCTGAAGATCTTCATTGCCGCCGCCAAGGGGCGTGGCGAAGCCCTGGATCACGTCCTGCTGCACGGGCCACCCGGCCTCGGCAAGACGACGATGGCGCAGATCGTGGCGCGCGAGATGGGCGTCGGTTTCCGCGCGACCTCTGGCCCGGTCATCCAGAAGGCGGGCGACCTCGCCGCGCAGCTGACAAATCTACAGGCGCACGATGTGTTGTTCATCGACGAAATCCACCGTCTCAATCCTGCAATCGAGGAGGTTCTCTATCCCGCGATGGAGGATTTCCAGCTCGACCTGATGATCGGCGAGGGGCCGGCCGCGCGCTCGGTCCGCATCGAGCTGCCGCCCTTCACCCTGGTCGGGGCCACGACGCGGTCAGGCCTCATGACCCGGCCGCTGCGCGAGCGCTTCGGCATTCCGCTGCGCATGGTGTTCTACACACCGGCCGAGCTGGAGACGATCGTGCAGCGCGCCGCCCGCGTCCTCAAGATGACCCTCGCACCCGATGGCAGTGCCGAGATCGCCAAAAGGTCACGCGGCACGCCGCGTGTTGCCAACCGTCTGCTGCGCCGGGTGCGCGACTTCGCGGCGGTCGCCGGGGATGTCAGGGTCACCGCCCAGGTGGCGGACGCGGCACTGACCCGGCTGGAGGTCGATGGACGCGGCCTTGACGGCATGGACCGCCGCTATCTCGCGTGCATCGCCGAGAACTACGGCGGCGGCCCGGTGGGCGCCGAGACTCTGGCGGCCGCGCTGGCAGAACAGCGCGACGTCATCGAGGACGTGATCGAGCCCTACCTGATGCAGCTCGGCCTGCTGATGCGCACGCCGCGCGGCCGTCTCTTGTCGGAGGGCGGCTATCGCCATCTCGGTCTGGCGATGCCCAACGGGCAGAAGCAGCAGCTCGACCTGCTGGCGGCAGCCGACCCGTCGGAGGATGCGTGAGCACCGTGCCGACCTCCGGCCGCCTGCACGACGGCAGCCACGTGTTGCCGCTGCGCGTCTATTACGAGGACACCGACGCTGCCGGCATCGTCTATTACGCCAACTGGCTGCGCTTCCTCGAGCGCGGCCGCACGGAACTGCTCCGGTTGCTGGGACAGCAGCACACGTCGTTGCGCGAGGAGCGCGGCATCCACTGGGTGGTGCGCCGCTGCGCCATCGACTACCTCAAGCCGGCGCGGCTGGACGACACGATCGAGATCGTGACCGGCTGCGGCGAGATGCGCGGCGCGTCGCTCGACATGATTCAGCATGCGCGCCGCAATGAAGAGATCCTGGTTCGAGCCGAGCTCGTCGTCGCCTGCATGGGCGAAGGCGGCCGGCCTGTCCGATTGCCGCCGCTCGTGCGGACTGCCCTGGCCCAGGTAGCTGCGAGCGGATCGCCCCGCTCACGCCATATTCGGATACAACCCTCTTGAACCAACGGAGAACATAAATGGACGCGCTAGCGCAGGTCGCCGGAGCCCCCCTCGGCGGCGGCACGGGGACGATTGACATGTCCGTATACGGCCTGTTCATGCAGGCCGACTGGGTCGTGAAGGCCATCATGATCCTGCTCATGCTGGCATCGTTCTGGTCGTGGGCGATCATCTTCGAGAAGGTGCTCCGCCTGCGGTCGCTGAAGCGCAGCGCCCAGACGTTCGAGGACACGTTTTGGTCCGGCGTCTCGCTCGAGGACCTCTACGACCGCGTCGGCGCCAAGCCCGAAGATCCGATGTCGAGCATCTTCTCCGCCGCCATGCGCGAGTGGCGCCGGTCGGTTTCCAAGGGGCTGGCTTCCAGCGCCACGGCCCGTGCGGCCCTGCGCCAGCGCATCGAGCAGGTGATGGGCGTCACGATCCAGCGCGAGATGGAGGCCATCGAGAAGCGGTTGGGATTCCTCGCCACCGTCGGCGCGAATGCGACCTTCGTGGGACTGTTCGGCACGGTGTGGGGCATCATGAACAGCTTCAGCCACATCGCGCAGTCGAAGAACACGTCGCTGGCGGTCGTCGCGCCTGGCATCTCCGAGGCGCTGTTCGCCACGGCGATCGGCCTGGTCGCCGCCATTCCCGCGGCGGCCGCCTACAACATCCTGTCGGGCCAGGTCTCGCGCTACGCCCAGCAGCTCGAGGCGTTCGCTGGTGAGTTCATCACCATCCTGTCGCGTCAGCTCGAGGAACAGGTCTGATGTCGGGCGTCATACCGGCACCTGGCGCCAACTCATCGGGCAGCAAGTTCAAGCGACGGAGCTACACGCCGATCGCCGACATCAACGTGACGCCGCTGGTCGACGTCATGCTGGTGCTGCTGATCATCTTCATGGTCACGGCGCCGCTGCTCCAGGTCGGCGTCCCGGTCGACCTGCCGAAGACCAGCGCCAGCCAAGTCGGCGGCAAGGATGAGCCGATGGTGGTGTCGGTGAACTCCCAGGGCGAGGTGTTCCTCGGGGAGACCAAGTACGACATCGCCGAACTCGGCGCGAAGCTGAAGGCCGTGCACGAGGAGAAGCCCGACCAGCGCGTCTTCATGCGCGGCGACAAGAGCGTCGACTACGGGAAGATGATGGAAGTCATGGGCGTCGTGATCGACAGCGGCTTCAGGCAGCTCGGCCTGCTCGGCGAGCAGGCCCAGGCACTGGGTCGCGGAACGGTGACCCCGGCCGCGCCCGGCCAGACCGCGCCGCGCGCGCCGCAGGCTCCGGCCCAGGCGCCGACCCCGCGGCGCTGAGAGAACGGAAACGAAGAGGACGATGGTGCGTCGCCATCCCGCCAGCATCGAGATGCGCACACCGGCCATCGTGTCGGCGATGGTGCACGTCTTCGTGCTGGCGGCGGCGGTGCTCAATCTCGACTTCTTCGGTCGCACGCCGCCGATGGAACCCGAGCCGGTGATGGTCGAGTTCGAGGCGATCGACAAGAAGGCGGGGGCGCCGACCGTGGCCACTCTGCCGCCGCAGCCCAAGGACGCGCCGATTGCCCAGGAGACGACCAAGGCGCCGCCCGTGCAGTCGGCCGAGCCGCCGCCGTCGCCGCCGACTCCGAAGCCGCCCGAGGTCGCCGAGCCACCCAAGCCGCCGCCTCCGAAGCCGCAGGAAAAGCCGAAGACGGAAGCCGCCAAGCCCGTCGAGGATCTGGTGGCCATGAAGCCCAAGGAGCCGGAAAAGCCGAAGGTCGAGAAGCCACCGGAGCCGCCAAAGCCCGCGCCCGAGGCCAAGAAGCCCGACCCTCCGAAGCCGCCGCCACCGAAGCCTGCGCCGCCCAAGCAGAGCGTCGATTCGATGATCGACGACATCCTGAAGAACAAGCAGTCGACGCAGAAGATCCATACGCCGGAGCAGAGCCCGAAGCCTGTGCAGCAGGTCACGCGACAGGCACCCGCGGCGCCGAACCTTGCGGCTGTCGTCACGGCCAGCGAGATCGAGGGCGTGCGCCAGAAGATTCGGCCCTGCTGGAATACCCAGGGCGGATCGCGTGACCAAGCCATGATCATTACGCTGACCGTGGAGATGAGCCAGAACGGCACGCCGGTAAAGGCGGAGCTGCGCGATACGGGCCGCTACAATAGCGACCCTGTCTTCCGCGCCGCTGCCGATGCCGCGCATCGCGCCATCATGAATCCGCGGTGTCAGCCGTGGCCGCTGTCACCAGAAAAATTCACGAGTTGGAAAACGATTACGTTCAACTTCGACCCACGCGACTACTAGAGACTGACGCCTTAATAGAACCTTCAAATGAAGAGGTCCGACATGATTCTTCCTCGACGGACGACCCTGCTGGGCGGTGTGGCACTTGCCACCGCCGGCATTGCGGGCACCGCGCGCGCGCAGCTCACGATCGACATGACGAGGCCGAGCTTCGAGCCGGTGCCGATCGCCATCGTCGACTTCCGCGGCGACGCGGTCGGCGCCCAGATGGCCGGGGTGATCCGCAACAACCTGCAGAATTCCGGGCTGTTCCGGGTGATCCCGTCCAGCGCCTACATCCAGAAGGATGTGGATGCGACCACGCCGCCGCGCTTTCCCGACTGGCGCAGCGTCGGCGCCGCGGGTCTCGTCGTCGGCCAGGTCACCTCGGTCGGCGGCAGCATCAAGGTCGACTTCCGGCTGTGGGACGTGGTCACGAGTCAGCAGGCCACGGGCCTGTCCTTCACCAGCCAGCCCAACAACTGGCGCCGCCTTTCGCACATCATCTCCGACGCGATCTACAAGCGCGTGACCGGCGAGGAGGGCTACTTCGACACCCGCGTCGCCTATGTGTCGGAGACCGGTCCGGGCAACAACCGGACCAAGCGCATCGCCGTCATGGACCAGGACGGCGCCAACAATCGCTACCTGACCGACGGCAAG
The DNA here is from genome assembly GCF_052439685.1 of Reyranella sp. Lineage (GTDB taxonomy): Bacteria > Pseudomonadota > Alphaproteobacteria > Reyranellales > Reyranellaceae > Reyranella. The sequence goes on from NZ_JBQVQG010000015.1 coordinate 61,013, forward strand.
ACCATCGCGCTGACGCCGCGCTTCTCGCCGACGTTGCAGGAAATCGTCTACATGGCCTACGGCGAGAACAACGGCCCGCCGCGCGTCTACCTGCAGAACGTCGACAGCGGTCGCCGCGAGCTCTTGGGCAACTTCCCGGGCATGAGTTTCGCGCCCCGCTTCTCGCCGGACGGCACAAAGGTCGTCATGAGCATCGCCGAGAACGGTCGCACCAATCTCTACGAAATGGACGTGCGCGGCCGGCAGCTCCGCCGGCTGACCAACTCACCGGCCATTGACACCTCGCCGTGCTTCTCGGCCGACGGTTCGCAGATCGTGTTCAACTCGGACCGCGGCGGCGCCCAGCAGCTTTACATCATGAGCGCGGGCGGCGGCGGCGAGCGGCGCATCAGTTTCGGCGACGGTCGCTATGCCACCCCCGTCTGGTCGCCGCGCGGCGACTTCATCGCCTTCACCAAGATCGGTTCAGGCGGCTTCGGCATCGGCGTGATGCGTTCGGACGGCAGTGGGGAGCGCATGCTGGCCAGCGGCTTCCTCGTCGAGGGGCCCACCTGGGCCCCCAATGGCCGCGTGCTGATGTTCTTCCGCCAGCAACCCAGTTCGGGTGGGCGCGCGGGGGCAGCCTCGCTGCACCAGATCGACATCACCGGACGCTTCGAGCGGCAGGTCCCGACGCCGACCGATGCTTCGGACCCGGCCTGGTCGCCCTTGATTCCGCAGTAGCGAAATATATGATCTTTTTTGTCGACCCGCGCGTAGCCCTCGCCCGGGTCGATTCCGTCAGGGAGTGGATCCAGAGATGAGCATTATCAAGGCTTTGTCGGCCCTCGCAGCGGTGTTCCTCATCGCCGCCTGCAGCAATAACAACGACACGCAGACGGCATCCGCTGCAACCACGTCCGTGACACCGGGATCGGTCGGCGACTTCCGGCAGAATGTCGGCGACCGCGTCTTCTTCGACACCGATTCCTCGACCGTGCGCGAGGACGGCCGGCAGACCCTGAACCGTCAGGCCGAGTGGCTGAAGAAGTACGGCAATTATCAGATCACCGTCGAAGGCCATTGCGACGAGCGCGGCACGCGCGAGTACAACCTGGCCCTCGGAGAGCGCCGCGCCAACGCCGCGCGCCAGTACCTGATCGCGCAGGGTATCCCCGCGTCGCGCATCAAGACCGTCAGCTATGGCAAGGAACGTCCGGATCCGGTCGGCTCCGACGAGGCGGCCTGGGCGCGCAACCGTCGCGCCGTGACGGCCCTGGAGTAGAATCGCCTCGCACGAGGCAAATGCACGAAACGCCGGTCGTGATGCGACCGGCGTTTTCGTTTGGAGGCGGGACGGCCATGCCTGAAAATGGCCGCGTTTGATGTGAACAAAGCGTTTGCCATGAAGATCCTTCCCGCCCGGTTCGCCCTCCTCATTGCCCTTGCCTTGCCCACGGCGGCCGCGGCGCAGCGTGGGGGAGATGCGGTCTACATCGAGGACCGATTCAATCAGCTCCAGCAGTCGCTGACCAATCTGACCGGCCAGCTCGAGCAGCTGCAGAATCGCAATGCGAAGCTGCAGCAGCAGATGGAGAAGATGCAGGCGGACTACGAGTACCGGATCGAGCAGCTCGAGAAGGGCGGCGGTGGCCGCTCCGGGGCGGCCGCAACGACGCGCCCGGGGGCGCCGGCAGCCGCTCCGACAAGTTCGCCGGCACCCGCCGGCGCCACGGCCGAGCAGCTCTACGACGATGCCGTGAAGAAGCTTCAGGAAGGGGACTATGCCGCCGCCGAGCGCGGCTTCAGGACCTTCGTTCAGCGCAACCCGCAGAACAAGCTGGCCGGCAACGCCCAGTACTGGCTCGGCGAGACCTACTACGCGCGTCGCGACTACAACAGCGCCCTGACGGCTTTCGCCGAAGGCTACAAGGTCTACAAGACCAGCCAGAAGGGTCCGGACAATCTCCTGAAGCTCGGCATTACCATGGCCGTGCTGGGCCGCAAGACGGACGCCTGCGCGGTGTTCGCGCGCTTCAGCCAGGACTATCCGCGCGCGACCGACCTGCAGAAGCGGCGGATCGAGCAGGAGCGCCAGAAGAACGGGTGCGGGTGAGCGACACCGGCGACCCGAGCCCCGTCGATGGGGCGACCTTCGCGCGCCTCATGGCGCCCTTCGGACCCTTCGAGACCCGTCCCGAACTGGCCGTCGCCGTTTCCGGTGGCCGCGACTCGCTCGCCCTAACCCTGCTGGCTCAGGAATGGGCGGCTCCACTCGGTGGCCGGATCATCGCGCTGATCGTCGATCACGGGCTGCGCCCCGAGGCGGCGGGGGAGGCGCTGGCCACAGGCAGGCTGCTGGAAAGCCGCGGTGTCGAGAGTCTCATCCTGCGGTGGACGGGCGCAAAGCCGTCCACCGGCCTTCAGGAAGCGGCGCGCGGCGCCCGATACGGGCTGTTGCGCGAAGCCTGCCGCGAGCGCGGAATTCTGCACCTCCTGGTGGCGCATCAGGCCGACGACCAGGCCGAGACGATCGCAATGCGTACGGCGCGGGCCAGCGGGCCGGACGGGCTCGCTGGCATGGCAGCGCTAATCGAATGGCCGGAGGTCCGTCTCCTGCGTCCCTTGCTGCCGGTCGCGCGCGCGCGCCTTGCCGCCACGCTGGTTTCGCGCGGCATCGCATGGATCGACGACCCGTCCAACACCGATCCACGGTTTGAGCGGGCGCGCTTGCGCCAGCAAGGCGTTCCGATCGCGGGACTGCCGGATGCAGATCGTCTGAGGTCTGGCCACGAACTGCTGGCCGCCCGGGCGGGGGTGGCGATGTTCGAGGCCCGGGACGATGGCGGCGTGGCCCTCGACCGGGCTGCCATCGAGCGGCTGCCGCTCGACCTTCGGCGCAGGCTGGCCAGCCGCGTCGTGCAGGCCTTGGGCGGCAGCGACCACCCTCCACGGCGGGAACGCCTCGACCGTGCGCTGGCCCGGCTGTCCGGGACCGTCGATCGCGGCAGATCGGGGCGGGGGCAGGATTTCACCCTGGCGGGGTGCCAATTCGCCTTGCGCCAGGCGGCCGGCTCGCGGCAGCTTGAGTGGATTGTCCGGCCCGAAAATGGCAGGAATGGAAGGCAGCCCTTGATTCCCGCTGCATTTTTCGCTTGCGACCCTGCGGCCGCAACCCATCTTGGTCGTAGCCCCTCATAACGGAAGCCACAGTGAACCCGTTCAATCGTAACGCCGCCCTCTGGATCGTCATCGTCCTGTTGCTCGCGCTGCTTTACAGCGTCTTCCAGGGCGGGGCTTCCCGGACCCCGGGCAACACGATCTCCTATTCCGAGTTCGTTCGGTCGGTCGAGCAGCGGCAGGTCCAGGATGTCCGCATCCAGGGCAACACGATCAACGGCACCTTCCGCGAGCCGCGCAATGGCGTGCAGAAGTTCTCGACCTATGTGCCGAGCACGCCGCCGGACGACCAGTTGATGCCGATGCTCATCAAGAACGTCGACCGTGTCGATGCGGGACCGGCGGAAGAGGGCATGAACCTCGGCAGCATCTTTGTGAGCTGGCTGCCCGTACTCGTCCTGGTCGGCGTCTACATCTTCTTCCTGCGCCAGATGCAGAGCGGCACCGGCCGCGCCATGGGCTTCGGCAAGTCGAAGGCGCGCCTGCTGACCGAGAAGCATGGCCGCGTCACGTTCGACGACGTCGCCGGTATCGACGAGGCCAAGGGCGAACTCGAGGAGATCGTCGACTTCCTGAAGGACCCACAGAAGTTCCAGCGGCTGGGCGGCAAGATTCCCAAGGGCTGCTTGCTGGTCGGCCCTCCGGGTACCGGTAAGACGCTGCTGGCGCGCGCCATCGCCGGCGAGGCCAACGTGCCGTTCTTCACCATCTCGGGCTCCGATTTCGTCGAGATGTTCGTGGGCGTCGGCGCCAGCCGCGTGCGCGACATGTTCGAGCAGGCCAAGAAGAACGCCCCGTGCATCGTGTTCATCGACGAAATCGACGCCGTCGGCCGCCATCGCGGCGCCGGCTTGGGCGGCGGCAATGACGAGCGCGAGCAGACCCTCAACCAGCTGCTGGTCGAGATGGACGGTTTCGAGGCGAACGAGGGCGTCATCCTGATCGCCGCCACCAACCGTCCCGACGTGCTCGATCCGGCGCTGCTGCGTCCGGGTCGCTTCGACCGCCAAGTCGTGGTGCCGAATCCCGATGTCGGCGGCCGCGAGAAGATTCTCAAGGTCCACATGCGCAAGGTGCCGCTGGCGCCTGACGTCGATCCGCGCGTGCTGGCTCGCGGTACGCCGGGCTTCTCCGGCGCCGATCTGGCCAATCTCGTGAACGAGGCCGCCCTGCGTGCCGCGCGCGTCGGCAAGCGCCTCGTGACGATGGGCGATTTCGAATACGCCAAGGACAAGGTGCTGATGGGCACCGAGCGCCGCTCGATGGCCATGACCGACGAGGAAAAGACGCTCACGGCCTATCATGAGGCCGGCCACGCGCTGGTCGCCATGCATGTTCCCAAGAGCGATCCCCTGCACAAGGTGACGATCATCCCGCGCGGCCGCGCCTTGGGCGTGACCATGCAGCTGCCGGAACGCGATCATCTCAGCCACACCAAGCAGTATCTCGAGTCGCGCCTGGCCATCATGTTCGGCGGCCGCCTCGCCGAGGAGCTGGTGTTCGGCCCCGAGAACGTGACGACGGGCGCCGCCAGCGACATCCAGGTCGCGACCCAGACGGCCCGCGGCATGATCACCGCCTACGGCATGTCCGAGAAGCTCGGCCGTGTGCGCTATCAGGCCAACGAGCAGGAGGTCTTCCTGGGCCATGCCGTGACCCAGACGCAAAACGTCTCCGAGGCGACATCCCAGCTCATCGACCAGGAGGTTCGCCGCCTGATCGAGGAGGCCGAGGGCCGTGCCAGGACGATCCTGACCGAGCGCCTCGAGGATCTGCATACGATTTCCAAGGCGCTGCTTGAGTACGAGACGCTGAGCAACGACGAGATCGGCACCATCCTGCGCGGCGAGAAGGTCGTGCGCGACGATACCGGCGGCGCCGGAACGTCGGATCGCCGCCGCCGCGCCTCGGTCCCGACCACCACCGGCCCGGCGCCAGGCGCTAACCCCGAGCCTCAGCCGGGCGTTTGATCCGACGCTTCGCGGGCCTCGCCCTCGATCGCCCTCTCGTGATGGCGATCGTGAATGTGACGCCCGACTCCTTCTCCGACGGCGGTGAACGCCTCGACCCGGCGCGGGCCCTCGACGATGGCCTGCGCTTTGTGGCGGAGGGAGCCGACATCCTGGATGTCGGCGGGGAGTCCACACGCCCCGGCTCGGCCGCCGTCTCTCCCGAGGAGGAATGCCGGCGGGTTCTGCCCGTCGTCGAAGGCCTGGTTCGCCACGGCGCAGTCGTTTCCCTCGATACGCGTCGCGCCTTCGTTGCCGAAGCGGGATTGGCAGCCGGTGCGCGCATCGTGAACGACGTATCGGCACTGCGCGATGACGAAGCGATGCTGCCGCTGGTCGTCCGAAGCAAGGCATCCGTCGTGTTGATGCACCGTCGCGGCCGACCGGAGGAGCGCTATGCCGGGCCGGCCTACGACAACGTCGTCGAGGATGTTCGCCGGTTCCTGCTCGATCGCGCCGCAGCCTGTGAGGCGGCAGGCGTGGAGCGGGAGCGCATCGCCCTCGATCCCGGCCTCGGTTTCGGCAAGAAGGTCGAGGAGGAACTCGCGCTGATTGTCGGCACGAAGCGCCTGATGGAGGAGGGCTATCCGGTGTTGATCGGCTGCTCCCGCAAGAGTTTCATCGGCCGGCTGACGGGCCTCGAAAAGCCTGCTGATCGCGATCCTGCATCGGCCTGGCTGGGGGTGGAAGCCGTGCGTCGCGGCGCCTCGATTGTCCGCGTTCACAACGTCGTGGCGACCCGGCAGACCCTCGCCGTGTTCGAGGCGATGCGGTAAAACTACACTAATGGCTCGTTCACTCTTCGGCACCGACGGCGTTCGCGGTCGTGCCAATACCGCCCCGATGACCGCCGAGATGGCGATGCGCATCGGCATGGCCGCCGGCCAGGTCTTCCACCGCGGCGCCCACCGCAACCGTGCCGTGATCGGCAAGGATACGCGCCTGTCGGGATACATGCTGGAGCAGGCCCTGACGGCCGGCTTCCTCTCGGTGGGGGTGGACGTCTTCCTGCTGGGGCCTATTCCCACGCCCGCCGTCGGCTTCCTGACCCGGTCGATGCGGGCCGATGTCGGCGTGATGATCTCCGCGTCGCACAATCCCTACGAGGACAACGGCATCAAGCTGTTCGGGCCGGACGGCTTCAAACTGTCCGACGCGGTCGAGAGCGAGATCCAGGCGCTGGTGATGAGACCCTCCGACCTCGCCCTTGCCGACGCCGCCGCGATCGGCCGGGCCAAGCGGCTCGACGACGTCCAGGGCCGCTACATCGAGTCGGTCAAGGCATCGGCCCCGCGAGGTCTCGACCTCAGTGGGCTCAAGGTCGTCGTCGACTGTGCCAATGGTGCCGCCTACAAGGTCGCGCCCACCGTGCTCACCGAACTCGGCGCCGAGGTCGTTCGCGTCGGTGTCGCGCCGGATGGTTTCAACATCAACGGCAATTGCGGCTCGACGCATCCCGGCGTGCTGCAGGAGCAAGTCGTCGCGCATCATGCCCATATCGGCATCGGCCTCGACGGCGATGCCGATCGCGTCATTTTGGTCGACGAGACCGGCCGCGTGATCGACGGCGACCAACTCATGGCCACGATCGCCGATCAATGGAAGCAGAGCGACCTGCTCTCGGGCGGCGGTGTCGTCGCGACCGTCATGTCCAACCTAGGGCTGGAGCGCTACCTCGAGGTGCGGGGACTGAAGCTCGTGCGCACGCAGGTCGGCGACCGTTACGTGCTGGAGCGCATGCGCGCCGACGGTTTTAACCTGGGCGGCGAGCAGTCGGGGCACATCATCATGACGGATCACGCCACGACCGGCGACGGATTGATGGCCGCCCTCCAGGCGCTCTGCGCGCTGATCCGCTGCGACCGTCCCGCCAGCGAGTTCTTCCGCGCCTTCGAGCCGGTGCCGCAGTTGCTCAAGAACATCCGTGTCGCCGACGCGACGGCCGCGCTGGATGCCGCCTCCGTCGCCAAAGCCATTGCCTCGGGGGAAGAACGCCTCGGCAAGGGCGGGCGCATCCTGGTGCGCAAGTCCGGCACCGAGCCGTTGATCCGCGTGATGGCCGAGGGCGACGATTCCGAACTCGTGCGCAGCGTGGTCGACCAGATCATCGACGCAATCCCCCGGCAGGCGGCATGAAGGGCCGGGTGCTGATCGTTGCCGGCTCCGATTCCGGCGGCGGGGCGGGTATCCAGGCCGACATCAAGGCGGTCACGGCGATGGACGGCTTCGCGGCGACGGCCATCACGGCCCTTACGGCCCAGAATACCGAAGGCGTGCATGGCGTGGTCGGGATCGAGCCGGCCTTCATCGCGCAGCAGATCGAGGTCGTGCTGAGCGACATCGGTGCCGACGCGCTCAAGACCGGCATGCTGCACAGCGCTGAAGTGATCGCCGTGGTCGCAGCCGGCATCGCCAGGCATGCGCCCGGCGTGCCGCTGGTCGTCGATCCGGTGATGGTGGCCAAGGGCGGACACCGGCTGCTTCTGACCGAAGCCGAAGCCGCGCTGCGCGACACGCTGCTGCCGATGGCGGCCCTGATCACGCCCAACCTTCCTGAAGCGGAAGTGCTGGTGGGCTTCCCGGTGAGGGGTGAGGCCGACATGAAGCGTGCCGCCGAACGGCTGGTCGACCTGGGCGCCGGTGCGGTGCTGATGAAGGGCGGTCATCTGGAGGGCGATCGCGTTGTCGACCTGCTGTTCCACGACGGCAGGTTCGACCGCTTCGAGGATGCGCGGATCGTGAGCCGCAGCACCCATGGCACGGGCTGCACGCTCGCATCCGCGATCGCGGCGGGCCTTGCCCAGAACATGACGTTGCACGATTCCGTCGCGCGGGCGCGCGACTATGTCCGCAAGGCCATCGAAACCGCGCCCGGTTTCGGGCGCGGTCACGGGCCGCTCAATCACGCCGTGACGGTCAGATAAGGCCGGCGTCCTTCGCTGCAGGCTGCCGCGGCGTCCATTTGCCGGATTCGACAAGCACGATGAAGTTCCAGAGCTCACGGTTGAAGGCGTCCGGCTCCTCGAGGTTCACCGCATGGCCGGTCTTGGCGAACATCGCGAGGCCGGCGTTCGGCAGGACCTGCTTCAGGTAAAGGCTGGGCTGCAGGCAGGGATCGTCCTCGTCGCCGCAGACGATCAGCGTCGGCAGGTCGAGCGCCTTCCACTCCTCCTCGAAGTCGTAGAGCGAGGGCCGCTTGCCCTGGTAGTTCTCCATGGTGTTGGCGGCGCCGACGGCAGGGTGTTCGGAGAGATGCTTCGTGAACTCGTCGAAGCCGCGCGGATCCTTTAGCCTGAAGCGCGAGCGTGTCGGATTGGTCGTCAGGCTCTCGGCATACTTCGCCATGCCGTCCTTGCGGATGAGGCCGGCCGTCGTCACGGCATCCTTCTTGAATTGCTCGTGCCCGTCGCGGCCGGCGCCGGACCCCACGCCCGCGAGGGTCAGCGAGAGGACGCGGTCGGCATAGCATCGGCCGAAGTGGACCGTCGCGAACGCACCCTGCGAGAGGCCGACGATATGAGCCTTCGAGATCCCGAGATGATCGAGCATGTGCCTGGCGTCATCGACCGCCGGCTGCTGGCCGTACATGTCGCCGTTCGGCGGCACGTCGGATCCGGGATAGCCGCGGAAGGAATAGGTGATGCAGCGGTGGCGGCGTGCGAAAAAGCGCATCTGCGGCTCCCAGGCGCGCCAGTCGCCGCAATATTCGTGGACAAAGAGGATCGGCGTGCCGCTGCCGGCTTCCTCGTAATACAGCTTCACCCCGTCGGGCGTGGTGGCGTGGGGCATGGCGCGTACCTCTTCGCATCGTTGATGGCGGCGGCGGATAGGCTAGCATCGCGATCATGGCAAAGCATCGCATCTACACGATGGTCTTCGCGAAGGTTTACGCTGCCCTGGTCGCGAAGGCGGAGCGAAAAGGGCGCACCAGGGCAGAGGTCGACCGCATCCTCTCCTGGCTCACCGGCTACGGTGCGAAGGCGTTGGAAGCCCAGTTGAGCAAGGAGGTCGATGTTGAAACCTTCTTCGCCAAGGCACCCAAGCCCAACCCCTCACGCGCCCTCATCAAGGGCGTGGTCTGCGGCGTCCGCGTCGAGGAGATCGAGGAGCCGATCATGCGCGAGATCCGCTGCCTCGACAAACTCGTCGACGAATTGGCGAAGGGAAAGCCGATGGAGAAGATTCTCCGCACGGCGTGACGCGTCGCGTCCTCCCTAGACGCCGAAACGCTCCAGCCGCTCCAGGACCGTCGGAATCTTGTCGTCCGTGACGTTGGCGAAGGCGATACGGATGAAGCGTTCCTGCCCGGCGCCGAACATGTCGCCGGGGATGGTGAGCAGGTTCTCCTCGTCGGCCATGCGCTTCGAGACCTCGGTCGAGGGTGTCCCGGCGAAAGGGTGTTCGACGTAGGCGAAATAGGCGCCGATGCTGACGAGGCGCCAGCGGTTGGAGCGTTCGAGACCCTGGCCCAGCAGGTCGGCTCGCGCCTTGAGGCCGGCGGTGTTGTTCCGCGCCCACGGCAGCAGGTTGCGCAGGCCGTACAGCGCGGCCTCCTGCGCAAGCCGCGGCGGGCAGATCGAAACGCAGTCCATCGCCTTCTCGATCTCCACCATCAGACCCGCGCCCGCGGTGACGGCGCCGACGCGATAGCCGGTCAGCGCGAACACTTTGGAGAAGCTGTAGAGGTGCACCAAGGTGCCGCGCCAGTCCGGCCGGCTGAAGAGATCGTGCGGGCGCTCGCCGGCGGGAAGGAAGTCCTTGTAGGTCTCGTCGAGCAGGAGGGCGATGCCATGCTTTTTCGCAAGCTCGAAGAAGGCGTGGATCGTCTCGGGCGGATAGACCGCACCCGTCGGATTGTTGGGCGAGATCAGGATGATCGCGCGGGTGCGCGGCCCGATCAGCTTCTCGGCATCCTCCGCGCTGGGCACGGCGCCGGAGCCCGGCCGGAAGTCGAGCGGCACCGGCTCGATCCCCTGCATGCGCATCCACATATCGTGATTGAAGTAGTGCGGCCGCGGCACGATCACCTGATCGCCCGCCTTGGCGATGCTCATCAGGGCGAGGCAGAAGGCCTGGTTGCAACCCGACGTGATACCGACTTCCGCGGGCGTGATCGGCGCACCGTAGAATTCGGAAAGATGTCCGGCATAGGCCTCGCGCAGAACGGGCAGGCCGAGGATCGGCGTGTATCCGTGCATCGAAGGGTCGAGCAGCAGTTCGCCCAGATGCTGGCGCAGTTCCAGCGCGGGCGGATAGCCCGGTACCGCCTGGCTGAGGTCGATCAGCGGCCGGTCGGCGGGGAAAGTGCGCCCCAGCACCCAGCGCTTGGTTTCGCCGATGGGCGAGGGAGCGACGGCGGCGAGCCAGGGATTAGTGATCGGAGCGGTATTCATGAGGAGGCAAACGCTTCTTTCAATTCTGGTGCCGGGAAGTCCGGCGATGGAGTTCGATCGGGACGCAATTCACAGAAAATTCTCGCAGGAATTGCAGGTCTCGCGACGGGTCGGGTCGCGGAGCATCCGGGTCTCGCTGCAACCTGTCAAATGCCGCTCGATTCCAAATCCCATGTCAAAATGCGTTGCTTGCCCGGCGTCTTGTGCATAGCATCGCCTCAAGGCTCCGAATGAGAGCCAGTGCCCGAGCGTCAGCGCGGGCTGGGATTAATTTGCCGGTCAAAATCGGCTCAGAGGAGGAAACATGGTCTCGATGAAGGTCAATCGACGTCGATTCGTCGCCGGTACGGCTGCGGCATCCGCAGCCATGGTGGCTGCGCCGTTTGTCCGCAGCGCCTATGCCGCTGGCAAGCTTTCTGTCGGGTTCTGGGATCACTGGGTGCCGGGCGCCAACAAGGCGGTCGAGGCTCTCGTGAACGAGTGGGCCGAGAAGAACAAGGTCGAAGTCTCGATGGACTTCATCACGTCTCAGGGCAACAAGCTGCTGCTGACCACGGCCGCTGAATCGCAGGCCAAATCGGGTCACGATGTGCTCGCCTTCTCGACCTGGCTGCCGTCGCGCTACGCCGAGCAGTTGGTCCCGATGAACGACGTCATGGAGCCGCTCATCAAGGAGAACGGCGCGGTCAACGGCACCGTGGAGTATCTCGGCAAGCTGAACGGCAAGTGGCTTGCCGTGCCGGCGACCTCCGGTAGCCAGATCAAGGGCCCGTGCTCGCGTATCGACCTGCTGAAGAAGCATGCCGGCATCGACATCCAGGCGATGTACCCAGCCGGAGCGGCCCCCAAGGCCGACGCCTGGAACCTCGACAACTTCCTCAAGGCGGCGGAAGCCTGCCACAAAGGTGGCAACCCGTTCGGCATCGGCCTCGGCGCGACCTCGGACAGTGTCGACAGCGCCGGCGCGCTGTTCCACGCCTTCGGTGCGCAGCTCGTCAACGCCAAGGGCGACATCGTCGTGAAGAACGACCAGGTCCGCCAGGTGCTCGACTATTACAAGAAGCTGATGCAGTTCCTGCCGCCCGACGTGCCGTCGTGGGACGACGCCTCGAACAACAAGTTCCTTGTGTCGGGCCAAGGCTCGCTGATCATGAACCCGCCCAGCGCCTGGGCCGTCGCCAAACGCGACGCACCGCAGATCGCCGAGCAGCTCTGGACGCACGGCTTCCCGGCCGGGCCGAAGGGCCGCTATGCGCCGTTCCTGCCCTACTTCTGGGGCATCTGGAACTTCAGCAAGAACCAGGCTTCGGCAAAGAGCCTGATCACCTTCCTCTCGCAGGCAAGCTCCGCGGAGAAGATGACCAACGCCTCGCAGGGTTATGACCTGCCGGCGTTCGAGAAGCTCACCACCTTCAAGGTCTGGGCCGAAGAGTCGCCTCCCAAGGGCACGCTCTACCACTACCCTAACCCGCACAACCACCAGACGCTCTCGATCGCAGCCGCGCCCGCGCCGCACAAGATCGCCGAGCAGATCTACACCCAGGCCATCCAGACACAGATGGTCGTGCGCTACGCCAAGGGCGAAGCGATGGACAAGACCATCGATTGGGCGGCCAGGGAGCTCGAGGGCTTCACCCGCAACTGATGCGACGCGTCGCCCGCCGGTCCCCGAGAGGATCGGCGGGCGGTCGCCGATCGGCCCGGAATCGGTCTTCAACGCCGGTTCGAGAGGATAGCGGCGCAACCTGAAATTGGCAGGTTGCTCCGCTTCCATCGCGGCGGCCCGGTTCGGCTTGTCGGCTCGTTTCTACTTGGCGTTTCCCGCACGGCCCGGTGGGCCTGGAGTACCCGATGGCAGACATCGCCGCCCGCAACCCGGCCGAGCACCCGTCACAGCAACGCAGTGGCCTGCACAAGCTCATGCAGCGCAAGTCGACCATCGCCTTTCTTATGGCGCTGCCGCTGATCCTCCTGATCTCCATCCTGGTGGCCTATCCGGCGGGCTACGCGGTCTACCTTGCGACTCTCAACAAGGGCATGACTCGCTTCGTCGGCTTCGGGAACTTCGAGTTCCTCTTCGGCCGCGATACGTTCTGGCTGGTCGTCTACCAGTCCTGCCTGTTCGCCATCACTGCGGTGATCTTCAAGGCGATCATTGGCTTCGTGGTCGCCCACTTCGTCCATAACATCCCCTCGAAGGGCCAGCGCAAGTGGCGCGGCATGCTGCTCGTGCCGTGGGTGATCCCGCCGGCCATGAGCACGCTCGCCTGGCTGTGGCTGTTCGATCCGTCCTACAGCGCCCTCAACTGGCTCCTGGCGATTTTCGGCTTCGAGGCCATTCCATGGACCGGCGAGGCCGGCTGGGCCCGCTTTTCGGTTATTCTGGTCAATGTCTGGATCGGCTCGCCGTTCTTCATGATCATGTACCTCGCGGCGCTGAAGTCGGTGCCCGAGCAGCTCTATGAGGCGGCCTCGATCGACGGCGCCACCTGGTGGCAGCGCATCTGGTACGTGACCCTGCCGATGATGCGCAACATCATCGCGATCACCGCGCTGTTCTCGCTGATCGTAACCTTTGCCAATTTCGACATCGTACGCGTGCTGACGGCGGGCGGTCCGCTCAACAGCACGCACATCTTCGGCACCTGGGCGTTTCGTGTCGGCATCGAGGGCGGAGACATTCCGCTCGGCGCCGCCGTGTCGCTGTTCATGGTGCCCATCCTGGCCGTCGCCGCGACGTTCATCCTGCGCGACATCACCAAGCGGGGGAGTGAAGTCTGATGGCAAACGCCGCAATCGCCACCGGGGAGCCGACCCGTCCCAAGTACGGCAGCATGAGCCGCGACCGGACCTGGGCGCTGCGCTGGTCCTATTTCTTCCTCGTGCTGTTCGCCATCTTCTTCCTGATGCCGCCGATCTACATGCTAATCACCTCGCTGAAGACCAGCGCAGAGATCTCGGCGGCGACCAACCCCTGGTGGATCAGCAATCCGACGCTGCAGAATTACATCGACCTGCTTTCGCAGAACCACTTCCTGGTGTTCTTCCGGAACTCGGCGATCGTGTCGATTTGCGTCGTCATCATGACCATGTTGATCAGCGTGGTCGCCGCCTTTGCGCTCGCCCGCATGAAATTCTGGGGATCGGCCACCCTGGCGACCGGCGTCTTCCTGACCTACCTCATCCCGGAAACCCTGCTGTTCATCCCGCTGTTCAAGATGTTTGCCTGGGTCAATGAGGTGTTGGGCATCCAGCTGATGAATCACTGGTGGACGATGATCATCCTCTATCCGACGCTGACGGTGCCGTTCGCGACCTGGATCATGATCGGTTATTTCGCCTCGATTCCGAAGGAGCTGGACGAGGCAGCGCTGATCGACGGCGCCACCTGGATGCAGACCCTGACGAAGATATTCATCCCGGTGGCGTTGCCCGGGATCATCGCGGCGACGATCTTCACCTTCACCGTCGCCTGGGCGCAGTTTCTCTACCCGCTGGCCTTCACCACCTCGACCAGCGAGCTGGTGCTGCCAGTAGGCATCATCACGACGCTGATCAAGGGCGACGTCTTCAACTGGGGGCAGATCATGACGGGCGCGCTGCTCGGCGCGGCGCCACCGCTCATCATCTACGCCTTCCTCATGGATTACTACATTGCGGGTCTGACCGCGGGCGCGACAAAGGGATAGTCGACACATGGCTCAGGTAACGTTGCGTAAAGTCGTCAAGAAGTACGACGAAGTCCTCGCCGTCCGGGGCATCGACCTCGACATCAGCGACAAGGAGTTCATCGTCCTGGTCGGCCCGTCGGGCTGCGGCAAGAGCACCACGCTCCGCATGATCGCGGGGCTCGAGGAGATCAGCGGCGGCGACATCGCGATCGGCGGCCACGTCGTCAACGACGTCCCGCCGAAGGATCGTGACATCGCCATGGTGTTCCAGAACTACGCCCTCTATCCGCACATGAACGTCTACGAGAACATGTCGTTCGGCCTGAAGCTCAAGAAGACTCCGAAGGATGTGATCGACCAGCGGGTGAAGCAGGCCGCGCAGATCCTCGACATCACCGAGCTGCTGGATCGCAAGCCCAAGCAGCTCTCCGGCGGCCAGCGTCAGCGTGTCGCCATGGGCCGCGCGATCGTACGCGATCCCAAGGTGTTCCTGTTCGACGAGCCGCTGTCCAATCTCGACGCCAAGCTGCGCGTGCAGATGCGCACCGAGATCAAGAAGGTCCACCAGAAGGTCCGCACCACGACGGTCTACGTGACCCATGACCAGGTCGAGGCGATGACCCTGGCGGACCGCGTGGTGGTGATGAACGGCGGCCTGATCGAGCAGGTCGGCTCGCCGAACGATCTCTACCACTCGCCGGCGACCAAGTTCGTCGCGGGCTTCATCGGCTCGCCCGCCATGAACTTCATCACCTGCCAGCTCGAGCAGGCGGCAGGCGCGCTACGTGTTCGCCTGAACGACACACTGTCTTTCCCGGTGCCGGCCGACCGCACGGCGCGCTATACGCCCCACGTCGGCCAGCCGAACCTGATGCTGGGGCTGCGGCCCGAGCACATCATGGAGACGAGGCCCCACACCGAGCCCAACCAGCACGATTTCGACATGCTGATCGACGTCGTCGAGCCGATGGGTATGGAGACGCTGGTCTACTTTACCGTCAACGGCCGGGAAATCTGCGGCCGCGTCAATCCGAATGCGGGCGCGGCGGCGGCACAGTCCATGAAGCTCCGGGCGGACCTCAGCAACATGCACCTGATCGACGACAGCACCGGCAAGGTGCTCTGAGCGTCAGAGCACCTCGTCAGGGGCCTATTCGGCGAGGAAGCCGGAGACGAGGGCCTTTACGACCTCGGGCTGGTCGTCGTGGATATAGTGGCCGGCATCGGCCACTTCGTTCCAGCGCACCAGCGGATTGCGTGCGGTCATCGCCTCGGCGGTCTCGCGCTTGAAATAATCCGAGCGGCCGCCGCGCAGCGCCAGCGTGGGAGCGCGCAGCGCCTCGACATGCGGCCACAGGTCGACCCGGCGCGACGGGTCCGGATCGAGCCGGGCGCGGGCGATTCCATCATGGTCGTACTGCCAGCCCCACGTTCCGTCGGGATGCTGCTTCAGCATGTTGCGCAACCGGTCGAGGCGCGCCTCTTCGGTGACGCTCGGGCGCAGGTTGCGCATGAAGGTGACGGCAGCATCCCAGCTTTCGAAGGAACGGGGGGCCGAAAGCAGTTCCTGGCGAATGCGAGCGGAGCCCGAGCTGTCCTCCGAGGCGCCCGGGCCGGCATCCTCGATGATCAGCCGCCGGATCTTGTCGGGATGAGACGCGGCATAGACATAGGCGGCGATGCCCCCCATCGAATGGCCAAGTAGGTCGAAGCGGCCGAGGCCGAGATGCTCGACCACATCCTCGATGTCGCGGACATAGGTATCGTTGTAATAGTTGCCCGCCGGATCCCAGTCGCTGGCGCCGCGGCCGCGCTGGTCCCAGGCGATGGTGCGGAAGCCGGGCTGGAGCGCCTGCGCCAACCCGGCGAAGGTCCGGGCGTAGCCCCGAATCCCATGCAGCATGACGATGGGCGCCGCGTCGGGAGCCCCCCATTCCAGTACGCGCAGGGACAGGCCGTCGCGGGTGCGGACCCTGTATCCCCGCGATTCCTGTTCAGTCTTGGCCATGCGATCCTCCTCGTCGGTCAGGCGGCACGTGGCGCGTCGGCGGCGAGACCGCCGAGGCGTGCATGCAGTCGCCCGCGCGTGGCGCACGCGAAGGCGATGACGATCTCGTCCGCGTTCGGGGCGTCCGCGAACATGGCGCTGATCGTGTCGTAGTGCGAGCGTACATAAAGCTCGTCCTTGTGGGCGAGAGGAATGTCGATCGACGCACCGGGCGCGCCACGCTTTCCGGTCGACGGAATCCAGGACTTTGCTCCGCCGATCGCATCGCGCACGGGATCGGCGAAGACCGTCGTCAGCAAGGCATTGCCGTGCTCGTATTCGCCGGCCGAGCCCACCAGGCAGGCCTTGCCGTAGCTCGCGACCTGCTCGTTGCCCAGCGTCTCGCGGATGCGCCTCCCGAACTCCCGGCCGAGCGCCTCGGAGGCCCGCACCGAGTCGCCGAGATCACCGACGAACCGGCCGGCGTGCGGATTGTGCAGGGCGGCCCCGATGACGATCTTGCGGACCGGATCGCCGTCGGCCAGCGCCCCGGTCTCGTTGGCCAGGGTATCCTCAATTTGCAGGTACCATTTGCGGATATGGAATTCGCCGAGATTATTGGTGCGCATGTTCCGTTTGTCTTCAGGTGGAAGGGGGCGTCGCCGGCGCGTGGCGGTCAGGTGATCGAGCGGGGATGGGCGCGGACGGGTGCCTCGAAGGGCGTCCAGGCGACCGCCGTGATTTCCGGGAAGGCACGCCATTCCTTGAACCAGCTTCGGCCGCCGTCGAGCGAGCGGAAGAGGTCGCCGTACTTGGTGCCGGCGAACACCAGGGCCGGGTCCGCGGAATGCAGGCCGAAAGCCCAGAAGGTCGAGTTCGGCTCGGCATGGAGCAGGGCGGGGACCCAGCTGTCGCCACGGTCGGTCGAGCGGTACAGGCGGCTCTTCGTGCCGGGCGTGCCGTCGCCGACCGCCAGCATCAACGCGTCGTCTCCGGCCAGCGGCTGGACGGCTCGCGTGTAGTAAAGTCCTTCGAAACGATCCTTCGAGGCCGCGCCGGTCCAAGCCTTGCCGCCGTCGGTGCTGGTGAAGACCGAGTTGACGGTCGCGACGAAGATCCGGTGCGGCTGCTGGCCGCTCGCTGGAAGCATCGAGATGCAGTGGATGTCGGAATTGGTGATGCCGCACTCGGGATCGAGACGCTGCCACGTGGCGCCGTGATCGCCACTGCGCCACAGGCCGCCTTCCTCGACGCCGAACCAGACCTGTGCGGTATCGGACGGGTCGATGTAGATCGTGAGGATTCGCGGCCGGTTCACACCCTGGCAGAACTCCGGAATCTCGGGCGAGAGGCGCTGCCAGCTCTTACCGGCATCGGTCGAGCGGAAAATGGCCGCGCGCGAGGGCGCGCCCGTTCCGGCATAAATGTAGGACGGGTTGGCGGGATCGATCGCGATCGACCATACGGCCTGACCGTTCATCGGCGAGTCGACGAGCGAGAAGTGCGCGCCGCCATCGGTGCTGATGCACAGGCCTGAATCGGTGCCGGCCAGGACCACCTTGGGAT
Organism: Reyranella sp.; assembly: GCF_052439685.1. GTDB lineage: Bacteria > Pseudomonadota > Alphaproteobacteria > Reyranellales > Reyranellaceae > Reyranella. The sequence goes on from NZ_JBQVQG010000015.1 coordinate 78,798, forward strand.
CGTGGGGATCGACCACGACGCTGCGCACGACGCCGTCGAACTCGATGGCCTCCTTGAGGCCCAGACGGTGCCAGGTCGCGCCATCGTCGACGCTGCGCAGGAAGCCCTGACTCGCCGTTCCAACGAGAATCGTACCCTTCATTTCCGCTCCTCCATCGTCGTCCGATCCCGGGTTGATCCGGGATTCGCCCCATTCTGCGGGCCATCCAGAGCATCTTTGCCTGCCCAAACAGGCTCTTTCAACAAAATTGTAGTACTAGACTTGTGTATTGAAACAAAATCGTCGTACCTTTGCCTTCGACAGCGAAGGGGGTGGCTATGACAGGGTTGCTTCGGAGGGTCGTGCGTACCTGCGCCGCGATGGCGCTTCTTCTCTCGGGACCGGCAATGGCCGGGACTTATCCCGAGCGTGCTGTGACCATCGTCGTGCCGTTCGAGGCGGGCGGATCGACCGATGTGTCGGCGCGCGTCGTCGCCAAGGCCCTGTCGGATATCCTTCGCCAGCCGGTGGTCGTGTTGAACCAGCCGGGGGCGGGTGGGCGCATCGGCACGCGCCGCGTCGCCACCTCGGAGCCCGACGGTTACACGCTGCTGTGGGGCAGCGGCAGCACCCTGGCGGTCGCGCCGGTGCTGTACCCCGACCAGACCTACCTGACGACTTTGGTGCCGGTGAGTCTGGGCGCACTGCAGCCCTTCGTGTTCGTCACGTCGCGGGCGACCGGCGCGCGAACCCTGGCCGAACTGCTCGACCAGGCTCGCGCCAAGCCCGACGTCCTGAACTTCGCCTCGGCGGGCATCGGCTCCAGCAACCACCTGCTGGGCGAGATCCTGATGGCGGCGACGGGCACGAAATTCGTCCACGTTCCCTACAAGGGGTCGATCTCGGCGCGCGACGCGGTGATCAACGGCGACGCCCAGCTGATGGACGAGGTGCTGGCGCCGCTGCTCGCGCAGATCAAATCGGGGCAGCTCGTGCCGCTGATGGTGACCAGCGAGACGCGCGATCCGGCGCTGCCCGACGTGCCGACGGCGAAGGAGGCGGGTCTGCCCGACCTGTCCATCACCGGCTTCTTCGGCCTGATGGCGCCGCCGAAGACGTCACCCGAGATCGTGGCCACGCTCAATGCGGCGATGAAGAAGGCGCTGGCCTCGCCCGAGCTGCGCAAATCCTTCGAGGCCATGAGCTTCGATGTCGGCAGCGGCTCGACCGAGGAGCTGGCGGTGCTGATCGCGCGTGGCCGCGAGCGCTACGGCCGCATCGTGTCCGAACGCAAGATCACCGTGAACTGAACGCCATCCCGAACCAGGCCCTCACAGCGAGACAGAGAATGAAACTGTACCTCACACCACACGCCTGCTCTCTGGCCGTCGACATCGTGGCGCGCGAGCTCGACATCCCGCTCGCCCTCGAATGGGTCGATGTCCGCGCCAAGAAGCTGCGCGACGGTTCCGACTACTACAAGGTCAACCCGAAGGGGCAAGTGCCGACGCTGCAGCTCGACGACGGTGCGTTCCTGACCGAGGGGCCGGTCATCGTGCAGTACCTCGCCGACGGCAAGCCCGGCAACGCGCTGCTGCCGGCGCCGGGTGCGATGGCGCGCTACCGCGTCCTCGAATGGTTGAATTTCGTGGGCACCGAGCTGCACAAGGGCTTCACGCCGCTTTTCCGCCCGACTACGCCGCAGGAATATCGCGAGATCGCGCGGCAGAACCTCGCCACCCGCTTCAAGTGGCTCGACGACGTGCTGGCCAGCCAGCCGTTCCTGACCGGCGCCACTTTCAGCGTCGCGGATGCCTACTGCTACACGATCCTGATGTGGTCGAAGCTGCACGACATCGACCTCGCGCCGTGGCCGAACCTCGCGGCATACGTCGCCCGCGTCGCCGCACGCCCGTCCGTCAAGGCTGCCGAGGAGGCAGAGCGCCAGGCCAAGGCGGCCTGAGGGTGAGAGGGACGATCATGAAGTTCTTCCACGAATCCCATGGATGTTCGCTCGCGGTCGACATCGTCGCGCGCGAGATCGGCATCCCGCTCGAGATCGTCTGGGTCGACATGCAGCGCAAGCTGCTGCCCGACGGGACCGACCTGTACGCGATCAATCCGAAAGGACAGGTGCCGTCGCTGCAGCTGCCGGACGGCCAGTTCCTCAGCGAGGGGCTGGCGATCATGCAGTATCTGGTCGACCAGCGGCCGGACAGCGACCTCGCCTCGACCGCGCGCGGCGCAGAGAAGTACCGCGTGCTGGAGTGGATGAGCTTCATCGGATCGGACCTGCACAAGGGCGGGTTCATGCCGCTCTTCAAGAAGACGACGCCGCCTGACTACCGGCCGATCGCCCTGCAGCACATTGCCGGTCGTCTGGAATGGCTGAACCGCCATCTGGCCGATCACGACTATCTCGTCGGCGACCGGTTCACCATCGCCGACGCCCATTGCTACGCGATCGTCATCTGGACGAAGCGGCATGCGATCAACGTCTCGCCCTGGCCGAGGCTCGAAGCCTACATGGCGCGCATTGCCGCCCGTCCCTCGGTGCGCGCTGCCGTCGAGGCGCAGCTCGTCCAGGAAGCGCTGGAGGCCAAGGCGCGTGCAGCCTGATCCGGCGAATTCCCCTCCGCCTTCGCGACAGAGAGATCCCATGAAGTTCTTCCATGAAGTCCGCGGCTGCTCCCTGGCGGTCGACATCGTTGCCCGCGAACTGGGCGTGCCGCTCGAGCTGATCTGGGTTGACGTGCCGCGCAAGCTGCTGCCCGACGGGTCCGACTACTACAAGGTCAACCCGAAGGGCCAGGTGCCGGCGCTCGAACTGCCCAATGGCGAGTATCTCACCGAGGGCGCCATCATCATGCAGTACCTTGCCGACCAGCGACCGGAGAGCGACCTCTGCGCCGCGCCGGGTAGCCTGCGGCGCTATCGCATCATGGAGTGGATGAGCTTCATCGCGTCCGACCTGCACAAGGGCGGATTCATGCCGCTCTTCAAGAAGACGACGCCGGACGACTACCGTCCGCTGGCCCGCCAGCTCGTGGTGTCGCGCATGAAGCTGCTCGATGAGCATCTGGCGGATCGCGACTACCTGACGGGACCGGTCTTCACCATCGCCGATGCCCATTGCTACGCGATCGCCATGTGGACGCACTATCACGACATCGATCTCGCGCCGTGGCCCAACCTCTCGGCCTACCTGGAACGAATCGGCCAGCGTGCCAGCGTGCAGGCGGCCAAGGCGGCGGAACGCGTGGAAGCGAAACGCCAGGGTTACGAGGGCAAGGTATGACCGCGCGCTGGAGCCGCCGGCCGGACGGGTCGAACTGGGGTGAGTTCGGTTCCGACGACCAGCTCGGCGCGATGAACCTGGTCGGCCGCGAGCAAGTGCTGAAAGGCCTGGCCGAGGCGCGGACGGGGCAGACCTTCAGCCTGTCGCTGCCGCTCGACCTGCCGGGCGGCAATGCTCTGCATCCGAGCCGCCATCCGCCGCGCCGCTTCGCCACGCTACGGGCCGGCAAGAGCGCGGGCGAGCAGTGTTTCTGCTTTGCCCTGCAGCGCGACAATCCGCTGCTCACCGACGTCGTGTCCGACGACGTTGTGCTGTTGCACACGCAGTATTCGACGCAGTGGGACGGGCTCGCCCACATGGGCAGCCTGTTCGACTCCGACGGCAGCGGAAAGCCGGAGATCACCTTCTACAACGGCTATCGTCCACGGCATGGCCTGACGGTGGCGGAGCGCTGCGAGCGCAGCGAGGCCTGGGCGACCTACGAGAACCCGCGCGCCGATGTGCTCGGCATCGAGAACATGGCGCGCCATGGCGTACAGGGGCGGGCCGTGCTGGTCGACCTCGCACACCATTACGGCCGGGAGAACCACGCGGTCGGCTATGACGATCTGCAGCGCATCCTCGAGAAGGACGGCGTCGAGATCGAGAAGGGCGACATGGTGTGCTTCTACGCCGGTCTCGACGAGCTGATCCTCGGCATGGCCGGCAAGCCCGACGCGGCGGTCCTGCAGCGTTCCTGTGCCGGTCTCGACGGCCGCGACAGGCGGCTCCTCTCCTGGATCACCGATACCGGCATCGCGGCGCTGATTTCCGACAATTTCGCCGTCGAGCTGATGGCGAAGGACGCGCCGCAGACCTCCCACGCGCTGCTGCCGCTGCACGAACACTGTCTGTTCAGGAACGGCATCCACCTCGGCGAGCTGTGGTTCCTGCGCGACCTCGCCGCCTGGCTGCGGAAGAACGGAAGGAATCGCTTCCTGCTGACGGCGCCGCCCCTCAATCTCCCGGGCGCGGTGGGCTCTCCCGTGACGCCCATCGCCACTGTCTGAGGCGAACTCCGGAGGTTCACGATGAAGCGCAGGTTGTTCAACATGTCGGCCCTGGCGGCTGCGACCGCCGCCGCGGCGGCCGGCCTCGGGCGTCCCACAGCGCCTCGGGCACAGGGCGCTGCCTTTCCGCCGCTCGTGTCGCTGGTCGTGCCCTTCGCCCCGGGCGGCGGCGCCGACCAGCTCGCGCGCGAATTCGCCAACGCCGCGGCACCGCTCCTGCCGGGCACGACGTTCGTCGTCGACAATAAGCCCGGCGCCAACGGCGTCATAGCCAACCGCCATGTCGCGCGGCAGAAGCCGGACGGCGCCACCTTCCTGCTGGGCACGTCGAGCACCCATGCGCTCGGCCCGCTGATCCATCGCGGCGACGTCGACCCGGTGGCCGACTTTGCGCCGGCCACGCTGCTGGCCGAGACCGCGACGGCGTGGGCGGTGTTGGCGACCTCGCCCTGGAAGACGCTGCAGGAGGCGATCGCGGCGGCACGGCAGAAGCCGGTCACCTACGGCACGTTCGGTGCAGGCTCCTCTGCCCACCTTTATGGGCTGGTGCTGGCGGGCGCGACCGGGGCGAAGCTGGAGCACGTTCCTTACAAGGGGTCGGCCCAGGCCATCACCGACCTGCTGGCCGGACACGTCGATTCGGTGTTCCTCACGACCAGCGCGCTCGACGCGATGACGAAGCTCGGCAGGATCCGGCTGCTCGCGGTGAGCGGCGAGAGGCGGACGCAGCTTTTGCCCGATGTACCGACGTTCAAGGAGCAGGGCGTGCCCCAGCTCGAATTCAACGGCTGGTTCGGTCTCTTCGGGCCCAAGGGCACGCCGGCGCCGCTCCTCGATCGGTTGGCCGGTGTGGCTAAGACATTGGGCGAGAACCAGTCCTTCCGCAGCCGTCTCGTCGCCCAGGGCTACGACTGGGTTGGCTCCACCCCGGACGCGCTCGCGCGCGAACTGGCGCGCACGACGGAGATCTACACCCGCATCGTCGCCACCACGCCGGCCGGGGAGCTCTCGCGATGAGCGACAACGCCGTGAACGGCGCCGAGAGCGCAACGCCCCTGCGCAAGCAGGCGGAAGAAGATCTCCGCAAGGCGATCCTGTCGGGCAGGTACGACGCAGGCGAACGTCTGAAGGAGCGCCAGCTCATGGAGACGCTGGGCGTCAGCCGTACGCTGCTGCGTGAAGCGCTGCGGCAGATCGAGGCGGAAGGGCTGGTAACCCTGGTGCCCAACCGTGGTCCGGTCGTGTCGGTGCTCTCCTACGAGGATGCCGAAGAAATCTACGAAGTCCGCGGGATACTGGAGGCGCAGGCTTGCATGGGCTTCGCGCTGCGGGCCTCCAGCGCCCATGTCCGCAAGCTGCAGGAGGTTTTCGTCGACCTGAAGCGCGCCGCCCAGGCCGGCGACGTGGTGCGCACGCTGGAACTCAGCAGCGACTTCTACGACACCATCCTGGAAGGCAGTGGCAATAAGGTCCTGAGCTCGATGCTCAAGCTCCTGCACAACCGCATCGTGCTGCTGCGCCGGACGTCCTTGTCCGAGCCCGACCGCCTGCCAGAGACGCTCGACGAACTGACCCGGATATACGAGGCCCTCTGCGCGCGCGATGAATCCGCCGCCAGCAAGGCCTCGCAGCACCATGTCCGCCAGGCCTCCCGCGCCGCCCTGCGCATCATGCGTCAGCGGCAATAGGGAACGGCACGATCGGCAGGCTTCAGTTCGCCGGCGACTTGCCGGTTCACAAGGGGGAAGGCTCCATGCTGTCGATCAGAATCCTGTCTGCCGTGCTTCTTTTGGCGGCCTACATACCGGGGCGTGCCGAGGCGCAACCGGCCTATCCGTCGAAAGCGATCACGCTCGTTGCAGCCTTCGCGCCGGGCGGCGCCACCGATACGGCGGCCCGCATCATCGCCAAGGAACTCTCGATCGAGCTGGGACAGCCGGTCGTCGTCGACAATCGCGTCGGCGCCGGCGGCGCCATCGGTGCCGCTTCAGTCGTACGGGCCGCGCCCGACGGTTACACGCTGCTGCTGGGGACGGGGTCCGAGATGGTCGTCCTGCCGGCCGTGAAGATCGTGCCGCCCTACGATACGCTGAAGGACTTCACGCCCATCGCCGAGATCGGCACCGTCACCTTCGTGCTCGTGGCGCATCCGTCGGTCGCCGCCAACAGCGTCCAGGAGCTGATCGCGCAGGCGCGCGCCAATCCCGGCAAGCTCTCCTTTTCTTCGTTCGGCATGGGCTCGACCAACCATCTCCTCGGCGAGTTCTTCATGAAGAGGTCGGGCACCGACCTCCTGCATGTGCCCTACAAGGGTAGCGCCGCTGCGGCCACCGACCTTGTTGCCGGCGAGGTGAAGCTCTCTTTCGACACCACCACCGTGGCGATGCCGCTGGTGCAGAGCGGCAAGCTCAAGGCGCTCGGCCTCCTGTCCCCGCAGCGCTCCGACGCGGCGCCCGGTGTTCCGACCCTGGCGGAGAGTGGCGTTGACCTGTCGGTCGTCGGCTGGGTCGGCATGGTGGGGCCGCGCGGCATGCCGGCGCCGGTCGTCGAGCGCCTCAGCAAGGCGATCAACAAGGTGTTGGCGATGCCCGCCATCATCCAGTCGTTTAACGATCGGGGCGTCACCGTCGTGACCTCCACGCCCGAAGGCTTCGGCAAGTTCATCCAGTCCGAGGTCGTCGAGTGGACACAGGTCGTCAAGGACGCCGGCGTGAAGATCGAATAGCGCCGCGTCGCCGGCGGGAATCGCGAGAAGGGGCTTGCCACAGGGCAGGCCCCTCTTCTTTTTCGACCAGCCTTTTCTTAAGCTGGATCGATGATGCCGCGTGTTTTGGGCCTGATTGGATTGGCATGGGCGATCTTCTGGGGCGCGCATGGTTTTGGCGTCGCTCCTTCCGCAGCACAAGAAGCCGTGCCGTGCAGCCTCCAATACCTCCTGCAGAACGATCCTGCTTACTGGAGTGAGACGTCGTACACACTCAACGTGAAGTGCGTTAAAGCGCTTCGGGCCGAACTGAAGGCGCTTTCGGTACAGACACCCGAAGGCAAATACCTCGAATTGCACCTTGCCCGCTGGGATGGGGACAAGGCCGTCGTCGTGGGAGGCCTCACCGCTCTATGCCGCGATCAGGCGTATGCCAGGGCCTGCTCGGCGGCAGCCCACTTGATGCGCAATGAGCAAGTAGGGTCGGAGGCTGAGGCAATTCAGTTCCTGGAGATGGCCGCCGCCGGGCAGGTACCCGCCGCTAATATATCGCTCGGCGATCTTTACCTGATCCGCTTTCGGAATGGTCGGGACGGGCGTGACCTCTGCCGCGCGTACAAGCTCTGGCAGGCGGGAGCCGCGCTGGGAGATCCAGTCGGAAGACGCCGGCTCGACTGGGTGCAGTCCGAACTCAAGCCGAACTGTGCGGAGAGCTGAAAGCGCATCTCCGCGCGACGAGATCGCCGTGAAGGCGTAGGCTTGCGACCGGGCGGCCGGGGCCGCACGAGACTGGTAACAATGGACCCGAGGAAAGAACGAGGAGAGAGCGGGATGGGTATTCTGACGGGCAAGGTCGCATGGGTGACGGGTGCGGGGTCGGGCATCGGGCAGGCGGCGGCGGTGGCGCTGGCCAAGGACGGTGCGACCGTGGTGCTGACCGGGCGCCGCCGCGAGGCGCTCGAAGAGACGGCCGAGATGATCGCCAAGGCGGGCGGCAAGGCCGAGGTGAAGCCCGCAGATCTCATGAAGGCCTCCGCGGTCGAAAAGACCGTTGCGGCGATCGCCAAGAAGCACCGCCGCATCGACATCCTGGTCAACAATGCCGGCCTCAATATCCAGAAACGGAGCTGGAAGCAGCTGACGCCCAAGGGCGTCGACGAGGTCGTGCACGGCAACCTGTCGAGCGCCTTCTATTGCACCTCGGCGGTCCTGCCGCTTATGCGCAAGAACAAGGGCGGCGTGCTGATTCACACTTCCTCGGTCGCAGGCAAGGTGCCGAGCCTGCTGTCGGGCCCGGCCTATTCGGCGGCAAAGCACGGCGTGGTGGCGATGAGCCACACGATCAACATGGAGGAATGCGTCAACGGCATCCGCTCCTGCGTGGTCTGCCCGGGTGAAGTCGCGACGCCGATCCTCGACAAGCGCCCCGTGCCGATCACCCCGGCCGAGCGCAAGCGCATGGCGCAGTCGGAAGATGTCGGCGACCTGATCCGCTACATCGCCTGTCTGCCGCCGCACATCGTCATCAACGAGGTGATGATCAACCCGACCTGGAACCGCGGCTATGTCGCCAGCCTGCAGCGCGGCAAGTCCTGAGATGAGCAGCGTGACGATCAAGGCGAAGGAGCTCGAATCCTTCGTCGCGGACATCTTTGCCGCCGCGGGATGCTCAAAGGAGGAGGGCGGTCGCATCGGCCGCTACCTCGTGAGCGCCAACCTGTCGGGCCACGACAGCCACGGCGTCGTGCGCGTGCCGCGCTACGCCTCGCAGAAGAAAAGCGGCACCGTCATTGCCGACGTGACCGTCGACGTGCTGGTCGACACGCCGGTGATCGCCGTGGTCGACGGCAAGTACGGCTTCGGCCAGACCGTGACGCCCCAGGCCGTGCGGATCGGCATCGACAAGTGCCTGAAGAACGGTCTGTCGGCGGTGACCCTGCGCAACGCCGGCCATGTCGGTCGGGTCGGCGACTGGGCGGAGATGGCGGCCGAGGCGGGCCTCGTCTCTGTGCATTTCGTCAATGCCTCGGGCAGCGTGCTGGTGGCGCCCTATGGCGGTGTCGAGCGGCGTTTCTCGACGGCGCCCTATTGCGTCGGTGTCCCGCGGCCCGGCGAGGATCCGCTGGTCCTCGACTTCGCCACCTCGATCGTGGCCGAGGGCAAAGTCCTGGTGACGAGCCAGGGCGGCAAGAAGTTGCCGGACGGGGCGCTGATCGGCCCGGACGGCAAGCCGAGCGCCGATCCGCATCTGCTTTACGGCGACTACACGCCGACGGGCCCGCGCGACCACAGCAAGGGTACCGGCGCCATCCGCGCCTTCGGCGACCACAAGGGCTCGGGCCTCGCGTTCATGTGCGAGATCCTGGGCGGCTCACTCTCGGGCACGGGCGCGACCGATCCCAAGCGTGGCCGCTTCGCCAACGGCATGCTCTCCTTCTACGTCGATCCCAAGGTATTCGATGCCGAGGGCTTCTTCCCGACGGACATCGCGAAGTACGTCTCGTTCGTGAAGGGCTCGAAGCCGGCGATTCCCGGCGTCGAGATCCTGGTGCCGGGCGAGCAGGAATCGCGCACCCGCGCCCAGCGACTCGCCGACGGCGTGCCCCTGCCGGACGATACCTGGGCCGCCATCGTGGAGACTGCCCGTTCGGTCGGCCTCGACGAGCGCCGCATCCAGCAGGCGACGATGTAACTCGTCAGGGGCCGGCTGTTCGCTGCAGCCGGTAGACCGACCCCGCGACTGGGTCCACAGAGACCGGCGCGGCGATGAAGTCGGTGCGCAGCATGCGTTGCAGCGCACCGAGCCGGGCGGCGTCGGCGACCATGCCGGTTTCGGTCAACAACTGGGCCTCGGGAATGTCCCACAGGCGCACGACCATCACCTCGTAGCCGAGTTCCAGCGCGCGCTCGATCTGCCGCCGCAGGGACTCGACGTGCCGCTCGGTGCTCCAGTCGGGATGGCGCAGGACGTCGCCGGTGAAGCCGATCCACTTGAACCTCGGCGTTGCCTGCGGGGCAGGTCCAAGGCCCGCGACACCGGGCTCGGCCGTGCCCCAGTGCAGCGAGGCATAGACCATCGTCCAGTCGAAATCGTGCAGCAGGAAGACGGTGCGCGCCGGATCGCCCTGCTGGTCCAGGCGCTCGATCACGCCGCGCCATTTGCTGTCGAGACCGCGCAGCGGCGCAATGCTCCAGACATTGTAGGCGAATAGCGCCACCGTGACGGCGGCCATTGCGGCGAGGCCGCGCTTGGCCCAGCGCTGGCGCGCGGCCAGCAGCACCAGCGCCCAGGCCGGGGTTACCCAGGCCATGACGTTGATCTGCATCTGCGGATCCTGCGGCTGGGAATAGAGGTTGAAGATTTCGCCGGCGAGAAAGGTAATGCCGAATACCGCCATCACGGCGCGCGCCGGGTGGTCCTCAGCGCGTTGCAGAACCGAGGACGCAACGGCGGCGATGGCCAAGAGCCAGAAGGTCGTGGCGACGCGCCAGATGTCCCAGCCGGGCAGCCCCTCGAACGTCGTGACGCCGGTTCCCAGCAGGTAGGCCACGATGCCGTCCCACAGATAGCCGACCTTTGCCCAGGTGAAGCCCGCCCACACCGAACGCACTGCCTTGCCGGTCCAGACGAGGTCGAAGGGACCGACGGCCCCCGCGTGACCGTGCCAGGCCACCGCCACGACCGACGCGGTGGCGAGCATGCAGGCGAGGAACAACGCGATCCAGGCGAGGCGGCGCCCGAGGCGCGGCTCGCAGAACCAGAGCGCGGCCAGCATGGCCGGCAGGGTCGGGAACATCAGCCGCCACTCGAACAACCAGCCGATCGAGAACAGCACCGCGACCGTCGCGACCCTCGCCATAGACGGCCGCGCGAACCAGATCGCGCCCAGCGCCATGGCGGCGAACATCACCGTATAGCTCGGCATGATGTCCTCGTTGACGATGGCGAGGAACATCACGTGGCTGGTCGCGAGATGGAACGCACCCGTCAGCAGGCCGATCATCCGGTCGCCCGTCATGGTCCGGGCGAGCAGATAGGCCACGCCGGTACACAGGCTCGCGCTCACGGCATTGAGGATCGTGAGCTGCCGCCGCGGATCGCCGGCGAAGATGCCCAGCAGGTCAAGCAACCGGCAGAGCGCGCCATAGGCGGGATAGAAGAGATAGTTCGAGGGGTAGAGCGGCGCGCTCGCCGGATCCACCACCCACGGCTTCAGCTCGAGGCTCTTGAAGACGCCGTTTCCGGTCAGGCCGCCCTGCGCATTGTCGAACCAGAGGATCAGGGCAATCAGTACGGCACCGCTGCCAACGACGAGCAACGCGAGGTCGACGAGCGTGCCGCCCCGCGAATGGTCAGGCCGCAACGGATCGGAGAGGGCGAGCAAGGTCATCGGGCTGGCCAGTGGCTTGGGCCACGACGCTTGCAGCGGGAGCGCGGCGCGCGCACCATCCGGTCAGGCAACAAGAGCGGGCGAATGGCATGTATCGAGTAACTTCCCAATTCAAGGCGACGATCCTGGCGCGCTTTGCGGCGGCGCTGCATCAGCTCGACGACTGGAACCGCGAGCCCAACTGGAAGGAGGAGGAGTGCCTGTTCCGCGCCCTTGGTTACATGAAGCGCGGCAACTTCAAGCTCGCCGAGGCGGAACTCAAGGAATTGACCGGCATCTTCGCGTCGCCGCCGGACAAGAAGGCCGTTGCGCCGGATGTCGGCCGGGAACGCTACACCAAAGCCCTGATGAAGCGCGGACTGGCCCAGTTGAGAGGGGAAGCGGCCTGACGCCGTGCGAGAGACTCGGGAGTGCCCCATGCCGTTGTTCCAGTAGCCGTTGTCCGCGGTATTCTCAACGATACCGCCAATGAAGTCCCAGGAGGAAAGATGAAGAAGATGACGAGGCGCGCCACCGGCGCGCTGGCGCTGGCGCTGGTCGCGACCCCGGCCTGGGCGCAGGAATTTCCGTCCAAGTCCCTGAAACTCGTGGTGCCCTATGCGCCCGGTGGCGGCGCCGATTCCGTGGCGCGCATCGTCGCCAAGAAAGTCAGCGAGAATATCGGCCAGCCGATCGTGATCGAGAACAAGGGTGGAGCCGGCTCGATCGTCGGCACCGATCTCGTGGCCAAGGCCGAACCCGACGGCTACACGCTGCTGCTCGGCCAGTCCGGCCCGATCTCGATCAATCCCGCCGTCTACAAGACGCTGCCCTACGATCCGGTGAAGGACTTCGCGCCGATCACCATGACAACGGCCTATCCCTACATTCTGGTCGTGAATTCCGAATCGCCGGCCAAGACGCTGCAGGAGTTCGTGGCCTTGGCGAAGAGCAAGCCCGGTGCGCTGAACTACGGCTCGACCGGCGTCGGCGCGGCCAACCATCTCGTCGCCGAGCTGTTCAGCAGCAAGGCCGGCCTCAAGATGACGCACGTGCCCTATCGCGGCACCGCGCTGGCGGTCGGCGACCTCGTCAGCGGCCAGTTGAACGTCGTGTTCGGCGATCCGATCAGCGTCCTGCCCCATATCAAGTCCGGCAAGCTGCGCGCTCTCGCCGTCACCAGCCTCGAGAGGTCGTCGGTGGCGCCACAGGTGCCCACCGTCGCCGAAAGCGGTTATCCCGGCTTCGAGGCGCTGGCTTGGCACGGCATCCTGGCGCCGGCCAAGACGCCACCCGCCGTGGTCAAGAAGCTGAACGCCGAGATCGTGAAGGCGCTGGCTGATCCCGCCACCAAGGAACTGCTGGAGAAGCAGGCCATGCAGGTCGTCGGCAATTCGCCGGAAGCGTTCGCGGCCTTCATCCAGAAGGACATCGCGACCTGGAAGGCGGTCGCGGCGGCCGCCAACGTCACCGTCGAGTAGGCACCGCCAGAACCAGCAGCGAGGAAACATCCTCGCTGCGGTCGAGCGCCCAGACGGCATCGATCAGCGGCTGGATGTCGTGGTCGGGCTCCCAGCGCCTCGCCTCGTCGCGCAGCTTGGCCTCGATCTCGGCATCCTTCAGCGGGTTCGAGGAACTGCCGCGCGCCGCCTGGGTGGAAAGCGCGTGCTTCGCTCCATCGGTGGTCCAGATGTCCATCTCGGCGGAGATCGTCGAGAGGCGCTCCTCGCTCGTGCACTCGAAGCGGGCCCGTAGCGCCTTGATGGCAGGATCGGCGACACAGGCGTCGGTCAGCTGATCGAGGCCGGCCTTGCCGAGAACGAGGGCTGCCGCCACGCAATGCTGCAGGCTGACCTGGGCCTCGCGGCCGGTTGCGATGTCGGCCCGGTTGGTGCGCTGCAGGAGGAGGGGATTGCCGCGCACGGCGATCCGCTCGACCGTCATGTCCGGATGGGCGCGGCGCCAGTCGAGTGCGAGGTCGAGCAGGGGGTGGATCACGAAGCCCGCGGCGTAGGGCTTGATGGAGTTGTGGTTGACCTGCCAGTCCATGCCCAGACCCTCGAGCAGGGCTGTCCAGTTTGGCGGCTCGCCCATGGCCGCAAGGAAGCCCTGCGCGCCGGCGATCGGCTCGGGCGGGCCGGCGAAGCCCTTCTCCGCCAGCAGGGCCGAGAACAGTCCGTTGCGGGCGGCGTTGCCGACGCTCACGCTCTTGGCCGGCCATCCCAGGCATTCGCACAGGCCGCCGGACTGGGTCGCGGCGCTGCCCAGCGCCCACACGGTACGTTCGACATCGAGCCCCAGCAGCTTCGCCGCGCCCGCTGCCGAGCCGAACACGCCGCAGGTCGAGGTGATGTGCCAGCCCTTGGGGTAGTGGCCCGGCGAGATCGCGCCGCCGACCCGGCACTCGATCTCGAAGCCCAGGGCGAAGGCCAGGAGGAGGTCCGGCCCGGTGACCCGGCGGACTTCGGAAAGGGCCAGCAGCGCCGGCGCCAGCGGCGAGGTCGGATGAACGACGGTCGGCAGATGGGTGTCGCAATAGTCGAAGACGTTGGCTCCCGCCGCGTTCAGGAAGGCGGCGGTCAGCGGATCGATGCGCTCGGACCGTCCGACGATGGTGGCCTGCCGGCCGCCCGAGAATTCGCCCAGGGTCCGCAACGCCAGCTCGATCGGCTGGGTGCGGCAACCCGCGATCGCCACGGCAAAGAAATTCAGCAAGGCGCGCTTGGCCTCGTGGCGGGCCTGCTCGGGCAGATCGTCCCACTTGGTGTCGACGATGAAACGAGCGAGTTCCGGGGTAACGCCTTGTCTGGGGAGCATGGTTACTCTTTCGAATGAGGGAACGTGTCTATTCGCGGACCGCGGAGCCTTCGAGCCTGAGCGGCGCATCGGCAGTGGGCTTGATGCCTTCGTCGAGCCGCAGGCAGCCGGCGTTGAGCCCGTCTCCCGGCTTCTTATCGACCGGCGCGATGAACAGGGCGGTGACCTTGATGTCGCCCACGGCGAGGCGGGCCTCGCTCAGCCAGCGCGTGGCGCGGATCGAGGCGCCGCCCTTGTCGAGCGGGACCCAGCCGCAGAGCACCGTGCGCTCGCCCGACGGGTCGATGCGGATGTGGGCCGTGTCGTTGCCCTTGAAGCTGCCGGCGGCGCTGTTCACCCGCCATTCGAAGGGGACGGCGCGGTAGAGCTTCGCATCGTCGGCCGAGACGTCGATGGTGCCGACATAGTCGGCCTTCGCCAGCGACGGATCGCGCAGCCAGCCCTGCGAGGCCGCAATAGCGTAGAGTGCAAACGCCGCGGCCAGCAGGAGCATCGCCCAGCGGGGAATGCCGGTCATGATCGGGCGCGTCCCGGTCAGGCGAGGATCGTGGTCAGGCCGCCATCGACCACCAGCGTGTGGCCGGTGATATAGCTGCCCGCATCGGACGCCAGCAGCAGCAGGGCGCCGCGCAGATCCTCGGGCTTGCCCCAGCGCGCGGCCGCGGTGCGGCGCTCCAGCATGTCGCTGAACTCCTTGTTCTGCTGCAGGGGTACGTTGAGCTCGGTCCGGATGTAGCCGGGTGCGATTGCGTTGGCGGTGACGTGCGGCCCGAACTCGGCCGCCAGGTTCTTGGTGAGGCCGACCAGCCCATGCTTAGCCGACACGTAGCCCGCGACCGAGGCGCGGCCGAGGACCGCCATGACCGAGGAGATGTTGACGATGCGACCATACTTGCGCGCCAGCATGTGACGGCCGACCTCGCGGGCCACGATGAACTGCGACACCAGGTCGGTCTCGATCACCTTGCGGAAATCGGTCGTCGCCGTGTCGACGATGTCCTGGCGGTGCACGATCCCGGCATTGTTCACCAGCACGTCGATGCGGCGATGCTTGGCCACGATGGCCGCGACCTTGGCCACGACATCGGCCTCGTCGGTCACGTCCATCGTGACGACGTGGGCTCGGCCGCCCTTGCGGTCGATGGCGCGGACCGTCGCGTCGAGTTCCTTCACCGTGCGGCCGGCGCAGAGCACGGTGGCGCCGGCCTCCGCCAGGGCCAGCGCCATGTCGCGTCCCAACCCGCGCGACGCGCCAGTCACCAGCGCCACGCGATTCTTCATCGAAAACAGATCCGCCATGATTCCGCCTGAGGTGCGTTTCTTTGCCTTGGGCCCCGATCCTAGCCTATGAAAGGTGCCGCGAGATATCGGGAGAAGTGACATGGCGAAATCGAACAAGGTGGCGATCGTGACGGGCTCGGCGACCGGACTGGGCGCCTCCTGCGCGCTCGACCTGGCGGAGCGCGGCTGGAACGTCGCGATCAACTACACCAAGAGCAAGAAAGAGGCGGACGAGACCTACGAGGCGGTGAAGGCCAAGGGCGTCGAGGCGATCCTCGTGCAGGCCGACATGGGCCAGGACGCCGACTGCCGGAAGCTTGCCGACGAGACGATGAAGCAGTGGGGTCGCATCGACGGCCTCGTCAACAATGCCGGCACGACCAAGTTCCAGAACCAGGGCGACCTAGACGGCGTCACGCCGGAGGATTTCGATCGCATCCTGCGGGTGAACGTCACCGGCCCCTACATGATGAGCCGCGCCGTCTACCCGATGATGAAGAAGCAGTGGGAGACCCAGCAGGACCGCGGTTCGATCGTGAACATCTCCTCGATCGCGGGCGTGATGGGCGTCGGCAGCTCGATCCCCTATGCCTGTTCCAAGGGCGCGCTCAACACCCTGACCCTGACGCTGGCGCGCTGGCTGTCGCCGGCGGTGCGGGTCAACACGGTGTGCCCGGGCTTCATCCAGACGCGCTGGCTGCTGGGCGGCATGGGCGAGGAGAACTACAACAAGATGAAGATGGGCCAGGAGCAGAACACGCCGCTGCGTCAGGCCGGCACGCCCGAGCAGATGGCGGAAGCGGTGATGTTCTTCCTGACCAGCGCCAGCAACATCACCGGCGAGTTCCTGATCGTCGACGCCGGCACGCATCTCGCCAGCCTGCCGATGAAGGCGCGGTAGCACCTCAAAGACAGAATCCGGGCGTGGCTGTAAGCCACGCCCGAATGGTCAGACCGGGATCTCGTGGCCGCGGCCGATGTTGCGGACCACTTCCTTGAGGTGCGGCTTCACCTCGAGGAGAGCCTTTCGATAGGCGACCAGGCCGCGCAGCATGGCGCCGTCGCGCTTCAGCAGCGTGTCGGCGAACTCGATCATGCGGGTGTTGGGCCAGCCGTGCTTGCGCAGGTCCAGCAACTTCAGGAAGGCTTCTTCCTCGGTTCCCGGCGCGAACTGCGTCATCAGGATGGCGGCCGCCGCCGTCGAGCGCGAGATGCCGGCGTGGCAATGGACAAGCACATGGCCATCGGGCCGCGCATGGACGCGCTCGCCGAAGGCCAGCACCTTCTCGATATGGGCCTGCGTGCAGGCCTCGAAGCCGGGATATTCCGCCACGACGTCGTCGAAGCGGATCAGCTCGTGTTCGATGCTCGAATAGGTGTCGAGCGCGGGCGGGCGCGGCTCGTGCGTGTCGATGATCGACAGGACGTGGCTGACGCCGACGGCGCAGTGCTGCGGCAACTCGGGAATGCCGCAGATCGTGACCTTGAAGGGGGGGAGTGACATGGCCCGACCCTACAACAAGCCCCGCGCCATGTGCAGCCCGAGGGCCAGCAGACCGACCAGGAAGACCCGGCGGAACATCTCAGGCGACAGGGCATTGCGCGACTTCTGGCCGAGCCAGACGCCGAGTGAGGTCGGCACGATGGCGGCAATCCCGCCGATGACGTTCGTGGCGTCGAAGGCACCCTGGCGGAACAGCGCGAAGGTGAGCGAACCGATCAGGAAGATGAAGAGGATGCCCAGCGCCTGGACGAGGTCGTCCTTGTCGATGTCCAGCGACTGCATGTAGGGCAGGAACGGCACCGCCGCGATGCCGGTGAAGCCGGCGACGGCGCCGCTGGCGATGCCCATCAGCGGGTTCATCCAGCGTTCCGCCTGGCGCGATACGCGCGGCCGCCAGGCCAGGAGCACGATGGTCGAATAGGCGGCCAGCATCACGCCGAGCCAGGCGGAGGCCTGCGCCGAGCCGAGCTTGTCCAAGGTGGCGGCCACGAGGATCAGCGTGATGGTGGCGGCGAGGGCGAGGGTCCAGAAACGGCGGAACAGGCGCAGCAGGCCGGAGCCGTAGGCCGCCTGCCAGATGTTGGTGACCAGCGTCGGAATGGTCATGATCGCCAGCGCGTCCTCGAGCGGCACGGCCAGGGTCATCAGGCCCACGGCAATCGGTGGCAGGCCGATGCCGACGGCGCCCTTGGCGATGCCGGCGACGATGAAGGCGACGAAGATCACCAGAATCTGGACTTCGGTCATCAGGTCAGCACGCCTTTCACCAGCCGGTCGAACGCCTCCCAGAACAGGGCGCGGATCTCGTCGGTTTCCATCATGATCTCGTGGCGGGCATGGCCGATCGTGAAGTGCTCGCCCTGCTTCAGGCGCGCCACCAGCGGGGCATGGGACCGGGAGTCGATCAGCCGATCCTCGCCGGCGCTGATGACGAGGAGCGGGATATCGATGCGTTCGAGATAGCCGGGTGCCTGGACGGCGGCCATCGAACGGACGGCCTGCCGGGACCAGCCGAGCGTTGGACCGCCCAGTGCGAGACGCGGATCGGCGGTGAACCAGTCCTCGGTGAAACGGTACCGGCGCTCGTCATGGGTGACGAAGTTCGACGCGAATTCCCGGGCCAGAAGGACGAAAGGACCGGTTCCGAACAGGTAGCGTTCCTCGACGGCAGGCACTTCGGGCATGATCATCAGGACCGAGCGGAGCATCGCCTCGCGACGGAGAGCCGTCATCGGTGCCACCAACAGGGCGGCCGAGAAAGGGCCGGTCCCGTTCTCGGCCATCTCGCGCATCATGATGTGGCTGCCCATCGAATGGCAGAGGGCCAGCACGGGGCGGGGCGCATCTGGCGAAACGACCGTTTCCAGAAACAACCGGAGGTCGGCCATGTAGGTCGTGAAGGTGTCGACATGTCCCTTGCCGCGATCCGGCAGCGGCCTGTCCGAAAGCCCTTGGCCGCGCCAGTCGAGAGCCGCCACGGCAAAGCCTCGCTCCAGCAGTTCGCCCACCACCTCGGTGGCGTACTTCTCGATGAACTCGCCGCGCCCGGGCAAGATGACCGCCGTGCCGCGCGGGGCGCCGACGGCATTCCACCACGCATAACGAAGGTTTGCGCCTGCCCGCTCAAGAAAGCCGTAACGATCGGCCGCGCGATAGGTTGCGCGAAGCGAAGGGGGGGCCGCAGCGGGTGCAGCAGCAGAGGCCTGATCGGTCATGGTTTGTGGCGTTTTGACGAAGGATGGGCGACAAGGCCAGCGACAATTGGGCATTTTGGCCTTCATCGCCTTGGGTCTCTTTACCGTACCCGGAGGCGCAGGCTATAGATTGCAACGTCGCCTTACCGACTGCGAAGGGTCGCAGCCGAGGAAATCGGGCGCAAGGAAACCTCGAAGAGGTCCGCCGCACTGCGTGGTAGTCGGCTCGCTGCGAGAGTCGATCCGGGCACGGTCCTTGCGTTGACGGTAGTCGTCCGCAGGCGACATGCGACCGCGATCCCGAAGCGAGCCTCGACCATCGGCGGATTTGCCGGAGCGATCGTCCCTATATGATGCGTCGGGGCTTGGTTCTACTCATCGTCGTCGCGGCCACGCTGGTTGGATGGCGTCTGCTGGACAGTCGTGTGACGGCGGCCGACGTGGAAGGGCCCCTTCATGGCGTCACCTACGCCCCTTGGGCGAAGGACCAGGATCCGCTGGCCGGGAAGGCGACCGGACTTTGGAGCTTCCTGCGCACCGCGGTAAACGACACGCCGTCGCCGCAGATCAAGCCGCGCAAGGAACAGATCGAGCGCGATTTCGCGATGCTCGGTGGCAAGGTCAATTACGTCCGCACCTATCGCACCACCGATGGCGGCGACTCGATGCCGGCCCTGGCCGCCAAGTACGGCCTGAAGCTGGTGCCTGGCGCCTGGATCTACAGTCCGAACGAAGCCAAGCTGCAGTTCGGGCGCGAGGCGAGCGAGGTCAATGCGGAGGAAACCGGCGCGCTGATCCGCATGGCCAACCAGAACCCCAGCATCGAGCGCGTCCTGGTCGGCAATGAGAACATCCTGCGCTTCGACGGCGAGAAGGATCTGCGCGATCCCAACGCCACCAGCCCCGCCCAGCTCATCCGCGAGATCCGCAACGTCAAGCGCAACGTCAAGGTGCCCGTCAGCACTGCCGAGCCGTGGCACATCTGGGAGCGCTATCCCGAGCTCGCACGCGAGGTCGACTATCTTGCCGTCCACATCCTGCCCTACTGGGACGAGCAGTCGAGTTCGACGCCGCTCGAGTATGTGAAGGAAAAGATCGGGCTGCTGCGCAAGCTCTACCCGAACAAGAACATCATCGTCACCGAGGTCGGCTGGCCGTCGAACGGCGCCGCGCGCCGCAGCCCGGGCTCAGGTGTCGTGAAGTATGCGACGCCGGCCGAGCAGGCCAGGAACGTGCGCGACATGGTGGCGTGGCTACGCTCGCAGAACATCGACACGTTCGTCGTCGAGGCCGTCGACCAGCCGTGGAAGTCCTACGACCTGGAAGGCAAGGCGGGTGGCTATTGGGGACTCTGGAACGCTGACCGAGAGGCGAAATTCGCCTGGACCGGCTCGATCGAGACCTTCCCGCAGTGGCTGTCCTGTGCCGCCTGGTCGCTGGCGGCGTCGCTGCCGCTGATGCTGCTCTTCCTGTGGCGGTGGCCGCGTCTCGGCATGGCAGGGCAGGTGGGCTTCTGCGCCCTCGTGGCGCTGTCGGCCAGCGCCGTGGCCTACGGCGCCTCAGTCGCCGCCGGTACCTACATGGTCGCCTCGGAGATGGTCGGGTGGGGCGTGCTCGCCTTCTTCCTGGTGTCCAGCTTGGGCATGGCGCTCGTGCAGGCGCTGGAGATGGCCGAGACGATCTGGCGCGGCCGCTGGACGCGCGAGGCGCTGCCGGCCGCCGAGATGATCGCGCGCCAGCCGGCGGAGCGCGAGTGGCCGAAAGTCTCGCTGCATCTCGCGATCTGCAACGAGCCGCCCTCGATGGTGATGCAGACGCTCGATTCGCTGGCCGGGCTCGACTATCCGGACTTCGAAGTCATCGTGATCGACAACAATACCAAGGATCCGGCGGTTTGGCGCCCGGTGCAGGACTACTGCGCCCAGCTCGGGGAGCGCTTCAAGTTCTTCCATTTCGACGTCATGAAGGGCTTCAAGGCCGGCGCACTCAATTACGTGCTCAGCCAGACAGCGCCCGACGCCAAGGTGATCGGTGTCATTGACAGTGACTATATGGTGCGGCCGGACTGGTTGAAGGCGCTGGTGCCATATTTTGACGATACCAAGATTAGCTATGTGCAGGCACCGCAGGACCACCGCGACTGGCGCGGCGACCGGTTCAAGGAAATGCTGAACTGGGAATATGCGGGCTTCTTCGATATCGGCATGTGCCTGCGCAACGAGTACGACGCCATCATCCAGCATGGCACGATGACCCTGGTCCGCCGCTCCTGCATGGAGGAGATGGGCGGCTGGGCGACCTGGTGCATCACCGAGGACACCGAGCTCGGCCTGCGCCTGATGGAGAAGGGCTACGGCGCCATGTATAGCCGCGAGCGCTTCGGCCACGGCCTGACCCCCGATCATTTCTCCGGCTACAAGAAGCAGCGCTTCCGCTGGGCCTATGGCGCCATGCAGATCATGAAGGCGCATGCCGGCAAGATGTTCTTCGGCGATACAAAGCTGACCTTCTGGCAGAAGTACCATTTCGTCGCCGGTTGGCTGCCCTGGTTCGCCGATGCGCTGAACCTCATCTTCACCTGGGCGGGGCTGGCCTGGGTTCTGGCGGTCGTCCTGCCGCCGCTGTTCGGCATGAAGCCGGTCGGCCTGCCGCCAGCCGAGTTCATCGCACCGACCATCGGCATCTTCGTCTTCAAGCTTCTCTATTCGTTCGGTCTGTACTTCGACCGCGTGCGCTGCACCTTCCGCCAGAGCGTCGGCGCCTCGCTGGCGGGCCTGGCGCTCACCTACACGGTGGGACGGGCGGTGATCTATGGCCTGGCGACCAGCCGCCTGCCGTTCATGCGCACGCCCAAGATGGACGAGCGCGCGACTCTCGGCATGGCGCTGGGCATGGCGCGCGGCGAGGCGATCCTGGCCGCGCTCCTGTGGATCGCGGCGGCGGTTCTGTGGTTCGGCAACGGCGTCGTCGACCCGGAGGCCCGCCTGTGGTCTCTGTTCATGATCGTGCAGTCGCTGCCCTACGTGGCTGCCGTATACGTCTCCATGGTCAACGCGGTGGAGCAGATGCGGCACGCCGAGCCCGTGTTCGAGGCACCGGCACCGGCTCCTGTGGCGGACCCGACCCTCCAACCCGCGCAATAGGGAGCGGCTGCTTTTCCCTGTCGACTTGGAAAGGCGTCTGTTAGCGTTCCGCCATGCCCCCGATCGAGACTCGTGACAACCTCGGCTCTCGCGCCGGCACTGCCCTGTTCCTGAAACGCTGGCTACGCCGGCCGTTTGCAGTGGGTGCGGTCGTGCCGAGCGGTCGGCTGCTGGCCGAAGCCATGGCGCGGACGACTTTCGCCGAGATGAAGGGCCGCGACGGCCACGTGATCGAGTTGGGCGCAGGCACCGGCGAGGTCACCAAGGCGCTGCTGGCGGCGGGTATCCCTGCCGAACGGCTTGCCCTGGTCGAGCGCGATCCCGAACTCGCATCCTTCCTGCGTCGCCATTTCAACGGGCCCCGGATCGTCGAGGGCGATGCCGCCCGGCTGCCGAAGATCCTGTCTGAACAGGGGATCGGTTCGGTATCTGCCGTCGTGTCGAGCCTGCCGCTTCTGTCGCTCCCTGCAGACGTGGTGCGCGGTATCGTGGAGGGCGTGTTCGACGCCCTGCCGCGCGGCGGCGCCCTGGTGCAGTTTACCTACGGCCCGGCACAGCCGGTGCCGCGTAGCCTGTCGCAGGCGCTGCGGCTCGTCGGCACGCGCGGATCGCGCATATGGCGCAACATGCCGCCCGCCGTGGTCTGGACGTTCCGGAGACCCTCCGGCCCGTGAGCCCGATTCCCTTCGATCAGGCCTTGCGCGCGAAGGTCACGGAGCATCTGGAGCGCTTCGACCTGCGACGTCGCGTCGATGCCGGCGGCCTGAAGCGCGCGGCCGTCGCCATCGTCATCGCTGAAGCCGACGAACCCGGCGAGGCGGCGTTCCTGCTGACGAGGCGTACGCCGAAGCTTCGGGCCCACGGCGGCCAGTGGGCCCTGCCGGGCGGCCGGGTCGATCCCGGCGAGACGATCGAGCAGACCGCCTTGCGCGAGCTGCACGAGGAGCTGGGCGTGCTGGCCTCCACCGACGACATACTGGGGACGCTCGACGATTATCCGACCCGGTCGGGCTACCTGATCGCGCCGGTGGTGGTATGGGCGTCCGGCGTTACGCTGACGCCCAATCCTTCGGAAGTGGCGGGCGCCTACCGGATTGGCTGCGGGGAGTTGTTCCGCGAGGGCTCGCCCGAGATCGTGGCGATCGAGGAGTCAGACCGCCCGATCATCCGCCTGCCTCTGCCCGTGGCGACGGTAAATGCTCCGACGGCGGCGCTGCTGTTCCAGTTCCGGGAAGTGGCGCTGGCGGGCCGCGATACGCGGGTCGACCACTACGAGCAGCCGGTCTTCGCCTGGCGTTAGGGGCCCGGGCGGCGCTTCAGGAAGACCGTTGTCTCCTGTTCCATGACCTGCTCGCCGCGCTGGTTGATCGTGACCTGGCGCAGCTTGGCAATCCCGCGATCCGGTCTCGAGGCCGAAGGCCGGAGCTGGACGATGTCTGATACGACCCGCAACGTGTCGCCTGGACGGACGGGCCGGGGAAACTGAACCTCGCCGATGCCGGGAGAGCCCAGGCTGCAGGCACGGAAGACGCCGAGATCGAGCCATAGGCGCAGCGTTGCCGCCATCGTGTGGAGACCGGATGCGATCAGGCCGCCAAACGTCCACTTCGATGCGAACTCGGGGTCGGTATGAAAGGGCTGCGGATCCCACTGTCGGGCGAAGTCGATGATGGCAGCCTCGGTGATCGTCATGCCGCCGCTCATGAAGCGGTCGCCGACCTTGAAATCCTCGAAGAAGCGATCGGTCAAAGGACCAGCTCCATGTAAACGGTGCCGGGCACCGGACTGGCGTAATAGGGCGCGATCTCGGTGAAGCCCATCGTCCGATAGAGCCTGATCGCCGGCTCCATTTGAGGGCCGATTGTGTCCAGCCTGAGACGTCGGTGACCGCAGGCGCGTGCTGCCTCGACGATGAGAACCGCGAGCTCGCGACCGATCGAGTTTCCGGCTTCGGTGCGCTCCCGGCGGAAGCCTGGTCTGACATACAGCCGCTTCATCTCGCCGATGCCCGGCTCCAGCTGGCGCAGCGCCACAGTTCCGGCCGGGTCACCGTCGACCCGAGCCAGAAGGAGGGCGCCGCCAGGCGGGCCATACTTTGCCCGCAGGTCTGCAAGTTCTGCTTCGAAACCCTGATAGTCGAGGGAGAACGCCAGCGACCGCGAATATTCGCGGACCAGTTCGGCGATGGCGTCGAAATCTTCCGTATCGCGGGGCGGAGCGATGTGAATCCTGCCTGTCATGCGGTCATTTTCGGGGGCCTGTGCTACCCTGTCACTCGAAACGAAGTGGGAGGCTCCAGAGATGAATCCGACGCGTCGCCATGTCATGGCGTTCGCAGGAGCGGCGGGCGCAGCGCTTGCCGCTCCGGCCATCGCGCAATCCGCATGGCCCAATAAGCCCGTGCGCTTCGTCGTGCCGTTTCCGCCGGGGCAGGCCGCGGACATATTCGCGCGCCTGATGGCGGAAAAGCTGTCGGAAAAGTGGAAGCAGCAGGTCATCGTCGAGAACAAGGCGGGAGGCAGTGGCATCCCGGCCACCGAGTACGGCAAGATGGCGGCGCCCGACGGCTATACGCTGATGGTCGTGTCGAGCGGGACTTTCGGCGTCAATCCCAGCCTCTATCCGGACCTGCCCTACAAGCCGCTGACCGACTTCCTGCCGATCTCGAACATCTTCCTCGTGCCGCTGGTGATCGTGGCGCATCCCAGCCTGCCGGTGAACACACTGCCCGAGCTGATCGAGCTCGCCAAGAAGGAGCCAGGGCAGCTGTCCTACGCTTCGGCAGGCCCCGGTACCTCGCAGCATCTCGCCATGGAGCTGTTCAAGCTCAAGGCCGGGGTCGACATCGTGCATATTCCCTACAAGGGCAGCGGACCGGCGATGGCCGACCTGCTCGGCGGGCATGTGAAGCTGATGATGGACAGCACTGCGTCGGCGCTCAATGCCATCAAGGACGGACGCATCAAGGCGATCGCCGTGACGACGTCGCGCCCCGCGCCGCCGCCGCTCGACAAGATCCCGCTGATTGCGGCCACCATCCCGGGCTTCAATGCCGCCGGCTGGTCGGGCCTCGCTGCGCCGGCGCGGACGCCGCTCGAGATCGTGGCGAAGGTCAGCCGGGACATGCAGACGCTCCTGAACGACGACGCGGTGATCAAGCAGATCGAGCAGCGCGCGGCCCTGCCGGCGCCAGGCACGCCCATCCAGTTCGCCGAGTTCATCAAGAATGAAATCGACACCTGGGGCGCGGTCGTGAAGGCGACCGGCACCAAGCCCGGGACTTAAAGTCCCGCGGCACTCAGGCCGTAGATCAGGCCGACGACCAGCAGGCCGACGAAGATCGTCTCGGTGATCAGCAGCATCACCGGAGCCATGCCGATGCGAACGAGCGCCAGCAGCGACGTCTTCATGCCCAGCGCCGCAATTGCGGTGATGATCAGGAAGGCGGAGACTTGCCCGACCGCGTCGCGCACGGCGGCGGGAATGACGCCCAGCGAGTTCAGCGCGGCGAGCGCCAGGAAGCCGAACAGGAAGACCGGCGGGGTGGGGCGGGCCGAGGTCTGTGGGCCGCCGCTCTTGGCGACCCACCAGGCGATACCGGCGATGGCCGGCAGCAGGGCCGCCACCCGCAACAGCTTGGTGATGATCGCGTCGCTCAGCACCTGCGGGCCCATGGTCTGGCCGGCGCCCGCGACTTGTGCCACGTCGTGGATCGCGCCGCCCAGGAACACACCCATCTCGAACAGCGAGAAGCCCAGCACCTCGCGCAGCGTCGGGTAGATCACCATCACCACCGTGCTGAGGAAGTTGACGCCCATCACGGTGAAAGCGAGGTCTCGGTCCGAGTTCTCGTGCTTGGGCAGCACGGCCGACGCCGCCATCGCCGCGGCCGCGCCGCAGACTCCGGTGGCGCAACCGGTGAGCAGACCGAAATTCTGGCCGAGGCCGAACAGGCGCGCCGCCCAGGCGCCGAACACGATGGTGCAGCCGACCGCCGCGACGGCCACGACGATCGGTAGCGCGCCACCCTCGACGAGATTGCCGAGGGTCAGGCGTGCGCCCAGCAGGGCGACGCCGATGCGGAGCAGGGTGCGGCCGGCGAATTCGAGGCCGGGCTTCAGTGCGGGCCTGGCCGACAGCGGCTGCAATGCCATACCGATGATCAAGGTGAGGATCAGCGGCGGGACCCACACGGCGCCGAAGCGCAGCAGGCTCCTGGTGTCGGCATAGTAAGCGACGGCCGCGATGGCCGCGCACAGGGCGATGCCCGGTGCAGAGCGGCGGAGATTGTCGGGAGCCCAGAGCTTGGCGAGGTCGGTGGCGACGGCGCTGTTACGCATCGAGGACGGCCACGAGCTGGCCTTCGCCGATTGCCTCGCCTTCGCTGACCTTGAGTTCCTTGATGACGCCCGCCTTGGGCGACAGGACGGGAATTTCCATCTTCATCGATTCGAGGATCATAATCTCGCCCTCGGCCTCGATCCGATCCCCCGCCTTGACCTGGATCTTCCAGACATTGCCGGCGATTTCCGACTTCACATTGACGACGGCCATGCCCCAAGCGTCTCCCGTTCAGCTTTGTCCTGACTTTTCGGCCAGCGTGCGCGCGAGTGCAAGCGCAGAGCCTCCCACCCGCGCGCCGAGCCGGTATGCGGCCGTGTTGGCGTCCGAAATCGTTCCGTCCTGCAATGTGGAGCGGCCGTCGCCGATGCGGGCCGAGTGCGCAGCGACTGCGATGGCGGCGATGCCCTCCTTGTCCAGTTCGGGCAGCGCCAGCACCCCGCCGCGGTCGGCCCCGAAGCCCGCATCGTTGAACATCAGGAGCAACGGCCGGAAGGGCGCCGTCGCCCTGTAGGAGTTGAGTGCGCCGTGACTGCCCGTCGCGACGATGCGACCGCGATCCTCCGGCAGCAACAGCGTCGCCGAGTCGGCGCAGACCGCGCCTTCGACCTCATGGCGGCTTTCTCCCTTGGCGGGCGGCATCGTGTGCGGCCACGGCGCCTGCTTCAGCAGTTCGGCCGCCTCGCGGGCCGACATACCCGGCGCCACCCCGCACGCCGCGGCGAGCCCGTTCGCGCGGCTGATGATCCCACGGGCCTGCAGGTCCAAGCCGTCGCCAATGCGGGCGCTGTCCGTGGCCACGGCGGCCATCGCCATGCCCAGCCCGTCGGCATAGGCGAGGCCGCTGACGCCGGCTTCGTCCTTGCCGATGCCCGCATCATGGTGGATCGCGGCACGGCAGCCGAACCTTGCGGACATGTAGGCGGCATACACGGCAGCATGGCTGGCACCGATCACGACCGCGCCATCGGCTTCCGGCGGCAGCTTGGTCACGCTATCGAATACGAGAGTGGTAACGGGCATCGCGCGACCCTAGCCGGGAGGCTATACCTCGGCCATGTCGGAGACGGTGGACAACAAGGTTTCGATCCTGGTGCTGCAGCACCCGCAGGAGCAGGACCGCGTGCTGGGCACGGCCGGCCTGCTGGCCGGGGCGCTTGCCAACGCCAAAGTCGTCGTCGGCCTGTCGTGGCGAAATCTCGCCCATGCGCTGGGCGAGCCGGCCGAGCCGCGCGACTGGGGTGTGCTCTATCTCGGCTCGACGCAGACCACAGGCCAAACGACACCGCTGGTCGCGATCGATGGCAAGGGCCAGCCGCTGCCTGACCAGAAAGCCGCGCGCGCCAGTCTCAAGGGGCTGATCGCGCTCGACGGCAACTGGGCGCAGGCCAAGGCGCTGTGGTGGCGCAACGCCTGGCTGACAAAGTTGCGCCGCTTCGTCGTGGTGCCCGATGCGCCGTCGCTCTACGGCGACCTGCGCCGCGAGGCGCGGCCCGATGCCGTGTCGACGCTGGAGGCCGTGGCGCTCGCGCTGCAGGTCCTCGAAGGTGATGCTGCAGTACGGGAGAAACTCCTCGTGCCGTTTCGCGCCCTGCTGGCAAAGGCGCGGCGCGAGGGCGTGCGGGATTCCAAACGGGATCGTCGCGTCCGGCGTTAGCCCCTATACTTCCGCCATGCTCGACCAGCCGGCAGCCCGACTTCCCGTTTCCCAGCGGACCAATCCCGAGCGTTCCTTCACCGAGGAAGTCCGTGCGCTGCGCTTGGGCGACGGCGAAATCTTCCGCGGCGAAGGCATTCTCGCGGTCACCAAGGCGATCCTGCAATCCGGCGTCGCCTATGTCGGCGGCTATCAGGGCGCGCCGGTCTCGCATCTGGTCGACGTGCTGGTCGAATCGCAGGACCTGCTGGACGAGCTCGGCGTCCATCTCGAGACCTGCACGAACGAATCGTCCGCCGCGGCGCTGCTCGGTGCCTCGATCAACTACCCGATGCGCGGCTGCGTCACCTGGAAGTCGATCGTCGGCACCAACGTGGCAGCCGATGCGCTCTCCAACCTTGCCTCGCCCGGCGTCATCGGCGGCGCGCTGATCGTGGTCGGCGAGGATTACGGCGAGGGCGCCTCCGTCATCCAGGAACGCACCCAGGCTTATGCGTTGAAATCCTCGCTCTGGCTGATGGACCCGCGGCCGTCGCTGCCGACCATCGTGCGCTGCACCGAGAAGGCGTTCGAACTTTCCGAGGCGACCAACACGCCGGTGATGATGGAATTGCGCATCCGCGCCTGCCACGTCACCGGTGAGTTCGTGGCCAGGGACAACGTGCCGCCTGCCATCTCGCGCAACCATCGGCTCGCCGAGCCCGCGGCGCACAACTATGACCGCATCTCCCATCCGCCATCGACCTATGCGCACGAAAAGATCAAGGTCGAGGTCCGTCAGCCCGCGGCCGAGCGCTTCATCGTCGAGCACGGGCTGAACGAACACCTCCCGGGCGAGCGCTCCGACCTAGGCATCATCGTGCAGGGCGGTATCACCAACGTGCTGGTGCGTGGCCTCGACCGGCTCGAGGTCGAGGGCAAGATTCCGACCCTGGTGTTGAACGTCACGCATCCGCTCGCATCCGACCAGATCGCCGATTTCTGCCGGGGCAAGCGCGCCGTGCTGGTGGTCGAGGAGGGGGCGCCGGATTACATCGAGCAGGCGATCCATGTCCTGCTGCGCAAACGCGACATCGACACGAAGGTCTACGGCAAGGACGTGCTGCCGATGGCCGGCGAGTACACGGCGGAGGTGGTGACCGAGGGCCTGCTGAAATTCTTCGCTCAGTCGGCCAACGACATCGACTTGAGCAAACCGCGCGAGCGCTTCGAGGCGGCACGTGCGGGGCGCGCCGAGGCGCAACGCCTGCTGGGCGGGCCGTTGCCGCTGCGTCCGCCCGGATTCTGCACCGGCTGTCCCGAAAGGCCGGTCTTTTCGGCGATCAAGCTGCTGGAGCGCGAGGTCGGCAAAGTCCACATATCGAGCGACATCGGCTGCCACTCGTTCGCGACCTTGGCGCCGTTCAATCTCGGCAATTCGATCCTGGGTTTTGGCATGTCGCTGGCCGCCGCCGGCGCGGTCGCCCCGGTGATGCAGAAGCGCACGATCTCGGTGATGGGCGACGGCGGCTTCTGGCACAACGGACTGCTGAGCGGCGTCGCCTCGTCGATGTTCAATCGCGGCGACCGCGTGCTGGTCATCATGCAGAACGGCTACACCTCGGCGACCGGGGCGCAGTTCATTCCCAACACATCGGGCAACCGCCGCGACGGCGAGACGACGTCGGACATCGCCGCCACCCTGAAGGCGATGGGAGTCGGCTGGCTGCGCACCATCCGTACCTACAATGTCGGCACGATGCTCAAGACCCTGCGCGAGGCGATGAGCACGGACGACAAGGGGCTGAAGGTCATCGTTGCCGATGGCGAGTGCCAGCTTGCCCGTCAGCGTCGCATCCGCCCGCAGATCGCCGCCCAGCTCAAGCGCGGCGAGCGCGTGGTGCGCACGCGCTACGGTGTCGACGACGAGGTCTGCACCGGCGACCATTCCTGCATCCGGCTCTCGGGCTGCCCGTCGCTGGTGGTGAAGCCCAGTCCGGACCCGCTGCGCAGCGATCCGGTGGCGAGCGTCAACAATGGCTGCGTCGGCTGTGGCCTGTGCGGCGAAGTGGCGGACGCCGCCGTGCTCTGCCCGTCCTTCTACAGGGCGGACATCGTCCAGAACGCGACCTGGTGGGATCGCCTGAAGTGGAAGGTTCGCTCGAAGGTGATCGGAGCCATGGCAAGTGCCTAAGCCCGTCACGATCCTGATTGGCGCGCTGGGCGGCGACGGCGGCGGCGTGCTGTGCGACTGGATCGTGTCAGCGGCGCAGAGCCGCGGGCTTGGCGTTCAGGCGACGCAGATCCCGGGCGTCGCGCAGCGCACCGGCGCCACGACCTACTATGTCGAGTTGATGCCGCCAGGTGCCGCACCGTCGTCCGTGCTGGCGCTCAATCCGGCGATCGGCGAGGTCGACGTCGCACTTGCGACCGAGCTGCTGGAAGCCGGCCGCATGATCTTCAACGGCTTCGTGACGCCCGACCGCACGACCCTGATCGCCTCGACGCATCGCGTGCTGGCGATCGGCGAGCGCATGGCCATGGGCGACGGCAGCTTTGACGTCGGGCGGCTGCTGCGCGCGGTGAAAGAGCGCAGCCGCGAGCAGATCCTGTTCGACATGGACCAGGCCGCCGAGGAATCCGGCGGCGTGATCAACGCGGTGCTGCTGGGCGCGCTGGCTGGTTCGGGCAAGCTGCCGATTCCCGACAGCGCTTTCGAGGCGGCGATCCGCCATGCCGGCAAATCTGTCGACACCAACCTCGCGGCCTTCGCCTTCGGGCGCGGCCATGCGCGCGGCGAGCTGGAGCAGGCGGTGCGCGAGCATCGCAAGCGTCAGACGGTGGCGCAGGGCGTCGAGGATCTGATCGAGCGGGCGCGACGCACCTATCCGGCGTCCAGTCTCGATGTGGTGGAGGAGGGGATCCGCCGCCTCACCGCCTATCAGGACCGACACTACGCGACGCTCTACCTTGACCGGCTCGACCCGATGCACGCGCTGGGCGCCGCCGATCTGTTGCGCGAGGTCGCGCGTCATCTCGCTGTGCGCATGTCTTTCGAGGACGTGATCCGGGTTGCTCAGGCCAAGACCTCGGCCGAGCGACTGACCCGCGTGCGCGTCGAGGTTCGGGCGAAGGATCACGAG
This sequence comes from Reyranella sp., assembly GCF_052439685.1. Lineage (GTDB taxonomy): Bacteria > Pseudomonadota > Alphaproteobacteria > Reyranellales > Reyranellaceae > Reyranella. Next base: position 109,758 of record NZ_JBQVQG010000015.1, read on the forward strand.
CCGCTGCAGATAACCGAGCATTTCAAGCCGGGGATCGAGGAGATCGCGGCCCTCCTGCCGCCGTCGCTGGCGCGCCGTGTCATGGATTGGGGACAGCGCACCGGCCGCCTCGGCAAGACCTACTTTTCGATGCACGTGCGCACGACGACCATCCTCGGATTTGCACGGCTGCGGCTCGTCGCGGGGCTGCGCTGGTGGCGGCCACGCACGTCTCGCTATGTCGAGGAGCAGGCAGAGATCGAGCGCTGGCTGGGACAGATCCGCACCGCCTCGCCGTTGGGCGTCGATCTCGCGCGTGAGATCGCCGAATCGGCGCGTCTCATCAAGGGCTATGGCGACACCTATAAACGCGGTCTCGGCAACTACCGCCGCATCGCCGACGAGGTGATCGCGCCAGCCCTGGCTGGACGGCTTTCCCCGCGCGCGGCGGCCGACGCGGTTGCCAATGCCCGCGTCGCAGCACTGGCCGATCCCGAGGGCGAATCGCTGGCGAAGACGCTGGCCGCCATCGCGGCTGCGACGCCACGGATGCGGCAGGCCGCGGAATGATCGACGTCTCGGCACTGGCGCGGCGGGATGCCTTCACCCGCACCCTCGGCATCGAATTCGTCGAGGCCTCGCTCGGCCGCGCCGTGACCCGGGTCGCGCTCGAGGAGCGCCATCTCAATTTCAACGGCGTCGGCCATGGCGGCCTGACCTTCACGCTGGCCGACGCCGCGTTTGGCTATGCGTGCAACTCGCAGGGCGTCGTCTCGGGCAGCATCGATGCGCACATCGTCTACAGCGTGGCGGTGCGGCTGGGCGACGTGCTGACCGCCACGGCGGTCGAGATCTCGCGCTCCAGCAAGGCCTCGAACTACCGCATCGACGTCGTGCGCGGCGACGGCAAGCTGGTCGCCGCGATGACCGGCACCGCCCTCATCAGCGGCAAGCCGGTCGTGGTTTAAGTCGGCTCAGGCCGCGCCCTTCAGGATATCCGCCATCTTCTCGCCGACCATGATCGACGGGGCGTTGGTGTTGCCCGAGGGCATGGTCGGGAAGATCGAGGCGTCGGCGACGCGCAGGCCCTGGATGCCGTGCACCCGCAGCTTGTCGTCGACCACCGTGTTCGGGCCTTCGGGGCCCATGCGGCAGGTACCGATCGGATGATAGGCGGTCTGCGAGTTGTTGCGGATCCAGGTCAGGATTTCCTCGTCGGACTTCACCGACGGGCCGGGCGAGAACTCCTCGTCGCGGTAGGGATCCATGGGCTTCGCATCGACGATCTTGCGCATCATGCGGAAGCCCGCAGTCATCGCATCCTGATCGATCCTGTCGGCGAGGAAGTTGAAGCGGATCGCCGGATGGGCCTTGGGATCGGCCGAGCGGATGTGGATCGAGCCGAGGCTCTCGGGACGGAGCTGGTAGCAGGCGATCGTCATTGACGGGAAGTCCTGCAGCTTGCGGGTCTTCGGGTCCTTGATCGAATAGGGCACGAGATGCATCTGCACGTCGGGCGTCTCGAGCTCCGGCCGCGTCTTCAGGAAGCCCAGCAGCGGCGCCGAGGGCAGGCTCATGAAGCCGCCGCCGGTGGCGAGGTATTTCATCATCTGCGTCACGGCGCCGATGCCGCGCGCCATGTGGTTGTAGGAGACGCTGGCCACTTTCAGGCGCCAGATGATGCGGGCGTTGATATGGTCGCGGAAGTTCTCGCCGACCGCCTTCAACTCGTGCTTCACCTCGATTCCGTGCTTCTTCAGGAGCTCGGGCTGGCCGATGCCGGAGAGTTCGAGGATCTGCGGGCTGGCGACGCCGCCGGCCGAGAGGATCGTCTCCTTCGCCTTGGCCTGTACCGTCTTGCCATCCTTTTCGTACTCGACGCCGACGCAGCGCTTGCCTTCGAGCAGGACGCGCAGCGTGTGGGCGTTCGTGACGACGTGCAGGTTGGGCCGCTTCATCGCTGGTTCGATGTAGCAGTGCGCCACGCTCATGCGCCGGCCCTTGTAGATCGAGGTCTGCGTCTTCACGACGCCTTCCTGGTCCTCGCTGTTGTAGTCCGGGTTGGTCTTGAAGCCGGCAGCCTTCGACGCCTCGAACAGCGCGTCGTAGAGCGGGTTCTGGTCGGGGACGGTCGAGACCTTGAGCGGCCCGTCGGTGCCGCGGCCGTTCGAGCCGTCGCCGTCGACGAAGTTCTCCATGCGGGTGAAGAGCGGCGCCACGTCGCGCCAGCTCCAGCCGCGGCAGCCCATCTGTGCCCAGGTGTCGAAATCGAGCGGCTGCCCGCGCACCCAGACCAGCCCGTTGATCGAGCTCGACCCGCCCAGGACCTTGCCCCGCGGCACCGGGATTACCCGGTTGGCGGTGCCGGGTTCGGGCTCGGACTGGTAGAGCCAGTTCGCGGCCGGGTTGTCGATCAGCAGGCCGAAGGACAGCGGCATGCGGGAGTAGGGATGGCTGGCCGCGCCGGCCTCCAGTAGGAGCACCTTGTTGGTCGGTACTTCCGTGAGCCGCGCCGCCAAGGCGCCGCCCGCCGAACCCGCGCCAACGATGATGTAGTCGTACTCGGCCATTTCCCGTGATCCCCCGCGCAGTCGTTGTCATGCAAGCGTAGCGCACCGCCATGCGCATAGCAGGGGGAATCTCGTCTCGACAGGTCAGAAGAGCCATGTTCCGATGCGCGAGCTGCCGAGGCTGGGGAGCGAGGCGGCTCAATCGGGTGAAAGTACAGTCTGGATGATCGGTTTGGTGCGGGTCGCGCTCAAGCGGCCCTATACGTTCGTCGTGATGGCACTGTTGATCCTGATCGTCGGGCCGCTTGCGGCCCTTCGCACGCCGGTCGACATCTTCCCCGAAATCCGCATCCCCGTCATTGCCGTGGTCTGGCAGTACACCGGCCTGCCACCCGACCAGATGTCGGGCCGCGTGATGCTGAACTTCCAGCGCTCGCTCACCACCACCGTCAACGACATCGAGCATATCGAGGGCACGTCCTATACCGGCATCGGCATCGTCAAGGTCTTCTTCCAGCCAGGCGTCGACATCAGCATCGCCAACGCTCAGGTCACCGCGATCGCGCAGACCGTGCTGCGGCAGATGCCGCCCAACATCACGCCGCCGCTGATCCTGAACTACAACGCCGCGACCGTGCCGATCATCCAGCTGGCGCTGGCCGGCAAGGGCGTTTCGGAGCAGGCGGTGTTCGACCTGGCGATCAACACGGTGCGCACGCCGCTGGTGACGGTGCCGGGCGCGGCCATTCCGTTCCCGTTCGGCGGCAAGTTCCGGCAGATCCAGATCGACCTCGACCCGGCGGCCCTGCAGGCGCGCGGCCTGTCGGCCGCCGACGTGGCCAATGCGCTGGCGGCGCAGAACCTGCTGACGCCGGTCGGTACCCAGAAGATCGGCGGTCACGAGTACGCCATCCAGCTCAACAACGCCCCGGTCGACTTCAACGCCCTGGCCGATATCCCCGTGTTCGCCGCCAACGGCACGGTCGTCTACCTGCGCGACGTGGCGCAGGTGCGTGACGGCAACCCGCCGCAGCAGAACATCGTCCATGTCGACGGCGGCCGGTCGGTGCTGCTGGCAGTGTTGAAGAACGGCGCCACCTCGACGCTCGCGATCATAGCCGGGATCAAGGAGCGGGTGGCGGAACTGAAGAAGGCGCTGCCTGAGAACGTGTCGCTCGCGATCCTGGGCGACCAGTCCTTGTTCGTCGAAGGAGCCGTGTCGGGCGTGGCGCACGAGGCCGTTCTGGCCGCGGTCCTGACCAGCCTGATGATCCTGCTGTTCCTCGGTAGCTGGCGGTCGACGGTGATCATCGCCATCTCGATTCCGCTGGCGATCCTGGGCTCGATCGCGCTTCTCGCGGCGTTCGGCGAGACCCTGAACATCATGACCCTGGGCGGGCTGGCGCTCGCCGTCGGCATCCTGGTCGATGATGCCACGGTCACCATCGAGAACATCAACTGGCACCTGGAGCAGGGCAAGGACGTCGAGACCGCCATCATGGACGGTGCCCAGCAGATCGTGGCGCCGGCCTTCGTGTCGCTGCTCTGCATCTGCATCGTGTTCGTGCCGATGTTCTTCCTCGAGGGCGTGGCGCGCTTCCTGTTCGTGCCGATGGCAATGGCGGTGATGTTCGCCATGGTCTGCTCGTTCATCCTGTCGCGCACCCTGGTGCCGACGATGGCGAATTACCTGCTGAAGCCGCACGCCGTGCACGCCCACGGCGCGGAGCCGCCGCGCTCGCGCAATCCGCTTGTGCGTTTCCAGCGCGGCTTCGAGACGCAGTTCGAGAGTCTGCGCGCCGTCTATCACGACCTGCTGGGGCTGGCGCTGCGCAACCGGCCAGTGTTCATCGTCTGCTTCATGGCCTTCGTACTGGGGTCGTTCGCGCTGGTGCCGTTCCTCGGCCGGAACTTCTTCCCGTCCGTCGACTCCGGCCAGATCCTGATGCACGTGCGCGGACCGATCGGCACGAGGGTCGAAGAGACCGCCAATCAGTTCGTGGCGATCCAGAAGGCGATCCGCACCATCATCCCTTCGAATCAGATCGCGACGATGGCCGACAATGTCGGGATGCCGGTCAGCGGCATCAACACGACCTATAACAATACGGGCACGATCGGGCCGCAGGACGGCGACATCCAGATCAAGCTGACGCCGGACCACAGGCCGACCGAAGCATACGTCGCCGAGCTGCGACAGCGTCTGCCCGAGTTGTTTCCCGGCTTCACTTTCTCGTTCCTGCCCGCCGACATCATCAGCCAGATCCTGAATTTCGGCGCGCCGTCGCCCATCGACGTGCAGGTCCGCACCGCCGATATCGGCGCCGGCTTCGAGCACGCCAACAGGCTGCTGGCGCGCATCCGCAAGATTCCCGGTGTGGTCGATGCGCGCATCCAGCAGGCGCGCGGCGCGCCGGTCTTCGCCGTCGACATCGACCGCTCGCGTGCCCAGACTGTTGGCCTGACGACGCGCGACGTCACCAACTCGCTGGTCGTCAATCTCGCGGGCTCCAGCCAGGTGGCGCCGACCTACTGGCTCAATCCGGCGAACGGCGTGACCTACAACATCGTCATGCAGACGCCGCAGTACCGGCTGGATTCGCTGGCGTCGCTCAGCAACCTGCCGATCATGGCGCCGACCGCCTCGCAGCTGCAGGTGCTGGGCGGCGTTGCAGACATCCGGCGCGACACCGCCAACGCTGTGGTCTCGCAGTACGATCTCCAGGGCATGGTGCAGGTCTATGCCGCGGTCCAAGGCCGCGACCTCGGCTCGGTGGCGGCCGACGTGCGCGCTGTCGTGGCCGAGTTGGCGCCGCTCCAGTCGCCGCGCATCCGCTCGGTCAAGGTCCAGGGACAGGTGAAGACCATGGAATCGGCGTTCTCGGGCCTGCTGTTCGGCCTGGTGGGCGCGGTCGTCCTGATCTACCTGCTGATCGTGGTGAACTTCCAGTCGTGGAGCGATCCGTTCGTCATCATCACCGCCCTGCCGGCCGCCCTGGCGGGGATCGTGTGGATGCTGTTCGCCACCGATACGACGCTCTCGGTGCCGGCGCTGACCGGCGCCATCATGTGCATGGGCGTGGCGACCGCGAACTCCGTGCTCGTGATCTCCTTCGCCCGCGAGAGACTGACGGAGCTGGGCGACGCCACGGCGGCCGCGCTCGACGCCGGCTTCGTGCGCTTCCGTCCCGTCATCATGACCGCGCTGGCCATGATCATCGGCATGGCCCCCATGGCGCTGGGCATGGGGGAGGGCGGCGAGCAGAACGCCCCGCTCGGCCGGGCGGTCATCGGCGGCCTCATTTTTGCGACCATCGCGACATTGATCTTCGTCCCGGTGGTCTTCAGCCTCGTCCATCGAAACCATGGCAGGGCGGCCGACAAAGCTGACGCCGCCGTCCCCGGAGCACCTCATGTCGCCTGATACCCCTCCTGCAGTGCCCAAGCCGCGGTCGCGCCGGGGGCTCGCCTTGTTCGGGATCGCCGCGGCCCTCGGCCTGGGCGCCGTCGTGGTCAACGGCATCTGGAGCCGGCAGGCCAGCGAGGCCAGGCTGAAGGAATGGACCGACGCCCAGGCTGTGCCGACCGTCAGCGTGCTCAACCCGACCACGGGGGCGAACAAGACGTCGCTCGATCTGCCGGGCCGCCTGGAGGCCTATTCGCGCGCGCCGATCTACGCCCGCGTCGGCGGCTTCCTGAAGGCCTGGTACGTGGATATCGGCGCACCGGTAAAGGCGGGCCAGCTCCTCGCCGAGATCGAGGCCCCCGATCTCGACCAGCAGCTCCTGCAGGCCAAGGCGTCGCTCGCGAGCGCCCAGGCCTCCGAGCAGCTGGCAACCGTGACGGCCGGGCGCTGGCAGCAACTCGGCGGCGCCAATACCGTGTCGCGCCAGACGGTCGACGAGAAGACCGGAGACCTCACGGTGAAGCAGGCCCTGACCAAGGCGGCGCAGGCAGCCGTCGACCGGCTCGAAGTGCTGTCGGCATTCAAGCGCATCACCGCGCCGTTCGATGGCATCGTGACGACCCGCAACACCGATGTCGGGGCGCTCATCGGCGCGGAATCGAGCTCCGGCCTGGCGCTGTTCGTGATTTCCGACGTGAACAAGCTCCGCCTCAACGTCAGCATTCCGCAGAGATACGTGCCGGCGGTGAAACTGAACAGCGCGGTGCAGATCACGGTCCCGGAATATCCCGGCAAGGTCTACACCGGCGTCGTCGAGGCGTCGGCACGTGCGGTCGATGCCCAGACCGGCACGACCCGGATGCAGGTCGTGGTGGACAATGCCAACGGAGAGTTGATGCCCGGTGCGTTCGCCAACACCCGGATCGAGCTGCCCTCGAGCATGCAGTCGCTGGCCGTCCCATCGGGAGCGTTGATCTTCGACCAGAAGGGCCTGCGAGTGGCCACCGTGGACGCCAACAGCAAGGTCGTCCTGAAGCCGATCACCATCGCCCGCGACCTTGGCCAGATCGTCGAGATCGGTAGCGGTCTCACCGCCCAGGATCGTGTGATCGAGAGCCCGCCGGACGGGCTGGCCAATGGCGACGCGGTCCGCGTGATCGATACCGCCAAGCCTGCCGCTGTGCGATAACCGTCCCCGCCAACGGAGGGCGGAGACGGCGATGATCGATACGGAAAAAGGCAGGGCGGACGTCACGCGATTCACGATCGACGTCGCGATCCGCCTCGGGCTGATCGCCACCGTCATCTATGTGAGCTTGCTCCTGTTGCAGCCGGTGGCGGCCCTGATGATGTGGGCCATCATCCTGTCGGTGGCCGTCTATCCGTTGTTCGATTTCGCCCGACGCCGCCTGCACTTGCGGGATGGAGTCGCGGCCTCGCTGTTCTCGATCCTGATGCTCCTGCTGCTGCTGACGCCCGCCGTCCTTCTTGCGGCCTCCGCCGTGGGGAGCCTCGACGATTATGCGCGGATGCTGCTGCGCGGCGAGCATGTCGTGCCGCCGCCGCCCGAATCGGTGAAGGACTGGCCTATGGTCGGCGCCCGCGTCTACGACTTCTGGCTGAACGCCTCCAACGACGTAAAAGCCCTCGTGACCGCTCATGTCGGCCAGCTGGCCTCGGTCGGCCGTTGGGTCGGCGGCATCGCGGCGGGAGTCTTTCTCGGCGTCCTGCAGTTTGCCGGTGCCATCGTCGTGGCAGGGGTCCTTCTGGCCTATTCCGACGAGTTGACGGGAACGCTGCGCGCCCTCGCGGTGCGGGTGGCCGAGGCGCGCGGCCGGCACTTCCTCGAGATCGCCGGCTCGACCATCCGCAACGTGTCGCAGGGCGTCATCGGCATCGCCCTCCTGCAGTCGGTACTGCTGGCGATCGGCATGCTGGTGGCGGGCGTACCGTTCGCCGGCGCCATCACCTTCGTCTGCCTCGTGCTGGCGATCGTGCAGGTTGGGCCCAACATCGTCATGATCCCGGTGATCATCTGGACCTGGATGTACCTGCCGGCCCTGCATGCCGGCCTGTTCACCGCCTATACGCTGCCGTTGCTGCTGGTCGACAATGTGCTGCGACCCATCCTGATGGCGCGTGGCCTGCCGACGCCGATGGCGGTGATCGTGGCCGGCGTCATCTGCGGCACGCTGGCGGGCGGCCTCATCGGCCTGTTCGTCGGTCCGGTGGTCCTGTCGGTCTTCTACGACCTGCTGGTCGCGTGGATCGCGGCGGGCCGGAAGGCCGACGAGAACGACCTTCCAGCCCCCGCGCCCTGACTACTTCTTCTTCGGCCGGAGCGCGTCCCACTGCTCGTCGGTCCAGTCGAGCATGGCCGAGGTGTTGGCGCCGCCGCCGCCCGACTGCAGCATCTTGCCGCCGTCGATGACGATGGCATCGCCGTTGATGTAGGCCGCCCCGTCGCTCACCAGGAAGGCGGCGAGGTTGGCCAGTTCGATATGCTCGCCGGTGCGGCGCATTGGGATCGCCTTGATCATGTCCTCGTTGCCGCCGCGCTCCTTGGGCATCAGGCGGCTCCAGGCGCCTTCGGTCGGGAAGGGGCCGGGCACGATCGCACAGGTGCGGATGCCCTTGGGACCCCATTCGACGGCCAGGCTCTTGGTCATCGCCAGCACGCCCGCCTTGGCCATCGCCGAGGGCACCGTGAAGGGCGCGCCGGTCAGCGACGAGACCGTGAGAATCGACATCACCACCTTGTTGCGCTCGCCGGCATCGATCCAGCGGCGGCCGGCCGCGACGGTGCAGTAGGCCGAACCGTGCAGCACGATGCCGAGCACGGCGTCGATCGCGCGCGAGGACATCTTGTGGGTCTGGGCGAGGATCTGGCCGGCGGCATTGTTGACCAGGATGTCGAGCGGGCGCTTCTCCCAGATCTTGTCCATCATCGCCTCGACGGCGTCGGGGATGCGGACGTCGCAGCCCACCGTCTCGATCTCGCCGCCGGTCTCCTTCGCAAGCTCGGCCGCGGTCTCCTTCAGCACGTCCTCGCGGCGGCCGCAGATGATCACGTTGGCGCCGAGTTCGAGGTAGCGGTGCGCCATCGATCGGCCGAGGCCGGTGCCGCCGCCGGTGACCAGGATGCGCTTTCCCTTCAGCAGGTCGGGTTGGAACATCGGTCTTCCCCTATTTCTTGATTTCGGTCAGCGCGATGCCGGACGCGACGAGCTTGTCGATCTCGGCGGCGGAATAGCCGACCTCCTGGAGCACCGCTTTGGTGTCGGTGCCGAATTTCTTCGGCTTGGTACGCACCTTGGGCGGGGTGCGCGAGAGCTTCACGGGATTGCCGACGTTCCGCCAGCCGTCCTTCTCCCACACCATGCCGCGATGCTTGGTGTGCGGAGCCTCCATCACGTCGGAGACTTCCAGCACCGCGGCCGAGGGCACGCCGCCCCGCATCAGCTCCTGCGAGAGTTCGTTGGCGTCGCGGTCCTTGAGCAGCGCGCGCAACTCGGCCTCCAGCTCGGCACGATGGGCCACACGCTCCTTGTTGGTCTTGAAGCGGGGATCGTCGGCCAGTTCCGGCTTGCCCAGCATCTGCGTCAGCTTCCGGAACTGCCCGTCATTGCCGGCGCCGACCACGATGTTGCGCGTCTTGGTCGGGAAGTTGGAATAGGGCACCAGGCTCGCATGGCTGTTGCCGACGAGCTTGGGCTTGAGGCCGGCCATGAAATAGTTCGGTGCATGCGGCTGGTGCAGCGCGATCGCGCTGTCGTAGAGCGTCGCGTCGACGAACTGGCCCTTGCCGGAACGGTTTCGCTCGTAGAGCGCCATCATGATGCCAATCGTGGCGTTCATGCCGGTCGAGAGATCGACAACCGGCACGCCGATGCGGACCTGGCCACCCTCGGGCGATCCGTTGACCGAGACCAGGCCGGCCGAGGCCTGGACCATGGCGTCGTAGCCCGGGAAGCCGCCCAGCGGTCCGTCGGCGCCGAAGCCCGAGACGCGGGCATGGACCAGCCGCGGGAACTTGGCGGCCAGCACGTCGTGGTAGCCGATGCCCCACTTCTCCATCGTGCCGGTCTTGAAGTTGTCGATCAGCACGTCGGCGGTCTCGAGCAGCTTCAGCAGCACCTCGCGCCCCTCGGGCTTGGAGAGGTCCAGCGCGATCGTGCGCTTGTTGCGGTTGATGCCGGCGAAGTAGGCGGAGACGCCCTCAGCGTCGAACGGAGGGCCCCAGGTGCGGGTCTCGTCGCCCTGCGGCGGCTCGATCTTGATCACGTCGGCGCCGTGGTCGGCCAGCATCTGGCCGCAATAGGGTCCTCCCAGCACACGCGACAGGTCGATCACTTTCAGGCCGTCGAGCGCGCCCCCATTTGCCACCGGCATCTCGTTCCACTCCTCGGATTTAGACAGGAGGCGGGGTTATAGACCATGGGGCCGGAGCCCGGTACCGTCCGGGCATGATCGAACGCGAGCTTGATATCGCCACGCAAGATGGCGCCCTGAACACCTACACGGTGCGGCCCGATGATGGTGGGGCGCTGCCGGTCGTCATCATGCTGATGGACGCGCCGGGTGTGCGCGAGGGACTGAGGGAAATCTGCCGGCGGATTTCGCAGTCCGGCTACTACGTGCTTCTGCCCAATCTCTACCATCGCAGCACGCGCGAATTCGTCTGTGGCCCGACCCGCAACCATCCGGATGGCGAGGCCAACCTGAAGCGCATGTTTGGCCTGATGGAGACGCTCTCGAACGCGAAGGTCGCGGCGGACACGGGTGCGGTGCTCGACGTGTTGCCGACGTTGCCGGATGCCAAGTCCGGCAAGGTGGGCCTCGTCGGCTATTGCATGAGCGGTGCCTTCGTCACCGCAGCGGCGGCTGCGCATCCCGACCGGATCGGCTGCTTCGCGTCCTACTACGGAACGCGCCTCATCACCGATAAGCCCGACTCGCCGCATCTGATGCTGGGGAACATCATGGCCGAGGGCTACTACGCCTTCGCCGAGCACGACACCTACGTGCCGCTGTCGGACGTCGCCAAATTCGAAAAGCTGCTGGCGTCCGCGCCGTTCCCGTCGCGGGTCGAGACCGAGACGGGCACGCATCACGGCTACGCCTTCTCGGACCGCGGCAATCTGCACGAGGCCGCGCGCGAAAAGCACTACGAACGCATGCTGGCTCTGTTTCGACGGCACTTGAGTTAAGCCCACCACCTCACCCCGAGAGTTTGCCCAATCGCTCACAAGCTCTCAGGATGAGGAGAGAGGAAACTAAAAATGCTGAACGGCATCCACGGGCATCAGGACATCGAACGCGTCGTCTACGGCAAGCCGGCGGGCGCCGCGCTGCGGGCCGAGGCGGAGCGGCTGGGCGCGAAGAAGGTGTTCATCACGACGTCGAAATCGGTGGCGCAGAGCGCGCTGCTGGCGTCCGTGATCGACGGTCTCGGCGACCTGCATGCGGGAACCTATGCCGGCATCACCGCGCACTCGCCGCGGCCCTGCGTCGTCGAGGGCGCCGAGATGGCGCGCAAGGCCGGCGCCGACCTGATCGTCGCCGTGGGCGGCGGCTCGGTGATTGACGCCACGAAGACCATCCTGATCGCGCTGTGGCAGAACGTGACCACGGTCGACGAACTCGATGCCCATCGGGCCGGCAAGCCGAAGGGAGGCGCCGCGCCGCCGTCCGAAGCCATCAAGCCGCCGGCCGACGCGATCCGCATGATCGCCGTGCCGACCACGCTGTCGGCCGCCGAGTTCAACGCCTTTGCCGGCATCTCCGATCCGCGCAAGGGCATCAAGGAGAGCTTCGGCCATCGCCTGATCGTGCCGCGGGTCATCGTGCTCGATCCCGCTGCCACCCTGGCGACGCCGATGGAGCTGATGCTCTCGACCGGCCTGAAGGCGGTCGACCATGCGGTCGAGCGTCTCTGCTCGCAGCAGGCGCATCCGTTCGTGCTGGGCACCGCCACCGAAGCGCTGAAGCTGCTCGCCCGCGCCCTGCCGGCGCATAAGACGAACCCCGACGACATGGCGACACGGCTCGACCTGCAGTTCGGCATGTGGCTGTCGATCGGCGCCGGCACGTCGGGCGTCGGTGTGGGCGCGAGCCACGGCATCGGCCATGTGCTGGGCGCCGCCTGCCACGTGCCGCACGGCCATACCTCCTGCGTCATGCTGCCGTCTGTGCTGCGCTGGAACCTGCCGGCCAACGCGGAGCGCCAGAAGCGGGTGGGCGAGGCCTTCGGACAACCCGGCGCGGCGGCGGGAGATCTGGTGGAAGGGCTGGTGAAGGAACTCGGCCTGCCAGGACGCCTCTCCGAAGTCGGCGTCGGCAAGGACCGTTTCCGCGAGATCGCCGAGAAGTCGATGCACGATCGGGCAGTGCTCAACAATCCGCGGCCCATCGAGGGACCGGATCAGGTCATGGAGATTCTTGAACTCGCGGCCTGAACGCCGACATGACCCCATGAATTCTTCTCGTGAGCCCGAGGGGTGTTAAGCGGCTAAAGCCACACGACCTAAAGGGAGCAAACGCAAGTCACGGGTGAAACCATGGTCGACGTCCGAACCGCCGAATCTACCGCTCTGCGCCCGCCGCTCGCCGGCTGGGTCGAAGCGCCGGTGAATTATCTGGCCGATCTCAGCATCAAGCCGGTGACCTACAATCCGCCGTACGGCACGGGCCTGCCGCGGCGCGAGGGCAACTACCGCAACTTCACGGTGCGCGTCCACGATGCCCGTTCGATCGTGCGCGATCTTTCGCTTGATCGCCAGGCCTTCATCCTGACGCGCCACGACACCGAGGTGCGCGACTTCTACGACGAGGAGGACGTGCGCACGAAGTACCACGCCGAGGTCGAGGCGCTGATCAAGCGTGAGACCGGCGCGTCGAAGGTGGTGGTGTTCGACCATACGGTGCGCACGGCGGATCGCGCCGTCGAGCGCGGTCTACGGACGCCGGTGCGCAGCGTGCACAACGACTATACCGAGAAGTCGGGCCCGCAGCGGGTACGCGACCTGCTCTCGCCGGAGGAGGCTGAACGGCGCCTCCAGAAGCGCTTCGCCGAGTACAATGTCTGGCGCAACATCGATCACGAGCCGATCGAGATGGCGCCGCTCGGCTTCGTGGATTCCGAGAGCATCGCGCCGCGCGACCTCGCCGTCTGCGACCTGGTCTATGCCGACCGCACGGGCGAGATCTACCAGGGCGTCTACAACGCCGATCATCGCTGGTTCTATTTCCCGAAGATGACGCGAAACGAAGCGATCCTGATCAAGTGCTACGATTCGCTGAAGGACGGCCGTGCGCGCTTCTCGCTGCATTCGGCCTTCGATGATCCGACGTCACCGGCCAACCCGCGGCCGCGGCAGAGCATCGAGGCGCGGGCGTTTGCGTTCTTCGACTAGGTGCGCCATCAGAACTGTGCGGGCTCTCGCGCCTCAGAAGGCGCTGCCGCCCGCCGGCGCGTTCGAACGCGCCTAGCTCGCCGCAATCATCTCCAGATGCTCGACGAGTTCCTCGGGATTGCTGAAGAACGGTGAGTGGCCGCACTCCAGCCGCAGCATCTTGCACGGAGTCTCCTTCGCCATCGTGCGCTGCAGGGCGATGCGGATGGCGTTGTCATGGATGCACTCGATGTACCAGCGCGGCACCGAGCCGAAGCGTTCCTCGGTGAGGGTCAGTGGGGTCGTCGAGATGGCGAGCGGCTGCGGCCGCAGCCGCTGCATCGCCTTGTAGCGATCCTCCGGCGAGACGTCGGCGTAGAACAGGCTCGGCAGCTTGTCGCGCGCGAACGTGTAGGTCTTCCCGTCTGGGCTGACCTGCCGCGACAACCGGAACATGGTGTCCGACTCCAGCGCCGTCATGTCCCTGCCGCTCTTGCCCGACGTCGGCAGCAAGGCGCAGACATAGACCAGCGCCTTGATCTTGCGTCGCCGCGCCTCCGCGAGCTGGCTGATCGTGACGCCCCCCAGGGAATGGCCGACCAGGATGACCTGCTCCTCCATCTTGTCGAGGAGACGGGCGAGCTTCTCGACATTGTCGGCGAGCGTGACGTTGGCGGGGGGCGTCTGGTCGTTACCGAGGCCCGGCAGGTCGGGGGCGCAGACCTTGTGGCCGGCCGCTTCCAGCAGCGGCACGACCTTCTCCCAGCACCAGCCGCCGGTACAGGCGCCATGGACCAGCAGGAACGTCGCCACGCGCTAGGCCTTTCCGACGACGGTGCGCGCGCCGGGGGCGGGCACGAAGAAGTCGGGCATCAGAGGCGTGCCGGGCGAGACGGCGTACTTGTCGAGATCGGTGACGCCCTCGGCCGCCAGCACCTCGTCGTCGATGAAGAAGTTGCCGGTGCAGTCGCGCGCCGGGCGGCTGAAGATCGCGTGCGCGGCATCGGCCATGATCTCGGGCTTGCGGCACTGCTTCATGCCTTCTTCGCCGCCCAGGATGTTCTGGATCGCTGCCGTGGCGATGGCGGTGCGCGGCCACAGGCAGTTGAAGGCGACGCCCTTGTCGCGAAACTCCTCGGCCATGGACCAGGCGAAGACCGACATGCCGTACTTGGCGAGCGTGTAGGCGGCGTGATTGGCGAACCACTTGACGTCGAAGTCGAGCGGCGGCGACAGGTTCAGCACGTGCGGGTTGGCGGCCTTCAGCAGGTGCGGAATGCACTTCTGGGAGACCATGAAGGTGCCGCGCGCATTGATCTGGTGCATCAGGTCGTAACGCTTCATCGGCGTGGCGAGCGTGCCGGTCAGGCTGATGGCGCTGGCATTGTTCACCAGGATGTCGATGCCGCCGAACTTCGCGACGGTGTCCGCCACGGCCTTGTCGACGCTCTGCTCGTCGCGGATGTCGCAGGCCGTTGGCAGCGCCTTGCCGCCGGCCTTCTCGATCTCCTCCGCCGCGGTGAAGATCGTGCCGGGCAGGCGCGGATCCGGCGTGACCGTCTTCGCCGCGATGGCGATGTTGGCGCCGTCTCGTGCGGCCCTCAGTGCGATTGCCAGTCCGATGCCCCGGCTTCCACCGGTCACGAACAGGGTTTTACTACCCAGGCTCATGGCGTCCCCAAGAAATCTTCGGGCTCTATAGCCGGGCCGGGGTAGCGGCGGCTAGTGTCGCCGCACTCAAAGGAGACATGCATGAATCCGTGCTTCGAAACCGCGACGCGGCTTGCACGCGCGATACGAAACGGGCGTTTGAGTGCGGTGGAGGCGACGAAGGCTCATCTCGAGCGGATCGCGCGTGTGAACGGGGCGCTCAATGCAGTCGTGCTGGTCGACGAGGCGGGCGCGATGAAGGCCGCCCGCGCCGCCGATCGCGCCCGAAGCAAGAAGAAACTCGGGCCGTTGCACGGCGTGCCGATCACCATCAAGGAAGCGTTCGACATAGCCGGCCTCAAGACGACTTCCAGTCATCTTCCACTGAAAGACAATGTCGCCCGGGAGGATGCGAGCGTCGTCGCACGGTTGCGATCGGCCGGCGCCGTAATCCTAGGCAAGACCAATGTGCCTGAACTGTGCGCAGATTTTCAGACGGACAGCCCGATTTTTGGCACCACCCTCAATCCTTGGGACGACCGTCGTACCTCGGGCGGTTCCACCGGCGGAGGCGCCGCCGCGGTGGCGGCCCGCCTGTCACCGCTGGAACTGGGCAGCGACATCGGCGGTTCGGTGCGCAATCCGGCGCACTTCAACGGCATCTTCTCGCTGAAACCGACCGAATGGCGCGTGCCGGGACACGGCCATGTGCCCGACCTGCCGGGGGCGATGCGGATCACCCGCTATATGGGGACCTTCGGCCCGCTGGCGCGCTCGGTCGACGACCTGGAGGTCGCGCTTCGCATCATCGCCGGGCCGGACGGCTACGAGGTCGAGGCGGCGCCCGTGCCGTTGGAGTCGACGCCGAAGCTCACGGCCAAGGGGCTGCGCATTGCCGTCCTGACCAGCAATCCGCTGGTGCAGGTTTCGGCCGCTACGGCGTCGGTCGTGGAGGCGACGGCGAAGCTGCTGTCAAAGGCCGGCGCCAAGGTGAAGTATGCCGAGCCCGACGGGTTAGACTGGCAGCAGGGCTGGGACGACTGGTCGGACCTGTTCCAGTACATGATCCAGAGCGAGAGGCCGCTCGCCGAGCGTGAGCGTCATTTCGACAGGCTCGAGTCACCCGATCCGACCAGACGATCGGTCGCTCGTGCCGCCCGCCTCAGCATGGCCCAGTTCTTCGCCGTGCTCGACCGGCGGGACCGCATCGTGCGTCAGTGCGAGACCTTCCTCGACGACTACGATGCCTGGCTGATGCCGGTAATGCCGGACGCGGCCTTCGTCCGGCAGTCGCAGAAGCTGCCGCTCAAGATCGACGGCGTCGGCCACCCCTATTTCTTCGCCGGCACCGCCTACAACTTCCTGGCCAACCTGACGGGACAGCCGTCGATCGTCCTGCCCTGTGGGTTCTCGAAGGAAGGCCTGCCGATCGGCCTGCAGCTCACCGGCAAGCGCTGGGGCGAAGCGAAGCTCCTCGGTGTTGCCAGGGTGCTGGAGAAGCTTCTGCCGCCGTGCCCTATGCCGCCTTCCTTTGCGTCGTGAGAGGCCCTCACTCCACCTTCACGCCGGCCTTGTCGATGATCGGCTTCCATTTGGCGAACTCCGCCTTCTGGTAGGCGCCGAACGCATCCGACTTCATCTGCTCCGGCGTCGGGATATCCTGGCCGAGATTCTCGAGCTTGCTGCGGATCTCGGGGTCCTGAAGTGTCTTGATCGCAGCGGCATTGAGCTTGTCGACGATCTCCTTGGGCGTTCCCTTGGGCGCCCACAGGCCGTGCCAGATCGCGACCTCGATGCCGGGGAAGCCGGCTTCGGCGGTCGTCGGGATGTCCGGCGCTGCGGCGGTGCGCTGCTTGGCCGTGACGGCATAAACCTTGAGCTTGCCGGCGCGGATGTGCGGCAGCGAATTCGACGACTGGTCGATCATGACCTGGATCTGGTTGGCGATCAGGTCCTGCACCGCGGGGCCGGTGCCGCGATAGGGCACGAGCTGGTAGTTGGTGCCGGTCACGGCAAAGAAGGCCAGCGCGCCGATATGCGAGCCCGACCCGAGGCCCGCCGTGCCGCCCGAGATCTTGTCGGCGTTTGCCTTGAGATAGGCGACCAGCTCCTTGAGGTCCTTGGCCGGCACCTGGTTCGAGGTCACGACCAGCAGCGGGTTGGAGGGCAGGAGCGCGATCGGTTCGAGGTCGTTGATCAGATCGTAGTTCAGATTCTTGTAGATGGCGCCGTTCACGACGTTGGTGCCGAGATGGCCGATGCCGATCGTGTAGCCGTCGGGCGTCGAGCGGGCGAGCTTGCCCATGGCGATGGACCCGGCAGCACCGGTGACGTTGTCGATCACCATCTGCTGGCCGAGTTCCTTGGCCATGCGCTCGCCGACGATGCGCGCCATCACGTCGGTCGGGCCGCCGGCCGCGAAGGGCACGATCAGGTTGATGGGCTTGGTGGGATAGGCCTGGCCGAACGCGGGGCCGGCAGCGGCCACCGCGAGCAAGGCGAGCAAGGCGAGCGCAACTCTACGCAGCATGGCAATTCCTCCCAGAACTTCTCTTGTTGGGAGGAGACTAGCGTCAACTCGCGGCGCGCTCCATCGTCACCAGCACGGTCCGGTTGGAAACCTGCTGGCCCTCCTGGACGGAAATCCCTTCGACTTTTGCGTCGAGTGCCGCCTTGAGCTGATGCTGGATCTTCATGGCCTCCAGCACGATCAGGGTCTGGCCGCGGCTGACCTCGTCGCCCGCCGCCACCTTGATGGCGACGATGCGCCCGTCCATGGGCGCGCGCAGCTTGCCGTCGCTGCCGGCCGCCGCGGTCTCCGGTGGAGCATAGGTCTTGTCGGTGAAGCGTACGGTGAGCGCGTCGAGGTCGACCACGATGTCGTTGCCGTCGATGTGGCACGGCACCTCAACGGGATCGGCCGAGCGGACCTGTATCAGGCGCTCCTTGCCGCCTGCAGCTAGCCGAATCGGCGTCGGCTCCGGGTTGGAGTTGCGCCAGCCGCGCATCGACGCCGGATATTTTTGCGCCGAGGCCTGCCACAGGAGATGGGCGGCGGTCGTCCAATGGGCTTCGCCGATCTCGGGTGCGGGAAACTGGCGCTTCACGAGGAAGGAGGTCGTGGCCTCGCCGGCGGCGAAATCGGGATGCTCCAGCAGGCGGATCAGGAAATGCCGGTTGGTGATCGGCCCGAGCACGACCGTTTCGGCGAGCGCTCTCATCAGGCGCACACGCGCTTCCTCGCGGGTGGCGCCGTGGGCGATCACCTTGGCGATCATCGGATCGTAGTAGGGCGAGATCGCGAGCCCGTCCTTCATGCCATGGTCGATGCGCACGCCGGGGCCGGTCGCCGGCCGCCATACGTCGATGCGTCCGGTCTGCGGCAGGAAGCCTGCATAGGCGTCCTCGGCGTACAGGCGCACCTCGATGGCGTGGCCGGTGAAAGTCACCTGGTCTTGACTGAGCGGCAGGTGCTCGCCGCGCGCGACGCGGAGCTGCCACTCGACCAGGTCGAGGCCGGTGATCGCCTCGGTCACCGGATGCTCGACCTGCAGGCGGGTGTTCATCTCCAGGAAGTAGAAGGCGCCATTGGCGCCCAGCAGGAACTCGACCGTCCCTGCGCCGCGATAGCCGATGGCCCGTGCGGCGGCGACGGCCGCGGCGCCCATGCGATCGCGCAATCCGGCATCGACGGCGGGCGAGGGGGCTTCCTCGATGACCTTCTGGTGGCGACGCTGCACCGAGCAGTCGCGCTCGCCGAGATGGATGACGTCGCCATGGGAATCGGCAAACACCTGGATCTCGACATGGCGCGCGTCGACGACGGCCTTTTCGAGGATCAGCTCGCCCGAGCCGAACGCGCTTTCGGCCTCGGTGCGTGCGGTGCGGATCGCCTCCAGCAGATCGCCGTCGTGCTCGACGAGCCGCATGCCGCGCCCGCCACCGCCGGCCGCGGCCTTGACCATGACCGGCAGGCCGATCTTGCGCGCCTCGGCTTCGAGATTGGCATCGCTCTGGTCGGCGCCCTGGTAGCCCGGCACGCAGGGGACGCCAGCGTCGATCATGCGCCGCTTGGCGGCCGCCTTGTTGCCCATCGCGGCAATGGCGGCCGGCGGCGGGCCGATGAAGGTGAGGCCTGCTTTCTCGCAAGCCATGGCGAAGGCCTCGTTCTCCGACAGGAAGCCGTAGCCCGGATGGATCGCGTCGGCGCCGCTCCTGTGCGCGGCCTCCAGGATGCGATCGATGCTGAGATAGCTCTCGCCCACGGGCGGCGGGCCGATACGGACCGCCTCGTCGGCGTAGGCGACGTACGGCGCGTCCTTGTCGGCGTCGGAGTACACCGCGACGGTGCGATAGCCCATTGCCCGGGCGGTCCGCATCACCCGCCAGGCGATCTCGCCGCGATTGGCGACCAGGACCTTGCTGAAGGTCATCACTCGACGGCCCAGCGCGGCGGCCGCTTCTCGGCGAAGGCACGTAGTCCCTCCGAAGCCTCCGGCCCGCGGCGCGCCTCGGCGAACTTGTCGGCGGCGAAGTCGAGCACGGCCGACAGCGGCTCGGTCCCGACCTTCATCACCACCTGCTTGGTGAGCGCGTTGGCGATGGGGGCGCACTTGTCGATCTGCTTCAGCACTTCCTCGAGCTTTGCGTCGAGGGCGGCAGAATCGGCGACCAGATAATGCGCGATGCCGAGCCGCAGCGCCTCGGGCCCCTTGAAGCGCGCCGCCGTGAGCGCCAGATGCCGTGTCTGCGGCACGCCGATGCGCTGGGCGACGAAGGGTGCGATCTGGGCCGGCACGATGCCGATCGCCGTCTCGCTCATCGCGAAGCCCGTGCCCTCGGTGCAGATCGCCACGTCGGAGACGCAGAGAATGCCGAAGCCACCGGCGATGGCGTAACCCTCGACCGCCGCCACGACCACCTGGGGCGTGCCGTTCAGCATTTCCAGGAAGGCGCCGAACTGTCGGTTCCAGACCGCGATCGGGTCTTTCTCGCCGGGCTTGGGCTTGTCGGTGAAGCTCTGCTCCATGTTCTTGAGGTCGGCGCCGGCGCAGAAAGTGCCACCGGCACCGCGCAGGATCACGACCTTGAGGTCGCGACGGTCGCGCAGGATGCCGAACACCGACTTCAGCTCCTCGATCAGCGTCGGGTTCAGCGCGTTCTTCACCTCGGGCCGGTTGAGCGTGACGTAGAGACGCGAGCGTTCGCGGCGCAGGAGGAGGGCTTCGTACTTGTCGGCGAACTCGGCCATGGGAACTCCGGCGCTCAGCGGTTTTCGAGACGGGGCAGCGTGCCCATGTGCTTGGAGATGATCTGCAGCATCACCTCGTCGGCGCCGCCGCCGATCGAGGCGAGGCGCGAATCGCGGAAGGCGCGGGCGGTCGGCGATTCCCACAGGTAACCGGCGCCGCCCCAGTATTGCAGGCAGCCGTCGGTCACCAGGCGCACCATGCGGCCGGCCTTCAGCTTGGCCATCGAGGCCAGCATCGTGACGTCGGCGCCGTCGAGATACTCCTCGCAGGCCCGGTAGCAGAGCGAGCGCACCAGCTCGATCTCGGTGCGCAGCTCGGCCAGCTTGAAATGGATCACCTGATTGTCGAGCAGGGGGCGGCCGAACACCTTGCGCTCGCGGGTATATTCGATGGTCTGGTCGATCAGCCGTTCCATGCCGACCACGGCGCTAATGGCGCCCCACAGCCGCTCCTCCTGAAACTGCTGCATCTGGTAGATGAAGCCCATGCCCTCCTGACCGATCAGGTTCCGCACGGGCACCTTCACTTCGTCGAGGAAGATCTGCGCGGTGTCGGAGGAGCGCATGCCGAGCTTGTCGAGCTGCTTCACGACCTCGACGCCTTTGGTCTTCATTGGCAGGCAGATCAGCGACTTGTTCTTGTGCATCGGGCCTTCGCCGGTGCTGGCGAGCAGGCACATCCAGTCGGCCTGCGTGCCGTTGGTCGTCCACATCTTGCCGCCGTTGATCACCCAGTCGCCGCCAACCTTGCGCGCCGTCGTCTTGATCGACGCGACGTCTGAGCCCGCGCCAACCTCGGAGACGCCGAGGCAGGCGACATAGTCGCCGGCGATCGAGGGGGCGAGGAATTCGCGGCGCAGCTCGTCGCTGCCGTGGCGGGCCAGTGCCGGCGTCGCCATGTCGGTCTGAACGCCGATCGCCATTGGCACCGAGCCGCAATGGATGTGACCCAGCTCCTCGGCCATCACCATGGCGTAGGAATAGTCGAGTCCCATGCCTCCATACTCGGCGGGCTTGTTGATGCCGAGCAGGCCGGCGTTGCCCAGCTTCTTGAAGACCTCGTGCGCCGGGAAGATGCCGTCCTCTTCCCACTGGTCGACATGCGGATTGATATCCCGATCGATGATCGCCCGCAGCGTGCGGCGAATCTCGTCATGTTCCTGGGTGAACTGCATGGCAGGCTCCTAGCGATTGCCCAGCCGCGGGAGCGTGCCCATCAGCTTCGAGATGATCTGCAGCATGACCTCGTCGGCGCCGCCGCCGATCGAGCCGAGGCGGCCGTCGCGGTAGCCGCGGGCCACCGGATTGTCCCAGAGGTAGCCGGCGCCGCCCCAGTATTGCAGGCAGGCGTCGGAGACTTCGCGGCGCAGGCGGCCGGCCTTCAGCTTGCCCATCGAGGCCAGCATGGTGACGTCCTTGCCGGCGAGATAGTCCTCGCAGGCGCGGTAGACGATGGAGCGCAGCGCCTCGACCTCGCTCTTGAGCTCGGCCAGGCGGAAATGGATCACCTGGTTGTCGAGCAGCGGCTTGCCGAAGACCTTGCGTTCGCGCGTGTACTCGATGGTGGCGTTGATCAGCCGCTCGCAGGTGTTGAGCGAGCCGGCGCCCGCCCACAGCCGCTCCTCCTGGAACTGCTGCATCTGATAGGTGAAGCCCATGCCCGGCTGGCCGATCGTGTAATGGACCGGCACCTTCACCTCGTCGAAGAAGGTCTGGACCGTGTCGGAGGCGCGCATGCCGAGCTTGTCGAGCTTCTTGGCGATCTCGATGCCCCTGGTCTTCATCGGCACGATGATCAGAGACTTGTTCTTGTGGGCGGGCCCGTCGTCTGTGCTGGCCAGCAGGCACATCCAGTCGGCTTGGGCGCCGTTGGTCGTCCACATCTTGCCGCCGTTGATCACCCAGTCGCCGCCGACTCTGCGCGCCGTCGTCTTGATCGAGGCGACGTCGGAGCCGGCGCCGGTCTCGGAGACACCGAGGCAGGCCACGTAATCGCCGCTGATCGAGGGGACGAGGAATTGTTGGCGCAGTTCGTCGCTGCCGTAGCGGGCGAGGGCGGGCGTCGCCATCGAGATCTGCACGCCGGTCGCCATGGGGATCGAGCCGCCGTTCACCAGGCCGAGCGATTCGGCGCAGACCATGGCGTAGGAGAAATCGAGGCCCGAGCCGCCGAACTCGACCGGCTTGTCGACGCCCAGCAGGCCGGCATCGCCCATCTTCTTGAACAGTTCGTGGGCCGGGAACTGGCCCTCTTTCTCCCACTGGTCGACATAGGGATTGATCTCGCGATCGATCAGCGTCTTCCAGGTCTGGCGCAGCGCCTCATGCTCGGGGGTGAACTTCATGCTTACATCCTTGCCCTACATCCGGGCCACGCCGAAGGAGATGGGATTGAGCGGTCGCACGAGTGATTCGCGCGCGATGGAAAGAGTAAAAGCGAGGACCCGCCGCGTGTCGCGCGGATCGATGATGCCGTCGTCCCAGAGGTGGGCGGTGCCGTAGAGCGCCGTCGATTCGCGCTCGAACTGGTCGACGATGCCCTTGAACATCTTGTCGATCTGCTCCGTGGGCGGCTCCTTGCCCTCGCGCAGGAATTTCTGCTCGGTGACCGTCTTCATGACACCGGCCGCCTGTTCGCCGCCCATCACGGCGGTGCGGCTGTTGGGCCAGGCGAAGATGAAGCGCGGGTCGAAGGCGCGGCCGCACATGCCGTAGTTGCCGGCGCCGAAGCTGCCGCCGATCACGATGGTGATCTGGGGCACGGTCGCGTTGGCGACCGCCTGGATCATCTTGGAGCCGTGCTTGACGATGCCGCCACGCTCGCTTTCGGTGCCGACCATGTAGCCGGTCGTGTTCTGCAGATAGACAATCGGTGTGCCCTGCTGGCAGCAGAGCTGGATGAACTGGGCGGCCTTCACGGCGCCCTTGGCGGTGATCGGGCCGTTGTTGCCGATCAGCGCCACCGGCTCGCCCTCGATGGCGGCCCAGCCGCAGATCGTCTGCTGGTCGAACAGGGCCTTGAATTCGAGGAAGTCCGAGCCATCGACCAGGCGCGCGATCACCTCGCGCACGTCGTAGGGATCCTTGTGCGACGGTGGGACGACGCCGCACAGCTCCTCGACGTCGTAGAGCGGCTCCTTGAACGTCCGCTCGACGCGCGGCGGCAGCCGGTCGTTCCAGTGCCATGTGGCGATCACGTCGCGCGCCATGCGGATGCCGTCGGAATCGTTCTCGGCCATCCATTCGGCGACGCCTGAGACGGTGGCGTGCATCTCCGCGCCGCCCAAATCCTCGTCGGTCGCGATCTCGCCGGTGGCGGCCTTGAGTAGCGGAGGCCCGGCCAGGAACACCTTGGCCTGGTTGCGCACCATGATGACGTAATCGCTGAGACCCGGAAGATAGGCGCCGCCCGCCGTCGAGGAGCCGTGCACCACGGTGACCTGCGGGATGCCGCGCGCCGACATGCGTGCCTGGTTGGCGAAGCCGCGGCCGCCGGGCACGAAGATCTCGGCCTGGTAGAGCAGATTGGCGCCGCCAGACTCGACCAGGTTCACGACCGGCAGCTTGTTCTCCATGACGATCTGCTGGACCCTCTGGCCCTTGCGCTGGCCCGAGGGCGCGACGGTGCCGCCCTTGATGGCGCTGTTGGATGCCGTCACGATGCAGCGCACGCCTTCGACATAGCCGATGCCAGCAACCGAGCCGCCACCGGCACTCGATCCGTCCTTGTCGTCGTGCATGCGGTAGCCGGCCAGCGGCATCAGCTCGAGGAATGGCGCGCCGCGGTCGAGCAGTAGGGCGATGCGTTCGCGTGGCATCAATTGCTTGCGCTTGGCGAAGCGCTCGCGCGATTTTTCGGAGGCCGCCTGGACGTTCGCCTCGGCCTCGCGGAACTCGGCGATGGCGGCGAGCATGCGCTCGCGGTTCTGCTTGAACTCGTCGCTGTTGCGGTCGATCTGGCTCTCGAGAATCGGCATGTCGTCCTCAGCCGCCCAGGACCTTGGGGGTCGTGGCGAGATGGAAGCCGTCGAACGGCTTCGATCTGTCGGTGGCCGGCAAGTCGACCGAGCGATTGGCGAGCGGCACGCCGCCGTCGATACGGATTTCCGTGCCGGTGATGTAGGCCGAGGCGTCGCTCAACAGGAAGCAGACGGCCGCGGAGACTTCGCTTTCGGTGCCGAGACGGCCGAGCGGGCAATGGCCCTTGAGCTTCGGGATCTGTTCCTTGAAGTCGCCGCTATAGGTGTCCATGCCAGAGGAGGCGATCCAGCCCGGCGCCACCGAGTTCACGCGTACGCCGGCCGCTGCCCACTCGAAGGCCAAGGTCATGGTGAGGTTCGCCATGCCGGCGCGCGCGGCGCCAGTGTGAACCATGTTGGGGAAGCCGTTGCGGTAGTCGGCCGTCATGTTGACGATCGATCCGCCGTGGTTCTGCATCGATTGGGTGAAGACCTCGCGGCTGACGATGAAGCCGCCCGTCAGGTTGTTGCGCACCACGACGTCGAAGCCCTTGGCGCTGAGCGATGCGGCAGGCGAGGGGAACTGGCCGCCGGCATTGTTGAACAGGCCGTGGATGCGGCCGTTCTTCGCGACGATCGCGGCGACCGCCTCCTTGACCTGGGCTTCCTCGCGGATGTCGAAGACATGCGTCTCGCAGGTACCGCCTGCGGCCTCGATTTCGGCCTTCACCGTGTCGAGCTTTTCCTGCTTGCGGCCGGTGATGACGACGTGGGCGCCCAGCGCCGCGATCTCGTGAGCCGTGCAACGGCCGATGCCGCTGCCGCCGCCGGTCACGATGACCGTCCGGCCCTCAAACAACCCCGGTTTGAAGACCGAGCGATAGGTCATGTTTCCTCCGATTGAACGACCGTTTACCGGCCTGTAGTTGACGTTTACGTAAAGGTCAAGTAATCCCCCAGACCATTGCCGACCGGAGGAACTCGCTCATGACCTTGCAGGAAATCACCGCGAAAATGAAGGAAGGCGCTTCGAAGAAGTCGGCCTTTGGCAGCAGCGTCAAGTTCGCCACGGATCAGGGCGTCGTCCACATTGACGGCAACCAGAACCCGCCCGCCGTTACCAACGAAGACACGGCCGCCGACTGCACCATCAAGATGGACTTCAGCGACTTCGCCGACCTGATCGAGGGCAAGCTCGATGGCATGAGTGCGTTCATGACCGGCAAGCTCAAGATCGAAGGCGACATGGGCGTCGCCATGAAGCTGCAAAGCATCCTGCGTTAAGGCGCATTCGCATGCGCCGGTAGGCGGTAGCGCCTTCCGAGGCGCGGAAGCCCACGCCGCAGTAACAAGGGCCCCTTCGTCGGGGCCCTTTTCTATGCCTGCTTGCTCTTGTGGTAATGGCGCCGCGCCTTGGCACGGTTGCCGCAGGACGACATGGTGCACCAGCGCCGCTTGCCGGCCCGGCTCTCGTCGAGAAACAGGTAGAGGCACTCGGGGTTGGCGCAGCGCCGGACTTTATCCAGCTTGCCGCTCGCCAGCAGGTCACCCGCCGACCACAGGACGGGTGCGAGCAGGGCCAGCGCCGTGCCCGATCGCATGTCGACCTCCCAGTCGAACGTCTCCTTGCCGCGCTTCAGAGTCTGGCGCGCCGGTGCGGCGGCGAGCGCTGCATTCAGACCCTCGAAATCGCGACCGGCGGGCGCCTTGGCCTGGGCGACGGCATCGAACAGCCGATGGATGGTCTCGCGCAATTCCAGCGCCCGCTCGAATTCCTTCTGCGAGGGAGGCTTGGGCGCCTTGGTCCAGGTCGCCAGGTCTGTCGGCGCGTTCAGCGTCTCAGTGGGCGTGTCCTGTCCGCGCCAGTAACGCGTGTTGGCGAACTCCAGGCAGAGGTCGGGCCGATTCATCGCCGGGACTTACTAACCGGTTGTGCGGTTGACAAGGATGGCTCCCAGAGTAACCATATAACCGGTTATATTGTCATGAAGAGGAATCGCCATGTTCGACCATGTTTCCCTCGGCGTTGCCGACATCGCGCGTACCCGGAAGTTCTACGACGCTGCCCTGAAGCCACTCGGCTACACGCGGCTGAGCGATGGCGAGACGTCGCTCGGCTATGGCGACAAG
>NZ_JBQVQG010000015.1:136046-136433 GCF_052439685.1 Reyranella sp.
GAAAGTCGGCCCGTCCCGTAAAGGCCGACAGCGATTCCGGCCTGCATTTCTGTCTGGTGGCGCAGAACCGCGAGGCGGTCGACGCGTTCTATGCGAGCGCGCTGGCCGCCGGCGGGGCGGACAACGGCAAGCCGGGCGTTCGGGCGGATTACAGCCCGACCTACTATGCGGCCTTCGTGATCGATCCCGACGGCTATCGCATCGAAGCCTATTGCGGGAAATGAGCGCGGCTGGCGGCGCGGGAGGAGCGATGCTGAAGGGTGGTTGTTTCTGTGGGACCGTTCGCTACGAGGCCGGCGGCGAGCCGTGGCACGAGACGATGTGCCACTGCTCGATCTGCCGAAGGACCACCGGTGCGCCGGTCGTCGCGTGGTTCACGGTCAGGAC
>NZ_JBQVQG010000016.1:0-84265 GCF_052439685.1 Reyranella sp.
GAGAAGACGCGCAACGTGACCGACATCATCCGCACGCGCCTGACCCGGACCATCGAACAGGAGCTGATCGACGACCCGTACGCCCAGCGGCATTTCTCCGAGCTGCTGAAGGCCGCCATTGCGGAGGCCTCGGCGCTGTTCGATCGCCCGTTGAAGCAGTACGCGATCTTCAAGGACATCGAGGAGCAGGTTGCCGGGCGGAAGGTCGACGGCACGCCCGCCGCGCTGAACGGCAAGCGCCACGCCACGGCCTATTTCGGCATCATCCGGCTGGCCGTCGGCGATGGCGCAGCCCTCGGCCCCGACGCCGACCGCTTCGCCGCCGCGGCGCTGGACATCGACCGCATGGTGCAGACGGCGGTGGCGGAGAACTCGCTCAACCCCGCCAACGTCGAGGCCGCGATCCGCAAGGCGATCCTGCCGCTTCTGTTCACGCTCACCGGTCTCGACCTCGCCCGTTCGATCACCGACCAGGTGGTCGAGGTTGCGCGGGTGGGACTGTCGCGGGACGCCGGCTGATGCGCCTGACGCTGCGCTACGGCGTTCGCACCGCCGAATACGACGTCCACGAAACCGCGCGCCTGACGGCCAAGCTCCGCATCCATGTGGAGCCTGGCGGGGCTCTCACGGTCGAGGCCCCGGTCGGCACGCCGGAGGCCAGGATCCGCGCCGGCGTCCAGAAGCGCGCCCGCTGGATCATGGACCATATCGACCGCTTCGAGGACTACCGCCGCCACGCCCGGGCGCGCGACTACCGCAGCGGCGAAACCCACTTCTATCTCGGACGTCGCTACAAGCTGAAGATCATCACGGACCCCGCCGCCGCGCGCTCCCTGCGGCTCGTTGCCGGCCGGCTGGAAGTGACCGCGCCCACGGGCGACGCCACCGACGTCCGCCTGGCCCTCCAGCGGTGGTATCGCAAGCGCGCGCTGGCTTATTTCGCTTCGCGCATGGCTCGGATGGCCGCCGACCTGCCCTGGGTCGACGCCGCGCCCCCGATCAAGCTGCTCACCATGAAGCGCTACTGGGGAAGCTGCTCGCCGAAGGGAGCCGTCACGTTGAACCCCGCTCTCATCAAGGCGCCGGCCCATTGCGTGGGATACGTGCTCCTCCACGAACTCTGCCATCTGGCGGAGCACAACCACAGCCCTCGCTTCTACGCACTTCTCGACCGCCACATGCCGGACTGGCGAGTGGCAAAGAACGAACTGGACGAGCTGTCCGAGATGCTGCTCGTCACGTGAGAAGGACTTTCCGCGGCTAGGGTAGCCGTACCGATGTCGATTTAGGATAATGGTGCCCCGCGGCGACCGTTCCGGCCGCCGCCGTGACCGCGAGGACGAGGAATCCCGCAGCCGGAGGACCGGCCGGCGGCGTGGTCCGGACCGCTCCATCGCGAGTAGGCCGATGTTCAGCACGACGTGCAGCACCGCGAGCGGCCACCAGGCGGCGCGGGCGTTCAGCAGAACGCCCAGCGCGATGACGGCGAGCAACAGGAGATCGGGTGGCGCTTGCAGGTAGACGAAGGTGAGCGCGGCGACCGACAGGGCCTTCAGCAGCAGCGCGTCACGCTTGAAGGCGTCGGACGAATCGACGCCCCAGGCGAAGGCGTACCAGTAGAGCCCGTAGTAGACGAAGCTCGCGAGGGGTAGATCGCGCCCTTAGGCGGCTTCTTCCAGCGACGAGCAGGCGCCGCTGACGCGGGTCTGGCGCATGTAGCGGCGATGACGGTCGGCGTCGTAGCCGCTGCCGGCATGCAGCAGGCAGCGATTGTCCCACAGGACGACGTCGCCCGGCTGCCAGCGGTGATGATAGACGTGCTCGGGCCGGATCGCTTCCTCGGTCAGCGCGTCGATCAGCGCACGGCCGGCGGCCGGATCCATGCCCTCGATCTCGCGCACGTGGCTGCCGAGGAACAGGTTCTTCGCGCCCGTCGCCGGGTTGGTGCGCACCAGCCGCTGACGCACCGGCGGCAGCGAGGCGGCGAGTTCCGGCGACACGGCATCGGGCGCGACCTTCGAGCGCGAATGGACGTAGTCGTGAATCGCGATCAGCGGCTCGAGTTCGGCCTTGCGCTGCGGCGACAGGCGGTCGTAGGCGGCGCGCAGCGAGACGAACATGGTGATCCCGCCCTCGCTCGGTGTCTCGTAGGCGCACATTACCGAAAGGAACGCCGGCACCGGTTTGAACGAGGCATCCGAGTGCCACATGTTGTTGCCGGTGAGGAAGACCGTCTTCTTGTGCGAATTGCCCAGCACCGTGCCGTCCGGCTGCACGTTGCCGATGGTGCCGAAATATTCGACCTTGCCGACGCTGGTGTGGCTGGGCTCCGGACTGCCGAGCTGCCGCGTCAGTACGAGCTGGCGGTCGTCATCCATCGTCTGATCGGGAAAGCAGACGAACGAATATCGATCGATCGCTGCGCGAATCTCCGCGAGCAGACCCGGTGCAAGTTGCTGGCCGACGTCGATGCCGCGAATGCGAGCGCCGAATTCGGGATGGAGCGTTTCGCATTGGAACTCGGACATGGCTCGAACCTCCAGACGATTGCAGCTTTGCGTGCCGCTCAGAGCGACGACATATGATTGCATTGTGAGAGCGATTTTAGCTATAGGGGATCGTACGGTGCATGACTGATCGCTTGGGCAGCAAAACGGACCTGGATTCCAGGCTCCAGAAGATCGCCCAGGCTGCTCTCCTGCATGGAGAGCCAATGAATCCTGGGAGGCAGAGGACATGCGGCTTGGGCAGCTACTTCGGATGCTCGTTCCGCCGATCATTCCGGCCGTCATGGGGCGCATGCGCCCCGTCGAGCGGGAGTATGTAGGCGCGGCTTGGCCTGCGGGGCCCTTGCCGAGCTGGGACGACAGCTCGTCCGAACAGGTGATGCGGCGCAACTGGCCGCTCGTCGAAGCCCGGATCGCGGGAAAGAAGGACCTCACGGTCCTCCCCTATCGCTCGGACGAGCGCGATCTCACCGCGCACAACATGCTGATGACCTTTCTGTATGTGATGGCACGGGCGAGCCACGGCAAGGACCAGCTCTCCGTGCTCGACTGGGGCGGCATGCTCGGCCACTACGCGCTGGTCGCACGGCGCATGCTGCCCGAAGTGACGTTCGACTATCTGGTGAAAGAACAGCCGACCAATTGCCGGCTCGGTCGCGAGTTGAATCCGACGGTCGCGTTCGTCGATTCCGACGACGAGTGCTTCACCCGCCGCTACGACGTCGTCTTTGCCAGCGGCGCGGTTCACTATGTCCAAGACTGGCGGGCAATGGTCGCACGTCTCGCCGGGTCGGCCGAAAGCTGGCTGATCATCAACGCCCTTCCGGTCGTCTATTCGGTACCCGGGTTCGTCGTCGTACAGCGACTGTGGAGCGCCGGATATCAGGGCGAATTCTATTCCAACATCGTCAATCACGACGATGTGCTGGCCGAGGTCGCCAGGCATGGCTTCGTGCTGGAACGTGAACTGATGTCCTGGGGGCCGGTGCACTATCGCGGCGCTCCGGAACACCCGGTCGGGGCCGGCTATCTTTTTCGCCGTCGCTGAAGCAGCCTTGCCCTCCGCAGTCTCCCCAATGGCCGACGTGACGGTGCTCGGAACGACCGCCGACCTCGCCGACCTGCGCGAGGAGTGGGAGGGACTGGTTTCACGCTGCCCCGGGCACCGCTTGTCGCAGGGCTACAGGTGGTCGTCCGTGGCATGGCAGACCGTCGCGGAACCGCGTGGCCGCGGACTGCACATTCTCACGCTCCGCAGCGCCGGCCGACTGGTCGGGATCTGGGCGCTGACGAGCCATCTCGACAAAGGGCTGCGGCTGGTTCGCCAGCTCGGTGCCGAGAGCAGCGAATATACCGAGCCGCTGGTCGAGCCCGGACCACTTCAAGGCAAGTGGATGGAACGTCTCTGGAAGGCGGCACGCCCGTTGGGCGACCTCCTGTTCATGCCGCATGTGCGCAGTGACAGCCCCTTCGCCCGGCTCCCCGAAGAGAACGGGTTCCGCTGCTTCGTGGACAACAAGCTCAATGCCCCGCAGATCCTGAGCGCCGCGTATCCCGACTGGCAAACCTATCTCGTCACCGTCAGCAATTCGCACCGGAGCAGTTTGCGGCGCAAACGCCGCCGCCTGTGCGACCTCGGCGAAGTCACGTTTCGGCGTGAAGTGACGCCGGTCGATCCGGCGACGATCGACGCTATCCTTGCGCTCAAACAAGGCTGGATCACCCGGCGCGGTTACGACAACGACTGGCTGACGCTCCGCGACTATCGCGACTTTCTTTGCGCGATGACGTCCGACCCGCACGATCCCGGTAGCCTGTCGCTCTTCGTCCTTCGGTTGGGCGACAAGCCGGTCGCCTTTCAGATCAATGCCGTCGGCGAGCGCCATGTCGAGTTTCTGATCGGCTGCCACGACCCGGCCTGGGACCGCTATTCGACCGGCGAACTCCTGATGCAGGATTGTCTGCATTGGACCCTCCAGCGCGGTCTTGATTACGATTTCCGGATTGGAGACGAACCCTATAAGGCGTCGTGGGCACGACATGACTGCCTCACTTTCAATTGTCTCGTCGGCCTGAATTGGCGAGGCATCGCGGTAGTGTGGATGCGCAAGATCGCGCAATCGCTGCGAAAGCTGCGCTTCCGCCTCGGAAAAATTCGCCGTTCCCTCGGTTTGGGTAGGGAGCACACTCCTTTGCGAGATCGAAAGCCGCTGGATCGATGAATACACATCCCGCCCCGTCGCGAGACGACGAGGCGTTGAACCTGTTCTATGAAGAGGACGACCCCGACCGCTGGCTGCCGTTCGATCGTTATCCGCGAAGACTCGTTCGGCGCATCGTGCGCGGCCCGAAGCAACCGGGCGGCCATATGCGCGTGTTTCTCAACCTGTGCGCCGGGCTGGATCGCCTGGGCATCCGATATCGCGTGAACGATTACAGGCGCCTGCGGCGTAACCCCGGCGAAGTCGCCTGCGTCATCGGCAAACCGCTGGTGCTCGCCAAGATTCCGCGCGCGACGCCGATCGTATTCGGCGCCGCCGGCTACGACCATCCGTTGAGCCATCCCACCCTGCTCACCGATCACGATATTCGCGGCGTGCTGGTGCCCTGCGAATGGGCGCGGAAGATGTTCGAACCCCATTGGGGCGACAAAGTCCACGTCTGGCCGGTCGGCATCGACACAGATGACTGGAAGCCCTCCCCTGACGTCGCCAAGGACGTCGACGTGCTGGTGTACGAGAAGATCCGCTTCCATCCCGCCCGCGACCGGACGGCTGTGCGCGACCCGATCCTTCTCGACCTCGAGGCCCGCGGCCTTCGCGTCGCCACCCTCGCCTACGGCCACTATCGCGAAGCGCAATTCCAGGCCATGCTCGCACGCTCGCGGTCGATGGTGTTTCTCTGCGAGCATGAGACCCAGGGCATTGCGCTGGAGCAGGCGCTGTCGTGCGACGTGCCGGTCTTCGCCTGGGATCTCGGCGGCCCCTGGCAGGACACCAACTACTACCCCCACCGCGTCCAGTTCGGCCCCGTCACGTCCGTCCCCTACTGGGACGAGCGCTGCGGGATGAAGTTCCGCGATGCCGCGGAGTTCACCGCCACCTTCCCGCGCTTCTGGTCGGGGATTCTGGGGCAGGCATATACGCCGCGCGCCTATGTGACCGAGAACCTGACCCTCGAAGCGTGTGCCCATCACTATCTCGAGCTCGTCCGGCGCCTGATCGGCGGCAAGGTGTCGGTTGGTCCGCAGAAACCCGGGCACGGTCCTGTCTGATGCACTGGCCGATTTTCACGCGCGCGCTCGTCGCCCTGCGCACGTGGGGTCATGGCAACGCCGCCTGGCGGCTGCGCGCCCTGCTGCCGCGCCCGGTCCGCTCGATGCTTCATCGGGCCAAGAAATCGCTCGAAAACGCCCCTCTGCGGGTCGTGCTGCCTCCCTCGCCGGCAGGGCAGGTGCCGGTGCGGGTCGTGATCTTCGGCAACTACGCCGACAACTGGCTGGCCCGCCTTTCCGACGCGCAGACCTGGGAGACCGTTCCCGGGGGGACGGAAGTGCGCGTGTGGCCGGACGATCCGGCCCGTCCCCTGCCGCCGCCCGCCGCCGGTGTGCGCAACGTCATCATCCCGCTGTCGGAAGACAACATCGTCCATTGTCCGCGCACGATGGACTCGCTGATTCCAAACCACCGCGCGGTCGAGGTGCTGCGCAACAAGGCTGCCTTTGCCGCCTATGTGGAGGAGGCTGGCCTGTCCGAACTCTGTCCGATCACCTACGCGACGCGCGAGCAGGTCCGCTATCCCTGCATCGTGAAGTATGTGAACGCCGCCTTTGCCTTCGGCAGCCGCATCCTGCGATCGGATCGTGAGCTCGACGCGTTCCTCAGCACCGAGCCGTGGGGAAGCGGCAAGTTCATCGTCCAGCAGTGTCTCCCCGCGCCGGTCGAATACGTGACCCACTGCGTCTGCAAGGGAGGGCGCATTCTATGGTCCTGCACCTTCAGCTTCGAAAAGGAGACGGGCCAGGAAATCCGGCAAGGTGTCGTCTTCAAGTCCATGACCGCCATCGACCCGCCGGCCGGCGCTCTGGTCTCGATCGAGCGTTTGCTCCTGCCGCTGGCCTATGACGGCCCCTGCAACATCGACTACACGCTGACACCCGAGGGACGGATCGCCGTGTTCGAGATCAACCCGCGCTTCGGCGGCACGCTCATGCTGCCGATCAATCGGGGCTACCTGCAGCAGACCCTTAGCTGCATCATCGCCAACGCCGCCGGCCCCTGACGGAAGGCACGACAGAGCCCGGAATGCCCCCTCAGTCCGGCAGATCGAGCTTTCCCTCGAGTTGCAGGAGCCGCACCGCCTGCAGCGACAGCACGCTCAGTGCATCGCGGATTTCACCGGCCTCGACCATGCGGAACGCCTCGGCGAGCGGGATCCGCCTGACCGCCAGTTCCTCGGTGGCTTCCGGCTCGGCCTCCCCCGCGGTGAGGCCCCAGGCGAGGTAGGCCACGGCGCGCTCGTCGGAGACGGAGTTCGACAGGTCCGCCTCCAGCAGCTTGCGCCAGCGGCGCGCCACGAGCCCCGTCTCCTCGCGCAGCTCGCGCGCCGCCGAGTCGAGTGGATCGACGCCGTGCGCCCCGCCGCCCTCGGGAATCTCCCAGCTGTAGGCGTCGAGCGGAAAGCGATACTGGCCCACCAGATAGGTATGCAGGTCGTCATCGACCGGCACTACGCCGATGGCCAGGTTCTTGTAGTGGACAAGCCCGTAGATGCCCGGAGTCTGCGCCGGCGTCAGGACCTCGTGATGGGTGAGCCGGATCCACGGATTCTCGTACACATCCTTGACGGACAGAACGGTCCAGGGGCCTTTCTTGTCGGCCTTGGGAGGCGGCTCCCTGTCCGGTTCAGATGCCATCATGCCCTCGGTTGGCGCACACTCGAATACCTTTGCGGGTGATGATAGCAGCCTCGCTGTGGGACGGAAAAACCACGGGAACCTCCGCAGGCCCGCCGACATTGAATGTGGCCCGTTCCAGAATTGAAGGAAACCATGCGTCTCCTCATCCTGTTGTGCACTCTCGCCTTCGCCGCGCCCGCACTGGCCCAGGCGCCGAAACCGATAGATCCCGCCGCCCTCGCCCAGGCCAAGGTCTTTCTCGAGAAGTCTGGTTCGGCTGCGGTCAGCCAACAGATGGTCAGCGGCATCCTCGCGGCGCAGAAGGCCAGCCTCGAGCGGGCCAATCCCGGCAAGACCGCAGAGATCAACGAAGTGATCGGACTCATGCAAGCGGAATTCGCCAAGGAGATCCCGGCCATGATCGACGCGATGGCGGCGGTCTATGCGGGGCACTTCACGAAGGACGAGCTGGCCGAGGTCACCGCCTTCTACGACTCGCCGGTCGGCCGCAAGATGGTCAAGGAGATGCCGCAGATCGTCGCCGAGACCCTGACGGTCGCCCAGACCTTCGGCCAGAAAATCGCGGTGGAAGTGCTCAGCAAGCTCAAGCCCGAATTCGAGAAGCGCAAGCTGAAGACCAGCAAGCCCTGAGATCCACAGGACGACCGTCCGATCGCCCCAGCCGTTCGAGGAGCGCACCCTCGAACGGCGCTTCGGCTGCGTCCATTATTCCCGGCCCGATTCTTCAGAAAATCGACGATTTTTGCCTTAGTTCTGCATCATAATTCCCGCAAGCTCGGGAACTGGGGCAATAACAGTGAGGCTGGCGATGAAGAGACGTATTCTGACGCAGGCACTGTTGCTGGGGCTGGTGGCGCGTAGCGTACCGGCCTTCGCTGCCAATCCGCTGCCGGCGCTGCAGGAGACTCCGGGCCTTCGCGACAAGGTGAAGTCGGGAGCGCTGCCGCCGATCGCCGAGCGGCTGCCCAAACAGCCGCGGGTCATCGAGAGCTTCTCCGGTGCCGACGGCATCGGCCGCCAGGGCGGCCAGCTCAACATGCTGGTGGCCGCCACGCGCGATACCCGACTGATGACGGTCTACAGCTACACCCGGCTGATCGTTTACGACGACAAGTTCAAGCTGCATCCCGACATCCTCGAGAGCTACGAGGTCAAGGAGGGCCGCGAGTTCACGTTGAAGCTGCGCGCCGGTCACAAATGGTCGGACGGCCATCCCTTCACCACCGAGGACTTCCGCTTCTTCTGGGAGGACATCGCCAACAACAAGGACCTGTCGCCCAACGGTCCGTCGGTCGAGCTGCTGGTCGAAGGCAAGCCGCCGAAGGTCGAGATCCTCGACGAGGTGACGATCCGCTACACTTGGCACAAGCCCAATCCCGACTTCATCGAGAGCCAGGCGCGCGCCGCCCCGCTCTTCCTCTTCCGTCCGGCGCACTATCTGAAGACGCTGCACGGCAAGTACGCGGAAGAGGAAGAGATACTCAAGCGCTACAAGGGCAGTCGCTGGTCCAACGTCTTCAAGCGCCAGGACGCGATGTACGGCAACAGCAACGTCGACCTGCCGACGCTCAACCCGTGGGTCCTCACGACGGTGCCGCCGGCCCAGCGCTTCGTCTTCGTGCGCAATCCCTACTTCCACCGCATCGACAGCAAGGGCCAGCAGTTGCCCTACATCAACGACGTGATCATGACGGTGGTGGCAGCCAACCTGATTCCCGCCAAGGCAGGATTGGGCGAATCGGACTTGCAGCCGCGCTATCTCGGCCTGCGCGATTACACCTTCCTGCGCGACGCCGCCAAGACCTCCGGCATCAAGGCGCTGTTGTGGGAGAAGGGCTCAGGCTCGGAAGTCGCCTTCTATCCCAACCTGAACGCCAATGACGACACCTGGCGCAAGCTCAACCGCGACGTCCGCTTCCGCCGCGCACTGTCGCTGGCGATCAACCGCGACGAGTTGAGCGACGTCGTCTACAACGGGCTGGCCAAGCCCTCCGCCAACACGATCATGCCGCGCTCGCCGCTGTTCAAGCCGGAATACGCGACCAAGTGGGCGATCCAGGACGTAAAGGCTGCCAACAAGCTGCTCGACGAGATCGGCCTCACCAAGAAGGGCAGCGACGGGATCCGCCTTCTGCCCAACGGCCAGCCGGCGATGTTCGTGATCGAGCATTCGAGCGAGAAGGCCGACGAGGTCGACACCATGACCCTGGTGGTCGACCAGTGGAAGAAGATCGGCCTCAAGGCGCTCTTGAAGCCGCAGACCACGGATAATTTCCGCCTGCGCACCACCTCCGGCGAGGCGGTCATGACCGCCTATGCCGGCGTGACCACGGCCGCGCCCACGCCCGACACCAGCCCGCGCGAGTTCACGCCGGTGATGCAGGGCGGACTGCAATGGCCGAAATGGGGCCTCTACGTCGAATCGAAGGGCAAGCAGGGCGAACCCTGCGACATGGAAGTCGGCAAGCATCTGCTGGCGCTGCTGCAGAAGTGGGAGCAGTCGGCCGACTCAGCCGAACGCCGCAAGGCCTGGGAGGAGATCCTCTCGGTCAATGCCGAGGAGGTGTTCTCGATCGGTACGGTGAACGAGGTGCGCCAGCCGGTGACCGTGGGCAAGAAGGTGCGCAACGTGCCGGAGAAGGGCTACTGGGCCTGGGACCCGGGCGGTTATATCGGCCTCTACGAGCCCGACACGTTCTGGATCGCCAGCTAGCGATCCAGACGCCGGTTAACGAGACCGATCGCGGGCCCGTCACCGGGGGCCTGGTCACTGGGCTTGGTCACTGGGGCTTGAGCGGGCCCTCGAACAGGCAGTAGCCGTCAAGCATGATGGTCGAGGCGCCGGGCTTCAGCGAGCCGACCACGTCCATCTTGTTGCCGCCACCCACGACGGCCGTCGACTTGAACTTCTGGTCGGCACCCAGCGTCGCCTTGAAGCCGCGCTCGGGGCGGCCTTCCTGCTGGAACCATCCATCCACCTCCGTGCCGACGACGGTGACCTTGATCGTCATCTTGTAGGTCGGGCACTTGCCGCTGCCCGGCACGTTCAGCCCGTAGCCCGTCCAGGTGAAGACGGCCGGCTCCGCCAGCGCGGGGGCGGCGGGAAGCAGGGCGACCAAGGCGGCCACGGCAATTTTTTTCAGCATCGACATTCCCTCACCGGAAGGTGGCACGAACACGCAATCTCTCGCCGAATTCTAGCCATTTTCGATGTCGAAATCGCGCCGTTTCCAAGGCAAGCCCGCCGTCATCGAGCACGCTTCTTCCTCACCTTGCCCGCCTTGCGCCCGGAGCCGCTCCGCACCGTGCCGGTCTTGGAGGCGAGCGCGGTCTGCAGCGCCTTCTCGGCCTCCCGGATCTTGGCCTCCCGTTTGGCGTCACCCTCCGGCAGGTTGCGGGCAAAGTTCAGCCGCGCCTCGGCACGCTGCAGGAAGATCGCCTTCTTGGCTTCGGAAATCGGCTGGCCCATGAACCCTCATAGCGGAAACGGCGTCATTTGCGAGCCGGTACCTTATCCACTTTCCGCTCCGCCGGGGGCACCTCCGTCTCGGAACTACCCTCGCCGGCGGGCCGCTCGACGGTGGGCTCCAACCCGTAGCGGCCGCCCTTCTCCTCATCCTCGCGCTCGTAGCCCGGTCCCTCCTCCGCGTCGGCGCCGTAGACGCCCGTCCGGCGCTTCTCTTCGCGGCGCGCGTCCTTTGCCTGTTCGGTGCCGCTGTAACTGGCCGAGGCCTCGTTGGGGTCGGGCTTTTTGGGGGTGGACACCATTAAATCCTCCAGTGCTCGAGTGGTCATGTCCGGTCTTCAGGATGCCGAGGGACGGCGGAAGGCAACGAGGGTGCCGTAGCCGGCGAGCGCGCAGCACCCCGCCAGGACGAGGAAGATCAGGGCAAAGGGATCTCGCTGCCCTACGCCCATCCACAGCGCGACGCCGCCGAAGCACAGGGTGAGCACGACCGCGCTCCACCACACCACCCGTACGCCCAGCCGCAGCTTCTGCACGCGCTCCTGGGGCTTGGGCTTGCCGGACTCGTCCTCGGATGGTGGCGCTTCCGCGGGCGGCACCTCACGGCCCGGCGGCTCCTGGACAGGCGCCTGCTTCCGCGGCGGATCGATCGGCGGGGTGTCTTTCGGAGGCGCTTCGTCGGCAGGCGGGCGGCGTTCGGACATGCAACACAACGCACGCCGTCGGTCGGGGCTGCATCCGCCCGCTCAATCAGCCCCGATCAGGCTGCAGCGCGTCTCCGCCAGAGCCCGTTACCGAGATAGACCGCGGCAAGCATGCCCAGGCCGAACAGGTCCGTGGCCATGCCCGGGACCAGCAGTCCGAGGGCGCCGGCGACCAGCAGCACCCGCGAGAGCCTGCCGATCGCCCCCAGTCTGTACAGCCAGCCCTCCAGACCGGCGGCCAACAGCCAGACCGCGAAGCAGGCCGTCGCCACGTCATGGACGATCTGCAACGGTGTGCCGATCAGCAGGAGCGTCGGATTGAGCACGAACAGGAACGGCAGCACGAAGTTGATGAGCCCGAGCCGCATCGCCCAGAGTCCGGTACGCCACGGGTCGGCCCGTGCGATGCTGGCGGCGGCGATCGCCGCAAGCGCCACCGGCGGCGTGATGAAGCTGATGAGGCCCCAGTAGAGGATGAACAGGTGGGCGCCGATCGGGTTCAGTCCGCCGCCGATAAGGGCCGGCCCCAGCGTGATGGCGAGGAAGATGTAACAGGCGCTCGCCGTCATTCCCATGCCGAGAATGAAGCTGGTGAGCGCGCCCAGGATGAGCAGCAGATAGATATTGCCGTCGGCGAACTGCAGCAGTTCGCGCGAGAACGCTCCGCCGACGCCGGTGTAGGAAAGCGACCCGACGATGAAGCCGACGCCGGCCAGGATGGCGACGATGTTGACGATGTTGCGGGTGGCGTCCATCGCCAGGTCGCGCAGGCCGACGAGACCGAAGCGCTTGTCGCCGAACACGATCGTCGTGCCGATCAGCACGGCGGTCGCAATATAGGGGGCCAGGGCCTCCTGCTTCATGACCAGCAGCAGGTAGGTCAGCAGGCCGAGGCTGAACAGGAAGTGCCATCCGCGCTTCAACACCGGCAGCAGCGGTGGGATTTCCGCGGCCGGCTGCCCCTTCAGTCCGTTTCTCGCCGCGTAGTGATCGGCCTGCAGCAACAGCGCGCCGTAATACAGCAGCGCCGGCACAACGGCGGCGAGCATGACCGTGCTGTAGGGCACGTTCAGGAACTCGGCCATGATGAAGGCGACGGCTCCCATGACCGGTGGCATGAGCGCGCCGCCGGTCGAGGCGCAGGCTTCGACCGCGCCGGCATAGTGTGCCGGATAGCCTACGCGCTTCATCGTCGGAATCGTCATCTGGCCCGTCGTGACCACGTTGGAGATGACGCTGCCGGACAGCGAGCCGAAGAAGCCGCTCGACAGCACCGCGACCTTGGCCGGGCCGCCGCGCGTGCGGCCCATCAGGGCAATGGCCAGCGCCATGAAGAATTCGCCGCCGCCGGTGACCACGAGAGCCGAGCCGAACACCAGGAAGCCGACCAGCAGCGACGCCACGGTGCGCATCGGCACGCCGATGATGCTCTCCACGCCCATGCCGTGAGCGCTCAGGGTCTCGGCCAGTCCGCTGCTGGGTCCCCACAGGAATCCCGGCATGTCGCCCGCGAACATCGGATAGACGGCGAAGACGGCGCAGAGAACGAAGAGCACCGCCCCGCCAGCGCGGCGCACGCCTTCGAGCGCCAGCAGACAGATGATGCCGGCGACCACGACGGCCTCGGTCGGCGCAGCGAGATCCCAGCCCTCGGCGACGATGCGGCCGCCATGCCAGGCCAGATAGGACGTCGCGGCGATGCAGGCGGCGAACAACGCCCAGTCGTACCAGGGGATCCGATCGCGGTCGGCATCGCGCGCCGGATAGGCGAGGAAGGCGAGCGACAGGAACAGGCCGAGCAGCAGATAGTAGAACGACGTGTCGATGATCGCCTGGCCGAACAGATGGAGATTGAACGTCTGGTTGATGGTCAGCACGACCCCTGCGCTGCCCATGGCGATCGCCAGCCAGTACGACGGGCCTCTCAGTCTGTCGCGGCCACCGTCTTCAGGCGCGAGGTTGATCTCTGACGCGTCCTTGCGGTCGGTCATGTTCTGGTTCCTCCCTGGCCGAGCCGCCGTGCAGCTCCGACTCATTTTGTTGGCGCCAGTTTGACCCTCGATGCCGTTCTTGCCAATCTCCCACTCAAAAACACAACACAACACAGGAGAGGAAACGCCATGTTCAAGCGACGGGAAGTGTTACTCGGATCGACGGCGATGATGCTCACGGGCGGCGCTGCCCAGGCGAAGCTGCCCGATGTTTCCGTGTGGACGGCCTACGATCTGGGATCGTCGGGCTACGCCGAGGCATCGGGCATCGCCGATGCGATCATGAAGAAACAGCCGATGAAGGTGCGGATCGTGCCGTCCGGCACCTCGATCGGGCGCCTCCTGCCGATGAAGCAGGGCAAGGCCAATTACGGCTTCCTGGCCAACGAACTCTATTTCTCTGCGGAAGGCACCTTCGACTTTGCGGCGCCTTCGTGGGGCCCGCAGGACGTGCGTGTCGTCCTGGCCCGGCCCGCCAGCAATGCGATGGCGACGGCCGGTGACATCGGCGTCAAGGAAGTGAAGGATCTCAAGGGCAAGCGCGTCGGCTACGTCAAAGGCAACCCGTCGGTAAACGTCAAGACCGATGCCTATCTCGCCTTTGCCGGCCTGACCCGTGCCGATGTCCAGGTCGTCTGGTTCGGCAGCTACAACGCCATGAAGACGGCGGTGATCAACAACCAGCTCGACTCCTTCTCGAGCGTCACCACCTCGGCCAACATGCGCGAGATCGAGGCCAGTCCGCGCG
Source organism: Reyranella sp. (assembly GCF_052439685.1). GTDB lineage: Bacteria > Pseudomonadota > Alphaproteobacteria > Reyranellales > Reyranellaceae > Reyranella. Next base: position 14,335 of record NZ_JBQVQG010000016.1, read on the forward strand.
GCCTCACCTATCCGCCGTTCCCGCCCTCCGACAAGGCCGGCTGGGACCGCATCCGCGCCGTCGCCGATTTTTTCGAGCCCTATCACGAGACGGCCGGAGCAGGCATCTCCAAGGAAAAGCCGATCGATCTCGTCGGCTACCGCTATCCGATCATCGCGACCTATGCCAACACCAGTGCCGACGAGGTCTATTCGATCGTCAAGGCGGTCGACGAGTCGATGGACCTGATCAAGGCGATCACCGCCAGCGCCGGCAACTGGGCGCCGAACGTTTCCGGCAAGCCGCCGGCCGATGCGCCGTGGCACGAAGGCTCGATCCGCTACCTGAAGGAGAAGGGCATCTGGAAGCCCGAGCATCAGGCCTGGCAGGACCAACGCATGGCCCGGCTGAAGAAAGTCCAGGCCGGCTGGGCCGACGCCCAGAAGAAGTTCAAGGGCCAGGGCGACGAGGCCTGGACGAAGTTCTGGGAAGAGTACCGCGTGAAGACGCTCGGCCTCGCGCCCAGCGACGCCTGACCGGAGTCCGGTTCGGCGCATCATCATCTTCCAAACGCCGCGCGGGCTCGGCCCGGCGGCGTTTGGCTCGGGTGGCCGGACTCTCGCCACCGACTGATAACAGCAGCGGCAGGCTGAGCAGCACACCAAACGCGGATCACGATGCCAATGATCCATTCGCGACTTACGATCGTGACCGCGTCCCTCGCGGCCATTGTCGCCAATGCCGCCCCCTGCCTCGCACAACGGCCTGAGCCCGTGCGCATCGGTGGAATTGGCATCGATGCGACCGAAGTGACGATCGGCCAGTTCCGGGCCTTCGCCCGCGCTACGTCTCTGCGAACGGCAGCCGAGCGCGAGGGCGGTGGCTTCGAATACACTGGCGGATGGACGCGGCGGCAAGGCTGGACCTACGAGCGTCCGCAAGGCCAGCCCGGCCAGGAGTCCGAGCCTGCCGTGCACGTGACCTGGGCGGAGGCCGCTGCCTTCTGCCGACATGTCGGCGGCCGGCTGCCGACCCTCGCCGAATGGCGAAGCGCCGCCTACACCGAGCAGCGCGACCGGCCGACCGACGGTTACGTGCGGGGGCAGACCTACCAATATCCGGTGGGCGACGACCCCGACGGCATGAACAACAACCGTCGGGAACATGTCCCCGTCGCGACCACCAAACGCGGCGTCAACGGGCTGTACGACATGGGCGCCAATGTCTGGGAGTGGATGGCGGACCGGCGTGGCGAGGACGCCCTCACCGCCGGCGGGTCCTGGTGGTACGGCCCGGCCCAGGCCCGCGCCGACGGCGCACAATGGAAGGCTGCCGGCTTCTACGCCCTCTATATAGGGTTTCGCTGCGCTTACGACGCTAAGGGTTGACGCCAACTCCGAAATCGCGCGGGGGCCCTTTTCATTTCGATTGTTTCGGATATTTCGTTTATTTCGATTGCGGCCACCTGACGATACCGTCGGGGCGTCGGGCTATGGGCACAGTGGCGGAAGCGTTGATCGCCGCCGCGGGACGCCGGTCTCGGCGCGGCGGGAAAGCGCGGCTAGCGGCAGCCCGCCCGACTCAGCATGTCGTCGACGAGAATGGGGGTGGCCGCGGTTTTGTCCCAATCCCCCTTATCCACGCGCGAAAGCGCGGCAAGAACCGCAGCGCTGGAAATGGCGAGTGGCCCGGCGCAGGTGATGCTGGCGAGCGCACGCCGTCCGGCCTCGGCCACGAACAGGCCGGTGGTTTCCCCTACGCCCGCCAGATAGGCCATCGCCGCGTTGCGGGCGTCATTGTCCTTGGGTGAGCGCTGGATCAGGTCGATCACCTGAGCGACGGAGATTTTACCGACGGGGGTCGACGGGGCAGCTTGTGCAGGCACGGCGAGGCCGAGCGAGAGAGCAAGGAGAGTGGCGGCGCGCATGGTACTCATTCAAAGTTCCCTTATTGTTAAACAACAATTCTATCTATCAGATCACGATAAATTATTGTCAAACAATAATAATCAGCGCATCATTCGAGGAACACCTCGAGAAAGAAAACGCATGAAGAACCAAAACAGCCTCACCTATCCAGGCGATATGCGTTCGCAGGCTGCCTTGGTGGTGTCACCGCGGGCGCGCCGGGTGTTCAGCGCGTTGGCCCTGGCGGCCGTCGGACTGGCCGCGCTCCTGCCGGCGCTGGCAATCGGCTACTGGCTGATCGATCCGCCCCCCGTGGCGCGCGATGTCGGCATACGCATGGTTGCGATCACCACGGCCCTGCTTCATCTCCTGCCCATGAGCTGGGGCTTGTGGCGGTTGCGCGTCTGTCTCACCCAGTTTGCGACGGGGCGGCCGTTCGGCGCCGAGGGCATTGCCGGGCTGCGCGATTTTGCTCTGGGCGCGGGGTTGAGCGCATTGACGAAGCCCTTGTCGGGCATGCTCTTCGTGCTGGCGCTCAGTTGGAACGGCGGTCCGAAGCAGATCGCAATCGAGATCAGCTCCGACGTGATGATCCTGGCGCTGTTTGCAGGAGTGATGGCGGCGTTGGCCTGGGCCATGGAAAAAGCGGCCGCGCTCGCCGAAGAAAACAGCCAGTTCGTCTGACAGCCATGCCCATCAAGGTGAGCCTCGCGGCCGTGCTGGCGCGGCGCAATGTGAAGTCAAAGGAACTGGCCGAATATATCGGCATTACCGAGGCGAATCTCAGCTTGCTCAGGCAAGGCAAGGTCAAGGGCATACGCTTCAACACATTGGACGCAATCTGCCGCCACCTCGATTGTCAGCCGGGGGACATTCTCGCGTTCGAGCCCGACAGCGAAACGACGGTACCTCCGACGTCCTAGGGGCGCCTAAGGATCGGGCCGATCCCAGGAGGCCGCTTTGGGGAAGCCGCAGCACTGCCAAGAGGCCAGGATGACGTCGACATCGGGCGCGATAGCGGGAGATGGAGCGCAATCGGCGATATCTGACAGGCAGCGCGAGATGAGGATCAGAACTATGTCTACGCTATAGCCTCTAACCCCATCCCACATTGCACATAACCAAGGTCCACCGACCAATTGTCGCGATTGAGTCCATTGTGCTCAGTCAATCGGCAGCCCGGCGCAGATGCAGCGCGAAACCAGATACACCCGGTGTTTCGAGACCTTCGCCCAACTCCATCGTTGGAACGTGATAGTCGCCGCCGTTCTGACGCCAATAGGGGATGGGCACCGTCGTTTCCAGCGTTCGCATCCGCTCGCGCAGGTGCTGTGCCGCAGCTTCGAAGCGTTCTTCATTGTAGCGGTCAGTGCCGTCGGCGACGAAGGGTGGCAGCACGTCGTAGCCGGGATAATAGAGAATCCCGTGGTTGATCGGGAACAAAAGCTCGTCGATCGGGCCGTTCACGCCGCGCGGCCCGTAATGCTCCTGCCAACCGCCTGCCGTGACGATCAGCATGGCGCGCTTGCCAGCGAGCGTGCCCTCGCCGTAGCGGTCGCCCCACCGCGTGTCGCTATGTTCGCCGACGCCATAGGCGAAACCATAGGCGTAAACACGGTCCACCCACCCTTTGAGGATGGCCGGCATCGTGAACCACCAGAGCGGGAATTGCAGGATCAGCGTGTCTGCCCAGAGCAGTTTATCCATCTCCGCTTTCACGTCCTGGGTCAGCGTGTCGGTCGTGAAGGCGTTCTTCGAGGCTGCGGCAGGCTGCAGACGTTCGCCGGAGGCGAGCGCCGGGAATCGGCCCAATCGACCTCGGACTTCCAGTTCATCGTGTAAAGATCCGACACACGGACCTCATGGCCGGCAGCTTCGAGCTCGTGAACCGCAACATCGCGCAGCGAGGCGGACAGCGATTTTGGTTCGGGGTGGGCGAAGACAAGGAGGACTTTCATGGTGGACCTTCCGGCTGCAGTGACATCAGCCGGCAAGGTAGCCCTCCCTCGACTATTCCGATGTATATCGGAAATACATATGATAATGCCGAAATATGGATCAATCCAATGTCACGCTCGAACGAATGCGGACCTTCATCCGCGTCGCGGAGCGCGGGAACCTGTCGGCTGTGGCGCGGGAATTGGGAACAGGCCAATCGACTGTCACGCGACACCTGCGCGAACTGGAAGAGGCCGTGGGTGCATCTCTACTGAACCGCACGACCCGCCGTGTCGCGCTAACCGAGGAAGGCACCCGCTATTACGCCCAATGTGTCCAAATCCTCCGGCTGGTCGAACAGGCGGGCGAGGAAATCCGCGATGTCAGCAGCGCACCGTCGGGGACGATCCGCGTCTCCTGCACCGCCGCGCTCGGTGTGCTGCACATCACACGGCTAATCTTCGCGTTTCAGGCGCGCTATCCCAATATCCGCATTGACCTCAGCCTGACCGACGAACGGATCGACCTCGTGAAGGAGGGCGTGGACGTCGCGCTGCGCCTCGGACCTCTTACCGACAGCTCGATGAAACTGCATCATCTCGGGCAAAGCGCGCGGCTGCTGGTGGCGGCTCCCGCCTATCTCGCCGCACATGGTCGGCCCGAGACACCGGCGAAGCTGATGGCCCATAACGTCATCTGCATGTCGAATATCGCCGGCAGCGAAACGCTGGTGCTCACAGGGCCGGACGGCACGCCTCACGTCATTCCCACGAAGGGCGACCTTCGTGTCGATCACGGTCTCGCCGCGCGTGAAGCGTTCAGGGCTGGACGGGGTATCGGCCCGGCCCATCGCTGGCTCGTCGATGATTTGCTGGCGAGCGGCGAACTTGAGCCGTTGCTCTCCGAGCATTCGCTGCCGACGACACCACTCAACATGCTGATCGTACCGGCCCGGGCCAAGGTGGCGCGCGTCCGATTGCTGATCGACTATCTGGTCGAACAAGCTGCTCGCCTGCCGGGGATCGGGAGCCACCAAGACGGCTCCCAAATTCGATGGCAAACGGTGGCGTCTGCCAAGCTGCCTCGCACCATAGCGTAGAATCGGTGGCAGATGGCGGAGGGGGTGGGATTCGAACCCACGGTACGCTTGCACGCACAACAGTTTTCGAGACTGTCCTAATCGACCACTCTAGCACCCCTCCGGGCGCGCGGGTTTATAGGCGGGCGTCTTTGGGGGAGCAACAGCTTCCCGCCAGGAACAGCGGGGCAGCGGGAAAAAAGAGTCCAAATCGCCTATTCTGCGATGCTGGAGGGGGCCGCCACGGGCCGGTTCGGGCCCAGCGCCTTGAAACGACTGGCTTTTCGGCCTCCCCAGCGTGGTCCGGGCGGCGGACCGGCCCTGCCGTGTCCGACATTGACTCAAGAGCCGGCGTGCGTATATTCCGCGCTTCTTCGGCGGGCCCTGTGGGTCCGCCGCGTTCTTTCGTGTTTTTCGGCCAGTCGGGCCGGGGAACCTCAAGCCAGGTGTCATCATGATCGCCGTTATCCGCACGGGTGGAAAGCAATACACGGTCGCCGCCGACGACCAGCTCACGGTCGAGAAGATCGAGGGCGAGGCCGGCGCCAAGGTCGAATTCACCGACGTGCTGATGGTCGGCGAGAAGGTCGGCGCGCCGACCGTCGCCGGTGCCAAGGTCGTCGGCTCGATCGTCAAGCAGGCCCGCGGCGAGCACGTGATCATCTTCAAGAAGCGCCGTCGCCAGAACTCGCGGCGCAAGAACGGTCATCGTCAGGACCTGACGGTGGTCAAGATCGAACAGATCGTCGCCTGAGCAGAGCGACCGGAGTAGGACGATGGCACATAAAAAGGCAGGCGGCTCCTCGCGTAACGGCCGCGATTCCGACGGCAAGCGCCTGGGCGTGAAGCGCTTCGGCGGCCAGAAGGTCATCTCGGGCAACATCCTGGTCCGCCAGCGCGGCACCAAGATGAGCGCGGGCGAGAATGTCGGCGTCGGTCGCGACCACACCCTGTTCGCCACCAGCGACGGCGTCGTGTCCTTCCGCACCCGCTCGGGCGGCAAGGTCGAAGTGAACGTGCTCCCGGCGCCGGCCCTGGCTGCCGAATAGAGCCGTTCATCCCATTGGATTTGTGAAGGGGGAGCGGCTCGCCGTTCCCCCTTTTCGTTTGTGGACCCCATCTCATGAAGTTTCTCGACCAGGCCAAGATCTACGTCCGCTCCGGCAACGGCGGCGCGGGATGCGCGGGCTTTCGCCGTGAGAAGTTCATCGAGTTCGGCGGTCCGGACGGCGGCGACGGCGGCCGCGGCGGCGACGTCGTGCTGGAATGCGTCGACGGGCTGAACACGCTGATCGACTACCGCTACGCCCAGCACTTCAAGGCCGAGACCGGCCATCACGGCATGGGCAGCCAGCGCACCGGCGGCAAGGGCAAGGATATCGTGCTGCGCCTGCCGCGCGGCACCCAGGTCTTCGCCGAGGACAATGAGACGCTGCTGGCCGACATGACCGAGATCGGCCAGAAGGTCATCATCGCCAAGGGCGGCGACGGCGGCTACGGCAACCTGCACTACAAGACCTCGACCAACCGCGCGCCGCGCCGCGCCGATGCGGGCTGGCCCGGCGAGGAGTTCGCTTTGTGGCTGCGGCTCAAGCTGATTGCCGACATCGGCCTGGTCGGCCTGCCGAATGCCGGCAAGTCGACGTTCCTGTCGATCAACACCAACGCGAAGCCCAAGATCGCCGACTATCCGTTCACGACGCTGCATCCCGGACTCGGCGTGGTGAAGGTGGGCGACGGCTCCGACGCACGCGAGTTCGTGATGGCTGACATTCCCGGCCTGATCGAGGGCGCGCATGAGGGTGCCGGCCTCGGCACGCGCTTCCTCGGCCATGTCGAGCGCTGCCGCGCCCTGCTGCACCTCGTCGATGGCACCCAGGACGACATCGTGGACGCCTATCGCACGGTGCGGCGCGAGCTCAAGGCCTATGGCGGCAATCTCGCGCGCAAGAAGGAGATCGTGGCGCTGAACAAGACCGACGCCATGACGCCCGAAGACATCGAGGCCAAGCGCGCCCAGCTCGCCAAGGCCAGCCGCAAGGCGGTGCACGTGATCTCCGGGGTCTCCCGCCAGGGTGTCCAGCCGCTGCTGCACGAGCTGATGAAGCTGGTCGACAAGCAGCGCTCGCCCGCCCGGGACGCCGCATGACACCGCTCGCCGGCGCGCGGCGGCTGGTCGTCAAGATCGGCTCCTCGATCCTGGTCGACGAGACGAAGGGCGAGGTCCGGCGCGACTGGCTCGAGGCCCTGACCAGCGACGTCGCGCGCCTGCACAAAGGCGGCTGCGAGGTCGTGCTGGTCTCGTCCGGCGCCATTCGTCTCGGTCGCACGCACCTGAAGCTCGCATCCGGGCCGCTGCGTCTCGAGGAGAGCCAGGCCGCCGCCGCCACGGGACAGATCCGCCTCGCCCAGGCCTACCAGGAAGCGCTGGCGCGACACGGCATCACGGTCGCGCAGATCCTGCTGACCCTGAACGATTCCGAGGAACGCCGCCGCTACCTCAACGCGCGCCAGACCATGGCGACCTTGCTGGGGCTGGGCGCCATTCCGGTGATCAACGAGAACGACACGGTCGCGACCGACGAGATCCGCTTCGGCGACAACGATCGCCTCGGCGCGCGCGTCGCCGAGATGATCTCGGCCGACACGCTGGTGCTGCTGTCCGACATCGACGGGCTCTATACCGGCGACCCGCGCAGCGACGCCTCGGCGACGTTCATCCCCGAGATCCGCGAGATCACGCCGGAGATCGAGGCGATGGCCGGAGTCGCCGCGTCCGAGATGTCCAACGGCGGCATGGTGACCAAGCTGATGGCCGGCCGCATCGCCATGGCCGCGGGCTGCCGCATGGCCATCGCCGACGGCCGCAAGGTAGGCGCGCTGGGCGCGCTGATCGACGGCACCGCGCGCTGCAGCTGGTTCCTGCCGGAGGGCTCGCCGCTGTCGGCGCGCAAGAAGTGGATCAAGGGCTCGCTCAAGCCCGCCGGCACGCTGATCGTGGACGATGGCGCGGTGCGCGCGCTGTCGACCGGCAAGAGCCTGCTGCCGGCCGGCGTGACGTCGGTGGCCGGCGAGTTCCGGCGCGGCGACGTGGTCGACGTGAAGGATCGCGGCGGTCGTGTACTGGCGCGTGGGCTTGTCGCCTATGCCGCCGACGATGCGCGCCGCATCGCCGGCCGCAAGAGCGTCGAGATCGAACACTTGCTGGGTTTCCGCGGCCGCGACGAGATCGTCCATCGCGACGACCTCGTGGTCGAGTGAACAGACGGAGCGTCCGATGAACGTCCAGACCAAGCCCGCCGCCGAAGACGCCGTGGCCATCGTCGCCGAGCTCGGGCGCCGCGCCAAGGCGGCGGCCGCCGCGCTGCGCAACGCCTCGACCACCGCCAAGAACGCGGCACTGCTCGAGGCGGCGCGTCTCATCCGCGCCGAGAAGGACGCGATCCTGGCCGCCAACGCGCGCGACATCGAAGCCGCCAAGGCCGCCGGCATGACCAGCGCGCTGCAGGACCGCCTGCTGCTCAACGAGGCGCGCATCGAGGCGATGGCCAAGGGCCTCGACGACATCGCCACCCTGCCCGATCCGGTCGGCGCCGTCATCGAGCAATGGCAGCGGCCCAACGGGCTGGCGCTCAGCCGCGTGCGCGTGCCGATCGGCATCATCGGCGTGATCTACGAAGCCCGACCCAACGTCACCGCCGATGCCGGGGCGCTGTGCATCAAGTCGGGCAACGTGGTGGTGCTGCGCGGCGGCTCCGACAGTTTCCATTCCTCGCGCACCATCGTTGAGCTGCTGCGCCGCGCGCTGGCCGGCGCCGGCCTGCCCGAGGATTGCGTGGCTCTGGTGCCGACGACGGATCGCGCCGCCGTGGGCGAGATGCTGCGCGCCATGGACTGGCTCGACCTGATCGTGCCGCGCGGCGGACGCTCTCTCATCGATCGCGTGACGCAGGAGAGCCGCGTGCCGGTGCTGCGCCACTATGACGGGATCTGCCACGTCTATGTCGACCGCGACGCCGACGTGGCGATGGCGCGCGATCTCGTGGCCAATGCCAAGATGCGCCGGGTCAGCGTCTGCGGCGCCGCCGAGACGCTGCTGATCGACCGCGCCGCGCTCGACACGCATCTGAAGCCGGTGCTCGAGAAGCTGCACGAGCTGGGCTGCGAGGTGCGCGGCGACGACGAGGTGCAGAAGCGCGATCCGAAGGCGGTGGCCGCCACCGAAAAGGATTGGCGCACCGAGTATCTCGAACCCATCATCTCGGTCGCCACGGTCGACGGAGTCGACGGCGCCATCCAGCACATCGCGCGCTACGGCAGCCAGCACACCGAATCGATCGTCACCGACAACGAGGCCACGGCACAGCGTTTCCTGGGCGAGGTCGACAGTGCCATCGTGATGCACAATGCCAGCACCCAGTTCGCCGACGGCGGCGAATTCGGCCTGGGCGCTGAGATCGGCATCTCGACCAACCGCATGCACGCACGCGGCCCGGTCGGCCTGGTCGAACTCACGACCTACAAGAACATCGTCCGCGGCAAGGGCACGCTCCGCCCGTGAGCGTCACGCCATGAGCCTGCACCCGATGCCGGGCGTACCGCGTGCCACGACGCGGCGCATCGGCCTGCTGGGCGGCTCGTTCAATCCGGCGCATGACGGCCACCGGCATATCAGCCTGGAAGCCCTGAAACGTCTCGGCCTGGATGAGGTCTGGTGGCTGGTCTCGCCGCAGAACCCGCTGAAGAGCGGCGACGGCATGGAGCCGCTGGCCACCCGCGTGGCCCGCGCCCGCCAGGTCGCCCGCCATCCGCACATCCGCGTCGGCGCGCCGGAGCTGCTGCTGGGCACGCGCTATACGCTGGACACGGTGCAAGCGCTGAAGCGCGTCTACCGCGGCGCGAAGTTCGTCTGGCTGATGGGCGCCGACATCCTGCCCCAGCTGGTCGACTGGGCGAACTGGCGCAACCTGTTCGCCGCCGTGCCGATCGCTGCCTTCGCCCGCCCCGGCTGGGGCTATGCGGCGCTGGCCGCCCCGGCGCCGCGCACCTTCGAGCGTTTCCGCCTGCAAGCCACCGAGGCCCGGGGGCGCGCCCCGTGCGGGGCGCCCGCCGGGGGGGGTATGCCCAGCAGGGTTGGTGTAAAATAAGCGGCGGCCCAACCCCCCGGGCGCCGCCCAATTTCGCGGTTTCCCGCCTCCCCCCCCCGGCGGCCGGGGGGCCCCCCAGTGGGCCGCCCCCGGCCTGGTGCTTTATCCCGAGCAGGTTGGATGAACATTCCGCGACGGCCATCCGCGCCGGGCGGCCACCACGGACCAGATCGAAAGGAAAGACCATCCCCGCCCAGACCCGCACGCTTCCCGATCGAAGCAAAGACTCCGACGCGCTCCTCGAGCTGGTGCGCCAGTCGCTCGACGACAACAAGGCCGAGGACGTCGTCGTCATCGACCTCAAGGGCAAATCGGCCTTCGCCGACTACATGGTGATCGCCTCCGGCCGCTCGACCCGCCAGGTCGTGGCCATCGCCGAGAACCTCGCCGACAAGCTCAAGCAGGGCGGGCGCGGCTACATTCCCGTCGAAGGCAAGCAGACCGGCGATTGGGTGCTGGTCGATGCCGGTGACGTGATCGTCCACGTCTTCCGCCCCGAAGCACGCACCTTCTACGCGCTCGAAAAGATGTGGGCCCTCGAGGACGAGGCCGCCGCCAAGCCGGTCAAGAAAGCCGCCGTCAAGAAGGCTGTCGTCAAGAAGGCGGCCGCCAAGCCCGCGGCCCGACGCAAGCGCGCCTCGTGAGCCCTGGGCTGCCGCGTATGCGAGGAAAGCGAAAGGTCCCTCGCTTCGCTCCAGGGCGGGGGTTGCCCCGCCCGCGATGACATCTTTTCCGGGATCGGCGCACGGCGCGCAGTTCTCCAGCATTGTCATCCCGAACGCAGTGAGGGACCCTTGCGCGATTGGCGAGCCCTTCGGCAACACAGCCCCATGAGCATGGCTTGAAGATCACGATCGCCGCCATCGGCCGCGCCGCGCGCGGGCCGGAGCGGGACCTCTACGACCATTATGCCGGCCGCATCCGCTGGCCGCTCGTCCTGCGCGAACTCGAGGAGAAGCGGAAGCTGCCGGCTGCACAACTCATGCAGCGCGAAGGCGAGTTGCTGCTCGGCGCAGCGCCGGCCGGCGCGACCCTGGTGATGCTCGACCGTCGCGGCAGAATGCTCGACAGCGAGGGTTTCGCGGCTCGCCTCGGAACCTGGCGCGACACCTCGGTGTCGGACGTGGCCTTCCTGATCGGCGGGGCCGACGGACATACCGAGGCGATGCTGAAGAAAGCCGCCCTCGTCCTGTCATTTGGGGCGATGACCTGGCCCCACCTGCTGGCCCGCGGGATGCTGGCCGAGCAGATCTACCGCGCCCAGCAACTTCTCGCCGGCCATCCGTATCATCGCGCCTGAAAAGGCGATTTTGCCTCTGTTCTGACGAAAAACCGGGGCTACATTGGCCCCATGCACCAATTCTCCCGGTGGCTCCTGGCCACTTCGTCCGCCCTCCTCCTGGCAGCCGCTTCGAGCGCCGCGATGGCCCAGTCGGCGGCCCCCGCCACGCCCCTCGAAAAGCCGGCCGCGAAGCCCGTCCGCAGCATCCCCTACGTGTCGATCACCGGCGAGGACGGCAAACAGCGCCACTACGAGACCAACGCCATCCCTCTGCTGTTCCACCGCGCCTGCTTCGGCTGGCGGATGTATCTCGGCGGCCCCAATCGGGTGGTGTCGCTGAAGGAGGTGTTGACCACCTCGCAGCCGGCTGAACAGGTGATCGCCGGCCCCGAGACCGAGGTCAGCGCCGACAAGACCAAGGCCACGACCCGCATGCTCGAGACCGTCCAGGACGGTGTGCTGCAGCGTTCCTGGTGCATCATCCCGGGCGATCCGGCCGGCACCTACACCTACGATGTCAGCATCGACGGCGAGCCGCGCGGCGAGTTCGTGTTCTGCGCCATCGAGGTGCCCGACCAGAATCCCAACACCGATCCACGCGAGTTGAGCTGCCCCAACAAGTTCAACGCTGTCGAGCGCGCCCAGCCCCAGATCCGGAAGGCTTCGTAATGGCGTCCAAAGCTCCGCGTCCCGTCCTGCTCTGCATCCTCGACGGCTGGGGACATCGGACCGATCCGCTGAACAACGCGATCCTCGACGCCCGCACGCCCAACTACGACCGGCTGGTCGCGACCTGCCCGCAGGGCTTGGTCGACGCTTCCGAAAGCTTCGTCGGCCTGCCCAAGGGCCAGATGGGCAATTCCGAAGTCGGCCACATGAATCTCGGCGCCGGCCGTGTCGCCGTGCCCGACCTGCCGCGCATCGACAACGCCATCGAGGACGGCACGCTCGCGCAGAACCCGATCCTTGGCGAGACGATCGCCCGGCTGAAGCAGAGCGGCGCGGCGCTGCATCTGATGGGCCTCGCCTCGCCGGGCGGCGTGCACGCGCATCAGGATCATCTGGTCTTCCTCGCCAACCTCATCGCCGGCCAGGGCGTGCCGGTGTGGATCCATGCGTTCCTCGACGGGCGGGACATGCCGCCGCGCAGTGCGCTTGAATGCCTCGATCATATCCAGGCGGGCCTGAAGCCTGGCCTGCCGATCCGCTTCGCCACGGTGACCGGCCGTTTCTATGCCATGGACCGCGACAAGCGCTGGGAGCGCGTGACCCTGGCCTACGAGGCGATGGTCGATGCCAAGGGCGAAGCTGCAACGGCGCCAAAGGAGGCCGTCGAGAAGGCCTATGCCGCCAAGCTCGATGACGAGTTCGTCCTGCCGACGGTGATCGACGGCTATGCCGGCATGAAGGACGGCGACGGCCTGCTGATGTTCAACTACCGCTCCGACCGCGCGCGCGAGATCCTGACGGCGCTGCTCGATCCGCGGTTCGACGGCTTCAACCGCAACCGGGTCGTCGCCTTCGCGGAGACGGTCGGCATGGTCGAGTATTCGGCCGCGCTCAACCCGTTCCTGAAGACGCTGTTCCCGCCCGAGATCATCAAGATGGGCCTGGGCGAGACGGTGTCGCGTGCGGGGCTGAAGCAACTGCGCATCGCCGAGACCGAGAAATACGCGCACGTCACCTTCTTCTTCAACGGCGGCGAGGAACGCGTGTTCGAGGGTGAGGAGCGCATCCTCGTGCCGTCGCCCAAGGTGAAGACCTACGACATGAAGCCGGAGATGAGCGCGCCGGAAGTGACCGACAAGCTCGTCGAGGCCATCGGCTCAAGCACGTTCGACCTGATCGTCGTCAACTACGCCAACACCGACATGGTGGGCCATACCGGCGACCTCGGTGCGGCGACCCGGGCCGTCGAAGCGGTCGATGGCTGCCTCGGCCGCCTCATGCAGGCCATCCAGGCGGCCGGCGGCGTGATGTTCGTCACCGCCGACCATGGCAATGCCGAACAGATGTACGACGAGCACTCGCATCAGAAACACACCCAGCACACGTTGAATCGCGTGCCGGCGCTGCTGTTCAACGGCCCGGCCTCGGTGCATTCGCTGTCGGACGGGAAACTGGCTGACGTGGCGCCGACGATGCTGGCGCTGATGGGCGTTCCGCAGCCTGCGGAAATGACCGGCACGTCGCTCCTGTCGACCGCCTCGCGGCCGGCGATCCTCACCGCCCCGCACCCGGCGGCCGCGGCCTCTGCCTGATTTGTGAAGCGGCGCCGGACCCCGGCGCCTTGATCCTGCCAAAGACGCCCCTGTATCCTCCCACCCACGCTGAAACACCGGATTGCCGGGCCCTCAAAGCCCCTGGCGACTCCCTCCTGAAGGCACCCAAATGACCTTTCTGCGCTTCGCATCACTCGCCACGGCCGTGGCTTTCCTGGCCACACCCGCCCTCGCGCAGACCAAGGCCGATCCGAAGGCCTCGGGCGGCGACAAGAGCGAGCTCTATCAGCAGCTCAACCTGTTCGGGGACGTGCTCGAGCGCATCCGTCGCGACTATGTCGAGCCGGTCGAGGAGAAGCAGCTCATCGAGAACGCCATCAACGGCATGCTGAGCGCGCTCGACCCGCATTCCAGCTACATGAACCCGAAGTCGTACAAGGACATGCAGGTCCAGACGAAGGGTGAGTTCGGCGGCCTCGGCATCGAGGTCACGATGGAGAATGGCGTCATCAAGGTCGTGTCGCCGATCGACGATACGCCGGCCTCCAAGGCCGGCATCCTGCCGGGTGACCTGATCTTCGCGCTGGACGGCGAGCCGGTGCAGGGCCTCACCCTGCAGGAAGCCGTCGAGAAGATGCGCGGCAAGGTCGGCGCGCCGATCAAGGTCTCGATCCGCCGCGGCACCAAGGATCCGTTCGACGTCACCCTGACCCGCGAGACCATCAAGGTGAAGCCGGTCAAGTTCCGCCTCGAAGGCGGCGACATCGGCTACATCCGCGTCACCTCCTTCACCGAGCAGACCACGCCCGGCGTGCTCGACGCCGTCGAGAAGCTCAAGAAGGAAGCCGGCAACAAGCTCAAGGGCTACATCATCGACCTGCGCAACAATCCGGGCGGCCTGCTCGACCAGGCGATCGCGATGTCGGACGCCTTCCTCGACAAGGGCGAGATCGTCTCGGTCAAGGCGCGCAAGAACGACGAGGTCCAGCGCTGGAACGCCAAGCCGGGCGACGTCGCGGGCGGCCTGCCCATCGTCGTCCTGATGAACGGCGGTTCGGCCTCGGCGTCGGAAATCGTGGCCGGCGCGCTGCAGGACCACCGCCGCGCGATCGTTCTCGGCACCCGCTCCTTCGGCAAGGGGTCGGTCCAGACCATCATGCAGGTGACGGGCGGCGGCGCGATCCGTCTGACCACGGCGCTCTACTTCACGCCGTCGGGTCGCTCGATCCAGAAGGAAGGTATCAAGCCGGACATCGAGGTCGAGCCCGCGAAGATCGAGAACATCCAGCAGCGCTCCAGCTTCCGCGAGGAGAACCTGCGCCGCTCGATCACCAACCCGAACGAGAAGCCCGTGGCCCCGCCGCCGCCGGTGAAGCCCGCCGACGGCAAGCCGGAAGCCGGCAAGCCCGGCGACAAGACCGACGACAAGGCGGCCGGCCAGACCACGCCCCAGGCTGCCCCGCCGGTCGATCCGGACGAGCCGCCGAAGGAGCAGGCGGCCGACTACCAGCTGCTGCGGGCGGCCGACCTGATCCGCGGCATCTCGCTCTACAGCAACAAGGCCAACTGAGCGGCCTGCGAGGATGACGGCGTGGCAATGCCCGGCGAACCATCCAGCCGGCGCGTCGCTCTGGTCGCGAAGCCGCGGCCAGACCGGCGCGGCCTCGTTGCCGCCTACCTGCTGGTCCTCGGCCTGATCGCCGGCACCGCCGGAGCAGCCTTCGGCGATCTCCGCGGGGCCGCCCCTCAGATCGTCGACAGCGCCGTGGCAGCCTCACCGCCGCCGCCCGCCGTCGATACGATCCCCACGACCGAACCGGAACCGGCCGCAGCGACGATCCAGTCGCTGCCCCTGCCCCGCCGCCCCGGACCGACGGGCTTCCGGACGCCGCCGCCCGACGACCTCGCGGGGCTGATCGAGACGACTGACGACGGCCTGCGCCTGCCGAGCATCTCGCCGTCCGGCTGGATGCCCTGGATAGCCCACGCCCGGCGCTTCGACCCGGCGGGCGCCCCGGCGCGCCTCGGACTGCTCGTCATCAATGTCGGGGTCAACGAGGCCATGATGCGCCGGGCGATCGAGGACCTGCCGCCCGAGGTCAGCCTCGCCTTCCTGCCCAGCACGCCCGACCTGCCGCGCTGGCTGGCGCTGGCGCGCGCCTCGGGGCACGAAACCTATCTGATGATGCCGACCGACGATCCCGCCCTTGCCGAGCGCGGCATCCGGCCGATCGAGGCCACCGTCGATGCCGCGGAGAACGTTCGCCGCCTGCGCGCCACCCTGGCGCGCGGCGAGGGCTATGTCGGCCTCGTCATCCCGGCCGCCGACCGTGCGGCCCAGTCGGAGACGGCGATGCGGCCCGTGATCGCGGAAATCGCCGCGCGCGGGCTCGCGCTGATCGAGATCAATCCTGCGCCGGGCGTGACGACAATACAGCGCCTGACCGCGCAGCTGGGCGTCGGCTACGCGCGCAGCTCCGACGTGCTCGACTACAAGCTGGCGGGCGACGGGGTCGGCGGCAACATCGACCGCTTGGCCGGCTGGGTTGCCGAAACCGCCCCCGACCGGCCGCCGCGCCATGCCTTCGGCGTCATGCAGCCGGAGGACGACGCGATCACTGCCATCGCCGCCTGGTTCAAAGGCCAGCAAGGCAATACCGAACTCTCCTTCGTGCCCATCATCGGACATTTCGAATGCCGCGACGCCTGCATGACCCGCCTGCGCGCCCAGCCCGCCCAGCTTCGCCCCTGACGATGGTCCCGACGATCCCCACCATGACGGGCCGCCCCGACGAGTATCGCCGCAACGTCGGGATGATGCTGATCGCGCCCGACCGCCGCGTCTTCGTCGGCTGTCGCGCCAACCAGCCCGACGCCTGGCAGATGCCCCAGGGTGGCATCGACAAGGGCGAGACGCCGGTCGAAGCCGCGTGCCGCGAACTGCATGAGGAGGTCGGCACGACCAAGGCGCTGCTGCTGCGCGAGAGTGCCGGCTGGATTTCCTACGAAGTGCCGGCGGACCGGCGGCCGGCCTACTGGAAGGGCCGGTGGCGCGGTCAGGCGCAGAAATGGTTCGCCCTGGCTTTCACCGGCACGGATGGCGACATCGACATCCACGCCCACGACCAGGAATTCGTAGCCTGGCGCTGGATCGCGCCGGCTGAGCTCACCGCGCTGATCGTGCCCTTCAAGCGTGCCGTCTACGACGCGGTGTTCACCGAATTCGCCGACCTGATTTCATAGGTAAGCCCGCTGCGGGCTCTGGTCGAGACGACGGAGGTTCCTTGTACTAAGCGCCCTGCGCCGCCAGCTTGGCGGCGTTGCGACGGAGGAACCAGAGGCCGGCGCGGGTCATCAGATTGTTGAGCCGGCCCTGAGGCTCGAGCCCGACCGCCTTCAGCACCATCGCCATGGCGCGCTGGACATGCGTCTGGCGATAGAGGGGATAGGCGCGCCTGGCATAGGCCTGCATGTTGCGCTTGCGGTCGTAGACCGCGTCCACCGGCTCGTTGGCCGCGAAGTACGCGTAGGCCAACTCGTCATCCTCGCTCTCGGCGAGGCGGCCCCAGCCGATGCGCAGACGGGACCAGCGGTTCAGCCGGTCACGCTTCAGGCAGCGATTGAGATGCTCGTAGAAAAGCTTGTAGTGGCGGAATTCGTCGGCCGCGATCTTCTGGCAGACCTGCTTCAACACCGGCTCCTCGGTCGCGTCCTTGAGAGCGCTGTAATAGGAGCTGGTGCCGGTCTCGACGATGCAGCGGGCGATCATCTCGCCGGCCTGGCTGCCGCGCACCGATTCACTGACATGGAGTGGCAGCGTGTAGCCGGTGCGGAATCGCTCGAACGCCGCGTCGAAATCCCATGACGGGTCGGCCAGCTGGGCCCAGCGGCCCAGCGCCATGCCGTGCTGGACCTCCTCGACCACCCAGTTCTGCACGTCGTCCATGAACGCGGCATCGTCGGCGAAGACCCGGCCGAGATAGATGCCGTAGTCGCCACCGTTCCGCTCCACCAGGGCCGCGGCCTTGATGTTGCGAAGGATCTCCGGATCCACCTTCGACGCGTCGAAGCGATCCCATGCGATCGTCTCGAGTGTCCAGCTAGCCATGAACGAGCACCCTCGGCGCGTTGTCTTACCAGCGTAATAAAGCGACCTCCGGCCCGCCTTTCAATGGCGAACCGGAGCACTTTTCGACTGAAAATTGTGCAGTAGCGCTGAAATCAGCGGCTGGCGTAGAAGGCCTGCGCGCGCTTCAGATCCTGGGTGATCGCCAGGTTCTTCTCGGCGGCGGCCTTCTCGGCGGGCGTGTCGGCGTCGGCAATGTCGCTGCGGGCCGCGCGCTCGCGTTCGTCGAGTTGCGCGACGGTCATCTGTTCGAACGGCACGGCCTCGTCGGCCAGCACCGTGCAGCGCTCCGGCGTGACCTCGGCGAAGCCGCCGGCCACCAGGAAGCGCTGCTGGACCTTGCTGCCCTGATAGACCTCGAGGACGCCGGGGCGGACCGTCGAGACCAGCGGGGCGTGGCCCGGCAGGACACCGAAGTCGCCTTCGCTGCCCGGGACGACCACCATGTCGGCCTCGGTCGCGAGCAGCTCGCGCTCGGGCATCACCAGACGGAAGGAGACCTTGGCCATGTGCTTAGGCCGCCTCGGCCGCGAGCTTCTTGGCCTTGGCGACGGCTTCCTCGATCGTGCCGACCATGTAGAAGGCCGGTTCCGGCAGCTCGTCGTACTCGCCGGCGAGGATGCCCTTGAACGCCTTGATCGTGTCCTCGAGCTTCACGAACACGCCCGGCGTGCCGGTGAACACTTCGGCCACGTGGAACGGCTGGCTGAGGAAGCGCTGCATCTTGCGGGCGCGGCTCACGACCAGCTTGTCCTCTTCCGACAGCTCGTCCATGCCCAGGATGGCGATGATGTCCTGCAGCGACTTGTACTGCTGCAGCACGCGCTGCACCGAACGGGCGATGTCGTAATGCTCCTGGCCGACGACACGCGGATCGAGCATGCGCGAGGTCGAGTCCAACGGATCGACGGCCGGGAAGATCGCCTGCTCGGCGATCGAGCGGCTGAGCACGGTCGTCGCGTCCAAGTGGGCGAACGAGGCGGCCGGCGCCGGGTCGGTCAAGTCGTCGGCGGGCACGTAGATGGCCTGCACCGAGGTGATTGAACCCTTCTTGGTCGAGGTGATGCGCTCCTGCAGGCCGCCCATGTCGGTGGCCAGGGTCGGCTGATAACCCACCGCCGACGGGATGCGGCCCAGCAGCGCCGACACTTCCGAGCCGGCCTGCGTGAAGCGGAAGATGTTGTCGACGAAGAACAGCACGTCCTGGCCTTCGGCGTCGCGGAAGTACTCGGCGACCGTGAGCCCCGACAGCGCGACGCGGGCGCGGGCACCCGGCGGCTCGTTCATCTGGCCGTACACAAGCGCAACCTTCGAGCCCGGACCGTCGAGCTTGATGACGCCGCCTTCGATCATCTCGTGATAGAGATCGTTGCCCTCGCGGGTACGCTCGCCGACGCCGGCGAACACCGACACGCCGCCGTGGGCCTTCGCGACGTTGTTGATCAGCTCCATGATCGTCACGGTCTTGCCGACGCCGGCGCCGCCGAACAGACCGATCTTGCCGCCCTTGGCGTAGGGCGCGAGCAGGTCGATGACCTTGATGCCCGTGACCAGGATCTGCGCTTCCGTCGACTGCTCGACGAACTCGGGCGCGCTGCGATGGATCGGCAGGGTGGTCTTGTTGCCGACCGGCCCGCGCTCGTCGATCGGCTCTCCGATGACGTTCAGGATGCGGCCGAGCGTTTCCGGACCGACGCGCATCTGGATGGGAGCGCCGGTGTCGACCGCCTTCTCGCCGCGGACCAGGCCGTCGGTCGTGTCCATCGCGATGGTGCGAACCTCGGACTCGCCGAGATGCTGGGCGACTTCCAGCACGATCAGGCGTCCGTCGGCATTCACGTGCAGCGCGTTCAGGATGTTCGGCAAATCGGCGTCGAAACGCACGTCCACGACCGCGCCCGTGATCTGGGTGATCGTGCCGATGTTGTTGGTAGCCATTACGGAGCCCTTTCCTTCGATTGCGTGGCAGCCGGCCTAGACGGCCTCGGCGCCCGAGATGATCTCGATGAGTTCCTTGGTGATCGAGGCCTGGCGCGAGCGGTTCATCTGCAGCGTCAGCTTCTTGATCACGTCGCCTGCGTTGCGCGAGGCGTTGTCCATGGCCGTCATCTGCGAGCCGTAGAAGCTCGCGGCGTTCTCCAGCAGGATGCGGAACATCTGGACGGTGAGATTGCGCGGCAGCAGGTCGGCGAGGATCTCGCCCTCGTCCGGCTCGAACTCGTAGATCGCGCCGCCGGCGGCGGCCGGCGCGGCCGAGGCTTCCGGCATCGGCGGCGGGATGAGCTGCTGCACGGTGACGACCTGGGTCATCGCCGACTTGAAGTGATTGAAGATCACCTTGGCGACGTCGAATTCGCCGGCGTCGTACATTTCCATGACGCGCGCCGCGACCTTCTGAGCATCGCCGAAGGACAGGCGCGGGCGGCCGAGATCGGTGATCGTCTCGACGATCAGCGAACCGAAGTCGCGGCGCAGCTGATCGCGGCCCTTGCGGCCGACGCAGAAGATCTTGACCGTCTTGCCTTCGGCCAGCAGGGCGCGGATCTGACGGCGCGCCTCGCGCACGATCGTGCTGTTGAAACCGCCGCACAGGCCACGGTCGCCGGTGGCGACGATGACGAGGTGCACCTGGTCGGAACCGGTGCCCACCAGCAGGCGCGGACCGCCGGAAGCGCCCTGGAAGCTCGCACCGAGCGACGCCAGGATCTTATCCATGGACTCCGCATAGGGGCGGGCCGCGGCGGCCTGCTCCTGCGCGCGCCGCAGCTTGGCGGCGGCCACCATCTTCATGGCCTTCGTGATCTTCTGCGTCGACTGGACGCTTCGGATCCGGAGCCGGTAGGTCTTGAGACTGGGCATCTAAACCTGCGAGCGCCTTAGGCGAACTTCTTGACGAAATCGCCGAGGAACGCCTTCAGCTTGTCGTCGGTCTCCTTGACGATCTCGCGCTTCTCGCGGATCGACGCGAGGATCGAGCCTTCGGCGCGGATGGCATCGAGCAGCTGGTGCTCGAAGTCGTTGACCTTGTTCACCGGCAGCGTGTCGAGGAAGCCGCGGGTGCCGGCATAGAGCGAGATGACCTGCTCTTCGACCGGCATCGGCGAGAACTGGCCCTGCTTCAGCAGCTCGGTCAGGCGCTGGCCGCGCGCCAGCAGGCGCTGGGTCGACGCGTCGAGGTCCGAGGCGAACTGGGCGAAGGCCGCCATTTCGCGATACTGCGCCAGCTCCAGCTTGATGGTGCCGGCGACCTGCTTCATCGCCTTGATCTGCGCCGCCGAGCCGACGCGGCTGACCGACAGACCGACGTTAATGGCCGGACGGATGCCCTGATAGAACAGCTCGGTCTCGAGGAAGATCTGGCCGTCGGTGATCGAGATCACGTTGGTCGGGATGTAGGCCGACACGTCGCCGGCCTGCGTCTCGATGATCGGCAGCGCCGTCAGCGAACCCGCGCCGTTCTTCTCGTTCAGCTTGGCGGCGCGCTCGAGCAGGCGCGAATGGAGATAGAACACGTCGCCGGGATAGGCTTCGCGGCCCGGCGGGCGGCGCAGCAGCAGCGACATCTGGCGGTAGGCGACGGCCTGCTTGGAAAGATCGTCATAAACGATCACGGCGTGCATGCCGTTGTCGCGGAAGTACTCGCCCATGGCGCAGCCGGTGTAGGGCGCGAGGAACTGCATGGGCGCCGGGTCGGACGCGGTGGCGGCCACGACGATGGAGTATTCCAGCGCGCCGTTGTCCTCGAGCGTCTTCACGATCTGGGCGACGGTCGAGCGCTTCTGGCCGATGGCGACATAGACACAGTAGAGCTTGCGGCTCTCGTCGGTGCCCTTGTTGATGCCCTTCTGGTTCAGGAAGGTGTCGATCGCGACGGCGGTCTTGCCGGTCTGGCGGTCGCCGATGATCAGCTCGCGCTGGCCGCGGCCGACCGGGACCAGCGAGTCGACGGCCTTGAGGCCGGTCTGCATCGGCTCGTTCACCGACTTGCGCGGAATGATGCCGGGCGCCTTGACCTCGACGAGGCGGCGCTCGGTCGACTGGATCGGGCCCTTGCCGTCGATCGGGTTGCCGAGACCGTCGACCACGCGGCCGAGCAGGCCCTTGCCGACCGGAACGTCGACGATGGTGCCGGTACGCTTGACCGTGTCGCCCTCGCGGATCGTGCGATCTTCGCCGAAGATGACGACGCCGACATTGTCGCTCTCGAGGTTCAGCGCCATGCCCTTGATGCCGCCGGGGAACTCGACCATCTCGCCGGCCTTGACGCTGTCGAGGCCGTAGACGCGCGCGATGCCGTCACCGACGGAGAGGACCTGGCCGACCTCGGCCACCTCGGCCTCGTTGCCGAAATTGGCGATCTGCTGCTTCAGAATGGCCGAGATTTCGGCGGCACGGATATCCATTAGGCAACTCCCTTCATGGCAAGCTGCAAGCGCTGCAGCTTGCTGCGGACAGACGAATCGAACAGGCGCGAGCCGACCTTCACGACGAGACCGCCGAGAATGTCGGGTTCGACGCGAGCGTCGATGGAAACTTTGTTACTGCCCAGCACCGAGCGCAGCGCATCGCTGAGCTGCTGCAGCTGGGCGGGCGACAGCGGAACGGCCGAGGTGACCGTGGCGGTCGTCTCGCCGCGGCGGGCGGCCAGCTCGGCGAGGAACGCCGCAGCCATGGCCGGCAGGTCGCGGGCGCGGCCGTTGGCGGCCACAGTACCGACGAAATTGCGGGTCAGACCGGAAATGCCGGCGGCGTCGAGCACGGCGAGCAGGGCCTTGCCCTGCAGGGCGCGCGGAATGACCGGGCTGGCGATGAGCCGGGCGAGGTCCGAGCTCTCGTCGACCATCTTGCGGAAGGTGGTGAGGTCCTGCGCGACCTGATCGAGGGACTTCGAGCCGTCCGCGAGCTCAAAAAGGGCGCTGGCGTAGCGTCCGGCAACGCCGGTGGTTGCGGTGGTCACGTCGAGAGCCTCTCCCCTGCCGCGGAACGCAGCCGGCAAGCCATTGAAATTACACGCTTTTCTTCAGCAGAACGCCCTGCGTTGCTTGCCGCCCCACCCCGGAAAAGCGCGCGTTGCTACCATGCTGCATTTCCCGGCGCAACGTCGGCAAAGCACTGTTCTA
This sequence comes from Reyranella sp., assembly GCF_052439685.1. GTDB lineage: Bacteria > Pseudomonadota > Alphaproteobacteria > Reyranellales > Reyranellaceae > Reyranella. Next base: position 37,134 of record NZ_JBQVQG010000016.1, read on the forward strand.
CAGCGGTTTTTCGGCGCGGGGGGTCTCAGAGGAAGGAATAGGGGTCGACATCGACCTGCAGACGGACCGAACCGGGCAGGCCGATCCGCTCGAGCCAGGCATGCAGCAAGGGCTGTACGGCCGTGTCGCGGCCGGCCTTGAGCAGGAAGCGCCGCCTGTGCCGGCCGCGCAGCAGCGCCATCGGTGCGACCGACGGCCCCAGGATGATGACACCTTCCTGATGCGGCGCGTGGCGGGCCAGCGCCGCACAGACATTGTCCACCGCGGCGGGATCCGGCCCGGAAACGATCAGCGAGGCCAGCCGCCCATAGGGCGGCATGCCGGCCAGAGCCCGGTCCTGGAGCTCGACGTCGACGAATTGGTCGCGATCGCCCGACACCAGCGCCTGCATGACGGGATGCTCGGGATTGTGCGTCTGGATCAGCGCCCGGCCCGGCCGGCCGTCGCGACCGGCACGACCGGCGACCTGGTAGAGGAGTTGGAAGGTTCGCTCGGCCGCGCGCAGGTCGCCGCCGTTCAGGCCGAGATCGGCATCGATCACCGCCACGAGGGTCAGATTGGGAAAATGATGGCCTTTCGCCGCCATCTGCGTGCCGATCAGGATGTCGATCTCGCCCTTCTCCATGCGATCGACCGCCGCCGACGCCTCGTCGCGGCTCATCAGGCTGTCCGAGGTGAAGAGTTCCAGCCGCGCCTCGGGAAAGAGCTCCAGCGCCTCCTCCGCCAGCCGTTCGACGCCGGGACCGCAGGCGACGAACTGGTCGACCGCCCCGCAGTGCCGGCAGGTGTGGGCAGGCGGCTCGGAATAGCCGCAATGATGGCAGACCAGGGTGCGGCGAAACCGGTGCTCGACCAGCCAGGCCGAGCATTGTGGACATTCGAGCCCCGAGCCGCAGGCCCGGCAGAGCGTGATCGGCGCATAGCCGCGGCGATTGAGGAACAGCAGCGTCTGCTCGCCGGCCGCCAGCGTCTCCTTCATGGCCTCGACGACCGGTGGCGAAAGCCAGCGCCCGCGCGGCGGCGCATCGCGCCGCAGATCGATGGCCTTCAGGGCCGCCAGCCGATGCCCGCCATGCCGCCCCGGCAGATGGACCTCGCCATAGCGGCCAGTCTTCACGTTGACGACGCTTTCGAGCGATGGCGTCGCCGATGCCAGCACGATGGGCGCGGACGCGAGTCGCGCGCGCACCACCGCCATGTCGCGCGCATTGTAGACGACGCCTTCGTCCTGTTTGAACGAACTGTCGTGTTCCTCGTCGACCACGATCAGGCCGAGACTGGCGAAGGGCAGGAACAGCGCGGAGCGTGCACCGACGACGACGCCCACCCTCCCTTCGGCGATGGCGCGCCAAGTCTCGCGGCGTTCGAGACTGGTGAGGCCCGAATGCCAGGGCGAGGGCAGCGCGCCGAAGCGATCCTCGAAGCGCTTCAGCCACTGCGCCGTAAGCGCGATCTCCGGCAGCAGCACCAGCACCTGGCGGCCCGCGGCCAGGCAGGCGGCAATCGCCTCGAAATAGACCTCCGTCTTGCCGGCGCCCGGCACGCCGTCGAGCAGCGTCGCCGAGAAGGCATGGGCCTTCACCTTGGAAACGAGTCCGTCGGCGGCGATCTTCTGCGCCGGCGACAGGGTCGGCCCGGCGTGCAGCCCGTCCGGCTGCGGGAAGGATCGGCGCACGGTGCGTTCCTGCGCCTCCAGGAGACCGAGCAGCGCCATGCTCTTGACGACCGAGGTACCGACTCCGGCAAGATGCGCCAGTTCCGACGCGGTCATCGCCGGCCCGTCTTTCAATTGCTCGAGCACGCGACGGCGCGCCGCCGTGAGTTTGAGCGCGGTATCGTCGGTCGGCGCGGCCGGTCGATAGACGAGTTCGGTCTTGGGAGCCTCCAGGGCGGAGGGCACGCTCATCGCCATGCGCAGCACGGCACCTGCAGGCATCAGCGTATAGGCCGACACCCAGTCGACGAAGCGGCGCATCGCATCGGCCATGGGTAGTGCGGGAAGGACGGCGATCACATCGCGCAACTTCTCCGGCGCGACATCGCCCGTACCGGCGCCCCACGCGACACCGATGGTCTCGCGCTTGCCGAGCGGCACCACGACGAAATGTCCCGGCAGCACGAGCATGCCTTCGGGAACGCGATAATCATAGGCATCGCCGAGCGGCAACGGCAGCAGGACCTTGATCGTGTTTTCCACCGGGTCTAGACGCGACGACGCGATCCCCTTGGCTTGTGGCTCCGAAGGGGAATCGCTAGAAATTGTGGTAACGGGCGAGTCCGAATCACCGGCCATTGGGGTAGTTTATATGAAGTTCTTCGTCGATACCGCCGATGTCGCCGATATCACGGATCTCGCGGCCTCAGGACTTCTCGACGGCGTGACGACCAACCCCTCGCTGATCGCCAAGTCCGGCCGGCAGATGCTCGACGTCATCAAGGAGATCTGCGCCATCGTCCCGGGCCCGGTCAGCGCCGAAACGGTCGCGACCGACCACAAGACGATGCTGGAGGAAGGCCGCAAGCTCGCCAAGCTCGCGAACAACGTCACGGTGAAGGTGCCGCTGACGCCGGACGGACTCAAGACCTGCAAGGTGCTGACCTCCGAAGGCACCATGGTGAACGTCACCCTGTGCTTCTCGGCGGCGCAGGCATTGCTGGCGGCCAAGGCGGGCGCCACCTTCGTCTCGCCGTTCGTCGGCCGCCTCGACGATATCGGCCAGGACGGCATGCATCTGATCGGCGAGATCATGACGATCTACCGCCAGTATCCGCACTTCAAGACCGAGGTCCTGGTGGCCTCGATCCGTCACACCCAGCATGTGATCGCCGCCGCCAAGCTCGGCGCCCATGTCGGCACCCTGCCGCCCAACGTGCTCCGCCAGCTCTTCAAGCACACCCTGACGGACAACGGTCTCAAGGCCTTCCTCGACGACTGGGCCAAGACCGGCCAGTCGATCCTCTGACCCGGAGACGGGCACATGGCCAATGACGGTACGATTCCGGCGCCCGACGGCTCCGGCCGGCAGGTGAAGCTGATCACCGCCGACGACGTCGTGGCCTATCTCAAGGCCCATCTCGATTTCTTCGACAAGCACGGCGAGCTGGCCACCGAGATGGGCATCACGCCGCGCGTCCAGGGGCCTGGCGTCATCGACATGCAGCAGGCGATCCTGAAGCGCCTGCGTGGCGAGATCGAGAAGCTCAAGGTCGAGCGCACCGAGATCATCGCCAACTCCAAGCAGAACCAGATCGTCCAGAACCGCATCCAGGCGGCGGTCATCAGCATCATCCAGGCGACGACCTTCGAGAAGATGATCCATGTCGTCACGCACGAGCTGCCCGAGCTGCTCGACGTCGACTTCATCACGCTCGCGATCGAGGCCAATGCCGACGCCCCCAAGCGCGTGCCGGTGCGCGGCGTCTACGTGCTGGCGCCGGGGGCGATCGATGCCGCCATCGGCCCGGACAAGCATGCCCGCCTGCGCTCCAGCATCGTGGGCGAGGAGGCGTTCTTCGGCGACGTGGCGCGCTTCGTGAAGTCCGACGTGCTGATGCGCCTGCAGGTCTCGTCGGGTTCGCCCGACGGCGTCATGTGCTTCGGCGCCCGTGACCCCGAGGCCTTCGGGCCGGAGATGTCGACCGAACTCCTGTTCTTCCTGTCCAAGGTGCTGGAGAACACCATTCGCGCCTGGCTCGACCTGCCCGAGTAGGCACGGCATGAGTGTCGCTGACGCACGGGCGGCGTGGCGCGACTGGCTGAAGAGCGAGCGCCGGCTCGCCGACCACACGCTGATCGCCTACGAACACGACGTCGCGACGTTCCTCGGTTTCATGGCGACCTATCTCGGCGACACGCCGACGCTCGAAGCGCTCGCCCGGCTGAAACCCGCCGAGTTTCGCGCCTGGTTGGCCGAGCGCTCGCGTCAGGGCATGGCACGCTCCTCGACGGCGCGCGCCTTCTCCTCGGTGCGCTCCTTCTTCCGCTTCCTCGACAAGAACAAGCTCGCCCACAATGCGAGCATCGCCACCATCCAGACGCCCAAGCTGCCACGCTCCGTGCCGAAGGCGCTGAGCGAGCGCGACATGGAGGATCTGCTCGCGGCCGAGCCCGACCGCGAGCGCGCGCCGTGGATCGACCTGCGCGACGCCGCCGTGCTGATCCTGCTCTACGGCGCGGGCCTGCGCATCGGCGAGGCGCTGGCGCTCACCAAGGCCGAGGTCGAAGACCTGCTGAAGAGCGGCCGCGACACGCTCGCCGTCACCGGCAAGGGCAACAAGACGCGGCTGGTGCCCTTGCTGCCGCAGGCGCTGCAGGCGCTCCGGAAATACCGCGACGCCTGCCCATGGCTCGCGGCGGCGAAACCCTCCGACCGCGTCTTCATGGGCGCGCGCGGCGGCGCGCTCGATCCCGCCATCGTGCAGAAGCGGGTGCGCGAGATCCGCCGCGACCTCGGCCTAGCCGAAAGCGTGACGCCGCACGCGCTGCGCCACTCCTTCGCCACCCACCTGCTGGGTGCCGGCGGCGACCTGCGCACCATCCAGGAACTGCTGGGGCACGCGTCGCTGTCGACGACCCAGCGCTACACCGACGTCGACGCGGCACGGCTCGCCGCGGTCTATCGCGCGGCCCATCCGCGCGCGAAAGGATGACCATGGCCCAGCATATCGGCATCGTCGCCTGCTCCGCCGAGGGCGCGGCGCTCTGCTACAGGACGATCTGCGTCGGCGGCGCCGGCCTCATGGGCCCGCACGCCCATCCCGAAGTCTCGCTGCACACCCATTCCCTGGCCGACTACGTCACGTGCCTCGACCGTGGCGACCGCGCCGGCGTGGCCGAGCTGATGCTGTCGTCGGCGCACAAGCTCGCGCGAGCGGGCGCGGATTTCCTGATCTGTCCCGACAACACCATCCACCAGGCGATGGAGTTGGTGCTGCCGCGCTCGCCCCTGCCCTGGCTGCACATCGCCGAAGTCGTCGCTGCCGAAGCGGCGGCGCGCGGCTACAGGAAGCTCGGCATCACCGGCACGCGCTGGCTGGTCGACAGCGACGTCTATCCGCAGAAGATCGAAGCCGAAGGGCTCGCGTGGCTGCGGCCGACCGACGCCGAACGCGACGAGACCAGCCGCCTCATCATGGACGAGCTGGTGCAGAGCCGCTTCACGCCGCAAGGCATCGCGACCTTCCAGCGCGTGATGGACCGCATGAAAAGCGAGGGCTGCGACGCCGTCGTGCTGGGCTGTACCGAGATTCCGCTGATCATGAACGACGGCAACTCGCCCCTGCCGACGCTCGATTCGACGCGGCTGCTCGCGCGCGCAGCCCTGAAGCGTGCCGTTACAGGGGCTTCTGGAAAATGATCTCACCGTCGTCCTGGCGACCGATCTCTTCCCAGCCATTCTCCCGATAGAAGCGTTCGGCCCGCGTGCCGGCGCCGGTCGTCAGTCTCGCCACGGCAAAACCCGCCGCCCGCAGATCCTCGCAGGCGAGCGGCAGCAGCGCGCGGCCAAGCCCGCGACCTTCCCAATCCGGATGGATGAACAGGCCGAAGATCGTGCCGTCGCGTGGATCGGCAACGGAGAAGCCCTGCACCGCGCCGTCCTCCTCCCAGACCCAGAAGGTCGCGTTTTCGAAGATCCAGTTGGCCGTCGCCTCGACCTTGCCTACGGACCTCGCGCTGAGTTGATTCTCGCGGACGGCGAGACGCACCTCGGAAATGCGGGGACGGTCGGCGCTGGTCGCTTTACGGATCATTCGGGGCCCATGACGGTGAAAGGCGCGACCCTACACGGCCCGTTGCAGAACGCCAGCCTCCTGTACCGCCGGTTGCGATCGCGACTCGCGTTCGAGGCTCGCGATCTGCCGGTCGATCTCCGCGACGACCGACTTCGCGAACGGCCCGAGATGCAGGTAGAGCGTGACCTGGATGACCACCACCTCCAGCGCAGACGGATTGTGCCGGGCGATGTCGACAAACGTCCGCCAGAAATACCGGGCCAGGAACGGATGCGTGACGGTCATTCTCCACATCAGGCGCAGCAGCGTGTTCCGGTCGCGCGGCGACACGACCGGCCGTGCCGTGACGGGATGGCTCGGCCGCCGCAGGTTGAGCCCCGACCGCCGCACGCGCTCGAAGTAGGCGGCCGGCCGGTAGGTCGCTTCGAGGATCGCCTTGTAGTCCCGCAGGATGTCGATGCGCGGACGGCGGGTCACGAAGTTGAGGCCCGCCGTGCACTGATCGCCCCGTCCCAGGTCGGCGAAGGGCAGCAGGCGGCCCTCCTTCTCCAGGCGGCGGGTCAGTTGCGTGGTCGGCAATGCGGTCAGCAGGCCGACCATGCAGACCGGGATGCAGGTGGCTTCGATGCACTCGATCATCGCCTCGGCCACGCCAAGCTCTTCGGTGTCGAAGCCGACGATGAAGCCGGCGATCACCATCATTCCCGCCGCATGGATCCGGTGCACACTCTCGGCCAGGCTGCGGCGCGTGTTCTGCTTCTTGCGCGTCGAGACGAGCGTTGCGGTATCGGGACTCTCGATGCCGACGAAGATGGCGAAGAAGTTGGCGCGCCTCATCATGTCGAGCAACTCGGCATCGTCGGCCAGGTTGATGGACGCCTCGGTCGAGAACATGAAGGGATAGCCCGTGCTCTTCTGCCAGGCCTCGAGGGCGGGAAGGAACTGCTTCAACGCCTTCTTGTTGCCGATGAGATTGTCGTCGACGAAGTCGACATGGCCACGATAGCCGGCATCGTGCAGCGCCTGCAGCTCGGCCAGCATCTGCGGCACGGTCTTGGACCGCGGCACGCGCCCGAACAGCTCGATGATGTCGCAGAATTCGCAATTGAACGGACAGCCGCGCGAGAACTGCACGCCGACGAAGAGGTAGTGATCGAAATTGAGCAGGTCGAAGCGCGGGATCGGGCTCGCCGTGATGTCGGTCTTGAATTTCTCGGCTTCGAAACGCCCGCGCTTCGCACCGGCGGTCCAGGCGTCGACGAATTGTCCGATGACGCCCTCGGCCTCGCCGATCACCAGGAAGTCCGCATGCTCGAAGAGTTCGGGGCTGGACATGGCGTCCGGCCCGCCGACGACCACCGGCTTGCCCTGCGCCTGCGCCAGCCGGATGATCTCGAGCGAGTCCACGCGCTGCGGCAGCATTCCGCCGGTCATCACCATGTCGGCCCAGGCGAGGTCGGCGGGATCCAGCGCCTCGGCATTGCGGTTCACCAGCCTGATGTTCCAATCGCGCGGCAGGAGCGCTGCCAGCGTGATGAGGCCGAGCGGCGGCGCCGGACAGCGCACGCCGTGGATGTCGCAAGCCGCCTGCAGGCTCCAGAAGGAGTTCGGATTGAAGCGCGGGAAGATCATGAGAACATTCGGTGTCGTCACGGCCGCTCCTTCGCCTGGTATCAGGGAAAAGCATCAGCATCGGTCGATCGAATGGCGGTTCGTTCGCGACGTTACGCACAGTCGACGCGGCGAACTTCCGCAGGAATTTGAACACACGGAGACATCCCGCACAATCGCCGGGTACCCTTCCGCCGAGCCATTGCGGTCAGGCCTATCGGGCCGCTTCGTAGACGACGTGCAGAGCACCGCCGCTGCGCGGCTCGCAGGACTTCAAGGTCAGTTTCAGTTCCGGCGTGCCTGGCGCGATGAGCGGGATGCCGTCGCCCAGAAGGATCGGCACGATGGCCATCTCCAGCACGTCGAGCTTGCCGGCCGCGATCATGCCGCGGATCACGTTCGCACCGCCCTCGACCCAGACACGCGCATAGCCACGTGCTTCCAGTTCGGCGGCGACGAGCCCGAGATCGCCCGACCGTACCTCGACTCCCCGAGGCGGATCGGCCAGCGGACGGCTGGTCATGACGATCGTAGCCTTGTCGCCATAAGGCCAGTCGCCCAGCCCTCGTATGACCTCGTAGGTGTCGCGCCCCATCAGGATCGCATCGACGCTCGCCAGAAAGGCCTCGAGGCCGAACTCCTCGGCGGGATGGCCTTCCAGCCAGTCGAACGCGCCGTCGGGGCGCGCGATCTTGCCATCGAGCGACATGGCGATGTGGCGATGTGGCGATGTGGCAATGCCAGATCGTCCTCGTCATCAATACCCCGCTGAAACTAGAACAACACCGTCAGGCGCAGCGAGAAGACTGCCGCCATCTGATGCGTCGGTGCCAGCGCCGGCTGGAAATAAAGCTGAACATCGGGTGTGATCAATAGGTGTCGAACCGACCACGACCAGTAGAGTTCGACCATCGTCTCGCTGGGATTCACGAAGGTGTCGGCATAGAGGGCCTGGTTGACCCTGTTCCAGGCGAAGCCCAGGCCGATCTGGTCGAGCGGCGCGCGGCCCAGCGGGTTGTTGTAGACCGCGCCGCCGGCGATCGACGACTGTATGTACTGGCTGGAATTCCAGGCGGTGTTGGCGCGCAGGAACAGGCCCCATTTGTCGCCGAGCGGCTGGGAGGCGCTGAAGGACAGGCCCGAACTCGCCTGCGGCTGCATCTGGACGCTGGGCAGGTTGTAATAGAGCAGCGAATAGCTGCCCTGGCCGAGCTTACCCCAAGTCGGGGACCAGGCACCGTAGACGAACCAGGAGTACTGGCCCTGCGCCACCGTACTGAATTGGATGTAGTTGCTGGCCGCGACGTTGTTGGCATCCTGGAAGCCCGCGGCAAAGGTCAGCTCGTCACTCAAGCTCAGCTGGACATAGGCGCCGAGACTGCCCTGGGAGTAATTCTGGCTGCCGTTCTGGGCCAGCGAATAGCCGATGAAGTTGACCTGCTCATTGTTGGAATAGGCGTTGCCGTCGAAGTTCGAGAAAGGATACTGACCCACCGTCAGCGACACGACATTGCCTGGAAAATCCTGTGTGTAGCTCACCTGCGCAAAGGTGAGCTGGTTGTCCGCATAGTCGTTGACCGGACTGTTGAGGTTCAGGCGGTTCTGCAGGGTGGTGCCCGTCTGGCCCGACCAGTATTGCGTCGCGAGGTAGGCGAACTGGAAGGACCCCGCACCGAATCGGGGATTGTCGAACACCTCCCAGTTCACTGCCGGCGAGAACTGGGCCTGCACCGCCCCATAGTCGCTGCCCGGCGTTCCCCACTGGCTCAGCACCGACGAGGTCATCGAGTAGAAGATGCCGGTGGTGTCCTGGATCTTCTGCTTCGCCTTGGCATAGCGCCGCGAGGCGTCGTCGAAGGGCTGTTCCAGGAAATACTTCTCGCGCGCCTCGGCCGCCCGCAACCGGTTGTGGATCTTGCCGACATGACGCACATCGTCGTCATCGGCGGCGGCCACATCCTGAGCGTAGGCTGCCGCACCCGGCAGGAACAGGGCGAGCAGACCGCCAATCCAGATCGTCGAACGCATGCCGCTCCTGCCGGCCCGCGTCTATGGCTTCAGCGCCTTCTCCAGGAACGCCTTCACGTCGACCACGAACTGCCTCCAGGCCGGTTCGTGCGCGCCGTAATGCGCCCCGCAGCAACCGCCGGGCTTGCTGCGGTTGCCAACCCCGTCGAGATAGCGCACCGGCAAGCCCAGCGCATCGAAGCTATGATGAGCGTTTTCGTAAACTTTCGTTTCAACCAGCTCGCGGCCGCGCACGACACGCTCCAACATCGCCCGGCATTGTGAGACCGGCGTCCAGTCGTCGAGCGCGCCCATGGCGAAGAAGGTGGGCTGGCGCACTGCGAGGCGCGGCCCCAGGGCATCGGCCAGCGCACAGTCCGGATAGACCAGCACGACGGCGCGGGCCACGGCCGGCGTGCGGTCTTCGGGTTTGCCCGACAGGGCGCGCAGCGTCGCCACCCCGCCGCCGTAGGAATAGCCCATGTAGGCGAGCCGACGCGGATCGACGCCCGGCTGCTTCGCGAGCCAAGCGAGCGACGCATCGATGTCGCCGGCTCGCACCTCGGCAGCGGCCTCGGTCGGCCAGTTACGGCCGCAGACATCCTTGAGGCCGCGCGCCGAGAAACTGTCGACCACCAGCGCCGCATAGCCCCAGGAGGCGAGCAGGCCGGCCATGCGCGCCGTGTTCTGCCCCGGCCCGCCGCAGCCGTGGAACAGCGCCACCGCAGGCACCGCCGCAGTGGCCTTGGCCGGACGGAAGAGCTGCGCCGACAGCTGGACCGTGCGCCCCCCTTGCTCTACGGGAACGCGGACGTTCTGCTGGGCCAAGGCGGGCGTGGCGCACAGCAGAGCGAGCAGGACTGTCAGTCTGGCGAGCATGCCGGACCGTAAACCAAGCAATAGCGGACACAACAGGCGGATTGCACGTGAGCGACACGATCTACACCATCTCCACCTGGGTAATCCCGGCCCTTCTCGCCATCACGCTGCATGAGGCGGCGCACGGCTTCGTCGCGCTGCGCTTCGGCGACAAAACGGCCTGGCAGCTCGGGCGCGTCACCCTCAATCCGTTCAAGCACATCGACCCGGTGGGCACGATCCTGCTGCCGGGTCTGCTGATCTTCCTGCGTGCGCCGTTCCTGTTCGGCTACGCCAAGCCGGTGCCGGTGAACTTCCGGGCACTGAACAATCCCAAGCGCGACATGGTGTGGGTCGCCGCCGCCGGACCGGCGACGAACGTCGCCATGGCGCTGGCAGCGGGCCTGCTGGCGCATGTCGCCATCCTGCTGCCACCGGCTGCCGCGGCCTGGGCGATCCGCAACATCGAGAATGCGATCCTGATCAACGTGCTGCTCGCCGTGTTCAACATGGTGCCGCTGCCGCCGCTGGATGGCGGGCGCGTCGCCGTCGGGCTGCTGCCCGAGAGTCTCGCCCGACCGCTCGCTCGGCTGGAGCGCTTCGGCATGCCGATCCTGCTCGGCCTGATCTTCATCCTGCCACTGATCGGCAATCAACTCGGCGTCGACCTGAACGTCATCGGCTGGCTGCTGAGCGCACCCGTCGCCTGGCTGGTCGAACTGGTCATCCGCGTCACCGGCAACGGCTGATCCCTCGGTCTCAGGTTCGGACGTCGCTCGCCTCCGCGGGCTCATCCGCGCCGTTGCCCTGCGGTGGTGCGAGGTTCATCGCCTGGCGTTCCTCGGCGATACTGGCGACGGCGGCGCGGACGCCGGGATGGCGCGCCATGAACTGGTTGAAGTCGCGCCGGTCGAGCACGAGGAATTGGCAGAAGTCGACGGCGATCACGTCGGCGGTGCGACGCTCGCCGGTCAGCAGCGCCATCTCACCGAAATAGGCGCCGGCTTCGAGGCGGATCACCCGGTCGGCAACGTGCACTTCGACCGCCCCCGACGAGATGAAGTACATGCCGTCGGCGCGATCGCCGGCGCGAATGACACGGTCGCCCGGAGAGGCCGATTTCGGACGGAACATCAGCAGAAGCGATTCCTGATCCTGCCGCTCGACGAGCTGCAGCATCGGAAACAATTCGAGGAGACTGTTCAGTTTGAGGTCCTGAGCCTTCGAGCGCTCTTCCTGCCGGGCCTTGATGATCGCGAGCTGGCGACCCAGCGCTTCGTAGTGGCGCTGGCCGTAGAAGGCGGCGCCGGCCGGGCGGCCGATCCGTTTCTGGAGCAGCCCGACGGCATGGAAGACCAGCGGGTTCAGCATGATCGAGAAGAGCGCGCCACCGACCACGAGATCCCGGCCTTCGTTGGGCACGAGCCCGGCCGAGATGCCGAGCGCGATCAGGATGAAGGAGAACTCGCCGATCTGCGCCAGGCTCGCCGACACGACGAGGCCGGTGCCGATCGGATAGCGCAGCAGCATGATGATGGCGAAGGCGATCAGCGACTTGCCGAAGATGATCAGGGCCAGCACCGAGAGCACGGCGCCAGGCGAACGGTAGAGGATCGTCGGATCGAACAGCATGCCGACCGAGACGAAGAACAGGACCGAGAAAGCGTCCTGAAGAGGCAGCGAGTCGGCGGCCGCCTTGTGGCTGAACGAGGATTCGCTCAGCACCACGCCCGCGAAGAAGGCGCCGAGCGCGAACGAAACACCGAAGATGTGCGCCGAGCCGTAGGCAATGCCCAGCGCCACCGCGAGAACCGAGAGGGTGAACAGTTCGCGCGAGCCGGTGCGGGCGACGCGGGCCAGCATCCAAGGCACCACCTTCGGCCCGATCAGGATGGCGATGACGGCGAAGGCCGCGACCTTGGACAGGGTGATGGCCAGCTCCAGCGCGATCGGCATGTCCGACGGGGCATGGCCCTGGATCGGCTTGCCGCCCAGCACCTCGGCGAAGGCCGGCAGCAGCACCAGCGCCAGCACCATCGCGAGATCCTCGACGATCAGCCAGCCGACCGCGACCCTTCCATTGGGACTGTCGACCATGTTGCGCTCCTCCAGCGCCTTCAGAAGCACGACCGTGCTCGCGACCGACAGGCTGAGCCCGATCACGAGGCCGGTGCCGAAGCTCCAGCCCCACAGCGAACACAGGCCGATGCCGAGCAGGGTCGCCAGCACGATCTGGCCGATGGCACCCGGTATGGCGATGCCTTTCACGGCGAGGAGATCGGAAGCGGAGAAATGCAGGCCAACGCCGAACATCAGCAGGATCACGCCCACTTCGGCGAGCTGCGACGAGAGCCCGGCATCCGCCACGAAGCCCGGCGTGTAGGGACCGATCAGGATCCCGGCGACGAGATAGCCGACGAGCGGTGGCAGCCGCAGCCGGTCGGCGACATAGCCGAAGCCGAAGGCGAGCACGAAGCCAATGGCGATGGTGGCAATCAACGTCGCTTCGTGATGCACGTTCGAAGTCCGTCGGCTGTTTCGGGAAGGAGATCATTCTAGAGAGCCTGAGCCGGATTTGCACCTCTTGTGCATCCGAGCTCGCCGCCGCTCCGCATGCCGCGAAGATTTTCGGACTCCGCCGGGGAATAAACGAACCGCGTCGGGCGTCTCTCCTCTGCAGACCACAACTGCATGGGAGTCAGAAAATGTTGAAGTCGATCCTCGCCGCCACCGCCGCCCTGGCTATTCTTGCCGCCGGCACCGCTTTCGCCGCCGAGCCCGCCTCGGCCACACCGCCCGCGATGAAGAGCGGCATGTTCGTCACGGCGAGCGGCATGACGCTCTACACGTTCGACAAGGACGCGACGCCGGGCAAGTCGGTTTGCAACGGTCCGTGCGCCACCAACTGGCCGCCGGCCCTCGCGGCCGACGGCGCCAAGGCCACCGGCGACTGGACGATCATCACCCGCGACGACGGGCTGAAGCAGTGGGCCTACAAGGGCAAGCCGGTCTATGCCTTCGCCAAGGACACCAAAGCCGGCGACAAGACGGGCGACGGCTTCCTGAACGGCGCCTGGCACATCGCCAAGTAACGATGGTGGGAATTGGCGCCGGTCCCGGTCCGGCTGGCGCCATCTTCCTGTAGAGTAATCCGATGGCCGATGCGGAAGCCCTGCTCGAACCGCTGATCCCGGCGTTGCGCCGCTACGCCTATGCGCTGGTGCGCGACCACGATGCCGCCGACGATCTGGTGCAGGACACTCTGGAGCGCGCGCTGTCTCGCTGGACGCTGCGGCGGAGCGACGGCGACCTCAGGGCCTGGCTCTTCACCATCCAGCGCAACCTGTACGTCTCGGCATTGCGTCAGGGCCGCCGACGCGGCGCCCATGTCGAATTCGAAGAGGCGACGATGCCGTCGAGTGCCGCGCAGCAGGAGAGCGGCATCGAGGTCCAGGACATCCTGGCGGCGCTCGACCAGCTGCCGGAAGAACAGAAGTCGCTGCTTCTGCTGGTGGGTGTCGAGGATCTTTCCTACGACGACGCGGCCCGGGTCATGGGCGTGCCTGCGGGCACGGTGATGTCGCGCCTGTCGCGCGGCCGCCAGCGACTGCGCGCGCTGCTGGAGACCGGGCGGACGACGTTCCTGCGGAGAGTGAAATGACGGGGAAGGAGTTTTCGATCGGCGAGGACGAGCTGCAGGCCTTCGTCGACGAACGGCTGGGCGGCGAGCGCCGCGCGGCCGTCGAGGCGCATCTGGCCGCCTCTCCCGAACTCGCCGAGCGCGTCGCCCTGGAACGCCGGCAGCGCGCCATGTTGCGCAGCCGCCTCGACGCCAAGTTCGCCGAGCCCATTCCCGCCCGGCTGCGGATCGCCTCCTTGCGGGCCGCGCGACGCACTTTCTGGCTACGGAGCGGAGCCGGCGCCGCTGCCGCGGTCGCGCTCTTCGTGGCCGGCGCGACGGCAGGCTGGTTTGCCAACACCATTGGACCCGCACCGCTGGCGCCTCCACCGACCGCCAGCGTGGCTCAGGGCGCCCATGCCGCCTATCGCACGTTCGTGGTCGAGGTCGCCCATCCGGTCGAAGTCGGCGTGCAGCAGGAGGCGCACCTGCTGCAGTGGCTCTCCAAGCGGCTCGGGCGGAAGCTCGCCGCGCCCGACCTCTCGCCCTTCGGCTACAGGCTGATGGGGGGTCGCCTGCTGCCGGGCGGCACTGGTGCCGCCGCTCAGCTCATGTACGACGATGCGAGCGGCAAGCGGCTCACCATCTACGTGCGCGCGGCCGATGGATCGGAGACCGCCTTCCGTTTCCAGAAGGAAGGCGAGGCCTCGACCTTCGCCTGGATCGACCAGGGCTTCGGCTTTGCCGTCACCGCAACGGCCACCCGCGAGGAGCTGCTGCCGATTGCCGAGGCCGTCTATCGCGGCTTCGAGGGCAAAAGCTGACGGCTACTTCGTCGGATCGGTGTGATCTTCGAACTTCTTGAGATGGCTCGGCGCCCATTTGTGGTCGCGAGCCTTGACGATCCATTCGTCGAGCTTGGGCCAGCGGCGGCGCGCCGACGTCACCCATCGGCGGCCGGTTTCGAATTCGGTCGCCAGCAGATAAAGGGCGAGCACGAAGAAAATCCAGCCCTGCAGAAGCGGGATGAAGCCGCCCACCACCGACATGATCAGGCAGGCGACGATCGCAAGCGCCATCAGGGGCTTGCGCATGCGGTCCTACAGATGGATCGGCTTGTCCCAGGCGGCGAGGGCGGCTTCCTTGAGCGCCTCGTTTACCGTGGGATGGGCGTGGCAGACGCGGCCGATATCTTCAGCCGAGGCGGAGAACTCCATCGCCATCGCAGCTTCCGCGATCATCGTCCCGGCCTCGGCGCCGAAGATGTGGACGCCCAGCACCTTGTCGCTCGCCTTGTCGGCCAGAACCTTCACGAACCCCTCCGTGGCGCCGTTCGCACGGCTGCGCGGGTCGGCGGTGAACGGATACTTGCCGACCTTGTAGGCAACGCCGGCCGCTTTCAGTTGTTCCTCGGTCTTGCCGACCCAGGCCACTTCCGGCTGGGTGTAGATGATCGAGGGCACGAGATCCCAGTTCACGTGTCCCTTCTGACCCGCGAGCGTCTCGACGCAGGCCACGCCGTCCTCGCTCGCCTTGTGCGCGAGCATCGGCCCGTCGATCACGTCGCCGATCGCATAGATGCCCGGCACCGAGGTCTGGAAATGACCATCGACGGCGATGCGGCCGCGCTCGGTCATCTTGACGCCGACCTTGTCGAGGCCGAGGCCCGCGACATAGGGCCGACGACCGATCGAGACCAGCACCACATCGGCTTCGAGCGTCTCCGATTCGCCGCCCTTCGCGGGTTCGACCGTGAGCGTCACGCCAGCATCCGTCGTCTCGGCCTTGGTGACCTTGGCGCCGAGCTTGAACTTCAGGCCCTGCTTGGCGAGCGTGCGCTGCAGGAACTTGGTGACCTCGTCGTCGACGCCGGGCGTGATGCGGTCGAGGAACTCGACCACTGTCACCTCGGCGCCGAGGCGACGCCACACCGAGCCGAGTTCCAGCCCGATGATGCCGGCGCCGACCACGACCAGGCGCTTCGGCACCTCGTTGAGTTCCAGCGCGCCGGTCGAGGAGACGATCTTCTTCTCGTCGATCGTGACGCCGGGCAGCGGTGTCACTTCCGAGCCGGTGGCGATCAGGATGTTCTTCGCCGACAGCGTGTCCTTCACCGCGCCGTCGTCGCCCAGCACCGCGACGGAGCCCGCCGCCTCGATGCGGCCCGCGCCGGTATAGGAGGCGATCTTGTTCTTCTTGAACAGGAAGGCGACGCCCTTGGTGGTCGCCTCGACGACCTCGCCCTTGCGCTTCATGAGCTGGGCGAAGTCGAGCTTCGGCGCCGCCACGACGACGCCGTGCGTGGCGAGATCGTGGCCGGCTTCCTCGAACAGATGCGAGGACTGCAGCAGCGCCTTGGAGGGAATGCAGCCGACGTTGAGGCAGGTGCCGCCGAGCGTCGCACGCTTCTCGACCACGGCGACCTTCAGGCCGAGCTGCGAAGCGCGGATGGCGGCGACATAGCCGCCCGGGCCGGCGCCGATCACGACGAGATCAAAGGATTCGTTGGCCATGGCACTACACCGGCTGGTCCACTTTCAGTGTCATCCCGAGCGCAGCGAGGGACCTTTCGCGGCGCCCGATTAAGGGTCCTCGCTGCGCTCGGGATGACACCGAGAGCGAGGCAATCGTCGTCCGTCCTAGACGCCGAGCAGCAGGCGCTCGGGGTCCTCGATGCCTTCCTTGACCTTGACCAGGAACAGCACGGCCTCGCGGCCGTCGATGATGCGATGGTCGTAGGACAAAGCGAGATACATCATCGGCCGCGCCTTGATCTCGCCGCCGACCACCATGGGCCGCTGCTGGATCTTGTGCATGCCGAGGATGGCCGACTGCGGCGGGTTCAGGATCGGCGTCGACATCAGCGACCCATAGACGCCACCGTTGGAGATGGTGAACGTGCCACCCGTCAGGTCGGCGATCGACAGCTTGCCGTCGCGCGCCTTGCGGCCGAGATCGCCGATGCCCTTCTCGATACCGGCAAAGTCCAGCACGTCGGCGTCACGCAGCACCGGGACGACCAGGCCCTGCGGCGAGCCGACGGCGACACCGATGTCGTAATAGTTCTTGTAGACGATCTCCTCGCCTTCGATCTCGGCGTTGACCGCGGGCAGCTCCTTGAGCCCCGCGATGCAGGCCTTCACGAAGAACGACATGAAGCCGAGGCGAGCGCCGTGCTTCTTCTCGAAATCGTCCTTCAGCCGCTCGCGCATCGCCATCACCGCAGTCATGTCCACCTCGTTGAAGGTGGTGAGCATGGCGGCGGTGTTCTGCGCCTCCTTGAGGCGGTTGGCGATGGTGCGGCGCAGCCGCGTCATCTTCACCCGCTCCTCACGGTCCGCCTTCTGGCGCGGACCGGCGGGTGCAGCCGGCTTCGCCGCCGGCGCACCGGCGGCCGGGATCGACGAGATTGCCGCCAGCACGTCTTCCTTGGTGGCGCGGCCATCCTTGCCGGTCGGCTGGATGGCGGACGCAGGAACGCCCTTCTCCTCGGCGAGCTTGCGCGCGGCAGGTCCCGAGGCCGCCAGATTGGCGCCGGCGGGAGCCGCGGCAGCGGGCGCCGGTGCAGGAGCGGCGGCGGGCTTGGGAGCGGCGGGCGCGGCGGCCTTCGGTGCGGGCGCGCTGGCTGCCCCGGCGCCGGCCTCGATGTGGCAGAGAATGCCACCCACCTGGACGGACGCGCCCTCTTCCACCGCGATGTCGGCGATGGTGCCGGCAACGCTCGCATTCACCTCGACGGTGACCTTGTCGGTCTCGAGCTCGCAAAGCGGCTGGTCGACGGCAACCTTGTCGCCCGCCTTCACCAGCCACTTGGCAACGGTCGCCTCGGTGACCGATTCGCCCAGAGCCGGAACCTTGATCTCGACGGCCATGACTAAAATCCCTCCTCTAGCCGCGCTCAACCGACGGTGAGAGCGCGGTCGACCAGATCGGCCTGTTCCTTGACATGGGTGCGCGCGGATCCCGTGGCGGGCGACGCCGCCTCGGGGCGGCCGATGTAGACCGGCCGCTTCGCCTTCGTCTCGATGCCGGCCAGCGCGCGTTCGATCCGGCGGTCGACGAAATGCCAGGCGCCCATGTTCTCGGGCTCCTCCTGACACCATACGACGTCGGCATTCGGATACTGCGAGAGCCGCACGCCCAGCCGCGTGAACGGGAAGGGATAGAGCTGCTCGATTCGCAGAATGGCGATGTCGTCGATCTTGCGCTTGCGGCGCTCGGCGACGAGATCGAAATAGACCTTGCCCGAGCACAGGATCACGCGCCGCACCTTGGCGTCGTCCACGAGCTGGTCGGTCTCGGCGAGGATGCGGCGGAACGAACTGCCCGGCCCGAATTCGGCCAGGGTCGAGACGCAATCCTTGTGACGCAGCAGCGACTTCGGCGTCATCACCACCAGCGGCTTGCGGAAGGTGCGGCGCATCTGCCGGCGCAGCGCGTGGAAGTAGTTGGCGGGAGTCGTCGGATTGACGACCTGCCAGTTGTCCTCGGCGGAGAGCTGCAGGTAGCGCTCGAGGCGCGCGGAACTGTGCTCCGGTCCCTGGCCTTCGTAGCCGTGCGGCAGCAGCATGACGAGCCCCGACATGCGCAGCCACTTGCTCTCGCCCGAGCAGATGAACTGGTCGATGATGACCTGCGCGCCGTTGGCGAAGTCGCCGAACTGCGCCTCCCACAGGACGAGCGCGTTGGGCTCGGCCAGCGAGTAACCGTATTCGAAGCCGAGCACGCCCGCCTCGTTCAGCGGGCTGTCGATCACCTCGAAACGGGCCTGCCCGTCCGCCACGTGATTGAGCGGGATGTACTTGGCCTCACTCGCCTGGTCGACCAGCACCGAATGGCGCTGGGAGAAGGTGCCGCGGCCGGAATCCTGGCCGCTGAGACGCACCGGCGTGCCTTCCGCGAGCAGCGTGCCGAAGGCCAGCGCTTCACCGGTCGACCAGTCGATGTTCTCGCCGGTGTCGATCGTCTTGCGCTTCTCCTGGAGCTGGCGGACGATCTTGCGGTTGAGCTCGAAGCCCTTCGGCGCCTCGGAGATCGCCTGTCCGACCGCCTTCAGCCGGTCGAACTCGACACCGGTTACGCCCTTGCGATCCTCCTCGCCCGGCGCGACCGTGAAGCCTGCCCACTTGCCCTCGAGCCAGTCGGCCTTGTTCGGCTTGTAGTTGGTCGCGGCCTCGAGCGCCTTGTCGAGCTTCTCGCGCAACGCCGCATCCATCGCGGCGACTTCCTCGGCCGTCACCACGCCCTCGGCCTCGAGGGCCGCTGCATAGACTTCCTTCACCGAACGATGTGCGCCGATCTTCTGGTACATCAGCGGCTGGGTGAACATCGGCTCGTCACCCTCGTTGTGACCGTGCCGGCGGTAGCAGAACATGTCGATGACGATGTCGCGCTTGAAGTGCTGGCGGAACTCGGTCGCGATGCGCGAGACGTGAACCACGGCCTCGGGATCGTCACCGTTCACGTGCAGGATCGGCGCCTGCACGATCTTGGCGACTTCCGTGCAGTAGGGGCCGGAGCGCGATTCAGTCGGCAGGGTCGTGAAGCCGATCTGGTTGTTCACGATGAAATGGATGGTGCCGCCGATGCGGTAGCCCGCGAGATCGGACAGATCGAGCCCCTCCGCCACCAGCCCCTGACCCGCGAACGCCGCGTCGCCGTGCATCAGGATGCACATGACCTGACTGCGCTCGGTGTCGCCGCGCTGGTCTTCCTTGGCGCGCGCCTTTCCGAGGACGACCGGGTTCACCGCCTCGAGATGCGAGGGGTTGGGCGACAGCGAGAGATGGATCACATTGCCGTCGAACTCACGATCGGCCGAGGCGCCGAGATGGTACTTCACGTCGCCCGAGCCGCGCATCTCCTCAGGCTGCGAGGAGCGGCCCTGGAACTCGGAGAACAGCGCCGTGTAGCTCTTGTGCATGACGTGCACGAGGGTGTTGAGGCGGCCGCGATGCGGCATGCCGAGCATCACTTCCTTGACGCCGAGCTGGCCGCCGCGCTTCAGGATCTGCTCGATGCCGGGGATCAGCGATTCGCCGCCATCGAGGCCGAAGCGCTTGGTGCCCACGAACTTCACATGCAGGTAGCGCTCGAGACCCTCGGCCTCGCCCACCCTCTCCAGGATCATCTTGCGGCCGGTGACCGTGAATTCGGTGTGGTTCTCGATATGCTCGATGCGCTCCTGGATCCACGCCTTCTGGTCGGGATCGGAGATGTGCATGAACTCGACGCCGATCTTGCCGCAATAGGTCTTGCGCAGCCGCTCCATGATCTGGCGCAGCGTCGCCGATTCGCCCAGCGCCAGCGAGCCGAAGATCAGGATCGGACGGTCCCAGTCGGCTTCGGTAAAGCCGTAGGTCGCGGGATCGAGCTCGCGATGCGGCGCCTGGCGCACGAGCCCCAGCGGATCGAGATCGGCCGCCAGATGGCCGCGGATGCGATAGGCTCGGACCAGCATCAGCGCACGCGCCGTGTCCTGCGCGGCGTCGCGGATCTCCTGCTCGGTCTTGCCGGCCATGGCGGACGGGGCAGCCGCCGCCTTCCCGCCCTTCATGTTGCGGTTGGCCGGGGTCGGAACGGCATCGGGATCGACGGCGCCGATCACCCGCGCGCCATTGGGCGCCCAGGAGGCGCCGCGCACCTCGGCCAGCACGTCACCCGCCTGCTCGGCCAGCGCACCGAAGAAGGTCTGCCACTCGGCGTCGACCGACGAGGCATCCTCGAGGTAGCGCGCGTAGAGCTCCTCGATGAATGGCGCGTTGGCGCCGAACAGGAACGATGTCTGTTCTGCTCTCATGGCCCGATACTCCTTGGCCTGTCTTTGCTGGCCGCCTGGCTGAGGCTGGGCGGCAATCCCGCTTGTCAGCCCTTCATGGCCTTAAGCATTTCCTCGCCCAAAGCCGCGGGTGACTCCGCAACCCTGATGCCGGCCTTGCGCATGGCGTCGACCTTGAACTCGGCGGTGTCGTTGCCGCCCGAGATCACGGCGCCGGCATGGCCCATGCGACGTCCCGGAGGAGCCGTACGGCCGGCGATGAAACCCACCACGGGCTTCTTCGTTCCGGACGCCTTGAGGAACTCTGCGCCCTTCACCTCGGCGTCGCCGCCGATCTCGCCGATCATCACGATGCCCTCGGTCTCGGGATCGCGGATGAACATGTCGAGGCACTCGACGAAGTTGGTCCCGTTCACCGGATCGCCACCGATGCCGATGCAGGTCGTCTGGCCGAGACCCGCGGCCGTGGTCTGCGCCACCGCCTCGTAGGTCAGGGTGCCGGAGCGCGACACGATGCCGATCTTGCCGCGCTTGTGGATGTGGCCCGGCATGATGCCGATCTTGCACTCGCCCGGCGTGATCACGCCCGGGCAGTTCGGGCCGATCAGCCGCGACCTGGAGGCGGTGAGCGCGCGCTTCACCTTGACCATGTCGTTCACCGGGATGCCCTCGGTGATGCAGACGATCAGCGGGATCTCCGCGTCGATCGCCTCGAGGATCGAATCGGCGGCGAAGGGCGGCGGAACGTAGATCACCGACGCGTTGCAGCCGGTCTTCTCGACGGCCTCCGCAACGGTGTCGAACACCGGCAGGTCGAGATGCTTGGTGCCGCCTTTACCCGGCGTCACACCACCGACCATCTTTGTGCCGTAGGCGATCGCCTGTTCGGAGTGGAAGGTACCCTGCGAGCCGGTGATGCCCTGGCAGATGACCTTGGTGTTCTTGTCGACCAGGACGGCCATCAGTTGTTCTCCTTGACGGCCTTGACGATCTTCTCGGCGGCGTCCGCGAGGTTCTCCGCCGAGGTGATCTTGAGCCCCGATTCCTTAAGGATCTTCTTGCCGAGGTCGACGTTCGTGCCTTCCAGCCGGACGACCAGCGGCACGTGCAGGTTGACCTCGCGCGCCGCGGCGACGACGCCTTCGGCGATCACGTCGCAGCGCATGATGCCGCCGAAGATGTTGACCAGGATGCCCTCGACGTTGGGATCCTTGAGGATGATCTTGAACGCGGCCGTCACGCGCTCCTTGGTGGCGCCGCCGCCGACGTCGAGGAAGTTGGCGGGCTCCGAACCGTAGAGCTTGATGATGTCCATGGTGGCCATCGCGAGGCCCGCGCCGTTCACCATGCAGCCGATCTGGCCGTCGAGTTTCACGTAGTTCAGCGCGTACTTGGCGGCCTCGGTCTCGGCCGGGTCCTCCTCGTCGACGTCGCGCAACTCCTCAAGATCCTTGTGACGGTAGAGGGCGTTGTCGTCGAAGTTCATCTTGGCATCGAGGGCCACGATGTCGCCGGCACCGGTGACGACCAGCGGATTGATTTCGATCAGCGAGGCGTCGAGATCGACATAGGCGCGATAAAGATTGCCCAGCAGCGCCGTGAAGGCACCGACCTGCTTGCCGGTGAGGCCCAGCGCGAAGGCGATCTTGCGGCCCTGATAGGCCTGGTATCCGGCAGCCGGGTCGATCGCCTGGGTGACGATCCTGTCGGGCGTCTCGTGCGCCACGGTCTCGATGTCCATGCCGCCCTCGGTCGAGGCGACGACGGAGATGCGGCCGACGGCACGGTCCACCAGCATCGAGAGATACAGCTCACGCTTGATGTCGCAGCCGTCCTCGACGTAGAGGCGCTGCACGGTGCGACCGGTCGGGCCGGTCTGCTTGGTCACGAGATCCTGGCCGAGCATCGCCGCCGCGTGCGTGCCGACCTCGTCGACCGACTTCGCGAGGCGGACGCCGCCCTTGCCGCCCGGGTCAGCCTTGAAGTGACCCTTGCCGCGCCCGCCGGCATGGATCTGCGCCTTCACGACGGTAACGGGACCGCCCAGCTTGCGCGCGACCTCCATCGCCTCGTCTTTGGTGTAGGCAACGCCGCCCTTGAGAAGGGGGATCGCGAATTTGGCCAGCAGTGCCTTGGCCTGATACTCGTGGATATTCATGGGGTCCTATCGTTTGGGAGTGCGTCGGACACGCGGCCTCTCAGTTTTCAAACGCAACTGACCAAGGGATGCGGCACTTTATGAGCGCCGCAGGCCCTTGGCAACGATGGACTGATGAACGTTTGCGGTCGCTCGACTAAAGTCGAAAGACCCTACTTCTTCAACGGCCAACGATCTTGTTGGTGGCGTCGATCAGCGACTGAACGGCAGCCACCGACTTGTCGAACATCGCCTTTTCCTCGGCATTGAACTCGACTTCGACGATGCGCTCGACGCCCTTGGAGCCGATCACGACAGGAACGCCGATGTAGAGGCCCTTCACGCCATACTCGCCATTCAGCTTGGCGGCGCAGGGGATCACGCGCTTCTTGTCCCGGAGGTAGGACTCGGCCATGGCGATGGCCGAGGCGGCCGGGGCGTAGAAGGCCGAGCCGGTCTTGAGGTGGGCCACGATCTCGGCGCCGCCGTCGCGGGTGCGCTGGACGATCTGCTCGAGGCGCTCCTTGGTGGTCCAGCCCATGTCGACCAGATCGTGAAGCGAAATGCCGCCGACCGTCGAGTAGCGCAGCAGCGGCACCATCGTGTCGCCGTGGCCGCCCAGCACGAAGGCCGTGACGTCCTCGACCGAAACGTTGAATTCCTCGGCAAGGAACAGGCGGAAGCGGGCGCTGTCGAGCACGCCGGCCATGCCGACGACCTTCTCCGGCGCGAAGCCGGTGACTTCCTGCATCAGGCCGACCATGGCGTCGAGCGGGTTGGTGATGACGATGACGAAGGCGTTCGGCGCGTGCTGCTTGATGCCCTTGCCGACCGAATCGATGACCTTGGCATTGATGCCGACCAGATCGTCGCGGGTCATGCCCGGCTTGCGCGGCACGCCGGCGGTGACGATCACGACGTCCGCGCCCTCGATGTCCTTGTAGTCCGAGGAGCCGCTGTACTTGGTGTCGAAGCCCTCGACCGGGCTGAGCTGGGCGATGTCGAGCGCCTTGCCCTTGGCGGTGCCTTCGGCGGCGGGAATGTCGAACAGGACGACGTCGCCCAGTTCCTTCTGGCCGGCGAGCAGCGCGAGCGTGCCGCCAATCTGTCCGGCGCCGATCAGCGCGATCTTCTTGCGAGCCATGCGAAAAACTCCCGTTCTTAAAGGCGCCGCGTGGTAGCGCGATTCGCCCGGGGCAGCAAGACAGACGGGTTCAGGCCGGGTGTTTCGCCAGGTGCGCCAGCAGGAGATCGGTCGTTTTGGCCGGCGCCTGGTCCATCACGAAATGGCCGACGCCGGGCAGCACTTCCATCGCGAAGGAGGGCTTCACGAACTCCACCGTGCCGTAGGCCGCATCAGGCCCCACCGTCGCGTCGGCGTCGCCCCAGATGTAGAGCGTCGGGACCGTGATCGTCCCGATATTCGCGGCCAGCCCTTTGTTGGCGCGATACCAGGCGAGCGCCGCTTCCAGCGCCTCGGGCGTCCCCAGCACGGAGAGATGATCGTCCAGCGCCTCGGACGGCACGCCTTGGCCGAACAGCCCGTCGCGCAGGCGCTTGGCATCGTCGGCCAACAGGAGCTTGCCCGTCTCGGGCTCGAGGAAGGCGCGATGATGCCGCGAGCGGTGCTTCTGGTCGCCGTCTTCCTTGAGCAGGGCCTGCCGGAACGACTGCGGATGCGGCCGCGACAGGATCGTGAGCGACGCCAGGCGATCGGGATGGGCGCCGGCGACGCCCCACGAGACCTGCCCGCCCCAATCATGGCCGACGAGATGGAAGCGCTTGCCTTCATAGCCCGCGGCCGCTGCGATCTCGATCGCATCGCCGATCAGCCGGTCGAAGGCATAGTTCGAAAGATCGGCCGGATCGGGCCGTGCGCCCGCCGAGTAGCCGCGCTGATCGGGCGCGACGGCGCGATAGCCGTGCGCCGCCAGCACCGGCAGGGCGGCCCGCCAGCTGTGCCGCGATTCGGGAAACCCGTGCAGCATCAGCACCAGCGGTCCACCGACCGGACCCTCGACATAAGTCGTGAATGTAAGGCCCGATCGGGTCGTGAGGTTCATCGTTTCGGCCATCGCTCGACGTGGGGGCCGATCAGACACCGTTGGCTTTGAACCAGGCAAGCGCCTTCTTCCACCCATCCTCCGCCTGCTCCTTGCGGAAGCTCGGGCGGTAGTCGGCGTTGAAGCCGTGCGGCGTATCCGGATAGGTGTCGATCTGCGACTTCTGGGCGGCCGGGCTGCCGGCCTTCAACGCCGCGCGCATCTTGTCGACGCTGTCGTTGGGGATGCCGCTGTCGGCGCCGCCATAGAGGCCGAGCACCGGGGCCTTGAGATCCTTGGCGATGTCGATCGGATGCTTGGGCGTCATCGGAGTCGAGTCGCCGACGACACGGCCGTACCACGCCACGCCCGCCTTGAGGCCCGCGCTGTGAGCGGCATACAGCCAGACGATGCGGCCGCCCCAGCAGAAGCCGGTGATGCCGAGCTTGGCGGTATCGGCCTTGCCCTCGCCCTTGGCGAAGGCAACGGTCGCGTCGAGATCGTTCATGACCTGCTCGTCCGGCACCTTCGAGACGATCTCGCGCAGCAGCGCCTGCATGTCGCTGACGGCCTTGGCATCGCCCTGGCGGAAGTAGAGTTCCGGCGCGATGGCGTAGTAGCCGGCCTTGGCGAAGCGACGGCAGAGGTCGGCGATGTGTGCATGGACGCCGAAAATCTCCTGCACGACGAGGATGGTGGCGAAGCCCTGGCCCGACGCTGGCATGGCGCGATAGGCGTCCATCTCCTTGCCGTCCTTGGTCTTCACCTTGACGACGCCCGCCGTCAGTCCGTCGGCCGACGTGGTGATCATGGTCTGCGCCTGGATGGGCTGTACCGACAGCGCGAACGTGGCGCCGAGCGCCGCGCCGGTCGCCGTGGCCTTGAGGGCGCCGCGCCGCGACACGCCGCCGTCGTTCAGGGAAATCATGCGATCGCCGTCCATATCCTGCCTCCCGTTCGAGTCTTTGAAAAACGCCGCAGAGCCTATGCTGCGGCCGAACGGGCCCACAATCACGATTAGGCGATGTGATCGAGGTTCAGATACTCCGGGCTCTGCATCTCCATGAGCCGCGACACGGTGCGCTGGAATTCGAAGGAGCCGTCGCCTTCGGGGTAGAGGCTTCCCGGATTTGCCGCCGCCGAACAGATGAACTTCACCTTCTTCTCATAGAAAGTGTCGATCATCGTCACGAAGCGAACGGCCTTGTCCTGGCTGTCCGGCCCCATCTTGGGAATCTCCGCCACGATGACGGTGTGGAAGCTGTCCGCGATGCACAGGAAGTCCGCCGCGCCCATCGGCCTGGCGCACCAGTCCATGAAATGCGCCATCGCGACGCCCGGCGCCGCGCGCGGCACCTCGACATCGCGGCCCTGCGTGCGCAGCACGCGCGGCTCGCCGTCGGCGCCATTGCTCAGCGCACGGAATGCCTCGTCGAGCTTCTTGGTCGCCCAGCCACCGAGCGGGGTCAGGTAGAGATCGAGTTCGCGCAGCCGGCCCATCCGGTAGTCCTGCGCGCCGCCCAGTTCCAGCACCTCGAGGCGCTGCTTCACCAGTTCGATGAAGGGCAGGAAACGGTCGCGCTGCAGGCCATTCTTGTAGAGATCGTCGGGCGCGCGGTTGGAGGTGGCGATCACCGTGATCCCCTCCTCGAACAGCGTCTCGAACAGGCGGCCGAGGATCATCGCGTCGGCGATGTTGGTCACCTGGAACTCGTCAAAACAGAGCAGGCGTGTCTCGGCCGCGATCTCCTTGGCAATCGGCACGATCGTATCGGATTCGGGCGGCGCGCCCTTGGCCGCCAGTTCCTCGCGCCGGCGATGAAGCCTTGCCTGCACTTCGAGCATGAATTCGTGGAAATGGACGCGCCGCTTCTTCGCGATCGGCGCATCGGCGAAGAACAGGTCCATCAGCATGGACTTCCCGCGACCGACCGAGCCCCAGATATAGAGACCGTGGGGCCCTTCCGGCGGTTTCGGCGCGTGACCGAAGCCGAGGCGAGCGAGGAAGCCGGTCTTCATCGGCTGCGCCGCCGCAAGGGCGCTCAATTGGTCGTGAATCGCCTGCAATCGCAGAACGACTTTTTCCTGCACGGGATCGGCGTGGATCTCGCCCGCGGCGCGGCGCGCAGCGAGGTTGGCCAGCGGGCCCTGGCCGGTCGAGGGGATACTGGACTCCATTGCGGCGGCATACCTAGCTCACCGTCGCGCGGCTGCCTATAAGGTGCGGCGATGAAGATTGCGTTCCTCGGCACTTCCGCCTTCGCCGTGCCGGCCCTCGCCGCGCTGGTCGAAGCGGGCCACGACGTCGCCTGCGTCTACACCAGGGCCCCCAAACCCGCGGGTCGCGGCCAGCAGGAGCGCAAGACGCCCGTGCACGAACTTGCCGACCGGCTCGGCCTGCCGGTCCGCACACCGCGCACCCTGAAGAACGACGAGGAGGCCGCAGCCTTCAAGGCGCTCGATCTCGACGCCGCCGTGGTCGTGTCCTATGGCCATATTCTGCCTAAAAGCTTCCTCGACGCGCCGGTTCTCGGCTGCATCAACATCCACGGCTCCCTGCTGCCGCGCTGGCGCGGCGCGGCGCCCATCCATCGCGCGATCCTGGCCGGCGACGCCGAGACCGGGGTCACCACCATGCGCATGGACGAGGGCCTCGACACCGGCCCGATGCTGCTGGCCGAAGGCACGCCCATCTCCGCCGCCGACACCGCCGAAACCGTACACGACCGGCTGGCCGATCTCGGCGCCCGCCTCATCGTCTCGACGCTGGACGGGTTGCTGCGGCGGAGCATCGAGCCAGTGGCCCAGCCGGCGGAGGGCGTCACCTACGCCCACAAGCTCGGCAAGGAGGAAGGCGCGCTCGACTGGCGCCGGCCGGCTGCCGAGCTGGAGCGCAAGGTCCGGGCGTTCCACCCCTGGCCCGGCACTTACTTCGAGGCGCCCAAGGCGGGCGGCGTCGAGCGCATCAAGGTGCTGGCAGCGGCCCTCACCCTGGCCGGCGGAACGCCGGGCAGCGTCTCCATCGCGCGCGACGGTTTTCCGGTGGTGACCTGCGGCGTCGGCGGACTGAAGCTCCTGAAGCTGCAGCGGCCCGGCAAGTCGGCACAATCGGCCGATGCCTTTTTGCGCGGCTTCGCGCTCGAGGCCGGCACGGTGCTGCAGCCGCCCATAGTCTTGACGATCCCGCAGCCGACCTGACGCCGTGCCGCGCTACAAGCTCACGATCGAATATGACGGCGCGCCGTTCGTCGGATGGCAGCGCCAGCCGAACGGGCCGTCCGTCCAGGCCGCCCTCGAGGAAGCGGTGTTCGCCTTCACCGGCGAGCGACCGCCCGTCCAGGCGGCCGGCCGCACCGACACCGGCGTCCATGCGCGCGGCCAGGTCGTGCATCTCGACCTGTCGAGCGAGCGGCCTGTCGAGACGATCCGTTCGGCGATCAACTTCCACCTGAAGCCGCAGCCGGTCTCCGTCCTCACCGCCGAGCTCGCGCCGCCCGGCTTCCATGCACGCTTCTCCGCGACGTGGCGGCGCTACCGCTATCGCATCATCAACCGCCGCGCGCCGCCGGCCCTCGATCGCGGCCAGCTCTGGCACGTGCCGAGCGCACTCGACGTCGCGCTGATGGCGGAGGCAGCCTCAGTGCTGGTCGGGCGACACGACTTCAACAGCTTCCGCTCGACCGCCTGCCAGTCGCCCTCGGCGCTGAAGACGCTCGACTTGCTCGAGGTCACGCGCGACGGCGAGGAGATCCATGTCGATGTCGGCTCGCGTTCCTTCCTGCACAACCAGGTGCGCATCATCGTGGGCACCCTGCATCTCGTCGGACGCGGCCAATGGAGCCGCGGGGATGTCGAGGCGGCGCTCGCCGCGCGCGATCGGGCCCGTGCCGGTCCGACGGCGCCCCCCCACGGCCTGTGCCTGATGGAAGTGCGCTACGAGTCAGGTGCCGGCGATGAGGGCGACGCCGAGGAAGCGGTCGACGATCAGTGAGATGAACAGCGACGGGATCCAGTTCACGATCAGCAGCAGGGTCGCGACCGACCAGGCCACGCCCAGCGTCGCGCGCGTCGTCGCCAGGAACCAATAGAACAAGAGAGCCTGCAGCGCGATCCGGACGAGTTCGGCCGGCACCGCCGGCAGCAGGGTCGCCAGCACCACGCCGATCACGGCGATGATCATCGCCGGCAGGTTGACCCAGTTCAGCGCCGAGATGTAGCGCGGGAACAGGCCGAGCCAGTTGCGCCGCCGCGCGATCTCGTAGAACAGCACCGGGAACAGCAGCCAGTCGACGACGTAGCGTAGCGCCTCGACCAATACGATCTCGAACTCGTCGGCCGTCGCGGTCACGCTCCCGTACCGGACCAGCATGAGCGTGATGTGGAGCGGCGCGACCAGAATCATGACCTGGAACGAGCGGACGCAGGCTTCCAGCGTATTGTCGAAATAGGAAGGCGCCGCCGGGTCGCGCTTCAGGAGTCCGAGCGCGCCCTGCATGCCGCGGGCGATTTCAGCAGCGCTGACCACGCGCGTCTCAGGCCGCGAAGTAACGGTCGAGTACGGTCTCGTAGACGCGGGCCAGCATCTTGAGATCGGCGACCGCGCTCTTCTCGTCGACCTTGTGCATGCTCTCGCCGACCAGTCCGAATTCGAGAACCGGGCAGTAGCTGCGGATGAACCGCGCGTCGGACGTGCCGCCCGTGGTCGACAGTTCGGTCTCCACCCCCGCAACGTCGCGGACTGCGCCGGCGACGAGGTCGCTGAGCGGCCCTGGCGGCGTGTAGAAGGACTCGCCCGATACCTGGACGCTGTACTCGACGGTGCCGTTGCCGCCCAGCGCTTCGTTGGCGCGCTCGATCCGCTCCTTGAGATGGGCCAGCAGCGTCTTCGAGGTCCAGAGATCGTTGAACCGCGTGTTGAAGCGCGCCTTGGCGACGCCCGGCGCGATGTTGGTCGCCGGGTTGCCGACATCGACCGTCGTGAACTGCAGCGAGGTCGGCTGGAAATGCGTGCTGCCCTTGTCGATCGGCGTGCGCACCAGCGCCTCGATGATGGCCGACAGGCGATGGACGGCATTGTCGAGCCGCTCGGGATAGGCCACGTGCCCCTGCACGCCGCGCACGACCAGGTCGACGGTCATGCTGCCGCGCCGGCCGATCTTCATCATGTCGCCGAAGCGCTTCGAACTGGTCGGCTCGCCGACGATGCAGGCGTCGATCGTCTCCCCGCGGTCGGCCAGCCGCTGCAGCATCTTGACGGTGCCGTTGACCGCAGGCCCCTCCTCGTCGCCAGTGATCAGCAGGCTGATCGAACCGCCGAAATCGCGGCCGCGACGGCCGAGGAAACGCGCGGTGGCGTCGGTGAAGGCCGCGATCGCGCCCTTCATGTCGGCGGCACCGCGCCCGAACAGGTAGCCGCCCGAGAGTTCGGCCGCGAACGGACCGATCGTCCAGGACGAGAGATCGCCCACCGGCACCACGTCGGAATGACCGGCGAAGCAGAAATGCTTCCCGCCGGTGCCGATGCGGGCATAGAGGTTGGCGACGTCGTCGGTGCCGGCCTCGGTGAAATCCATGCGCTCGCACGCGAACCCGAGCGGCGCCAGCGTGCGCTCCAGCAGCTGCAGGGCGCCGGCTTCGCGCGGCGTCACGCTCTCGCAGCGGACGAGCGTGCGCGTCAGTTCGATGACATCGGTAACGTTGGTGCTGAGCGAATCGGGCATGGGCCGGACACTACAGGCCCGCCCCGGCCGTGAGAAGGGCGGCAAAGAAAAGGGCGCCGTCAGGCCAGCCGGCGCCCAGTTTATTTGAG
The DNA here is from genome assembly GCF_052439685.1 of Reyranella sp. Lineage (GTDB taxonomy): Bacteria > Pseudomonadota > Alphaproteobacteria > Reyranellales > Reyranellaceae > Reyranella. Next base: position 67,728 of record NZ_JBQVQG010000016.1, read on the forward strand.
AGGAAGATTGTCTTGCTTGCTTAGGCTGACGCCGTCGAACGATCAGGCCACCATGCGGTCGGCCTCTTGCAGGTTCACCGACACGAGCTGGGACACGCCCCGCTCGGCCATGGTCACGCCGTAGAGGCGATCCATGCGCGCCATGGTGACGCGATGATGGGTGATGATCAGGAAGCGCGTGTCGGTGCGGCCGGCAATGTCGTTCACCAGGCCGCAGAAGCGCTCCACGTTGAGATCGTCCAGCGGCGCGTCGACCTCGTCCAGCACGCAGATCGGCGCCGGGTTGGTCATGAACACGGCGAACAGGAGCGACAGGGCCGTCAGGGCCTGCTCGCCGCCCGAGAGCAGCGACATGACCTGGAGCTTCTTGCCCGGCGGGCTGGCATGGATTTCCAGGCCGGCCTCCAGCGGATCCTCCGATTCGGTGAGCCGCAGCTCGGCCTTGCCGCCGCCGAACAGCTTGGTGAAGAGCTGCTGGAAGTGGCCGCTGACCTGCTCGAAGGCGGCGAGGAAGCGCTCGCGGCCCTCGCGGTTCAGGCTCTGGATGCCCTGGCGCAGGCGGCCGATGGCGGCGACCAGGTCGTCGCGCTCGGTCGTCATGGCGGTGATCTGCTGCTCGAGCTCGTTGGCCTCTTCCTCGGCCCGCAGGTTCACGGCGCCCATCGTCTCGCGCTCGTGCACCAGACGCTCGAGCTTGTGCTCGGCCTTGTCGAGTTCCGGCAGTTCCTCGATCGACTGGACCTCGGCCAGGGCGAGAACCCCATCCGGCTCGCAACGCAGCCGTTCGACGATGCGCTCGACCACGGCCTCGCGATCCTTCGTCGCCTGCTCGACCTGGCCCTCGCGGCGGACCCAGGTTTCGCGCGCCTGGGCCATCTCGGTCTCGGCCTGCCTCAGCGCCTTGTCGGACTCCGACTGACGCGTCTCGCCGATTGCGAGCCGGTCGGCGGCTTCCTGTCGGTTGGCCTCGGCCTTGTCGATCTCATCGGCGAGGACGAAGCGCTTCTCCTCGATTTCCGCCGGCTTGGCTTCGAGCTCGGCGATCACTTCCGCGGTCTGCTCGCGCCGTGCATCGAGTTCGAGGATCTGGCCGTCGGCCTCGCCGAGGCGCTTGCTCCAGCCCTCATGGTCCTGCGCGATCTGCGCCAGGCGCTCGACGCGCATCTTCGAATCGCGCGCGAGGCGGTCGCACTGACTCTCGGCCTCGACCAGCGCGGCCCGCAGTTCGGCGATGCGCACGCGCAGCGCGCCGGCCTCGGCCCGGTCGGCCTGCGTGTCGGAGAGCGACGACAGGCGCGCCTCGCGGAAGGTGCGGCGCATCTCGACGTCGGCGATGTCGCCCAGTACCTCGGCGACCGTCGTCTCGATGCCGGCCAGGCGGGTGCGCAGCTGATCGGTGCGGCGGGCCACTTCGACATGGCGGTCGCGGGCCTGGGTGGCCAGGCGCTCGGCGGTAGCGATGGCCGCCTGGGCCGCGCGCTCGGCCGTGCGGGTGGCCTCGCCGGCATCCTGCGCCTTGCGGCGCGCGGCGTCGGCGACGCTGCGCTCGTGGACGCGGGCCAGCTCGACGCAGATCTTCTCGGCCTCGCGAGCCGCGGCCAGCCAGGTCTTCTCGGCATCGACGCGCGCCTGCTCGATCTCCTGCTCGGCCACGACACCGTCGATCTGATGGCGGATTTCGGCCAGCCGGTTGCGCTGGCTCAGCCGCACCGCCGCGGTCGACGGTGCGCCGGCCCGCATCGTGTAGCCGTCCCAGCGCCAGACCGCGCCCTCGCGGGTGACGAGCTGCTGGCCGGGCTTGAGAGCGGCCTGCAGTGCGGTACCGGTTTCGTCGTTGGCCACGATGCCGATGAACGCCAGGCGCCGGGCCAGCTCGGGGAGAGCGCCGACATGCGCACCGAGCGGCGTCGCACCTTCGGGCAGAGCCGGCGTCTCGGCCAGCGCCTCGAGCGGCAGCCAGTGCACCGGCGCACCGCGATCCGACGAGGCTTCGAGCTCGTCGGCGAACGCCGCCCCCAGCGCCTTCTCGTAGCCGGGCTCGACGGAGAGGGCGTCGAGCAGCGGCGGCCACAGCGAATTGGCGGCCGACTTCAGCGCGGCGGCGACGCCGGCTTCCTCGGCGCGCAGCTTGGTCAGACGGGCATTCGTCTTCTGCACCGTCTCGATCGCCACGGCGTGGCTGGCTTCCGCCGCCTGCCGCTCGGCCGCACGCGCGCGCTCCATGTCGAGGCGCTCGGCCTCCGCCTTGGCAACGGCCAGACGCGCAGCGTCGGATTCATAGCGCTCGGCCTCGCGCGCCGCCTCGATCGACTCCTGGCCGCCGAGGCGCGCCTCTTCGAGTGCCGTGCGGGCAGCTTCGAGTTCGGCCTCGACCTCCGGCAGCGCCGGCAGGTTCGACAATTCAGTCTCGAGCTGGCGCTGCTGGGCGGTGACCTCGTCACGCCGCGAGGTCAGGCGGCGCAGCCGGTCCTGCAACTCGGCGAGTTCGCGCGACACGCTCTGGCGCAGTGCCTCGTCGTCGGCGATCTGCCGGGTCAGCCGATCGAGCCCGGCCTCGGCGGCGTTGGTCTCGGTGCGCGCCGTGTCGCGCGCCTCCTGGGCGGCTTCGGCACGCTCCTCCTCGCCGAAGCGTTCCTCTTCGAGCCGCAGGCGCTGGCTGTCGAGATCGGCGATCGCGGTCTCGGCGTCGCCTTTGCGGCCGCGCTCGCGCGCGAGGTCATGCTCGGTCTGCTGCAGGCGCCTTCCGGCCTCGAGCTGGGCGGCGGCGACCCGCGAGGCCTCGGCGGTCAGCGCATCGTGCGCCACGCGCAGGCGCTGCAACGCGGCGGCGGCGGCGGCCTCGTCGTTGCGCAGCGGCGGCAGCGAGGTCGCGGCTTCCGCCTGCGCCGTCGTGGCGAGGCCGACCAGCCGCGTGAGGTCGGAGACCTGGGCCTCCGCTTCCTTCAGGCGCTCGCTCGAATTCGCGAGATCGCGCTCGGCATTGGCCAGCTTCAGCGCCAGCACCGAAGCCTCGGCGCGGCGGATGTGATCCGACAGGTTGCGGTAGCGGCTGGCCTGGCGGGCCTGGCGCTTCAGCCCCTTGTGCTGCTCCTCCAGGGCGACCAGCACGTCCTGCACACGGGCCAGGTTCTGCTCGGCGGCCCGCAGGCGCAGCTCGGCCTCATGACGGCGGGCATAGAGGCCGGTGATGCCGGCCGCCTCGTCGATGACGCCGCGACGGTCGACCGGCTTGGCGTTGATCAGCGTGCCGATACGGCCCTGGCTGACCAGTGCGGTCGAGCGCGAGCCGGTGGCGGCGTCGGCAAACAGGGTCTGCACGTCACGCGCGCGGATCTCGCGGCCGTTCACCGAATAGGCCGAGCCGTGGCCGCGCTCGATGCGGCGTACGACGTCGAGCTGGTCGGTGTCGTTGACCATCGCCGGCGCGGTGCGCGTCTTGTTGTCCAGCGACAGCATCACCTCGGCGATGTTGCGCGCCGGCCGCTGGCCCGAGCCGGCGAAGATGACGTCCTCCATCTCACTGCCGCGCATCTGCTTGGCGGAGGTCTCGCCCATCACCCACTTCAGCGCCTCGACCAGGTTCGACTTGCCGCAGCCATTCGGCCCGACGATCCCGGTCATGCCGGGCTCGATCGTAAGCTCGGTCGGATCGACGAAGGACTTGAAGCCGGAGAGCCGGAGCTTGTCGAACTGGACCATTTACACCACGCCTGTCTGTTTACGTGCCTGGAGTGCCTACTTGGCGAGCTTGCCGAACACGCCGTCGAGTTCCTCGACCGAGCGCGCCCCGCGATAGAGCTGGCCGTTGATGAACAGGGTCGGCGTCGAATTGACGCCCATCGCCTCGCCGCCCTGGTAGTCCTTGATCACGGCGTTGCTCATCGCGTCGTTGGCGAGGCAGGCCTTGATCTCGTTCTCGCCCATGCCGGCGATGCGCAGCGGCTTGGCCAGCTCGGCCAGCGGATCGGCCGCCGTCGCCCATTGCGGCTGGCCGCGGAAGATGATGTCGAGCACGCCGAAATACTTGTCGTTGCCGGCACATTCGGCGATCTGGGCGGCCTTGGCCGCGATCTGGTCGAGCGGGAAGTCGCGATAGACCAGCTTCACCTTGCCGGTTTCGATCCACTTCTTCTTGATCTCGGGCAGGACCTGCGTGTGGAAATGCGCACAGTGCGAGCAGGTGAGCGAGGCGTACTCGATCACCGTGATCGGCGCATTGGGGTCACCCAGCACATGATCGCCCGGCTGCACGGTCTCCAGACCGGCCTTGCTCGGAGCCGACGCCGCCGCGACGGGCGGCGGCCCGGACGCAGGCGCGCGGGTGCCGAAATAGACGGCGCCAGCAATCGCTGCCACCGCCACGACTCCGCCGGCGACGATCAAGATATTCCGCATTTTAAACTGCCCTCTCCACTACATCTTGGGAATTACGCCTGTGGGGAGTCAAACGTTAACGGCCCACCTGTCGTAAAATCGCCGCGATGGCGTCGATTCCGCCCGGATTGCCGTATCCCTGCTCATTGATGAACACGGTCGGGGTGGAATTGACGCCCAGCGCCTGGCCGGACTGCACGTCGGCGATGACTTTGTCCAAAAGCCGGTCGTTGGCGATGCAGGCCTGCGCCTCGGCCTCGCTTACCCCCTGCTCGACCAGCACGGTCATCAGCTCCGCCGCCGGGTCGGACGCCGTCAGCCACTGGACCTGCGTCCGGAACAGCGTGTCGACGGCGGCAAAGAACTTGTCCGGCCCGGCGCACTCCGCCAGCAGGCTGGCGCGTGTGGCCAGCGCGTCCGAGGGGAAATGGCGATGCACGAGCTTCAGCTTGCCGGTGTCGATCCAGTCGCGCTTGAGGGCCGGCATGACCGCATTGTTGAAGGTGGCGCAGTGCGGACAGGTGAAGGAGGCATAGTCGATCAGCACGTTGGGAGCGTCGGGATTGCCCAGAATGTGATCGCCAGGGAGCGGATCGAGGAACCGGGCCGGCGATTGGGATTGCGCCCGAACCTCGCGGCCGAGACAGAGCGCGCCCAAGCCGCCGAGCAGGAAGCCCCGCCGCCCGCTGGCGATGCGCGCGCCCAGCCGGGTCAGCACTGCCCGCAGCTCGGGATCCTCCACGGCCGCCGTGCGGCTGGCCACCTCCTGCTCGATCACGGGATCGGGACGTGGCGTCCTGGGGGCGGGTCGCGGCGCCGGGATGACGCCCTGCACGATCCGCACGTCGTCGATCATCCTGTGCCCGAAATAGGCATTCACCCGTTCCACGATCTGGCCGCTCCTGTGCTGGACCTCGAGGGCGGCGGCGCCGGAAACCTTCAGCCGCAAGGCCTTGCCGGCCCGCGCACCGCGCCCGGCCAGCAGCGCGTCGGGCCGCGTCGTGCGCGCCAGCTCCGGCCCGACGACCACCGGCCAGTCGGCCTTCAGCCGCACGAGCGCGTTGCTGCGGCCCCCCTTCGCTCCATCGCGGGCGATGCCCGAGGTGAGCTTCTGGGCCAGACCGCCGATCGCACGGAAGCCGTTTTCGCGCATGGACCCTTTCAAACTCCGCCCCGTATGGTAGGCCACGCCCCTTCGACTGACCATGACACACGCCGACCGACTGCTCGCCTGGTATGATCGACATCGTCGCACCCTCCCCTGGCGCACAGCCCCCGGGGAACGCACGGCGCCTTACCGTGTCTGGTTGTCGGAGATCATGCTCCAGCAGACCACCGTCGCCACGGTGGGCGAATATTTCCGCCGCTTCGTCGAACGCTGGCCCACCGTCGAGGCCCTGGCCGCCGCCCCGCTCGACGAGGTGCTCTCGGCGTGGGCGGGCCTCGGCTACTACGCCCGCGCCCGCAACCTGCATGCCTGCGCCCAGGCCGTCGCCAACGACCATGCCGGCCGGTTCCCGGAAGACGAGGCGGGCCTGCTCGCCCTGCCCGGCATCGGGCGCTACACGGCGGCGGCCATCCAGGCCATCGCCTTCGACCGTCCCGCCTCGGCGGTCGACGGCAACGTCGAGCGGGTGATCGCCCGCCTCTACGCCATCGACACGCCGCTGCCCGACGCCAAGCCCGACATCCAGGTCCGCGCCGCCCGACTGGTGCCGCAACAGCGCGCCGGCGACTATGCCCAGGCGATGATGGATCTCGGCGCCACCGTCTGCATCCCGCGCAACCCGCGCTGCGTCATCTGCCCCCTGATGCAGGGCTGCAAGGGCCGCCGGCAGGGCATCGCCGAGGAGCTGCCGCGCCGCGCGCCCAAGGCCGAAAAGCCGACCCGCCGCGGCCTCGCCTTCGTGCTGCTGCGGAGGGATGGCGCCGTCCTCTTGCGCAAACGGCCCACGAAGGGACTTCTGGGTGGCATGGACGAGGTGCCGTCGAGCGCCTGGCGCGAGGGTCCGTTCGTCGCGGCGACGGCGCTCGCCGAAGCCCCGGTTCCGGCGCGCTGGGTAGTGATGGACGGGCTCGTCCGGCACACCTTCACGCACTTCCACCTCGAACTCACCGTCAGCCGCGCCATCGCGACGACCGGCCGGCTCGCGGCGCTGGCCCCCGGCACGAGCTGGTCGGCGCTCGACAAGTTGGATGAGCGCGCCCTGCCCACGGTCATGCGCAAGGTGATCGAGCACGCGGTGAAGGCGTAGCAGCTCCATCAACGGTACCGGGATACCTAAATTTGGGGGTGCGACTCTCGCTTCGTTTATTTCGTTTATTTCGTTTGTTTCGTTTATTCGCGAGGCCGCTGACTTTTTCAGCGGCCTGTTAGTCTAGAGCCCCGCCCTCACCTGCTGGCGAAGATGGTCGATCGGCAGGCGGGCGCCGCCGGCGACGTCGATGTGCCAGAAGGTCCAGCCGTTGCAGGCCGGCGCGCCCTGCACCGCCGCGCCCACCTGGTGGATCGAGCCGCGATGGTCGCCCCGCGCATTCGAGGCGGACAGTGAGCCATCGGCGCGCACACGGGCGTGCAACTGGCCGCTGGGATCGCTCAGCACGGCGCCGGGCTGCAGCAGGCCCGACTCGATCAGCACGCCGAACGGGATGCGCGGCTCGGCCCGCTTGCTGGGCTTGGGCGTCACGTCCTCAGGCGCCAGCGGCGTGATCTCGGCGATGCGCTTGCGCGCGATGGCGGCATAGTCGGGATCGCGTTCCAGGCCGATGAAGCGGCGGCCGAGGCGGCGCGCGACGGCGCCGGTCGTGCCGGTGCCGAAGAACGGATCGAGGATGACGTCGCCCGGATTGGATGCCGCCATGATGCAGCGGAACAGCAGCGCCTCGGGCTTCTGCGTCGGATGGGCCTTCTTGCCGTCCTCGCCCTTCAGCCGCTCGCCGCCGGTGCACAGCGGCAAGAGCCAGTCGGAGCGCATCTGGGTGCCCTCGTTCAGCTCCTTCATCGAATCGTAGTTGAAGGTGTACTTCTTGTTGGCGCGGTCGCGCGCCGCCCAGATCAGCGTCTCGTGGGCGTTGGTGAAGCGCTTGCCGCGGAAGTTCGGCATCGGGTTCGACTTGCGCCAGACGATGTCGTTCAGCAGCCAGAAGCCCTGGTCCTGCAGCGCCGTGCCGATGCGGAAAATGTTGTGGTAGCTGCCGATCACCCACAGCGTGCCGCCGGGCTTCAGCGCCCGGCGCGCCGCCTTCAGCCAGGCGTTGGTGAACTTGTCGTAGAGGGCGAAGCTCGTCCCCGCGGAATCGGAGGCCTCTCCGAACTTGTCCCAGTCGTCGTCGACCGCGTCGACCTTGCTGTTGTCGGGCCGCAGCAGGTCGCCGCCCAGCTGGAGATTGTAGGGCGGGTCGGCGAAGACCATGTCGACGGACGCTTCGGGCAGGCTCAGCATCAGGTCGATGCAGTCGCCGACGAGTACGCGATCGATTTTTTCCACAGGCATCTGTGGAAGATGAATCCACAGAGATTCGCGGTCAAGAAGTCAATTGAATCAATTGCTTAGACACCATATCGAGTCGATTTCCCCGGTCGACCCACCATAGCTGGGCCGACATCGATCGAAAGCCGACCTCTCATCGCGTGGCTGCCGCACCGATGGCCTCCAGTCGCCGGAAGGCTGCCTCCGGGAGGTCGAGCTCTGCCGCGCGCAGATTCTCATGCAGGTGAACGACCGAAGAGGTGCCCGGGATCAGAAGGATGTTGGGCGCGCGCCGCAACAGCCAGGCAAGCGCCACCTGCATCGGCGTGGCCGCCAGCTCGCCCGCCACGTCCGACAGGATCGAGGACTGCAGCGGGGTGAAGCCGCCCAGCGGGAAGAAGGGCACGTAGGCGATTCCCAGCCTCGCGAGCTCGTCGATCAGGGCATCGTCGGCGCGATGGGCGATGTTGTAATGGTTCTGCACGCAGACGATCTCGGCGATGCCGCGCGCCTCGGCGACCTGCGCCGGGGTGGCGTTGCTGACGCCGAGATGGCGGACCAGCCCCTGCCTCTGGAGTTCCGCCAGTGCGCTGAAGGGCGCCTCGATCGAGCCCTCGGCCGGCCCGTGATCGCTGCCCATGATGATCCGCAGATTGACGACGTCGAGCGCCGGGACGCCGAGGTTGCGCAGGTTGTCGTGGACGGCGCGCGTGAGATCGGCCGGGGTGAACGCCGGGTTCCACGAGGCGTCGTCGCCGCGCACGGCACCGACCTTGGTCACGATCACCAGCCCGTCCGGATAGGGGTGGAGCGCCTCGCGGATGAGCTGATTGGTGACGTGGGGGCCGTAGAAGTCGCTGGTGTCGATATGATCGACGCCGCGCGCCACCGCCTCGCGCAACACGGCGAGCGCGCCCTCGCGATCCCGCGGCGGACCGAAGACGCCCGGCCCGGCGAGCTGCATCGCGCCATAGCCCAAGCGCCTCACGGATCGAGTGCCGAGGCGGAAGGTACCGGAGGGGGTGGTGGTCATGAAAATCTCCTGTGGTGACCGCCGACATATGGACCTTGCCTCGATGCACGATAATCCTGCGCAATCGCGACGGCCTGTGCGAAATAATGCACAATGGTGACGAACGACCTGAACGATCTCTCCGCCTTCGCGGCCGTCGCCCAGGCGGGCGGGTTCCGGGAGGCCGCGCGGCTGGGCCGCGTGTCGGCATCGAGCCTGAGCGAAGCCGTGAGGCGGCTGGAGGCCAGGCTCGGGGTACGCCTGCTCAATCGGACGACGCGCAGCGTCGCCCCGACCGAAGCCGGCGCCCGCCTCCTCGAACGGCTGACGCCGGCACTGGGCGAGGTCGAGGCGGCGCTGGACGTCGTGAACAGCTTTCGCGACCGTCCGGTCGGAACGCTGCGCCTCAACGTGCCGGGCGCGGCCGCGCATCTGGTGCTGCCCTCGATCGTGCCCCCGTTCCTGAAGGCCTATCCGGACATCCGGCTCGAAGTCATCGTCGAGGACAGCTTCGTCGACGTCCTGGCCGCCGGCTGCGATGCCGGGATCCGCTACGACGAAAGACTGGAGCAGGACATGATCGCGGTCCCGATCGGCCCGCGCGTCCAGCGCTTCGCGACGGCCGCCTCCCCCGACTATCTCGCCGCACGCGGCCGGCCGCAGCATCCGCGCGATCTGCTGACGCACGCCTGCCTGCGCGGGCAGTTCGCCAGCGGCGCGATGCCGCCCTGGGAATTCGAGCGCGACGGCGAAGTGGTGCGGGTCGATCCCACCGGGCCGCTGGTGGTGCGTCTCCCCGGGGCAGCGGACCTCGCGACCAGTGCCGCCGTCGCCGGTCTCGGCATCGTCCACCACTTCGAAGAATGGCTGCGCCCCCATCTCGACAGCGGCGCCCTGGAGCCGGTGCTCGCGCCCTGGTGGCAGAGCTTCCCCGGCCCCTTCCTCTACTATCCCGGCCGCCGCCATCTGCCGGCGCCGCTCCGCACCTTCGTCGATTTCATTAAATCCTGAAGTCGAAGCGCCCTCTCGAAATCGGGCAGGACGCATGCTAGGTAATACCAGATAATAATGTTGCCTTACTCGAGGTTCTCCGTGAGCACGACCGTTACCAGCAAAGGCCAGGTCACCATTCCGAAGCGGGTACGCGATCTGCTGGGCATCGGCCCCGGGAGTATGATCGATTTCGAGCGTGCCCAGGATGGCCGCATCGTTCTGGTCAAGATCGAGAAGAAGGGCCGCCCGAACCGCTTCGCCCGCCTGCGCGGGCACGCCGGAAAAGGCCTGAGCACGGCCGAGATCATGGCGATGACGCGCGGTGAGCCCTGACGTGACGCTGGTCGACACCAACGTCCTGCTCGATCTCGTGACCGACGATCCCGATTGGTCGGAGTGGTCCCTGGCTCGTCTCGAAGAGGCCGCCTTGGCGGGCCCGATCCTCATCAACGATATCGTCTATGCCGAGACATCCATCCGCTACGCCCGGATAGAAGATCTCGACCTGATGCTCGCCCAGGCGATGATCGAGATCGCGCCAACGCCGCGATCTGCCTTGTTCCTCGCCGGAAAGGCCTTTCAGCGATATCGTGCAGCAGGTGGCACACGCACCGGCGTTCTGCCCGACTTCTTCATCGGTGCGCATGCAGCCGTCGAAGGCTTGCCGCTGCTCACGCGCGACGCTGGCCGCTATCGCAACTACTTCCCGAAAGTTACGCTGATTACACTGCCGGCATAATCGGGACGCGATCCTTGGAAAGCAAAGACGACAGGATGGGGTTGAAGCGCCGTGAAGCGCTGGGTGCCGCTATGGCCGGGGGCGTCGCGCTTGCCGGCCTTTCGTCGCCCGCAAAGGCGGCCAGTGGCGTTCGTAGCCTGACGTCACCCGAGCAGCTCCGCGCGGCCTATGACCATGTCATCGTGGGCGCGGGATCGGCGGGCTGCGTGCTGGCGCATCGGCTGGGGCGGGCCGGGCGACGCATCCTCGTGATCGAAGCAGGCGGTCGGGCCGATCTTCCGGCCGTCGCGAACCCTCCGGCCTGGCCGACACTCCAGGAGAGCGCGCTGGACTGGCGCTACATGACGACGCCGCAGCCCGGGCTGGGCGGCCGCGCGATCACCTGCCCGCGCGGCAAGGCGATCGGCGGATCGAGCATCATCAATGCGCTGGCCTACCAACGCGGCCATGCGGCGGCCTACGACCGCTGGCCGGCGGGCTGGCGCCACGCCGACCTGCTCCCCTACTTCAAGCGCGCCGAGACCTTCTCCGGCGGCGCCAATGCCTGGCGCGGTGGCGACGGCCCGCTGCATGTCCTGTCGCTGGCCGACGTCACGGACCGCACGCCGGTCGCCGAGGCCTTCATGGCGGCGGCGCAGCAGGCGGGCTTCCCGGCGACGCCCGACCTCGGCGGCGAAGTCACGACCGGCGTCGGCTGGAACCAGCTCAGCATCAAGGGGTACCGCCGCGACGACGCCGCGACCGCCTATCTCGACAGTCTGGAGAGCGCCAACGGCGAGACACAGGTCGACCTGCTCGCCGGCGCCGAGGTGCTCGGCCTCGAGATCGAGCGCGGCCGCTGTCTCGGCGTGCGTCTGCCCAGTGGCGTCGTGCGGCCCGAGGGCGACGTGCTGCTCTGCGCCGGAGCCATCGATTCGCCGCGCCTGCTGATGCTGTCGGGCATCGGCCCGGCCGACGAGCTGCGCGCGCTGGGGATCGCCAGCGCCGCCGACCTGCCCGATGTCGGGCGCCATCTGGAGGATCACCCGCTGCTGGCCGGCGTGGCCTACCAGGCGCGCCGCCCGGTCCCGGCCTCGCACTACAATCACTGCGATTCGCTCCTCTACGTGCCGCACGCGACGGCCGGCGAGAGTCCCGACATTCTCGTCATGTGCCTGTCGGTGCCGTTCGTCCGGCCGACCGTCGGTCCCCTCGCGGCGCCGGCCTATGTCCTGGTGCCCTGCCACCTGCAGCCGCGCAGCCAGGGCAGCGTCAGGCTGGCCTCCAGCGATCCGCGAACCGCGGCGATCATCGATCCGAACTATCTGGGCGATCCCGACGATCTCGCGGTGCTGGCCAAGGGCGTCGAGATCGCGCGCGAGATCGGCGGGGCGAAAGCCTTCGACGACTGGCGCGCGAAGGAGGTCTATCCCGGACCGGCCTGGACGAGCGAAGCCGGCCGCCACGACTTCATCCGCCGGGCGACGGATTCGTTCCACCATCCCGTCGGCACCTGCCGCATCGGCGCCGTCGTCGACGAAAGCTTGCGCGTGAAGGGCGTCGCGGGACTGCGCGTCATCGACGCCTCGGTCCTGCCCGGCCTACCCGCTGCGATGTGCAATGCCGCCGTGACGGCAGTCGCGGAAAAGGCCAGCGACCTGGTGCTGGCGGGTTAGGCGCGGTTGCGCCGGAACAGCAGCGCGACGATCACCCCGCCCAGCACCGAGGCGAGGACCATCAGCGCGAAGAAGCCCACGGCCGCCCAGATCGCGTAGGTCTTCGCCTTGTGGCCGGCTTCGTCGACCTTCTTGTCGATGAGCGACCGCATCTCACCGACCTGCGCCTTCATCTCGTCCCGCAGCGCCTTCAGTTCGGGCCCCATCGCACGCGCGCGTTCCGCAGCGGTCTCCTTGCCCTTCTCGATCGCCTCTCGCGCAGGGGGCGGCGTCTGCTGGGCGACCACCGACGTGGTCGCCGCCATGAGGCCGAGAACGAGGATCAGGGAAGAGAGCAGTTTGGACATGCGCGGCCTCATCGAGTTGGTCGCCCACATGAACGCAGGCTTGGAAACATCCCGCAAGGGCACGCCGCGTATCATCTCCCTATGGTCCTTCGTCTCCAATTGACCCACCCACCTCGTCCTGAGGAGCGCCGCCCCTCGAGTACCTCGGGGTGAGGTCATTGTTGGAATGCTCGCCTCGATCATTCTCACCCGGAAGGCCCTATGGCAGCAGACGCGTCCAGCGCGCGAGGGTGAAGGCGATGCCGGCCAGATACAGGGGACCGAAGATCGACTTGTTGTGCCGCGCCAGCCACTCCGGAAGATAGATGTCGAAGTTGATGCGGCGATCGTCCGTGTGACGCGCGGCGATGGCCGTAAGCGGACACTTCCAGTCGTTGACGGCGAGCACCACGACCTCGACGAAGACGAGGCCGATCGACAGCGAGGCGTTGGAGTAGTCGGACCGTGCCGCGAAGATCCAGATCGCGAGGATGCACACCACGAAGAACAGCCAGACGATCGTGTGCGCGGTCCTTATGACAGTCAGCACCCGGGCCGCGCGGAGGTCAGGCGGTTTCTTCGGCAATCGCCTTCTTCACGCCCGGCCGCTCCGACATGCGGCGGCGGTGATCGACCACGCGGGGAATGCGCGCGGGGTCGACGCCGTCCTTCTCCAGCCACTGGGCGAGCGTGAAGAGATAGGGGTCGCAGATCGTGTACTGGTCGCCCATCACCCACGGGCCCTTCAGCAACTCGCGCTCGATCAGCTCGAAGCCGGCGCCGACCGATTCCGGCACCTTGCGCTTCATGGCGGCGATTGAATGCGCGTCGTCGGCATCGACCCAGCGATGGCCGCGCATGCGATGGGCGTGGGCCACATGCAGGCTAGAGCAGAGATAGGAATTGAACGACTGGATCTGGGCGAAGAAGAACGGATCGTCCATCGGCGCGAGCCGCGCCTGCGGGAAGCGCTGCGCGACATAGACCAGCATTGCCGGCGTCTCGGTGAGGATGCCCTTGTCGGTCACCAGCGCCGGCACACGGCCCTTGGGGTTGACCTTCAGATACTCGGCCGACGTCTGCTGCCCCGTCGCGAAGTCGATGCGCACCGTCGAATAGTCGGCGCCGACCTCCTCCAGCACGATGTGGGTGGCGAGCGAGCAAGTACTGGCGGTGTAGTAGAGCTTGAGCACGTTGGGTCTCCTGCCGTCAGAGTTCGGCGTAGATTTCGATGACGTTGGCTTCGGTGTCGCGGAAGAAGAGCGCGCGATGGCCCCAGGCCGGGATGTCGCGCGGCGGTCCCATCAGGTCGACACCAGCGGCCGCCAGCTCGGCCTGGATCTCGTTGATTTCGGCCGGCGCGACCCTGAAGGCGAGTTGCACCGAGGCCGAGCCCGGCGGGGCGCCCGGCCCGTCCCGGAAGACACCGTCGAGGCTGCGCGGCCGCAGGCAAAGCAGGCCGGACCCGACATGGAAGCTCACCCAGCGCGGCGTCTCGCGCTCGAGGCGGAACTTCATCACGTCGCGATAGAACCGTCGCGCGCGGTCGAGGTCGTCGCAGAGCAGGACGACATAGTCGAGGTTGCGGATCGAGCCGAGGCCCATGGCACACACCAGCGCTCACACCAGGCGCGTGACCGGCGCGAAGCTGCGCCGGTGGTGCGGGGTCGGGCCCAGCAGCGACAGCGCCTCGAGATGCTGCTGGCTGCCGTAACCGCGATTGGTCTCCCAGCCATAGCCCGGATAGGTCCGCGCGAGCGCGTGCATATAGCGGTCGCGCGTCACCTTGGCGAAGATCGAGGCGGCGGCGATCGAATAGGAATGGGCATCGCCGCCGACGATGGTCTCGGCCCGGCAGCCCAGTTGCGGCGGCGCACGGTTGCCGTCGATCAGCACGACCTCCGGCCGGTCGACCAGTGCCTGCACGGCGCGGCGCATGGCGAGATAGGTCGCCTGCAGGATGTTGACCCGGTCGATCTCCTCGACGCTCGCCTCGGCCACCGCGAACTGCACGACGCCGGAGGCAATCATGGCCTCGTAGGCCTCCTCGCGCTGTTCGAGCGTCAGCTTCTTGGAATCGTCGATCATGCGCAGCAGCTTGCGCGCCGCCCGCGTGCGGTCGATGACGGCCGCCGCGGCATAGACCGGCCCGGCCAGCGGGCCGCGCCCGGCCTCGTCGATGCCGGCAACACGCCCTTCGCAACGCAGTTCGAATCGAAAGCTTGGCATTATCCCCATCGAGGCCGGCTAGACTGGGCCATGCCCTTCATCGCCCGCATCATCGCAGAAGACGCCATCGCGATGGAACAGCTTCGTGCGGTGCGCAAACTCGATTTGCCGGACTGGTGTATTGCCGCGGGATTCGTGCGCAATCGCGTCTGGGACCATCTGCACGGCATCGCACCGGCGCGGCAACCTGTGGATATCGACGTCATCTATTTCGACGCAGGCGACGTTTCGCGGGAGAGCGAGGCGGAATTCGAGCGACGGCTCGACGCGCTGCTGCCCGGCCTGCCCTGGCAGGTGCGCAACCAGGCACGCATGCATGTCTGGAAGGAGCTGCCGCCGCATCGCGACACGGCGGACTCGATGGTCCACTGGCTCGAGTCGGTGACGGGGATCGGCGTGCGTCTCGAGGCCGACGACACGCTCACCGTCATCGCGCCGCTCGGCACCGACGATCTGCTGAACCTGCGCTGCCGCCCCACGCCCTACGGCCGCACGCGGCAGCACGAATACGATGCCCGCGTCGAGGCCAAGCGCTGGCGTGAACTCTGGCCCAAGGTCGAGTTCCTCGATTAGAGCCCGTCCAACCTAATGACCCACTCACCTCATCCTGAGGAGCGGCCGCAGGCCGCGTCTCGAAGGATGGGCAACAGACGGGGTGCGCGTGCCCGCCCTTCGAGACGCTCACTGCGTTCGCTCCTCAGGGTGAGGTTAAGCGTTGGAAGGTCGGCCCATTTCAATCTCGCCCGGAAAGGCTCTAGGCTCTGCGCGAGATGATCGCTGCGTTCCTGCCTCTGGCCGCCATCGCCCTGCTGGGCGCCCTGCTCCGCCACTTCATTCCCGGCATGGAGCAGACCCGCCAGTCGATGAACAGGCTGGTCCTCTATGTCTTCCTGCCGGCGCTGGTGTTCCGCACGGTCATGGACGGCACGCTCAGCCGCCTGTTCCTCGAAATCCCCGCTTTGGCCGCGATCGGCACGCTGTCGTGCCTCGCCGTGGGTTTCCTGGTGTTCCACTTCCTGCCGATCCCCGGCCCGACCAAGGGCGCGATGATGCTGGGCGCGGCGTTCGGCAACGTCACCTATCTCGGCCTGCCGGTGCTGCTGGGCGTCTTTCCCGGCCAGGCCGATCAGGTTTCCGAGGTCTCGGTCCTGTTCGAGGTCACCAAGTCGTCGCTCAACCTCACACTCGGCGCCATGATCGCCATCGCCTATGGCAGCCAGGAGCCGATCACCTTCCGGCGGACCGCGCTGGAGGCGCTGAAGCTGCCGCCGATCTGGGCGCTGGTCGCAGCCATCCTCTGGAAGCTCTCGGGCGTCCCCTGCCCGGCGATGGTCATGGATGCGGCGTCGATCCTCGCCGTGGCGGTGAGCGGCATCATGATGCTGTCGCTCGGCATGGCGCTGCGCTTCTCGGCCACCAGGCTGATGGCGCTGGCGCTGCCGGTCGCCGCCATAAAGCTCGTGTTCGCCCCGCTGGTCGTGTTCAGCGCCGTGGGCCCACTCGGGCTCACGGGCGTCTACAGCAACGCCGCCATCCTGGAGGCGGCGATGCCCAGCCAGCTCCTGTCCTTCATCATCGCCGGCAAGTTCAAGCTCGATGAGGAAACGCTGGCCTTCGTCATCATGGTCGACACGGTGCTGGCCTTCGTGACCCTGCCGCTGGTGCGAACGCTGCTGCTGTCGTGACGGCCTGAATCATTGGAGCGCGCAACTCCAGTTGCGCTCAAGCTCTGTCGACACG
>NZ_JBQVQG010000016.1:84275-96464 GCF_052439685.1 Reyranella sp.
TCCCGCCCTCAATCTTGGCCGCCCCCACCCCCTGTGCCCCACAACCTCTGGCCCCCCCAAACACATTCCCCCAATTGGTGTTCCGCGCTCCGTTGAGGCCGCTTGCTAACTCGGCGCCTGAACGCTTCTCGCCTGGAAAAGCTTCATCTCCGTGCGTCGCGCCGCCCCGTCAGCTCGACGGGGCCAAAGAGGCCATGATCTTGGCCCCCTGTTCCTGCGCGCGCAGGGCTGCCGGTCGTCCGACATGGCGCTCGGCATAATCCTCAAACACCGGCCGCTTCTCGATGCCGCCGAACATCATGCCCCAGTGCAGGAACGACGCCATGTAGAGGTCGGCCGCGGTGAAATGGTCGGCGGCGATGGTGGGCCGCTCCGCAACCGCCTGGGCCACGGTCTCCAGGGTGCGTTCATAGGAGCCATAGCCGAACATCACCTGCAGCTTGGTGTCGGGACTCCAGCCGGCGGCGTGGTTGGCCAAGGCCGGCTCGCCGCAACCGGCGGTGAAGAACAGCCAGCGATAGTAGGCGCCGCGTTCGGCCGGCGGCGGCGCGAGCTTCGCCTCGGGGAAGAGGTCGGCGAGGTAGCAGAGGATGGCGCCACTCTCCGTGACGACCGTGTTGCCGTGGCGCAGCGCCGGCACCTTGCCCATCGGGTTGATGGCGAGATACTCGGGCGACTTCATGTCGGGCCCGAACTGCTTCACTTCGAGCCGGTAGGGGCAGCCGATCTCCTCCAGCATCCAGTGGATCATCGCGCCACGCGACTGCGGATGGGTAAACAGGATCAGTTCGTCGGCCATGACTTCACTCCTCTAAAACAATCTCATCTGCCTTGCGTCGCGCCTGGCATCGACCAGGGCGGTGCGGGCGGCGGCGGGGACGGCGAAGCGCATCGTGTCGAGGCGGTAGCGCACGCGGTTGAGATCGAGGCGCTTTACCGCCGCAGCGAAGCGCTTGCTCAAGAGCTGCGCGATCGGGCCCTCGCCCTTCATGCGCGTGCCGAACTCGGCCTTATAGAGTTCGCCACCGCGGATCTGGCGGATCAGCGACAGGACGCGGTCGGCGCGGTCGGGCCGGTTGGCGCGCAGCCATTCCTCGAACAGCTCCTTGATCTCGAGCGGCAGGCGCAGGGCCGTGTAGCCCGCGCGTGTGGCGCCGGCCGCCGCCGCAGCATCGAGGATCGCTTCCATCTCGTGATCGTTGAGGCCGGGGATCATCGGTGCCGTCATCACGCCCACCGGGATGCCGGCCGCTGCGAGTTCGCGGATCGCGTCCAGCCGTCGATGCGGCGCCGAGGCGCGCGGCTCCATCGTGCGCGCGAGGTCGCGATCGAGCGTGGTCACCGACAGGAACACTTCGGCCAGGTTGCGTTTGGCCATGTCGCCCAGAATGTCGATGTCGCGCGTGATCAGGTGGTTCTTGGTGACGATGCCGACCGGATTGTTGAAGTCGCTGAGCACGCGCAGGATCTGCCGCGTGATCTTGAGGTCGCGCTCGACCGGCTGGTAGGGATCGGTGTTGGTGCCCATCGCCACCACGTCGCAGCGATATTTCGGCGAGGCGAGCTCGGCCGTCAGCAGCGCCGCCGCCTCGGGCTTGAACAGGATCCTGGTCTCGAAATCGAGGCCGGGCGACAGGCCGAGATAGGCATGGGTCGGTCGCGCGAAGCAGTAGATGCAGCCATGCTCGCAGCCGCGATAGGGATTGATCGACCGATCGAACGGAATGTCGGGCGAGCTGTTGCGCGCGATGATGGTGCGGGTGGCATCCTTCGTCAGCGTCGTGCGCAACGGCGGCAGCTCGTCCTCGATGTCCCAGCCGTCGTTGGTACGGATGCGCTTCTCGTCGTCGTAGCGGCTGGTCGCGTTGCTGAGCGCGCCCCGCCCGTTGTGCTGCGGCTCGGCGATCTGGTCGTCCGGATAGAGCGGCGGGGCGGGCTCTTTCATGCGGCGAGTCTTAGAACAAAAAGAGAACGAGTCAAGCCACTGTCTCTGGGGGTTCATTGTCTCGGGATAGGACCACCCCTAGAGAGGGACCATGACCGCCATCGAGTTACGCCCCGCCCGCCCCGAAGACACAGACTTCCTGCACAGCCTGTCGCCGCGCCTGTCGGGCGTGCCCGGTCCCGCCTGGCACGACCTCGCCGCCATGGAAGGCTTCCAGGACCGCTACATGGAAGCGACCTTCGCCACCGTTGACCCGGCGGCACAAACGCTCGTCGCCTGCTCGGCCGACGGAGAGCGCCTCGGCTACATCCACATGCGCCCATTCAAGGACGGGGTGACCGACGAGCCCTGCGGTTACGTTTCGCTGCTGGCACTCACCGAGGAGGCCGAGGGTCAAGGCATCGCCCATCGTTTGATGCAGGCGGCCGAGACCTGGGCCCGTGCGCAGGGCTACCGCTTCCTCTGCCTCGACGTGTTCGCCGACAATCGCCACGCCGTGGAGTTCTACGAGCGCCGCGGCTTCCAGACCGAGACCCTGCGCATGGTGAAGCCGCTATAGCCACTCGGCACATTTACACTCTGGGTTGCACCCATATCATTGAATACAATCTATTATGAGTGCTGACGCCTATCTTTTTGGGAGACAGCAGATGGTAGATATTGAGGTCAGGACTGCGAGTCACGATGACATCGATTTCATCGCCAGGCTCTCGCCGCCGGGCGATGAGCGGCTCGCCTCGCAAGCCCTTCTCACCGCTGAAGAGGCCTCGTCGGCCGATAATTCGGCGATCTTCATAGCCGTGGCCGGCGATGGACGGCGCCGGGGCTACCTCTATCTATACCCGGAGAGAGAGGACTCGGGAGAAGAGCCTCGCCATTATGTTGTCCGAGTCGCCAGGGCATATCAGGCGGAGAGCGACGTCTTCAGCAGCCTCTTCGGCGAGGCCGAGGCCTGGCTGGAAGAGCATCGCGGTTGGCTGGTTTTCATCGAAATACTCGCCGAGGACGAAAGTGGCGCCGTGTTCGAGGCGGGAACCATCACCCCTCCGAGGCGGTCATAGCCACTCGGCGCGAAGGGCGCGGATGAAGTCGCCGTCGAAGCACTGGTCGATGCGGGTCTGCAGATGGCCCTTCATGGCAGGCTCCAGACCGGCGTCGCTCCATTGCGACGGATCGGACGGATCGCGCGGCGCTTCCGTCTGAACTTTCCAGCGCGCCATGAACATCGTCGTGCGCAGCCAGGTGAGGCGGCGCATCGGCTGCAGCCAGGGGCGCAGTTCGGCGGCACGACTCTCGCCGATCCGCGCGAGATAGGTTTCGTAGAAGTGCGCGACCTCGGCGAGGGAGAGAACCTTGCCGACATCGGGATGCCAGACGGTCGACGTCGGCAGCGTCGCGTGCGCAAGGTCGATCGCCGGCGAGCCGACATGCACTTTCTCAAGGTCGACGAACCAGGCGATCCCGTCGCGATCGACGATGAAGTTGCCGGGATGCGTGTCGGCCAGCGCGATCGACAGCGGTTGCGGCCGATTCGCCACCTTCTTCGCCATCCCGCGCATGAGTTCGAGTTCTTCGACGATCTCGGCACGAGCGCCGGTGTCCGCGACGGCCTTGCCGAGGAAACGTCGGGCGCCCTCCTCCACGACGTCGAGCGTGGTGCGGACCGGATTGTCCTGGCGCGGAATCGGCGATCCCATCCCGGGCAACGGGAGCGAATGAAGTCGCGCCAGCGTCTCGGCCATGCCCCCCAATTCGTCCGGAAGATGCGGCGCCCGTCCGTCGACGAAATCGACGATCAGCGCCCCACCGGCCAGACCAGGCCCCGGCTCGACGATTTCATGTAATCGCGGCGTGCGCCCTGCGGGCGCGAGATGCCGGAAAGCTTCGGCCTGCAGGTGCAATCGCGCCGCCGCCGTCGGATCGTCCTCGTAGGCATAGGCGATGCGCGCCAGCCGTCCGTCCTTCAATCGCACATGGCCGTGCGCCGTGCCCGTCGCCGGCAGCGCCTCGCCCTCGCGGATGGCGGCGGGGAGGTCAGCCACTGCGTGGCAGCTTGCCTTCGTTGAGGCGCGGCATCAGTTCGGCGAAGTTGCAGGGGCGGAAGCGGATGTCGAGCTGCTGGCGCAGGATGTCGTCCCAGCCGTCCTTGCAGGCGCCGGTCGAGCCCGGCAGCGCGAAGATGTAGGTCGCATTGGCAACGCCTGCCGTGGCGCGGCTCTGCATGGTCGAGGTGCCGATCTTCTGGAAACTGATCCAGCGGAAGGTCTCGCCGAACCCGTCGATCTTCTTTTCGAACAGCGCCTCCAGCGCCTCGGGCGTGACGTCGCGGCCGGTGACACCGGTACCGCCGGTCGAGATCACGACCTCGATGCGCGGATCGTCGATCCACTTCTGCACCTGCGCGCGGATCAGCGCGATGTCGTCGGTGACGATGGCGCGGTCGGCCAGGACATGGCCGTCGCGCGCGATGCGCTCGACCAGCGTGTCGCCCGACTTGTCGGTCTCGAGCGTGCGCGTGTCGGAAACCGTGAGAACGGCAATGTTCACCGGCTTGAATGGCTTGGTTTCGTCGATGCGGTTCATGGGCTCACTATACCTCGGGAGTCGGCAACTTCGATGTTCGCCCGGGAGGCGCTGCTGGAGAAGGCCGCCGAAGGATTTTTCCTTTCGAGACCGGAAAGCCATCAGGACTTTCCATTGACTCTCCACCCTCGGGATTTAGTGATCTCCCCTCTGGAAAACACCAGCACAATCCTTTCATTGCTTCCGACACACGCAGGGAAGCCGACTCTCAACGCTCGGAGACATCATGACCGATCCCACCGACTGGAAGCATGACGGCGTGCGGGTGATTCCCGCCGGATCGCTCGACACCAACACCGCCCAGACCCCAGGCATGAACCGGGCCGCGGCGATCAATTTCGCCCGCGTCGGCGCCCAGAAGCTGTGGGCCGGCACGGTGACCATCCACGCGCACGCCAAGACCGGCGCCCATCATCACGGGCATCTGGAAAGCGTGATCTACGTCGTGAAGGGCCGCGCCCGCATGCGCTGGGGCGACCAGCTCCAGTTCGTGGCCGAAGCCGGTCCCGGCGACTTCATCTACGTGCCGCCCTACGTGCCGCACCAGGAGATCAACGCCTCGGACACCGAGCCGCTGGAATGCGTGCTCGTGCGTTCCGACAACGAG
Organism: Reyranella sp.; assembly: GCF_052439685.1. Taxonomy (GTDB): domain Bacteria; phylum Pseudomonadota; class Alphaproteobacteria; order Reyranellales; family Reyranellaceae; genus Reyranella. Next base: position 89,411 of record NZ_JBQVQG010000016.1, read on the forward strand.
GCGGTCGCGGTCAACATCGACATCACCCCGGCCGAGAAGGTCGAGGAAGTCTACTGGGTGGATCCGACGCATCCTCATCCTCACAAGCACTAGCTTGTGAGGATGCGCGGGCGGCAGCACTTGTAATCAAGCGCGAGAGCCCGCGCCGTGCAGAATGGATATGAACTCTTCCCGAAGGCGGCCCTACCCGGCCGCCTTCTTCTTTTTCGGCCACAGTCCCGCCAGCAGAAGCACAACCGCGACGATCGCGAAGCCGGTCGACAGGGTGCTGTGGAAGAAGATCGTCGGGTCGCCGTCGGAGATCGCCAGCGACTGGCGCACCGAGCGCTCGAAGATCGGGCCCAGCACGTAGGCCAGGATGACGATGCCGAGATCGAAGCCGTGGCGGCGCAGGCCGTAGCCCACGAAGCCGAAGACGACCGCGATTACCACGTCGGCGGGATTGCCGTTCGACGAATAGACGCCGATCAGGCAGACCGCGAGGATCATGGGCGTGAGATAGGCGCGCGGGATGTCGAGGATGCGCACGAACAGACCGATCAGCGGCAGGTTCAGGATCAGCAGCATGACGTTGCCGATATACATGCTGGCCACGACGCCCCAGAAAATCTCCGGCTGGCGCTCGAGGATGGTCGGGCCCGGCGTGACGCCGTGGATGATGAAGGCACCCAGCAGCAGCGCCGTCACCGCATTGGCGGGAATGCCCATGCAGAGCAGCGGTACGAAGGCGCCGGCGGTGCCGGCATTGTTGGCCGATTCGGGGCCGGCCAAACCCTCGACGGCGCCTTTGCCGAATTCCTCGGGGTGCTTCGAGAGCTTGCGCTCGATGCCGTAGGACAGGAACGAGGCGAGCACCGCGCCGCCGCCGGGCAGCAGCCCGACCAGGAAGCCCATGAAGGTGCCGCGCACGACGGGACCGACCGACCGTCTCGCCTCCTCGCGCGAGGGCATGAAGCCCAACAGGTGCGAGGGCGGCGGCAGGACCTTCATGTCGTCGGGTTTCTGGCGGGCCATGAACAGCACTTCGGACAGGCCGAACAGGCCGATCGCCAGCGGCACGAGATTGACGCCGTCGCCCAGCGCCAGGATGCCGAAGGTGAGACGCGGCGTCATGTTGAGGGGATCGCTGCCGATCGTGCCGAGCAGCAGGCCGAAGGCCGCCATCAGCAGCGCCCGCGGCAGCGAGCCGCTCGACATGTAGGTGACCATGGTAAGGCCGGCGAGCATCAGCATCGCGTATTCCGCCGGACCGAACTTGATGACCAGCTCGGCGAGCGGCGGCGACAGGAAGGAGATGCCGATGACGCCAACGGTGCCCGCGAAGAACGAGCCCAGTCCGGCGATACCCAGCGCCGCGCCGGCGCGGCCCTTGCGCGCCATCTCGTAGCCGTCGAGACAGGTCACGACCGACGAAGCCTCGCCCGGGATGCGCATCAGCACCGACGTCACGGTGCCGCCATAGGCCACGCCGTAATAGATGCCCGACAGCATGATGATGGCCGAGGTCACGTCCATCTTGAACGTGATCGGCAGCAGGATGGCGATGGTGGTGAGCGGGCCCAGCCCCGGCAGGATGCCGACGACGGTACCGAGGAACGCGCCGACGAAGCAGTAGAACAGGTTGTCGAGGGTCAGCGTGGTGGCGAAGCCACCCAGCAGCGCTTCCATGGGCCGGGCCTCAGCGAACGTAGGTGTAGAAGGCGCGCTCGATCGGGCCTTCCGGCAGATCAACGCGCAGCAGCCAGCCGAAGCAGACCAGGCCGACGGCGGCGCAGGCGATGCCATAGACGATCGAGGACAGCCACGAGCGGCGTTCGGCGAAGCGCATGATGACGACGGTCACCGCCACGGTCGTGACGACGAAGCCGGCATACGTCGCGCCCAGCGCGAACACCGCGAAGGTGGCGATGTAGATCGCGAAGGTGCGGTTCGACTCCCTGGTCGCCTCGACGTCGTCGGTGTCGCCGCCCTCGGTCTCGCCGGCCTGGCCCGGAAAGGCCAGGACGACGAGGGCGAGGACCACGCAGATGCCGGCCATGAGCTGCGGGAAGAAGCCGGGACCGGGGCCGTCAAAGCCCCAGCTGTCCAGCTCCAGCGCTTTCCACAGGCCAACCAGCGCCGCGGCCAGCAGGCCGAGCGTGGCGATCCGCGTACCGCTCAATCGGGCGCCAAGGAGCCTCATCACGCCTTCTTGGCCATGCCGGTTTCCTTGAGGATCGGCACGAGTTCCGTCTCGATCTTCTTCAGGAGCGCGCCGTACGCCTTGCCATCGCGATAGACCGGCTGGATGCCGAGCTTGGCGATCTGGCTGGTCACGGACTCGTCCTTCATGACGTCGGCCAGCGCCTTGCCCATGCGCTCCTGGATGGCCGGATCGACGCCCTTGGGGAAGGCGTAGCCGAACGGCCCGTTGCTGACCGCGTCGTAGCCCAGCTCGCGCAGCGTCTTCACGTCGGGATAGTCGGGCCAGCGTGCCTCGGCCGCCGAGGCGAGGAAGCGCAGCTTGCCGGCCTCGATCTGCGGCCGCATTTCGGCGACCGTCTGGATGACCGCATCGACATGGCCGCCGATCGCCGCCGTCACCGATTCGACGCCGCCCGGGAACACGACCCAGCGGAACTTGGCGCCGGTCAGCTTGGCGAGCTGGAACATCGCCACGACGTTGGTGACGTTGTTGGAGCTGTAGGTGAGCTGCTTCTGCTTGCCCTGGTTGACCAGGTCCTCGATCGACTTGATCGGACCGTCGGCGCGCGCGCCGACGCCATAACGCAGCGCCGCGACCTGGCCGATGATGTCGAACGCCGTCCACGGCTCGTACGCAACCTTCATCATGTTGGGGATCGCGACGTGGCTCGAGATCGCCACCAGACCGATCGTATGGCCATCGGGCGCCGACTGGGCGAGCGTTGTCGGGCCGAGCGCGCCGGCGCCGCCCACCACGTTCTTCACGATGACGGTCGCGTTCAGCCGCTTCTCGAGCGCCTGCGCGATGATGCGCGCCGTGAGGTCTGTCGAGGCGCCCGGCGCATTGGGATTGATCAGCGAAATCTCTCGCGCCGGCCATTTGCTCGACTGGCCGATCGCCGGAGCGGCCACGGTCATGGCCGCAAGGGCCGTGCCGCCCTTCAACACGGTTCTACGATGCATCCTGTTTGCCTCCCGTTTTTTGTAGGGGAGGACAGTGCTTGCCGGGCCCGCTTCAGGTCAAGTGAGACGTGCCGGTACGCGAACTCAGGAGGCCGCGCGCACCTCGGCCGAACGGTCCCAGATGTTGGGCTGCTCGCGATTGGTGTAGCCCGACACGAAGAGGTTGGGCTGTCCCGTCTTCACGTCGAACGTGTGACGACGCACCGCGCCGATATTGCCGCCATAGACATGGATGCTGATCGAGCCGCGATCGTCGAGCGCGTTGGTGACCTGGTGGATGTCGCCCTTCGGGTTGCGTGGCGCCGGCACCAGCACCTCGACGTCGCCCGGCTCGAGCTTGGTGAGCCCGCCCGGCACCAGCACGCCGGTCTCGGCGTCGCGTGTGAAGGCGAGCGAGGTTTCCGAGCCACGCAGCATGCCGACCAGACCCCACATCTCGTGATCGTGCACCGGCGTGTTGGCCTTCGGCGCCCACACGAAACTCACGACGCAGAAGCGCTCGAACGGATCGCACCACAGCAGGTTCTGCGCATAGCCATGTGCTGGCACCTTGGCCGCTTGCTCGGGCAGCCAGTCATCGTGCTTCACAAGCTCGCCCAGAAGCTTCGCGCCCACGTCGACGATCGCGTTCTCGTCCTTGTCCTGCCAGGCGCCGCCGGTCAGAGATGTCATGTCGCCGATGAAGCGACGCAGGCGATCGATGCTCATTGCGCGGCCTTTCCCTTGAAAGTGGTTCCGAAGATCGTCTCGGTGTCGGCGCCGAGTGCCGGCGGATCGCGCCGCTTCGAAATGTCGGTGGTGGAAATCCGGACCGGGCTGCCGAAGGTTTTCGTCTTCACACCCGACGGAAGCTCCATCGCCTCGACCCAGCCCATGTGCTGAACCTGCGGGTCGGCGAGAATCTGGCTGTAGGTGTTGATGCGTCCCTGCGGCACGCCGGCCTTCTCGAACGCTGTCAGCCAGTGATCGACGCCCTGCCCGGCGAACTCGACTTCGAGCAGGTCCTTGAGCGCCACCTGGTTGGCGGCGCGCAACTGGGTCGTCGTGAAGCGAGGATCGGCGAGCAGGTCGGGACGACCGACGACCTTGGTCACGGCTTCCCACAATTTGTTGTTGCCGGCAGCGATCACGAAATGTCCATCTGCCGCCTTGAAGGCCTGGTAGGGCGCATTGCGCGGATGGGCCGAGCCCAGCTTCTTCGGATCGTTCCCGGTGCCGAAGAACTCGCTGGTCTGCAGCGCGGCCATGCCGAGGCTGCAGCCCAGCATCGAAGCGTCGACATGCGCGCCCAGGCCGCCGCCCGCGACCCGTCGCAGGATCGAGACAACGGTCAGCGCGGCATAGAGGCCGGTGCCGACGTCGGAGACCGGCACGCCGCACTTCACCGGCGCGCCATCGGGTTCACCGGTCACGCTCATGATGCCGCTCATCGCCTGCACGGTGACGTCGAAGCCGCCCTCGCTCGACCGCGGACCGCTCTGGCCGAAGGCCGAGATCGAGCAATAGACGAGGCCGGGCTTCTCGGCGCGGAAGGATTCGTAGCCGAGGCCGAGCCGATCCATCACGCCCGGCCGGTTGTTCTCCAGCACGACGTCGGCCGACAGGATGAGCTGGCGCGCCGCCTGCTTCTGCGCCGGGTCCTTGAGATCGAGCACGACCGACCGCTTGTTACGGTTGATCGAGGCGAAGTTCTCACTGTAGCCCCCCTCGGAGCCTTCTGTGATCGGCGGCCACTGCCGCATCATGTCGCCTTCCGGCGGCTCGACCTTGATCACCTCGGCGCCGAGATCGGCCAGCAGCATGCCGCAATAGGGACCAGCCAGGACCTGGCAGAATTCGACGACGCGTACGCCTGAAAGCGGCAACATGCTCAGCGGGTTCCATCCTGCGGGGTGTAACGGGGCCAGTCGTGCGAGGCGATCTGGTCGAGCGACGGCGTCGGCTGCCCCAGCCGCGCCTGATAAATCCAGTAGTTGGTCAGCACACGCTGCACGAAGTCGCGCGTCTCGTGGAGCGGGATCGACTGGATGTAGAGCAACGGATCCTGCGACGCATTCAGCGAATTGTCCCAGCGCATCACGTTGCCCGGCCCGCCATTGTAGCCGGCGGTCGTGCGCACGAGATTGCCGTCGGTCTCGTTCAGCAGCATCGAGATATAGGCCTCGCCGAGCGACATGTTGACCGACGGATCCCACGGGTTGGCGCCCGCCGTCTCCGGCGCATAGCGCGCCGACACGGCGCGGGCCGTCGATGGCATGAGCTGCATCAGGCCCATGGCGCCGACCACGGAACGCGCCTTGGGGTTGAAGGCCGATTCCTGGCGCATGAAGGCATAGACCAGCGCGCGGTCGACGATCGCTCCGCTGGACGGTTGCCACGGCGGGACCGGATACATGCCGCCGTCATAACCCTTGATGTTGTGGCGCTGGTCCCAGTTGGCATTGCCGACCTTCACCGCGAGGGCCGGCAGCTGCGCCTTCAGCGCCAGCGCCATAACGGCCTCGACATAACGAGGATCGTTGTCGATCGACGCGGCGAACAGCTCGCGCTCGGCGGCCGTCGTGGCGCCGAGTTGCAGCAGCGCCAGCGCCCGCCGCGCCGCGCGGTCGTTGCGCAACAGGTCGGCACGGCGCCGGTCGAGCGGCGGCACCTCGAAGTCGGGCTGGACCTGCATGCCCAACGCCTTCTGGGCGATCAGCCCGTAGAAGGTGCCGCCGTGCAGCGCCGCGCGCTTGAGATAGGGTGCGTATTTTTGCGGATTGCCGGCCAGCAGGTTGGCGCGGGCGGCCCAGAACGATCCGGCCGACAAGGTCCAGGACGAGGCCCGATCCGGCGAGGCATCGGCCACCAGCTCGAAGCGGCGGGCCGCTTCAGCCATGTCGCCGCGCGTAAAGGCGGTCATGGCGGCCGTCCAGTTGGCGTCGGGCGGCATGCTGGCCTCGACCGGAACCTGCACGCCGCGCTGCGGATCGGCTTCGAGCTGGCGCGTCCGCAGACGGCCACGCCACAGCTCGACTTCCTGGGGTCCGAGAATCTCGGTCGACGACTTGCGATCGAGCAGGACGAACGCGGCGTTGAAGCCGCCATCGTCGGCCATGCTCTGCAGGCGCCCGCGCAGTTCGGCCGCGCGCCCGCCATCGGCGCCGTTGACGGTGCGCGCCGCCGCGAAGCTGGGCGAGCCCGGCGTGGTGCCGATGAAGGTGGCGGGCGTCAGCTCGGCGCCCGCCGGACGACGGGCCAGCGCCAGCCGGTAGATCGCGGGCGCGTCGGGATTGTCGTTGTAGTCCTGCAGCCAGGCGGCCAGCTGCTCGTAGCGGGCGGGATAATTCGGGCTGAGCAGGCGCTGGGCGCCGACATATCCCATCAGGGTCTTGTCGTGGAGCTGCCGGATCTCGTCGTCGGCCTGGGCCCACGCCCCTGCCTGCTGCGCCTGGAAGATGCGCCGGTAGCGGTCGCGCGTTTCGTTGTCCAGAACGGTCGGCAGATCGGCAACGACCGCAGCTTCGTCGAGTTCGAGGACGGGCGGCGGCGGCACATAGACTGCGGCACGCGGTGAGGGCCGCGCGGAAGGCCGTGCCGCCGGCCTCGCGGCGGCAGCCTTGGTCGTCACGGGCTTGGTCGCCTGGGTCTGGACAGGCTTCTTGGCGGTCTGGGCCGAGGCGGAGGCCGCCATCAGGGCGGCCGCCCCGATCAGAAGGGCGGAAACGGTCGTTCGCATGGCCCACCGTAGTTTGACTCCGGCCCATACGACAAGGGTGCGGCGACGGGAGCCGGTGCGGCTATACTGCCCGGAACGGAGGACCGGAATGAACCTGCATCAAGAGCGTGCCGCGGCCGTGCGGCGCCTGATCGACGAAGCCCGCACCCTCGAGAAGACGGGCGTGACCTACGCCACCCTCGACAAGAT
>NZ_JBQVQG010000016.1:96474-136060 GCF_052439685.1 Reyranella sp.
TCTGTCGGCACTGGCCGGCCGCGCCGAGCTCTTCCCGCAGGAGGAATTCCCGCTGGGCGCCGAGGGCGGAATCTACCGTCTCAGCGAGGATCCGGACCATCGTTTCGCGCTCTACGCCTCGGCCGGCGGCCCCGGCAAGAAGGTCCCGCCGCACAACCACACGACATGGGCGATCATCGCCGGCGTCCACGGCGCCGAACGCAACGTTGTCTACGAGCGGCTCGACAATGGCGCACAAGAGGGTGTCGTACAGCTGCGCGAGGCACCGTCCAAGGAGAAGACGCTGAAGCGCGGCGACGTGATCGCCTTCCTGCCCGACGACTTCCACCACATCGAGACGCCGGTCGACTCTGGCAATGCGCTGCATCTGCATTTCTACGGACTGAGCCTCGAACATCTGCCCGGCCGCCTGACCGTCGACATGAAGACCGGCGCGGCCAGGCGCTTCATGGCGAAACCGAAAATCCTGACGCCGCTGCTCAGCGTGCAGCAGGTCAAGGCGATGCTGACGTCCGGCGAAGTCTTCGCGTTCTTCGACGTGCGCGAGGAAGGCGAGTTCTCGACCCAGGGTCATCCGCTGTTCGCGACGCCGCTTCCCCTCTCCCGCCTCGAGCCGCGCGCGCTCGCCCTGCTGCCCGATCCGCACACCCGCATCGTGTTGATGGACGACGGCGAAGCGGGTCAGGCCGGTCGCGCGAATCGAGCGGCCGCGAAGCTTTCCGGGCTGGGCTACACCAACCTCGCGGTCATGGCAGGAGGCCTGAAAGCCTGGCGCGACGCGGGTTTTGAGGTCTTCACCGGCGTCAACGTGCCCTCCAAGGCGTTCGGCGAGATCGTCGAGCACGGCAACGACACGCCGCGTATCGATGCCGCCGACGTCCAGAAGATGATCGACGACAAGGCCGACATGGTGATCCTGGACTCGCGGCCGTTGCCGGAATTCACCAACATGTCGATCCCCGGCGGCGTCGACTGCCCCGGCGCCGAGCTGGTCTATCGCGTGAAGGACTTCGTGACGCGGCCCGAGACGCTGGTCGTGGTCAATTGCGCCGGCCGCACGCGCTCGATCATCGGGGCGCAGTCGCTGATCAACGCCGGCCTGCCCAACAAGGTGATGGCGCTGAAGAACGGCACGATGGGCTGGCACCTGGCCGGCCTCAAGGTGGCCCGCGGCGAGACGAGGAGCTTCGGGCCGCAGGGTCCGGAGGCTGCGAAATTCGCGCAGGCCGCCGCCGCGACCATCGCCGGCAAGATGGGCATCCGCAGGATCGACAGGGCAGGCCTCGCCACCCTGGAGAAGAAGGGCGGCCCGCTCTATCGCCTCGACGTGCGCGATCCCGCCGAATATGCGCAGGGCCACCTCAAGGGCTTCCGCCATGCCGCGGGCGGCCAGCTCGTCCAGGCGACCGACCAGTATGTCGGGGCGCGCAACGCCACGATCGTGCTGCATGACAATGACGGCGTGCGCGCCACCCTGACGGCGCACTGGCTGCTGCAGATGGGCTGGAAGGAGACCTACGTCCTCGACCACGCGCCGACCGCCGCCGAACTCACGACGGAGGCCGAGCCGCGCTACCCGGCGGGCTTCTCGGTGCCAAAGGTCGCGTCCGTGACTTCAGCCGATCTGCAGAAGGCCCTGGCCACCACCCTGGTCGTCGATCTCGACACCAGCCTCAAATATCGTGACGGCCACGTGCCGGGCGCCTGGTTCGCCGTTCGCGCCAATCTTGCGCGCACCCTGCCGGAAATTCTGGCTAAGCAGCCCGGCGCGACCCGGATCGTCGTGGCGGCGCCCGATGCCGAGCTCGGCGCCCTGGCGGCTGCCGAAATCGCCGATCTGACGCCGGATCTGCCCGCTGCCGTCCTGACAGGCGGTATGAAAGCGTGGCGCGAGGCCGGCTTCGAGGTCGAGACCGGTCACATCCGGATGGCGGACCCGCCGACCGACGTCTGGTACCGGCCCTACGACTTCAAGGAGGATGTCGAAGCGGCCATGCGGCAGTACCTGGACTGGGAGGTCGACCTCGTCCCGCAGGTCGAGCGCGACGGCGACGCCCGGTTCTCCGTCCTGAAGCGGTAGAACGGCGGAACGCTTGCATTTCAGGGTCTTGTCACATCGTCGCGTACGCTTGACACCCCGCGGGCATCCCCATAGGTTCCGGCGCGTTTTTCATTGTGACCGCACCGTGTTGGTGAGGTGGCGGTGGGAAGCCCGGAGCGGAGCATCCGGTTATGGCTGAGGACGATCGTAAATCGACCCCTGACGAGCTGGATCGGCGCCTTAAAGGCGTCCGGCAGGCCTACCAGGCAGGAACGGGACGGTCGTCGGGACCCGCAACGCGCGGCGCCGGTGGCGAAAAGCTGGGCGTGGGCATGCGGATCGCAGTCGAACTGGTCGCGGGCGTCGTTGCGGGGGCCTTTCTGGGCCTGATGGCTGATCAGTGGTTGGGTACGAAGCCCTGGCTGCTGATCGTGGGGTTCGTGCTGGGGTGCGGTGCGGCGTTCATGAACGTCTACCGGGTTGCGCAGGCTGAAGAGCGGCGGAGCAAGGCAGCCCAGGATGAGAAGAAGAGCTGAATTGGGGATAGAGTAACGTGGCCAGCCCGCTCGAGCAGTTTGCTATCCAGGATCTAACCGCCCCGCTGTTCACCATCGGTGGCCATCACATCGCCGTCACCAACTCCGCCGTCTTCATGATGGGCGCAGTGGTTCTCTCCTCGGGCCTGCTGCTCGCGGGCGCCGGCAAGGGCGCGATGATCCCGGGCCGCATCCAGGCGATGTCCGAACTCTTCTACGAGTTCATCGCCAACATGATCCGGGACAATGTCGGCAGCGCCGGCAAGAAATTCTTCCCGTTCATCTTCACCCTCTTCATCTTCACGCTGTTCGGCAACATCCTCGGGATGCTGCCCTACGGCTACACCTTCACGTCCCAGATCGCCGTCACCTTCTTCATGGCGATGGTCGTATTCCTCGGCGTGACGCTGATCGGCTTGTTCAAGCACGGCCTGCACTTCTTCTCCCTGTTCTTCCCGCACGGCGCGCCGCTGTTCACCGCGCCGATCCTGATCCCGATCGAGCTGGTCTCCTACCTCAGCCGCCCGATCAGCCTGTCGGTCCGACTGTTCGCCAACATGACGGTCGGCCACGTGCTCCTGAAGGTTCTCGCGGGCTTCGTCGTGGCGCTCGGCATCTTCGGTGTCGTGCCGCTGGTGGTCCTGGTCGCGATCACCGCGCTCGAGCTGCTGGTGGCGCTGCTGCAGGCCTACATCTTCACGATCCTCTGCTGCATCTACCTGAACGACGCGCTGCATCTGCACTAGTCGCCGCGCCCGTAATCATCCAACCGGCCCATCAATCCACCACGTCAAAGCCAAGAGAAAACAGGAGATAGAAATGGACGCTTCAGCCGCCAAGTTCATCGGTGCGGGCCTCGCTGCCATCGGCATGATCGGCGCCGGCATCGGCGTGGGCAACGTCTGGGCGAGCTACATCACGGCCCTGTCGCGCAACCCGGCCTCGAAGGCCGAAATCGGCGCCAACATCTGGATCGGCTTCGCCGTCACCGAGGCCATCGCGCTGTTCGCGCTGATCGTCGCGCTGATCGCCCTCTTCGCCTGAGTTCGATCGTGCCCGTTCAGGCACTCCGCACTTCGGTCGCCGCGGCAGCCCTGATCGGGCTGCCGTTTGCCGCGCAGGCGGCCGGCATGCCGCAGTTCGACCTCACGAGGTTCCCCACCCAGATCTTCTGGTTGGTGGTCTGTTTTGCCGTTCTTTACTTCCTCATGGCGAAGGCCGTCCTGCCGAAGATCGGCAAGACGATCGAAAGCCGCGAGCACAAGATCCAGGCAGATCTCGACGCGGCCCAGAAGGCCAACGACGCGGCCCGCGCCGCGGGTGTCGAGCAGGACAAGGCGCTCGCCGAAGCGCGCGGCCAGGCTTCCGGCCTGATCCGCGAGGCCTCGGAGGCCGCCGCGGCCCAGACCTCCGCCAAGCTGCATGAAGTCAGCGACCGGCTGGGGGCCGACATCGTCGCCGCCGAGAAGCGGATCGGCGAGCAGCGCACGCAGACCCTCGCGGGCCTCGGCAGCATGTCGACGGAAATCGCCACGGCGGTGCTGGGCAAGCTGGTGGGATCTGCCGATCCCGCGCAGGTCGCCCGTGCCGTCGATGACGCAGCAAAGGCAGGCAAGCCATGATCGGTACCGCATGGGCAGCCGATGCTCACGGCCATAGCGGAGGCTTGTTCTCCGATCCGACGTTCTGGGTTGCCGTTTCCTTCGTCATCTTCCTGGCGCTCGCCGGCAAGCAGATCGTCAAGGGGCTGACCAAGCTCCTCGACGACCGCACCGCCCTCATCGCGCGCACGCTCGGCGAAGCCGAGAAGCTTCGTAACGAAGCGCAGAAGGCGCGTGACGAGGCCCAGAAGGGCCTGGCCGACTCGGCCAAGCTCGCGCAGGAGATCGTGGCCCTGGCCAAGCAGGAGGCCGTGCGCCTCACGGAGCATGCGGCCGAGGAGCGCGAGGCGCTCATCGCCCGCCGCGAGCAGCAGGCCAAGGACCGCATCGCCCAGGCCGAGGCCCAGGCTTCGCGGGAAGTACGCAACATGGCCGTCGACGTGGCGCTCGCCGCCACACGCACCCTGCTCAAGGAGCAGGTCGGCAGCGGCCGCACGCAGGCGATGATCGACGAGTCCATCGCCGAACTGCCGCGCCGTCTGCACTGACTTTTAGAAAATAGGGATCGTCCGCAAAATAAAAGAGCGGGCAACCTGGTGCCCCCGCCGCAAGGCGGGGGCTTTTTCTTTGCCTGATCGCCAGGTCAAAAGTCGAGCGGGCTTGCACAAGCGCAACGCTCACCAGCTCTTCTCCTCCCCCGTCTTACGGGGGAGGCCGGGTGGGAGAAGGCAACGCGATGATTTCGAGTGGGGGAGAGATCAAGACTATGGCTCTCCCCACCGCCCTTCGGGCACCTCCCCCGCGTGACGGGGGAGGAAAGTTCCGACTACTCCGCCGCCTGCTTCAGCGGGTCGGTGCCAGGCGGGTTGTTCGAGGGCTTCCAGCGCAGGACCGGCTTGCGGGCCGCCAGCGTCTCGTCGAGACGGCGGCGCGGCGCGTAGAGCGGGGCCGCCTTGAAGTCCTCGGCCGCGGTGCCGGTCTTGGCTTTCGCGGTGAGCGAGCTCAGCGCACCGATGAACTGGTCGAGGTCTTCCTTGGCCACGCTCTCGGTCGGCTCGATCAGCATCGCGCCATGCACGACCAGCGGGAAGTACATGGTCATCGGGTGATAGCCCTCGTCGATCATCGCCTTGGCGAAGTCGAGCGTGCTGACGCCCGTGTCCTTGAGGAAGCTGTCGTCGAACAGCGCCTCGTGCATGCACGGTCCCTCGAAGGCCGGGCTCATGACGTCCTTCAGCGCGGCCATCACGTAGTTGGCGTTGAGCACCGCGTCCTCGGCGACCTGCTTCAGCCCGTCGGCGCCATGGCTCATGATGTAGGCCAGCGCGCGCGTGAACATGCCCATCTGGCCGTGGAAGGCTTTCAGGCGGCCGAGCGGCAGGCCGTCGACTTTCGCGCCGTCCTCGGCCAGGTGCCACGTGTCGCCGTTCTTCACGATCCACGGATAGGGCGCGTAGGGCGCCAGCGCCGCCGACAGCACCACCGGCCCCGCCCCCGGTCCGCCGCCGCCATGCGGCGTCGAGAAGGTCTTGTGCAGGTTGATGTGCATGCAGTCGACGCCGAGATCGCCCGGCCGCACGCGGCCGACGATCGCGTTGAAGTTGGCGCCGTCGCAGTAGAAGTAGGCGCCCGCCTCGTGCACGGCCTTGGAGATCTCGACGATCTCGCTCTCGAACAGGCCGCAGGTGTTGGGATTGGTCAGCATGATGGCCGCCACGTCGGGCCCCAGCGCCGCCTTCAGCGCGGCGAGGTCGACGCGGCCGCGGTCGTTGGCCGGGATCGGCTTCACGACGAAGCCGAGCGCCGCCGCCGTCGCGGGATTGGTGCCGTGCGCCGATTCGGGCGCCAGCACGGTCCGGCGCTGGGCGCGCTCGCCCTTGGCCTCGAGCGCCGCGGCGATCGCCATCATGCCGCACATCTCGCCATGCGCGCCGGCGGCCGGCGACATCGCCACGGCCGGCATGCCGGTGAGGGTCTTCAGCCAGTGCGCCAGGCTGTCGATCAACTCCAGCGCGCCCTGCACGGTCGAGACCGGCTGCAGCGGATGGAGATCGCCGATGCCGGCCAAGCGCGCGACCTTCTCGTTGATGCGGGGATTGTGCTTCATCGTGCACGAGCCCAGCGGGTAGACGCCCATGTCGATGGCGTAGTTCTTCTGGCTGAGACGCGTGTAGTGCTGCACCACCTGCGGCTCGGAAAGACCGGGCAGGCCGATCTCCCCCTTGCGGCGCAGACCGTTCAGGCGATCCTTCACCTTGGGCGGTTCCGGCAGGTCGACGCCGCAGCGTCCGGCCTGGCCCATCTCGAAGATCAGCGGCTCCTCGATCTGGAGTGCGCGATTGCCCGTGAACGTGCCGTGCGTGTTGGCGGAGCCTGCGGTCACGCTCCCGGCGCGGCCCTGGCTGCGGTCGAGCGACTGTACCATCACAGCACCTCCTTCAGGGCGGCGACGAGCGGGTCCATACCCGCCTCGGTCGCCGTCTCGGTCGCCGCCAGCAGGAGCAGGCTCGCAACCGAGGGATCGTTGGGGATCAGGCGCGACACCGGCAGGCCGCCCAGGATGCCCTTGGCCGCCAGCGCTTCGACGACTTCGGCCGCGGGCTTCGGCAGCTTCACGGTGAACTCGTTGAAGAAGCTGTCGTTGAGCACCGTGACGCCGGGAATCGCCGCGATCTTGTCGGCGAGCTGGCTGGCCTTGGCATGGTTGAGCTCGGCCAGCTTGGCAAAGCCCGTCTCGCCCAGAAGGGTGAGGTGCACGGTGAAGGCCAGCGCGCAGAGGCCGGCATTGGTGCAGATGTTGGAAGTCGCCTTCTCGCGGCGGATATGCTGCTCGCGCGTGGACAGCGTGAGTACGAAGCCGCGCTTGCCGTCAGCATCGACGGTCTCGCCGACGAGACGGCCGGGCATCTGGCGCATGTACTTGTCGCGGGTCGCGAACAGGCCGACATAGGGTCCGCCGAAGCCCAGCCCGTTGCCGATCGACTGGCCCTCGCAGACAACGATGTCGGCGCCCATCTCGCCCGGCGGCATCAGCAGGCCCAGCGAGACGACTTCCGTCACCACGACGATCAGCAGCGCCCCGGCGGCGTGGCAGGCTTCCGCGAGCTTGGTGAAGTCGCGGACATGGCCGAAGAAGCTCGGGTTCTGCACGACGACGCAGGACGTGTCGCGGTCGACCGCGGCGATCAGATCCTCGAGGCCCTCGGCATCGGTCTTCGAGAAGTTCGCCGTGAAGCCTTCCCACTTGGCCGCGGTCTCGATGATGCCGCGATACTGGGGATGCAGCCCGCCCGAGATCAGCGCCTTGTGGCGGCGCGTGACGCGGTTGGCCATCAGCACCGCCTCGGTCGTGCCGGTCGAGCCGTCGTACATCGAGGCATTGGCGACTTCCATGCCGGTGAGCAGGGTCACCTGGGTCTGGAATTCGAACAGGTACTGCAGCGTGCCCTGCGTGATCTCCGGCTGATACGGCGTGTAGGAGGTCAGGAACTCGCCGCGCTGGATCATGTAGTCGACGGTCGCCGGCACATGATGGCGATAGGCGCCGGCGCCGATGAAGAACGGCGCCGCGGCGGGCGACAGGTTCTTGGCGGCGAAGCCCTGGAAGGCGCGCTCGACCTCGAGCTCGCCCTGATGATCGGGCAGGCCGCCGACCTTGGCCGCCAGCCGCGCCGATGCCGGCACGTCCCGGAACAGCTCGTCGACCGACTTGGCGCCGATCACGCTCAGCATCTCGCGGCGATCGGCCTCGGTGAGGGGGAGATAACGCATCAGGCTCTTGCTCCTTGAGTAATGTCCTCATCCTGAGGAGCATCGCGCCGCGATGCGTCTCGAAGGATGGGAACGAGCACCTAGTCCCTTGCCCATCCGTCGAGACGTGCCCTGCGGGCACGCCTCAGGATGGGGTCTGGTCGGCTAGCCGAGGCTCTTCACGAAGGCTTCGTAGGCGGCCTCGTCCATCAGACCGTCGAGTTCGCCCTTGTTGTCGAGCTTCAGCTTGAAGAACCAGCCCTTGCCCGTCGGCTCGGCATTCACGTCGCCCGGCGTCTCGGCCAGCGCGGCATTGCTCTCGACCACCTCGCCGGAGGCCGGCGCGTAGATGTCGGAAGCGGCCTTCACCGATTCGACGACGGCGCAGGCTTCGCCCTTGGCGACCGTGCGGCCGGCGGCCGGCACGTCGACGAACACCACGTCGCCGAGCTGCTCCTGCGCATACTGGGTAATGCCGATCGTGCCGACATCGCCCTCGACGCGGATCCACTCATGCTCTTCGGTGTACTTGGTCTCGGCCATCTTGATCTCCTATCCGCGGTAGTAGGCGTGTTTGACGAAAGGCATGGGCACGATCTCGGCCGGCACGGGCTTGCCGCGCACCATCAGCTCGACCTTGGTTCCATTGGCTGACTGGCTGCGTTCGACGTAGCCCATGGCAATGGCGCGCCCCAGCGTGGGCGAGAAGCCACCCGACGTGACGATGCCGACGGTCTTGCCGTCGATCACGATCTCGGCGCCCTCGCGCGCGATCGCCTTGCCTTCGGGCAGCAGGCCGACCCGCTTGCGCGTCGAGCCCTCGGCGATCTGCTTCTGGACGGTCGCGGCGCCGGGGAACCCGCCCTGCACGCGCCGTTCCTTGCCGACGCTCCACAGCAGCACCGCTTCGACCGGCGTGGTGGTCGTGTCGATGTCGTGCCCGTAGAGGCAGAGCCCGGCCTCGAGCCTGAGCGAATCACGGGCGCCGAGGCCGATCGGCTTGACTTCGGGATGGCTGAGCAGCTTGCGCGCGATGGCGTCGGTCTGCTCGGCCGGGGTCGAGATCTCATAGCCGTCGCCGCCGGTGTAGCCCGAGCGCGTGACGTAGCAGCGCGCGCCGTCGATCTCGACGTAGGCGCCGGTCATGAACTTCATGGTGGCGACCTGCGGCACCAGCCGCGACAGCACCGCCGACGCCTGCGGTCCCTGCAGTGCGAGAAGCCCGCGCGAAAACATCGGCTCGACCTCGCAGGTCGCCGAGAGATGCTTCTGCATGTGAGCAAGATCGGCGTCCTTGCAGGCCGCATTGATGACCACCAGCAGGTGATCGCCCGCGTTGGTCACCATCAGATCGTCGAGGATACCGCCGGCATCGTTAGTGAACTGGGTGTAGCGCTGCTGGCCCGGCTGCAGGCCGGCGATGTCGCCGGGCACCAGCGTCTCCATCGCCTTCGCGGCACTCTCGCCGGGCTTCGCGGTGAGACGCACCTGGCCCATGTGCGAGACGTCGAACAGGCCGCAGGCGGTGCGGGTATGCGTGTGCTCGACCAGAATGCCGGTCGGATACTGGACCGGCATCTCGTAGCCGGCAAACGGCACCAGGCGCGCGCCCAGCTCGCGATGAAGATCGTAAAGCGGCGTGCGCTTCAGGGGGCCGGCGGTGGGTTCGGTCAAAAGAGTCTCCGTCGAAGTCGCGTTGAACGCGACCGGAGTCGCGCCTTCACGACGCAAGGACTGCGCCGTTCGCGACCCCCTCTGTCCGGAGACCTGAAAGATTCGCCGGGAGTCCTCCCTGGGAGGGCCGGCTTACTTCGTCGGTGGGCGTGCGCCGAATGGGGCGCCCGCCGCTTTCCAGAGACCCATCCTCCTGCGGTCCGTTTGCCTGAGAGTTTCCGGGGCCGGTTGCTCCTTCGGCGCCATCCTCGCGGATGGGCTCTCCCACAGGGATCGTCTGGGTGGACGGACCATAGGCAGGGCCCTGTTCGGCGTCCACGCACAAAGCCGCGCAGCACCACGAAACTACGGGAAAAACGAATCCGCCCTTGCAATTGAGTGATCGCTCACTTATTAATATGAGCAGTCACTCACTTTTGGAGGGCCAGATGTATCTACGCAAGATTTTCCAGGAGTTCCTTGTCCTGCACACGGAGGCCGAGCCGGCGACCGAGGAACGGCCCCTGCCCCTGCCCCGCACCGAGCCATTCGATTGGCGGTGGCTCGAAACCGTCGAAGACGCGCCGTGAGAACGGGAGACCATCCATGTTCATCCGCAAGATGTTCACGCTGTTCCGGGCTTACGACGCCGAGGCCACCGAACGGGTCGTCGACGCCCACGCGCTGCGAATTCTGGAGCAGGAACTCCGGGAGGCGGCGGCCGCTGTCGCAGTCGCCACGCGCGAACTGACCGGCCTGATGGCGCGCGAGATGGCCGACCAGCGCGCGCACGCCGCCGCCCAGTCACGCGCCAGGGAATACGAGCCGTACGCCCTGAAGGCACTGGAGACCGGCGAGGAGGGAATCGCCCGGCAGTGCGCCGAGGTCGTTGCCGCCGCCGAGCAGGAGAGCGAGCGCTATGCCGCCAACCTGGCGGCGGCACGGCGGCACATCGCCTCCCTGCGCAGCGGCATCTCGCGTGCCGATGCGCGGATCGGCGAAATCCGCCGCGAATTGCTGGCCGCCCGCTCGCGCGCGGCCCTGCAGCGCGCCACCGGTGCGCTGGCCGTCAGCGCCCAGGGCTACACCAGCGCGCTGGCCGCGGCCGAGGAAACTCTCGCTCGCATCACTGACCTGCAGACCGACGCCATCGATCGCGAAGCCGCGGCGGCGATCCTGGCCGACGAAAAGACCGGCGCATCGTTGCGCGCGAAGCTGTCCGACGCCGGCATCGTCCCGCCCGTCCCGCACAGTGCCGACGCCGTCTTGGCCCGGCTGCGCAGCCGCCTGAACCAGGCCTAGAGGAGACCACGATCATGCATTCCGATTCACCCGCCTGGAGCCTCTATTGCTCCGTCTCGTTCGTGGTCGCGGCGGTCATGATGGGCGTCGGCATCTCGATCATGCCCGGCGAGGCCTGGGTCCGCGCGTACTTCGCCATGTCGGCGATGTTGCTGACCGGCTCGACCTTCACGCTCGCCAAGATGCTGCGCGACCGCCACGAGGCACAGCGCCTGCACCAGCGCATCGAGGAGGCCAAGACCGAGCAGCTGCTCAAGACCTATGAGCTGAAGCCGCCGCTCGGGACGTGAGCCTGTGTGGCGCTACATCGCTCTCATGACTGTCCTGCCGCTCATCCTGGGCGGATGCAGCCCCGTCTTTTATCTATACCTGCAGCAGGTCGAACGTGCGCACCACGGGCCGGACTGGCGCCCGCCGCCGCGGCCCGACCCGCTTGCAGATCGCAGCGTGGCCGTCACCGGCCCCGTGGGTGACGCTGGGGGCGCAGTCGGTCTTCAACCCCGCCGACAGCCGACAATTGCTCGATGGCTTGACGGCTTATTTGCGCCAGCGCTTCCCGCAGGCCGTGATTGCGGAGTCGAAGCGCACGCCGTCGGCGACCGTCCTCGAGGTCAGCACGACGCGCGATACGTCAGATGCGCATCCCGCGGTCGTGCAGGTCGTGGTCCGGATCTACGACAGCAGGCGATCGCTGCAATCGGTGATCCGCGGTCCGGCGGTCGCGGTCGATCTCAAGCAAGCCGACCGGACCGAATCGATCGACGCAGTGCTGGCAGGCTTGGCGGCTAAGCTTGATACTTTGCTGCGTCCCTAGCGCCGCCTACACTGAGGCGATGGGAAAAGCCGAGGAAACCAAGGCGCGGGTCGAGCGTGCCGCACTCACGCTGTTCGTGGCGCGGGGCGTCGCGGAAACCACGACCCGCGAAATCGCCATGGCGGCGTCGATCGCCGAGGGCACGATCTACCGCTACTTCCCCAGCAAGGAGCAGCTCGCGCTCGACATCTTCCTCGGCCATCACCGCGCGCTGGCCGAGGCGCTGGCCGAAGCGCATCGCCCCGTCCCGGGCCTGCGGGACAAGATCGAGGCCATCGTCGCCTGCTACTGCGACTGGGCGGACCGCGACTGGTCCCTGTTCGCCTACCACCTGCTCACCCAGCACCTTTTCCTGGCGCTGGTCCCCGACGGCACGCCCAACCCGGTCGATGTCCTGCGCGAGGTCATCGTGAGCGCCATGACCGCCGGCGAGATCCCGCAGCGAGACCCCGATCTCGCGGCCGCCTCCGCCATCGGCACCGTGATGCAGCCCGCGACCTACAAGGTCTACGGCCGCTTCGAGGGGCCGCTCTCTGATCATGTGAGGTTCTTTGCCGACGCCGCGTGGGCGGTTCTCGCCGTCCCCGACCGCTAGTTCGGCAGTATCAGGCGCCAACGTAGACGAAGGCTTCGAGGCCGGACTTCAGGCGCACGGCGATCCGCTTGTAGTCCGAGACTTCATACGTGTCGGCGGCGGCGAGTTCAGCGGCCGTGATCTTCAAGACGACGCCCGGCACCTCGTCTTCGGCACGTTCCGAGGGCAGCGCGATCAGGTGATGGGTCTTGCCGCTGGTCGTCACGACCTCGGCGTCGCGAATCTCGAGCAGCGACGTCGAGTACCCCGGCAGGGAATCGGCGCGACCCTCGAGCCGCCGGCCAAAGGTCGCGAGCTGCACGTCCTCCTGCTGCAGCGTGCCGTAGGAGAAGAGCCAGACGTCGGTCAATGCGGTTCCTTACTTATGATCCTGAGCGACGCGAAGGAGCAGGACGGCAGCCCTGAGTTCCGTCAGCCCTCGCGGGCCAGGGCGGTAAAGGCTTCGGCGAAGGCCTCGCGCGGGCCGCCGATGCCGGTCTCGCTGAAGATGTCGGCGGTCAGCGACTTCACGGCGTTCTCGTCGATGCGCACGCCGTTGTTTTCGAGGAAGCCGCGCGCGGCATTCACGGCCTCGTCCATCGCGCCGCCGCGCTTGTAGAGCTGGTAGTAGTCGGGATGACCACCGCGGCCCAGCGCCTCGGCCAGCACGTCGGTGAAGTTCACCACCTTAAGCGAGAGATAGATCGCCTCGGCGCCGGAGAGTGCGCGATGGCAGGAATGATACATGGTGACGATCGTGTCGGCCCCGGCCTCGACCGCGCCCATGACCAGATCGCGATGGATCGCCTGCTCGCGCGCCTTGAACTTCGCCGCCTGGCCGCCGCACGCATAGGAAAAGCCCGAATCCTGCGGCAGCTCGACCAGCTCCAGGTTCGGTACGGCGCCCAGCAGGGCGCGGATGCTCCCGACCGTGGCGCCGATGCCCTGGTGCTCGTGGATCACGACGCGGCGCTTCGGCTGCTCCGCCGTGAAGCGCGCCTTCAACGCCGCGAGGTTGGCGGCGAGGAACTCACTGACATGGCCCATGTCGAACGCCGGTTCCTCGACGTCCTTCTCCAGCTCGTCGAAATTCTTGGTGCAGGTCGGGCACCAGGTCAGGACCTTGGAAGCCCCCGACTGGCCGAAGCGCTGGAAGGTGCGATGCCCCATGCGTTCGTAGGTCGGCAGATCGGCTTCCTGGAACTGGTAGACGCCGCAGCAATGGGCGGTGCCGCCGACCACGTCGAAGTCGAGCTCCAGCGCGTCGAGGATATCCATCACGTTCAGCACGATGTGCGGCGTGCGCAGTACGTTGCAGCCCGTATAGAACAGCACGTCGGCGGTGCGTCGCTCGGCCGGCGCCAGGATCTGCTTCAGCGTCTCGGACGGGAGCTGCATGCTGGCCAGCAGCCGCACGGCCTGGGCCATGTGCCGGAAGCGGCTGGCCGCGTTGGCGGCGCCCTCCTGCACCGGGCGCGTCGCTTGCAGCGACTTCATCTTGGCGATGGTCACCCACTGGCGGACGTTGATGCCCTCGGGACAGGCGGCGTTGCACTGGGCGCTGCCGTCACAGGCGCCGAGCCACTTGTCGAGCAGCGGCGCCGCGGCCCCGCCCTCGCGCGTGAGCGACAGGAGTTCGCCGACCCTCTGCACCGCCTCGCCGGCATCGAGCCCGCTTTCGCGCGCCGTGGGACAGGCCTCGAAGCACTTGCCGCAGGTCGTGCAGCGATCGGCCGCCTGTGCGGCCAATGCTTCCAGCCTGTCGGCATAGGCGCTCATCAGCGCTGGCCCATCCGCCTGTTGTACTCGAGTTCTTCCGGCGACGGCTTGAGGCCGACGGCGATGCGATAGCTGCCCAGTTCCGAAATCTGGCTGAACGGCAGGGTGAGGTTGAGCTCCTCCTGCGACTGGCCGCGCGGGCTGGCGCTCGACAGCTTGAAGTCGGCGGTGAAATCCTGGCCCTGGATGACCTGGCCCGAGGCGCCGATCACACGGACGAAGTATGGCACGCGCGTCTGGCCGGCGATGGCCGAGGGTCCGGCTGTGACCGCCACGCGCATGATCAGTGTCACGTCCATCTGGTTGCGCCGCAGAGAGCACTTCGAGCCGGCGCCGGTGAGCACCGCCTCGTACTCGACATCGCGCGGATCTCGGCCCGGCCCATCCTTGAAATGGGTCAGCCGGCCGGCATCCTGGACCGTGAACGGCGCCGGACAGTAGGCATCCGCCGATTCATTGGAGCCGCCGCCGCAGGCGGAAAGAACGAGCGCGAGCGCGACCGGCGCGGCGCGGAAATACATACTGAGGGTCATGCCAGAGTCTTGTGTGAGCCGTCGCAAAGCGGTTTCTTGGAACTGTGCTTGCAGTCGCAGAGCCAGTAGTCGCCGGCTTTCTCGACCGAGTACTTCATGGGAACGAGGCCGGAGCCCTTGTGACTGCCGTCGCAGAACGGCTGGGCCTTGCTCAAGCCGCAGGCACACCACCAGTAGTCCTTGCCCGACTCGAGAGCGACCTTCGAAGGCGCCCTGGCCGCGACAACCGGCTCGGTCATGTTGCTTTCCCCGTTGCGGCGGCTTTGTTACGGTGCCGCGCCAATCCGTACCGCGCGGACTCTAGGCAATGGTCCGCAGGCCCGCAAGCGAACGGGTCGGCATAGTGTCGAACGAATTTTCATGGTCACCCAGAAGAAGCCGCTCACGATCCTGCTCGCCAGTCCGCGCGGCTTCTGCGCCGGTGTCGACCGCGCCATCCAGATCGTCGAGCAGGCGCTGAAGCGTTACGGCCGGCCGGTCTATGTCCGGCACGAGATCGTGCACAATCGCTTCGTGGTCGAGAACCTGGAGGCGAAGGGCGCGATCTTCGTCGACGAGCTCGACGAGGTGCCCGACGACCGTCCTGTCGTCTTTTCCGCGCACGGCGTGCCGAAATCCGTGCCGGCCGAGGCCGGCCGGCGCAACCTGCTCTATGTCGATGCGACCTGCCCGCTGGTCTCCAAGGTCCACCGCGAAGCCGAACGTCACAGCGAATCGGGACGCACCGTCGTGCTGATCGGCCATGCCGGCCATCCCGAGGTGATCGGCACGATGGGCCAGCTCCCCGACGGCGCCGTGATCCTGGTCGAGGATGCTGCGCAGGCCGAGACGGTCGAGGTGCCCGACCCGCAGAACCTTGCCTACGCCACCCAGACGACCTTGTCGGTCGACGACACGACCGGGATCGTCGCGGTGCTGCGCCGTCGCTTTCCCGCGATCCAGGGCCCGAAAATGGAAGACATCTGCTACGCGACCACCAACCGGCAGGCGGCGGTCAAGGCGATCGCCGGACGCTGCGACGCGCTGGTGGTGATCGGCGCACCCAACTCGTCGAACTCGATGCGCCTGGTCGAAGTTGCCGCCAATTATGGCTGCACGAAGTCGCGGCTGGTCCAGCGCGCCGCCGACATGGACTGGGCGTGGCTGGGCGAGGCCCGCCGCCTTGGCATCACGGCCGGGGCCTCGGCGCCCGAGCTGCTGGTCGACGAGCTGATCGAGGCCTGCCGCGCGCGCTACGACGTCACCGTCGAGGAAGTGCGCACGACCGAGGAAAGCGTCGTGTTCAAGCTGCCGCGCGCGCTGGTGGCCTGACGTGGCGGTCTACACGGAAGTCGGCGATACCGAGCTCGAAGCCTTTCTCGCCGAATACGACATCGGCCGGGCCGAATCCTTCAAGGGAATCGCCGAAGGCGTCGAGAATTCGAACTACCTGCTGACCACGACCCGGGGCCAGTACATCGTCACGCTCTACGAACGGCGGGTCGATCCCCGGGACCTTCCCTTCTTCCTCGGGCTGATGGATCACCTGGCGGCGCGCGGCATCAACTGCCCGCAGCCGATCCACGGAAGCGACGGCAACGCCCTGCGGTCACTCGCCGGCAAGCCGGCGGCGATCACCAGCTTCCTGCACGGGATGTGGCCGCGGCGCATGACGGTCGGGCATTGCGCGCCGGTCGGCGAGGCGCTGGCCGGCCTGCACCTCGCGGGCCAGGACTTCGCGCTCAGGCGCCCCAATGCGCTGTCGGTGGCGGGCTGGCGCCCGCTCTGGGAGGGCTGCCGCCGTGAGATCGATGCGCCGCTCGACCAGGAACTCGGCAGCGAGATCTCGTTCTTCGAGGCGAACTGGCCGCGCGACCTGCCGGCCGGCGTGATCCACGCCGACCTGTTCAACGACAACGTCTTCTTCCTGCAGGACAAGCTTTCGGGCCTGATCGACTTCTACTTCGCCTGCAACGACCTGCTGGCCTACGACGTCGCGATCTGCCTGAACGCCTGGTGCTTCGAGATCGACAATTCCTTCAACGCCACCAAGGCGCGCGCCCTGCTTCAGGGTTACGAGCGCGTGCGCAAACTCGGCGACGACGAGAAGCGGGCGCTGCCCCTGCTGGCGCGCGGCGCGGCGCTGCGCTTCCTGCTGACCCGGCTCTACGACTGGGTGCATACGCCCCCCACCGCGCTGGTGAAGCGCAAGGACCCGCAGGAATATCTCGCCAAGCTGCGCTTCCATCGCGGCGTCACCTCTCTCTCGGATTACGGATTGTGAACGAACCCGCGAAGGTCGAAATCTTTACCGACGGCGCCTGCAGCGGAAACCCGGGGCCGGGCGGCTGGGGCACCATCCTGCGCATGGGCGAGAAGGAACGCGAACTCTCCGGTGGCGACCGCGCGACCACCAACAACCGCATGGAACTGATGGCCGCCATCCAGGGGCTCGAGGCCCTGAAGCGGCCCTGCCACGTCCGCCTCTTCACCGACAGCGTCTATGTGAAGGACGGCGTGACCAAGTGGATCCACGGCTGGAAGAAGAACGGCTGGAAGACGTCCGACAAGAAGCCGGTCAAGAACGTCGAGCTATGGCAGCGCCTCGACGCCGCCCGCGCCGTCCATCACGTCGAGTGGCACTGGGTGAAGGGCCATAGCGGCCATCCCGAGAACGAACGCGCCGACGCGCTGGCCCGTGCGGCCATCGCGACCCTCAGGGCGCAGCGCTAGGATCAGCCGCGCTTCGGCTGCGCCGGGACGGGCTTCTTTTCGCCCTGCTTGTCCATCACGAGGTCGAAGCCCTCGCGCTTGCCGTCGCAGGGATTGTCGCCTTCGGCCAGACGCCAGACCTGCGACTTGCCCGAGCGGCGGAAGGTGAGCAGGCCGGCCACTTTGCACGGCGTGCCCTTCTCGACCGAAGCGACGCGGAAGGCGACCTCGCCGCGAACCTGCACCACCCCGGCCGCAATGCGCTGGACCACGCCGTCGATCGAAACCCAGTCGCCCTCGGTGCCGGGCGCGACACTGTCGAGGCGGCCCTTCACGGTCCAGAGGTTGCCCTGGCGGGTCACCGTCACTTCACCGGGCTTGGCGCCCTTGATCTTGGAATAGCGGCCCCACGTGATCCGGCGCGCCTCGGCGAAGAGCTGCGCCTCGGCATCGGAATCGATGACCGTCCGCTCGACCTTCGGGGGTGCGGGCGGCAGCGGCGACGAGAGATCGGTAGGCGATGCGCCGCGTTCGGTGACCGGCGCCCGCTCCGGCGGTGGCGCCGGATAATAGGACGCGGGCGGCTGCGGGGCGGCGGCCGGCTGGGCGAAGGCCGGCGCGGCAACGACCAGGGCAGCGAGAAGGGCGATCGACGAGAGGGCTTTTTTCATTTGCATGAGTTTTACCTGAGGGGCTTGAACGAGGCTATCGCTTCCCGCCGGCCGGCGGGGTCGTGGGGGCCGCGGGCGCGGGAGCGCCGGAACTGGCGAGCCCGGCTTCCGCCCGACGTGCGGCCGGGGTGCCTGCCGGCACCAGCTTCAGCACGCGGCTGAAATCGGCGTTGGCGGCATCGCGCGACCCGCGGGCGAGATGGGTGAAGCCGCGTTCGAGCAGCGCCTCGGTATGGTCCGGTGCGATCGCCAGGGCGCGGTTGAGGTCGGCCAGCGCGCGGCCGGTATCCCGGGCATTGCGCCAGGCCGCGGCGCGCAGCACCAACGCGTCGATATCGTCCTGCCGGAGGCGGAGGGCCCGGTCGAAGTCGGAGATGGCACGCGGCCACGACTGCATCGCGGCGTAGGAGAGACCGCGATCGATCCAGAGGTCGGGATCGTTCGTCTTGAGCTCCAGGGCCCGGGTCTGTGCAGCGGCGGCCTTGTCGGCAGCACCGGCCTCCATCCAGGCCTGCCCCGCCTGGACGTAGAGTTCGGCCCGCAAGCCCGGCCGATCCTGCCCCATGTCGCGGGCGATCGCCTCGAACTGCGCCGCGGCCTGGGCATGCTTGCCCGACTGGAACATGGCGAGAGCGACGCAGTGGCGGGCGCCCAGGCCACCGCCCTCGGCGATCCATTTCTCGGCCGCCGGCAGCGCGCGCAGCGGCTCCATCCGCGCGAGCCGCATGCAGTCGTTGTAGCGCTGGACATGGTCGGGCCGCGTTTCCAGCGCCGGCGGTCCGGGCAGGGATTGTTTGGGAGCCGGGATGACGGGAATGGGCTGGGCGAACGACGGCGACGCGGCGACAAGGCCGAGCAGCAGCCATAGCGGCTTGCGGCGGAACAACATGGTTGAAAAGAACCGCGCCGCGGGGTTCCTGACAAGATGACAAGACGACTTTTCATTTTCGGCCTGGGCTTCAGTGGCCTTGAAATCGCCAAGCTTGCGAGGGCCAAGGGGTGGACGGTGGCGGGCACCTGCACGACCGAGGAGAAGGCACGCAGGCTGCGCGAAGCCGGGATCGAGGCGCATCGGTTCGACGGCACTGCCACGATCGCGCCCGACGCCTTCGGCGAGCCCAGCCATGTCGTCTGCACAATCGCGCCCGGGGTCGAGGGCGATCCGGCGCTGCGCACCTGCCGCGAACTGCTCGGCCAGGCGCGCTGGCTGGGCTACCTCTCGACCACCGGCGTCTATGGCGACCACGAGGGCGGCTGGGTCGACGAGACGACACCTCCCGTTTCCACCCAGACGCGGAGCCAACAGCGGCTCGCCGCCGAACAGGGCTGGCGTGACCTCGCATCGGAAACGGGCGCATCCCTCCACATCCTGCGCCTGCCGGGCATCTACGGTCCCGGCCGCAGCACCCTCGACCGGGTGAGAGCCGGCACGGCCCAGCGCATCGACAAGCCGGGCCAGGTCTTCTCGCGCATCCACGTCGAGGACCTCGCCGCGAGCGCGATGAAGGCTGCGGCGCGCGACGCCGGAACGGAGATCTGGAACGTGGCCGACGACCTGCCCGCCTCCAATGCCGACGTCATCGCCTATGCCTGCGAGCTGCTGGGACGGAAGGTACCGCCGGCCATCCCCTGGGACGAAGCCGCACCCGCCATGTCGGCGATGGCCCGCTCCTTCTATTCGGAGAGCCGGCGCGTGAAGAACGACAAGCTCAAGCGCGAGCTCGGCGTCGCGCTGCGCCATCCGACCTATCGCGAGGGCCTCAGAGCGATTCTAGCGGCCGAAGGTTAGCAACCCGTCGCCTCGACCGGAGCCGAGCACAGCTCGGCGAAGTGGCGAGACCTTCTCTCCACTAAAGGGCGGCAAATCGTAGAGCGAAGGTCTCTCCACTTCGCGCCTTCGGCGCTACGGTCGAGACGACGGAGATTTTTGCCCCACCAACTCCTCGACCGTCGCGATGAGGCGGGCGATGTCGGCGGGTGTGCTGAGGCGATGGTCGCCGCCCTTGATGAAGGTGGTGACGACCTCGGGTGCCTCGAGATGCTTCGCGATCTGCAGCGAGTATTCCCACGGCACGTCGGGATCGCTCTGGCCATGCAGCAGGCGCACCGGACAGGGCAGCGCCAGCGGCTCGTCGAGCAACAGGTGGTTGCGCCCCTCCTCGATCAGCTTCCAGGTGAAGACCGACGGCTCGGGCGAATATTGCGACGGACGCTCGAGCCGGCCGTCACGCTCCAGGATCGCGCGGTCCTCGGGCAAGAGGCCGTTCAGCAGCATGCGCTCGGTGAAGTCGGGCGCCGCCGCGATCAGCACCAGACCGGCCAGCCGCTCGGGCCGCGCCCGCGCCGCCAGCAACGACAGCCAGCCGCCCATGCTCGATCCGACCAGTACGAGCTTGCCCGTGGTCAACCGGTCGATGGCCGCGAGCGAATCGTCGAGCCAGCGGCCGATCGAGCCGTCTTCGAACCGGCCCGACGACTGGCCATGACCGAAATAGTCGAAACGCAGGAAGGCACGGCCGGTCTTCTCGGCCCAGGCTTCGAGCGCCACCGCCTTCGTTCCGGTCATGTCGGACCGGAAACCGCCGAGGAAGACCACGGTCGGTGTCCGTCCTTCCGTCACCGCATAGGCGATGGTATTTCCGCCGTCGCGCTGAAGCCGCTCGACCCTACCCACGCTGCCCCTCCCGTGTTACCTGCTGCCGCCCTTCAATCCTGTAGCCAAAAGCAACGCCCGTGTCCGCGCCAACCCTGCTTCAGATCGTTCCGACCCTGGCCGGTGGAGGCGTGGCGCGTGCCACGCTGGAGGCCGCGCAGGCCGTGATCGCGGCGGGCGGCTCGGCGATCGTGGCATCGCCCGGCGGCAGCCTCGTTCCCGACCTGCTGAGGCTGCGCGCGACTCACATCGAACTTCCCGCCCCGGCGCACGTGCTGTGGGGACGGCTGACCCTGCCCGGCAAGCTCGTCTCGAGCCTGCGCGACGCGAAGGTCGACGTCATCCAGGCGCGCTCGCCCGCTTCGGGCTGGGTCGCGCGCGCACTGGCACGCCGGCTCGGCGCCAAGTGGATCGCGACCCTGCATCGGCCGTTCCTCGCCTCCGATCTCGCGGGCCGTTTCGTCGAGGCGCGTCAATCGCGTGCCGACGCGGTGATCGCCGTATCGCAGCATGTCGCGCGCGATGCGCTGGAGCGCTTTCCGGCTCTGCAGGAGCGGTTGGAAGTCATCACCCCCGGCATCAACTTCGACCGCTTCGATCCGGCCATCGTGCGTGTCGATCGCCTGATCCGACTGGCGGGGGAGCTGCGCGTGCCGGACGGCAGCCATCTCGTTCTCTGCCCCGGCCGGTTCGGCGAAGACAATGGCCAGAAGATCCTGGTCGAGGCGATCCGGCTGCTGGGACGGGACGACGTGTTCTGCCTCCTGCTGGGCTCGACGGGCGCCCCGACTCCCTTCGAGAAGGAGCTCGAACGGGCGATCGAAGCCGCTCAACTCAACGGTCGCGTCCAGATCGGCCCCTATGTCGACGACATGCCCGCCGCCTACATGCTGGCCGACGTCGTGGTTTCGACCGGCGGCGCACGGCAGGGGTTCAGCCGTGCCCTGGTCGAAGCCCAGGCCATGGGACGGCCGGTCGTTGCCGAGGATGGCGGCGGCGCCGCCGAAACGATCCTGCCCGAGGGCGTGACGGGCTGGCTGGCGCCGTCCGGCGATGCCGCTTCCCTCGCCGAGGCGCTGCAGGCCGCCCTGTCGCTCTCGATCGAACGGCGCGCCGAACTCGCGCGAACGGCGCAGGAGCATGCGCGCAGCACCTACGGCCTGGCACGGTCCAACCAGCAGCTGCTGGCCCTCTATCACCGCCTGGCTGGCGGCTGACCTTGACTCGCGGGGGCCCGGCAACTATGTCCGCGCTCATGGAACGTCGGTTTTTCACCGCTCCTGCCGTTATCACCACCGTCCGAACTTGAATCGGCCGGGCCCGCGCGCTCGTGCGGCCTCCCGGCCTGCCGCTGCCGACCTGATGTGTCGGCGGATGGCTTGCGTTCGGAATTTCGTTAGCTGGTGAATTCAATGATCAATGTTTCTCTGCCGGACGGCTCGGTCCGGTCCTTCGACAAGCCGGTCAGCGGCGCCGAGATCGCCGCCTCGATCGGCCCCGGCCTCGCCAAGGCGGCGCTCGCGCTGCGCGTCGACGGCAAGATGGTCGACCTCGCCCACGTGGTCGACCGCGATGCCAAGATCGGCATCGTGACGTCACGTGACCCCGATGCGCTCGAACTGCTGCGCCACGATGCGGCGCATGTGCTGGCCCAGGCGGTGCAGGAACTGTATCCCGGCACGCAGATCACGTTCGGCCCCTCGACGGAGGACGGCTTCTACTACGACTTCGTGCGCGACCAGCCCTTCTCGCCCGACGACTTCGCGAAGATCGAGCAGCGCATGGCCGAGATCGTCGACCGCGACCTGCCGATCGAGCGCTCGGTGTGGGATCGGGCGCAGATCAAGGACTACTTCGTCCAGCACGGCGAGAAGTTCAAAGCCGAGTGGGCCGACGAACTGCCGAAGGACGAGGAGATCTCGGTCTACAAGCAGGGTGACTGGCTCGACATGTGCCTCGGGCCGCACCTGCCCTCGACGGGCAAGCTCGGCAAGGCGTTCAAGCTGACGAAGGTGTCGGGCGCCTACTGGCGCGGCGACAAGAACAACGCCCAGCTCCAGCGCGTCTACGGCACGGTCTTCTTCTCCGACAAGGACCTGAAGGCCTACCTGCATCGAATCGAGGAGGCGGAGAAGCGCGACCATCGCCGCCTCGGCCGCGAGATGGGCCTCTTCCATCAGCAGGAAGAAGCCGCGGGCATGGTGTTCTGGCACCCCAAGGGCTGGACGTTCTGGCGCACGCTGGAGAGCTACATCCGCCGCAGGCTGGATGCCGGCGGCTACCAGGAAGTGAAGACGCCGCAGCTGGTCGATCGCAAGCTGTGGGAAGCCTCGGGCCACTGGGAGAAGTTCCGCGAGAACATGTATCTCAGCGAGAACGAGGAAGGCCTGCGCGAATTCATCGACGACGACGACAAGCGCATCTTCGCGCTGAAGCCGATGAATTGCCCCTGCCACGTGCAGATCTTCAACCAGGGGCTTCGCAGCTACCGCGAGCTGCCGCTGCGCATGGCCGAGTTCGGCTCGTGCCATCGCTTCGAGCCGTCGGGCGCGTTGCATGGCATCATGCGGGTGCGCAATTTCACGCAGGACGATGCCCACATCTTCTGCAGCGAGGAGCAGATCGAGAGCGAGACGATCCGCTTCTGCGAGCTGCTGGGCTCGATCTACAAGGACCTGGGCTTCCCGGACTATTTCGTGAAGTTCTCCGACCGTCCGCCGGTCCGCGCCGGCTCCGACGCGGTCTGGGACCAGGCCGAGGGGGCGCTCAAGGCGGCGTCCAAGGCGGCGGGGCTCGACCTCGTCCTCAACCCCGGCGAAGGCGCCTTCTACGGTCCCAAGCTGGAATTCGTACTGCGCGATGCGATCGGCCGCGATTGGCAGTGCGGCACGTTGCAGGTCGATTTCGTGCTGCCCGAGCGGCTGGACGCGGCCTATGTGGCCGAGGACGGATCGCGCAGGCGGCCGGTCATGCTGCACCGCGCCATCTTCGGCAGCTTCGAGCGCATCATCGGAATCCTGATCGAGAACTATGCCGGCCGATTCCCGCTCTGGTTGGCGCCGACACAAGCGGTGGTGGTCACGATCGTGAACGACGCCGATGGCTATGCCGAGGAGGTCGCAGCGGCGCTGCGTGCCGCCGGCATGCGTGTCGACACCGATCTGCGCAACGAGAAGATCAACTACAAGGTCCGCGAGCATTCGCTGGCCCATGTCCCGCTGATCCTCGCGGTCGGCCGGCGCGACATGGAAGCCCGTACGGTGGCCATCCGCCGGCTGGGCTCGGAAAAGCAGGAGGTCCTTGAACTCGGGGCCGCCGTCACTACACTTTCAACGGAGGCCCGGCCGCCCTTCTAGGGCGGTCGGTTCCCGCACCCGCCCCCAAGTCGGGGCTTCAACAGAGGAGAAGGAAGCCATAGCAAGACCTGCCCAACAGACTGCGCCCACCCGCGAGGGTCCGCGCGTCAATGGCGAAATCCGAGCCGCGCAAGTCCGTCTCATTGATGAGAACGGCGAGATGGTCGGTGTGCTGAGCACGCGCGAGGCCATCGAGATGGCTGAAGAGGCCAGTCTCGACCTGATCGAGATTTCGCCCAACGCCGTACCGCCCGTCGCCAAGATTTCCGACTACGGCAAGTACAAGTACGAGGCCCAGAAGAAGGCCCACGAGGCGCGCAAGCATCAGAAGGTCATCGAGGTCAAAGAGATCAAGATGCGCCCGAACATCGATGAACACGACTACGAAGTGAAGATGCGCGCCATGAAGCGTTTCATCGAGGAAGGCGACAAGGTGAAGGTCACCCTGCGCTTCCGCGGTCGCGAGATGGTCCACGCCAACCTCGGCATGGAGGTGTTGAACCGCGTGCGCGGCGAGATGGACGAACACACCAAGATCGAGTCGATGCCGCGCATGGAAGGCCGGCAGATGATCATGGTCCTGGCGCCCAAGTGACGCCAGGCAGGTAGCGTCGGCAGGCGGCCCCTCAGTTCTCCGGGGGCCGCTGGCGCAATGTCACCGTTCCGGTGGCGCGATACTCGTCCGGATTGAAGCGGCCGGTCGTCACGACATTGTCCGGCCAGGTCACGCTGTAGGCGGTTTCGCCGGCGAATGACATGGGCCCCTCTGCCTTCGCCGACTGCCAGTAATCGCATCGCACCGCGTCGGCGGGGTCGATCTGCTGGGCGAGGCAGAACTGGTGCAACACGTGAGGCATGAACCGCGCGTGAGCCCCCTCCGGCGAGGTGGCGACGTTCAATTCGAACGAGGACGGCTGCCGGTTGCAGCGCAGACGCGCGACGATGTCCGACGTTCCGGGCGTACGCAGCTGCAGGTTCTGCAGTTCCGTCCGCAGCGCCTCGAGCGCTCGCGTGCGCGCGGCTTCCGCGAAGCCGGCCGCGATCAGATCCGCCTCATAACGTCCGATCACCTCAGCAACCTGCGCTTCGGGATAGCCGGCCCGTGCAAGGTCGCGGGACCAGGACAGGGTTTCGAGTGCCCGCACGACCATTTCGCCGGTGAGCCCCGAATTCTCGCCCCACGCGCCCAGCACGTTTTCCGGGCTCCAGCAGTATTTCAGCAGATTGTAGCCGCCCGCCTCGACCGGCAGGGCCCGCGTCTTCTGGATCCCGATCGACTTCGCGACCACGGTCTTCATCAGCAGATACTGGACGCCGGGATTCTCCCGTACCTTGTCCGAACTCGAAAGCGCCGTCAGCGGCGTAGCGGCCGCCTGTGCGTTGGCCGGCGGCGCCGGCGCAGCGTCCTGTCGGAGAGAGGAGACGGGCGGGGCCGGCAACTGGGCCCGTGCCGGTATCGCAACCAGGAGCACGAGAAGAGCCAGGGCTGCGGTTTTCATCGGGCGAGGTTTCCTGGGAAGCTTCGGGCAGAGAGTGGTAGCCTTCGCCCGTGAGACAACGCATCAAATCCCTCGTCGTTGCGGTTCTCGTGGCGGCCCTCTCCCCCGCCCAGGCGCAGACGCCGCAGGCTGGCCCCCAGTCGCCGGATAAAGCGCCGGCTCAGGCGCCGGCCAGCGATGCGGCCCGCCTTCTCTCGGACTTCCAGAATTTCGGCCCACACCGCGCCTTCGTCGTGTCCCCCGACGGTCGCGCGAGCTGGTGGGCCGGGACCGGCGGCCCCGACCCCGGTCCGGCCGTCGCCTCAGCGCTCAAGCGCTGCCTGGATCGCACCGGACAGACGTGCAAGCTCCACATCGTCAACAACTACACGGTCACCGGACACGACTGGCGGGAGCTGATCCCGGCCCGCGCCGTCGGCGCCGTCGACATCGGGCGGCTGCGGCCGCAACCCTACTGGTCGATGCGGGGTCCACAGCTCGCGACGGGACTGCTCGTCTGGAGCCATGGCTACAGCGCCGGCCGGAACGCCACCGAAAGCGCGCCTCAAGCCTGGGTCGGCCGGTTCACGCGCCTGGGCTACGACCTCTACCGCTTCGATCGCGAATGGATCACCGACTGGGCGAGCGACGCCACGGCGCTGGCCGACGCCGTCGCCAAGGCTCGGGCGATGGGCTACCGGCGCATCATCCTCGCCGGTCAGTCGGCCGGCGCCTGGGTGTCGCTGGCGGCGCTGCAGCGCGGCGCCGCGGTCGACGGCGTGATCTCGATCGCCGCGGCCCATCACGGCACGGTCGACAAGATGCGCGACCCGACCCGGGCGCGCTCGGAGTGGCAGCACGTGCTGCAGGGCATCCGGCGCGGACCGCGCCTCGTCGTCGTGAACTTCGCCGGGGATGCCTATGATGTCGGCGGTCGCATGGACGATGCCCGCTCGATCCTCACGAAGAACGGCGTCGATGCCGAAATCATCGACGCCCCCGAGGGCTTCAAGGGCCATGGCGCCGCCGACGCCAGCTTCTCGCGCAAGTTCGGCCCCTGCTTCGCGGATTTCATCGAGACGGGAAAGAGGCAGCCGCCCTGCTAGGGCATGTACGACCCGCCATTGACGTGCAGTACCTGTCCCGTCGTGGCGTCGGAATCGTCGGAGGCAAGGAAGACCGCCGTGCGGGCGATCTGCTCGGCCGTCAGCAGCTTGCCGCCCAGGGGGATGTTGGCACGCGCCATCTCGACCAGCTCGGCATCGGTGTTGCCGTAGCGCGGCTGGGCGGTGTCGGTCGTGCCGGGCGCGATCGCGTTCACCCGGATGCCGTGCGGCGCCAGTTCGAGGGCCATCGCCCGGGTCATCGAGACGACCCCGCCCTTGCTCGCGCTGTAATGGACGCCGCGCACGGCGCCGCGGATCGCCTGGGAGGAGAGATTGATGATCGAGCCGCCCTTCCGCCCGGCGGCGATCAGCGCCCTGGCGACGGCGATGGTGGCGAAGCAACCGGCCTTCAGGTTGATGTCCATCAGATAGTCCCAGTCGCTTTCCTGCATCTCGAGCAACGGCACGCGCGGATAGACGCCGGCATTGTTCACCAGGATGTCGGGTGGCCCCAGCACCTTGACCGTCTCGGCAACCATCGCTTCGATCTCGGCCACCTTGGAGACGTCGGTCTTCAGCAGGTGGGCCTTGCGGCCGGCCTGGGCGATGTCGCGCGCCACCGCCTCGGCGCCGGCCCGGTCGTCGAGCCAGCTCACGGCCACGTCAGCCCCCGCGCCCGCCAGCGCCCGCGCGATCGCCGCCCCGATGCCCTGCTGGGCACCCGTCACCAGAGCCACCTTGCCTGCCAGTTTCATGCGAAAATCCCCGTAAGAGGGCCTTTCGGCCCGGTCCCGGCATGCTTGCACGTATCGGGCCGCCTCTGTATAAGCCGCGTTCCTTCGGGTGGCTTGGCCAATAAGGGCATTGCCTCGGCTGCTTTGTAAGGACTTTCCGGCCGTCTGTTCACACAGGGGGTCGGGACCGGCGCGCAAGTGCTAACCCTTTGAAAAGGAACAAAAATGCCCAAGATGAAGACCAAGAGCGGAGCCAAGAAGCGTTTTCGCTTCACGGCCTCCGGCAAAGCGAAGCATGGGGTCGTGGGCAAGCGCCACGGCATGAGCAAGCGCGGCAACCGCTTCCTCCGTCAGGCGACCGGCATGGCGATCATGTCCGAGCCGGACACCCGGATCCTCAAGCGCAACTTCTTCCCGTACGAGAGGTAGACCATGGCACGCGTCAAGCGGGGCGTGGTTGCACACGCTCGTCACAAGAAGGTCCTGAAGCTCGCCAAGGGCTATCGCGGCCGCTCCAATGCGGCGTTCCGCGTCGCCATCGAGAAGGTCGAAAAGGGCCTCCAGTACGCCTATCGCGACCGCCGCAACAAGAAGCGCGCGTTCCGGGGCCTCTGGATCCAGCGCATCAACGCCGCGACCCGCGAGCATGGCATGACCTACTCCCAGTTCATGAACGGCATCATCAAGGCCGGGATCGAGATGGACCGCAAGGTCATGGCCGATCTCGCCGCGCGTGAGCCGGCAGCGTTCAAGGCTTTGGTCGACCAGGCCCAGGCCGCCCTCAAGTAACGTCTTCTGCGCGTCACGCGCGGCTGACAGAGATCGCAAAGAGGGAGCCTGGACCACAGGCTCCCTTTTTTCGTGTTCGGTTTCGAGAGTGGGAAAGATGGACGATCTTTCGACGATTCGCAGCGAGGCGCTCGACGCCGTCCAGGCCGCCGCCGATCTCGGCGCGCTGGAAGCCGCCCGCGTGGCGGCGCTCGGCAAGAAGGGCAGCGTTAGCGGCCTGATGAAGACGCTGGGCGGGCTCGCGCCCGAGCAGCGCAAGGAATTCGGCGCCCGCGTGAACCAGCTCAAGGGCGAGATCGAGGCCGCGCTCGAGGCGCGCAAGGGCTCGCTCAGCGCTTCGGCCCTCGAAGCCCGGCTCGCAGCCGAGAAGATCGACGTCACCCTGCCGGCGCGGCCCGAAGGACAGGGCACGCTGCATCCGATCGGCCAGGTGATGGACGAGATCGGCGCGATCTTCGGCGAGATGGGATTCACCTGGGCCGACGGTCCCGACATCGAGGACGACTGGCACAACTTCACCGCCCTCAACATCCCGCCCGACCATCCGGCGCGCCAGATGCAGGACACGTTCTATCTGCCGCCGCGTGCCGATGGCACGCCGATGGTGCTGCGCACGCACACCTCCCCGGTGCAGGCGCGCACCATGCTGAGCAAGGACGTGCAGAAGCGCCTGGCCGACGGCGGCTCGCTCCGAATCATCGTGCCCGGCCGCACCTTCCGCATCGACAGCGACGCCACCCACACGCCGATGTTCCATCAGGTCGAAGGCCTGGTGATCGACCGCACGACGCATATGGGCCATCTCAAGGGCTGCCTGGTCGATTTCTGCCGCGCCTTCTTCGAGGTCGACGACCTGCCGCTGCGCTTCCGCCCCTCCTACTTCCCCTTCACCGAACCGTCGGCCGAGGTCGATATCGGCTGCTCGTGGAAGGGCGGCGAACTCAAGATCGGCGCCGGCGATTCGTGGCTCGAGATCCTGGGCTCGGGAATGGTGCATCCGAACGTGATCGCCAATTGCGGCCTCGATCCCGCCGTCTACCAGGGCTTCGCCTTCGGCATGGGCATCGACCGCATCGCCATGCTGAAGTACGGCATTCCCGACCTGCGGGCGTTCTTCGACGCCGACCTGCGCTGGCTGCGCCACTACGGCTTCTCGGCTCTGGAGGCCGTGAAATGAAGTTCACCCTGTCCTGGCTCAAGGAGCATCTCGACACCGCCGCGACGCTCACCGAGGTGCGCGACGCGCTGACCATGCTCGGCCTCGAGGTCGAGGGCATCACCGACCCCGCCGAAGCCCTCAAGGGTTTCGTCGTGGGCTACGTGGTCGAAGCAGTGCAGCATCCCAACGCCGACCGGCTGCGTGTCTGCAAGGTCGATACCGGTGCCGGCATCGTCCAGGTCGTGTGCGGCGCACCCAATGCGCGCACCGGCATGAAGGGCATCTTCGCGCCGCCGGGCAGCTACATCCCCGGCACCGACCTTCACCTCAAGGTCGGCAAGATCCGCGGCGAAGAGTCGAACGGCATGCTCTGCTCCTCGCGCGAGCTGCAGCTCGGCGACGACCATAGCGGCATCATCGATCTGCCGGCCGAGACCGTGACCGGTCAGCCGGCGGCCGAGGCGCTCGGTCTCGACGATGCGGTGATCGAGATCAAGGTGACACCCAATCGCGGCGATTGCCTGGGCGTTCACGGTATCGCCCGCGACCTCGCGGCGGCCGGGCTCGGCACGCTGAAGCCCATGAAGACCGACCGGATCTCCGGCACCTACGAGAGCCCGGTCAAGTGGACGCACGACTACACGCCCGAGCCGGACAGCCCCTGCCCGATCGTGGTCGGCCGGCATTTCCGTGGCGTCAAGAACGGCCCTTCGCCCGACTGGCTGCAGCGCCGGCTGAAGTCGATCGGCCTGCGCCCGATCTCGGCGCTGGTCGACATCACCAATCTGGTGACCTTCGACCTCAACCGGCCGCTGCATGTATTCGATGCCGCCAAGCTCTCCGGCGACCTCGTCATGCGCCAGGCACGCGACGGCGAGCAGATCCTGGCGCTCGACGGCAAGACCTACACGCTCGATCCGGCAGTTTCGGTGATCGCCGATGCGAAGGGCGTGCACGGGATCGGCGGCGTCATGGGCGGAGAAGAGACCGGCGTGCAGGAGGGGACGACCGAGGTGTTCCTCGAGGTCGCCTACTTCACGCCGATCCGTGTCGCCGCAACCGGCCGCAAGCTCGGCATCCAGTCCGACGCGCGGTACCGCTTCGAGCGTGGCATCGATCCGCAATCGGTCGAATGGGGAACGGATGTCGCGACCCGGCTGATCCTCGACCTGTGCGGCGGCGAGTGCAGCGAGATCACCCGCAGCGGCGTGATGCCCGCCTGGCAGCGCCGCTATGACCTGCGCACGGATCGCGTGAAGACGCTGACCGGCATCGACGTGCCGGGCGCGGAGACGGTCTCCATCCTGAAGAAACTCGGCTTCGAAGTGGGCGGCAGCGGCCCCTGGACCGCTGCCGTGCCCTCGTGGCGCCCCGACATCGTGGGCGAGGCCGATCTCGTCGAGGAAGTGACGCGCGTGTTCGGCTTCGACAAGATCCCGACGACCTCGCTGCCACGCCTCTCGGCAATCTCGAAGCCGGCGCGCGACGCCCTGCAGCGCCGCACGCCGCAGGCGCGCCGGGCGCTGGCCGCGCGCGGCATGAACGAGGCCGTGACCTGGTCCTTCCTGCCGCTGAAGAAGGCCGAGCGCTTCGGGGGCGGCGGCGCCGACGTGCGGCTGCTCAACTCGATCGATGCGACGCTCGACACGATGCGCCCCTCGATCCTGCCCAACCTGATCGACGCGGCGTCGCGCAACGAGGCGCGCGGCCTGTCCGATCCGGCGCTGTTCGAGGTCGGCCCGCAGTACAAGGACGCGACGCCCCAGGGCCAGCGCACCGTGGCCGCCGGCATCCGCCACAACATGGCGGTGCCGCGCAACTGGGCCGGACCCGCGCGCACCGTCGACGCCTTCGACGCCAAGGCCGATGCGCTGGCGGTGCTGGCCGCGGTCGGCGCGCCGGACACGCTCTCGACTCAGCCGGGCGCGCCGAACTGGTATCACCCCGGCCGTTCGGGCGCGCTCAAGCTTGGCGACCGCGTGATGGCCTATTTCGGCGAACTGCATCCCGAGATCGTCGCGGCCGCCGACCTCAAGGGCCCGGTCGCCGCCTTCGAGGTGTTCCTCGACGCAGCCCCGCTGCCCAAGGCGAAGGCGACCAAGGCGCGCCCCAAGCTCGTCCTGTCGGCCTTCCAGCCGCTCGAACGCGACTTCGCGTTCCTGGTGGATGCCGGCGTCGAGGCGGAAAAGCTGGTGCGCGCCGCGCGCAACGCCGACAAGGTGATGATCACCGCGGCCCGCGTGTTCGATCTCTATGCCGGCAAGGGCGTGCCGGAAGGCAAGAAGTCGCTGGCCATCGCCGTCACCCTGCAACCGGTCGAGCGTACCCTGACCGATGCGGAGATCGAGGCGGTTTCCGAAAAAATCGTGGCGGCCGTCACCAAGGCGACGGGTGCCGTGCTGCGCGGGTAAACCTTCTGTCGTCCTGGGCGCGAGATCCTTCGCTACGCTCCGGATGACAATGAAAGCTGAGTTAGGTTCAGGCTGAAATGACCGACCTGTCGTTGATCCGTAACTTTTCGATCATTGCCCATATCGACCACGGCAAGAGCACGTTGGCCGACCGGCTGCTCATGGCCTGCGGCGCGGTGACGGAGCGCGAATTCCACGACCAGATGCTCGATTCGATGGATATCGAGCGCGAGCGCGGCATCACCATCAAGGCGCAGACCGTGCGCCTCAACTACAAGGCCAAGGACGGCAAGACCTACGTCCTGAACCTGATGGATACGCCGGGCCACGTCGATTTCGCCTACGAGGTCAGCCGCTCGCTGGCGGCGTGCGAGGGCTCGCTGCTGGTGGTGGATGCCAGCCAGGGCGTCGAGGCGCAGACGCTGGCCAACGCCTATCACGCGATCGAGGTCAATCACGAGATCATCCCGGTCCTGAACAAGATCGATCTTCCGTCCGCCGATGCCGAGCGCGTCTGCCGCGAGATCGAGGACGTGGTGGGCATCGACACGTCCGAAGCCGTCATGGTCTCGGCCAAGACCGGTCTCGGCATCGACGACCTGCTCGAGGCCATGGTCAAGCGCCTGCCGGCACCGACCGGCGATCGCGAGGCGCCGCTTCAGGCTCTGCTGGTCGACAGCTGGTACGATCCCTATCTCGGCGTCGTCACCCTGGTGCGCGTCAAGCACGGCATCCTGCGACGGGGCATGAAGATCCGCATGATGGCGGCGGCCGCGGCCTACGACCTCGACAAGGTCGGCGTGTTCGCGCCCAAGGCCACCGACGTGGCGGAACTCGGGCCGGGCGAGATCGGTTTCATCATCGCCGGCATCAAGACCATCGCCGACTGCAAGGTGGGCGACACCATCACCGACGACCGCAAACCCGCGACGGAAATGCTGGCAGGCTTCAAGCCCAGCGTCCCCGTGGTGTTCTGCGGTCTGTTCCCCGCCGATGCCGCCGAGTTCGAGGTGCTGCGCGAGTCGCTCTCGAAACTTCGCCTCAACGACTCCTCGTTCCATTTCGAGGCCGAAACCAGCGCGGCGCTGGGCTTCGGCTTCCGGTGCGGATTCCTCGGCCTCCTGCATCTCGAAATCGTGCAGGAGCGGCTGGAGCGCGAGTTCAATCTCGACCTCGTCACGACGGCGCCTTCGGTCGTCTACAAGGTCGCGATGGTCGACGGCACGTCGATGGAGCTGCACAATCCGGCCGACTATCCCGACCAGATGAAGATCGAGTCGATGCAGGAGCCGTGGATCAAGGCCACGATCATCACCCCCGACGAGCATCTCGGCTCCGTGCTCACGCTCTGCCAGGAACGTCGCGGCCAGCAGATCGAGCTCACCTATGCCGGCACGCGCGCCATGGCGATCTACCGCCTGCCGCTGAACGAGGTCGTGTTCGACTTCTACGACCGGCTGAAGTCGATGACGCGCGGCTATGCCAGTTTCGACTACGAGATGGACGGCTACGAGGAGAGCGAGCTGGTGAAGCTCTCGATCCTGGTGAACGCCGAGCCGGTCGATGCGCTGTCGATGATCGTCCACAAGAACGCCGCCGAGAGCCGCGGCCGGTCGCTGTGCGAGCGGCTGAAGGACCTGATCCCCCGCCAGCTCTTCAAGATCGCCATCCAGGCCGCGATCGGCGGCCGCGTGGTCGCGCGCGAAACCATCAGCCCGATGCGCAAGGACGTGCTGGCCAAGTGCTACGGCGGCGACATCAGCCGCAAGAAGAAGCTCCTGGAGAAGCAGAAGAAGGGCAAGAAGCGCATGCGGCAGATCGGCGAGGTCGAGATCCCGCAGTCGGCCTTCATCGCCGCCCTCAAGATGGACAGCCGCTAGGCCGGTAAACGGTCAGGAGAGTCCGCCGCGGCGTCGGCGCGGGCGCGAGCCCATCAGGACGCCGTGTTCCGGACGGCCGAGCTCGCGGCGGCCGATCCAGAGCAGGACGAGGCCCAGCACCAGGAAGGCCGGCACCGCCGGCACCGTGAGCAGCGGCCGCATCATCCAGGTCCACAGCACGCCCGACAGATGGCGGCGCGCCGAAGTCTGCGTATTGCCGAGCGACGCCGGGTCGAGATGCGCCCAGAGGGTTCCGAAGGTCGAGAAAGGATAGCTGCCCTGCGACCACAAGGTCAGCAGGTCATGCACGATCACTGCGACAGCCAGGGCCAGAAACAGCCAGCCCAAGGCCCGAAACACGACCATTACTCCCCCAGGCGCCGGTCAGGTACCGGCTGGACCCTAGCCAAGCAGTCCGCAGCGGGGAAGGACGTTGCCCAAACCATCCACCGATGTATAAGAGCGGCCGACCGCGCTTCCCGGACAGGTGGCCGAGCGGTTTAAGGCACACGCTTGGAAAGCGTGCGTGGTGTAACAGCCACCGCGGGTTCGAATCCCGCCCTGTCCGCCATATCTCCCATTAAGTCATTGATAAATATGAATGAAGTGCGCCGGCCGGCCGACCTCCGCCCTTGCCAGGATGCCCTGGCGGGATTCGCCGTTGGCGTTGCCGAATGAAAGAAGGCGCCGTAGATCTGCCGCCGGCCTTTCCGAGTCCATTTCTCGTCGGGATCGCCGCCGCCGCGCCGTAGCGCCTCGACACTCTGCGCGTCGACCCCGTCCGGCAGGATCAATCTTCTGATCTCGATGACAGTCTTCGGCGGCGCTGGCATCGCGGCCGAGGTAGCGGAGGTCGGGACCGGTTCGGGAGAGAGCGCTGGGGCTTCGCCGAAAATCCGCTGAGCCAGCTCACTGGTTACACGGCGACGCGTCTTGCCTGGCCGAGCGACGCCGCGTTCATCGGCGGGTTCGAAAAGCAACTATGACAGCCAGGATGGTCATGACGCCGATCACGACGGCAACACCGAGCAAGTCATCGAACTCAATCCAGTTGAACATTTGACGCCTCGAACAAAGTGCCGCACGAGCCCTGATGGCGGGGCGGGTAGTCTCTCGCACTCACGGATCGATGAGCGCGAAGCTCCATGAGACTGGAGAGATTACAGCAGCCCCGGGCATGTATGGAACGTGCTGGCCACAAGCCACTCAACACGCGCATCCTGGCGCGCTCCGACAGGTAGACTCGACCGCCTTCTGATTGATCTTGAGATCGCAGGCCTTTTCTGAGGCGAGGACGCCCCCGAGGCTTGCCACCTTCTCCATGGAATCCGTCTGGGCGCTCGTGGGCGCGGCAGCGCAGAGCGCGCGCCCCGCAAGTACAACCACTCTCAGCATTTCGGCTCCCCAACGGTAGAGCGTCGGGAACATCCGACAACCGCGCAAGGCCGGATGCCGAAGGGCGCTTTTGCTACCGCCGCGACCATCGCCCGTTTGGCGCAAGGCGCCAGTTTAGGCTTTTGGTTTTCACCCTCAATCCATTCGGCGGTGCAAATTGCCGCCGCGGGTGGCCGCCGGCGCGTGCATGCGTAGACAGAGCAATGTTGGCGAATAATCGATCTTCAACATGACGATGAGGAATCGGTGACCGTCGCCGCGGCCGCGGGTCGGCTGGGCTGCGCGACCTCGACGGTGCGGGCACTGGTCGATTCCGGCGACCTCGCGGCCACCGCGTCGGCCGAATTCCGGGCGGAACGCTGGAAATCCGCCGGCCGATCCCTGATGCTGCGCCCGAAATGACCGCCACTCATCGCCCACATGCGCTTGCGCTCGCGGGAGCATGCGCTG
Organism: Reyranella sp.; assembly: GCF_052439685.1. Lineage (GTDB taxonomy): Bacteria > Pseudomonadota > Alphaproteobacteria > Reyranellales > Reyranellaceae > Reyranella. The sequence continues at coordinate 131,831 of NZ_JBQVQG010000016.1, forward strand.
CAATCACCTTCGCCGATGTCGTTGCGCTTGCTCAGTCGGACCAGGTCCGGCCGCCGCGGCTGAACGGCCCTTACAACGTGTTCGTCGACTTCTCGAGACAGACGTTCAACGGCGCCCCGACGCCAATGGAAGCAAAGACATTCGTGGTCGAGTTCGCGACCCATTGCGACGCGAACGGCTGCGTCGTGCGGATGGACAATTCAGGCGACAGCGCCCGCAATCCTGGCGCTCCGGCAGCTTTCGAGTATCGATGGATCAATGGCCGCTGGGAAACACGGGGCCCCTATCCCTACCTTTGCGAACGCATGAATCCGAACAGTGCCGTCAGATCGGTTCGTGCGGACCACCTGATACCGAGGCCCGACGGCAGCTTCTCCGGCGAGCGGACCCTCACCGTTGAGGGGGCTGGATGCCCCGGCGAAGGCCCTGGCGTCCATCGGCTCCCGATATCGGTGACGCCTGCTGTTCCGCCAACTCGCTGAGTTGAATCCCTGGCCACAGAGGGGGGCGGCAAAACTGCTGCCAGGCCGTGGCACTGGTCCGCTCCTCCGCAGCTTGCTCACAACGCGCCCGGTCGTGACTCGTAGGGCATCGCGCCGAGTGACTTACTCCCACGGCCATCTCCAGCCGGATCTGCGTTGGGCCGGCGGTTGTTGCTGCGGTGACGGTTGCTGTGCCCGCCGCTGCTCCTCGATCCGGGCGCGCTGCTGTCCTTCTTCCCACCGCACGATGGCGGTCGCGCCCTCGCTGAGAAGCGCGGTCTTCTGCGTGGCCGTTATGAAGCCGGTCGCATAATCGCCCCGCTTGCCCTGCCAGCCTGCAATCATCTCGCGCGAGCGGCGACCGAACGTGCCGTCGATGCCGCCGACGTCGAACCCCAGAGAGGTGAGCGCGACCTGGAGCCTCTGCCGCTCGCGGGGCGTGAGACGGAGCTCAGCCTCGCCCGGTTCGGCATTGGCCTTCGCGTCGCTTTCGGCCCGGGCGCGCGCCTGTTGTTCCTCGATCTCTTTTGCCGCGTCCTTCAGCGCCTGCTGGCGCGCCTCCTCTTCGGCGGCAGCTTTCGCGACCGCCTGCTCCCTGTCGAGGCGTTCGAGGGCAGCCCGCTCCTCCATGACGCGTCCGGCATTGCCGGGCAGGTGACGGGGCTCGCCGGTGGCAGGCCCTGCAAACCCACCCACAGCCGGCGCCGGCGGCAACGCTTTGTTGATGGACTGCGGCACAAGACTCCAGTAGCCGGCGCCACCCGCTGCGACGAGCAGGAGCACGGCCCCCGCCAGGACCACCGGCCGGCGGGACCGCGTCCTGTTCGCCCCCGTCTCGATCACTGTGATCACCGGCGTCGCGCGCTTTTCTTCCGGCTTCACATGCGGGCGAACGGCGACCGTCGCGGGTTGAGGGGACTGGGCCGCCCCGTCGGACACTTTCCAGACGCCGGTAGCGAGTACCTGCCGCCAGGCGCCTATCGACTGCGGCCGCGCGTTGGCCTGCAACAGCATGCCTACGTCGATGGCCTTCAGGAGACGGGACGAATAGTCGATGCCGACCGTCTCGACCAAAACAGTCGAATCACCGTCTAGCAGACGATCCACGGCACTGGGCGGAGACTTAGCGGCGACGCAGGCATAGAGCGTCGCAGCCAACCCGTAGATGTCCGTCCACGGCCCTTGCTTACCCGCGCTCGATTGTTCGGGAGCCGCGAAGCCCGGCGTGAAAATGGCCGTCATACCTTGCGTACGGTTAGCGACCGCCGCACGAGACGCGCCGAAATCTATCAGTGTCGGCGATCCATCGGGCGCCAGCATTATGTTGGCCGGCTTGATGTCGCGATGGACGAAACCGACGCTGTGGATCTGTTCGAGGCCGTCGAGCAACGGTGGCAAGATCTGCTCGATGAAGGCTTGCGGGAGGCGCGTCTCACGCAGCAGTCGTTGGGCGAGCGTTTCGCCCTCGAGAAGCTGCATCACGACATAGGCCGTGCCATGTGCCTCGAGAAAATCGTGGACCCGGACGACCGCGGGCACATGGCTCAGTTTGGCTATGGTCCGGGCTTCGTCGAGGAAGCGGCTGCGCCCCCAGACGAATTCCTTGGACACTTCGGTCGAGCGCGGCTGCACCTGGGTGTCGCCCTGCCGGATCGCGAGGCTGACCGGCAGGTATTCCTTGATCGCTACGTCGCGATGAAGCTGGGTGTCGTGGCAGCGATAGGTGATGCCGAAGCCACCCTCGCCCAGCACGGCGAGGATCTTGTAGCGCCCGATGGTGAGGCCCTTGGCCAGCGCCGAGTGATACTCGACCTGGTCCATGGCAGCAGATTTCTCAGTCGCCTCCTCGGTCACGCGTGCCCCCTCGCGCTTTCGACGAAGTTACCGCCGTAAATCCCGTCCACAACCGAGTATTGAAGAGGAATTCCCCAAACCCCTTTCGCTATATCACGCCTCGCTCAGCCCTGGCCGCCGCTGCCGGGCTGCTTCAGTTCGATTGCCGTCACGCCACCGCTGCTGCAGTCGAGGCGATGGCTCACGGATGAGACGCCATAGGCGCCGTCTATGCCCGGCCTGACACCACGCACCATCAACATGCCGTCGCCCCTCACCTCGGGCATCAGGCTCACGGTCACGGACCCCTCGCCGCTCTTGCGCTGGCTGTCCGACTTCTTCCCGCCGGCCATGACATCGGCGCCTTCGACATCGGCTGCCGAATAGCTGGCGCCAAGTGTGGTGTCCGGGATGCCGCATGGACGCGTCGGAAACAATCGCTCCCGCATTTGGCTCGTCTGGCCGATTTCGGCGCGCATTCTTCTGAAGGATGGTAAGTCCTTGCGCACCCGCCTCGTCGCCCAGGACACTCACGACATGAACAACGTCGCCATCGAAAACGAACTTTCCGAGCGGATTTCCGCAGCTGCCCTCGAGATCGAGGACAAGGTCATCGCGTGGCGGCGCGACATTCATGAGCATCCGGAGCTTTCCTATCAGGAGACGCGCACCGCCGCGCTCGCGGCCGAGCACCTGGAGAAGCTCGGCTACGAGGTGAGGACGGGCGTCGGGATCACCGGCGTGGTGGGCGTGCTGAAGGGCGGCAAGCCCGGCGGCGTCGTGGCGCTGCGGGCCGACATGGATGCGCTGCCCGTCGAGGAGAAGGTCGACCTGCCCTTCGCCTCCCGGGCCACGGCGGAGTATCTCGGGCAGACCGTTCCCGTGATGCATGCCTGCGGCCACGATTGCCACGTCGCCATCCTGATGGGGGTGGCCGAGATCCTGGCCGGCATGAAGGACGAGATCCCGGGCACGGTGACGCTGATCTTCCAGCCCAACGAGGAAGGCTCCAACGACGGCCGCCCGAGCGGCGCCCAGGCGATGATCGCCGACGGCTGCATGGAGAACCCGGCGCCGTCGGCGGTGTTCGGCCTGCACGTCACCTCGGGCATCCGCTCGGGCGTGATCGCGCTGCGTCCCGGCGGGCTGATGGCGAGCGCCGATCGCCTCAAGATCGACGTCGAGGGCCGCCAGACGCACGGCTCGCAGCCGTGGCGCGGCATCGATCCCGTCGTCACCTCGGCGCAGATCATCCTGGCGTTGCAGACAATCGTCAGCCGTCAGCTCGATCCCACTCTCACGCCGGCGGTCATTTCGGTCTCGACCATCCATGGCGGCGTGCGCAACAACATCCTGCCCGATTCGGTCGCCATGGAAGGCACCATCCGCACCCACGACGAGGGCGTGCGCGCCGAGATCTGGAAGCGCATCGACAAGACCGCCACCGCCATCGCCGATGCCGCCGGCGCCAAGGCGACCGTCACGGTCTTCGAGGGCGTGCCGGTGACCTACAACGATCCGCCGCTCACCGACTGGGGCACGAACAGCCTGAAGAACGGCCTCGACCCGCAGCGCGTTACCGAGGTGCGCCCGGTGATGGGCGCCGAGGATTTCTCGTATCTCGCCCAGGTCGTGCCGGGCATGTTCTTCTTCCTGGGTGTCGTGCCACCGGACGTCGACCCGCTGCAGGCGCCGGCCAACCATTCGCCGCTCTTCCGCGTCCACGAGCCCGCCCTCAAGTACGGCGTGCGCGCCCTCAGCTATCTCGCGATCGACTATCTGAAGCGGAAGTAGCGAGAGTCTTTCCGGGCAAGATTGAATCAGGCCCGGTATCCAACACCGACCTCACCCTGAGGAGCATCGCGCAGCGATGCGTCTCGAAGGGTGGGCACGAGCACCGTGCCTGTGTCCATCC
>NZ_JBQVQG010000017.1:0-122807 GCF_052439685.1 Reyranella sp.
GCTACGGTGGTGGCGGTCCCGGCGGTGCCAGTGGCGGCGGCTATGGTGGTGGCGGCGGCGGCGGCTATGGTGGCGGCGGTCGTGAGGGTGGCGGCGGCGGCGGTGGTTACCGTGGCGCAGGCCCCGGTGGCGATGGTGGTCCGATGCGGGATCGCCGTGCCGATTTCTCCAGCGCTCCTCCTGCTCCTCCGGCCGAAGGCGGCGATTTCGGCAAGCCGGCCCGTCGTTTCGGCGGCGGCGCTCCGGACAAGCCGCGCCGCGAGCGCGACTACGAACCGCGCAAGCGCGGCTTCGACGACGATCAATAGGCTGTTCCGACAATAGGCCGTTCCTGACGGTCGACCTGAACGCCGGAGGATTTCCTCCGGCGTTTTCGTTTGCGCCGGGCGCTGCGGTGTTATGCTTCGCTCCTTCGACGGAGGTGGGCATGAGGCGACGGTCGGCGCTCGTAGGCTCAGTGGCGGCGCTGGCGACGGCGACGTCGGCTCGTGCCCAGACACCGGTCGATCTGCAGCTCGTACTGGCTGTCGACGTCTCGCGATCGATCGACGAGGTCGAGGCTGAACTCCAGCGGCGGGGTTACATCGAGGCTCTCACCAACGACCGGGTGGTCGACGCCATCCTCTCGGGTGAGAACAGGCGGATCGCCATCTGCTACACCGAATGGGCGGGCGCCCACTTTCAGGCGGTCGTGATCGACTGGACGGTGATCGACAGCCCGGGCGCCGCCCGGCGCTTCGCCGACAAGCTCACCGAGGCGCCTCGAACCTCGCAGAGCTGGACCGCCGTCGGAGCCGCCCTCGCCCATGCCGGTCAACGCTTCGAGAATTCGTCCTTTGCGGCCAAGCGGCGGGTCATCGACGTGTCCGGCGACGGCCGCACCAACGACGGGCCGCCAGCCGAGATCGTGCGCGACAAGCTCGTGTCTCAGGGCATCGTGATCAACGGGCTGCCGGTGATGATGAACCGCAGCAACTTTGGCCGCCCGCCCGACCTCACGCTCGACAAGTATTACGAGGAGAGCGTCATCGGCGGACCAGGTTCGTTCCTGGTCGTGGCCGACAATTTCGACCATTTCGGACGGGCCGTGCGCACCAAGCTGGTGCGCGAGATCTCCGGTACGACAGCTAGCCCTCGTTCATCACCTGCCTGAGCTTCGCGAAGGGGGTGCTGTCGCGGATGAGCTGGACCGGCATACCGAGATGGCCGAACCGGTAGCGAAACTGATTGTCTTCCGGCAGGCGCCAGCGTTGCGCGAGCGCCAGGCCATCTCGATACGGCACCCAGCGATCGGTTTCGCCCAGTGCCGAAACGATGCGCGAGGGCGGCAAGGCGGGTGTGTCCGCGGGATCGATCATGCGTGAAAGCCGTGCCAGGCTCTCGCGTGCCCAACCCGCCTCGATCAGTGCGCGATCGAGCCCCAGCATCCCGGCAAGCGCTCCCCCGAAGGTGACGTCCTCGACGCGGCCCGAATGGCTGATCAGCAGGGCCGCGTCCGGCCGCGCCTCGGGCGGCCAGAGATGGCAATGGCTGGCGGCCAACTGCGCCACGAACGACGACATCGATATGCCCGCCAGCGCCACCTTGCCGCCGAACCGCGTGCGGGCCCACGCGATCAAGAGCGCCGATTCGAGTGCCTGTCCGGCGACGAGATCCATCGAACTCGTCGGCCCCGCCGCAAAGAACGGCTCACCGCCATAGAATCCCGGCATCGCCCGCAAGCCATGATAGGGCGAGACCGGCTCGATGACCCTCCATCCCATTGCCGCGAGCTGGGGACCCGGTCCCCTGTCCATCGACATCAACTCGGTCTCGACGCAGAGGCCGTTTCCGAAAACCAGAGTGTCGAGCGTCCCCCCGACAGGTTCGACGACACGGGCATAGAGGGTTTCACTGCCCGGGCGTTGTCGCAGTCGCGCCGATGGAGTGGCAGCCCGCAGCCAGTATTCGCAAAGCCCGTCCTTCACGAAGCTTCGCGATCTCTCGACGCTTTCCGGGGCGATCGGCGCCACACAGAGCGCCGAAGGATTCCCGGCGACATGACCAAGCTCACGCTCGACCCGTTCGGGCGGGTCGATGCGCCAGCGTGCGAGCGACGGCCGGCGGGGAAACAGCAGCGGATAGAAGAACGCACGGCTCGCCAGGTGGGCGGTCGCAGCAGTACGCCTTTCGCGGTCCAGCCGTTCAGGATCGCCCCCGGCCGCCGGATCGAAGATGGCGGCCTCCCATTCCGTCCGTATTTCGTCCGCGCGGGCCTGGGCCCGTGCATGACGCGCCAGCAGACGCTGCAGGCGAGCCTCCGACCAGAAACCCGGCAGGGAAATGCCGATCTCCTCGCGAAATCGCGCGCCATCCAGCCCGGCGAGATTGGCGGCCGCCCACAGTCGCGAAAGCGGCAGATACCAGCGCCGCAGGCCATGCAAGGCCACCGGATCGACCCACGGCCGCGCCAGCAGCGCTCCGACCGGCGAATCGAACAGAACATTCATCGGGACGGCTCCTGACGTCGGCGATTTTGCTTGGCCACATATGCACTTCGCAGCATCATCGCCCGCGGCGGAGCCTTTCTTCAATGGAGCCCCTTCAATGCTTGCCAACGACCCGGTCACCCAGGCACGGATCGACCTGACCACCGCCCTGCGCGCCGCCGCGCGGCATGGGCTGAACGAGGGCGTCTGCAATCATTTCAGCATGGCTGTCCCCGGCCGCGAGGATCTTTTCCTCGTCAACCCGCAGGGCCTGCACTGGGGGGAGATCACGCCCTCCGACATCGTCATGGCCGACGGCGACGGCAACATCATCGAGGGCAAGTATCCGGTCGAGCCCACCGCCTTCTACATCCACGCCCGCATCCACGCCGGCAACCCGCGCGCCAAGGTCGTGCTGCACACCCACATGCCCTACGCCACGGCGCTGACCTCGATCCGCGACGGCCGCATCGAGATGTGCACCCAGAACGCCTTCCGCTACTGGGGCCGCATCGCCTACGACGACGCTTATGGCGGCGTCGCCCTGTCCAACGACGAGGGCGAGCGCATGTGCCGGGCGATGGGCGACAAGGACATCCTGTTCCTGCGGAACCATGGCATCATCGTCTCGGGTCCGACCGTTGCCCAAGCCTACGACGACCTTTATTACCTCGAACGTGCGGCGATGGTGCAGGTCCTGGCCATGCAGACCGGCCGGGAGCTGCACAATATCGACGAGGCGATGGCCGAACAGACGGCCAGGCAGATCGCGGGCGAGGCGCAGCAGGCCTTCCTGCATTTCGAATCGCTGAAGCGCATGCTCGACCGGGACGAGGCCGGCTGGAGCAGGCTGACGGCGGTCGAGGGACGTTAGGGGAAAGACGAATGCGTATCGCCGCCACCTTTGTCGCGCTCTCGGCGCTCTTCTTCGCGGCGCCGGCCTCCGCCCAGGGATATGGCGTGGGCGCCGGGCCGAAGCTGGGCGAGATCGAGATCAAGGCCTACCAGAAGATCCCCAAGGTCAAGATCGCCGTCCAGCTCACCTCCGACACCCATCTCGCGCGCGAGCTGCGTCGCCAGGTCATGGTCCGTCTCACCCAGCGCGGCAACCAGGTCGGGTTCAGCGGCGGCAACATCATGCGCATGGACGTGAGCTATTTCGACCTGTCCGGCGGCATGGATCGCGAGATGCCGATGATGCAGAGCCAGGATTATGAAACCGGCGCCAACCCGCGCCTCATGCTGCCCGCCAATCCGATCGGCCGGCGCGACACGGGTCCGTCCGTGCCCTCCGGCTCGACCTTGCGCCTCTCGCTCACGCTCTACGATTCGGGCAGCGGCAAGGTTCTATGGACGGCCACCGGATCCTGCAGCGTGCGCTCGAGTGCGGCGATGGAGGCAGGCCTGTCGATCGTGAACCACATCTTCGACGCCGCTGATGCCAACCGCGTCGCCGACGCCGGTTGCCCGCTCTAAACTTTCCAAAACACAGAACAGAGGAAACGCAATGTCGCGTCTGGCGCCGCTCGACCTGAACAAGCTCGACCCCGAACAGAAGAAGGTCGCCGATGCGATCATGTCCGGCCCCCGCGGCGGCCTGCGCGGCCCCTTCGAGCCGTGGCTGCGCAGCCCGGTGCTGGCCGACCGCGCCCAGAAGCTCGGCGAATATTGCCGCTTCCACAACTCGCTGCCGCGCGACCTGTCCGAGCTGGCGATCTGCCTGGTCGGACGGCACTTCAAGGCACAGTTCGAGTTCTACGCGCATGCCCGCCTCGCCAAGGAAGCCGGCTTGGCGGAAGACATCATCGAGGCGGTCCGCCTGCGCGCCACGCCACCTTTCAAGCGCGACGTCGAAAAGGTCGTCTACGACTTCGTCACCGAATATCTCGAGACCAACCGCGTCGCGCCGGCCAACTACAAGCGCGCCATCGACTCGTTCGGCGAGAAGGGCGTGGTCGATCTCGTGGGTGTCTGCGGCTACTACATGCTGGTGTCGATGACCCTCAACGTCTTCGAGATGCCGCTGCCGCCGGGCGAACCCGACCCGCTGCCGTAGGCGGCAGGCACCTCCGGCGGGCTAAGATTCCTCGCAAAGGCTCAGGATGACGCGCCTGGCGCGTCATTCCTCGAAAATCGCGACCGCGCGCGTCCAGCCGGCAGAGGCGCCGCGGATCTTGTGCGGGAAGCAGGCGATGGTGAAGCCGTCGCCCGGCAGCACTTCGAGATTGTGCAGCTTCTCGAGATGGCAGTAGCCGATGTCGCGGCCGGCCTTGTGGCCTTCCCAGATGATCGAGGGATCGTGGTCCTTCGCCCACTTCTGGGCGGTGAAATAGAACGGTGCGTCCCAGCTCCAGGCGTCTGTGCCGGTCAGGCGCACGCCCTTCTCCAGCAGGTAGATCGTGGCGTCGTAGCCCATGCCGCAACCGGAATTGACGTAGTCGTCGTTGCCGTAGCGTGAGCCCGCCCGCGTGTTGACGACCACGATCTCCAGCGGCTTCAGCTCGTGGCCGATGCGCTCCAACTCCTGCTCGACCTCGGCCGCCGTGATGACGTGTCCGTCCGGCTTGTCGCGGAAGTCGAGCTTCACGCCGGGCTGGAAGCACCATTCGAGCGGCACCTCGTCGATGGTGATGGCGCGCTCGCCCTTGTTCATCGTCGGATGGAAATGATACGGCGCGTCGAGATGGGTGCCGTTGTGCGTCGAGAGATTGACGTTCTCGACCGCCCAGCCGGCGCCGTCCGGCAGGTCTTCCTTCCTGAGGCCTGGAAAGAAGCCGGCGATCTGGCCGGCTGTGTCGGCATGCTTGTGATACTGGATTTTCGGTCCGAACGGCGGCGGATCGGAGATCACGTCGTTCTCGAGATAGATCGAAAGATCGACGAAGCGACGGGGCATGGGGGCCTCCTCCTGTCAGGGAGCCTTCAGCGCATCCACGATCGAACGGGTCAGCAGCCTGCCGATGCACTTCTGGCCGAAATCGTTGAGATGGAGCCCGTCGAGCTGCACGAACTGGGCGTAGGGCATGCCGTCATCGTACCAGCTGCGCATGATGTCGTAGCGCCGGAACAGGCCGGCGGAATAGTCCCTGGCCGCATCGGCCATGATCTTCTCGTAGGCTTCCTTGTCGAGCGCGGCGACGACGGCCGGCACATATTGCAGGTTCATCAGGATGAAGTCCGCGCCCAGCGACTTGCCGAGCTTCAGGCCACCACGCAGCGTGCTGTCGAACTTGTCGAGCGGCATGTGACGGATGGCGGCGTTGGTACCGGTCTGCCAGATGACCAGCGCGGCCGGGTTTTCCTGCATCTCGACCTGCATGCGGGCGGCCATCTCCTCGACGTCCTGTCCGCCGATCCCGCGGTTGATCACCTCGATGTCGATGCCGGGCAGGGCCTTCTCCAGGCCGATGCGGAGCTGCGTGGGATAGGCGAAGGCGGGATTCGACACGCCATATCCCGCGGTCGTGGACGAGCCCAGGGCAATGATTCGAAGCTGTTTGCGCTCGGCGATCGCCTTGCGCGCAACCGGCAGGTTCGTCCCCAGCGTGAGCAGGGCCGGCGTAGCCCGGCACAGGGCCATGGATTTCGCGTGGGCCGTTCCGCCCAACGCAAACAGGAGGGTCGCGACCAGAAGGGCGATCGGCCGGCTCACCGCGGCGCTCCGGCTGCGTCCCGCCCACGGGCCGACGCACGCGCATTCCCGTGCTTGAACCAGGCAGCGATGTAGGCAGCGACGCACATGATGGCGATGCCCAGGATGCTCACGAGAATTTGCGACAAGATCGACTCTTCATAGTGGCTGACGATCACCTGGCCGCTGAGCGCAAGGAAAGTCCCGATGCAGAATATAAGCAAGGAAGCTTCACCGCATCTGCGAAGTGGTTCCCAGAGGGGCCATTTGAGCCCGGGAGCGTCGATCGGCACGGCAATCCGAACCAGCCAGGCGATGGCCAGGAAATGCACGAATCTCAGGATGTCGATGTTGGTCTTGTCGATCGGATAGATGATGCGCGCCACCCAGGTCGGGACCAGCCTTTCCAGCGGATTGTACTGCCAGGACAAGGCAATGAAGGCTGCGAACAAGATGAACGCTATCGCCAGGACGGTCAGCGTCCCCCGGAACCGGTCGAGGCGGGAAAGCCCGGGACCGAACACGGCGCAGGCTGCCCCGACATGGAACACGACCTGCCAGGCCATGGGGTTGAAGTACCAGACCTTCTCGTCGGGATAGGCCGGCAGACTCCAGTTCAAATGGCAGGTCGCGGCGTACAAGGCGATCGATCCCCCGATCACGACCCATGGCCAGCGCACCACCATGGGCAGGACCAGCGGGAAGGCGGCCAGCAGCACGATATAGAGCGGCAGCACGTCGAGATTGACCGGCCGGAACTTGAGAAGGGCCGCCTCGAGGATGGCGCGATAGGGATTCTGCCCGAGGCCCATCAACTGCATTTCCTCGATCAGGGCCGGCTTGTCGCGGGCGATCGAGACCCAGGCGATCTGTGCTGAGAAGGCCACGAACAGCAGGATATGGGCGACATAGAGCTGCCAGACACGACGATAGATGCGCGCTGCGGTCCGCGGCCATCCCTGCTCGTCCAGCATGCGGCTGTAGGCGATGACCGCGGTGTAACCGGAGATGAAGACGAAGATCTCGGTCGCGTCGCTGAAGCCGTAGTTACGGACCGTCAGCCAGCTTACGATGTTGGTCGGAATGTGGTCGAGGAAGATGAACCACAGAGCGAGCCCGCGGAACAGGTCGAGACGGATGTCGCGAACGGAGGCTGCGGCCATGGCCTATTGGTACCGCAGACGAATCGTCTGCGCTACGTTTCGCGCCGGAGGAAACGAATGACCAGGACACCCTTGCTGCTCGTCCCCGGCGTGCTGTGCTCGCCCCGACTGTTCGCCGCCCAGGTCGCAGCCCTTTCGAACCAGGCCGACATCGTCGTGCCGGACTGGCGCAAGGCGCCGCTGTCCATCTGGGACAACTGGGAGAGCGCCGCCCGCTGGGTGGTCGACCAGATGCCGACAGAGAAGTTCGCATTGGCCGGCCTGTCGCTGGGCGGCATGCTGGCGGTCGAGATCATGCAGTTCGCCGCCGATCGCGTGACCAAGCTCGCGCTGCTCGACACCGGCATGAGGAGCCAGAGCGAGGCCGAGCGGGCGATCCGTCGCGCCCGCATCCGCCTGGCGAACGAAGGTCATTTCGAGCTGGTCCTCGGCATGCAGATGACGCGCTTCATCCCGGCGTATCGCCTGTCCGACAAGCCGCTGGTCGACGAGGTGATGACGATGTGCGGCGAGATCGGCGTTGAGATCTACAAGCGGCAGGAAGAGCTGGCGGCGATCCGCACGGATCGGCGCCCCGACCTGCCACGCATCAAGTGCCCAACCATCGTCGTCTGCGGCCGCGACGATGCGGCAACGCCTTTGTTCCTGTCGGAAGAAATGGCGAAGGCCATCCCGGCCGCCGCGCTGGTGGTCGTCGACCAGTGCGGCCACCTCGTCACGATGGAGAAGCCCGAAGAGACCAACCTGATCCTGAAGACGTGGCTCGACAGGTGAGGATACCCGTCATCGCGAGCGGGGTAGCCCCCGCTCTGGAGCGCAGCGAAGGATCTCGCGCCCGCCAGAGAGTCCTCTGATCGTTCCGTCAGGTCCTTCACTGCGTAACAGGACGACAGAAAGAGGAACCTCTCAGCCGACGATCTTCTTCTCGCGCAACGCCGCGATCTCCACAGCGCCGAGGCCCGCCAGTTCCTCGAGCACCTGATCGGTATGCTCGCCCAGTGCCGGCGGCGGCCGCGTGTCGTCGACCGGCGTGTCGGAGAAGTGGAAGTTCGAGCCGATCAGCGGCACATCGCCGACCCGGCTATGCTTATAAGTCTTCAACATGCCGCGGCGCTTCACCTCGGGCTCGTCCAGCGCCTCCTTCATGGTGCGGATCGGGCCGGCCGGGAGATGACGCAGCTTCTGCGCCCAGTTCTCCTTGGTGTCGGTCGTCAGCACCTCTTCCATGAGGCGCGTCAGCTCGGGCTTGTTGGCGACACGGTTCGCCACCGTGTCGAAGCGCGGATCGCTCACCCACTCGGGATGGCCCAGCGCCTTCGCGGTGTCGGCAAACAGCTTCTGGTTCGCCACCGCCATGTAGATCTTGCCGTTCGCCGTCTCGAACGAGCTGTTGGGCGCGGATGCGAAATGGCCGTTGCCCGCGCGCCGCGGCTGCTCGCCGCCGATCAGATAATAGGAGCCCATGTTGCCCAGCGAGACGAGCGCCGTGTCGTAGAGCGCGAGATCGATCTGCTGCCCCTTCCCCGTATCGCGTCGTGCGTAGAGCGCGGCGTTGACCGCCGCCACCGAATGGATCGCCGTCATCGTGTCGACGATGGCGATGGCATGGCGCAGCCCCTCGCCGTTGGCCTCGCCGTTGACGCTCATCATGCCCGACTCGGCCTGGAGCACCGGATCATAGCCCGGTCGATCCGACAGGGGCCCGGTCTGTCCGTAGGCCGAAATCGAAAGATAGATCAGCTTCGGATACTTCGTGGCGACGCTCGCATAGTCGAAGCCATATTTCTTCAGGACACCCGGCCGGAAGTTCTCGACCAGTACGTCGGCGCCGGCGAGCAGCTTGTGCACGATCGACTGGCCTTCGGGCTTGGTGAAATCCAGCGCGACGCTCTTCTTGCCCCTGTTGTAGGTCATGAAGAAGTGGCTCTCGCCATTGGCGCCGCCCGCACGCGGGCCGGCGCCTTTGCGCGTGTCGTCGCCGCCGTCGGGATTCTCGATCTTGATGACTTCGGCACCCATGTCCGAAAGCATCTGGGTGCACATGGGCCCCGCGATCACGCGGGAGAAATCGATGACGCGAATGCCGTCGAGCGGCGGCCGACCGGATTTTGACATGGGCGCAAGGTAGGGCTGCAAGCGTCGCGCTGTCTATCCGGTGCGCATGCGTTAAACTTCGCTCCCATGGACACATTCCGCACATCGCTGTCACGCCGCAGCCTCTTCGCCCTCCCGCTTCTCGCCGCCCTGCCCGCCGCTGCGCAGACCGAAACTTTCCCCACCAAGGCCATCCGGATCATCGTGCCCTTCGCGCCCGGCGGCTCAGGCGACATCACGGCGCGCCTCGTCGGCAAGTACATCGAAGAAAAGACCGGCCAGCCCTTCGTGGTCGAGAACAAGCCGGGCGCCAATGGGATTGTCGGCGCAATGTCGGTGAAGGTCGCATCGCCTGACGGCTATACGCTGATGCTGGCCACGACCTCGACCAACGCCGCCAACGTCCACATGTACAAAAATCCGGGCTACGATCCGGAGAAGGATTTCTCCGTCGTCGGCATCATCGGCTCCTCCGGCACGTTCCTCGTGGTACCGGCCGACGGCCCGTACAAGACCCTGGCCGACCTGCTTGCCTATGCGAAGGCAAACCCGGGCAAGCTCAACTTCGGCTACTTCAACGCCAGTTCGCAGGTGCCGGCCGAGGTTCTGGGCAAGCGCGCCGGCGTCGACTGGCAGGGGGTCGGCTACAAGGCGATCGGCAATGCCTGGAACGACCTCTACGGCGGTGCCATCAACTTCATGTTCGTCGACCTCACCGCCGCGCGCGGCCAGGTCGTCGACAAGAAGGCGCGGCCGCTCGCCATCTCGCTTCCCAGCCGCAGTCCGCTCTATCCCGACGTGCCGGCCCTCGCCGAAACCTTCCCGGGGTTCGTCAGCTCGGGATTTCTCGCCATCGCCGTACCGAAGGCGACACCGCTTCCGATCCAGCAACGGCTGAACACGCTGATCAACGAGGCGATCACCGCGCCCGCGAACAACAAGCGCCTCACCGAGGAGTTTGCCCTCACCGCCAAGGCACTGACGCTCGAACAATGCGCGGCGCAGGATCGCGAGGAGCGGGCCAAGTGGGCCGAGTACGTGAAGATCGCGAAGATCGAGCCGCAGTAGGCTTTACTCCGAGCGGTCCGGCGGATCGCGCCAGCGCGACAGAAGGAGTTCACTGAACCCGTCGCCGTTCGACGCGGCCTGCCCGGCCGTCTGGTTTTCGCCGAGGGAAGACGCGGCGACGGCTTCCGCCCGCGCCGTCAGGAAGACCTCCGCCGCCTTCTCGCCCTCGGCGATCAGGCGACCGATGTTCGCGGAGCCGCGATCGATCTTGCCCTCGTAGTCGAGCAAGTCCTGAAGCTCGGCCGGCATTTCGATACAGGGGATGTGATAGGGCTTCGCGACGTCGGTGTGGAATGACTTCGGAATGCGCACCGGGGCCTTGATGTCGAAACGGCTGAGGAATTCCGGCCGGAAAGCATCTGCCATGATCAGGTCGTTCATGAATTCGAGATGTCCGAGCTGCTGGAACAGCGAGATGTTGCCCTCGAGCTGATTGCGCCGGTCGACGATCTCGCCGGGCTTTTGCGGCACGCGCCGGCTGGCCGTGGGATTGATCTTGATCAGCCAGATCTCGTCGGGAATGTTGGCCTCGCCGACCGAGCGCGGGCGGACCAGCTCCTCGACCGGCGGGTTGTCGGAGAAGAGCCCGTCCCAGAAGGCGTCCTGTCCGATCTGCACGGCCGGAAAGATGTTCGGCACCGCGCAGGAGGCCAGGATGTGCTCGACCCGGATCGCCTCGCTCGCGGACACGAACTTGGCGAGTGCGCCGCTGGTGACGTTGGCGGCGCCCAGCATGAGAACCGGTCGCTGCGGCCTGGGTCCCCAGGAAGCAATCTCGGCGAAGTCGATGTGCTTCTCCAGAAGCCCACGGAAATCGGAAAAGCCCATCCGCTGTCCCGTCGTCATGAAACCCATCATCGACTGCATGATCGGCGACGACGGGCTGAGCTGCAGCGTCGGCATGACACCCGCATTCACCAGCCGCACCGATTCGACGATGAAGCTGTTGATCGCGTGCTCGAGCGGACCCTGGGCGGTATTCTCCTCCCAGAAATCCATCATCCGCTTCCAGACTGGCCGCTCGCCCTTCATGAACGAGTACCAGAGCAGCGTCGCGCAGACGGCGCCGCCCGAGGTGCCGCTGATGCCGACGAACTCGAATTCGTCCTTCAGCCGGCCCTGGGCCTGACAGAGCGCCTTCAAGGCTCCGGCGGTAAAGGCGGTCTGGCTGCCGCCGCCCTGACAGGCGAGGGCAATCTTCGTCTTGGGCATCGAGCGTTTCCTTCGGAGGGGATTGCACTCTAGCGCACTGCAGGTGGCTTCGCCCATGCGACCGGTCGGACGCCGCTCCCCCCCCCCCCCCGGACAAGGCGCGCAGGTTCGACAGGCGAAGCGGCTTGCAAATTGCATGGCGAGGCTCGCCAATGACGGCAGCAAGTTCCGGGAGGAAGACAAAGTGCCGGTGTCCGATCCGATCGCGTTGGAGCTCTTCAAGAACGCCATTTTCTCGATCGCCGACGAGATGGCGCTCACCGTCTTCCGGACGACCTACTCCGGCGTTCTCAAGGACAACATGGACTATTCGACGGGCTTCGCCGATGCCAACGGCAAGCTCGCGGCCCAGGGCCTGACCCTGCCGGGGCATCTCGGCTCCGTGCCGACTGCCATGGAATCGATCATGCGCCACTTCAAGGACGACATGTTCGAAGGCGACGTCTTCATCATGAACGATCCGTTCGACGGCGGCATGCACCTGCCCGACATCTTCGTGATCAAGCCGCTGTTTCACGCCGGCGAGCGGCTGGCCTTCGCCTGCACGGTGTGCCACCACATCGACGTCGGCGGCCGTGTGGCCGGCTCGAACGCCTCGGATTCGACGGAGATCTACGCCGAGGGCCTGCGCATCGCGCCGATTAAGCTCTATGACAAGGGCGTCCTCAACAAGACGATCATGACGTTCATCGAGAAGAACGTCCGCCTGCCCGTCCAGCTGTTCGGCGACCTGCGCGCCCAGCTCGCGGCCTGCCATATCGGCGAGAAGCAGTTCGCCGAGCTGGTCTCACGCCATGGGGCAGAAGAGACGAAGTTCTATCTGAACGAGGTCATCGACTATGCCGAGCGGCTGACGCGGGCGGCGATCCAGGAGCTGCCGGACGGAGAATGGAGCTTCGAGGACTGGATCGACGATGACGGCGTCGACTACGGCAAGCCGATCCGCCTGTTCGTCACCATCACCAAGAAGGGCGGCCACATGGTGGTCGACTGGACCGGCACGAACCCACAGGTCAAGGGCGCGATCAACAATACGCTCTCCTTCACCAAAGCCGCCTCCTACACCGGCGTGCGGTCGGTGCTGCCGCCGGGCATCCCCAACAACGAAGGCGTGTTCCGCGCCATCGAGGTGATCTGCCCGCCGGGCACGGTGGGCAACGGCGTGCTGCCGGCGGCCTGCGCGGCGCGCGGCCTGACCGGCTTCCGCATGACCGACTGCATGTTCGGCGCGCTCGCCATGATGCTGCCGGATCGCGTGAAGGCGGCGGGCGATGGCGGCAATACCGGCATTTCGATCGGCGGCTACGACGCGGCCCGCAAACCCTTCGTCTATGTCGACTTCACCTGCGGCGCCTGGGGTGCCCGCCCCTTCGCCGACGGACTCGACGGCAACTCGCACATGTTCGCCAACATGGCTTCTCACTCGATCGAGGTGACCGAGGCCGAGCAGCCGATCAAGCTGCTGGCCTACGAATTCGTGGCCGACAAGGCGGGCGCCGGAAAATACCGCGGCGGCGTACCATTCCGGCGCGACTACAAGTTCCTCGAGGCCGAGGGCATGCTGCAGGTCCGCTCCGACCGGCGCGACCACCGGCCGTTCGGCCTCTATGGCGGCAGTCCCGGCGGGCCGTCGGAGAACTACCTCAATCCCGACGGCGAGAACCGGCTGCTGCCGTCCAAGCTCACCATGACCGTGAAGGGCGGCGACATCTTCCGCCACGTGCTGGCCGGCGCCGGCGGCTGGGGCGATCCGCTGGAACGCGATCCCGCCGCGGTCCTGCGCGACGTGCGCAACGAACTGCTTTCGCCCGCGAAGGCGCTCGCCGACTACGGCGTCGTAGTCGACACGAAGGCCTGGACGGTCGACACAACCGCCACCGCGAGCCGCCGGGCCGAGATCGCCAAGGCGCGCGGCTGGGCGGAGACGCCGAAGGTCCAATGGCACGATCCGGCGCCGCTGGCCCGGGCGGCGGAGTAGCGCCATGACTGTGACCTATCGCGTCGGCGTCGATATAGGCGGCACCTTCACCGACATCGTGCTGCTGGGATCCGACGGCACCATCCACACCAAGAAGATCTCCTCGAGTGTCGGCAACTATGCCCAGGCGATCGTCGACGGCTTGAGCGAGGTCTTCCGCGAGACCGGCCTGGACGGCGGCGCCATCGAAGAGATCCGCCACGGCACGACGGTCGCGTCCAACGCGATCCTCGAGCATAAGGGCGCCAGGGTCGGGCTGATCACCACCAAGGGCTTCCGCGACGTGCTGGAGATCCGCACCCTGCGCATGCCCAAGCTTTACGATCTCAGCTGGACCAAGCCGGAGCCGCTGGTCGAGCGCTACCTGCGCAAGGTGGTGGACGAGCGGGTCGACCATGCCGGCAAGATCGACCGGGCACTCGATCCCGCCGACGCCGAACGCGCCGTCGATGAGTTGCTGGCCGAAAAGGTCGAGGCGATCGCGATCTGCCTGCTCAATTCCTTCGCCAATCCGGCGCATGAGTTGATGTTGCGCGACATCGTCGCCGCCAAGGCCCCTCGCCTGCCGCTCAGCGTATCGTGCGAGGTGCTGCCCGAGATCAAGGAATACGAGCGGACCTCGACCACGGTCATAAACGCCTACGTGATGCCAATCGTCGCGACCTATCTGCAGGCCCTGCGCCGCGGGCTGGACAGTGCCGGTATCCCGGCGCGCCTGCTGCTGATGCAGTCGAACGGCGGCCTCACCACCGATACCGCCGCTGCAGAGCGGCCGATGAATATCATCGAATCGGGCCCGGCCGGTGGCGTGGTCGGCGCGCAGGCGCTGGCCCGCGCCAAGAAGCTCGAGAAGATCATCACCTTCGACATGGGCGGCACCACAGCCAAGGCCTCAATGGTCGAGGATGGGGAGATCGCGCGCGCCCAGGAATATGCCGTGGGCGCCGGCATCATGATCGGCTCGCGCCTCCTCACCGGCGCCGGCTACACGTTAAAGGTCCCTGCCATCGACCTGGCCGAAGTGGGTGCGGGCGGCGGCAGCCATGTCTGGATTGATCCGGGCGGCGCGCTGCAGGCGGGGCCGGAAAGCGCCGGCGCCTTCCCCGGCCCAGTCTGCTACGACAAGGGCGGCGAGGCGCCGACCATCACCGATGCCAACGTGCTGCTGGGCTACATCAACCCCGGCCATCTGGTGGGCGGCGCGGTGAAGCTCAACGCCGAGAAGGCGCGCGCGGTGTTCGAGGAAAAGATCGCCAAGCCCCTCGGTATGACGGTCGAGCGCGCGGCCTACGGCGCGCACCTGATCGCGGCCTCCAACATGATCCGCGCCATCAAGGCGGTGTCGACCGAACGCGGCCGCGATCCGCGCGAGTTCTCCCTGTTCGCCTTCGGCGGCAATGGACCGCTGTTCGCGGCCGGCATGGCCGCGGCGCTGGGCATCGGCCGCGTGATCGTGCCGCCATCGGCCGGGCTCTTCTCGTCCTTCGGCCTGCTCTATGCCGATGTCGAGCACCACTATGCACGGACCTTCCGGCGCCTGCTGCGCCAGGCCGATCTCGGCGAGATCGATCGCGCCTGGACTGCAATGGCGCAACAGGCCGACGCGCAGCTCGCGGAGGAAGGCTTCACCGGCACGAGCGCACGGCTGAAGCGCTCAGCGGCACTGCACTACAAGGGGCAAAGCTACGAGCTCACGGTGCCGGTGCCGGACGGGCCGATCGATGCCCGCATGGTGACGCACCTCGAGGAGGCCTTCGGCCAGGAGCACGAGCGCACCTACGGTCATCGTGCCGGTCCCGACGAGCCGGTCGAGCTGGTCGCCATCCAGCTCGTGGGCGCGGGCCTGCGCGAAGGCAGCGGTGTGCCACAGAACGTTCGGCCGAGCCGGACCGAGGCGACAGGCCAGGCCTCGCGCCGCGCCTGGTTCGGCGATGCGCATGGCTGGATGGAGACACCGGTGGTGAGCCGCACCGACCTCGCGACGCCGATGACAGGCCCGCTGATCATCGACGAATACGACACGACCTGCGTCGTGCCGCCCGGCGCCCGAGCCGAGCGCGACAGCGCCGGGAATATCGTGATGACGCTGGCGGCGGCTTAAGTCGCCGCCGTCTGAGGCAGCCAGAGCGCAATCTGCGGCCAGATCGACAGGGCCACCAGCATCAGCAGCATGGTGATCACGAAGGGCGACGTGCCGATGATCACGTCGTCGATCCGTCCCTTCTTGCGCAAGCCCTGGACGACGTAGAGATTGATGCCAACCGGCGGTGTGATCATCGCCAGCTCCATGAGGATGATGATCATGATGCCGAACCAGATCGGATCGTAGCCGGCCGTGATCATGATGGGCGCGATGATCGGCACCGTCGCCACCATCATCGACAGCGTCTCCATGAACATGCCGAGCACGAAGTAGAAGAGCACCACGACGATCAGCAATTGGACCTTCGAGAGACCGAGACTGGTGATGAAGCGGTTCACCTGACCGGTGAGGCCGATCGAGGTGATGACGAAGTTGAGAAAATAGGCCGCGAGCAGGATCGCCATGATCATGGCGGTCGTGCGCATCGTGCCCTCGAAGGCGTTCAGCAGCGTGCGAAGCGTCAGGCGCCGATAGGCCGCCGCAATGCCGATCGACGCGATCACACCCAGCGCCGCCGATTCTGTAGCTGTCGCCCAACCGGCATAGATCGAGCCGATCACGGCGAGAAAGATGACCAGGGGCGGGATCAGATCGGGCAAGGCGGCCATGCGCTGCGCCCAGCTCGTTGAGGTCGGCTTCCCGCCCATCTCCGGCCGGATGACGCAGATCAGCAGCACCGTCAGGCTGAACAGGGCGGCCAGGACGAGGCCGGGAATGAAGCCCGCGAGGTAGAGCTTGGGGATCGAGGTTTCGGTCAGTACGCCATAGACGATCATGTTGATCGAGGGCGGAATCAGGATTCCCAGCGTGCCGCCGGCCGCGATGGTACCGAGGAACAGCCGCTCGGAATAGCCGCGCTTCTCGACCTCGCCCAGAGCCACCGTGCCGATGGTCGCCGCCGTCGCCACGCTCGACCCAGAGGTCGCCGCGAACATGGCGCAGGAGGCGATATTCGAGTGCATGAGGCCGCCGGGCAGCCAGGGCACCCAGAGTACGAGTGCGTTGTACATGCGCTCGGCCATGCCGGACCGGAGCAGGATCTCGCCCAGCAGCACGAAGAACGGAATGGCGACGAGCAGGAAGTTGTTCGACGTGCCCCAGGCGATCTCGCCCATTGCCAGCGAAAGCGGCAGCTTCGAGTAAATGCCCGACAGCGACAGGCCGAGGATGCCGAGACCGGCGGCGACGGGAATGGCCAGCGCGAGCAGGCCGATGAGAATGAGCAGGGTGACGATCAGCACGTCAATTTCTCCCCTCGCGAACCTGACGATCCTTGAGGTCGCGGATCTCCTCTTCCACCTCCTCCTCGGCCGAGCGTGTGCTGATCAGCCGGGCCATCCCGTTCAGGTCGCCCGCCGCGCCCAGCCGGAGGGCCTGCACCAGCAGGATCAGCGCCACGCCGACGAAGGCGACCAGGCCGGCGATCCAGAGAAACTGCGGGATGATGGTGGGCGTCTCGAGGGCGGACTGGCTGCGCGATTCCGACGTCCAGGATTGCGCCACGACGCCGAAGCCGTGCCACAGGGTCAGGGCGAAGAACCCGGTGAACAGCACGAGCGCCACGAGATCGAGTGCCAGCCGCACCTTCTGCGGAAACAGGACGTACAAGGAATCGATGCGGATATGCGCACGATCGAGCAGGGCGGCGCCCAGGCCCCAGGTCGTTCCGATCGCCAGGGAGTAGCCCGCCAGTTCGTCGGCGCCGCCGATCGACAGCAGAAGGAACTTGCGCATCAGCACGTCGATGCCGATCAGTACGGCGGCGAGCAGAACCAGCCCACCGCCGAACCACAGCCCCCATTGGGCGAAGCGCCGGACCCCAATCATGTGATGCCGCCGCTCAGGGCGTCGGCGCCTTCAGGCCGAGCGTCTTGCCGACCGTCTCGTTCCATTCCTTCGCGCATGCCGCTCCGCAGCGCTTGGCCCAGCCGGCAAGGACCGCGCCCTCGACCAGCTTCTTGTGGGCCTCCATCTCCTCGGGCTTGACCGGGACGATTGTGGTCTTGGCGAGCTTGCCCATCGTGCAGGGCTGCTTGCCGGTGTTGCAGTTGTCGGCCTCGCTGGTCGTCGTTTCGATCGTCTTCCACATCTTGTCTTCGTAGGCCTTGAACTGCTCGGTCAGGAAAGCCTGCGTCTTGGGATCGAGTCGCTTCCAGGTGTCGAGGTTGACGGCCAGCACGTTGATGCTCCAGCCCAGCGACATCGGGTAGATCGACTTGGTGACCTCGGCCCAGCCGGCGGTGTTGCCCGACAGGCTGCCGGTCACACCGCAATCGACCACGCCATTGTTGAGGGCCGGGACGACCTCGGCAAAGGCCATGCTGACGGCCGTGCCGCCGACTCCGCTCAGGAAGTCGCGCATCGTGTTGTTAAAGACGCGGATCTTCTTGCCCTTGAGCCCCTCGAGGCCGGCCAGCACGTCACGGCACCAGAAGACCTGGGGCGTGTTGCCACCGAAGGCCAGCAGTTTGGCATTCCAGTTCTTCTGCATCTGACGGTCGATCACGGCGCGATAGGCGTTGCAGGCTTCGCGTGCCTTGGCCGGCGTGAGGGTGAGGCCGGCGAGATCGCACGCCTCGAAGCGCGGGTCGTCGCCGGCCATCTTGGAGATGTCCATGGCGGCGAAGTCCATCACACCCAGCTTGAGCAGCCGCAGCATGGTCTTGTCGTCGATGCCCATCTGGTCGAGCGGCGTCACGTCGACGGTAATGGCCCCCTTTGAGGCATCGGGGATGGTCTTGCGCCAGAACGGCAACTCGTCGTGGATCGAGACCGGTGTCGGGCTGTTGAGCCCGATCACCTTGAACTGACTCTTGGGTAGATCCTGGGCCACGGCGGAAGAGACGAACGCGGCCGCCAAAGCCAGACCGGACAGCAAACGTTGGAACATGTGACCCCCTGCGTCGTCCCCGATTTTCCCGGAAAAGACGCAGCAATTTGCATGCCACGCATGGGCATCAGAACCACACCTTGAGGCCCACCAGCGCGCGCACCAGGGAGGTCGGCTCGCCGGATGCCGCGACGAAGCCCGCCGTGTTGCCGGTGAACTGCTCGAAGGCGACACCGATATAGGGCGCGACTTCCTTCGTAATCTCGTAGCGCAGCCGCAGTCCAAGCTCGAAGCGCGCGAGTCCGCTGCCCAGCTGGATCGCCGGATCGTCCTTCGAGGCGAACATCGCCTCGAAGTAGGGCGTGGCGATGAGCTTCTGCGAGAGGAGCGCGTCGTAGGAGGCTTCGAGCCGGGCACTCACCACGCCCGTCTGGCTGACACCGGCCACGAGATCGACATGGACGCCGAACGGCGCCAGCCCCTCGACGCCCGCGAGGAAGCCCGAACGGGTGACCCCCTCGTCGAACACCGTGAATTGCACGCCGACCTTCGCATCCCAGAAGTCGGAGACGAGCCGACTGTAGAAGAAGCGGCTGTCGATACCCTTGGTGCCGCCTTCATTGTCGATGTGACCGTTGTCTCCGACGATGCCGGTGTTGGCCAGCCGCAGCTTGTTGCGATCCTCGCCGATCCAGGCCGACGCCGCCCATTCGGTCGCCGGCGCGATCCAGGAGATGCGCTTCTCGACCAACGCATCGACCCGCCAGAACGTCTCCTGGTCGTCCATGGCAAACGCCGGCGACGCGAGGCCCGCCAGGAAAGCCAACGCCGGCAGCAGCCTAGTGATGCGCATGACCATCTCCTGCCGCCGGAACCGACGGCGCCGCCGGCAGCGGTGTCCCCTTCGACACCACGAACTCGCGGAACATGCCCGTCATCATGTGGTAGAGGAAATGACAATGGAACGGCCAGCGGCCGGCCTCCGTCATGCGCACCGTGACGCTCACCGTGCGGCCAGGCGGCACGATCACCACATGCTTGCGCGGCCGTTCGTCACCCGCACCGTTTTCCAGATCCATCCAGAGCCCGTGCAGATGAATCGGATGGTTCATCATTGTCTCGTTGCGAAAGACCAGACGCACCGTCTCGCCCTGGGTGAAGTTCATCACCGGATCCTCGGAGTACTTCCTGTCGTCGAAGGACCAGAAGAACTTCTCCATGTTGCCGGTGAGCCGGATGTCGATCGTGCGATCGGGCGGACGCAGGCGATCGGAACGGTCGGCCCGCCGCAGGTCGGTGTAGGACAGCACCTTCGACCCAGCCGGCGCATCGACCGGCGGCACGGGAACGAGGCCTGACAGGTCAGACGATGCCGATGCGGCATGGTCCATCTTCGCGTGATCCATCTTCGAATGGTCCATGCCGGACATGCTGCCGTGACCCATGTCGGCTTCGCCGAGCAGGGTTGGCGGCCGCAGCACCGGGGGCGGGCCGACCATGCCTTCGCGCGGCGCGAGCGTACCGCGGGCGAAGCCGCGCCGGTCGATCGACTGCGCCTCGATCGTATAGGCATGGTCGTCCTTGGGCTCGACGATGACGTCATAGGTCTCGCCGACACCGATGCGGAACTCGTCGACCTCGACAGGCTTCACATCCTGACCGTCGGCCTGGACGACCTTCATGCGCAGGCCCGGGATGCGCGTGTCGAAGATCGTCATCGCCGAGCCGTTGATGAAGCGCAGCCGCACTTTCTCGCCGGGCCGGAACAGGCCAGTCCAGTTGTCCGCTGGCCCACGGCCATTGACCAGAAAGGTGTAGCCCGTCACGTCGGCGAGATCGGTCGGGTCCATGCGCATCTCGCCCCACATCAGGCGACTCGAGATGACGGCCTGCTTCTCTTCCGACGTCTTCGCCGAAGCGAGGTCGCGCATCAGCCCGGGCACGGTGCGCCTGCGGTCGTTGAAGTAGCCGGGCTCCTGCTTCAGCTTGCGCAGGATGGCGCCCGGCGACATCGGGTGATGATCGGACAACATGACGACATGGTCCCGCGCCGCCTTCTCGCGCTCGCCCTTTGCCGGAGCGATCACGATGGGCGCATACATGCCTTCCTGCTCCTGGCCGCCGGAATGGCTGTGGTACCAGTAGGTGCCGGTCTGGCGGACCTTGAAGCGGTAGGTGAAGGTCTCGCCCGGCCGGATGCCACGAAAGCTCACCATCGGCACACCGTCCATCTGGAACGGCAGCAGGATGCCGTGCCAGTGGATCGACGTATCCTCCTTCAGACGATTGGTGACGTTCACCGTCACCTCCTCGCCCTCGGTCCACCGCAGCGTCGGACCGGCGATCTCGCCGTTGATCGAAAAGACACGGCGCGTCTGACCATCGATCGCGACATTCGTACGATCGATGATGAGGTCATAGGTGCCGGCACATACCGGCGGCGCAGCAAGTCCGAGGACCAGCACCGCGAGGCCGGCGAACGAACATCGAATCGACATGGAAAATCTCCCGAAACTGAAAGGAAGCGAAGGGGCTTCGGTTCAGGCTCGGGGAGGCGGCAGGTCCTTCACGGGCGCGAGACCGGTCAGGTCGCGGAACACTGCGGCGTCGCGCGGCTCGGGCAACGAGTCGTTCGGCGCCAGGGCGCCGGCCGGCAACAGCGCGAGCGCGCCGCCCATCGCCGGGCAGCAGTCGCCAGTGACGTGTTTGGCCGTGTCGCGGGAGGGACAGTCGTCGGGCGGCGGCGGCTTGTGCTCGCCGCAATCCGTCATCGCGGCATGGTCCGCACCCTGCCCAATAGCCGCCTGCACCGGCGCTACCCACGTTCCCAGCGAGGGAACGGAGAGAGCGACCAGCGCGATCAGCCAGAGGAAGGAGCGAAGCCCGGTCATGTCAGCGCCGGCGGCTGTCCAGCACTTCGAGGATCTCGTCGATCTTGATTTGCCGGTCTTTCTCCGAGCCGGCATGGAAGGCATGCGCCACGCAATGCTGAAGATGATCGCCCAGCGTCTCCTGCTCAACCTTGTCGAGCGCGGCCCGCACCGCGCGGATCTGCGTCAACACGTCGATGCAGTAACGCTCCTCCTCGATCATGCGCGCCACGCCGCGCACCTGGCCCTCGATCCGGCTGAGGCGGGCGAGCTGCGACTTCTTGAGCTTTTCGTCCATTCTTGAACCATACCCCCGTAGGGTATAGGTAACAAGCATGAGCCACGCCTGCTGCCACGCCTCCCACGGCGCCGATCCCGCCGCCGGTCCCGCCATCGCCATCGACCCCGTCTGCGGGATGAAGGTGAAGATCGAGGGCGCCAGGAACACGACCGTGCACGAGGGGCAGACCTACTACTTCTGCAATCCCAAGTGCCTGCAGAAGTTCACGGCCGATCCCGCGCGCTACCTGAAGCCCGAGGAGGCGCCGCCCGCGGCGCCGGTCGCGCCCGGCACCATCTTCACCTGCCCCATGCATCCCGAGATCCGGCAGGTCGGAGCGGGAAGCTGCCCGATCTGTGGCATGGCGCTGGAGCCCGCCGAGATCACGCTCGACGACGGGCCGAACGAAGAGCTCCTGGATATGACACGCCGCCTGTGGATCGGCGGCACCCTGGCCGTTCCGCTCGTGGTTCTCGACATGGGCGGTCATCTGTTCGACCTGCACGCGCTGCTGCCGCACGGCGTCATGCCGTGGCTGCTGATGGCGCTCGCGACGCCGGTGGTCCTGTGGGCCGGCTGGCCCTTCTTCGTGCGCGGCTGGCAGTCGGTGCGGACCGGCCATCTCAACATGTTCACCCTGATCGCGCTGGGCACCGGCGTCGCCTGGGCCTACAGCGTGGTGGCGACCGTGGCGCCCGGCCTGTTCCCCGCTGGCCTGCGCGGCGCCGATGGATCGGTCCCGGTCTATTTCGAGCCGGCCACGGTGATCGTCGTGCTGGTGCTGGTGGGACAGGTTCTGGAGCTGCGCGCACGCGACGCGACCGGCGGCGCCATCAAGGCCCTGCTGGGACTGGCCCCGCGCACGGCCCTGCGCATCGACGCGGCCGGCAACGACGTCGAAGTGGCGATCGACCGCATCGCGGTCGGCGACCGGCTGCGCGTGCGGCCCGGCGAGAAAGTGCCCGTCGACGGCTCCCTCATCGAGGGCGCAGGCTCGGTCGACGAATCGAGCATCACCGGCGAGCCGATGCCCGTCTCGAAGGCGGCCGGCGCGCGGGTCATCGGCGGCACGGTGAACACCAGCGGCACCTTCGTCATGAAGGCCGAGCTGGTCGGCAGCGACACGATGCTGTCGCGGATCGTCAAGATGGTGGCCGAGGCGCAGCGCAGCCGCGCGCCCATCCAACGCCTCGCCGACATCGTCGCGGGCTGGTTCGTGCCGACCGTGATCGCCGTCTCGGTGATCGCCTTCGCCGCCTGGTCGATCTGGGGCCCCTCGCCCGCCTTCTCCTACGCGTTGGTGGCGGCGGTCTCCGTCCTGATCATCGCCTGCCCCTGCGCGCTCGGCCTCGCCACGCCCATGTCGATCATGGTCGGCGTCGGAAGGGGCGCTGCCGCCGGCATCCTGATCCGCAATGCCGAGGCGCTCGAGCGACTGGAGAAGGTCGACACGCTGGTGATCGACAAGACCGGCACGCTCACGCTCGGCAAGCCGGCCCTGTCGGCAGTGGAGGCGCTGGGCGGTCTGTCTGAAGACGAAATCCTGCGGCTGGCCGCCAGCCTCGAGCGCGGCAGCGAGCATCCGATCGCGACCGCGATCCTGGCCGGTGCGACGTCGCGCGGTGTGGCGATGGAAAATGTGGAAGACTTCGCCTCGCCCGCCGGCAAGGGCGTCTCGGGCACGGTCGATGGCCGTCGCCTTCTGCTCGGCAACGCCGCGTTCCTGCGCGAGGCCGGGATCGACGTCGTCGCGGCCGACGCGAAAGCCGATGCACTGCGGCAGGAGGGCGCCACGGTCGTGCTGCTGGCGGTCGACGGCCAGGCGGAGGGGCTGCTCTCGGTCAGCGATCCGGTGAAGGAAACGACCCCGGAGGCGCTGAAGCGTCTGCATGAGGCCGGCCTGCACATCGTCATGCTGACCGGCGACAACCGGCGCACCGCCGCTTCGGTCGCCGCCCGGCTGGGCATCGACGCCGTCGAGGCCGAGGTGCTGCCCGAGGACAAGGCGCGGATCGTCGAGCGGCTCAAGAAGGAAGGCCGCGTGGTCGCCATGGCCGGCGACGGCATCAACGACGCGCCCGCCCTGGCCGCCGCCGATGTCGGCATCGCCATGGGCACCGGCACCGACATCGCCATCGAAAGCGCCGGCATCACCCTGGTGAAGGGCGACCTGCTGGGCATCGCCCGCGCCCGCGATCTCTCGCGGGCCACCATGGCCAACATCCACCAGAACCTGTTCTTCGCCTTCGTCTACAACGCCGCCGGCGTGCCGATCGCGGCGGGCGTTCTCTATCCGCTGCTCGGAATTACCCTCAGCCCCATCTTTGCTGCCGCGGCGATGGCCTTGAGCTCGGTCAGCGTCATCGGAAATGCACTGCGACTGCGACGCTTGGCGATCTGAGGGCAGCTGCGAGATTTCGGGACCTTCGTGTCGCTTTGCGCTTGATCCGGAAGCCGCCCCGCCGGAAATTCACCTGATCATGCGCCTGATCCATCGATCGCACCGCGCCGCCAACGCCGTCCGGACCGTGTCTCCGAGCGGCGAGCTGTTCGTTGCGTCGATCGTGATCTGCATGATCCTGGCTTCGTTCGGCGATGCGGTCGATCCGACCTGGCTGGGCGAAGCGGGCCTCGAGTTCGCCTTCTTCGATCTCGGCGGCGAGTTCTCGGTGCTGGCGATACGCCATTGGCATCTGCTCGAGTTGCTGCTGGCCGGCGGCGTGATGGCCGCGGGCATCATGGTCCTGCGCATCGTGGCCGGCGCCTTCTTCCGGCCGCTCGATCCCGCCGATTCCAGCGGCATCGAGAAGGTGCCGATCAAGCTCTGACGACTGGTTGAAAACGCCGTCCACCGCACTTCCATCGGAAGAGCGCGATGTCGGCTCGCATTCACTTGTTGTTGGAGACTTTCATGGAACTCGAACTGTTTTCGGGCGCATTCTTTTCCGCGCTGCTCGCCATCATCCTGATCGACCTCGTGCTGGCGGGCGACAATGCCCTCATCATTGGCCTGGTCGCGCGCAATCTTCCCAAGGAGAGCCAGAAGAAGGTCATCTTCTGGGGCACCTTCGGCGCCATCGCCATTCGCGCCCTGATGGCCGTCCTCGTCGTCTACATCCTGGCGGTGCCGGGCTTCATGCTGGCCGGCGGCCTCGCGCTGGTCTGGATCGCGCGCAAGCTGCTGACGCCGCAGGACAATTCGGAGGAGAGCCATCTCGTCAAGGCGCCGGTGGCGAGCTTCGCCGCGGCCGTGCGCACCATCATCATCGCCGACGCGGTGATGGGCATCGACAACGTGCTGGCCATCGGCGGGGCGTCGCACGGCTCGATCCTGCTGATCCTGCTGGGCCTCGCCATCAGCGTGCCGATCATCGTCTGGGGCAGCCAGCTCGTCATCAAGCTGGTCGACCGCTATCCGTCGGTCATCCTCATAGGCGGCGCGGTGCTGTGCTGGACCGCCTACGGCATGATCACGCGCGAGCCGATGCTGCTGTCGTGGTTCGAGGCCCATCCGGCCGCCAAGCTGATCCTGGCGGTGCTGGCTTTCTCGATCGCGCTGGCGCCCTGGTACAACGAGCGGCTCAGCGACCAGATGAAGCCGCTGACCCTGCTCCTGCCGGCCATCCTGATCTGGATGCTGGGCTTCGAAGTCGCCGGCAGCGTCTGGAAGGTCCAGGCCGACTATCTGATGGCGACCACCCAGGGCGAATACCTGATGGAAGGCCTGCGCTGGATCGGCTGGCTGCCGTTTGCCGCCCTCCTCCTGTGGATGCGGGAACGTCTGGTCCTGCGTAGCGCGCGTCTGGCGCGCAGCGCGCAGTAGTCCGAAGGCACGAACGCTTGCGGGGCTCACGCCCCGCAAGCTCCTGCCACTAGCCTTTCCGGGTTGCCTGCAGCGACAGCGCGAGCGGCAGCCATGGCCGGTCCGGCCAATGCCAATCGCCATCGTCGCGCTGCTCCAGCAGACTGAACATGCGCCACGGCACCTGCGCGTGCTCGTGCAGCCAGTCGATCGACAGGCCGGCGTCGATCAGGCCCGTGACGATCTCCGAGAGCGGATGGAGCCAGCTCACATTGGTAGCGTTCGTCAGACGGGCGTCGGGGTCGGCGTAGTCCGTGGGATCGTCGAAGGTGAGCGGTCCGCGCTCGAAGTACGACAGGAAAAATCCCGGCATGCCGTCGGGCTGCCGCACTGCATCGTCGAGCACCAGCGCGGCGGGATGGCCGTCCGCGTAATAGAAGCGGCCGCCCGGTTTCAGGTACCCGGCGACGATCTCCGCCCATCGCCGGATGTCCGGCAACCAGCAGGTCGTGCCCCAGGTCACATAGACGAGGTCGAACGATGCGGGCTCCGGCACGGCTGCCAGCGCGTCGTAGAGATCGGCACAGACGAAGCGCGCCCGGTCGCTGAGACCGAGTTCGGACGCAAGCGCGTTGGCGGCATCGATCGCAGCCTGCGAGAAGTCGAGGCCGACCACGGTAGCGCCTCGCTGGGCCAGCGTCAGCGTGTCGGCGCCGAAGTGGCATTGCAGATGAAGCACGCGCAAGCCGCGCACGTCGCCCAGCTCGGCTTCCTCGATGGCGTTGAGCCTTCCCTGTCTGGCCCGCAACGGTGCGAGATCGTAGCTGGGCGCCTTCAGGTGGACGCCGACCCGCTCGTCCCAGTTGGCCCGATTGATCTCCCGCCAGTCCCGTTCCGCGGTCACGACACCGAAAGCTCGGCGCCGGTCAGCCGCCGGTAGGCCTCGAGGTACCGCTTGCTGGTCGCGTCGACGACCTCCGCCGGCAACCGCGGTGCCGGCGCGTCGCCGTTCCAGCGGCCGGCATGGCGCTCGACGTCGAGCCAGTCGCGCAGTGGCTGCTTGTCGAAACTGGGCTGCGGCTTTCCTTCGGCATAGCCGTCGAGAGGCCAGAAGCGCGAGGAATCCGGCGTCATCACCTCGTCGATCAGCAGGATTTTACCATCGACGGTGCGACCGAACTCGAACTTCGTGTCGGCGATGATGATGCCCTGCTTCAGGGCGACGTCGCGGCCGCGCGTGTAGACGAGGCGGGTCAGCCGTTCGAGCTCGGCGGTGACCTCCGCCCCCAGCGCCGTCCGCATCTGGGCGACGGTGATGTTCTCGTCGTGGCCGCTCTCGGCCTTGGTCGCGGGGCTGAAGATCGGCGGATCGAGGCGGCCGCTCTCCTTCAGGCCCTGGGGCAGCGCCTCTCCGGCCAGGGTCCCGGTCTTGGCATATTCGCGCCAGGCCGAGCCGGTGATATAGCCGCGAACCACGCATTCGATCGGAAACACCGTGCCGCGCCGGCAGAGCATGGCGCGGCCGGCGATCTCGGCGCGATGGCCCTTCAGGGCAGGCACCGCGGCGACGATCTCGTCGGCGTCGGCAGAGATCATATGATGATCGACGAGGTCGCCCAGCTGGCGGAACCACCAGGCGCTGACCTGGGTCAGCACGGCGCCCTTCTGCGGGATGGGCTCGGCCATCACCACGTCGTAGGCGCTCACCCGGTCTGTCGCGACCAGCAGCAGCCGCTCTGCATCCACTGCATAGACATCGCGCACCTTGCCGCGCGCGATCCTCTCGAGCGGCAGGTCGCTCACCGTCATCAGCATCATCATATCCCTCGTCCTGAGGAGGCCGCCCCTCGACTGCCTCGGGGTAAACTCCGCGGCCGTCTCGCAGGACAAGCCACAGTGCGGGTGCCCACCCTTCGAGACGCGGCCTGTGGCCGCTCCTCAGGGTGAGGTTCCTCCGATCAACCTTCCTTGCGCAGTTCCTCGAACACTTCCTTGGCGGTGAGCAGCGCCTCGCGCACCGACGGCAGGCCGATATAGCCGCAAAGATGCATCAGCGCCTCGGACAATTCGTCCTCCGTCCAGCCCTGGCGGCGGGCCATCCGCAGGTGGATGGCGAGTTCGGGCCAGCGCGCCTGGGCGGTGTCGGAAATGACGCAGATCAGGGTCTTGGTCTTGAGGTCGAGCCCGGGGCGCGACCACAGCATGCCGAAGACCGCCTCGCGGGCGTAATCGCCGAATTTCTGCATCATCGGGTCGTCGTAGACCGACTTGTTCATATCGGCGGCGAATTTCTCGCCCATCAGGTTGGCGCGCATTTCGCTGCCTTTCCGGTAATTCTCGCTCTTCGCCATGGATTCCTCCTTTGTTACGATTTCTGGACTGCAGCGTCCCGGAATTCGCGGCTAGGATCAATTGTCCAAGGGGAGAGTTGACCAAACGATGGCCGCCAGCGGCACTGTGATCGAACCCGCCGGCCGGCGGCGCCGGGCGGCGCTGACCCTGGCTGCACTCGGAGTCGTCTTCGGCGACATCGGCACCAGCCCGCTCTACACGGTCAAGGAGTGCTTCAGCGATTACACGGGCATACAGCCGACGCACGACAACGTGCTGGGCATGCTCTCGCTCATCACCTGGGCGCTGATCGCCGTCGTCACGCTGAAATACGTGGCCGTGGTCATGCGCGCCGACAACAAGGGCGAGGGCGGCGTGCTGGCGCTGATGGCGCTGGTCTCCAGCCAGGCGAACATCTCGTCGCTCTGGCGCCGTCGCTTCTATCTCATGCTGGGCGTTGCCGGTGCGGCACTGTTCTACGGCGACTGCCTGCTTACGCCCGCCATCTCGGTGCTGAGCGCCGTCGAGGGACTGACGGTCGCCACCCCGGCCTTCCAGCCGATGGTCATCCCGATTGCAATCGGAGTCATCGTCGCGCTGTTCTCGGTCCAGCATTTCGGCACCAGCGGCATCGGCAGGTGGTTCGGGCCGATAACACTCATCTGGTTCATCGTGCTGGCGGTACTCGGCGCACACCAGATCGTGCAACGCCCGGAAGTACTGGCAGCACTCTCGCCGCACCATGCGGTGGGCTTCGCCATGCGCGAGAAGATCGTGGCCT
Source organism: Reyranella sp. (assembly GCF_052439685.1). GTDB lineage: Bacteria > Pseudomonadota > Alphaproteobacteria > Reyranellales > Reyranellaceae > Reyranella. The sequence goes on from NZ_JBQVQG010000017.1 coordinate 28,652, forward strand.
TCGTCGCACTGGGCGCGATCACGCTCGCCATCACCGGCGCCGAGGCGCTTTACGCCGATATGGGCCATTTCGGCGCCAGGCCCATCCGCCTCGCCTGGCTCAGCCTCGTGCTGCCGGCGCTGCTGCTCAACTACTATGGACAGGGCGCCCTGATCCTGAACGACCCGACCGCGCTCGCCAATCCGTTCTTCAATCTCGCCCCCGACTGGGCGCTCTATCCGCTGGTCGGCCTGGCCACCGCGGCCACGGTGATCGCCTCGCAGGCGACGATCTCGGGCGCCTTCTCGATGGCCAAGCAGGCGGCCCTGCTGGGTCTCAGCCCGAGGGTCCACATCCAGCACACCTCGGCCAGCGAGTTCGGCCAGGTCTATCTGCCGGCAGTCAACTGGCTGCAAATGCTGGGTGTCGTCATCCTGATCATGTCGTTCAAGTCGTCGACCAACCTCGCTTCCGCCTACGGGATCGCCGTCACCGGCACGATGCTGATCACCAGCACACTGGTGTTCGTGCTGGCCGTGCGGTGCTGGAATTGGGGCTGGCCGCTCAGCATCCTCGTCTTCGGCAGCTTCATGACGCTGGATCTGGCCCTGCTCTCCTCCAACATGCTGAAGTTCCTCGACGGCGGCTGGGTGCCGCTGGCGATCGCCGCGGTGATCTTCGTCTGCATGTGGACCTGGCGGATCGGCCGGGCGGCGGTGGCCAGGCGTGAGCACGACGACGCATTGCCGCTGGAAACGCTGCTGGAGAGCATCAATCCGGCCCGCGTGCATCGGCCACAGGGCACGGCCGTCTATCTGACCGCCGCCTCCACCAATGCGCCACGGTCGCTGATGCACAATCTGAAGCACAACGAGGTGCTGCACGAGCACGTCGTACTGCTGAGCATCGAGGTCGCCGACATCCCCTACGTCTCGCCCGAGGGACGAAACCAGGTCACTCACCTCGGCAAGGGCGTGCACCGTGTGGTGCTGCATTACGGTTTCATGGAGCAGCCTGACGTGCCGACCGACCTCGTCCTGCTCGAGGACAAGGGCATACCGTTCGACCCGATGCGGACGTCCTATTTCATCGGCCGCAACACGTACATGGAGGCGAGCAAACCGCTGCTGCCGCGTTGGCAGGAGAAGCTCTTCCTCGCTTTGTCGCGCTTTTCCGCCAGTGCCGGCGACTTCTTCGGCCTGCCGACCAACCGCGTCGTCGAGCTGGGCAGCCGCATCGAGATCTAGCAGGCTGCTGGAACGGGTTTTGGCAGACACCGGCAGGCGACACGACCCGCATGCGGTACCAGGATACCTGCTCCAAGGGTGCGACTCTCGCTTCGACTGATTCGTTTATTTCGTTTGTTTCGTTTATTTGCCAGGGCCCAACCTTTTTCAACGGGGTCCTGACACCGTCCTCGCCCCGATGAGCGAACGCAGTGAGCGTCTCGAAGGGTGGGTTGGCGTAAGACGGAAGGCCCCTGGCCCTTCACCATTCGCCGCAACCGAATTTCAGCAGGTTGCCGTGCGGGTCATGGATGTAGAACTCCTTCATGTTCCATGGCCGCACCAGGAAGGGCGACAGCTCGGGCACGCCGCGCGTCGAATATTCTTCGTGGAGCGCGGCGACCTGGCCGCCGCGAATGTAGCAGGAGGTATTCTCGGGAAACTGCCTGTCATCGGTCTTCCAGAAGTGCAGTTCCATGTCGTCGCGTTTGACGATCAGGTAGTTGGCGTCCTGGTAGCCGACCGCGAAGCCCAGCCAGTCGACGTAGAAGGCGCTGGTCTCGGCAATGTCGAGGGAGGCGAGGATCGGGATGGTGCGGGCGAAGTCCGTCGTCATGCATCGAAGCGGGATAGCGAGACCGCCTGCTGTGCCGGCGGCTGCAGACCGCGCGCCAGGAGGTCCCCCAGACGCGCGAAGATGCGGCCCGCTTCGGTGCAGCCGACATCCTGGGCCACGGCCTCGGCCGCGACATTGAGCAAGGCATTGCCAGCAAGGTCGCGGCACTCTGCGGGCAGCCCGTCGACGGCTTCTGCGATCACGCGCATGGCGTGCTGGAGATCGGAAAGGCGATCGGGCATCGGCGCGGTCATGGCAGCGGCTTTCAATTGAGGCGACCGGCGGCAGCACCGGCAGGCGGAGCGATCCGCAGGCCCGCGGCGGCGAGCGCGGCGGCAAAGGCCTTTATGCGAATCGCGGCCACGCGGGAGGCGGTGGGCGCCATCATGATGTCGAGCGACGCCAGCAGCGGACCGTCGTGATCGGCCTGGGCGAGCCCGCAAAGTGCAACCAGCACCGCTTCGTCGTGGCTGACATTCGAACAGGCCGGCACGTGAATTTCCATGGCGCGCCGAGCGCCGAACAGGAATGCGTCCATGGCGATCGCGAAGTCCGGAAGCGCCTCGAGAACGCCCGCGACCTTGAAGCCGCGATGGAGAGTCGAGCCCTCGCGGGGCAGCGCGCGGTCCTGCTGCCACTGCCGCAGGGCCCACAGCACGAATCGCTCACTCAGCGGCAGGGCGCAGGCGCAGCCCGGCCTTCCGCACCCCTTCCTGAGTTCGCGGTGCGCGGTCCCAAGCCTCTGTTCCTGAACGATTTCCATGGCCTCACCAATGCTGAAGGACCTTGACTGTTCTGCCAGTCTATGCAATTAAGAGTCGTTCGCAATACAAAAAGAGGAAGCGAGAGGCGACATGAACCAGATGACCCGTCCCCTTCGGGTTTCGGATGCGCAGAGCGACAGGCTGGAAGTCACGATTCCGGCCGTGGAGAGCGCCGCGCTCCTGCAGGGACGGCGTGAACTCATGATCCGCCACGGCGTCGAGCTCTATCGGCTGCGCCTGACCGCCTCGAACAAACTCATCCTGACGAAATAGATTCGAAGACCCCGAGGGGCCATCCCTCCTCGGTCAAACTGCCCAGCCAGCCGGTCCCGCCAGGGATTCCGCGAGCCAGGCGTCCTTTTCCTGGGGGGACCTGGTTCCAATGAAGCTGCGCATCATCTACGCGCTGATGGCAACAACGGCCATCTGTGCACCTCTGGCCACGCCCGCCTTGGCGCAGGCACCGACCTCACCTCGCGCCGCGGATCCGACGCAGACACCGCCGGCCGCCCAGGCCGTGCCCACACAGCTCGACGCCGTGACGACGGCCGCCATGCGCAGCCGGCGGCCGCTCGACGACGTGCCGGCCACCGTCTCCGTGATCACGACCGAGAACATCGATCGCGAGAACATGCAGGACGTCCGCGACCTCGTCCGCAACGAGCCCGGTGTCACCGTCGGCAACAATCCCGGACGCGCGGGCTTCCAGAACTTCGTGATCCGCGGCATCGGCGGCAACCGCGTGCTGCTGATGGTCGACGGCATGCGCACGCCCGACTTCCCCGACAGCAATCAGGGCGCCGGCACCTACTCACGTGAGCAGCCCGACCTCGAGGACATCAAGCGGGTCGAGATCATCCGCGGTCCCGCCTCCGCCCTCTACGGGTCCGACGCGATCGGTGGCGTGGTGGCCTACACGACCAAGGATCCCGGCGACTACATGCTGAGCGGCAAGGACGTCTATGCCAGCGCCAAGGCCGCCTATAGCGGCGCCAATCAACAGTTCTCCGAATCGTTCACCGGCGCGGTGCGGTCTGGCAACGTCGAGTTCATGGGCATCTACACGCGGCGCGACGGCCAGGAGTTCCAGCCCGCGCAGACGACGATCAGCCCGAATCCGACGACCTGGTACAACAACAACTTCTTCGCCAAGCTGGTGATCAAGCCGACCGAAGTCGACACGATCCGACTGACCGGCTCCTACAACCAGAGCAGACAGAGCACCAATGTCCTGTCCGCCGTCGGCACCTTCCCCAGCCTGTTCGCTCGGATCTACGACGAGTGGGGCCAGGACTATACCAACACCTACCGGATCAGCGCCCAGTGGGAGCACAACGCGCCGATCGGCTTCGTCGACCGGCTGAGCTTCCTCGCCTACTTCAACTCCGTCTACACGCAGGCCGACACCTACACGCTGCGCAGCGGCACCACCGGCGTCGTTCCAACCAATGCCCGCACCTCACAGTTCTACTACACGCAGAACGTGAGCGGCGCCGAGCTGCAGATGCACACCGATCGCACCATCGGCGGCCTCGACAACTTCTTCACCTACGGGGCGAGCTTCTCCTGGACGACGACGACCCGCCCGCGCAACAGGACGCAGATCACCCTCGCGACCGGCGCCACGACGAACAACGTCGGCGGCGAGACCTATCCGAACAAGAACTTTCCCGACACCGACACGGTGCAGGCCGGCATCTACGTGCAGGATGAGATCAGCGCGCTGGGCGGTCGTCTGAAGATCACGCCGGCGGTGCGCCTCGACTACTACAACATGACGCCCAATCCCGATAAGTACTTCTGGAATTCGACGGGCGCCACGCTCAACGCCGTGCCCTCGGCGACCACCTACGTCTCGGCCTCGCCCAAGCTCGGCCTGCTCTATCACTTCAACGACACCTATTCGGGATACTTCCAGTACGCGACGGGCTTCCGCGCGCCGCCGTACGACAATGCCAATTTCGGCTTCACCAATGCCGCGTCGTTCTACCAGATCCTGCCCAACGCCAACCTGAAGCCGGAGACGGCGAACTCGTTCGAGGTCGGCTTCCGCGGCAAATATGAGAACGGATCGAGCTGGCAGCTCACCGGCTTCTACAACCTCTACAACAACTTCCTCGAAACCACCGTCGTCGGCATGGTGGGTCCGGTCACGCAGTACCAGTACGTCAACCTGACCAACGTGACGATCTGGGGTATCGAGGCACGCGGCGAATACCGCTTCGCGCCGGAATGGGCGGTCGCCGGCTGGACGGCCTTCGCCCAGGGCACCGACACGAGGACGGGCCTGCCGGTCGATTCGGTATCGCCCTGGACCACGCAGGCCCGCATCCGCTACGGCTTCGACAAGGGCCTCACGGCGCAGCTGATCGGCACGGTCGCCGCCGCCCATACGCAGGTCAGCAGCCCGACCTATTTCCAGGCGCCGGCCTACTTCAATCTCGACGCCACCGTCGGCTACGTCTTCAACGATCACTTCAAGATCAATGCCGGCGCATTCAACATCACCAACGCCAAGTACTGGAACGCGCCGGACACGATCGGCATCACGCCGACCAATCCGCAGCTCGATCTCTACGCGCAGCCCGGCCGGTACTTCGGCGTCAACCTCCTGGCGAAGTGGTAGTCCCGGCAGCCCTCTCTGCCGAGCGACTGCCGGCGCCACCGGCACGCGGTCCGCGCGTGCCGGTGGCGTTGTCGCTTGCACTGCATGGGCTGGCCATCGTTCCCCTTCTTCTCGCCGGCATGTCCGGCAGCAGCGCCCACGACGACGAGCCGGCGCTGATGGTCGAGCTCTCGCTGGCCGCGCCCACCGCCGGCCCCGCGGTGGAGGCCGACCAGCCGGAAATCCCCACTGAACCGCAGCAGCATCCCGAGGTGCCGACGCCACCGATCGAGCAGACCGAGACGATGCCGGAGCCCGAGCCGGAGGCACCTCCGCCGCCGCAGGAAGTTGCCGCCGCCGAACCCGAGATCAAGCTCGACCTGCCTCTGCCGGACGAACCGCCGCCGCCGACCGCCGCCGAGATGAAACCCGTCGCCCCGCCCAAACCCAAACCGCCGCAGCCCAAGCCGGCGGCGGCGCCGCGGCCGACGACGCAGGCCGCGGTCACGAGAGCCCCGGCGCCCGACACCGGCAACGCCAGCATCACGCAGCAGCAGGCCGCCGCCGCCTCGTCGCTCATCGTGTTCGAGGGCAAGCCCCGCTTTCGAATCCCACCCACGCCGGCCGTCTATCCACCGCGCTCCATCGAACTGGGTCAGCAGGGCGAGGTCCTGGTGCGGGTGCGCCTGCAACCCGACGGCGCCGCCGCCGAGATCTTGGTCTGGCGCAGCAGCAGTTTCCCCCTGCTCGACCGTGCCGCGCTCACCGCGGTGCGCGGCTGGCATTTTCTCCCCGCCCTGCGCGACGGCCGCCCGGTCGCCGCCTGGGTGGAGATTCCCGTTCGTTTTCATCTTCGTTGAAAGGACAGTCTGATGCTCTCACCCTCGAATGCGGATCTTGCCGCTCGCTGGAACGTCCTGCGTGGCAAGAAGCCGGCGCTGCGCATCCGTGACGCCGCGGCAACCCTCGGCGTCAGCGAAGCCGAGCTGGTCGCGCTGGGCGTCGGCAAGACCGCGACGCCGCTGAAGGCCGACTGGCGCGGCATCCTGAACGACATGCCCGAAGTCGGCCGCGTGATGTGCCTGACCCGCAACGAGCATTGCGTGCACGAGCGGCATGGCCGCTTCGAGGGCGTGGACGTGAAGGGCCCTCATGGGATCGTGCTCGGCCCGGACATCGACCTTCGCCTGTTCCTCGGCTCGTGGAAGCACGGCTTTGCCGTGCGCGAGCCGCTGAAGCAGGGCGAGCGGCTCAGCCTGCAGTTCTTCGATGGTGCCGGCGATGCGGTGCACAAGATCTACGCCACCGAGGAGACGGACCGTCCGGCCTTCGATGCCCTCATTGCGCGCTACACGGCGACGCCGGACGACATGAAGATCGTGGCACGCCCGACCGACGCGATCGACCGTCCCGACGCAGAGATCGACGTCGAGGGCCTGCGCACCGCCTGGCTCGCCATGAAGGACACGCACGAGTTCTTCGGCATGCTCGGCACGTTCAAGGTCGGCCGCGTCCAAGCGCTGCGTCTCGTCGGCGAGGATCTCGCCCGCGAACTGCCGGTGCGCGCGCTGCGCGCCGCCTTCGAGGCCGCTTCCACCGACGGCACGCCGATCATGGTCTTCGTCGGCAGCCATGGCTGCATTCAGATCCACACCGGCCCGGTGAAGCGCCTGGTCGAGGCGCACGGCTGGTTCAACGTGCTCGATCCGGACTTCAACATGCACCTGCGCGAAGACGGGATCGCCCGCGTCTTCTCGGTGCGCAAGCCCACCGAGGACGGCATCGTCACCTCGATCGAGGCATTCGACGCGCACAATCGCAACATCCTGCTGATGTTCGGCGCCCGCAAGCCCGGCCAGCCGGAACTCCCGCAGTGGCGCGCCATCGTCGCAAACGTCGAGAAGCAGGCGGCCTCCTGATGAAGCGCCGCACTGTCCTCGGCATGGGACTAGGCGCCGCGGCAGCCACCGTCCTTCCCGCCAATGCGCAGCAACCGCGCCGCATCGTGTCGGTCGGCAGCTCCATCACCGAGATCGTCTATGCGCTCGGCGCCGAGAAGCTGCTGGTCGGCGTCGACACGACCAGCCTCTACCCCGAGGCGGCGCGAAAGCTGCCGCAGGTCGGTTACATGCGCGCGCTTTCGGCCGAGGGCGTGCTGTCCTTGAAGCCGACCTTGATCATCGCGACGACGGCGGCCGGACCGGCCGGCGCGCTCGACCAGCTCAAGGCGACGGGCATCGAAGTCATGATTTTGCCGGACAAGTACGACTATGACAGCGTGATCACCAAGATCGCCGCCATCGGCGCGGTCACCGGCAAGGTGGCCGAAGCCGATGCGATGATCGCCAAGGGCCGCGAGGCGATGAAGTCCCTGGCGGACAGTCTGGCGAAGGCGAAGAGCCATCCCCGCGTGCTGTTCCTGCTGTCGATGACCGGCGGCGCACCCCAGGCTGCGGGCCGCGACACCGCCGCGGCCGGCATCATCAAGCTGGCCGGCGGCATCAACGCCGTCGACGGCTACTCCGGCTACCGGCCGCTGACGCCGGAATCGGTGATCGCATCGAAGGCCGACTTCGTGCTGGTGACGCGCCAGACCGTCGAGGCGATGGGCGGCAAGCAGGCCATCCTCAACCAGCCGTCGCTCAATCGCACGCCCGCCGGCAAGGCCGGCAGGATCATCGAGTTCGACACGCTGTTGCTGCTGGGCTTCGGCCCGCGCACGCCGGAGGCGGCAACCGAGCTCGCCATTGCCCTCCATCCAGATATCACCCGCTCGCCGTGATCGCACTCGCGCTGCGGCGTCCGATCCCGCTGTTCGCGCTCGCCGCCCTGGCAAGCGTGATCGCAAGCCTCTGCATCGGCGCCTTCCCCGTCGGCTTCGACCAGATCCTGTCGGCGGTGGGCCTCTCGAGCATCCCGCTCGACGACACGACGGCGGCAGTCCTCTATGCGATCCGCGCACCGCGCGTGTTCGCGGCCTTCGCCGTCGGCGCCGCGCTGGCGGCCGGCGGAGCCGCGATGCAGAGCCTGTTCCGCAACCCGCTGGCCGATCCCGGCCTGCTGGGCGTGTCGAGCGGCGCCGCACTCGCCGCCGTGTCGACGATCGTGCTGGGCGAAAGGGTCATGCACATCGTGCCGCCCGACCTGCGGCCGTGGTGTCTGCCGATCGCGGCCTTCCTCGGCGGACTCGCCGCCACGATCGTCGTCTATCGCATCGCCGCGCGCGAAGGCGTGACGCTGGTCGGCACGCTGCTGCTGGCGGGCATCGCCATCAATGCGCTTACCTCGGCGGGCATCGGCATGCTGGTGTTCGTGGCCGACGACCAGCAACTGCGTACGTTGATTTTCTGGACGATGGGCGGCTTCGGCTCCGTTACCTGGGTCGCGATCATGCCCGCGCTGCTGATCCTGCTCGTCAGCGTGCCAACCTTGTTGCCGACGGCGCATCTGCTCGACGCGCTGGCGCTGGGTGAACGCGAGGCCGGCCATGTCGGCGTCGATGTCGAGCGGCTGAAGAGGCGACTCGTGGCGCAGGTGGCGCTCGCCGTCGGCGCCGGCGTGGCGATCTCGGGCATCGTGGGCTTCGTCGGGCTGATCGCCCCGCACATCGTGCGCCTGCTGCTTGGCCCGTCGCACCGCACGTTGCTGCCGGCGGCGGCGTTGTTCGGCGGCGCCTTCCTTGTGCTGGCCGATGCGCTGGCGCGCACCCTGGTATCGCCGGCCGAACTGCCGATCGGCGTGCTCACGGCGCTGGTCGGCGGTCCGTTCTTCCTGTGGCTGCTCGCCAGCCGCGCCGCGCGAGGTGGATTGTGAAGCTCCTGCAGGCCATCGGCATAGAGGTGCGCGCGCGCACCAAGTCGCTGCTGCGCGACGTCTCGCTCGACGTCGCCCCCGGCGAATTCGTGGCGATCATCGGACCGAACGGCGCAGGCAAGAGCACCCTGCTGAATGCTCTCGCCGGCGATCGCGTCCTGGCCGCGGGCGAAATCATGCTCGACGGACGGCCGTTGTCGCAGTGGGACAAAATGGAGCTGGCGCGCCGCCGCGCCGTGCTGCCGCAGCATTCGTCGGTGGCCTTCGACTTCACCGGCCTGCAGATCGCCACGCTGGGCCTGCTCGCCTTTCGCGGCAGCCTGTCGGAACGACAGATGCAGGCGCTGGCCGAGCGGGCCCTTGCCGAGACCGAGGCGCTCGCCTTCGCCGACCGGCCCTATACCGTTCTGTCGGGCGGCGAACGCCAGCGCATACAGCTCGCCCGTGTGCTCGCCCAGTGCGATGCCGACCCCTCGGCCATGCCGTTCCTGCTGCTCGACGAACCGATCACCGGCCTCGACCTTTCGCACCAGCATGCCGCCCTTGCCAGTGCGCGGCGACGCGCCGACCGCGGCCTGGGCGTGCTGGCCGTCCTGCACGACCTCAATATGGCGGCGCGCTACGCCGATCGTGTCGGCATCGTCGAGAATGGCCGTGTGACAAATCTGGGGCCAACACGAGACACGCTCGATCCCGCGAGGCTGTCAGCCGTCTTCGCGACACCGATTGTGCGAATCGAGGCACCCAGCGGAACCGCCTTCATCAGCCCCGGCTGATTCACCGTGGTTCGGTGTTCAATCCGACATAAACCCGCCGGATTCGAACGATGATATGCTGCTTCAGCCAGCAATCATAAGTCCGACCTCAGGCCTCCATGGGCGAACGCCCCACTTTGTTGATGACGACGCGATTGGGCGTACGCCCTCTGGGCGTGCGGGGCGAACCGCTGCACGCGGTCGCGGGCCAGCTGCTGTCCGTCATCCGCCGGCGACTGGGTGACGCTCCGGCCGATCTGCTGGCCGATCCGCAGCTTCGTGAGTCCGGTGACGGCATCGACTGGTACGCCGCACGCAGCGGCACCGTGCAGCGCCTCGCGGAACTGAGCGAAGACCAGCGCACCAAGGTCCTGCACATCGTTGAGGAGCGGCTTGCCACCATCCGGTCGCTCGCCGCGCAACTCATGGGCTCTCAAACCAGCGAAGAGGCCCGCCTGATCGGCCGCTCGCTCGAACTGTCGACGTCGCGCCCCTCGGATGATTTCGTCTTCGTCGTCGACGGAGAGCCGGTAATCGTCGCCTGGGGCTACGAACAAGATTCCGCTGCGAGCCTGCAGGCGTTCCAGCTGGCCACCGTTCCGCCGGCAGCCATTCCCCAGGCGGTGTTCGCCAGCGCACCGGCCGGAGCGATGCTGCCCGCGACGCAGATCGTCGGCTGGGCGCCGTGGGTCCGGGCCCTGCTGTTCGGTTTGCTGCTGCTGCTCCTGCTGCTCCTGACGTCGTGGCTTCTGCGCACCTGTGTGCCGGTCGATCCTTCGGTGAACCTGGCTACGCTCGAGACGCCCGCGCCGCCGGCGCCCGAGGCGCCGCCGGATCCGACGCCGCTGCTGAAGGCCGCCCTCGACTCCGCGGGAGATGAGGAACGGAAGCTCAAGGCCGAGCTGGCATCGCTCGAAGCCGAGCTGAAGGACAAGCTCGAACAGTGCAAGCCGGTCGAGGCGCCCAAGCCGCCGCCCCCGCCCCCGCCGGTAGCGAAGGTCGCACCACCGAAACCGCCGCCTCCGCCGGCCCCCAAGCCGCAGCAGCAGGCTTCCGCACCGCCGGTCAGCCGGCCGCCGCCGGGCCAGCTTCCCTGTGACTGGGCGGGCGATTCCGGCGGCGAGGGTGTGACGCGCAACAAGCACTATCTCGGCGACAAGCCCGGCTTCGTGGCGTTGAACTATCAACTCTTCCAGCGCCCCGACGATATCAAGGTGATCTATCGCGGCCAGCAGATCGCCGGCACCGGCGGTCCGCGCAGCGGCCGCGGCGGCTTCGGATTCGACTGGAATCCGGTCGCCGGGGATTATTCGGTCGACGTGATCGTAACGGGTGAACAATGGGGCACGCGCTGGAACTACGCGATCGCCTGCCCAAAGGGCAGCAGACGGTGAGGAACTGATGGCCGCAGGTCCGCTCCTGGTCAGTGAACCGCTGCAGCGCTTTCGCGCCCTGGGTCTTGCCGGCGATCCGGTCTGGCGCTCGGCGGGACAGCTGCGTGCCGCCATCGCCGCGCGTCTCTCACGCGAACATGCCGACCTGCTGGCCATTCCGGAGGCCGAGCCGAGTGGACGCACCATCAACTGGTATGCGCCGTTCGACGGGGAGGTGAAGCGCCTCGACGATCTTGGCGATGACGAACGCCGCGCAGTGCTCGACCGGGTGCAGCGTCTGCATGGCGAGATCGCGGGCCTCGCCACCCAGATGGAAGCCGTCGAACGTTCGAGCGCGGAGCGCAACTTCGCGCGCCTGCTGCGTCACGCCCTCACCGCTCCCGGCGAGGAAACGCTCTACGTCGTCGATGGCCGTCCGGTGATGGCCTTCTGGGGCTTCACCGCCGAGGCGGCCCTGCCGGGCGTTTTCCTGGCCAGCCCGCCGCCGGCGGTCACGGGCGCGGCCCCGATGCGGGCCGCAGCACCCCACGTTGGGCGGCCAGAGGCCGTGATGGCCTCGGCGCCGGCGATTGCCGCCGTTGCGGCGCCGCGGACCGTATGGTGGCAGTGGCTGCTGCTGGGCGTCGTGCTGATGCTGATCCTGGCGCTGCTCGCCTGGCTGGTGCGACCCTATCTGCCGCGCATCGAACCCTATCTCGAGGCGGAGGCCCGCGAACGCGCGCTGGGGTTCTCCGTCCGCCAGCCCATGGAACTGCAACAGACCCGCGTAGCGACCTTGGCGCACGACTATGAGGAACTGCGCATCGAACTGGCGCGCCTTACCGACGAGCTGTCGCGGCGCGGCGGCGACTGCGCCGCGGGCGTTTTGGGACCGGGCGGCGTGATCGTCGGCTCCCCTGGGGGTCCGCCGATCGAGCGCGGCGCCGGCCCCGATCTCGGCATGGCCGCAAACGACGCGGCGAAGGATGCGAACAAGCCGGATGCCAGGAATGCGGACGCGAAGGGACCGGACGAGCAGAACAAGGACAAGAGCGCGGCGCCCAACGCTGCGAAGAACGAGGCCGGCAACAACAAGAAGGACGAGCCCAAGCCGATGGTCGTGCCGCCCGAGGCCAAGCAGAAGCAGGACCTCGCCTTCCTGAAGGGCGACTGGCGCTCCCGTACCGGGCTTGCGACCGCGACCGGTGAGAAGGACATTCGCCCGTCCTACACATTGGATGACAAGGGCAAAGGCAAGGTGTCGTTCACCCAGAAGAACGGCGCCACCTGCGAGGCGCCCGCCGAGGCCCGCTGGGATGGCACGAAGCTGGTGATCGAAGAAAAGAGCAACCCGCGCTGCAGCGATGGCCGCACCTACGCGCGCAATACCGTCAACTGCGAGATCGGCGCCGACGGTGCGGCACAGTGCAAGGGCAGCCAGCCCGGCGACCCGCGCAGCTACAAGGTGCAGATCGGTCGCTGAGACCCTACATACACATGAACGATGATGGCCGTACTGGATTGACATGAGCGACCTCGCCCGCCTGCCGAGCTATCCCAGCCCGACGACGCTGATTGCCCGCTCCGGCATCCAGTTCCTCGATTTCGGCTTCGACCCGGTGCGCCTCAAGGTGCGCGAATGGGGCTTTCATGATACCGCGGCGATGAATGCGGTGGACGATCTGGTGCAGCTCGACTTCGACGAGGGCCGCGGCCAGTACGAAGTGGTGGAGAACGGTCGCCGTCGCGCCGCCGATCCCAACCTCGTCATCACTGCCAAGGATGCGCTGGCGCCCTTTCTCGACAAGTGGGTGCCGGTGCCGTTCCTGCAGGTACGGCCCAACAGTCAGTTCCGCGAAGGCCCGGCCGACTGGGCGCGCGTGCGCGTGGTCGATCTCGAAGCGCGCTACGGTTCGGGCTATCGCGACGAGCAGGGCAACCGCTATCGCGCGGTGCTGGCCTTCGACACCGGCCTGATCGCCGAGGCCGAGGGCCGCGCCTATCTCGCACCCTCCCCCAAGGACGTGACCGCCGGTGCGCTGTTCGCGCTGGCCCCGCAGCAGCGCGCCAATCACTGGCTGCTGCGCCAGGGCTGGATGGTGCAATGGCTCGACGAGCTGTTCCACGAGCTGCATCCGCGCGCGACGGCCGAAGAGATCGACAACGACATCAAGCAGAAGCCGCAAGAGGCGACCGCGCGCTATCTCGCCTTTCTCGGCCTCCTTGCCGCCGCGGCGCACTTCCCGCCGGTCAAGCTGGTGGGCGATGCCGAGCGGCCGGGCCGCGGCGCGATCGAAGTCGACCTCGTGCTCGACGTCGGCAATTCGCGGACGTGCGGCCTGCTGATCGAGGCGGCGGGCGAGTTGGGCGTCAACCTGAACGACTCCTACGAACTGGCCCTTCGCGACCTCTCGCATCCCGAGGTCGTGCACACGCGCCCCTTCGAATCGCGTGTCGAGTTCGCGCAGGCCTGGTTCGGCAAGAACCACCTCTCGCGTCTCGGCGGACGGGCCGATGCCTTCGTCTGGCCCACCATGACGCGTGTCGGTCCCGAGGCCACGCGACTGGCCGCGCGTCGCCGCGGCACCGAGGGCAACACCGGCATGTCGAGCCCCAAGCGCTATCTGTGGGACGAGGAGCCGCAGACCCGCGAATGGCGCTTCAACGTGGCCTACGCGCAGGACCAGACGGCGATGCCGGCCGCGGCCGGGCCGATGGCTCAGCTCGTGAACCAGAAGGGCGAGCCGCTGCATCTGGTCGATCCCGACGCCGATTCCGCCGACCACCTGCCGGTGTTCGAACCGCTCTATTCGCGCTCCTCGGTCATGACCTTCGTCCTTACCGAAGTGCTGCTGCAGGCGCTGATGCTGATGAACTCGCCGCAGCAGCGCGGCCGACGGGCCCATGCCGAAACGCCGCGCCGCCTGCGCCGCATCGTACTCACCTTGCCGACCGGCATGCCGCTGGCCGAACGCCTGATCTTCCGCAAGCGCGCCGAAGCCGCGCGCGATCTCGTCTGGATGATGATGGGCTGGAAGCTGGACGATCCCGCGGCGCCGGCGCCGCGCGTTCTGACCGACTGGGACGAGGCGAGCTGCACGCAGCTCGTCTATCTCTACACCGAAGTCGCACGCAATTTCGGCGGCGACGCCCGCCGCTTCTTTCAGATCACGCGCAAGCCGCGCGGCAAACCGCCCGAGGACGAACTCAACATCGCGAGCATCGACGTCGGCGGCGGCACGACCGACCTGATCATCAACTCCTACCGCCTGGAAGGCGCCGGCACGTCCGTCACGCTGTTCCCGGAGCAGAAGTTCCGCGAAGGCTTCAACGTCGCAGGCGACGACATCCTGCTGCGCGTGGTGCAGGCCCATGTGTTGCCGCCGATCGAGGCGGCCCTGCGTGCCGCCGGCATCGGTAATCCCGGCGACCTGATGGCCGAGCTGGTGGGTGGCGACCGCGGCGGCGAGGACGTGATCCAGCGCAACCTGCGCCAGCAGTTCGCGCTGCAGATCGCCCATCCGCTCGCGCTCGAGTTCCTGCGCGCTGCCGAGACCTACGACCCGACGTCGGGCGTCGTCGCGGCCGAGCCGCGCGCCTACGAAACCTTCTTCCCGGGCGGCGCCAAGCCGTCTGAAGAAGTCGTGACCTTCGTGAACGAGGCGGCCCGCAAGCGGGGCGCCCAGAACTTCGACCTGCGCGAAGTCGTTTTCCCGGTCGACCTGCCGGGCCTCGACAAGACCGTACGGGCCGAGATGGGCCGCGTGCTGGCGCCGCTGGCGGAGATCGTCCACGCCTACGATTGCGACGTGCTGCTGCTGTCGGGCCGGCCCTCGCGCCTGCCCGGCATCCGCTCGCTGGTGATGGAGCTGCTGCCGTTACCGCCGGAGCGGGTGATCTCGCTGCATGAGTACAGAGTCGGCGCCTGGTATCCGTTCCGCGATGCCCGCCTGCGGGTCGAGGATCCCAAGACGACCGTGGCAGTGGGCGCGATGGTCGCCGCCCTCGCCCAGTCGCAACTTCCGGATTTCTCCTTCCGCTCCGACCTGCTGCGCTCCAAGAGCATCGCCAGATTCATTGGCAAGCTCGACGGCGGCGGCCGCCTGCAGAAGGAAGACCTCATCTATCGCGACGTCGATCTCGACGATCGCGAGTTCGAACTGCCGGAGGTCGCCTTCGAGTTCCGCGGCCCGATGTGGCTGGGCGCCCGTCAGCTCGACCTGGTGCGCTGGCCGGCGGCGCGACTCTATGCGCTGGAGTTCGCGAAGCCGGAATATGCCGAGCGCCATGCGCGCGAGACGCCGTTCCGGATCGCGCTCGCCAGGGTGAAACCCAAAGACAAAGACTCGGGAGATGTCGAGCGTTTCCGCTTGCGCCAGGTGACCAACCGCGACGGCCGCGCCGTCGCACTGGACCGCCTGACGCTCCGCCTCCAGACATTGCCGCGCCGTGAGGGCTACTGGCTCGACACGGGCATGCTCAAGACCAGTTAAGGGACCCTCGGGAAGATCATGGACACAGTCGATCTCAAGCTGGCCCAGGACTGCGAGGCTCTGGCCGTCGCCGCGAGCGAGGGCGTGGCCTGGCTGAAGAGCGCATCGGAACAGTCGCCGACGGTGGCGCAGCAGGCGCCGTCGCTGGTGAGCGAGCTGCAGAAGGTTCGCAACCAGAGCCGCAAGCTGGCGCGCGCCGCGCGCCGCCGCATGTGCGTCGGCGTGTTTGGTCCGAGCCAGGCCGGCAAGTCCTATCTCGTGTCGATCCTGGCGAGCCGCGACGGCCGTCCGCTGCAGGCGCGCTTCGCCGACAAGACGTACGACTTCCTGCGCGAGATCAACCCGCCGGGCAATCGTGAATCGACCGGCCTGGTCACGCGCTTCGGCCTCGGCCTCAGCAACGGTTCGGCCGACTTCCCCGTGAAGGTGCGGCTGCTCACGCAGACCGACATCGTGAAGATCCTGGGCAACTCCTTCCTGCTCGACTTCGATCACCAGAAGGCCGAGTTCGTGCGGCCCGACGGCGCGGCGATCCGCAAGCGCCTGTCCGAACTGCGCGCCAAGGCCCAGCCGACGCCGGTCGGCGACCTCGAGTCCGACGACGTGCTCGACCTGATCGAGTATTTCGACACCTTCTTCGCCGGCGTCACCGCCGAGCTGCGCACGGACTTCTGGCGCGAGGCGATCGATCTCGCGCCGCGCCTCTCGGGGCAGGACCGCGCCCGCCTGTGGTCCGTCCTGTGGTACGACTTCCAGCCCTTCACCGACCTCTACCTTACCCTCTATGACGGCCTGCAGAAGCTCGGCCACGCGCCCGAAGCGTTGCTGGGCATGGACGCGCTGATCCCGCGCGAGAAGAGCATCGTCGACGTGCTGACGCTCGACCGGCTGGGTGCCGATGCCGACGATCCGCTGCTGGTACGTCCCCGCCGCGCCGACGGCCGCTCCGCGTCCGACGCGCGCCTGCCGCGCTCGCTGGTCTGCGCCCTCACCGCCGAGCTGAACGTCGCGATCGACGAGAAGCCGTGGGACTTCTTCGATCACACCGACCTGCTCGACTTCCCGGGCGCCCGCTCGCGGCTGAAGCTCGCCAATCTCGACGACGTCGCCAAGTCCAAGGGCGTGGCCGAGGGCGCCAACCCGCTGCGCGAGCTGCTGCTGCGCGGCAAGGTCGCCTATCTCTTCCAGCGCTACTCGGCCGAGCGCGAGCTCAGCGCCATCCTGCTGTGCATCCCCGACGGCAATCAGGAGGTGCGCGACCTTTCCGACATGATGTCGGCGTGGATCGACCAGACGATCGGTGCCACGCCGGCGGACCGCGCCAAGCAGAAGAACGCGCTGTTCCTGGTGCTGACCAAGATGGACCGCGAGTTCGAGCAGAAGGCCGGCGAGACCGAGGAGTCGCGCCGGCTGCGCTGGAGCGCCCGCCTCGGCAACTCGCTGGTCAACAATTTCCGCGGCGAGTGGCCGCTCGACTGGAACGGCAAGCCGTTTGACAACAGCTTCTGGCTGCGCAATCCGACCGTCATCGACGAGCGCCTGATGGACTATGATGGCGGCCGCGAGGTCGGCATCGCCGAGTCCTTCGCCCAGCGCGCCGTCGAGCTGCGTCGCCATTTCATCGAGAACGAGGATGTGCGGCGCCACTTCGCCGATCCGGCGCTGGCCTGGGACGAGGCGTTCCGTGCCAACGACGGCGGCGTGGCGCATCTGGTCCAGAGTCTGATCCCCGTCTGCGATCCCGCGATCAAGCGCGCCCAGGTGCGCGGCCAGCTCGAGGTGCAGTTGCGCCGCCTGGTCGACCGGCTGGCCGGCTTCCACAGCGCCTCCGACGGCGATGCCCGCACCAAGAAGCGCGACCTCGTCCATACGGTGCTGCGCGGCCTCGCCAACGTCATCCAGCAGCAGCTTTTCGGGGAGCTGGTCGCCGCCCTGCAGGTCGCCGACACGGCCTTGCGCGAGATCTATTTCCGCATCGCCACCGCCCGCCCCTCGGACGAGGGGCTGGGCCGGAACGGCAAGCCCGCTGCTGCCGCGGCACAGTCGACCGGCGCCGCCGTCGACCTCGGCGCCATCTTCGCCGACGTGTTCGGCGAGGAGCCCGGCCGCGCCGCACCGCCCGCCGGCGTGCTCGAGGATCGCGCCGAGCGCTTCGCCCGCGAGGCCGCGGACTACTGGCTCGAGAATATGCGCCGCGTCGGATCCGACGAGAAAGCGCTCTCGCATTTCGGCGTCGACCGCCAGCATCTCGGCTGGCTGATCGATGAGCTGATCGTGGGCGCCCATCGGCTGAAGCTGATCGACCAGCTCTCCCACGAGGTGCGCGAGCTGGAGAACGCCGCCAACGCCAAATGGGAGGAGATCGCCGAGCGCCAGGTGCGCACCGCATCCTCGGCGCTCAATGGCTATGTCAGCGCGCTGGGCTTCGACAAGCTGCCGCTCGACCAGCGGCCGGGCCTGCCACCGAACGCACCGCTGCGCCGCGTGTTCGAGCAGCCGGTGGTCATGGTCGACGGGATCCCGCAGCTCAGCGAGAATCCGGCGCCGATCTATGCCGACTACTGCAAGGACTGGATGCGGGCCTTCCTGCAGCTCGCGATGGACAATGTGGGTTACGAAGGCGGACGCGAGATCACGCCGGAGCAGAATGATCGGCTGGGCGCCATCCTGCGCACCGTGGCGGCGTAGAGCGTTTCGATGCCTGTTCGCGCGACCATCACCCCATTGCCGGAACCCGGTCACGCGCTGTTGCACGTGAGCGAACTCGACGCCGCCCCCGAAGGCCTCACCATTTCGATCCAGCGCCAGCAGGGGCCGGACACGCATCTGGCCGACGATGGCTGGCGCCGCACCGAGACCTGGCTGATGCCCGACGAGGTGCGGCGCAACGGCGACGCCCTCGAATTCCATCTCGGCCCCGAGATCTGCGACCGTTTGGCCGGCATCGCGACCGTCCGCTTGCGCGTGCGCGAACCCGATATCGGCGTCGTCGGCACGACCGTCGTGGCGTGGCCCGCGATGCTGACGTCCGGCGCCGCCGGCGCGTCGGGCAGTTACGACGACACGGTGCGGCTGCGTCGCCGGCAATCGCCGGCCCCAGCGCCCGAGCCGGAACTGCCGCCGCCGCTGGAGGTCGCGCCTGAACCACCACCACCCCCGCCGCCGCCTCGTGCCGAGTTGCGAGCCGCACGCGATCCCTTGGCCGATCTCCCGAAGCGCTCCGGTGCGACGGGCTGGATGATCGCCGCGGTGCTGGTCCTGCTGGCGGTGGGCGGTGGCTACTACTACTGGACCAACCACCTCCATCCGCCGGAGCCCGTCGTCGCCGCAGCGCCTCCACCGGCGCCCACGCCCCTGCAGCCCGCGGCCGCGCCACCGCCCGCCAAGTCGGTGCGCGAGACGGTGGCGGAGTATCTCGCAACCAAGCCGGCACCCGAGGCGATGCTGGCCAAGGCGCAGGACTTCGCCAAGGCGGGCGACACGGCCGCCGCCTTCCTGGTGGTCCGCCAGGCTGCCGAACAGGGCAACCCCGCCGCCCAGGTCGAACTGGCCTCCTTCTACGACCCGACGCTGCCGGCCAAAGGGGGCTTCCCGCACGACGGCACGCAGGCCGCGGACTGGTACGAGCGCGCCGCCCTCACGGGCCTCGCGGAAGCGCAGCGCAAGCTCGGTCTCCTGCTCGCCAAGGGCGGCGCAGGGCTAACCGCCGATGCCGCCAAGGCCAAGGTCTGGCTGCAACAGGCAGCGGCCCGGAACGATGCCGAGGCGAAGAAGGCGCTGGACGGTCTTCCCAAATGACGATGAACCCGCTTCTGCCGCTGGCGGCACTCCTTCTCGCCGGAACGGCGCACGCGCAGACGGCAAACAAGCCCGCAAACCCGCCCCCGCCGAGCAGCCTCGCCTGCGGCGTGCTGAAAGCCGAGAGCTCGAAGACGGGCGCCACCTCGAGCTGGACCGTCTCCGGTCCCTCCGGAAAGAACACGGAGACGGGTGCCCTGAAGAATGGCCCGCGCTTCGACTGTCTCGACGGCGCCGTGCTGACCGTCGAATTCACCTCGACGGCCGGCCATTCGTTCTTCGACGCCTATTTCCCCGACGGCACCAACATTGGCTACGGCCGCCAGCAGATCGACCGCCGCAACGCGCGCGTCGTCCTGCCCATCCAGGCCAAGTCCCGCATCGCCGCGCCCTATCGGACGGCCTTCGACTACCACTGCAAACTCAACATGCCGGCCGATCCGATCTCCCCGGCCATGCGCGCGGAGTGCGCTTTCTGAATTCTCCTTGTCAGCAGGCACGCGAATTGCACCTATTGTGCATCTGCCTGACTTGGGGGAAAACCGATGAAGATCAAGATTGCCGGCGGGTTGACCGCCCTTGTGCTTGCCGGCTCGGCCCTGCTGGCCGCTCAACCCACCCTGGCGCAGGGCGCGATCGACAACAGCTCGATCGGATCGCCCGCCTTCCGCGAACACAAGCGTACCTTCGGCCTCGTCTATACCTTGCCCAAGGAGGTCAATGACCGTCTCGCCATCACGATCGGCGGGCTGCTGCGTGAGAAGCTGCTGAACGCCAAGCTCATCGACGAGGCGCTGCGCTTCAACATTCCGCACGTCACCGTCCTGCACATCCACAACGCCGACCCGACGACGCCGGACAAGATGCTGAAGGCGATGCCGAAGCTGCCGCCGGTCCTGAACGTCACCCTCAAGGCCTTCTACACGACAGAGGCCGCCAAGGGCGCCGGCCACCCGTGGTGGCTCGACCTCGGCATCGTCAAGGAAGGCGCGGGCTTCGAGGCGATGATGGCCTTCAACACGCTCGCCACGCCGGCCCTTACGCCATTGCGCGACGGTCCGCTGCCGCGCGTCACCGGGCCCGTCTATGCCGCCATGGGCGATGCCGGCAAGGAACTCGTCCAGACGGTGGGCGTGAGCGGCATCAACACCGTGAAGGACGGCAAGGAACTGCGGCCGCACAATCCGCACAACACGCTGGTCTACTCGATGGCGAAGTTCACGCCGGAGATCCAGGCGGCCTTCAACCAGACGGCCATCGAGTTCAACCAGATCCTGCCGGACGGCATCCCGACCGCCTTCAAGACCGTGTCGATCGTGGAGCTGGGCTTTGCCGGCAACGTGCTGCGTGAGATCTATCGCCTGAGCCTGGAGGACGGTTCCGTGATCAACGTCGCGACGGGCGCCAAGGTCACGAAGTAACTCGCCCGTACGACTTGACCCTCACACGAGCCGGTAGCCGACGCCGGGCTCGGTGAGGACGTGTTGCGGCGAGGCCGGATCGGTCTCGATCTTCTGGCGCAGCTGGCGGATGTAGACGCGCAGGTACTGCGGATCGACCGCCTCGTCGCGCCACACCTCGCGCAGCAGGTGGCGATGCGTCAGCACCTTGCCGGCATGGATCGCGAGCTGTTCAAGGATGTCGTATTCCTTGGGCGACAGCTTCACCGCCTCGCCGTCGCGCTCGACCAGCCGGCGCACCAGATCGACCTTGAGCGTGCCGCTGGAGAAAGACCGGTCCGCGCCCTGCTGCTGCAGCCTGTGGCGCAGCGCGGCGCGAAGGCGGGCCATCAGCTCCTCGGCACCGAACGGCTTGGTCACATAGTCGTCGGCGCCGGCGTCGAGGGCCGCGACCTTGGCCGCTTCCTCGCCGCGTCCCGACAGCACGACGATGGGGACGGGCGCCAGCTTGCGGATGTCGCCGATCAGCTCGAGCCCGTCGCGATCGGGCAGGCCGAGGTCGAGGAGCACGAGGTCGGGCCGGTGGTGCCGCATGGCCTGCAGCGCCTCGCCCCCCGTGCCGGCCTCCAGCGTGCGGTAATCATGGGCGGCCAAGGTCGTCCGCAGCAGACGGCGGATCGGGGGTTCGTCCTCGACGATCAGGATCGTGGCACCGTCAGCCGTCATGTCCCACCGGAAAACTCACCACGAATTCCGCGCCGCCGCTTTCGTTACGATTGTTTCGATTATTTTGACTATTTCGATTATGCGCCATCAGCGTGCCGCCCATGACTTCGACGAAACCGCGGGCGATGGCGAGGCCCAGGCCGGTGCCGGCGCGGCGGCGATCGCCCGATTCGGCGCGATAGAACTTCTCGAAGATGCGATCGAGGTCGGCCTCGGCGATGCCCGGCCCCTCGTCGCCCACGACGATCTCGACCTGCGATCCGGCGAGCCTCGCCTCGACCGAGAGACGGCCGCCGGGTGGGGAATACTTGGCCGCATTGTCGAGCAGGTTGAACAACGCCTGCTCAGCCAGCACGAAGTCGAGCGACAGCGCGGGCAGCCCTGATGGGACAACGCTGGCAACCTCGTGGTCGGCCAACAGCGGCGCGGCGCGGCGCAGCGCGGTCGATATCAGGTCGCCCACTTCGACGGCCTCACGCCGGGGCACGACGGCGCCGGCATCGAGGCGCGTCATGTCGAGCAGGTTGCCGACGAAGCGGTCGAGCCGTTCGGCTTCACCCTGCGCCGTCGCCAGCAACTCCTCGCGCGCCGCGGCGTCATAGCGCTCCCCGAAGCTGCGCAGGCTGGACAGGGAGCCGATGATCGAGGCGAGCGGCGTACGCAGATCGTGCGACACCGAGGTGAGCATCGCCGAACGCAGTCGCTCCCGCTCCGCCCCCAGCCTCGCCTGATCGATATCCTCGGCGAGCGTGACGCGCTCGATGGCCACGGCGGCCTGGTTGCCGACGGCTTCGAGCAGGCGGCGCTCGCCGGCCGAGAGCTCGTGGCCCTCCTTGTTCGGCAACACGCCGATCACTGCAATCGCCGAGCGGCTGGTGCGGATCGGCACGAACAGCCAGCGCCCACCGGGCAGGGTGTCGGTGCCGCGCCCTGCCGGCCGGTCGGCATCCCACGACCAGCGCGCGGCGGCGAGATCGGCGTCGCTCAGTGCCCCATCGGGAGGGAAGGCCGCGCGCGTCGTGAGTTGGCCCTCCTCCGGCATCAGCACCACGATCTCGGCCTGCAGCAGGCGCGCCAGGTGCGAAACCACGATCCACAGGAGATCGTAGAGTTCGACGACACCCGCGATCTTGCGGCTGAACGCGTAGAGCCCCGCAGTCGTGCGCGCCTCGCGACGCGCCGACTCGGTCTGGGTACGCGTCCTTGCCGCCAGCGCGCTCGCGATCACCGCCACCACGACGAACAGGAAGAGCGCCATCACGTTTGCCGGATCGGCGATCGTGAATTGATAGAGCGGCGGCAGGAAGAAGAAGTTGAAGCAGGCGACGCTCAGCGCCGAGACCCAGAGCGACGGCACCAGCCCGTGGCGTGCGGCGGAAAACAGCACGGGCAGGACATAGACCAGCGAGATGTTGGGCAGCACGATCAGGCGATCGATCAGCACGCCGGCGACGGTCGCCACGGCTGTCGCCAGGCTGCCCTCGAGATAGGGGCCGGGGGTCAGCGGCACGTCGCGCAGCCAGTCGCGCGGCCCGGCCTTCTGCTCCCCATCGGCCGAGGGCGCCACCTCGACGGCAAGGCCCGACCCCGAGCGCACCAGCTCGTCGACCACCGAGCCGTGGCGCAGTTCGAACCAGCGCGAGCGCCGGGATTTCCCGACCACGACCCGCGTCGCATTCCGAGAGCGCGCGAAGGCCACGATTTCCTCGACGACCGAGCGACCGGGCAAGGTCACGATCTCCGCCCCCAGCCGGGCCGCGAGGCGCTGGGCCTCGGCGAGGCGCGCATGCTCGACTTCCGACAAGGTGGCGTGCCGGTCGGTCTCGACATAGAGCGCGATCAGCTCGGCATCGAGCGCATCGGCGCTGCGCTTGGCGGCCCGCACGGCGTTGGCCACACCCGGCCCGGGATCGAGGCAGACGATCACCCGCTCGCCCGCCGCCCACGGGCCGGCGATGGCGTGTTCGCGCATGTAGCTGCGCATCTGCTCGTCGACGCGCAGAGCAGTGCGACGGAGCGCCAGCTCGCGCAGCGCCGTGAGATTGCCGGGCGAGAAATAGTGGCGCAGCGCGCGTTGCGCCTGGTCGCGGACATAGACCTTGCCCTCGGCGAGCCGCGCGATCAGGTCGGCCGGCGTCAGGTCGATCAGCTCGACCTCGTCGGCAGCATCGACGACATGGTCCGGCACGGTCTCGCGCACCCGGATGCGCGTGATGCGGGCGACCACGTCATTCAGGCTCTCGATGTGCTGAACGTTCAGGGTCGAATAGACGTCGATGCCGGCCGCCAGCAGTTCCTCGACATCGAGATAGCGCTTGGGATGCCGGCTGCCCTCGGCATTGGTGTGCGCGAGTTCGTCGACCAGGACGAGGGCCGGCCGCCGCTTCAGGATGGCATCGAGATCCATCTCCCCGATCGTGCGGCCGCGATAGTCGACGGCGCGGCGCGGCAGAATCTCGAGCCCCTCGAGCTGCGCCTCGGTCTCGACCCGGCCATGCGTCTCGACGACGCCCACCACCACGTCGATACCCTCGAGGAGACGCCGGTGCGCGGCCGACAGCATCTCCCAGGTCTTACCGACGCCGGGGGCGGCGCCGAGGAAGATCTTGTGCTTGCCGCGCGACTCCTTCTCCGCCGCCTTCAGGAGCGCGTCGGGCGAGGGCCGCAGATCGTCAACGGCGGTGGGCATGCTGCCGGATCATTGTCACCGCTTGGGCAGCGCGTCGAGGGCGAGGTTGAGCTGCAGCACGTTGACCCGCGGCTCGCCCAGCAGCCCGTACATGCGGCCTTCGGTCTGCCGCGCGACCAGCGCCTGCACCTCGGCTTCCGGCAGGCCCCTCGCCCTGGCGACGCGCGCCACCTGCCACGATGCCGCCTTGGGAGAGATGTGGGGATCGAGACCGCTGCCCGAGGTCGTGACCAGATCGACCGGGACACCCTTGCCGAGCTTGTCGGCGTCTTCCTTGACGCGATCAATCAGCGCCCTGGAGGTCGGGCCGAGGTTGGAGCCGGCCGAGTTGGCCGCGTTGTAGGGCGCGGCGACGGTCTTGGTCGAATCCGCCGGATCGGTATCGGTCGTGGCCGACGGGCGGCCGTGGAAGTAGGTCTCGCCGGTGAAGGACTGGCCGATCAGGCTCGAGCCCACGACTTTGCCGTCCTTCTGGACGAGCGAGCCGCCGGCCTGGCCCGGAAAGGCCGCCCCGGCAACGCCCACCATGGCGAGCGGATAGGCGATGCCCAGCAGCACGGTCATCAGGCCCAGCATGACGAGCGAAGCGCGGAAATGACGAAGCATGTTCTTCTCCTGGC
This sequence comes from Reyranella sp., assembly GCF_052439685.1. GTDB lineage: Bacteria > Pseudomonadota > Alphaproteobacteria > Reyranellales > Reyranellaceae > Reyranella. Next base: position 53,509 of record NZ_JBQVQG010000017.1, read on the forward strand.
CTATCCTCGAGACGGCCGCTTCGCGGCCTGCTCAGGATGAGGTTTTCTTTGACACTACAAACCACCTCACCCTGAGGAGTGGTCCGAAGGGCCGCGTCTCGAAGGGTGGGCAAATGCACTGGACAAGCACGCCTCAGGCGAGGCCGGTGGCCGCGACCACCACGTCGATCAGCTTGATGCCGACGAAGGGCACGACCAGGCCGCCGATGCCGTAGATCAGCAGGTTACGCCGCAGTAGCGCGGCGGCCCCGCTCGGCCGGTACTGCACGCCGCGCAGCGCCAGCGGGATCAGCGCCACGATGATCAGCGCGTTGAAGATGATGGCCGACAGGATGGCGCTCTGCGGCGTCGCCAGGCCCATGACGTTCAGCACGCCGAGCTGCGGATAGAAGGCGATGAACATCGCCGGGATGATGGCGAAGTACTTCGCCACGTCGTTGGCGATCGAGAAGGTGGTGAGCGCGCCGCGGGTCATCAGCAGCTGCTTGCCGATGGCCACGATCTCGATGAGCTTGGTCGGGTCGCTGTCGAGGTCGACCATGTTTCCGGCCTCGCGCGCGGCATTGGTGCCGGTCTGCATGGCGACGCCGACATCGGCCTGGGCGAGCGCCGGCGCATCGTTGGTGCCGTCGCCACACATCGCTACCAGCTTGCCCTTGGCCTGCTCCTCACGGATCAGGCGCAGCTTGGCCTCCGGCGTCGCCTGCGCCAGGAAATCGTCGACGCCGGCCTCGGCGGCGATCGCGGCCGCCGTCTGCGGGTTGTCGCCGGTGATCATCACGGTGCGGATGCCCATGGCGCGCAACTCGGCGAAACGTTCGCGGATGCCGCCCTTGACGATGTCCTTCAGGTAGACGACGCCCAGGATGCGGCCGTTGCGCGACACGCCGAGCGGCGTGCCACCTTCCTTGCCGATGGTCGAGGCAATGCGGTTCACTTCCTCGACCGGCGGCGCGATGCCGAGCGAGCGCGCATGCTCGATCACCGAATCGATGGCGCCCTTTCGAATCACCGCGCCTTCATGATCCACGCCGCTCATGCGCGTCTGGGCCGTGAACGGCACGAACTGCCCGTGCAGCTCGGCCACGTCGACGCCGCGCAGGCCGTATTTCTCCTTGGCCAGCACGACGATCGAGCGACCTTCCGGTGTTTCGTCGGCCAGGCTCGCCAACTGAGCCACCCGCGCCACCTCGTCCTCGGTCACGCCCGCCACCGGGATGAACTGGGTGGCGTGGCGGTTGCCGAGCGTGATGGTGCCGGTCTTGTCGAGCAGCAGCGTATCGACGTCGCCCGCCGCCTCGACGGCGCGGCCGGAGGTCGCCAGCACGTTGAAGCGCACCAGCCGGTTCATGCCAGCGATGCCGATGGCCGACAGCAAGGCACCGATGGTCGTCGGGATCAGGGTGACGAACAGCGCGATCAGCACGACGACGGAGACCGCGCCGCCGGCATAGGTCGTGAAACTCGGGATGGTCACGACCGCCAGCACAAAGATCAGGGTGAGGCCGGCCAGCAGGACGCTGAGCGCCAGCTCGTTGGGCGTCTTCTGTCGCGCAGCACCCTCGACCAGGGCGATCATGCGGTCGAGAAAGCTCGACCCCTCCTCTGCGGTGATGCGGACCTTGATCCTGTCCGACAGGACGCGTGTGCCGCCCGTTACGGCCGAGCGGTCGCCGCCGGCCTCGCGGATGACGGGCGCGGACTCACCGGTGATAGCCGATTCGTCAATGGTCGCCACGCCTTCGATGATCTCGCCGTCTCCCGGCACGAGGTCGCCGGCCTCCACCAGCACCTTCTCGCCAACCTTGAGCGTGTGGGCACGCCGCGGCTCGAACGTGTTGCCGACGCCCAGCAGCACCTTGGCCATGGTCTCGCTGCGCATGCGGCGCAGCGTGTCGGCCTGCGCCTTGCCGCGGCCCTCGGCGACGGCCTCGGCGAAGGTGGCGAACAGCACCGTCACCCACAGCCAGAGCACGATCTGGACCTGGAAGCCGCTTCCCGCCACGCCGGTCACCAGGTCGCGCACGGTGAGGACGGTCGCGGCCAGCGCCACCATCTCGACGGTGAACATCACCGGGTTCTTCACCAGCTCGCGCGGGTCGAGCTTGGCGAAGCTGTCCAGCAGTGCCGGTTTCAGGATCGCGGGGTCGAGGAGCGACTGCGACTTGTCACGCTTACTCATGATGACGCCTCGTTAGAACAGCGAGCCGGCCAGCAGAGCGAAATGCTCCGCGATGGGGCCGAGGGCCAGGGCCGGCAGGAAGGTGAGACCGCCGACGATCAGCACGGCGCCGACCAGCAGGCCGACGAACAGACCGCCATGGGTCGGGAAGGTACCGGCCGAGATCGCGGCCTTGCGCTTGGACGCGAGCGACCCCGCGACGGCCAGCATCGGGATGATGATGGCGAAGCGGCCGACCATCATCGCGACGGCGAGCGTGCCGTTGTAGAAGACGGTGTTGCCCGTCAGGCCGCCGAAGGCGCTGCCGTTGTTCCCGGCCGCCGACGTGTAGGCGTAGAGGATCTCGCTGAAGCCGTGCGGACCGGCGTTGGCCGGGCCGGCGAGTCCCGCGGGGATGACACTGGCCAACGCCGTGAAGCCCAGGATGGCAAGCGGGCAGCACAGGATCGCCAGCATGGTGAACTTCACCTCGCGCGCCTCGATTTTCTTGCCGACATATTCCGGCGTCCGGCCGACCATCAGGCCGGCGAGGAAGATCGCCAGAATGGCGAACAGCAGCATGCCGTAGAGGCCCGCGCCGACGCCGCCGATGATGATCTCGCCCAGCAGGATGTTGAGCAACGGGACCATGCCCCCGAGCGGCATGAAGCTGTCGAGCATGGCGTTCACCGCGCCGCACGAGGCGGCGGTGGTGATCACCGCGAACAGGGCCGAAAGGGACACGCCGAAGCGCACCTCCTTGCCTTCCATGTTGCCGGCGGCATTGTCGACGCCGAGCGCGCCCAGCAACGGGTTGCCACCGGCCTCGGCCCAGTAGCAGACGACGACGCCGGCCAGAAACAGCACGCTCATGGCAGCCAGGATCGCCCAGCCCTGACGCTCGTCGCCCACGGCCCGGCCAAACAGGTTGGTGAGTGCCGCGCCGATCACGAAGATCGACAGCATCTGGACAAGGTTCGAAAGCGCGGTCGGATTCTCGTAAGGGTGCGCGGAGTTGGCGTTGAAGAAGCCGCCGCCATTGGTGCCCAGCATCTTGATGGCAAGCTGCGAGGCCACCGGCCCCTGCGCGATCGTCTGCTTGGCGCCCTCGAGCGTGGTTGCCTCGACATAGGACGACAAATTCTGCGGCACGCCCTGCCAGACATAGAAGATCGTCAGCACCAGGCAGAAGGGCAGCAGCACATAGAGCGTGACGCGCACCATGTCCGCCCAGAAGTTTCCGATGCCCTTCGCTTCGGCGCGGGCGAAGCCGCGGACCAGCGCGACGGCCAGCGCGATGCCGGTGGCCGCGCTCAGGAAGTTCTGCACCGAGAGCCCGGCCATCTGCGAGAGATAGCTCATGGTCGATTCGCCGCCGTAGTTCTGCCAGTTGGTGTTGGTCAGGAAGCTCACGGCGGTATTGCCCGCAAGGTCGGGCGCCACAGCGGACATGCCTTGCGGATTGAGCGGCAGCAAGTCCTGCAGGCGCAGCAGCAGGTACAGGAAGGCGAAGCCGACGATGTGGAACACCAGCATGGCGCGGGCATAGACCCACCAGCTCTGCTCCTCTGCCGGGTCGATGCCGGCCAGACGATAGAAGCCGCGCTCGACCGGCAGCAGCACCGGTGACAGCAGGGTGCGGCGTCCCGCCATGACGTTGTCGAGATAGAAGCCGAGCGGCCGCGTGAGCAGCAGCACGAGGCCGCAGAAGAGCGCGATCTGCGCCCAGCCGTTGAGAGTCATGACCGCCTCAGAACTTCTCCGGCCGCGCCAGCGCGACCGTCAGATAGACGAGCAGAAGGGCAGCGAGTGCGCCGCCCAGGGCATAGTCGAAGCTCATGGCCGCCTCACAGCCTGCTGCACAGGCGTTCGTAGGCGATCAGAAGGCAGAACAGGACGAGCCCGCCGCCGAAGAACAGGATGTCGAGCATGGAAAACTCCTTCGGCGGGATAGAAGGCGTTCCAGGCATAGGAATTCGAGCCGGCGGACGCGCCGCCGGCATAGGAACCTCATAGGAATTTCAAACGCAGGCCCGTCAGGCCCCACGCGCCGCCATAACCGAGTCGAGCCAGTCTAGGACGCGACGGTTCATCAGCGACCGGTTCTGCATCTCGCAGTGGTCCCCTGCTCCTTCGGCCGCGGTAAAGCGCATGATCCTCTTCGGGCCGCGCAGGGCATCGAAAACCGTCTGCGTGTCACCGGCCAGAGGATCGTTCTCGGCCTGGGTGAGCAGGACCGGGCATTCGATGTTCTGGATGCGGCCTTCGAGGGTGAAATCCTCGAGGCGGTGGAGATAATCGCGCAGATCGGAAGCGCCGTTGGCCCAGAAGCCGCGCTGCACGATCTTCCAGCGCAGGCCGCGATCGACCTGGATGATCGCGAACATCCTGTCGACGACGTCCGCATCGAGCGTCGCGAGGCTGGCCTCGGGCGCGAGGCCGGCGCCCAATCGATTCGCGAAGTCGCGCGCGGCCGAGGCCACGCTCCACAGCCCGGGATCGGCAATGCAGGCGGCGAGCCGAGGCTCGTCCGTCGCGGCGCGCAAAGCGAGATGGCCGCCCAGACTCCAGCCGCTGAGCGCGATCCGGGTGGGATCGACGGTCGGCAACGACACGGCGAAGTCGACCACAGCCCGCACCACCGTTTCCCAATCCGGCCGCAGTGGAACCCCGTGCTCGTAGAGCATCTCGCCCTGCCCCGGCCCGTCGAAGATCAGGCAGTGATAGCCACGGCGCGACGCCGCCACCGCGGAGGCGAAGTAGAGGTCGGTCACGGTGGCGTCGTAGCCGTTGGTCAGGATGACGAGGGGCCGGATCTCCACCCCGCGATCGGTGGCGGGAACGAGATAGGCGGGAAGCGACGTGCCCTCGAAGGGAATGCGAACCGGGAGTATGGGCGGATCGAAGAGCGCGAGCCCCTCGTCGAAGGCGCTGATCTGCTTGCGGAACGCCTCGATAAGCCTCGGATCGACCGGCTTTCCGTAAAGCGGATGGTAGGACGCGCAGTAGGCCACGCTCGCCTGCAGGAACGACTCGCGTGCGGAAACGCGGTGCTCTCGAACGAGCGCATCCCGCGCCTCGGCTGCCAGACGATCGCCGGCCGCGAGCCATGCCGCATGAAAGGCCGTGTCGTCGCCATCGCCCACAGCCTCGGCGACGGCGGCGATCGTGCCGAAATCCGGCCCGCCATAGGGGATGTAGGCGAGCGGCCAGCTGCCGAAATCCTGGTGCAGCTCGTCGCCGAACAGCTTCACTGGGGGCGGAACCGCAGGGCGACCGCCAGCATGCGCAGCGACAGCAGCCCGAGGCTCAGCCCCAGCATGCCGAACAGCAGGCTGGGCTCCGCCAGCTCAGCGCCACGATAGGGGAACACCTGGCCGCCGATCATCATGAACAGCCAGATCGCCGCCCAGCTCGCCATCTCGAACAGGGAGGCCGCACCGGGCACGTAGTTCGCCGGCTTGGCGTAGGGCGCGAAGCGCACCCGCCAGAACAGGTAGACCGACATCGCCACGAACCAGAGGAAGCTCAGGAACTGCACGGCCGTGAGCAGGGTCGCGGGCTTGGCGAGGCGGCACCAGAAGGCCGGCAGGCCCGCGGCGCACAGACCGTCGAGCGTCTTCTCCGTGAAGGCGACCGCGCCCTCTCCCATCGTCGTATTCGCGAGAACGACATAGGCGAGCACCATCACCGGTATGGGCGAGAGGACCAGGATCCACTCCCACACCAGGATCGGCGTCATCTTCGATTTGGGCGGCGCCATCCGTCGCGTCCGCAGGCTAGATCAGCATGCGGCTGTGCAGGTCGAACATGATCCAGAAGCTGCCGCCCACCATGATGAACAGCAGCAGACAGGTGAAGACCAGCGCCAGGATGTTCTCGCGCGGCGTGGTGGTGAAGTTGATGTGCAGGAAGAAGCGCAGGTGGACCAGCACCTGCAGCACCGCGGCGATGCCGATGACCAGCAGCGTGCGATGCGGCGGCAGAGCGTGCGTGTAGACCAGCCAGAAGGGAACCGCGCTCAGGATGACCGCCAGCACGAAGCCGATCAGGTAGGAGCGAAGGGCGTGCGGGGTCTGGTGTTCCATCACAGCAATCCCGGCAGGTAGACGATGGAGAAGATGCCGACCCAGGCGATGTCGAGGAAGTGCCAGAAGAGGCCGAGCCGGTAGAGCCGCGAGGCGACCGGCAGGGTGAGCCCCTTCAGCGCGACCTGGAGGCCGAGCACGACGATCCAGATCAGGCCCATCGTGACATGGACGCCGTGCGTGCCCACCAGCGTGAAGAACGCCGACAGGAAGCCGCTGCGATCCGGGCCGGCGCCCTTGGCGATCATGCCGGCGAACTCGCGCACCTCGAGGAACACGAAGCCCGCGCCCAGCAGGAAGGTGATCACCAGCCATACCAGCACGGCGCCGCGATTACCCGCCTTCACCTGCAGGCTGGCGAAGCCGAAGGTCATGCTGGAAACCAGCAGCAGCACGGTCTCGATGGCGGCATTGTCGAGTTCGAAGAGCTGCTTGCCGGTCGGACCACCGGCGGTGCCGGGGATCATGATGGCGTAGGTCGCGAACAACAGCGCGAAGATCGCCGCATCGCCCATCAGGTAGAGCCAGAAGCCGAGCGCCCGCTGTTCGTGGACCTCGATCTCCTCGCGCTCGTGCTCATTCATGGGGGCGACGCTCATGGCCGGCTCCCCATGGCGCGAAAGCGCTCGTCCTCGATGGACTTCACCTCGGCCGCGGACATGGTGAACTCCTGATCGTCGTTGGACGAGCGCACGATCACGGCGGCGAACATCACGAGACCGGCCGCCACGACCAGCCACCAGATGTGCCAGACCATGGCGAAGCCCAGCACGAAGCCGAAGGCGCCCAGGATCACGCCGATCGGCGTATTGGACGGGATGCGCAGCGCCTCGTAGGCGGCCGGCCGCTGGTAGGCGTTGCCCTTCTCCTTCATCTCGAGGAAGGCCTCGCGGTCACTCACCGTCGGAAGCACCGCGAAATTGTACGGCGGCGGCGGCGAGGAGGTGGACCATTCCAGGGTGCGGCCGTTGAACGGATCGCCGGTGAGGTCGCGCGTCTTGTTGCGGTCGCGGATCGAGACGTAGAGCTGCATCACCATGCAGCCGATGCCGCACAGGACGACAAAGGCGCCGAAGGCAGCGACCAGCAGGTAGGGCTGCCAGGTCGGATCGTTGTAGGTCTCCATGCGGCGCGGCATGCCCTTCAGGCCAAGCAGGTAGAGCGGCATGAAGGCGAGATAGAAGCCGATGATCCAGCACCAGAAGGCGCCGAGGCCCCAGCCGCGGTGAAAGGCGAAGCCGAAGACCTTGGGGAACCAGTACATGTAGCCAGCGAGATAGCCGAACAGCACGCCCGGAATGATCATGTTGTGGAAGTGCGCGACCAGGAAGGTCGTGTTGTGCATCAGGAAGTCGGCCGGCGGGATGGCCAGCAGCACGCCGGTCATGCCGCCGATCACGAAGGTCACCATGAAGCCGATGCTCCACATCATCGACGGGTGGAAGTCGATGCGGCCGCGATACATGGTCAGCAGCCAGTTGAACACCTTCACGCCGGTGGGCACGGCAATGATCATGGTCATGACGCCGAAGAAGGCGTTGACGCCGGCGCTGGAGCCCATGGTGAAGAAATGGTGCAGCCAGACGGTGAAGGACAGGACGCCGATCGCCGCCGTCGCATAGACGAGCGATTCGTAGCCGAACAGGCGCTTGCGCGAGAAGGTCGACACGACCTCGGAGAAGATGCCGAAGGCCGGCAGGATCAGGATGTAGACTTCCGGATGGCCCCAGATCCAGAACAGGTTGACGTAGTTCATCATGTTGCCGCCATGCGCATTCGTGAAGAAGTGCATGCCGGCGAGGCGATCGAGGGCGAGCAGGCCGCAGGCCACCGTGATGGCCGGAAAGGCGAAGGCCATCAGCACCGAGGCGACCAGCGCGGTCCAGACGAAGGGCGTCATGCGCATCAGAGTCATGCCCGGCGCGCGGCGCTTCAGGATCGTCACGATGAAGTTGATGCCCGACATGGTCGAGCCGACACCGCTGATCAGGATGGCCCAGATCCAGTAGTCGACGCCGACGCCTGGATTGTACTCGATGCCCGAATAGGGCGGATAGCCGGTCCAGCCGGCGGTCGAGAACTTGCCGATCACCAGCGAGACCATGACCAGCGCCGCACCGGCCGCGCTCAGCCACAGGCTGACCGCGTTCAGCCACGGGAAGGCCACGTCGCGCGTGCCGATCTGCAGCGGCACGATGATGTTGATCAACCCCGTCATGAACGGCATCGCCATGAAGAAGATCATGATGGTGCCGTGCGAGCTGAAGATCTGGTCGAAATGCTCGGGCGGCAGGTAGCCGCCGCCGTTCAGCGCCATCGCCTGCTGGGCGCGCATCATGATGGCATCGACGAAGCCGCGCAGCAGCATGATCAGCGCCAGCACCACGTACATGACGCCGATGCGCTTATGGTCGACGCTGGTCAGCCAGTCGGTCCACAGATACTTCCAGGCCTTGAGCCAGGTGAGCACGATGGCCACCAGCAGCGCGCCGCCCACGGTGACGAGGGCGCCGCCCGCGGCGATGGGGCTGTAGAACGGCAGGGCCTCGATCGTCAGTTTGCCGAACATCCGCTATCTCCGGACCGGCGCGGAGTGCGCGTGGCCGCTGTGCCTGTATTTGTCGATGATCGAATCGAACAGCTTGGGTTCGACCGCCGAATAGTAGGTGATGGGGTTGGCGCGGCTCTTGGCCGCCAGCGCCGGATAGGTCGTCTCGTCCAGCCGCGCGCCGCCCTGCTTGGCGCGCGCCACCCAGGCGTCAAAATCGGCCTGGCTCATCGCCTGGACCTCGAAATGCTGCTGCGAGTAGCCGCCGCCGCTGTACTGGCTGTTGCGACCGACGAAGGTGCCGGGCTGGTCGGCCAGCATCTGCAACCGCGTCTGCATGCCGGCCATGGCGTAGATCTGGCCGGCGAGCTGCGGCACGTAGAAGGAGTTCATCACCGTGTCGGAGGTGATGCGCAGGCTGACCGGCCGGCCCGCCGGGAAGACGAGCTGGTTCACGACGGCGATCCCCTGCTCGGGATAGATGAACAGCCACTTCCAATCCTGGGCCACGACCTGAACGTCGATCGGCGGCTCCTTCGATTCGAGCGGGCGGTAGGGATCGAGCCGGTGGGTGCTGCGCCACAGGAGGACGGCGACGGCCATGACGATGAGGGCCGGGATCAGCCAGGTGAGCGCGTCGATCCGGACCGAATTCGCCCAGGTCGGCGTATAGACGGCCTTGGTGTTGGAGGCGCGATACCGGTAGGCGAACCACAGGGTCAGGACGATGACCGGCACGATCACGACCATCATCACGCAGAAGGCATCGAACAGAAGATTTCGCTCTGCGAGCGCGATCGGCCCCTTCGGATCGATCACGGCGGCCCGCTTGAGGTCGCAGGCACCCAGCAAAAGGGCCAAGCCGGCCGTCAAAGCGGCTCCCCGCCATCGAGACACAGCCTGCGTCACGCTCCCCACCTGACCTGATTAACCGTCAGGCAGAGTGAAGCGACCTTCTCTCTGGAGCAACGTTTCTTTTGTTAAGTTCCGTCTGCCAATCAGGTCTTCTGGCCGGCCGGCGCCGGTGTCGCGGCCGGCGGCGCCTTGCCGGCCGGGTCCTTCGCCGTGCAGACATCGGCGCGAAGCCGGTCCTTCAAGGTGGCGATCTGGTCCTCGATCTGCTTGTTCGCGAGCTTCTGCTTCTCGATCTGCTCCTCGAGCGCCTTGACCTGCGCGGCATCGGGACCGGCCGGCGCGGGGAGCGCCGGCGGGGCAGGCAACTGGACGGCCACGTTCACGATCGGCCGGTAGAACAAGTACCAGCCCAGACCCAGCCCCGCCGCGAGCAGGAAGAAACCGCCCAACAGCCCGCCCATGATCCACGGCCATCGCGGCGTGGATTGCGGGGGGAACGATCGCTCGGGCGGCGGAAGGTCGGCCATGTACCAGTGAGGCTCCGGTTGAGGGATGCAGTCAATACCCGGCGCGCGGCGGAATTTGGGCGCCGCGCTGACCGCGCGGAGGCTCTTCTAGCGCCTCTTGCATCGCCCTCTTGCGCGATCCGGTCGGACATCTAAGTGTATATGCACACAATGGCAGCCTCTCGACCGGCCCTGCGACCGCGTCTAGGGTCGCCGCCACGAACGAAGGAGAGAGTCCATGACCGCGTGCATCGTTGGTTGGTCCCACGGCAAATTCGGCAAGCTCGATGGCGAGACCAGTGAGTCGCTGATCGTCAAGGCGGCGTCCGAAGCGATCGCCCATGCCGGCATCGAGCCGAAGGACGTCGACGTCATCTACGTCGGCAACATGAACGGCGGATTCGTGCGGCAGGAGTTCCATTCCTCGCTGGCCCTGCAAGCCCACCCCGACCTCCGCTTCAAGCCCTCGACCCGGGTCGAGAATGCCTGCGCCACCGGTTCGGCCGCGATCCACATGGGCCTCAACACGTTGGCCGCCGGCAAGGCGCGCTTCGTCCTGGTGGTCGGCGTCGAGAAGATGACCGAGCTCAATTCCGCCCAAGCGGGCGAGGTGCTGATCAAGGCTTCCTATGTCGCCGAGGAAGCGACCATCGAGGCCGGCTTTGCCGGCATCTTCGGCAAGATCACCTCGGCCTACTTCCAGCGCTACGGCGACAAGTCCGACGCGCTCGCCAAGATCGCGGTCAAGGCACACAAGAACGGCGCCAAGAATCCGTTCGCGCACTTCCAGAAGGAATTCGCCTACGATTTCTGCCGCACGCCGTCGGACAAGAACCCGTTCGTCGCCGGCCCGCTGAAGCGCACAGACTGCTCGCCCGTCACCGACGGCGCGGCGGCGGTGATCCTGACCGATGTCGGCACGGCGCTCGGCATGAAGCAGGCGATCGCCTTCCGCGCCACCGAGCACGTCAACGACTTCCTGCCGATGAGTCGCCGCGACATCATCAAGTTCGAGGGGCCACAACTCGCCTGGCAGCGGGCGCTGAAGTCGGCGCATCTCGACCTGCTCGACCTCTCCTTCGTCGAGAGCCACGACTGCTTCACCTCGGCCGAGCTGATCGAATACGAGGCGATGGGCCTCACGGCGCCGGGCGAAGGCGAGCGCGCGATCCACGAAGGCTGGGTCGAGCGCGACGGCAAGCTGCCGGTCAACGTCTCGGGCGGCCTCAAGGCCAAGGGCCATCCGGTCGGCGCGACTGGCGTCAGCATGCACGTGATGTCGGCGATGCAGCTCTCGGGCACCGCGCCGGAAGGGCTGCAACTGCCCAAGGCCAAGCTGGGCGGCGTTTTCAACATGGGCGGCGCCGCCGTCGCCAATTATGTGAGCATCCTCGAGCCGCTGCGCTAAAAGGCGTGCGCGCCGTCGGTCATCCCGAGAGCGACGCCATTCTCGGGGCCATGCGCCAGGTGGCGCTGGCCGGCGGACGGGCGCTCTCCTACGCCGACACGGCGAGCATCCTCTCGGCGGCGCACTATCTGCTGCGCCGCCGCGATTTCGTCGATCTCGGCACGCTTCCCGCCGTCGAGCCGGCCGATCTCGTCGCAGTGCTTCAGGACCGGTCGCTCGCCGAAGAGGCGATAAAATATCTCGCCGTCATGGCGATGGTCGACGGCACGCTCGATCGCGGCAAGCTGAGGCGCGTTCTCGAATATTCCCGCGCCCTCGACATCGAGGCCGACTATCTCACCGATCTCGTCGAGGCGGCCTCCGGTCATCTCGCCTGGGCCACGGCCGATATGTGGCGCAAGAACTTCGACAGTGTGTTGAGCCGCTCGTCAGAAGGCCTCGATCCGAACACCTGGATCCGCCCCTATGCCGGCGTCAGCGCCGACCCCGCGCGGGTTGCGCGCTACGAGGCGCTGGGCCGCCTGCCGCAAAACAGTTTCGGCAAGGCGCTCTGGGACTTCGACAAGACGAACGGCTACCCATTCCCGGGCGATCCGGCGGCGCTCAACGCGGCCTTCGGCACGGCGCACGATTCGACGCATGTGATCTCGGGCTACGACACCAGCGCGCGCGGCGAGCTCCTCGTGTCGACCTTCACGGCCGGCATGCATCCGATCAATCCGATGAGCGGCCACATCCTGCCGGTGATCTTCTTCTTTCACTTCGGCGAGCAGATGAACGACGTCGGCCATGCCGGCAAAGGCGGCCTCGATCCCGACGAATTCTGGCACGCCTGGGCGCGCGGCGCCGAAATGACGGTCGATATCTTCGATCCGCAGTGGAACGTCTGGGACTGGGTCGAGCACGATCTCGACGAGCTGCGTCGCCAGTGGAACGTGACGCCGCCGGGGAACCGTCGGTAGAGGCTTCGCTTCGAATTCACCCGCACCACCTCATCCTGAGAGGCTGGCCGGAAATGAATTGAATCGATTCAAACACTTACCTCATCCTGAGGAGCGCCCCGCAGGGGTGCGTCTCGAAGCATGGGCAACGGGCAAGGTGCGCGTTCCCATGCTTCGAGACGGCTGTGGAGTTTACCCCGAGGTATTCGAGGGGCAGCCTCCTCAGCATGAGGTTGATGTTGATCACACCACCGGGCTTGCGCCGCCATCGACGTTGATCGCGACGCCGGTGATGAAGGAGCCGGCATCGGAGCAGAGGAAGCAGGCCATGCGGGCGAATTCCTCGGCCTTGCCCATGCGGCCGAGCGGGATGCGGCCCTTGGCCATGCCGGCCAGGAACTCCTCGTAGGTCTTGCCCTCGCCCGCCGCAGTCTTGTGACGGCGCTGCCACTGGTCGCTCTCGATCAGTCCCACCAGCATCGCGTTGACGAGAATATTGTCCTTGGCGAGTTCCTGGCTCATCGCCTTGGTGAGCGCGAGGCCGGCGGCGCGGCTGACGCTGGTCGGCGTCGAGTTGGCGGTCGGCGCCTTGGCGCCGATGTTCAGTACGTTGACGATACGGCCCCACTTGCGCTCGCGCATGCCGGGGATCGCCGCGCGGCTGAGACGGATGGCGGCGAACAGCTTGAGGTCGAGGTCGCCCTGCCAGTCCTCGTCGGTCACGGTCTCGAACGACTTGGCGTGGCTGATGCCGGCATTGTTCACGACGATGTCGACCTTGCCGAACTCGGCCTCGATCTTCTTGAACGTGTCGGCGATGGGCGCGGCCTTCGCGACGTCGCAGGAATAGGCCTCGATCTTGATGTTGGCCTTGCCCACGGCCTTCTGGACCTCGGCCTTGGCGGCATTCAGCGCGTCCTGCTTGCGCGCCAGCAGCGCGACCGAGGCGCCAGAGGCCGCGAATTCCTTGGCCATGGCGAGGCCGAGGCCGGTGCTCGCGCCGGTGATCACGGCCACGCGGCCATCCATACGTACGTCCATCTTGTCCTCCCGAAAGCTTCAAAATCGGGCGACACCTTATCTATCGATCAACGGGGCAGCGAGTCCGGCGCGTATTGCTGGGCGAACTCCGCGCTGGGTGGAATCGGCTTGATGACGTCGATGGCGATGCCGTTGGGATCCTCGGTGATGAAGTGCCGCTGACCGAAAGGCTCGTCGCGCAGGGGCAGATGAATCGTGAGCCCTGCGGCCTGCGCTCTGGCGTAGAGCTCATCGACGTCGTCGACCTCGACATTCACCAGGACGCCCGACGCCTTCTTGCGGAACGGCGCGGGGATCGTCTCATGGCGATAGTCGAGGATGGCGAGATTCGCCCTGTCCGAGACCGTGCCGGTCAGATGGACGTACCAGTCCGCCTCGAAGGCGCGGCGGAAACCGAAATGCTTCTCCCAGAAGGAAGCGGTGCCGGCGACATCGTCGGTGCAGAGCACGGTGTAGAACTCCCTGAGCTGCATTGCCCTCTCCTCTGTGGCCATTTACATACAATGAGTATGTGAAGCGATTTAGATACAGGTTGTATGTATGTCAAGGCCCAGGACCCAGGCGGAGCGGCTGGCCGTCACGCGCGCGACGCTGCTGCGGGAAGCGCGGCTGATCTTCGCTGCGTCCGGCTACGACGCCGCGGCCACCGAGGAGATCGTGCAGCGGGCCGAGGTGACACGCGGCGCGCTCTACTATCATTTCAAGGACAAGCGGGCGGTGTTCGAAGCCATCGTCGAAGAAGTGTCGAGCGAGATCGCGGCGGCGATCGACGAGAGGGCCGAGCCCGTCGGCGATCCCCTGCAGGCGCTGATCGAGGGCACGCGAGCCTTCCTCGATACCTGTCTCGATCCCGCCGTGCGCCGCATCTACCTGATCGATGCGCCCGCCGTGCTGGGCTGGCATCGCTGGCGCGAGATCGATGCGCCGCACGGCCTGCGCTCGCTGCGCGAGGGTGTTGCGGCGGTGCTGGCGGCGCGGCCCGATCAAACCCTCGACGTCGAGCCCATCACCTTCCTGCTGTCCGGTGCCTTCAACGAAGCCGCTCTGTGGATCGCCGAAGCCAAGGAAGAGAAGACCGCGCGCCGCGAGATGGACCGCATGCTGGTCCAGCTCATGGAGCGGCTGTTCGGGCCTCCCGCCGAACCTGCTCGACCGCCGCGAGCACGCGCTCGGGCGTAGCCGGTGCATCGAGCCGCACGGCAACCTTCCCGCCGCCCACCGCACCGATCGCATCCTTGAGGGCCGTCCAGACCGCGGTCGCGAGCATCAGCGGCGGCTCGCCCACCGCCTTGGAGCGGAAGATCGTGGCCTCGCGCGAGGGGGCGTTCTCGAGCAGCTTCACATTGAAAATGGGCGGCACGTCGCGGCTGCCGGGAATCTTGTAGGTCGACGGTCCCGCCGTGCGCAGCCGGCCGCTCGCGTCCCACCACAGTTCCTCGCAGGTGAGCCAGCCCTGGCCCTGCACGAACGCGCCCTCGATCTGGCCGAGATCGATGGCGGGATTAAGCGATTCGCCGCAATCCTGCACGAGGTCGGCGCGCAGCACGCGGCTCTCGCCGGTCAGCGTGTCGATCGCGACTTCCGCCATCGCCGCGCCGAAGGAGAAATAGAAGAACGGCCGGCCGTGCATCGCTGCGGGATCCCAATGGATCTTCGGCGTCTTGTAGTAACCCGTTGCGGAGAGCGAGACGCGGCCGAGCCAGCACAGGCGGGCCAGTTCGCCGAAGGTCAGCACCTGATTGCTGCCGGGCTTCGCGATGCGGACGGTGCCGTCGGCGAAGGCGATGTCGGCTTCGGCGACGCCGAAATGCTCCGCGGCAAAGGCCACCATGCGGCTGCGGATCGTGTTCGCGGCGTCCCACGCCGCCCAGCCGTTGAGGTCCGAGCCCGTCGAGGCCGCCGTCGGCGATGTGTTCGGTACTTCGGCCGTCGAGGTGGCGGAGGGCCGGATGCGCTCGACATCGACCTGGAACACCTCGGCCACGACCTGGGCCACCTTGATGAACAGCCCCTGCCCCATCTCGGTGCCGCCATGGTTCAGCCGGATTGAGCCGTCGGTATAGACATGCACCAGCGCGCCAGCCTGGTTCATGTGCGGCAGGTTGAAGGAGATGCCGAACTTCAGCGGGAAGAGACCCAGCCCGCGCTTCAGCACCGGGTTGGCTGCGTTGAAGGCATCGATCTCGGCGCGCCGCCGTTCGATCTCGCCACCGGCCTTCACTTCGGCCCAGCAGCGCTCCAGATGATTCTCGTCGACCGTCTGACCGTAAGGCGTCTCGTCCCGGCCCTCGGCATAGAAGTTGAGCGCGCGGACCTCGACGGGATCGCGGCCGAGATGATGGGCGATCCGGTCGAGCGCATCCTCCATCACCACCACGCCCTGCGGCCCGCCGAAGCCGCGGAACGCCGTGTTGGACTGCTTGTTGGTGCGGCAGGCATAGCCGACCGCCCTGAAATGCGGGATCCAGTAGGCGTTGTCGGTGTGCGTGAGCGCCCGCGTCACGACACCGGGCGTCATGTCGAGGCTCCAGCCAGCATCGGCCGCCAGCACGGCGTCGAGCGCCAGCACGCGGCCTTCATCGTCGAAGCCCACCGTGTAGCGATAGTCGAAACCATGGCGCTTGCCGGTCGTCACCATGTCGACCTCGCGCGGCAGGCGCAGCTTCACCGGCCGGCCGGTATGGTTCGCCGCGACGACCGCCGCGGCGGCAACCCAGGAGGCGTTGCTCTCCTTGCCGCCGAAGCCGCCGCCCAGACGGCGCACGACCGCCGTCACCTGGTTGAAGTCGCAGCCCAGCACCCGGGCGCAGACATGCTGGACCTCGGTCGGATGCTGGGTCGAGGAATGGACGGTGATGTCGCCATCCTCGCCGGGCAGCGCGAAGGCGATCTGGCTCTCCAGATAGAAATGCTCCTGCCCGCCGACGCTGAATTCGGCGGTGAGGCGATGCGGCGCGGCGGCCATCGCCGCCTCCGGGTCGCCACGCAGGATCGTGGCCGGCGCCTGGACGTAGGATTCGCGGGCGAGCGCCGCCGCGATGTCGAGGACGGGCTCCTCCGCTTCGATCTCGACGATCACTCTTGCAGCCGCCGCCCGCGCAGCATCGAGACTGTTCGCAACGACCATCGCCAGCGTCTGGCCGGCGAACTCGATCCGGTCGACGGCGAACAGCGGCTCGTTCTTGCCGATGGCCGCAATGTCGTTGCGGCCGGGAATGTCCTGCGGGCCCAGCACTGCCACCACGCCCGGCATGGCCTTGGCGGCTTCGCTGTCGAGCCGCACGAGCTTGCCGCAGGCGACCCGGCTCAGCACCAGGGCGCCATGCAGCGTGCCCGGCGGTTCGGGCATGTCGTCGATATAGAGCGCCTGGCCGGTGACGTGCTTCAGCGCGCTGTCATGGCGGCGCGCGATGTGGACCTTGCCGCTCACAGCGCCTCGACCTCCAGCACGCGGCCCGGCTCGGCGACGCGCAGTTCCAGCCGCCGCAGCAGGTTGGCCGCGACCTGCAGGCGATAGGCGGCCGACCCGCGCCAGTCGTCGACCGGCTTGAAGTCGCTTTCGACCGCGGCGATCGCCGCCGCAAAGCCGTCCTTCAGCAGCGCCGCCTCGGCCACATGCGCCCGGCGCGGCGTCGCCGCCATGCCGCCGAACGCCAGCCGCGCATCTTCGATCTTTCCGTTCCGAATGCGTACGCGGTAGGCGCCGGCAACGGTCGAGATGTCCTGGTCGCGGCGCTTGCTCACCTTGTCGCAGTGGAAGGTCTCGCCCTCCCACAGGCGCGGCATCGAAAGGCTCTGGATGACCTCGTCGGGCGCCAGCGCCGTCTTGCGATAGTCGAGGAAGAAGTCGTCGAGCGGGATGTCGCGGGTGCCCCGCTGCGACACGAGCGTCAGGCTGGCCTCCAGCGCCAGCAGCACCGGCGGCATGTCGCCGATCGGCGAGGCCGTGCCGATATTGCCGCCGATCGTGCCCATGTTGCGGATCTGGCGCGATCCCAGCCGCGAGAGGTAGGCGCGCAGCGCCGGAAAGGCCTCGATCAGGGCCGGCGCAGCGGCTTCATAGGTGGTGGCAGCACCGATCGTGATCTTGTCCGGGGTCGCAGAGATCGCGGTCAGTTCGGGCACGTGCATGAGATGGATCACGGCCTTCGGCGGCTTGCGCTCGCGGCTCGCCAGCAGACCGAGATCGGTGCCGCCGGCCAGCAGCAGTGCCTCGGGATGGGCGGCGCGCAGGGCCAGGAGCTCATTGAGGCTGCGCGGCGCGAAGAAGGCGTCGTCGACGGCCATCGACCTGCTCCGCGGCGCGGCAGCCGAAGGGGTGGGCGGCTCGACGGCGAGGCCGGAGATCCGGGTCATTGCCTCGACGATCGGCCGGTAGCCGGTGCAGCGGCAGAGATTGCCGGCCAGCGCGTCGTGGATCGCGTCGGGGTCGGTCGTCCCACCGCCACTGGCATAGGCCAGCGCCGACATGACGAAGCCGGGCGTACAGAAGCCGCATTGCGTGGCATCGGCCTCGGCCATCGCCGTCTGGACCGGGTGCGGCCCCCCCTCGGCGCCGCGCAGCCCTTCGACCGTGCGCACCGACTGGCCGTCGAGCTGGCCCAGCAGGACGATGCAGGAATTGACCGCGTCGCACCGGCCTTCTCGCTCCAGAACCACGGTGCAGGCCCCGCAATCGCCCTCCGCACAGCCCTCCTTGGTGCCGCGCAGGCCGCGATGGTCGCGCAGCCAGTCGAGCAGGGTCGTCACCGGCGAAATGCCGACGATCTCCACTGGCTTGTCATTGAGGGTGAACCGAACGTTATCCGCCATGCGAACAGGATGCTGGGCGTTGAAGTGCAACGCAACACGTGTTGCACTCGTCATGCCAACCCAAGAAAGAAAGTCCCCGGATGGACCCCTATCGATTCGGCTATTCCCCCATCGTCGAACGGCCGAAGCTCTCCTGGCCCAACAATGCGCGGGTCGCGGTCTGGGTCTGCCCCAACATCGAGCATTACGAATATCTTCCGGCCGAGGTTCGCGTGCGCAACCCGTGGCCGCGCATGCCGCATCCCGACGTGCTGGGCTATGGCGGCCGCGACTATGGCAACCGGGTCGGCCTGTGGCGCATGTTCGAGGTGCTGGACAAGCACAGCATCCGCTGCACCGTCTCGCTCTCGATGTCGGTGATCGAGATGTATCCCGAGATCCTCGAGGCCATGGAAGCGCGCCGCTGGGAATATATGAGCCACGGCTACTTCAACACCCGCTACCACTGGGGCTACGGCGAGGACGAGGAGCGCGAGGTCATCGAGCACAGCAAGGCGACGCATCTGAGGCTCACCGGCCGCAAGCTGCGCGGCTGGTTCTCGCCCGCCGTCTCCAACACGCTGAACACGCCCGATCTCGTGAAGGAAGCCGGCCTCGAATACTTCTGCGACTTCTATCACGACGACCAGCCGACGCCGCTCGCCACCAGGCACGGCCCGCTGATCCACGTCCCCTATTCGATGGATCTCAACGACGCGATGATCTACCGCCAGCCGGTCGAGGCGGAGGAATTCGCCCAGATGATCATCGACCATTTCGACACGGTCTATCGCGAGGGGGGCGAGAACGGCCGGGTCATGTGCCTCGCCCTGCATCCCTACATGATGGGCGCGCCGCACCGGCTGAAGCATCTCGACCGCGCACTGTCCTATATCCGCAAGCACAAGGATGCCTGGGTGTGCACCGCAGAGGAGATTCTCGACTGGTATGTCGCCAACGGGCTGAAACCGTACCAGCAACATCTCGGGAAGGAGGCGTGACATGAGCACCGTTCCCAAGAACCCGCCGCCGCTGCCCGCCGGGATGGACAATCCCTGGTACGACTACGCGCCCTATCCGAAGCGGCCGAAGCTCAACTGGCCGCGCAACGCCCGCGTCGCCTTCTACGTCGTGCTCCATCTCGAATATTACGAGCTGCTGCCGTCGGACGGCGTGGTGAGGGACAGCCGCTTCACCGGCGAGTTCGGCACCTACCATCCCGACTACCGCACCTGGACGCAGCGCGAATACGGCAACCGTACCGGCATCTTCCGTGTGCTGGACGTGCTCGATCGCTACCAGATCCGGGCCGGCGTGGCCGTCAACGCGATGGCGGCCGAACGCTATCCCTTCCTGATGGAGCAGTTCCGCAAGCGGAACTACGAGATCATCGGTCACGGCGTGTCGGCCAATCGCATGATCAGCTCGAAGATGAGCGAGGCCGAGGAAAAGCAGGAGATCGCGACCTCGATCGCCGCCATCGAGAAAGCGACCGGGGCGGCGCCCAAGGGCTGGCTCGGCCAGGAATTTGGCGAGAGCCAGCGCACCCCGAAGCTGCTGGCCGAGGCCGGCCTCGACTATGTCCTCGACTGGCCCAACGACGACCAGCCCTATCCCATGCATGTCGGCGACGGCCGGAAGTTCGTCTCGATGCCCAATCAGCCGGAGTGGGACGACGTGCAGCAGCTCTGGCTGCGGCGCATCAACACGACACGCTATCCCGACATCGTGGGCGACGCGTTCGAACTGCTGCACCACGAGGGCGGCCAGGTGTTCAACCTGTCGATCCATCCCTGGCTGATGGGCATGGCGCATCGCATAAAATATCTCGACGAGGCGCTGCGCCGGGTCGAGCGCTTCGGCAATATCTGGCAGGCGACGCCCGGCGACGTGGCGAAGCACTATCGCGAAACGATGATGGACTGACGCGTGACCAACTTCTGGCTCGATACGCTCGCGGAATTCATCGCGGACTTCCGCCTCGAAACCCTGAAGCCCGCCACCGTCGAACAGACGACCTACGTCATCCTCGACACGATCGGCGCCATCGTGGGCGGCGCGGCGGAGCCCGAGGTGCAGGCCCTGACGGCCAAGCTGACCGTCAGCCCGGTCGGCGAGGCCGCGGTGATGGGCACCGGCAAGACGGCCGTGTCCGCCGCCGCCGCCTTCCTCAACGGCACGGCGGGTACTTTCCTCGAAATGGACGAGGGCAACCGCTTCGCCAAGGGCCATCCATCGATCCATGCCCTGCCCGCCGTCTGGGCGATGGCCGAAATCAAGGGCCTCTCCGGCAAGGCCGCCATGGAGGCGCTTATCCTGGGCTACGAGGTCGGGGCCCGCATCGGCATCGCGGCCTCCCTGCGACCCGACATGCATCCGCACGGGACCTGGGGCACGGTGGGCGCCGCGGCCGCCGTCGCAAAGCTTCTCGGCTACGACGCGGCGCGGATCCGCGAGACCATCAACGTCGCCTCCTCGCTGACCCTCGCCAGCTCCAAGCGCACGATGCTGGAGGGCGGCACGGTACGGAATGCCTATGCCGGTATCTCGAACCGCATGGCGCTGATGGCGATCGACCTCATCGAGGCCGGCTTCATCGGCGAGCGCGACGGGCTGTCCAGCGTGTTCGGCAAGGTCGTCTCCGAGCGCTTCGACACGGCGCGCATGATCGACGGGCTCGGCCGCGACTGGCAGATCGACCAGAACTATTTCAAGCTCCATTCCTGCTGTCGCTACAATCACGGCGCCCTGGATGCGCTCGATAACCTGCTCGCGACGGAAGCCGTCGCCGCCGACGCCGTCGAGCGCGTCGACGTCGCGAGCTATCTCTACGCGGCAGAGCTCGACGACCAGGCACCGCGCAACACGCTGGCCGGCAAGTTCTCCGTGCCCTTCGCGGTGGCGACGCGCCTGGTGCGCGGCTCCTCGCGGGTCGAGAACTTCACCTGGGACGCGCTGCGCGACGAGCGGGTACTGGCATTGGCCAAGCGCGTTTTCGTGACCGAGGACGAGGCAATGACCGCCAGGCTGCCCGAGTTCCGCCCGGCCCGGGTCGACCTCAGGCTGCGCGACGGGCGCACGCTCACCGCCGCCGTCGAGAGCAATCGCGGCGACGATCGGGATCCCTACTCGCGCGACGAGCTTACCGGGAAGTACTTCTCGTTGACGGCACGGATGTTGCCTCACGAAGTCGCCGCCGAAATGCGGAAGAAGATTCTGGCTCTGGATAGTATCGCCGACATACGCTCGATCTTCGCTCGTTGATCTGCCGGGAGGGTTTTCATGACCAAGCAACGGACGTCTGCGGTTTCGCGCCGGTCTCTCCTTGCGGGCGGCGCCGCACTGGCGATCGGCGCTCCTTCCCTGGCCGGCGCCCAGCCCGCCCCCGTGAAGGTCGGCCTGATCCATCCCGTCACCGGCTTCGTCGCCTATAACGGCCAACAGAGCCGGCTCGGCGGCACGATGGCCATCGAGGACGTGAACAAGGCCGGCGGCATCAAGTCGATGGGCGGTGCCAGGCTCGAGGCGCTGCTGGGCGACAGCCAGTCGAAGGTCGAAGTCGGCGTCAGCGAAGTCGAGAAGATGAACGAGCAGGGTGTGGCCGCCTATATCGGCTGCTTCCAGAGCCCGGTCGGCATCGCCGCCAGCCAGGCCGCCGCCAAGTACGGCACGCCCTTCCTGGTCGATGTCGGCGCCTCCGACCTTTTGATGAGCCGCGGCCTCAAGAACGTGTTCCGCCTCAAGCCCGGCTTCGGCGTCTGCGTCGACGACGGCATCGCCTCGCTGGGAGCCCTGAACAAGGCCGCCAACAACGTCGCCAAGACGGCGGTCATCGTCCACGAATCGGGCGAGTTCGGCACCGGCACGGCCAAGTTGCTCGCCACCAAGCTGCCCTCGATCGGCATCGCGGCGAAGGAGCTGATCGCTCACGACAACCCGACGCGCAATTTCGACAATATCGCGCTGCGTATCCGCTCGCTGGCGCCCGACATCGTCATGATGTCGAACTACGGCAACGAGTACATGCTGCTGGCGCGCACCCTCTACCAGCAGAAGGTCAACGTCGCCGGCTTCTTTTCGATCCTGGGCGGCGGCTTCAACTACAAGTTCGTCAAGGAGATACCCGACGTCTCCCAGTACATGATGGACGTGAACCACTGGTACAATCCGAAGAGCCCGCAGGCCCAGGCGCTGAAGAAGCGCGTCGAGGCCACTGGCGCGCTGTTCACCTTCGAGGTCTATCTCACCTACACCAACGTCATGCTGCTCGCCGATGCGCTGGAGCATGCGGGTTCGGCCGACAAGGAGAAGCTGATCGCGGCGCTGGCCGCCTCGACCTTCAAGGCCGAGCTGATGCCCTACGGGCCGACGAAATTCGTCAACGGCCAGAACCAGGGCGGGCGTCCGGCGACCATGCAGTCGCTCAAGGGCGAGATCGAGGTGATCGCCCCCGAGGCGTTCGCCTCCGCCAAGGCGGTCTTCCCGAAGCCGAAGCTCTAAGGGCTGCCGGTGAAATTGAATCGTGCCGAACTATCCAACAAAGACCTCACCCTGAGGAGCGAACGCAGTGCGCGTCTCGAAGGGTGGGCACGAGCACCGCGCCTGCCGCCCATCCTTCGAGACGGCCCTTCGGGCCTCCTCAGGATGAGGGGTATGGGACGCTGAAGGCGTGTTCGATCCCGCCTTTCTTCTCGCGGGCGTCCTGAACGGCCTTCTGGCCGGCGGTATCTATGTTCTGGTCGCGGTCGGCCTCACGCTGATCTACGGCGTCCTGCACATCATCAACTTCGCCCATGGCAGCCTGCTGATGCTGGCCATGTATGCCGTCTTCTACCTGTGGCGGCTGATCGGCATCGATCCCTATGCCGCCCTGCCGGTGGTCATCGCCGGTGCTTTCGGCTTCGGCTACGTGCTCTATCGCCTGCTGATCGGCCGCTACAATCACGGCCGCGACGAGAACATCCTGCTGATCACGCTCGGCCTCTCGATCGTGATCGACAATGTCGCGCTGCTGTTCTTCGGCGGCGACACGCAGACCATCGACGTGCCCTATGCCGGCAGCTTCGTCGAGATCGGCGCCGCCTTCCTGCCGCTGCCCAAGATCATTTCGTTCGGCGCCTCGCTGGTGATCTGCGCAGCGCTCGGCCTCTACATGGCGAAGAGCGACATGGGCAAGGCGATCCGGGCCGTCGCCCGGGAGAGGCAGGGCGCGCGACTGGTCGGCATCGACGTCGAGAACGTCTTCGCCGTCTCCTACGGGATCGGTATCGCCTGCCTCGGCGCCGCGGCATGCCTGCTGATGCCCACCTACTACGTGACGCCGTCGTCGGGCCACGCCTTCGTCCTCGTGGCCTTCACTATCGTCGTGCTGGGCGGCATGGGAAGCTTCGCGGGCGCGGCGGTCGGCGGCTTCCTCATCGGCATCACCGAATCGCTGGGCGGGCTCTTTCTCGGCGAGCAGCTCGGCCAGATCGGCATCTCGCTGATCTTCATCCTGATCCTGCTGCTGAAGCCGACCGGACTGTTCGGGAGCAAGGCGTGAGCCGCGTCGCCCTCCTGTGCGCGCTGGGCCTCGCGGCGGCGCTGGCCTATCCGCTGCTGGTGCCGAACTACCTCGTCACCATCGGCATGCTGGTCTTCTTCACCGCCTTCATCGGCCAGTCCTGGAACATCGCCGGCGGCTTCGCGGGCCAGACTTCGTTCGGCCATGTCGTGTTCTTCGGCACCGGCGCCTACACCTCGACCATCCTGCAGGTGACCTATGGATGGAACCCTTGGCTCGCCTGGCCGGTCGCGATGGCGGCGGGCGGCGTGGTCGGCTGGATGATTGCCGTGCTCTCGTTCCGCGCCGGGCTGCGCGGCTCCTACTTCGCGCTGATCACGCTGGCCTTCGCCGAGGTCTTCCGCATCCTCGCCAATTCCGTGCCCTTCACTAAGGGCGGGCTCGGCATGCTGATCAAGGCCGACCCGCAGCCCCTCAATTTCCAATTCAAGGACCCGATCTGGATCTATTACCTCGCCCTGCTGCTCTGCATCGTCTCGCTGCTGATCGCCTGGCAGCTGACGCGCAGCCGCTTCGGCGCGCGGCTGGTGGCGATCCGCGAGAACGAGGATGCGGCGCGGGCGCTGGGCATCGACGTCTTCGCCGAGAAGGTGAAAGTGCTGACCTTGTCCGGCGCGATGTGTGCGGCCGGCGGGACCTTCTATGCGCAGAAATATCTCTACATCGATCCCGGCATCGCCTTCGGCGTCGACAAGTCGGTCGAGATGCTGCTGGTCAGCATGGTCGGCGGCGCGGGCACGATATTCGGGCCGCTGATCGGCTCCTTCACCCTGATGGGCATCAACGAGGTGACGCGCTGGCTGGCCAGCGTCGTGCCGGCCCTCAAGAACGTCCAGCCGCTCAGCCTCGTCGTCTACGGCATCATGCTGATCCTGATCGTGGCGCGGCTGCCCGACGGGCTGATGAGCCTGTTCCGGGGAAAGCCGCGTCATGCTTGAGGTGCGGGACATCTCGAAGTCCTTCGGCGGCCTCAAGGCCGTGGACAGCGCCTCGCTCGACGTGGCCTCGGGCGAGATCGTGGGCCTGATCGGCCCCAACGGCGCGGGCAAGACGACCTTGTTCGCGACCATTGCCGGCTTTCACCGCCCCGATAGCGGCACGGTCTCGTTCGAGGGCAAGCCGATCGCCGGGCTGGCCCCCCATCGCGTCTGCGCCGCCGGGATGGTCCGCACCTTCCAGATCACGCAGCCCTTCGCCGGCATCAGCGTGCGCGAGAACATCATGGTCGGCGCCTATCTCCATACCGCCGACCGCCGCCTGGCCGCGCGCGAAGCGGAAGCCGTGGCGGCCCTGGTCGGGATGAAGGACCAGCTCGAGCAGCGCGGCGCCGACCTCACCGTCGCCGGGCGCAAGCGGCTCGAACTGGCGCGCGCCCTGGCGACCGGGCCGCGGCTGCTGCTGCTCGACGAGGTGATGGCCGGGCTCAATCCGACGGAGATCGTCGAGATCGTGGGCGTCATCCGCAACATCCGTGCTTCCGGCGTCACCATCCTGCTGATCGAGCACGTCATGCAGGCCGTGACCTCGCTGGCCGAGAGAGTCTACGTGCTGAACCAGGGCCGCATGATCGCCGAGGGCACGCCGGCCACCATTGCCGAGGATGAAAGGGTGATCGAGGCCTATCTCGGCCACGGCGCCGCCAGGGTGCTGCGTGCTTGAGATCGCGTCCCTGCGCGCCGGCTATGGCGCCATCGAGGTGCTGCGTGGCATCGACCTCACCGTCGGCACCGGCGAGATCGTGGCGCTGCTGGGCAGCAACGGCGCGGGCAAATCGACGCTCAACAACAATGTCTCGGGACTCTACCGGCCGCGCGGCGGCTCGATCCGCTTCGACGGCACGGAGATCACGGGCGCTTCCTCCATGCGCATCGTCGAGGCGGGCCTCGTTCAGGTACCGGAAGGCCGTCGCGTCTTCCCCACCCTGTCGGTGCGCGACAATCTCGAGCTCGGCAGCTATCGCCGCGGCAAGCCCAACCGCGCCGCCAACCTCGAGCGCGTGCTGGCAACTTTCCCGCGCCTGCGCGAGCGCCTGACCCAGTCGGCCGGGACGCTGTCGGGAGGCGAACAGCAGATGCTGGCGATCGGCCGCGGCCTGATGGGCGAGCCGCGGCTGCTGATCCTCGACGAACCCTCGCTCGGCCTGTCGCCGCTCCTCGTCGAGGAGATGTTCGGCCTGATCGGCCAGCTCAACCGGCTGGGCCTCGCGATCCTGCTGGTCGAGCAGAACGTCGTGCAATCGCTCGCCATCGCCCACCGCGCCTATGTGCTGGAGAACGGCCGCATCGCCCTGTCGGGCAGCGCCGCCGACCTCGCCCGCGATCCCGATCTACGGCGCAGCTATCTCGGTCACTGAGAAGAAATGACTCCCGTCGTCTCGACCGGAGCCGAGCGCAGCGAGGCGGAGTGGAGAGACCTTCGCTCCACCAAAAGCCGTCAAATTGTGGAGAGGAGGTCTCTCCACTCCGCACCTTCGGTGCTCCGGTCGAGACGACGGATGTTTTGAACCAAATCAAGCGATCTCGTTCTAGAATAAGCACGAATTGTCAGGCCGCCTCGCCGGCCACCCAGCCCGACGACCAGGCCCATTGGAAATTGTAGCCGCCCAGCCAGCCGGTGACGTCGACCGCCTCGCCGATCGCGAAGAGGCCGGGGACCTTCTTCGCCTCCATCGTCTTCGAGGAGAGCCCGTCGGTGTCGATGCCGCCCAGGGTGACTTCGGCCTTGGCGTAGCCCTCGGTGCCGGTTGGCATGAAGGTCCACATCTTCAGTCGCGTCGACAGGGCCTCGAGATCGCGGTCGCGCTGGTTGGCCATGAGCCCCTCCGGCGCGAGGCTCTGTGCCAGGCGCTGCGGCAGGACTTCCGCGAGGATCGTGCGCAGCTCGGCTTTCGGCCGCGTCCGCTTGCGCTCCTTGAGGAAGCCCGCGGCGTCGAGATCGGGCAACAGGTCGACGACGATCTCCTGCCCCGGCTTCCAGTAGGACGAGACCTGCAGGATCGCCGGGCCCGACAGGCCGCGATGGGTGAACAGCAGCGCTTCCCGGAAGCGCGCCCGGCCGCAGCGTGCCTCGACATCCAGCGACACGCCGCTGATCTCCGGCACCGGGAGCGTGAGCGGCACCAGCGCCGGCCGCGTTTCCGTGACACGCAGCTTGAAGTGGCGCGCCACCTCGTGCGCGAAGCCGGTCGCGCCCATCTTCGGAATCGAGAGCCCGCCGGTTGCCAGCACGACGGAGGCCGCGGAGAAATCGCCTTGGTCGGTCATGACGGTGAAACGGTCGGACTTCTCGACGCGCATCACCTTGTGCGCGACCCGCACGTCGACGCCGACCGCGGCGCATTCGTCGAGGAGCATGGCCACGATCTGGCGGGCCGAGCCGTCGCAGAAGAGCTGGCCCAGAGTTTTCTCGTGCCAGGCGATGCGATGCCGGTTCACCAGTTCGATGAAGTCGTGCTGCGTGTAGCGCGCCAGCGCCGACTTGGCGAAATGCGGATTGGCCGAGAGGAACGCCTCGGGGCGCGCGTCGCGATTGGTGAAATTGCAGCGCCCGCCGCCCGAGATCAGGATCTTCTTGCCGACCTTCTCGGCATGGTCGAGCAGCAGGACCGTGCGACCGCGCTGGCCCGCCCGCATCGCACACATCAATCCCGCGGCGCCGCCGCCCAGGACGACGACGTCGAAAGACTTTGACTGGCTCACGCCAGCGCCTTGCCCATGATCCAGAGCGCGGCGGCGAGGCCCGCGATCGCGCCGGCGACCGAACCGCCGACATACAGGCCCGCCATCAGATATTCATGCCGCTCCCACAGCAGCACGGCGTCGAGCGAGAAGGCCGAGAAAGTCGTGAAGCCGCCCATCACGCCCGTCGCCAGGAACAGACGAAGATGGCCGGCCGCACCGATCCGTTCGGCGAACCAGCCGGTGATGAGCCCCATCACGATGGACCCCAGGATGTTGATCACCAGCGTGTGCCAGGGAAAGTGCGAGCCCAGAAGGCGCGCCACCCAGATGTTCATGCCGTGACGCGCCGCACCGCCGATGCCGGCGCCGACGAAAACGACCAGGTAACTCATCGCCGGTCGCCTCCGAACTTCGTCTTCCAGTCGGGCACGGCGTTCGGGAAGGGCAGCGCCGTCGCCTCGTAGACGCCGCGCGCCACCGCCCGTGCCAGACAGTCGGCCGCCACGGTGCCCAGTTCCGTCAGGACCGGCGGATCGCCGCCGCGTCCCGCCTTGCCGGTCGCGGCGGCAAACACCGTGTCGCCGTCGTTCGGCGCATGCACGGGCCGCAGCGACTTCGACAAGCCGTCGTTCGCCATGATGGCCAGTCGCTTGCACTCCGCCTTGGTGAGCGTCGCATCCGTGACGACCAGCGCGATGGTGGTCGCCGTGGCCGGCAGGGGCTGTCCCTTGAAGCGCATCTTGAGCGCATCGTCGGGCAGCCGGGCCGGCCAGCCGAGGCCGCCGAACTCGTCGCCCTGCTCGTAGGCGCCGGCCCAGAAATGCGGACCACTGCCGATCGTCGCCGAGCCCACGGCATTGACCGCAACGAGCGCGCCGACGGTGAAGCCCTGGCTGGTCTTCGCGCTGGTCGATCCCAGGCCGCCCTTCAGCCCCGCCGTCGTGGCACCGACGCCGGCACCGGCCGTGCCGAGGGCAAAGTCGTGCGCCGCCACCAGAGCGGCGTCACGGCCCAAGTTCCAATAGGGCGGCTCATGCTTCACCGGCTCGCGCATCCAGTCCTTTTCGCCCCCATTGATCAGGTCGAACAGGATGGCCTGGACCGCTACCGGAATGGCGAGACCGCCGAAGGTCCGGCCCTGGCCGCGTTGGCAGAGCACCGCCGAGGCGCCGCCCGCGGCGTCGAGCCCATAGACCGAGCCGCCCGACAGCACGACGGCATCGATCATCTGGCCGACCATTTCCGGCTCGAGCGAGGTGCCCATCCGGTCGCCCGGCGCCCCACCCAGGGTCGAGATGCTGGCCACGGCCCCCTGTTCGAAGATCGCGACCGTGGCGCCGGTGGCGGCGCGCATGTCCTGGGCGTTGCCGACCAGCACGCCCGGCACATCGGTGATCAGGTTCCTCATGTCAGGAACTCGCCGCCGTTCACGTGGATCGTCTGGCCGGTGATGAAGGTGCCTTCCGGCCCAACCAGCAGCCGCACCATGGCCGCGATCTCCTCGACCGTGCCGAAGCGCTTCAGCGGAATCGGACGGTTCACCGCCGGACGCGCGCCCGCTGCCGCGCCGCGCGTCGTGTCGATCGCGCCCGGCGCCAGCGCATTGCAGGTGATGCGGTGCGGCGCCAATTCGACCGCCAACGCCCGCATCAAGCCTTCGAGTCCAGACTTCGACGCCGAGACGTGACAGCGGTTGGGCGTGCCCACATGGGTGGAAATGCCGGACAGCGCCACGAAGGCGCCGCCACCGCGCGCCACCATCTGCGGCACGATCGCCTTGCCCAGCAGGAAGGCGCCGTCGAGCGCGACCGACATGATCTCGCGCCACTCGTCGAACGACATGTCGAGGAAAGAGGTCTGGCGGCGCAGGCCGGCGTTGCTGACGAGGATGTCGACGCCGCCGAACGTCGCAGCCGCCTCGGCCGCGAGACGCGGCGGCACGGCGGGATCGGAGACATCGCCCATTGCGGCCATCGCCCTGCCGCCGGCGGCTTCGATTTCGCCGACTACGGCATCGACCGCGACCTTGTCCGAGCGGCCATTGACCACGATGGCCGCGCCGTCGCGCGCCAGGGTCAGCGCAATCGTGCGACCGATATTCTTGCCCGCGCCCGTTACCAGCGCGACCTTGCCTTGCAGGGGTAATGACATGCCTTCTCCGCCCAGGGTCCGGCGGGGACCCTAGCGGAGATCGATTGCGAACTTAAGCGTTGCCGTCAGCCGGCGACGATGTAGGCCCGCAGCGCCTCGGTCTCGTGATGCGCTTCTTCGAGTCGGGCTTTCACGACGTCACCGATCGATACGAGTCCCAGCAGTTCGCCGTGACGCACCACCGGCAAGTGCCGGAAGCGACCGCGCGTCATGAGCTGCATGACATGCTCGATCGGATCGTCGGGATCGCAGGTCACGACGTCGCGTGTCATGACCTGGCGGGCCTCGAGATCGAGGGCGCCGGCGCCGTGCGTGGCGAAGGCGCGCACGAGATCGCGTTCGGAAACGATGCCGGCGACCGAATCGTCGGCATCGAGGATCAGCACCGAGCCGATGTGACGCGTGCTGAGCTGCTGGGAAATCTGGCCGACCGAGGTGCCCGGTGTGACCGTGTGAACGAGACCGCCCTTACGCGACAGGATATCGGAGACGAACATGGGTTCCCCCCTCTGTGGTGGATGGGTCTACGCAACGCCAACACTGTAGCGCGGAGGGAGGTTGCGGGCGATAAAGCCCCTCATGAACGATGCCCGATCTGCCCTCGTCCTCTTCTCCGGTGGACAGGACTCCACCACGTGTCTGGCCTGGGCGCTAGAGCGATTCACGCATGTCGAGACGGTCGCTTTCGACTACCGCCAGCGCCACCGCATCGAGCTGGATCAGAGGCTTATCGTCCTGGATCAGGTCCGGCGGGCGTTTCCGCACTGGGCGGAGCGGCTGGGCGAAGACCATTTCATCGACATGGGCGTGCTGGGACAAATCAGTGACACGTCGCTGACGCGCGACGTCGCCTTCGCCATGGAGAAGGACGGGCTGCCCAACAGCTTCGTGCCCGGTCGCAATCTCCTCTTCTTCACCTTTGCCGCCGCCGTGGCTTGGCGGCGCAACATCCGCAACCTGGTCGGCGGCATGTGCGAGACGGATTTCTCGGGCTATCCCGACTGCCGGGACAACACGATCAAGGCGCTGCAGGTGACGCTCAACCTCGGCATGGACCGCGCCTTCGTGCTCCACACGCCGCTGATGTGGCTGGACAAGGCCGAGACCTGGGGACTTGCAAACGAACTGGGCGGCCCACCGTTGGTCGACCTGATCCTGGAACACACTCACACTTGTTACGACAGCGTTCGCGGCGCACGGCACGAATGGGGTTACGGCTGCGGCGAATGCCCCGCCTGCGCGTTACGCAAGCGGGGCTTCGTGGCGTGGCGCGAGGGCACGCCCTCGATCTAGCGAATGGCTAGCGGCCGCCCGCGAGTTGACGCGCGCCGGTCAGGTTCTGCTGGATCTTCGGGAGCTGGCCCTGGGCATAGCGGCGCAGCGCACCGTTGCCGCCATCCTGCGAGTAGGCGCCGTACTGGGCGTTGGCATCGGTGTGCGCGGCGAGCTGGGCGTTGGCGTAGGCGGTGTCGAACTCGACACCCTGCAGCACGTTCAGCCGCTGCAGGGTCGCCGTCCACCCCGGCGCGTTGGCGGGATCGGGCGCGTAGGAGACGCCCGCTTCCTGCCGCGCCCTGCTCAGGTACTGGGCGGCTTCGGTCTGGTCGGCCACCATGCGGGCCGCGAAGCCGCGCACGTTCTCGTTCGTCGACCTGGCGAGCGCCAGCCGGCCCGAGGCGATTTCGAAATCGTTGAATTCCTGGGCAAAGCCCACGAAACGCGCGTCAGGCAGCGCGTTGACGGCGAACGCGGCAGTGGCGGAAAGGCCCGACAGGGCGACGACGCCGAACAGGACCGAACGGCGGGCGATGGGCTGCATGAAAATGTCTCCTGGATTGTGCGCATCTAACGCAACCATAGCTGGCGGGTTCCCCAGGGTTCCAGCGCCGCGACGGACCTGCTACGAGCGCCGGCATGATTTCTCCGCGGCGGGCCAAACTCGGGGGCCTGGTTTATTTCCTGGGCTTCATCGCCTGCATCCCGCTCGCCAACTGGATGATCGGGAATGTGGGCGCGGTCTGCGTGCCGCAGGGTCCATGCCTGGTCCCGGTCTGGCCCTGGGGTCCGGACAGCAAGCCCCTGATGGCGCCCTCGGGTGTCCTGATGATCGGGCTGGCGCTGGTCCTGCGCGACCTCGTGCAGCGACGCCTGGGCCGCGGCGTCGCCGTCGGCGCCATCGCAGCCGGCGCCGCCCTCTCGGGGGCCGTTGCGCCGCCGCAGCTCCTGGTCGCCTCGGCGACGGCGTTCCTCCTGTCCGAGCTGGCGGACTTCGCGGTCTACACGCCGCTGCAGTCGCGCGGGCTCGTGCTGGCGGTGCTGGCCAGCAGCGTCGTCGGCCTGATCGCCGACAGTATCCTCTTCCTCTGGCTCGCCTTCGGCAGCCTCGAGTATCTGGCCGGCCAGGTCCTGGGCAAGCTCTGGATGGTGCTGCTGGCGCTTCCCTTCATTCACTGGATCCGCAAACGCGAGTTGTCGTCATGAGTCTTTTCCTCCTCCCGGTCGATGACCGCGTCTCCGTCTCCGGCCAGCTGAAGCCCGAGGACATGAACGAACTGGCCGCCGCAGGCTTCACCGCCGTCGTGAACAACCGGCCCGATGGCGAGGCGTTCTTCGGTCAGCCGAAGACGGCAGACCTGCGCACCGCCGCCCAGTCAGCCGGTCTGAAGTTTCTAGACCTGCCCTTTTCCGGCCCACGGGCGACGCCCGATCAGGTGCGTGCCTTCGCCGATCTGCTTGCCGCAGGAGACGAAAAGGTCGTTGCCTTCTGCAAGAGCGGCATGCGTTCGGCATTGTTGTGGGGCGCCGCGTCGCTGGCCAACGGCCGATCGATCGACGAGGTCGTGCAGGGCGCGCGCTCTGCTGGCCAGGAGCTGGTCGGCGTGGCGGAGCTGATGGTCGGCCTCGCGCAGGCGGCGCGCTCCTGAGCCGCCGACCGAAAGACTTGGCTTGCACCGGGGGCGTCGCCGCTCCTTAATCGCCCGTCCTGAAGATCCTTGGGGGAGTAATTCCATGTTGAAGTCGATTCTGGCCGTGTCCGAAGGCGGTCCCGATGCCGCGATGTCGTTCCGGCTGGCCGCCCGCGTCGCCGGCATTTTCGACGCCAGCGTGGATGCGCTGCATCTGCCGGTCGGGCCGGCCGGCGGCGCGATCGGTGGCCTCGCCATGAGCGGCGAGGCGATGCCGTTGATCATGAATCTCGACGACGAACGCCTCGAGGAGCGGGCCAAGGAATCGGACCGCGCCTACAAGGAGCTGCTCGGCGCCAACGCGGGCTCGACCTACACCGCCGCCGAAACCGCGACGCTCGACACGCTGGTCGCCATGGGCCGCTGCTCAGACCTGCTGGTGCTCGGCCGCCCGGGTTCCGATCCCGAGAACGTGGCGCCTGCCACCGTCGAAGCCGCCATCCACGAATGCGCGCGGCCCGTCATGATCGCCCCGCCGAATGCCGGTACTGGCGCCTTCGGCTCGATCATCGTCGCCTGGAACGGCAGCTTCCAGGCCGCTCGTGCCGTCGAATATTCCCTGCCGTTCCTGGCAAAGGCGAGTTCCATCACGCTGCTGATCGTCGGCTCCAAGGCCGACGATGTCGGCGCGTCCTATCTTGCGCGCAATCTCGGCCGTCACGGCATCAAGACCACCATCGACGCCATCGATCCCGGCGCGGTGTCGGGTCGCGCCCGCGGCCGCGCGCTGCTCGACTACACGCACGGCAAGGGCGCCGACCTGCTGGTGATGGGCGCCTACGGCCGCGGCCAGGTGATGAGCTTCCTCGGCCTGGGCGGCGCCACCGGCAAGGTGATCTCGTCCTGCCGCGTGCCGCTGCTGATGGCGCATTGAGGGATCGAATGCTTCCCCTTTGCGGGCTCCGCAAAGGGGAAGTGCCCTCGTCTTACGAGGGCGATGGGGTCATGCCCCCTCGGCCCCCCCAATTTGAATGGGGAGGACCATGATCGGCGCTTGATTCACTTGCTCGCGACGTCGTCGCAAGCCTCAGGGGCAGGAGCCGGCACCTTGGGTGACGACCTCCGGATCGCTGCAGGCGCTGCAGGCGTTGCTGTAGGTTTTTCGCGTGCCATCGCGCAGCTGGCCGCAGGCGGGACGATAGTCCTTGGTGCACATCTTCGGCCGCGGATCGGCGCAAGGTCCCCCGGCCACCGGCAGCGATTCAGGGGCGAGTTCGGCACGAGTCAGCCGAAACAGGAACGGCTGCGGCCGGTAGTCGCTCAGCGTGCCGAACATGAAAATCTTCGAACCCACGGCCGGCAGGGGACTGAGAGGGCGCATCATCGTCACGTCGAGCTCGACGACGTTGCCGGCCTGGGCCTCGTCCGTGATCGCGCCTTCGATGCGTTCGGGCGTGGCCGTGATCACCTTGAACGGAAGCTTCAGCCGCTGGCCGCCCTGCTGCCTGTCGCCGATCGCCTTCCACACCGTCTCGGCGGCACGCTTGTTGGCCGGGCTGACGTCGCGATGGCGAAGCACCAGCACCCATTGCGCGGGCGTCAGCTTGGCCGGCTCGTTGTCTTCGAGGATTTCCAGCGCCCGATCCGGCGGCGTCATGGCCCGCGGAATCGACTTCTTGAAGTTGGCGGGCGGTGCCGTTTCGTTGACGACGCGCGAGACGATCCCATCCCAGCCTTCCTCGCTTCCGCGATAGACGCTGTAGCGCGAGCGAACGTAGCGATCGATGTCCTGCGCGGCGGAATCGTTCTTCGCGGCCCGGGCGATGGCGATCGAGCGGGCGCCGTACCAGAAGCCCAGCGCATCGACCGGCGATCCCTCGAGCTGGGCCACCGCGTACTGATAGATGTCCTGCAGGTTGGCCGGATCGGCCGCCACGGCCAGGCGATAATATTCGCGCGCCTTGTCGTAATCCTTGGCTTGCAGCGCGGCGAAGCCCAGCACGCCGTTGAAGACGCCGGCCATCTGCTCCTTCACCTGCGTAAAGCCGGCATCGTCGAGCAGCGCGGGCTTCTGCCACTTGGGCATCACGGCGAGACCGCGCTCTGCCGCAGTGACGGCCGCCGCCAGGGCCGAAGTGTCCCCGCCCGCGGCCTTGAGGCGCCCGACATAGGCCCGGTTGGCCAGCGCGCGCACATTGTCCGGATCGACCTGGAGCAGGCGCGCGACCAGCACATCGGCCTTGGCCGGCTGGTTGGCCGCCTGCCACGCCGAGATTGCCTGCTCATGGGCCTCGAGCCGCAGCGCACTGCCCGGATACCAGGCGATGAACACCTCCATCGCCTGCGCCCGCCGGGTCGGGTCCTTGGTGTTCAGCGCAGCCATGTAGCTGTCGTACTCGGCGGGGTTGCCAAAGGAACTACGCTGGGCGGGACTCCCGGCTGAGGAGGGGGGAGTCTGCGGAGGCGTCTGTGCGGCAGCATTGAAGGACGCGACGGCACACGCCGCCGCGAAAACGATAGCCAACCACCGCCATGCTGCCATTCCCGACTCCTCCTCGATCACGCGCTATGTTGCAAGACTCATCTCGACCTTGAATTGCCGTGACCATTTGGGCGAATTAAGGCACTGTTCCCGCGATACTTTTGAGCGGGGACTGCAAGATGAAAGACCGACGTTCGACGGCTTCGATGCTCGTCGCTGCGGCGCTTTGGGCTGCCTGCAGCATGGCTCCGGCGCTCGCTCAGCAGCCGGGCGCCCCGCCCCCCGCCGTTCTCGTCCAGGCCGCCGAACTGAAGCCGATCGCCGACCAGGCCGAGTTCATCGGTCGCGCCGCTGCCGTCGACAAGGTCGAGCTGCGGGCGCGGGTGAAGGGCTTCCTCGGGCCGCGCAAGTTCGCCGACGGCGACCAGGTCAAGAAAGACCAGCTCGTCTTCACCATCGAGCCCGAGACCTACCAGGCAGCGGTCGACCAGAAGAAGGCCCAGCTCGACGCCGCCCGCGCGGCGCTGGCCAACGCCGAGACGCAGCTGAAGCGCGCCGCCGAGCTGCTGCGCAGCAACACCGGCACCCAGGTCACCTACGACCAGCGGCTCTCCGAGCAGCTCCAGGCCAAGGCGCAGGTCGAGGATGCCAGCGCCCAGCTTCGCGACGCCGAACTCCAGCTCTCCTACACCGATATCAAATCGCCGATCGACGGCCGTATCGGACGGGCCGCCTTTTCACCCGGCAATCTCGTCAGCCCCGACTCTGGGGTGCTGGCCACCGTGGTCAGCGAGAATCCAATCCGCGTGCTCTTTCCCGTGACCCAGCGCGAGCTGCTCGACGCGCGCCGCGAGCAGGCCGCCGATCCGAACGGCATCGTGGTGCGCGTCCGGCTGGCCGACGGCTCGATCTACAAGGAAAAGGGCAAGATCGACTTCATCGACAACACGGTCGACGCCAAGACCGACGGCCAGATCGTGCGCGCCACCTTCCCGAATCCGGAAGGCATGCTGACCGACGGCCAGACCTTGCGGGTCATCATCGAGGGCGAGCAGGTACCGACCTCGGTGGCGGTGCCGCAGGCGGCCATCGCCCAGGACCAGACCGGCGCCTACCTGTTCGTCGTCAACGACAAGAACGTGGTCGAGCAGAAGCGCGTCCGTACCGGCGTGTCGCGCGACGGCATGGTCGCCATCACCTCCGGCCTCCAGGCCGGCGAACGGGTGATCGTCCAGGGCCAGCAGCGCGTGAGGCCGGGCATGACGGTCAATCCAAGCGTGGCACCGCCTTCCGCCTCGACGCAGAAGCAATAAGCCATGACGATCTCGTCGCTGTTCATCCGCCGGCCGCGGCTGGCGTTCGTCATCTCGACCGTCATCACCATCGCCGGCATCATCGCCATGACGGCGATGCCGGTGGCGCAGTTCCCCGACATCGTGCCGCCGCAGGTCCGCGTCACCGCGACCTATCCCGGCGCCTCCGCCCAGGCGGTCGAGGAAAGCGTGGCGCAGGTCATCGAGGCGCAGGTCAACGGCGTCGAGCGCATGCTCTACATGAAGTCGACCTCGGGCGGCGACGGCAGCTACCAGCTCACCGTCAGCTTCGAGGTCGGATCCGACCCCGACCTCAACACCGTCAACGTCACCAACCGGGTCAACCAGGCGCTGGCCCTCCTGCCGCCCGAGGTGCAGCGGCTGGGCGTCACGACCAAGAAGCAATCCTCGGCGCTGCTGCAGGTCGTGGCGGTCTATTCGCCCAACGGCTCACGCGACGCGCTCTTCCTGTCGAACTTCACGACCATCACCCTGCTCGACACGCTGCGGCGCGTCCCGGGCGTCGGCGACGCCACGCTGTTCGGCGCGCTCGACTATTCCATGCGCATCTGGCTGAACCTCGAGCGCATGGCGAGCCTCGACATCACCCCCAACGAGGTGGTGCAGGCGGTCCAGGCCCAGAACGTCCAGGCCGCGGTCGGCCTGGTGGGCGCGGCACCGCTGCTCGACGACGTCAGCTTCCAGCTCAACATCACCACCCAAGGCCGCCTCGTCACGGTCGAGGAGTTCGAGAACATCGTGGTGCGGGCCAAGTCCGACGGCGCGATGGTCAGGATCAAGGACATCGCGCGGGTCGAACTCGGCGCCAAGACCAGCGACCAGCTCGGCCGCTACAACGGCCAGGCCGCGGCCGGCATCCAGATCTACCAGCTGCCCGGCGCCAACGCGCTGGCCACGGCCCAGGGCGTGCGCAACGCGATCAAGGCGCTGGAACCGCGCTTCCCCGAGGATGTCGCCTACAACGTGATGTACGACACCACGGTGTTCGTGAAGGCCACGATCGAGAGCGTGATCCACACGCTGATCGAGGCCTTCGTCCTCGTGGCGATCGTCGTCTTCATCTTCCTCGGCAACCTGCGCGCCACGCTGATCCCGATCATCGCGGTGCCGGTGGCCCTGATCGGCACCTTCGCCGTCATGCTGGCGCTCGGCTACTCGGCCAACACGATCTCGCTGCTGGCGCTGGTGCTGGCGATCGGCATCGTCGTCGACGACGCCATCGTGGTCGTCGAGGCAGTCGAGCACATCCTGGAGCACGAGCCCGAACTCACGGTCGCCCAGGCGACCGAGAAGGCCATGGGCCAGGTCACCGGACCGATCATTGCCATCACCCTGGTGCTGCTGTCGGTGTTCATCCCGACCGCCTTCATCCCCGGCATTTCGGGGCAGCTCTACTCGCAGTTCGCCGTGGCCGTGTCGGTCTCGATGATCATCTCGGCGATCAACGCGCTGTCGCTGTCGCCGGCGCTGTGCTCGCTGATCCTGCGTCACCGCAAGAAGCCGACCGGCGTCATGGGGTGGATGCAGGGCCGCATCGACAGAACGCGCGACGGCTACACCAAGGTCGTGACGCCGCTGGCGCGTCGCGGCATCGTCGCGCTCCTGCTGGTCGTGGGCTTCGCCGCCGCGACCGGCGGCATCGGCTCCATGGTTCCCTCCGGCTTCCTGCCCGACGAGGACCAGGGCGCCTTCATGGCCGAGGTCCAGCTGCCCGACGCCGCGTCGACCAACCGCACGCTCGCGGCCGTCGCGGAAGTCGAAAAGACCATCGCGGACAAGCCCTGGAAGCAGAGCGTCTTCACCGTCTCGGGCTACAGCCTGATCGACGGCCTCGCTTTGCCCAACCGCGCGCTGGTCGTGGTCGAGCTGAAGCCGTTCGATCAGAGAAAGGACGCCTCGCTGTCGGTGTTCCAGGCCCTGAAGGAACTCAACATCGCCTTCAGCCAGATCGCCTCCGCCAACGTCTTCGCCTTCAACCTGCCGCCCATCATGGGACTGGGCAATTCGTCGGGCTTCGAGTTCGTGGTGCAGTCGCTCGCCGGCGCCTCGCCCAGCGATCTCGCCGCCGTGGCGCGCGGCGTGATGATCTCGGCCCAGGAAGTGCCGGAACTCGCCGGGGTCTACACGACCTACAGCGCCTCGACGCCGCAGATCAACCTCAAGCTCGACCGCGAGCGCGCCCAGGCGCTGGGCATCTCGATCTCCGACATCTTCTCGGCGATGCAGACGTCGCTCGGCGGCGCCTACACCAACGACTTCAACCTGTTCGGACGAACCTGGCAGGTGAAGGTGCAGGCCGATGCCTCGGACCGCAGCAAGGTGAACGACGTGTTCCGCGTGCGGGTGCGCGCATCGAGCGGCGAGCTCGTGCCGTTGCAGGCGGTGGCGAACATCGAGATGGTCACCGCACCCTCCTCGGTCGTCCGCTACAACAACCTGCGCTCGGTCGTCGTGAACGGGGCGCCGGCGCCGGGCTACTCCTCGGGCGACGCCATCGCCGCCATGGAGAAGCTCGCGACCCGCACCCTGCCCGCCGGCTACGGCTTCGAATGGACCGGCACGGCGCTGCAGGAAAAGGCGGCCAGCGGCCAGACCGGGTTCATCCTGGGCCTCGCCGTCGTCTTCGCCTACCTGTTCCTGGTCGGCCTCTACGAGAGCACGGCGATCCCGGTGGCGGCGCTGCTGTCGGTCATCGTCGGCCTGTTCGGCGCCGTGACGGCGCTGCTGATCGCCGGCCTCGACAACAACATCTTCGCCCAGATCGGCATCGTGGTGCTGATCGCGCTCGCTGCCAAGAACGCCATCCTGATCATCGAGTTCGCCATGGCCGAACGCGCCAAGGGTGCCGACGTCGTCACCGCGGCGACGACGGCCGCCAGCCTGCGCTTCCGCGCCGTCATGATGACCTCGTTCGCCTTCATCCTGGGCCTGGTGCCGCTGGTGATCTCCTCCGGTGCCGGCGCCGCCACGCAGCGCGCCGTCGGCACCGCGGTGTTCGGCGGCATGCTCGCGGCCTCGTTCCTCGGCATCTTCGTGATCCCGGGCCTCTACGTCGCGTTCCAGCGCTTCCGCGAGACCGTGAAGGGCTGGATGGGCGTCAAGCCCGCGGCGCCGGCGGAGACACCCGCCAAGTCAGAGCACTGAGGCCGTACCCTCGAGCCACGGTGGGCGTGGTTCGGCCGTCGGCATCTCCGGATGGGCGGCGATCTCGTCGACCTCGGTGCACTCGGTTTCCGAAAGGGAGTGGTGTGCCACGGTGGCCCGCCGCCACGTATCCCAATCCGACGTCTCGCGTCCGTTCACCGAATGGTGGTCACGCACGACGTTCACGCGCACGAACCACAGGCCGCTCGCCTGCGAGCCATGACCGAAATCCATGGGATCGGCTTCGCCCGCACGACAACGACGCCACGCTTCACCGGCGGTAATGAACATGTCGTCCGGCAGGTCTGCGA
Source organism: Reyranella sp. (assembly GCF_052439685.1). Taxonomy (GTDB): domain Bacteria; phylum Pseudomonadota; class Alphaproteobacteria; order Reyranellales; family Reyranellaceae; genus Reyranella. Next base: position 93,419 of record NZ_JBQVQG010000017.1, read on the forward strand.
GATCGAACCCGATGCCCAGACGCGGCGCGATGATGGGGTCGAGCTGCGCATCCGCGCGGCGCCAGCGCCCCTCATGCCAGTATTCGCAGATCCAGTGGTCCTCCCAGACACGCGTGAAGTAGGTCGCGAAGCCGCAGCGTACGCGCGACGGCACGCCTTGCTGGCGCAGCATGCCACACAGCATCAACGCGTAGTCGCGACAGGTCCCGACGGCACGCCGGTCCGGCGCCCGCTCCGTTGTCAGGGCGGATCCGTCGAGATCGGCGATCTGCCTGAGCCGGCCAGCCAGCGGCAAGGTCTCGCGCGAGACCGTACGGAACTGGGCCTCGTCGACCCCGTAGGCCGCGAGCCAGTCGGAATGGATCAGAACGCCCTGCACGACATGGCAGAGCGCTGCGACATCGACGGGCAAACCGTCGAAGTTCAATGATCCGGCACCGGGGTCCGACATCTCCCCGTGACGCCGCCAGCGTCCGGGGTGTTCCATGGTCGTCATGCCGACCATGGTAGCAGGTCCTCCCTGAAAGCGGCGCTCCCGGACATCGCTTCGCGATGTCCTGACGCTCACAGGCCGAGCTTGCTCGGCCTAAGCGGCGGCTTTGACCAGGCGGTCGCTGCGGCACTTCATGAGCGGCTGGATGTGCTGGCCGAACTGGTCCATGCCGGCCAGGAAGTCGTCGAAGGTCAGCATGATGCCCTTGGTGCCGGGAACCGTGGCGCATTCGTCGAGCATCTTCGCCACGCTGGCATAGGAGCCGACCAGAGTGCCCATGTTGAAGTTGATGGCCCCTTCCGGCGCCGAGATCGCCTTGGCGGTGCCGCCTTCGGCCGCGTTGGGATCGGCGTCGGCCTGGCCCGACATCCAGGCCATCGCCCCCATGTCGGCACCCTCGTTATAGAGCTTCCACTTGGCCATCGCCTTCTCGTCGGTCTCGTCGGCGATCACCATCATCAGCACATAGTTGCCGACGTCGCGGCCGGTCTTCGCGGCCGCCTCGACCATCAGCTGGTTGGTCGGGGCATGGGCGGTTGGCGTGTTCACCCCCTTGCCCAGGGTGAAGTTGTAATTGCAGTAGGTGGCACCGAACTCCATGCCGCGCGGGCTCTGGCCGGCGCTGACGATCTTGATCGGCTCGTTCGGACGCGGGGAAAGCTTGCAGTCCGACATCTGGAAGTACTTGCCCTTGAAGTCGGAGGTGCCGGTCTCCCAGAGCTCCTTCATCACCGTCACGAACTCCGTGGAATAGTCGTAGCGGTAGCCGAAATAGGCCTCGCCGGGCCACAGGCCCATCTGCTCGTACTCGTCCTTGGCCCAGCCCGACACGATGTTGACGCCGAACCGGCCATGCGAGATCGAATCGATGGTCGAGGCCATGCGCGCGATGATGGCGGGCGGGATGGTGAGCACCGCGACCGACGCATAGAGCCTGATGCGCTCCGTCACCGCGGCCAGTCCCGCCATCAGGGTGAAGGATTCGAGGTTGTGGTCCCAGAACTCGCTCTCGCCGCCGAAACCGCGCAACTTGATCATCGACAGGGCAAAATCGAGCCCGTAGCCCTCGGCTTTCTGCACGATCTGCCGGTTGAGATCGAAGCTCGGCATGTATTGCGGCGACGTCTTGGAGATCAGCCAGCCGTTGTTTCCGATCGGAATGAACACACCGATGTCCATGGAGCCCTCCTTGCGTATGGACTCCCGGCAGCAAGCGGCATGCCAGCCGGCGAATCCCGCACGGGCTACCCTTCCGCCGGCGGCTCGGTCATCATGCGCAGCACGAGCTGAAAAAGGGGAATGAGCGAATGGCGAAATCGCCCAACAAGCTGTCGGCCAGCGAAGCGATCCTGCGCATGTCGCAGAAGCGCCTGAAGGCCCGCGATCTCGTCGAAGCCTGCCTCGACCGGATCAAGCTCCGCGAGGGGCAGGTGCATGCGTGGGAGGAACTCGACGCCGAAGGCGCGCTCAAGCGCGCCGACAAGCTCGACAAGCGCGCCAAGCCGGTGGGACCGCTGCATGGCATCCCGCTCGCCGTGAAGGACATCATCTCGACGAAGACGATGCCCACCACCTGCGGCTCCCCGATCTATCGAGACCATGTCGCGGGCCGTGACGCCGCCTGCGTGACACAGCTCGTGAACGCCGGCGCCATCGTGCTCGGCAAGTCGGTGACGACGGAATTCGCCGGTGCCCATGCCGGCAAGACGCACAATCCGCACAACCTGCGCCATACGCCGGGCGGTTCCTCCTCCGGCTCGGCCGCTTCGGTCGCCGACACGATGGTGCCCATCGGGTACGGCACACAGACCTCGGGCTCGGTGATCCGTCCCGGCGCCTTCAACGGTGTCGTTGCCTACAAGGGCACCTACGGCTGGGCCGACACGACGGGCATCAAAACCTATGCAAAGAGCCTCGACACGCTGGGCTTCTTCACGCGCACGGCCAACGACCTGGCGCTGATCCGCGCCGCCTACGGCCATGCCCCGGCCGATCCGCCCCTACACGCCCCGCGGATCGGCTTCTGCCGCACCCTGTGGTGGGACCAGGCCGAGTCGTACAACAGGAAGAACATCGAGGTCGCCGCCCGGACCTTGCGGGCCGGCGGCGCCAAGGTGCGCGAATGGGAAATGCCCGAGAGCTGGGGGCCGCTCATCACCGCGCACAACCGGGTGATGACCAAGGAAGCGACCCAGCACTACGGGCCGGAACGCGCCCGCTTCCCCCACCTCCTGTCGCCCAGCCTGACGGCAAGCCTCGAGGTGGGCGACAGCGTCACGCGCGCCCAGCTCGCCGATGCCACGAAGCGCAAGCGCCGCGCGCTGGCCGATCTCGTCCAGGTGTGGGAACGCTTCGACTTCCTGATCGCCCCTGCCGCCCGCGGCGAAGCACCGGCAGGTCTCGGCTACACCGGCGATCCGATCTTCAACCGCTTCTGGACCCTGCTCGGCACGCCCTGCATCGCCCTGCCCTTCAATGCCGGACCGTTCGGCCTGCCGCTGTCGGTGCAGTTGATCGCGCCGCTGCGCGGCGACGACCAGCTCATCGCCTGGGCCCGCTGGGTGGAGGCCCGCCTCTCGTGAAGCTCGGCCAATGAAACTGGGACTGATCGGCTACGGCGCGATCGGCAAGCACATCGAAGCCGCCGGCCTCGAGGGCATCGAACTGGTCTCCGTCCTCGTGCGCCGACCGCGACAGGAAGGTGTGCTGACGCACGAGCCCGACCGGTTCTTCGCCCACGGCTTCGACGCCGTGGCCGAATGCGCCGGCCACGAAGCCGTCCGCACACATGGCCAGCGCGTGCTGGAAAGCGGCGCGGATTTCCTCGTGACGTCCGTCGGCGCCTTCACCGACACGGTCCTGTTCGAGCGGCTGCTCGCCGTGGCAAAAACCAATGGCGTGAGGCTCATCCTGCCGTCGGCCGGCATCGGCGCACTCGACATATTGAGCAGCGCCGCGGTCGGCGGGCTCGACCGCGTCACCGTCACGGTGCGCAAGGATCCCTCGGCCTGGAAGGGCACGATTGCCGAAACGCTGGTCGATCTCGACGGGCTGAAAGCCCCGTACACGGTCTTCGACGGACCGGTACGCGAGGGCGCTCGGCTCTATCCGCAGAACGTCAACATCTCGGCCGCTGCCGCGATCGCCGGGCTCGGCCTCGACAAGACCCGCCTCGTCATCGTGGCCGATCCCACCATCACCACGCACATCGTCGAGCTGGAAGCCAAGGGCACCTTCGGCCGCTTCACCTTCATGGAAGACGTGGCCGTCAGCGAGGAGAACCGCAAGACCGGCAAGCTGGTCGCCATGGCGATGGTGAAGTCGGTCCGCCAACTCGCGTCGACGCTCGTGGTCGCGGCCTGAAGAGAAGCCACCTTCACAAGAAGGGGAGGAAACATATGGAAGAGTTCGACTATGTCATCGTCGGCGCCGGCGCCGCGGGCTGCGTGCTGGCCAGTCGCCTGTCCGCGTCGGGCAAGAACACAGTCGCGGTGATCGAGGCCGGCGGCAAGGACAACCACATCTGGATCAAGGTGCCGGCCGGATTCAACAAGACGGTCTACAACGACAATCTCAACTGGGGCTACGAGACCGCGCCCGGTCCGCACATCGACGGCCGGAAGATCCGGTTTCCGCGTGGAAAAGTGCTGGGCGGCTCAGGCTCGATCAACGGCCATCTCTATGTGCGCGGCCAGTCGGCGGATTACGACACCTGGGCGCAGCTCGGCTGCCGCGGCTGGTCATGGGACGACCTGCTGCCCTACTTCAAGCGCGCCGAGAGCCGCACAGGCGGCAGCGACGAGACGCGCGGTCGCGCGGGTCCGCTCGTCATCGAGGACCAGCGCGATCCGCACGTTTTGAGCGACGCGTTCATGGCCGCCAACGAGGCGCTCGGGCTCAAACGCTCGCCCGACTACAACAGCGGTGACCAGGAGGGCACCATGCTCTACCAGAACATGATGAAGGGCGGCCGGCGCTGGAGCCCGGTCGACGCCTATCTGCGTCCCGCGATGGGCCGGCCCAACCTCAATGTGATCACCCATGCGCTGGTCGAGCGCATCGACCTCGAAGGCCGGAAGGCCGTCGGCATCACCTATCGCCAGGGCAGTCAAACGAAGCAGATCCGCGCCCGCCGCGACGTGATCCTGAGCGGCGGCGCCATCAACACGCCGCAGCTCCTGCAGATCTCCGGTATCGGCAATGGCGACGACCTGAACGCCATCGGCGTCGCGGTGAAGCATGCCCTGCCGGGCGTCGGCCGCAATTTGCGCGACCATTACGCCGTCCGCGTCTCGGCGCTGGTCAAGGGCGCGGGATCGCTGAACGAGAAGAGCCGCGGCCTGCCGCTGGTGGGCGAGGTCTTGCGCTATGCTCTCACACGCAGGGGACTGCTGACGGCGGCGCCGAGCCATGCCGGCGGCTACTTCAAGACGCGACCGGGCCTCGCCACGCCCGACATGCAGCTCTACTTCGCACCGGCCAGCTATATGCCCGGCCGCTACGGCACGTCGGAACTGGATCGCGTGCCGGGCATGACGCTCGGCGTGTCGCAACTGCGGCCCGAGAGCACGGGTCACGTCAAGGCGACCAGCGCCGACCCCACGGCCAAGCCCGAGATCCAGCCGAATTATCTTGCCGTCCAGCATGATCGCGACGCGCTGCTGGCGGCGATGAAGTACCTGCGCAGGCTGACCGACACGCCGCCCCTCAGCGGCTACGTGATCGAGGAGAACCTGCCGGGACCGTCGGTCCAGACCGACGAGCAGTGGATGGCGCATGCCCGCGCCACCGGCTCGACGACCTACCACCCGGTCGGCACCGCCAAGCTCGGCAGCGATCCGATGGCCGTCGTCGATCCGCTGAGCATGCGCGTGATCGGCCTGGAAGGCCTGAGGATCGCCGATGCCTCCTGCATGCCGACCATGGTCTCGGGCAACACCTATGCCGCGACCAACGCCATCGCGGAGAAGGCGTCGGATCTGATTCCCGTCACGTAGTCTTTCAATGGAGCGCGCCACTCCAGTGGCGCATCAAGATCATGAGCGCCACTGGAGTGGCGCGCTCCAATGAAACTCAGACGTACCCAGGTCCCTCGATGACCGGATGGGCGATCAGGAATTGCTCGTCGATCTCGACGCCGATGCCGGGTCTGTCGAGGGGGCGGACGGTTCCGTCCTTGCCGATCTCCCACGGCGCGCTGCCCAGCTCGTCGCGGAACTTGTTGGCCACGGACAAGTCGGCTTCGAAGTAGCCGCCATTGTCGATCGACGCCAGGAAGTGGATCGACACGGCATGGTTCAGGCCCGTCATCGAACTGTGCGGATGGATCGGCAGCTTCCACATCGACGCGGCGGCCGCGATGCGCTGCACCTCGGTTATGCCGCCGCTCTTCGACAGGTCGGGCTGCAGGATGGTGATGTTGCCGTCCTCGATGATCCGGTGGAACTCGAAGCGCGTGTAGTGGTTCTCGCCGGCCGCCAGCGGCGTCGCGCCCCAGCCCTTGGCCATCGCGTAGGAGCGGTGGTCGTGCGCCGGAAATGGCTCCTCCAGCCAGGCGATGCCCAGCTCGTCCATCGCCGGCATCACGCGCCGCACATCCTCGACCGTGTAGCCGGTGTTGGCGTCGGTCAGCAGGACCATGTCGTCGCCGAAGCGCTTGCGCACCGCGGTCATGCGCGCGATGTCGTTCTTGACGCTGTCGCCGACCCTGAGCTTCAGCGCCCTGTAGCCCGCCGCGACCATGGGTTCCGCCTCATCGGCCAGCGATTCCGGCGCCTGATAGCCCAGCGAGATGCCGCCGGCATAGGCCGGCACCGGCCTGTTGGAGCCGCCTAAAAGCTTGTAGAGCGGCCAGCCCACGGCCTTGCCCTTGATGTCCCACAGCGCCTGGTCGAGGCCGCTCATCGCCATGGCGGTGGCCGCGCCCATGCCGTGGCTGCCGAGCTGGAACTTGTAGATCTTGGCCCAGATGCCGACCGTGTCAGTGGCGTCCATGCCGACCACGAAGCCCTTGAGCGTCGTGTTGATCAGGTGGCCGATGCTGCCCGGCGAGCGCGCATGGTGGCTCTCGCCCCAGCCCACGATCCCGTCCTCGGTCGTCACCTTGACCATCACGCAGTCGCGCTTGGTCATGGTGCCGATGCCGAGCGACACCTGCAGCTCCTTGGGCACGCGATAGCTGGTCGGATAGGCCTTTACGTCGACGATTTTCATGGCTCAGGCCACCTTGTATTTCTTCAGCACCTCGCGATCGATCTCGATGCCGAGACCGGGGCCCGTCGGGACCTTCACGATGCCCTTCTTCTGCTCGATCGGCTCCTGCGCCAGGTGGTCACGCAGCGGGTTGGGCGTCTGCTCGAACTCGAGCATCGGCGGCATCGGACGGAAGGCCGGCGGTTGGTCCGGCAGGGCTGCGAGGAACTGCACCGTGGCGGCGAGGCCGATGGCCGAGCCCCATGCATGGGGTACGCATTCGACGCCGAAGGCCGAGGCGAGCGTCGCGATCTTGCGGCATTCCGAGAAGCCGCCGGCAGCACACAGGTCGGGCTGAACGATGTCCATGGCCTTGCGCGCGATGACGTCGCGGAAGCCCCAGCGCGTGAAATCGTTCTCGCCGCCGGCCACCGCCATGTCGAGCGCACGCGTCACCTCGATATAGCCGTCATGGTCCTCGGGGCTGATCGGCTCCTCGAACCAGAGGATGTCCTGATCTTCCAACATGCGGCCGAGCTTGATGGCGTTGGGCACCGAGAAGCAGTGGTTCGCGTCGACCGCCAGCTTCACGTCCGGACCGATCGCCTCGCGCACCGCGGTGACGCGCTTGGCATCGAGCTTCAGGTCGCCGAGGCCGATCTTCATCTTGATCGCCTGGAAGCCAGCATGCTTGAACTCCAGCGCCTCCTCGACCGCCTCGTCGATCAGGCGGTTCATGTCGATGAAGTAGAGCCCGGTCGCGTAGGGAATCACCTCGCTGCGATAGGCGCCGCCGATCAGCTTGTGCACCGGCTTGTTCACGGCGCGGCCCATGATGTCCCACAGCGCGATGTCGATGCCGGAGATGGCCGAGATCGCCATGCCGGTCGTGCCGTAATCCTTGATCCTGTTGTAGAGGTCTTCCCAGATCGCCTCGACGTCGAACGGATCGCGGCCGACCACGCGCGCCTTGTACTGCGTCTCGACGAAGGTCTTGGCGACGGCGGCCGGCCCGTAGCACTCGCCCCAGCCGGTGATGCCCTCGTCCGTCGAGATCTCGACCAGGCAGGTCGAGCGCGTGCCATAGACCCAGCCGCGCGCCGAGACGAACGGCTTGTCGACCTTGCAGCTCAGGATGTGGCAGACGACGTCGGTAATTTTCACTTTTCTTTTCCTCCCAGACTCAGCGGCGTCACTCTTGAGCAGGAAGCGCAAATCAGCAAGCGGCCAAACTCGGCGATCACGCTCCCAACTGGTGCAGACGGGCCGTCGGACAGACACGCAAGGCGATTTCGGCCAGGTGGCGATGATGGGTGAGATAGATCACCTGTCCCACTCCGGCCATTTCGGCGAACAGGCGGAAGGCCTCCTCCGCGCGGAAGTCGTCGAACGACTCCATGATGTCGTCGGCGACGAAAGGCACCGACGGGCGTGACCGCGCAAACTCGTGGTAGCCGGCAACCCGGAGCGCCAGGTAGAGCTGGAAGCGAGCGCCTCTCGACAACTCCATCGCCGTCTTCGAGCGGCCGTCGGCGCCAACGGCGATCAGCGTCTCGCCGTCCTTGTCCGGCTGCGTGGCGAGGCCCTCATAGGTCCCGCGGCTGATGGTTCGGAACGCATCCGACGCGCGCGCCATCATCGAGCTGCGGTGCTGCTCGCGATAGGCCCGCAGGGCGTGTTCGGCCGCGGCAGAACCCAGCCTCAGCCGCAAGTAGTGCAACGCCTTGTCCTCGACATCGAGCTGCGTCGTCCGTCGCTGCTCCTCGATCCGAGCGACCGCGTCGTCGCCTCCCACCGCTTCGACGTCATCCACGGCTTTGCTGTGCTCGGAGAAGAGATCGCGGCTGCGCTGATCCAGATCGGCAGACCGCGGCTTCAACTCGGCCAGCTCGGCTTCGAGAGAGCCTCTTTCCAAGCCATCGAGGAGGCGTTCGGCCTCGTCGATCGTCGATACCTGCAGCATCGACACAATGTCGCGGACCGCCGCATCGTACTGTTCCTGCAACCCGCTCCTTCTTTCGATGGCTTGCAGTTTCACAGCCATCTCGCCGAGCGACTGGACGCCGAAAAACCCGGTCCGTTCGGCTTTGAGTCGTGCGTGGATGGCGACATCCTCGGCGAGAGCGCGTCGCTTTGCCCGCGCCGCTTCGAGGTCGCGCTTCTTGCTGAGACGCTCCGCCTCGGCCGCGCGCGCCGCATCGACGCGGCGCTGGATTTCGCGGGCGAGATCGAGGGTTGCGACCCCCGCCGAGGCAACGCCCAACTCCCCGGCCATGCCTTCGAGTTCCGCGGCAAAAGCCGCCTGGTCGTTCTCCATCTTTTCGATCCGGTCGGCGAAGCCCGCGCGCTTTTCGAGAGCGGGGCGCAACTCGACCAATGCCGCCAGAATCTCGCGGACCGCGCCCATCGACGGCATCGGGTCAGCATCGCCCAACCAGCATCGCTTGCCCGCAGCCTGCCAGGCGTCCGTCCACTCGTTCCTCGAGGCGGCAACTCTCTCCACCTCCCGCTCTCGCCTCAACAGGTCGCGCTGGCGCGCGGCAAGCGCCGCCCGCAGGTTCTCGAGTTCACCCTCCCGGTCGATCGCACTCTGCGCCGTTTCCAGAAGCCCCTCGAAGCTTGCCTCCGCCTCGACCGCGATACCTCTTGCGGCGAGGGCCGCCGTGAGCCTGTCGCGCGCCCTCCTCGCGTCCGAGTCCGCTCCGTCCCTGTCGTTTTGCGCGGAGAGAAGGTTCGCTCGCACTTCCAGGGCCAAGGCGCGCCGCGACAGCCAGGCCTCCAGCTGCGGCACGGTCATCGTGACCGGCAGCGCCGGGGACGCATCGCCAAGCGCCGCCGCGATCTCGTCTCCCACGCGCTGCAAGACCGCCGCCGCCGCATCGCGCAGGCCCACGGCGCGCCCAAGCGCCTGCTCCGCCACCACGAGCGCACGGGTCGCCTCCTGCAGCTTGACGAGGTCAGTCGTGTGTCCGAGCCGGGTCGTCGTCACGAGGTCGTCCTGGCGCAGAGCCACCTCGAACGTGTCGGCCGAGGCTTCGTCGAGCGTCCGTCGATGGCTGGCCCAGGCGCGCTCCCGCGCCATGCGGACCTCGCTCGCTTCCTGATCGCTGACGACGCCCGTGACACCCAGCGCATCACGCTCCGCCTTGATCCTGTCGCGCTCGGTGGTCAGCCGCTCGATATCGTCCTCGTGCCGGTCGACCAGCCGTTGCGCGGCGGCCTCCTCCTTCTTCCACCGCTCGACGGTACTGGAGTCCGGCAGCTTCAAGCCTGCCAGCTGCTCGATATCGCCCGACCAGGGGTGCAGGTCCCGCAACCGCTCGTCCAGCACGCGCAGATGCGTGGCAAGCGAGCGGTCGGCAAGGCGCCGCCGCGCCGCGTGATCGTCGGCCCGCAGGGCTGCGACGACCGGACCAAGCGTGGCGGCAAGGCTAGACGGGGTGCGTTCCCTCTCGCTGGCGCCTCCGGCCTCCTCGAGCTGGACCTGTGCTTCCTCCACACGGTCTCTGGCGCCGTCGAGCTCGTTCTCGGCGGCCTTCAGGGCGGCCTCGATTCCGGACCAGCTCTCGATCAACGCCCGCAGGGACGCCGTGATGGACGCGCCCAGCAGCAGCCTGCCCGGCTCCGGCTCGTCCTTACGCTCGATCCGTTCGAGGATGCCCGAGATGACGAGGTCGACCTCCCGCGACTGCAGCCGGCGCTCTGGAATGTCCTTGGTCGCCGTGACGTATCGGGCCCGGAGATCGGAGAGGCCGCTGAACCGTGGGGCCAGGGCGAGAGCGGCCTGATCGACGACGATCGACGCCAGCTCACCTTCCAGCCTCGCCACTTCGTCCTCGGCGGCCTGTGCCCGCGTCTCCAGGGCGATCTCATCCTTCTGCATCCCGGGCAGCTGCTCCGCCCAATCGCGCGGAACGTCCGGAAGATCGGCGAGCGGCAGCAGACGTTGCCGGATGTCTCGCAGCTCTCCGAGGCGCGGAAGGGCGAACAGCAGTCGCTCGATCTCGCCGCATCGGGCAGCGATCCTGGCGCAGTCTCCCAGAGCCTCGTTGTATAAGCCGAAAGCCTTGTCCCGCGTCGCGACCAGCTGGGCATATTGCGCGGCGAAGGTGTCGATCTTCTCTCGTTCGGCCCGCAACGTCGCCAGCCGGGCCTTGAGATCGGCCAGTTCTCCGCTCCGGGCGCGGTACCTGTAGAACCTGTCGGCTTCGCCCCGGATCTCCTCGAGGTTGCGGCCCAGATCGGACAGGCCTGCGCTGGCCGAAAACAGCAGCTGCCCGAGATCGCCCTTGCTCGCGAGGATGCTTTCGCCCCCCTTTTCCAGCGTGTCGTCGTCGAGCGAGAACATCGTCCGGTAGGAGTCGCGATCGATGCTGCCCAGCTCCGCCTGGATGATCGCATCCGGGACCGGCTGGTCGCTGGAGTCGAGGAGGCTGTTCTGTGCCCGCTTCACCCTGACCAGTTCGCGGGTGCCCCGCGCAAGTTCGAGCACGGCACCGATGCGCATCGTTGGATACGGATGAAGGAAGTTGAAGCGGGACCGCGGCTCGATCCCGAACAGAAAATCCAGGAACGCCGCCAACGCCGTCGACTTACCCGCCTCGTTCGGACCGTAGAGGATGTGCAGATCGGGCTGCTTCTCTTCCGCCAAGCCGAAATCGATACTTTGCCCGGTGAACCTGCCGTAGCGCGTGAGGTCGAGCCGCCTTAGGCGCATCAGCCCTCTCCAGCTTTCGCCTGGGCATGAAGCCTGGCAAGCACATCGTCGGCTCCGTCCTGGGCCAGCGACAGAACGAAATCCTTGAGCCCCGCCTCGTCGGCCCCGAGGAGATGCCTGCATTCCTGCGGCAGTTGCCCCCTCAGTTCCTCGCCGATCTCGACGGCCTCTCGCTGGAACGCATCGGAGCGGACGATCTCGCTCTCGATCAGCCGACGCAACTCCGCGATCGGATCGCCCGGTGACATGGGGAGCGTGCCCGACGGCTGGCAGTCGATTTCCAGCTTCTCCAGGCTGCACCCGCCCATCGCGGCGGCGCGGTGCTCCACATCGGCCCTCAGGAGATCGAGATCGCTGCGGATCCGCCACGCCAGGGGGGTCTTTCCAGCGATCTTCAACCGGACCACCAGGTGGCCCGCCGCGACACTTTCCCGGGTCCTTTCCATCGCTTTGGCGGCCGCCGCGATCAGGTCGCGCCATTCGTCTATTCCGCTCGCGTCGACGACGGTCCTCTCGAACTGCGCAACGCTCGTGTACCGTTCCTCGATGTCTATCGAACCGTCATCGGCGATCGTGCCCAGGGTGACGGACCTTGCCCCGGCCTCGTTGATATCGCGGCCCTGAGGGTTGCCGGGCATCACGATGGTACAGGCGCCATCCGCGACGAAGCGCTTGTGCACATGGCCGAGCGCCCAGTAGCGGAAGTCCGTGGCGCGCAGATCGGCGACGCTGCACGGTGCATAGGGATCGTGCCCGATCGCCCCGGCCAGGCTCGTGTGCAGGATCCCGACGTTCACCGCCCCCTCGACGGGCGGCTTGTAGCGCGGCAGGAGACTGTCCGGCGCGTGAGGCTGCGCGAAACTCAAACCGTGAATCACCACGCGAGGCTTGCCGGCCGCACCCTCGATGGGGATGGCCTCGGCGCGGCCGCTGAAGACCTTGACCGACTCGGGGAGGACGAGTTCCTTGGTGATGCGCGACAGCGCATCGTGATTGCCGCGAACGATGAAGACCCGGATGCCAGCCTGGTCGAGGCGATGAAGCTGATCCGCAAAATAACGCGCCGTCTTCATAGACGTCTGATCGCCGTCGTAGAGATCGCCGGCGAGGAAGAGCGCATCGACTTCCTCGGCGAGGCACAGATCGATGATGAGGGTGAAGGCCTGACGCGTCGCGTTTCCGATCAGATCGGCAAGCTCGGGATTGCGGAGCGCGAGCGATTGGAGTGGCGAATCCAGATGGATATCGGCCGCATGCACGAAGCGAAACGCCATCGATATCCCTACTCTGCCGAGGTCCGGATCGTGTCCTGACGGCTCACCGAGATCAACAGGTTGCCGAGCCTGTCCTGCCGGACGGTGTCGCCCGGTTCGACGACGGTGGTGCAGTCGAGCTGTTCGAGGATCGCCGGGCCGTCGAGCGTGGCATCGAGCGGCAGCTTCTCGCGGGCATAGACCGGCGTGTCGTGCCAGCCGTCGCTGAACCAGACGCGGCGGGTGCCGAGCTGCGCGGCTTCGAGCGTGGCTGCGCGCTCGGTCGCGGCGAGCGCGGCCAACGAGATTTCCGGGCGCACGCCGATCACCGCGGTGTGCAGGTTGACCAGCACCGGCGGGATCTCCGGCAGCTCAATGCCGAAGCGGCGCCAGTAGGCGGCAGCAAAAGCCTTGTGCAGGCCGGCAACACCGATGGCGGCACTGTCGACGCCGACCGTCAGGATGTGGCTCTGACCCTGGAACTGCATGTCGGCCGAGAGCACGCGCCGCAACTCGCGCACCGGCACGCCCTCGCGCGCGATCGTCGCCTCGCCCTCGGCCGCCTGCTCGGCATAGATGCGCGCCACCGTGGCGTCGTCGACGGCGGACAGCGGCTTGTTCACGGTGCGCACATAGTCGTGGCGCAGATCGGCCACGACGCAGCCCAGCGCATTGGTGATGCCGGGCCGCACCGGCACCAGCACGGTCGGGATGGCGAGTTCGCGCGCGAGCGCCGTCGCATGCAGCGGACCCGCACCGCCGAAGGCGAACAGCGCGAAGTCGCGCGGATCGTGGCCGCGCGACAGCGACACGAGGCGCACGGCGCCGGCCATGCGGTCGTTGGCGATGCGCAGGATCGCGGCCGCCGCCGCTTCCGCATCGAGACCGAGCCGCTGGCCGACCTTCTCCAGCACCAGCCCGCGCACGTGATCGAGCGTCACCGGATGGTCGACGCCTAAAAGCTTGTCGGGGTTGAGACGACCCAGGACCAGGTTGGCGTCGGTGATGGTGGGCTCTGAACCGCCGCGGCCGTAGCAGATCGGACCGGGCCGCGCGCCGGCGCTCTCGGGGCCGACCCGCAGCATGCCCGCCGCATCGACCGAGGCGATCGAGCCGCCGCCGGCGCCGATCGTGTGGACGTCGACCATCGGCACATGGATCGGCATGGCATATTCGAGTTCGAGCTCGCCCGAGACCTGCGGCACGGCGTTCTCGATCAGCCCGACATCGGTCGAAGTGCCGCCCATGTCATAGGTGATCAGGTTGGGGTGGCCCGAGGCCCGGCCGGTATAGGCCGCAGCCATCACGCCCGAGGCGGGACCGGACATCACCGTGTTCACCGCCGCCTCGGCGATCAGCTGCGAGGAGATGGTGCCGCCATTGCCCTGCATCACCAGCAGGTCGCGGTCGTAGCCCCTGGCCTTCAGCTCCGTGCGAAGGCGCGAGAGATAGCGGTCGAGCACGGGCTGCACCGAAGCATTCACCGCCGCCGTCACGCCGCGCTCGTACTCGCGATATTCCGACAGGATGGCGTGGCCTGCCGTGACGTAGGCGTTCGGCCAAAGCCCGCGCACGATCTCGGCGGCGCGCCGTTCATGCACAGGGTTGATGTAGCTGTGCAGGAAATGAATGACGACCGCCTCGCAGCCCGCCGCCAGCAGCGCCCTCGCGGCGTCGGCGACGGCCGCCTCGTCGAGCGCCGTCAGGACCTTGCCGTCGGCATCCATGCGCTCGGGCACTTCGAGCCGCACCTCGCGGTCGATCAGCGGCATGAAGGTGCCGCGCAAGCCGTAAGCCTGAGGGCGCGTGCGGCGGCCCAGTTCCAGCACGTCGCGAAAGCCCTTGGTCGTTATGAGCCCGACCTTGGCGATCTTGCGCTCGAGTACGGCATTCGTGGTCGTCGTCGTGCCGTGCACGACCGCCTGCAGCAGCGCCGGATCGAGCCCCGCCGCCGCCAGCGCCGCCATGAAGCCGATCGCCTGGTTGTCGACCGTGGTTGGTACCTTGGCGAGCCGCACCTCGTTGGTGGCCGGATCGATCGCCAGCAGGTCGGTGAAGGTGCCGCCGACATCGATGCCGACGGTGAAGCTGCTCTTGGACGCCATGGGTTCAAACCGAAAGATATTGTTCGCGGAGGGAGTCGTTGGCGGCCAGCTCGGCCATCGAGCCGCCGAAGCGGATCTGGCCCTTCTCGATGATGTAGGCGCGGTCGGCGACGCCCAGCGCGAAATGCAGGTTCTGCTCGCACAGGATGACTGACACGCCCTCGCCCTTCAGCGCCCGGATGGAATTGCCCATCTCCTCGACGATGATCGGGGCCAACCCCTCCGACGGCTCGTCGAGCAGCACGCAGCTCGGATTGCCCATCAGGGTGCGGGCGATGGTCAACATCTGCTGCTCGCCGCCCGACATGCGCCCGCCCGGCCGCTCGCGCATGCGCGCAAGGTTCGGAAAGAGCGCGAAGAGCTTCTCCTCGGTCCAGGTCGGCACGCCGGCGCGCGCGGCCTGCCGGCCGACTTCGAGATTCTCCATCACCGACAGTTCGGTGAAGATGCGCCGTTCCTCAGGGACATAGCCGAGACCAAGGCGCGCGATGCGATAGGACGGCAGGCGCTCAATGCGCTTTCCGGCGAAGCTCACCTCGCCGCGCGCCGGAGGCACCAGCCCCATGATCGCCTTCATCGCCGTCGACTTGCCCGCGCCATTGCGACCGAGCAGCGCCACGACTTCGCCGGCGCGCACTTCCAGCGAGATGCCATGCAGGATATGGGCGCGGCCGTAGAAGGCGTGCAGGTCCTTCACTTCCAGCATCGGGGCCGGCGTCAATGCGCGCTCCCGAGATAGACCGCGCGCACGTTGGGGTTGGCGCGCACTTCCGGCGGCGTGCCGCCGGCGATCAGCACGCCGCGGTCGAGCACGATGATGCGGTCGGCCTGGGTGAAGACCACGTCCATGTCGTGCTCGGTGAACAGGACGGCGATGTTGCGCGCCCGCGCCAGCCGCGCCGCCAACTCCATCAGCGCCACGCGCTCCTTGGGCGCCATGCCCGCGGTCGGCTCGTCCATCAGCAATAGGCGCGGCTCGTTGGCCAGCGCGATCGCCAGTTCCACCCGCTTCAGATCGCCATAGGCCAGCACGCCGCAAGTCCGCTCCGCCTGGTCGAGCATGCCCACCTGGTCGAGCAGCGCGTCAGCTTCGGCATGGAACGCCGCACCGAAGCGCGACAGCAGCGAGCGCAGCCGGCCGGCATGGGAATAGAGCGCCATCTGCACGTTCTCGCGGACGCTGAGCGAGGCGAAGGTGGCGGTGATCTGGAAAGTGCGGCCGACGCCCAGCCGCCAGATGGCGCGCGGACGGAGGCCGACGATATCGCGGCCTTCGAGGCGCACGATGCCGGAGTCGGGCACGAGCTGGCCGTTCAGCATGTTGAAGCAGGTGCTCTTGCCGGCCCCGTTCGGCCCGATGAGCGCCAGCATCTCGCCGGCCGACACGGCGAAGGACACGTCGGCCACGGCCTGCACGCCACCGAAGGACTTGTGCAGCCCCTCGACCTGGAGGATCGCCTGGCTCATGCCCGCTGCTCCCGCCAGCGCGCGACCAGCGCCTTCAAGCCGCCGACCAGTCCTTGCGGGAAAAGCAGCACGATCAGCAGGATCACGCCTCCCATGACGGCGCGCCAGAATTCGGTGTTGCGGGCCACGACGTCGCGCAGCCAAGTGAAGATCGCGGCGCCGACCACCGGACCGGTCAGGGTCTCGACACCGCCCAGCAGCACCATGATGAGCCCGTCGGTCGATTGCGCGATCGAGATGCTCGACGGCGAGATGCTGCCCTTGGAGAAGGCGTAGACCGCGCCCGCAAGGCCGGCCAGCGCGCCGACCAGCACGAAGGCCGCCCACTGGAAGCCGCGCAGATCGATGCCGATCGCTTCGGCCCGCAGCGGCGAGTCGCGTCCGGCCCGCAGGGCATAGCCGAAGGGCGAGAACAGCACGCGCCACAGAAAGACGATGCCGGCGCCGCACAGCACGAGCGCGAGATAGTAATAGGCGGTCTTGTCGGCAAGCCAGGCGGGCGGCCAGATGCCGAATACGCCGTTGCTGCCGCCGGTGACGGAATCCCACTGGAAGACGATCGACCAGCTGATCTGTGCGAAGGCGAGCGTCAGCATGGCGAGATAGACGCCCGAGAGGCGGACGCAGAACCAGCCGTAGACGATGGCGAAGGCGCCGGCGACCAGCGGCGCCAGCAGCAGTGCGGCTTCCATTGGCAGGCCGAAGCGCTTCATCAGCAGGCCCGCGGCGTAGGCGCCGATGCCGAAGTAGGCGGCATGGCCGAACGAAACCATGCCCGCCGGCCCCATGATGAAGTGCAGCGAGACCGCGAACAGCGCGAAGCAGACGATGTCGGTGAGCAGGATCGTGGTGTAGCGGTCGGCAGCCAGCGGCACGAGCGCGAGCAACACCAGCCAGACCAGCGCGAAGGTCCAGGATGGCACCTGCAGCCGCGGCGCCGGTTCGGCCGCCCGCTGCGCGGCCTGCGGCTTGCCGAGCAGTCCGTACGGCCGCACGACCAGCACCAGCGCCATGATCAGGAACTCGACCACCAGGGTGAGCTTGGAGAAGGAGACCTCGAAGCCGAACCAGGTCACCGTGCCGATGCCGATGCAGAAGGCCTTGGCGACGCCGATGATGATGGCCGCCAGAAAGGCGCCGCCGATGCTGCCCAGCCCGCCCACCACCGTGACCACGAAGGCGTCGGCGATGATGGCGAGGTCGAGTTCGAGATTGGCCGGTTCGCGCGGGATCTGCAGCGCCCCGCCCAGGCCCGCCAGGACCGAACCCACGAAGAAGACCGAGGTGAAGAGCTTGGCCTGGTCGACGCCCAGCGCGCCGACCATCTCGCGGTCCTGGGTCGCCGCCCTCACCAGCGCGCCCCAGCGCGTGCGCGTCAGCAGCAGCCAGACGAGCCCCAGCACGACCGGGCCGATGGCGATCAGCAGCAGGTCGTAGGCCGGAATCCGCCGCCCCATGATCTCGACTGCCATCGAGAGGCCCGGCGCGCGCGGTCCGACCAGATCCTCCGCGCCCCAGGTGAAGAGCGCGATGTCCTTGATCACCAGCACGACCGCGAAGGTCGCCAGCAGCTGGAACAGTTCCGGCGCGCGATAGATTCGCCGCAGCACCAGCACCTCGATCAGGATTCCGACCAGCCCGACCGCAAGGGCGGCCAGCACGACGGCGCCCCAGAAACCGAGCGGCGTCCGGCCGAAGATCTCGATCAGCGAATAGGCGCCGTAGAGCCCCAGCATGTAGAGCGAACCGTGCGCGAAATTCACGATCCGCGTGACGCCGAAGATCAGCGACAGACCGGCCGACACCAGGAACAGCGACGCGGCCGCCGCCAGCCCGTTCAGCAGCTGGATGAAGATGGAAGCGAGGGTCACGCGATGGCCGAGGAAGAAGAGAATGTCATCCCGAGCACAGCGAGGGACCTTTCACGATGTCTCAAAGGTCCCTCACTCCGTTCGGGATGACGGCTTTACCGTCAGTTCTTCGGCCGCATCTTCTGGACGTCGGCGTCGCTGGGCAGGGCGTCCTTGCCGTCGACGAAGCGCCAGTTCTTCATGTAGCCCTTGCCGTCCTTCACGCCGATCTGGCCGACATAGGCCCCCATGGTCGACTGATGATCGATCGGCCGGTATTCGATCATGCCGAACGGCGTGATGAGCTTGAGGCCGCTCATGGCGGCGACCAGCTTGTCCTGATCGAGCGAACCCGCCTTCTTGATCACCTCGGCTGCCGACATCACGGTCGCGTAGCCGACGACCGAGCCCAGCCGCGGATAGTCCTTGAACTTGGCCTGGTAGGCGTTGAGGAACTTGGTGTGCTCGGGGGTCTTGAGCTCGCTCCACGGATAGCCGGTGACGTACCAGCCGTCGGGCGATTCCTCCTTCAGCGGATCGAGATACTCGGGCTCGCCGGCCAGCAGGTTGAAGACCTCGACGCCCTTGAACAGGCCGCGGGTCTGGCCCTCGCGCACGAACTTCGCGAGGTCGGGGCCGAACAGCGAGGAGAAGATCGCGTCGGGCTTGGCGTCGGCCAGGGCCTGCGCCACCGCGCCGGCGTCGATCTTGCCGAGTGGCGTCGCCTGCTCGGCGACGAACTCGACGTCGGGCTGCTTCTCCTTCAGGAGCTTCTTGAAGGCGGCCGTGGCCGACTGTCCG
Organism: Reyranella sp.; assembly: GCF_052439685.1. Classification (GTDB taxonomy): domain Bacteria; phylum Pseudomonadota; class Alphaproteobacteria; order Reyranellales; family Reyranellaceae; genus Reyranella. Next base: position 112,297 of record NZ_JBQVQG010000017.1, read on the forward strand.
TACTCGTAATTCGGATAGACGATCGCCCAGCGCTTCTTCTTGAGCTTGACCGCATCGGGAATGAGCATCGCCGTCTGCATGTAGGTCGAGGTGCGCAGGCGGAAGGTGTAGGCGTTGCCCTGATCCCAGACGATCTTGTCGGTCAGCGGCTCGGCAGCGATGAACAGGACCTTGCGCTGCTTGGCGAAGTCGGCGACCGCGAGGCCAACGTTCGACGGGAAGGTGCCGATCAGGAAGGCGGCGCCCTCGCGGCTCAGCAGCTCTTCAGCGACGCGCACGGCGTCGCCGGGATTGCCGTTGTCGTCGCGGCTCACCACCTCGATCTTGCGGCCGAGCACGCCGCCCGCGGCGTTGACCTCTTCCACCGCCAGCTCGATGCCCTTCTTGTAGGGTTCGAGGAAGGCCGGGAAGACCTTGTAGCTGTTGAGTTCGCCGATCTTGATCGGCGCCTGTGCGGCAGCCGGTCCGACGAGCGACAGCGCCACGAGCGCGGCCGTGCCGGCGAGCAGGCGATTGCGGGTCAGCATGACATCCCCCTTCTGAACAAGTGAAAAAATTCCCCGTGAACCGACCCTAGCGAGGCCGGCCCCTCTCCCACAAGCGTTCAGTCGGCAAAGCTCGACCGGGCCTGTATTCCCCAGCGACCGTTTTGACGGGTCACGATGTAGATCGTCTCGAAGGAGCCGAGCCGCGAACCGTCCGCGCGCCAGCGGCTGAACTTCACCTTGAGATGGACCTTGTCGCGGCCGACATGGATCGGCGTGCGCTCGTCCCAGGTGCTGTGGTGCCAGCCGTCGCCGGCGCGGGCGACGAAATCGCCCAGCTTGTAGTCGCCATGGTTCGGCCAGACGACGACCTTGCCGCCGGCCAGCCGCACATGCGGGAAATTGCAGGCGTCGTTGACGGCCGGCTCATCATGGCGATTGAGCCCGTCGATGTAGGCGTCCATCACCTTCAGGGCGGCCGCCAGCGCATCCTCGTTCATCGCTGCCCCCTCATCGCTGACCATCCCCCAGCTTGATCCCGTCCGGCGCCAGCCCGCCGACCCTGGCATGGGGCCGGCCGCCGATCGCGGCGGCGACGATGAACACGATCTCGTCCGGCCGCGGCCCGTCGGGCACGCAGAACTCGATGGCGTCGAAATGGCTGCGCACATAGGCCGCCGTCACGTGATGCAGCGGAATGTCGATGCGCGCGCCGGCGGCCGCGACTTTCACCGTCGAGGGCACGATCGACTTGGCGCCGCCCATCGCGTGGCGAATACCGAAGCCGCTGGGCTGGTGCCACAGCGCGGCATGCTCCAGCTCGCCGTTCAGCCCGACAATGGCGCCCTTGCCATAGGCCTCCAGCTCGGAGCCTTTGGCGCCCAGCATCTTGATCACGCGTTCGGTGAGATCGACCGCGAGCGGCTCCAGCGCCTTCATCATCGGCTGGATGTCGACCACGTGCCTTCTGGCATAGGGATTGGCGATGACGCCGCCGACCACGGCCTTGGTGACCGGTCGCGCCAGCACCGGCCCGAAGTCGTGGAGCGTCTCCTCGACCGTCGCCACGTATTTCCGCACTTTCACCAGATCGCTCATCCCGCCTCCGACAGAGCAAGCGGCGTGCCGCTTGTTTCCAGTCTCCAATGTCCCTGCAGCGACAGGGCCGCGCTGTCGATCAGCCCGCACAGCCGCAACCGTCGCGCCTCCGCCAATCCGCGATCGAGCGCCGCGTCTACGATCTCCAATGGCAGGTCTCCAACCGAGACCGTCACTTGAAGTTCACCGAGATCGCTGTCCGGATCGAGCGCGCGCGCGGGCCGGCGCTCGATGGCAGGATGGTCGGCATTCACTTCGTTGGCGATCATCGTCGCCGCGGCATCGGCGGCCGCGGCCGTGGCGGCAGGCACGGTCACGGAGTCGGCGATACCCAGCGAGAAGGACCGCCCGCCCCGCCCCGAGGTCGCGATACCACGCACTGGCCGCTCATGCGCGAGCAGCGCCACGCCGTCGAGTACTTGCGCGAAAATGCCCGCCCGTAGCGACTGGCCCGGCGCCAGATGGATCGCGATGTCGCCACCGTCGTTCACATAGGCCTTGTCGAGCGTGCGGCCACGGACCAGCGCCTGCAGCATCTCGTCGGCGACGGCGCCGGCAACGGCGGCCATCGGTGTGATGTAGCGAGCGCGATGCGGCCACACCGCTTCGGCCATGCGCCGCGCTACCGGTCCCTGCAGCAGAGGATAGGCCTCTCCGACCGGCCGGCGCAGCACGCTCAGCTCACCGACCAGAACCGGCAGGATATCGCCGAAGCGATCAACGGCCTGCGCGTAGGCAAGCTCGACCTCGTCCGTCACGCCGAACGCCTCGACGATGAGGTCGATCGGCCCGTGCTGCAGATGCAGCCGTCCGTCGCCGAGACGGGCGGCAACGGCGCTCATCCGACCCGCACCTTATGGTGGGCCAGCACGTCTTCCAGGGTGACCGCGCGCGAGGCGTAGCCGCCCAGCGCGGCGTAATCGTCGGCGCGCAGGGTGAATTCGATGGGCGCGACCAGCGCCGGCGTCGGCACATAGCCGAAGGATTTCTCCGGCATGCGCGCCACGTCGACCATCAGCGTGATGCCGCCGCCCGGCCAGATGAAGGCCGGCGCGCCGCCCAGCGTGACTTTGGTGAGCGTGTCGCGCACCGATCGGGTCAGCCGCACGGGGTTCTCCGTGACACCGGCGCGCAGCGAGCCGCCGGCGCCAGCCATGAACAGCACGGTGCAGAGCGCGGGTTCGCAATTCTCGGCGATGCGTTCCACGACATGGCGCACTGGCGCGGGCATCTCGGCGGGCCGCGGCTTCAGCTCATCGTCGAGCGTGAACCAGGCCGAATGCTCGCCGGTCGTCGAGACCATCAGCAGCTTGAGCCCGGGCCAGGCCTGCTTCGGATCGATCCTCTCGATGATCTCCAGCGGATCGCTGACATTCGTGCCGCCCCAGCCCAGCCCCGGCTCGGCGACCTGAAAATAGCGGCCCGGCGTCGAGCGGCGGCCGCGCACGCGGATGCCGGCGGGCTTCATGTCGAGGAAGACACCGCCCTGATGCTCGCTCAGCACGCCGGTGATGTGGTCGTCGACCACGATCACCTCGTCGACATGGTCTTTCCATTGCGGCGCGAACATGCCGATGGCGGCCGAGCCGCAGCCGACCCGCATGCGCTCCTCGAGCGCGCCGTTCACCACCGGCGGCTTGTCCGCCTGCACCATCACCGTCGAGCCGCCGTCGATGGTGAGTTCGACGGCCTCGCGATTGCACAGCGCCAGCAGCGCATCGCAGGTGACGACGCCCTCCTTCTTGCTGCCGCCGGTGAGATGGTGGACGCCGCCCAGCGACAGCATCTGCGAGCCGTACTCCGCCGTGGTGACGTGGCCCACCGCCTCGCCCTTCACCCGCACCGCCGCCTGCTCGGACCCGAGATAGCGATCGGTGTCGATCTTCACCTTGACGCCGCAGTAGCTGAAGATCCCCTCGGTCACGACCGTGACCATGTCGACGCCGTCGTGCTTCGACGAGACGATGAACGGCGCGGGCTTGTAGTCGGGATAGGTCGTGGTGGCACCGATGCCGGTGACGAAGGCGCCCTCGCCCTTGCCCAGCTCGCCACGCCACGCCTCGCTGCCTTCGATGAAAGCGACGCGCGCGAGATCGGGCTTGGCCAGCAGCAACAGTGGATCGACCCGCACCAGCGCGCCGTTTTCGTTGGCGTAGCGATCGCAGGCGCCGGCGCGGCCGGGGCGGATGCGGCAGAGAACGGGACAGGCGTCGCAGCGCACGATGCCGGCGCTGCGCTCGGCCTCCGAGAGCGAGATGTCGTCGCTCATTGCGGCTTTCCCTTCCGTGCGACGATCGCCTCGCGCAGGCGGTGCGGCAGAAGCGGGACGCGGTGCGCACGCACGCCGGTTGCATGATGGACCGCGCCCAGGATCGCAGGCGCCGTCGGCACCAAAGCGGGCTCGCCGATTCCCTTGGCGCCCGAGGGACCGAGCGGCTCGCGATCCTCGATCAGGAGGCACTCGATCGCGGGAACGTCGCCCACGGTGGGAATGAGATAGTCGTGCAGGTTCTCGGTCCGGCCGGGCAGATATTCTTCCATCAAGGCGAGGCCAAGCCCCTGCGCCACGCCGCCCTGGATCTGGCCTTCGACGAGGGTCGGATTGATGGCGCGACCGACATCGTGCGCGGCCACGATGCGCAGGACCTTGACCGTCCCCAGCTCGATATCGACCTCGACCTCGGCCAGTTGCGCGGCGAATCCATAGGTCGCATAGGGGACGCCCTGCCCATCGGCATCGAGCGGCGTGGTCGGCGGATCGAAGGTGCCTTCGCCCATCAGCGGCGCTGCCGTCGCGAGGTCGATCGTCCGCACCTCGGCGCCATCGCGGACCGAAAGCGTAGCGCCGTCGAGCGAGAGCGCCGCCTCTGGACCGGCGTTGGCCAGTCGAAGGATCTGCTGGCGCAGATCGTGGCCGGCCTTCTCCGCGGCCTTGCCCGACACGAAGGTCTGGCGCGACGCCGACGTCTTGCCGGCATCGGCCGTGAGATCGGTATCGCCGGTCACAAGGGCAAACTGCGATGCCGGCAGCCCGACCGCATCGGCTGCGATCTGCACCATGATCGTGTTGCTGCCTTGCCCGATGTCGAGCGCACCGCTGTAGAGCGTCAGCGTGCCGCCGGGCGACAGGCCGACCTTCATCCTCGAAGGATTTGACATCGAGGTATTGCCGATGCCGTACCACATGCAGCCGACGCCGATGCCACGGCGATGCGAGCCAGCCACTTCGTTGAAAGCAGCAATATCCTCTTGCGCCTTCCGCCAATACGGCCGCAGCGCGTCGAGGCATTGCGCCAGGCCGGCGGAATGCGTGAGCGTCTGGCCGGTCGCGGTCGTATCGCCGGCGCGCAACGCGTTGCGATGCCGGAACTCCAGCCGGTCGATGCCAAGCCTGTCAGCGAGTTCATCCATCATCGCCTCGTGGGCGATGGCCGCCTGCGGCACGCCGAAGCCACGGAAGGCGCCGGCCGGCGGTCCGTTGGTGAAGTAGGCCTCGCCCCAGCTCCGCACGTTGGGGACGGCATAGGGTCCCATCGCATGCACCGGCACGCGATTGGCGACGGTCGGCCCCCAGGACGCATAAGCGCCGGTGTCGAACAGGGCGGTGACGTCACAGGCCAGGAGCTTGCCCTCGGCATCGCAGCCGAACCGCGCCGTGACCCGGGCCGGATGACGCTTGGTGCTGGCGGCCATGCTTTCGGGACGGGTGTAGACCAGCGCCACGGGCCGCCCCAGGGTCCAGGCCGCGATGGCGATCAGCGGCTGCACCGAGAGGTCGAGCTTGCCGCCGAAGCCGCCGCCGCAGGCCGTCGGCACGATGCGCACCGCCTCGGGCTTCAGCCGCATCAGGTTGGCGATCTCGTCGCGGTCCATGTAAGGCGTCTGCGTCGTGGCATGGATTTCGATCCGGTCGCCGACCCGGCGCGCCCAGCCGGCCTCGGGTTCGACATAGGCATGCTCGACGAAGGCGGTCTCGAACGTGCCTTCGGCCACAGCGGCGCAATCCTCGAACGCAGCCATCGCGTCGCCGCGCTTCACCCCGCCCTTCAGCAGCAGATTTCCCGGCTTGTCGGCCTGCACCAGCGGTGCGCCTTCGGCCATCGCGGCGTCGACACCGAACAGAGGCGGCTCGGGCATCCACCTGATGGGCACCTCGTCGTCGCGGATCGTCAGCACCTCGGCACGCTCGCCGACCAGGGCGACGACCGCCTCGCCGCGATAGCGGACCAGCCCGTCCGCGAGGACCGGCTGATCCTTGATGTCGGGATAGATGCCGTAGCCGTTGAACGGCACGTCCGCCGCCGTCAGCACCGCCGTGAGGCGTCGCCGCAGCGGCTCGAGATCGCCCAGTTCGAAGCGCGCGCGCGCATGGGGCGAACGCACCACGCGGATCCACAGCGCGTCGGCGGGAATGCCGTCGGCGCCGAACACGTCGCGCCCCGTCACCTTGGCCGGACCGTCGACCCGGACGATGCGAGAACCGATGGCTCCACCGGCGGCCGGCGCGGTCGCCGGCGCCGAGGCCACGACGTCCATCACCGCGTCGACGATCTTGCCGTAGCCGGTGCAGCGACAGAGCACGCCGCCCAGGAAATCTTCGACCTCGGCCCGGCTCGGTTTGCTGTTCCGCCGCACCAGTTCCTGTGCGGCCATCAACATGCCCGGCGTGCAGATGCCGCACTGGGCCGCGCCATGATCGAGGAAGGACTGCTGGAGCGCAGCGATGGTCTCCCCGGCGGCGGCAAGACCCTCCACCGTCTCGACGCTGCGGCCCGCGACCTGGCCCATGGCCACGAGACAGGAACAGACCTGCCGTCCGTCGAGCAGCACCGTGCAGGCGCCGCAATCGCCGGCATCGCAGCCGACCTTCGTTCCGGTGAGGCCGAGATCGTCACGCAGGGCCTCCGCCAACCGCGTGACCGGCGCGCCTTCCCAGTCCATCGCTCGCCCATTCAGGATGAAATCGAGCTTCATGCAGCCACCTTCGTCAGGAGCCGCCGCAGCAGAACCAGGGTCGCATCGCCACGATAGGCCGCGCTGCCGCGGATGTCGTCGATCGGCGACAGGGGCGCGAGATGGGAAGGCTCGACCCGTTCTGCCAAATGCGCGTCGAAAGACGCTCCAATCAGCGCCTGTTCCAACTCAGGCAGGCGCTGCGCCACGGGCGAACACGCGCCGACGGCGACGCGGGCGGCGGCGACTTTCCCCTGTGCGACCTCGACCACGACAGAGGCCATGGCGATCGAGATCACGAGGTATCGCCGCGCGCCCAGCTTCACGAACGCGCTCCTCGCCTCGGCGCGCGGGCGCGGCACATGGAGTGCCACGACGAGCTCGCCGCGCTGCAGGGCCGTCGTGCGCACACCGGAGATGAAGGACGCGAGCGGCAGGCGCCGTGTCCCGTCGCGGCTCGCCAGCTCCACGTCGGCATCGAGCGACAGGAGGGGCGGCACGCCATCGGCGGCGGGCGAGGCGTTGCAGATATTTCCCGCAATCGTACCGCTATTCTGGATCTGCCGGCCGCCCACCTCGCGCGCCGCCTGCTTCAGCCCGTCGAACAGAGGCGGCAGGGACGCTTCGGCCAGTTCGGCCCATGTCGTGGTGGCGCCGAGGCGCCAGCCGACTTCCGTCTCCGAAATGCCGCGCAGGGCGGCAATTCCCGCAATATCGAGAACGTCCTCGATGATCGAGCGTCCGACGCGCGCCGGATAGAAGTCGGTGCCACCGGCCAGCACCGTGAAAGGTCGGGTCAGTGCCTGGAGAGCCTCTTCAAGGCCTCGGGGTCGGAGATAGGCGCCCATATCGTTCGTGTACGTACGATGACACAGGCTCCGTGCGTGTCAAACGAATGAGTCGGATTCAGATGATTCGCGAGAGAAGATCGAGAAGCTGCTTCTGTTCCTGGGAGCTGAGCGGCTTCAGCGTCTCGCGCGAGACCGCCGGCCCGTTGAGCAGCAGCCTGTTGACCAGCTTCTGGCCGTCGGTCGTCAGGCTGAGCAGCGTGCGACGCGCGTCGCCGGGATCAGGCCGCGAATCGACGAACCCGCGTTCCTTCAGCCGGCGCACCACGCCCTGCATGGTGGCCTTGTCCATGCCGACGAGACGACCGAGGAGGTTCTGGGACAGCTCGCCATATTCGCCGAGCTTCGCCAGGCTCGAATACTGGGTCGGCGTAATGTTGGGATCGCCGATCCCCCCCTGGAAGATCGCGCTCGCCCGCTGGTGGGCCCGCCTCAGCAGGTAGCCGATCTGGTCTTCGATGCGATAAGGCCTGGAGGCCGCGCTGCTCGATGCCGCCTTAGGCTCGTGCTGCTTCTTTGCAACGTTGCTTCGCATCGCCCCCCCGGCTTGCTGCTCCTTCGCTACACCGGCAGGGCTCGTCGCACAACGGTCACATGTGCCTCTATATCCGAGTATGCCGACAGGGGAATTTCCAAAACTCCTGCAACCTCACGTTCCGGCGCGCGACGATTCTCTCCCGATCACCGGGCATTATCCCAACGCCTTCAAGGATTTCCGTCCGCGTTTTGCGGCGCAATGGCAGCAACGATGACGCGCGAGCGGGGCGGTGGCAGTGTCGCCACACACCATTCGCAACACAGGACAATAAAATGCCCGGCGCGCTCGAAGGCATCAGGATCGTCGACCTCACCAACATCATCCTCGGCCCCTACGGCACGATGCTGCTGGCCGACCAGGGCGCCGACGTCATCAAGGTCGAGGCGCCCGAGGGCGATGCGGTTCGTCATATCGGCAAACCCGGAAAGACTCCGGGCATGGGTCCGACCTATCTCTACGTCAATCGCAACAAGCGCTCGCTCTGCCTCGACCTAAAGAACAAGGAGGCGCGTGCCGCCCTGCTCAAGGTCGTGGCGACCGCCGATGCGTTCGTCCACGCCTTGCGGCCCCAGGCCATCGAGGCGCTGGGCCTCGGCTACGAGGAGATCCGCAAGGTGAAGCCCGACATCGTCTATGTCGGCGCCTATGGCTACTCGGCCGAAGGTCCTTACGGAAAACTGCCGGCGTACGACGATGCCATCCAGGCTCGTTTCGGCATTGCCGACCTGATGGGCCGCGCGGCCGGCGACGACGTCCCGCGCTACCCGCCGACGATCATCGCCGACAAGACGGTGGGCCTCACCTTCGCCTTCTCGACCCTGTCGGCCCTGATGCATCGACAGCGGACGGGCGAGGGCCAGTTCGTCGAGGTGCCGATGTTCGAGACCATGTCGGCCTGGCTGATGGTCGAGCATCTGTGGGAGCGCACCTTCAGCGACGAGGGCGAGGTCGGCTACACCCGCCTGCTCGCCCGCACCCGCAAGCCCTACCGCACCCTGGACGGCTGGATGGCGATCCTGCCCTACAACGACAAGCACTGGCGCAACTTCTTCGAACTGGTCGGCCGGGCCGAAGTGCTGGAGGACCCGCGTTATTCGACCATCAATGCCAGATCCATGCATATCGGCGACATGTATGCGATGGTCGAGGCGCTCGCGCCGTCGAAGACCACGGCCGAATGGGTGAAGCTGCTCGACCAGGCGCAGATCCCGAACGCGCCGGTCTCGAAGCCCGCCGATCTGTTCGACGACCCGCACCTCGTGTGGCGCAAGCTGTTCAAGAAGTATCCGCACCCCTCGGAAGGCGAGATCATGATGGTCGAGCCGCCGATGACGATGAGCCGGACACCGCCCGCCATCCGCACCATGGCGCCGCTGCAGGGTCAGGATTCGCGCGCCGTCCTGGCCGAAGCCGGCGTCGGCGCCGACGAGATCGCGGCGCTGAAGGCGGCGGGCGCGCTCATCGAGCCGTAGCTTCGACCGCCAACTCCGCGGCCGCCAGATCCTCGAGCGCAGCGCCGACCGACTTGAACAGGGTGATCGACGTGCGATCGCCGGCGGCGCGGCCGCTTCGTTCGCCGCGCGCCAGCTCGAACAGATCGGCGATGACGGCCGCCTCCGTGATGGCGCCACTGGCGAGGGCCTGGACGACGTCGCCGCCTTCCTTCAGGGCGCCGGCGCGGGTGTCGACATAGAGACGGGCGCGCTGGACGGCCCGGTCGTCGCTCTCGCGCATCTGCGGCGTGTAGGCGCCCACCAGGTCGACATGCTGACCTTCGCGCAGCCAGTCGCCTTCGACCAGGGGCTCCTTCGAGAGCGTGGCGCAGGAGACGATGTCGGCTTGTTCCACCGCGGACCTGCGGTCGCCGACGGCCCGCACGGTGACCGGTCGGCCGACCGCTGCCGGCAGGGTGGCCGACAGTCGTTCGGCCAGGCTCTCGGCCTGCTTGGCCGTGCGGCCCCAGATCGCCACTTCGCGGATCGGCCGCACCTTGGCATGCACCCGGATCAGTTCGGGCGCGAGGGCACCGGTTCCGATCATCAGCAGGCGCGCGGCATCCGGCCGCGACAGGTAGCGCGAGGCGAGGCCCGAGGCGCAGGCGGTGCGCCGCTTGGTCAGCATCGTACCGTCGAGCAGCGCCAGCGTGGCCCCCGTGCTGCCGTCGAGCAGCAGATACTGGCCGTAGATCGAGGGCAGCGAGCGCTTGCCGTTGTCGGGGAACACGGTCACGACCTTGACGCCGACGCGGCCGGAGGTGCCTCCCGGCCGAGAGGTCGTCCAGGCCGGCATCAACAGCAGCATCGCATCGGACGATCCGGCGCCGAGCGGCTCCCGGATCGGATGATGATGCCGCACCGGCATCTCGCAGCCCGCCCGGAACAGTCCGTCGAGCCGGTCGATCAAGGCGAGGTCGTCCAGGGCGGCGTCGATCTCGGCCGCCGACAGGACCTTCACGAGAACGGACCCCGCGTGGCACGGGTGCCGAGTTCGGGCGCCACGAGGGCGCTCTGGCGTTCGAGGGCACGCTGGTCGCGCGGCGCCGGGCCGCTGGGCGCGGGCGGTTGCGCCGCCGTCTGGGCAGCGCGCAGG
>NZ_JBQVQG010000018.1:0-115714 GCF_052439685.1 Reyranella sp.
ATCTCGGTGCGGCCGGCAGCGGCGTCGGCGGGCTTGAGCGTCCCGGCGGCGCGCTCGCGCTCCAGCTCGGCCAGCTGGTCGCGGTAGATCGCCAGTTCGCCCGAGAGCCGGTCGCGCGCGGGCAGGCGCATGCGCAGCAGCGGCCAGAGCAGGGCGGCGACGGTCGCGGTGGTGAGCAGCGCCAGCAGGAATTCGAGCATGGCCGTCAGCCCTTCAGGAGCGCGTCGAGGCGGCGGCGCTCCTCCTCGTCGAGCGGTTTTGGCGCGACGATCGGTTGGTTGCGGCGGCGGCGGGCGGCGAGCAGGAGTGCCGCACCGGCCACCAGCAGCAGCAGCGGCGCGCCCAGCCACAGGATCAGCGTGCCGGCCTTGAAGGGCGGCTTCAGCAGCACGTAGTCGCCGTAGCGCGCGACCATGAAGGCGAAGACATCGGCATTGCTGTCGCCGGCCGTCAGCCGCTCGCGCACGGCGCGCCGCATGTCGCGCGCCACCTCGGCCGAGGAATCGTCGATCGACTGGTTCTGGCAGACGACACAACGCAACGCCCGCCCGATTTCGCGGGCGCGGGCTTCGAGCGCCGGGTCGGGCAGGACTTCGGACGGCTCGACGGCGAGTGTCGGGAACGCGAAGAGCATCATGAGGAGGCAGAGGAACCACCTCAAGCTCCTCTCCCCCGCTAGACTCCTTCCGGCCCGCACGGAATCACATCGTTTTGCAACAATGACCTCACCCTGAGGAGCGGTCCGCAGGGCCGCGTCTCGAAGGGTGGGCACGAGCACCTTGTGGGTGGCCCATCCTTCGAGACGCGCCGCTTCGCGGCGCTCCTCAGGATGAGGATGGTGTGTGAACTTGAAGCGGAAACGCCCTAGGGGGAGAGGCTGGGTGAGGGGGCGACGCGCGATCACTTCACCGTCCCCTTGAGGAACGGCAGGATCGTCTCGTTCAGATCGCGCTCGGTGATGGGGCCGCGATAGTGGCGGCGGACGATGCCGGCGCCATCGATCAGGTAGGTTTCGGGCACGCCGGAGAGGCCCCAGTCGAGGCCGGTCTTGCCGTCGAGGTCGAGGCCCGCGAGCTTGTAGGGATCGCCCAGCCGCTTCAGCCAGGGCAGCGCGTCGTCGCGCTTGTTCTTCCAGGCGATGCCCACGATCGTTGCGCCCTCGCGTTCGCGGAGCCGCGTGAACAGCGGATGCTCGGCCAGGCACGGCGTGCACCAGCTCGCGAAGAAATTGACGATCACCGGCTTGCCGGTACGCAGGTCGGCATCTGTGAGCGGCGGCTCGCCCGGGCGCAGCGCCGGCAGGTCGAGCCTGGGCGCCGGCCGGCCCACCACCACCGAGCCGATCGAGGCGGGGTCGCGGCCGCTGGTCAGCGACCAGGCGAAGAAGCCCGCCATCAGAGCGAGCGTCAGCAGCGGCAGGATGAAGAGGAGGCGGCGCATCTATTCGGCCGGCTGCAGGGGTGGCGCTTGAGGGGAGGACGGACGGCGCGACGGCGCGCCGATGCGCAGCCGCCGGTCCGACAGCGACACGAAGCCGCCCAGCGCGCACAGCGCCGCGCCCAGCCAGATCCACGGCGCCAGCGGGTTGAGATAGAGGCGGATCACCCAGCCCTGCTGCGGGTTGCCCTCGCCCAGGGTGGCGTAGAAGTCGCGCAGCAGGTTGGTCTGGATCGCCGTCTCGGCCACTTGCCGACGCTGCACCGTGAACAGCCGGCGCTCGGGCTGCAGCACCGTGTAGGGCTTGCCGCCGACGCTGACGGCGAGCGTCGCGCGCTCGGCGATGTAGTTGGGGCCGCGCACCTCGTCCATGCGCTCGAGCTCCACCGAGTAGCCGGCGAAGGCGATGCGGTCGCCGGGCTTCATCGTGTGCATCAGCTCGGTGTTCCACGACGAGGTCGCGACCGAGCCCAGCACGACGACGCCGAGGGCCGCGTGGCTGATCACCATGCCCAGGGTCGAGCGCGGGAGGGTGCGCAAGGTGCCGCTGCGGAACCGGTCGCCCAAGGACGCGAGGCTGCCGACGATCAGCCAGACGCCGAAGCCGAAGGCCAGGGCTGCCAGGGTCGAGCGGCTGTCGATCATCGTCATGGCGACGAGGATGGCGGCCAGCGAGACGACGAGAGCCACGCGCAGGCGCATCAGGGCGGGCCACAGCTCGGCGCGCTTCCAGCCGAGGAACGGGCCGACGCAGAGCGCGGCGAACAGCGGCGCGCAGAGCGGCACGAAGGTGGCATTGAAGAACGGCGGGCCGACCGAGACCTTGTTGCCGGTCAGCAGGTCGAGGAACAGCGGATAGAGCGTGCCCAGCAGCACCGTCGCCGCCAGCGTGCAGAGCAGGAGATTGTTCAGGATCAGCGCGCCCTCGCGGCTGACCGGCTGGAACAGGCCGCCGCCCTGCAATTGCGGCGCGCGCCACGCATAGAGCGCGAGGCCGCCGCCGGTGACGAACAGCAGGAAGGCCAGGATGAACATGCCGCGCGCCGGATCCTGCGCGAAGGCGTGGACCGAGGTGAGTACGCCCGAGCGCACCAGGAAGGTGCCGAGCAGCGACAGCGAGAAGGCGAGCAGCGCCAGCAGCACCGTCCAGCTCTTCAGCGCGTCGCGCTTCTCGACCACGATAGCCGAGTGCAGCAGCGCGGTGCCGGCGAGCCACGGCATCAGCGAGGCGTTCTCGACGGGATCCCAGAACCAGAAGCCGCCCCAGCCCAGGATGTAATAGGCCCACCACGAACCCAGCGCGATGCCGAGCGTCAGGAAGCACCAGGCCGCAAGCGCCCACGGCCGCACCCAGCGCGCCCACGCGGCATCGACGCGGCCTTCGAGCAAAGCGGCGACGGCGAAGGCATAGGTCACCGAGAAGCCGACATAGCCGAGGTAGAGCAGCGGCGGATGGAAGGCGAGGCCGGGATCCTGCAGCAGCGGGTTGAGCCCGTTGCCGTCGGGCGGCGCCGGGAACACGCGTGCGAACGGGTTGGAGGTGAAGAGCAGGAAGGCCAGGAACCCGACGCCGATCAGCGCCTGGATCGCCAGCACGCGACTGCGCAGCGTGTCCGGCAGGTTGTTGCCGAAGATTGCGACCGCCGCGCCGAACAGCGCCAGGATCAGCGCCCACAAGAGCATCGAGCCCTCGTGGTTCCCCCACACGCCGCTGATCTTGTAGAGCAGCGGCTTGGCCGAGTGCGAATTGTCGACGACGTTGAGGACGGAGAAGTCCGACGTGACGTAAGCCTGCGTCAGCGCGCCGAACGCCAGCAGCACGAGGAAGGCCTGCGTCAGCGCCGCGGTGCGGCCGAGCGCCATGAGGCGGAGGTCGCCTCGGCTGGCGCCGATCAAGGGCAGCGTGCCTTGCACCAGCGCGACCGCGAGCGCGAGAATGAGTGCAAAATGTCCCAGCTCCGGTATCAAAGCCGGACCTCCACCACCTGTGTCATCCTGAGCGCAGCGAAGGATCCTTCGCTGCGCTCAGGATGACACGGAAGGCTCACTTCTTGTCTTTCCATTGACCCGACTCTTTGATCGCCTTCGCGACCTCCGGCGGCATGTAGTTCTCGTCGTGCTTCGCCAGGATCTCGCGCGCGGTGAACACGCCATCGGGGCCGATCGAGCCCTCGGCGATCACGCCCTGACCCTCGCGGAACAGGTCGGGCAAAATCCCGCGATAGGTGACCTTGAGCGTCTTGTGCGTGTCGGTGACGGTGAAGCGCACGACCTGCCCGTCCTTCTGGACGCTGCCCTCCTCGACCAGGCCGCCCAGCCGGAAGCGGCGGTCGGGGCCGATGCTCTTCTCGGCGACCTGGGTCGGCGAATAGAAGAAGACGAGATTGTCGTTCAGCGCCGTGAGCACGAGCGTCGCCGCGACGCCGAGCGTGGCCAGCGATCCCAGCAGCAACCAGAGGCGGCGGCGTTTCGGGGTCATCGGCGTCTGTCCTGTCCACGCGGGGCCAGCCCGCGCGCCGCGAGTTCGCGCCGCACTTTGCGGCGGGCGCCCAGCGAGGCGATCACCAGCCCGCCCAGGATCAAGGCGGCAACAAGATAGGAGCCGAGGATATAGGCCGCGTGATTGCTCATGCTGCCGCCTCGGCATTCTCGAGCCGGCGACGGTCGATCTCGGTCTCGGTCCGCAGCAGCACCAGCCAGACGAACAGGAACAGCAGCGACAACGCCATCCAGAGCAGCGGCACCAGGATCGAATTGTGGATCGCCGGCGCATCGAGCCGTGTGATCGAGGCCGGCTGGTGCAGCGTGTTCCACCAGTCGACCGAGAACTTGATGATCGGCAGGTTGATAACGCCGATCAGCGCCAGGATCGCGGCCGCGCGATCGCCGCGCTCGGGCGAATCGTAGGCGCGGCTCAAGGCGATGTGGCCGAGATAGAGGAAGAACAGCAGCAGCATCGAGGTGAGCCGCGCGTCCCACACCCAGTAGGCGCCCCACATCGGCCGGCCCCATAGCGAGCCGGTGAGCAGGCACACCGCCGCGAAGCTGGCGCCCACGGGGGCGGCAGCGCGCGCCATCAGCGCCGCCAGCGGATGGCGCCACACCAGCAGCGAGGCGCCGAGCGCGGCCAGCAGCGCGTAGCCGCCCATCGACAGCCAGGCCGACGGCACGTGCAGGAACATGATCCGCACCGTCTTGCCCTGCTGGTAATCCTCGGGCGCCACGAAGAAGGCCATGTAGACGCCGACCGCCAGCATCAGCACCGTGGCGAAGCCGAGGCCCGGCAGCACGCGCTGGCTGAAGCGGCGGAAACGCGCAGGATTGGCGAGAAAATGCAGGTCGGCCATCGGCCCCATCCTCCCTATTCGCCGGCTTGCCGCAAGGCTGCGGCAATCGCCCAAGGCGTCGTGGCCAAGGCGACCAATGCAAGAGCGGCGAGGATCGCGACATGTGTCACGATGCCATCGCCCGCCGCCAGCGTCTCGATCGCGCCCGCGCCGAAGATCAGGGTCGGCACGCAGAGCGGCAGCGCGAGCAGCGCCAGCAGCGCGCCGGATTTGCGCGCGCCCAGCGTCAGCGCCGCGGCGAGCCCGCCGATCAACGACAAAGTGGGTGTGCCGACCAGCAGGGTGGCGCCCAGCGCCAGCAGGCTCTGCCCATCGAGACCGAAGGCGATGCCCAGAAAGGGCGCCAGCAGGCTGAGCGGCAGGCCGGTCACGATCCAGTGAGCCAGGCACTTGGCGAGTGCCGCCAGCTCCAGCGGCCATGGCGCCAGCAGCAGCAGGTCGAGGGTGCCGTCCTCGTAGTCGGCGGCAAACAGCCGCTCCAGCGAGAGCAGTGCCGCGAACAAAGCGGCGCACCACAGGACGCCCGCGGCGATGCGCGCCAGCAGGTTGGTCTCGGGGCCGATGCCCAGCGGGAACAGCACCGTCGCCACGACGAAGAAGGCCAGCACGACGCCGACATCGCCGGGCCGCCGCAGCACCAGGCGCAGGTCGCGCATCAGCAGAGTCGTGAAGCCGCTCATGGCTCGTCCCGCACGCCACCGCCGCGCAGGTCGAGCCGCTGCGCGCCCTCGATGCCCAGCTCGGCATGGGTCGCGGCGATGGCCAGTCCGCCGGCCGCGAGATGGGTCTGCAGCGCCGTCCGGAACGCCGCCTGCGCCGGCGCATCGAGCGCATTCAGCGGCTCGTCGAGCAGCCAGAGCGGCGCCTGGGACAGCACGACGCGGGCGAGCGCCGTGCGGCGACGCTGGCCCGCCGAAAGAGTGCGCACCTCGCGTGCAGCCAGGCCGGTGAGATCGAAGGCGACCAGTGCGCCGTCCAGCCGGCCGCCGGCCTTGCCGCCGCGCAGCCGCTCGGCGACCAACAGGTTCTCGACCACGGTGAGGTCGCCCTTCAGCCCTTCGAGATGGCCGAGCCAGGCCAGCCGGCCGCGCCAGGTTTCGGGATCCTCGGCCGTGTCGACGCCCTGCCAGGCGACGGTGCCGGCCTCGGGCGGCGTCAGTCCGGCCAGCGCCCGCAGCAGCGTGGTCTTGCCGCTACCGTTGCGGCCCGTGAGCGCCAGCAGTTCGCCCGCGCCCAGCCCGAAGGACAGGCGGTCGAACACCGCGCGGCCGCCGCGGCGGCAGGACAGGCCGGTCACTTCGAGGAGCGGAGGCACCATGGGGCGCCCTCCTAGCATAACGGCCGCAGGCAAAGAAAAAGGCCGTCATCTCGGGGGAGAGTGAGATGACGGCCTGAGCGCCTCCGAGGAGGCTAGAACGTGGCTTTGGGGGGACCACGTTCGGGGGAGATACCCAACCTAAATGGAAGCCCCGCGTGGCCGTCGCTAGACCCAATTAGGGCAAAACGGGGGTAATTTGAGCCTACCGGCTCAAATTACCCCCGTTTGGCGAGCGTCAGGGCCTGGAGGCGCGCAGCGACGAAGGCCCGGGAGCTCGCACGGCGCAGAATAGATAAGGATTTCAGAGGCTTGAGGGTGCCTCAACACCCGTGTCCGTTCTGAGCCGTGCGGGCTCCCGGGCCTGATTACAGGCCCTGCCGCCCGCCCGACGCTTCGACCCTTACGCCCTAGGCGTAAGGGTCTGCAGCGTCGCGCATCCCGTCGCCCATGAACTGATACGCCAGGATCACGAGAATGACCGGCACCACCGGCAGCATCAGCCACCAGTTCACCGCCACGACGTTGATGTCCGTCGCCTCGTTCAGCAGCACGCCCCACGAGGTGATGGGAGGACGCAGGCCGAGGCCGAGGAACGACAGCGCCGTCTCGGCCAGGATCATCGACGGGATCGACAGGGTGGCCGAGGCGATCAGGTGGCTCATGAAGCCGGGCAGCAGGTGCCGGCCGATGATGCGGGCGGGCTTGGCGCCCATCATCTGGGCCGCCGCCGCGTAATCCTCCTCGCGCAGCGACAGGAGCTTGGAGCGGACGGCGCGTCCCAGACCCGGCCAGTCGAGCAGGGCCAGGATGATGGTGATGCCGAAATAGACCAGCAGGGGCGACCAGGTGACCGGCAGCGCCGCCGACAAAGCGAGCCACAGCGGCAGATGCGGGAAGCTCTTGATGATCTCGGTCAGCCGCTGGACGATACTGTCGATCCAGCCGCCGTAATAGCCCGCCAGTCCGCCCAGGATCAGGGCCAGCGTGAAGGACAGCGCGATGCCGATGACGCCGATGGTGAGCGATATTCGCGCCGCGTAGACGATGCGACTGAACATGTCCCTTCCCAATCGGTCGGTCCCCAGCAGGAAGATGGTCCCGTCCTCCGGGGGACAGACGAAATGGAAGCGCCCTTCGATCAGGCCCCAGAACTCGTAGCTGTCGCCCAAGCAGAAGAAGCGCAGCGGCTGCGGCTTGGTCGTGTCGGCCGAGTAGATGCGCTGCAGCGTGGCCGGATCGCGCTCCATCTTGAGGCCGTAAACGAACGGCCCGAGGAAGGTGCCCTCGTGGAAGAGATGGACCGACTGCGGCGCGGCGAAAATATAGCGCGAATGCCGCGTGTGCAGGTCGTAGGGCGCAATGAATTCGCTGATGAGCGTCGAGAAATACATCAACAGCAGGAAGACCATGGAGACGACGGCCGGCTTGTGGCGGCGGAAGCGCCACCACATCAGCTTCCACTGGCCCGCCATGTAGTAGCGTTCCTGCTCGGCGGTCAGCTTGTCGGCGACATAGGGGTCCCACGGCTCCTGCGAGACGAAGTGGGGCGCGCGGCGGGGGGATTCGGGGGGCGTGCCGGAGGGTGTCGTGTCGGTCATGGCACCCTCACTTTTCCGCACTGGCGCCGAAGCGGATGCGCGGATCGAGCGCGGCGAGCGCCAGGTCCGAGATCAGCATGCCGATGACGGTGAGCACCGCCACGAACAGCAGGAAGGTCGCGGCGAGATTGACGTCCTGGGTCTTGAGCGCGCTCAGCAGCATCGGGCCCGTGGTCGGCAGCGACAGCACCACCGAGACGATGACCGAGCCCGAGATGACGTCGGGCAGCAGGCCACCGATGTCGGCGACGAACGGGTTGATGGCGTGGCGAAGCGGATACTTCACCAGCAGCCTCATGGGCGGCAGGCCCTTGGCCCGGCCGGTGACGACATACTGCTTCTGCAGCTCGTCGAGCAGGTTGGCGCGCAGCCGGCGGATCATGCCGGCGGTGCCCGACATGCCGATCACGACGACCGGGATGATCAGGTGCTCCATCACCGACACGACCTTGCCCCAGCTCAGCGGCTTGTCGATGTACTCGGGGTCCATCAGGCCGCCGATCGACAGGCCGAAATAGACCTTGCCGACATAGAGCAGCACCAGCGCCAGCAGGAAGTTCGGGATCGACAGGCCGATGAAGCCGATGAACGAGGCGACGTAGTCCCCCCACCTGTACTGATGGGTGGCGGCATAGACGCCGATGACGAACGACACGATCCAGATGAAGGCGATCGTGCAGGTCTCCATCACGATGGTGAGCAGCATCCTCTCGCTGATCAGGTCCGCGACCGGCACCGTGTCCTGGCACGAGAGACCGAAGTCCCAGCGGAAGATGCCGGCCACCCAATCCAGGTAGCGATGCCAGAGCGGAAGATTGAGGCCATAGAGCTCGCGCAGTTCTTCGGCGCGCTGGTGGGCATCGGGATCGCCGCGGGCCAGCAGCTCCTCGATCTGCGAGGTGACGCAGTCGCCCGGCGGCAGGTCGATGATGAAATAGACGAGCGCGCTGATCACGAACAGCGTCGGGATCATCAGCAGAACACGGCGGGCAATGAAGTGCAGCATGTCAGTCCACCTCTCGCCCGACCAGGTGCCCGTCGGTTCGCGCCACGCGCACGAAATGCCCCGGCTCGGCCTCGGTCCAGAAGAGCGGCGTCTTACCGTCGTCGCGGAACGGCTCGGGCCAGACCGAGGGATCGGACGCCTTGCCCTCCATCAGCGCGCCGAGATCGAGGCGGGCGTCGGGATCGGGCATCGGCACCGCCGAGAGAAGGGCCTTGGTATAGGGATGCATGGGGTTGCGGAACAGTTCGCCCGCCGGCGCGAGCTCGACCAGCCGGCCGGCGCACATCACGGCGATGCGGTCGGCGATGTAGTCGACCACCGCGAGATTGTGGCTGATGAACAGATAGGTGAGGCCGAGCTGCTTCTGCAGGTCCTTCAGCAGGTTCAGGATCTGCGCCTGGATCGACACGTCGAGCGCCGAGACCGGCTCGTCGCAGATCACCATGTCGGGCCGCAGCGCGAGCGCGCGCGCGATGCCGATGCGCTGGCGCTGGCCGCCGGAGAAGGAGTGCGGGTAGCGGCTCAGATGGCGGCGGTCGAGGCCGACCATCTCCATCAGCTCGGCCACCATCTCGCGGCGATAGGCATCGTCGCCGATCTTATGGATGACCAGCGGCTCGACCAGGATGTCGAACACAGTCATGCGCGGGTTGAGCGAGCCGAACGGATCCTGGAAGATGAACTGCAGCTTGGTACGGAAGCGGTTGAGCTCCGTGCCCTCGAGGCTCATCACGTCGATCTTGCGGCCCCAATCGTCGAAGATCACGCGACCGCCCTGGCCCTCGTCGGCGGAGATGCCGCGCATCAGCATCTTGCTGAGCGTGGTCTTACCACAGCCCGATTCGCCCACGAGACCGAGGCACTCGCCGCGCAGCACGTCGAAGCTCACGTCGTTGACGGCGCGGACGGTACGGGTCGTGCCGCCGCCCATCAGCTGTTCCATCAGCGTATCGGCCTTGCGGATGCGGAACGTCTTGGTGACGTGACGCACCTTGAGGACCGGCGCCTCGGGATTGAAGGTCGCCGTGGGCTCGGAGACCGGCTTTTCCTTCAGCAGATGGCCGGTCGTGCCCTTGATCTCGCGAATCGGCTGCAGCCGCTCGCCGGGCTCCATGTCGAAGCGCGGTACCGCCTGCAGCAGGGCCTTGAGATAGGGGTGCTGCGGATCGCGGAAGATGTCGTGCAGGTTGCCCGATTCGACGACCTTGCCGCGATACATCACGACCACGTCGTCGGCGACGTTGGCGACCACCCCGAGATCGTGGGTGATCATCAGCAATGCCATGCCCAGTTCGGACTGCAGGTCCTTCATGAGGCGCAGGATCTGGGCCTGGATGGTGACGTCGAGCGCGGTGGTCGGCTCGTCGGCGATCAGCAGCGCCGGGCGGCAGACCAGCGCCATGGCGATCATCGCGCGCTGGCGCAGGCCGCCGGACAATTCGAAGGGATAGGTCCGGAGCGCGCGTTTCGGGTCGGGGAAGCCCACCATGCGCAGCATGTCGATGGTCAGCGAATCGATCTCGGCGCGGCTGAGCTTGCGCCCGCTCTCGCCGCCCAGAGGACTGCCGGGCTGCGCGCCGTGCAGTTCGACGGCCTCGCCGATCTGGTCGCCCACCGTGTGGAGCGCCGACAGCGACGTCATCGGCTCCTGGAAGATGATCGAGATCTGGCCGCCGCGGATGCGCCGCATTTCCGGACCGGTGCGGTCGATGCGGGCGATGTCGACGACGCCCTGGTGCACGCGCGGGTCCTGGAACAGGATCGAGCCCGTGGTGATCTTCGCCGTGCGCGGCAGCAGCCCCATGATCGCCTGGCTGCAGACCGACTTGCCCGAGCCCGACTCGCCCACCAGCGCCACGGTGCCGCCGGGTGGGATCGAGAAGGAAACCTTGTCGACGGCCCGCAGCACGCCCTCGTGGACGCCGAACTCGACCGTCAGGTCCTCGACTCGCAGCAGATCCTTCATACCGTCTCTTCCTGACCCGCCACCACGATCCCCATCGACCTCAAGTTGGCGCGCGTCGCATCGCCGAGCGCCACGCCCGTCGCTTCGGCAGCTTCCGCCGCGCGCGCGACGATATCGTGAAAGCCCTCCAGCGAGGAATCGACCTTCACCAGCCTGCCGCCTGTCGAACCGACGCCGAGCTGCATCCAGCCGTCCGACCGGTCACGCTTGGTCGAGAAGTAGCTGAGCTTCATCCTGTCCAGGCGGCTCCACTCCACCACCGACCCGGCCGGCCCCTCGGCCCGCAGGGAGTCCGGGCTCAGCACATAGCGCGTATGGTGGCGCAGGGCCGTGCGTAGCAGAAAGAGGGCGAAGAGTCCGAAACCTGCGAGAAGGAGGGCGGCCAGCCAGCGGTTGACGTCGAGCAGCAGCAGCGGCGCCCCACAGAGCACCACGCCGGCCGTGGCGCGTAGATAATCCGCCACGAGCGTCTGCTGCGGATAGCGCAGACCGACGGTATTCACCTGCGCCCTCCCTCGGTCGGCATCATGGGCCGAACAGCGCGCGCGCCGGACGCACACGGATGTTCTCCAGCAATTTCATTCTTTCCCACAATGACCTTAGGAAATCCCACGCCCCGGCGTCCATCGCAAGATGATGGCTGAGGACGCCCACCGGCTCTCCATCGCCAGAGCGCGCCCGTTCGAGAGCCGCCACGAGTACCGCGAGCGCGGCGTCCTCGCCGGCGAAGACGCGGCCGCCCTTCCAGTCGATCAGATCGACATGCGTATTGACCTGCAGCAGACCGCGCACCGGATGGACGCGCGCCCGCGGTCCGAAGGTCGAGAGGCCGCGATAGCCGATCTCGGGGAGCGTGGGCACCAGCAAGGGCGCGATACGGTTCCAGGGCGGCACCATGACCGCGAGCGCACGCGATCCGAACAGACGCTCGAGCGCCATCCAACCCGTCGCCAGCTCGCCGAGGGTCATCATGGCCGGACGCTGCGTCCCCAGTTCGATGTTCTTCTCCGGCGCAAGCGCGTGATTGGCATGGGCATAGCCGTGCTGCAGCACGTCGACGAGCGGTTCATCGGCAAGACGATCGGCCAGCGCCGCTGTTGCCCGAGCCGGCACCACCGCGACCGCGAGCGGCGTCGCCGTGTCACGCGCGAGGTCGACGAGCCGGTCGAGGGAGGGTGCCACGTCGCTCGCATCGTCGTCTCGCCACCAGAGTTCGGCGACGCGGCCGGCATCACCCCAGCGCGCATCCTCGTCGGCAAGCGCCTGCCAGCGGGTCATGGCGACACCATCTGGCGGAGCGCCGCGACCGTGGCCGATGTCCCGCGCGCATCGACCGGCGGGAAGCTGCGGATCGACGGTCCTGCCCAGGCTCGCGCGATGGCGGCGGCAAGGCTCTCCGGCGTCAGTTCACCGGGCGGCACGGCGGCCACCATGCCGCGCTCGACCAGAACGCGCGCGCGGTCGGCCTGCTCGGTTTCGCGTGCCGTCCCGAACGGCACCAGCACGGCGCGATCACCAAGGCAGAGCGTCTCGACCACGGTGTTGTATCCCGCCTGCGAGATCGACAGGGCCGCGTTGCGCAGCAGGGACGGGAAGTCGGCGCGCACCGGCTCGACGATGACGTCCCCGTCCGCCGACGCCGCAAGCGCCGCGCGCTCCGCGTCCGGCATGTTCGGTCCGACCAGCAGCCGCCATCTGCGATCGGCCAGGGACGTCAGGGGGCGGGCGGCGAGGGCGGCCCGCAGCAGCGGCGCACCGACCGCTCCGCCGCCGGCCGACACGATCACCTCGCCCTTCCCGACGGCGATGTCGGCAACGGCGGCGTCCGAATCGGAAACGTATCCCGTGTAGAGCGCGCGCGCCTGGATGTCGGGCCAGGCCGGGAAACTGTCGTCGAGCCGCACCAGCGCCGGGTCGGCATGCACCAGGACGGCATCGAAAGCTTCGAAGGTCTGCACCATCTCGTCCACGCGCGCCGGCGAGGCGGTGCGGCGCAGTACGTCGCGGATCGACGAGACGATCCACGGCGCGGACGGCCGGTCCTGCGCCGCCTCCAGCAGTGGCAGCAGCTCGAAGCGAAGCTGCGTGCGGCCGAAGGGGAACTGCTCGGTGAGCAGGATGTCGGGCTGCTCGGCCTCGAACAGATCGAGCAGTTGCCGCGTGCGCCGGGCTCGGAACGCCTCGTCGATCGGCGCGCCGTCGAGCCGTGCCAGTTCCTTGAGCCCCGCATCGGCGGCGCGCACCGGCGGCAGCTGGTGAAGCCGCGCGCCTCCGAGCGCCAGCCCCTCGACCGGGGCGCCGCCGGAGACCAGCAGCACATCGAAACCGCCCGCTGCCAGCGCCCGCGTCAGGGTCGCGGCACGGCGCAGATGGCCGATACCCAGCAGATGCTGCACATAGAAGAAGACGCGCGCGCTCATGACGTCAGCGGCACGTTCAGGCGTTCGATTGCCACGCGTCCCCCGCCCTGTGCGACGAAGAAGTGAGCGCATTTCCAGTCGAGCTTGTGCGGCGGCCGCCCCAGCATGTTCCAGCCGGTCGCCAGCGCCAGCAACGCGCGGATCGCGGCCTTGTGAGACACTGCGACCACGGGTTCGGTCAACGTCGAACTCCAGACCGACAATCGGACCATCGTCATGCGCGGCGATTCCCCGCCCGGCGGATGGAAGTCGAGGCCGGCCGCTTCCGCCGCCGCAAAGGTCTCGCCGCCGGCCGCGCGCAGCTCCGTCACCGTGAACCCCTCCCAGACGCCGAAGCTCATTTCGCGCAGCCGCGAATCGATGGTGACGGGTAGCGACGGGCGAACGAGCTCGGCGGTGCGGCGAGCCCGCTGCAGCGGACTGCTGACCCGTTTCCAGGCGTCGGCCGGCGCCGGCAGGCGCCAGCTCCGGGCCGCCCGCTCGCCTTCGGCACTGAGACCGGTGTCGGTGAGGCCCTGCAGCCGACCGCTGGCGTTCCAGACCGTCGGGGCATGACGCAGCAGCGCGAAGGGCACCGCCCTCATCTCGTGACGCCCGGCAGGGTCGCCAGCGCCGTTCCGAGTGCGTGCGCGGCGGCGCGCTCGTCGTGATGCGCGGCCACCCGCCGGGCGGCGGCGGCTCCGAGACGCGCACGTTCCGCCGGCTCATCGAGCAGCCGCGCGACGGCTGCCGCAAAGGACGCCGCATCGCCGATCGGCGTCAGCAGACCCGTGACGCCGTCGGCCACGACCGCGGGGACGCCACCGGTGCGGCCGGCGACGACGGGCAAGCCGGCCGCCTGGGCTTCGAGAAACGCCATGCCATAGGCTTCGTTGATCGCGGGCCAAAGGTAAAGGTCTGCCGACGCGTAGAGCGCCGGCAGCTCGCCGTGCGGCACGGCACCAGCGAACCGCACGCGCGAGCCGAACGGCGCCATCAATCCCTCGATCTCGGCCCGCGCGGGACCGTCGCCCACCAGCAGGGCGCGCCATTTTCTATCCATCAGCAGCCCGAAGGCGCGGGCGAGCACCCGATAGGAATCGAGCTTGTCGCGGGTGCGCATCATGCCGACGCTGAGCAGCAGGGGCGGCTGGCCGGGGTCGCGGCGTGGCGGCACCTGGAAGGGCGCAACGTCGATGAAAGGCGGGAGCCAGACCTGGCGGGCGCCCCGCCGCAGACGCGCCTTCACGCCCGCGACGTCCCGCGGATTGACGGTCAGCACGAGGTCGGCCGTGGCCAGCGCCCGTTCGACGGCGCGATGGCCGGCTCGGGTCGGACCCTGGGCGCGCCTCGGCGCGTGGGAGGCCTCGGCGACCACATAGGGTATGCCCAGCGCCCGCGTCACCACCGGCCCCAGCCAATCGGGCTTGCGGTAGTAGCAGTGATAGGTGAACCAGAGATCGAACCGCTCCGGATGATGCGCCGGGAGGGCCCGCCAACGGGCGATCAGGCGCCCGGCCTGAAGGCGCGCACGCCGCTCCAGCGCGAGATGAGCGTCGAACGGCGGCACGCCGGGTGCAACACGGCTCGACGGGGGCATCATCACCCTATGGCCGAGCCGTTCGAGAAGACGGACCAGCCCGCGCGCCATCTCCCGGTCGCCGGACGCCACGGGACTGTCGGGCGCCTTAAGCGGCGTGTGCAGCAGCACGCGCACGGCTACTCCGCGGCGCGCGCGGTGACGCTGCCCTCGCCCGGCCGGCCCTGCAGGGCCGAGGCGATCCATTCGACGCCGGCTTCGTAGGAGAAGCGGGTGCGCACGACCTCGCCGGCGCGCTGCGCCAGCCTCTGCCGCAGCGCCGGATCGGCGATCATGCGGGCGAGCGCGAGGCCCAGCTCCCGCGGCGCGGCGGGCGGTACCAGCAGGCCGGTCTCGCCGTCCTCCACGAATTCGCCGATGGCCGCCGCCTGGGTCGACACCAGCGGCAGGCCCTGATGGGCGGCCTCCATCAACACGTTGGGCAGGCCGTCCTGGTCCCCGTCGGCGGCCCTCTTGCTCGCCAGGACGAAGAGATCGGCGCGGGCGAGCGCCTCGAACACGGCCTTCTGCGGCTGAGCGCCCCGCCACAGGCAGCGATCGGCAAGGCCGAGCGAGGTCGCCTGCGCCTTCAACGCCTCGGAAAGATCGCCGGCACCGACATGCTCGAAGCGCCAGTGCAGGCCGGCCGGTAACAATGCCAGGGCGTTCAGGAGATCGTCGTAGCCCTTCTTCTCGACCTTGCGGCCGACCGAGAGAATCACGACAGGATCGGCCGGATTCGAGCCGTCGCGCGCCGGCCGTGCCGGCGGGGGCGGCGGCAGATGGGCGAAATCGAGCCCGTGATAAACCAGCCGCAGCTTCTCAGGGGTTGGCGCCAGCTCTTCCAGCCGCTGCAGACCGACCTTGGTGCAGGTCACCAGCCAGGCGCAGTCCTCGAGCTTCTCGCGCACATCCCAGGGCTCGCTGGTCCAGATATCCTTGGCGTGGGCCGAGATGCTCCACGGCAGGCCGCGCATCGTGGCCGCATAGCGCGTCACCGACGCCGGCGTGTGCAGGAAATGGGCGTAAAGGCGCTCGATCGTGTCGGGCAGTTCGGCGGCCAGCACCAGCGCCTGGCCCCAACGCCGCACACGATTGGCGGTGCGGTCGCGCCGGAAGTCGGCGAGGAACTTGGCACGCGCCGCGGCATAGCCGGGCAGGTGGCGGGCCCTGTGCCAGGCTGCGAACACGCGGCGCCGATCGTCCTCGAGATATTCGGGAAGATAGACGACGCGCGCCGCGACCCGATCATGCACGGGATGGCGGGCCTTGTCGGTGGGACGGCGCATCGACCACAGCTCGAGCGCCACGCCGCGCGCCTCGAGGCCGGCGATCTCCTGGGCGATGAAGGTCTCGGAGAGGCGCGGCCAGCCCTTCAGGATGACCGCGACTTTGGGCCCGTTCTCTGCTTTCGACATCGGCTCCGGAAATCAGGTGCGGTGGCGTCCCGGCAAGGGGACCGGGTCCGCCGAGGCGAGTTCGCCACCCGAATGCGTGCCGGACGCATCCGCCGCCTCAAGCGAGGCGGGGCCACGGTGGGGATGGGAGAGCTGCTTGGAAACGAGCCGCCAGACGCTGCCCAGCCCGTCGAGCAGACCCGGCACCACGACGTCGCTCGGCAGGCCCTGCTGCGGCAGGTGGCGCAACGCCGTGGCCATCGTCTGCGGATCGCACCCGCGATTGGGGTCCAGCATCTCGATCAGGCCGATGTTGCGCGCCGCGCGGGCGCGGATGAACTGCTCGAGGCGCGGATGGGTACGCGGCACGATGATCGCGCGCTTGTCGAACGACAGGATCTCGCAGAACGTGTTGTAGCCGCCCATCGCGACGACGCCGGCGGCGCGCTGCATCAGGGCGCCGAGATTGTTGGTGAAGGTGAGCGTCTGGATGTTCGGGAACTTCGCGGCGCGTTCCTTGAAGGCCTCGCGCGCCGTGGCCGGCATGAACGGCCCGAACACGATGACTGCACCGTAAGGAATGTTGGGGTCGGCTTCGTAGGCCGCGAGCACCCACTCTACCAGCTCGACACCGTCGCCACCGCCACCCGGCGTCACCAGGATGAACGGCCCGTTCATCTCCTCCATTTCATGCGGCACGTCGCTATGGAGCGGCAACTCGCGTCGCAGGTAGCCGGTGTAGACCATCTTGTGACGCACCGACGGCGGCACGTCGATGCCGGTCAGCGGCTTGTTGACCTGGGGCAGGCCATAGACCCAGATCTCGTCGTAGAGGTCGCGCAGAGCGGGCACGACGTTCTTGCGTTCCCACTCCTTGGCGAGTTGGGCCGGATCGTCCATCACGTCGCGCAGGCCGAGGACCAGCGGCGTGCCACGATCCTTGAGCAGCCGCAGGGCGGGCCCGACCTCGCCGCGCAGGCCGAGCGGCTCCTTGTCGACGATGAACAGGTCGGGGCGGAAGATGTCGGCGGTGTCGCGGATGATGCGGGTGCGCATCTCGAGCGTATGCTCGACGTTCATGCGCAGGTTGGCCGAATCGTATTCGCCGGTCTCGATCTTCACGACGCCGGGGATGCGCACGAAGTCGACGCCGGAGCGGAATTCATAGGAGCCGACGACCGGCGAGCCGGACAGGATCAGGACCGACACGGACTGGTCGGCCTCGACGATGGCATTGGCGATCGTCCGGCAGCGGCTCACATGGCCGAGACCGAACGAGTCGTGGCTGTAGAGCAGTACGCGTTTGGACCGGGTGCTGGCGGGCATTGGCCTCTCCCTCGCCGAAGCCTCTGCCCCGACCGGTGAACGACCGGGCGACTATGCCACAAGCCGCGCGTGCCGCGAACCCCGGTGCGGCAACCCGGCAAATATCTAATGTAATCAAGGCACTGATCGCCTATAGGGGGAAGCTCGATCGCGGCGGCGCAGGATTCATGGAACGCAGTCTCTTCTCCTACATCTGGCGGCACAGCCGGCCCGAACAGGTCATGATCCTGCTGCTGGTGGTCCTGGCCCAGGTTTTCTACTTCATGTCGCTGACGGTGCCGAAGTCGGTCATCAACAACGGCATCCAGGGCAACGCCTTCAAGGACAGCAAGACCATCCCCTTCCTGGTGTGGGAACTGGACCTCTCCGCCATCTTCCCGGGCAGGGTCATCCGCTTCTTCGACGGTTTCCAGGTCGACCAGCTCCAGTATCTCGTGGTGATGAGCTTCGTCTTCCTGGGGGCGGTCGTCGTGAACGGCCTGTTCAAGAAGACGATCAATACCCAGAAGGGCCGCATGGGCGAGCGCATGCTGCGCCGCCTGCGCTACGAACTCTACGACCGCATCCTGCGCTTCCCGCCGGCCCACTTCCGCAAGGTCAAGCAGGCCGAACTCGCCACCATGGTGAAGGACGAGGTCGAGCCGCTCGGCGGCTTCATCGGCGATGCCTTCGTGCAGCCGATGTTCCTGGGGGGCCAGGCGCTGACGGCCATCATCTTCATCATGATGCAGAACTGGCTGCTCGGGATCATCGTGATCGTGCTGCTGGCCGTGCAGATGTCGATCATCCCGCGCCTGCGCAAACCGGTACTGGTGCTGGGCCGCCAGCGGCAGATTTCGGCCCGCCAGCTCGCCGGCCGCATCGCCGAGACCGCCGACGGCGTGCACGAGATCCACATCCATGGCGCCGCCAACTACGAGCGCGCCGATATTTCGGAACGACTGGGCCTGATCTTCAAGATCCGCTTCGACCTCTACCAGAAGAAGTTCGTCGCCAAGTTCTGGAACAACATCCTGTCGCAGGCGACGCCGTTCGCCATCTACCTGGTGGGCGGCTACTTCGCGATCACCGGACAGATGGATGTCGGCGCCGTGGTCGGCGTGCTGCTCGCCTACAAGGACCTGCCGTCGCCGATCAAGGAGCTGATCGATTGGGACCAGCAGCGCCAGGACGTGCAGATCAAGTACGAGCAGGTGATCGACCAGTTCCAGCCCGAGGGCATGATGCCGCCGGAGCTCCAGGCGATTCCCGACGGGCCGCCGCCGCCGCTCGGCAAGGAGCTGGCGCTGGCCGGCGTCGTCGTGACCGAGGACGGCCGCGTCAAGCAGCTCGACAATCTCTCGCTCACCTTGCAGACCAACCGTCGCGTGGCGGTGATCGGCGGCTCGGGGTCGGGCAAGGACGTGCTGGGCCAGGTGCTGGCGCGCCAGACCCTGCCGGCCAGCGGCTCGGTCCGCATCGACGGCAAGGATTTCTTCCAGCTGCCCGAATACATCATCGGCGCACGGCTGGCCTATGTCGGGCAGGACACTTACCTCTTCCCCCTGACGGTCCGCGACAACCTGCTGTTCGGTCTGAAGCTGCGCCCCGTGGCGCCGGCGGTCTACGACGAGGCCACCAGGGCGATACGCGAGGTATTCTGGAAAGAGTCCGAGCGCGCCGGCAATCCGGCTTTCGATCCCAATGCCGACTGGGTCGACTATGAGCTGGCCGGCGCCACCGGCCCGGCCGACCTGCTGCCCTGCATGGTGCGGGTGCTGAAGCAGGTCGAACTCGACGAGGACATCTATTCGCTGGGCCTGCGCGGTACCGTCGACGCGGCGCTGCGGCCCGACCTGGCCGAGAAGATCCTGAAGGCGCGGCATACGCTGCACGAGCACCTGCAGGACGGCACCTATGCCGGACTGGTCGAACCGTTCAACGACGACCATTACAACAAGAACCTGTCGGTCGCCGAAAACCTGCTGTTCGGGACGGCTCTGGGCAAGCAATTCGACGGCGATAATCTCGCAGCCGATCCCTATGTCATGTCGGTGCTGCAAAAGACCGGGCTCGATGTCGATCTGCAGCGCATGGGTCTCAGCATCGCCGAGACCATGGTCGAGTTGTTCTCCGGACTGTCGCCCGACAATCCTCTGTTCGAACAGTACAGCTTCATCTCGGCCGACGAGCTGCCGAACGTCCGCCTGCTGCTGCAACGCCTCGGCGGCAAGGGCATCGAGGCGGTACCCGAGGCCGACCGCATCCGCCTGATGACGCTGCCGTTCCGTTACATCGAGGCCCGTCACCGTCTCGGTCTGATTGACGCGGCCATGGAAGAGCGGATCCTGGGTGCCCGCCGCGCCTTTGCCGAGGGCCTGCCGGCCAACCTGCGCGACGCCGTCGAGTTCTACGATTTCGAGCGCTACAACAGCGCCGCCACCCTGCAGGACAACATCCTGTTCGGCCGCCTGGTCTACGGCCAGGCCCAGGCCGGCGAGCGCATCGGCACTCTGATCGCCCAGGTGTTCGACGAACTCGGCCTGCGCGATTCGGTGATCGAGGTCGGCCTGGATTACAATGTCGGCGTCGGCGGCAAGAGGTTGCCGGCGAGCCAGCGCCAGAAGCTCGGAATTGCCCGCGCCCTGATCAAGCGACCGCAGCTCCTGGTCGTCAACGAGGCGGTTGCCATGTTCGATGGCCGCACCCAGGACCGCATTCGCGACAACATTCTGTCCGATGGTTCAGAACGGGGCAGCGGGGTCTTCTGGATCGCCAACCGTCCCAACCAGGCGGAGCCGTTCGAGCAGATCGTCGTTATGCAGGGTGGCCGCGTGGTCGCCCAGGGATCGCCGTCGGATTTGGCGGCAAAGGGCGGGCTCTATACCGAGCTGATGGCGTCGGCGTAGGGCGCATCGAGGAGGACGCGATGAACCTCAACGAAGAGGTGGAGCTGCTGAAGGGTGTGCCGATCTTCTCGAAGGTCGAGCAGGCGAGGCTCAAGCTGCTGGCCTTCACCAGCGAGCGGGTCAATTTCGGCATCGGCCAGGAAGTCTGTCACCAGGGCGATCCCGGCGACACGATGTACGTGATTCTGGGCGGCACGGCCGACGTGCTGATCGACACGCCGAACGGCCAGATCTCAGTGGCCGAGATGAAGCGCAACAGCTTCTTCGGCGAGATCGCCATCCTGTGCGACGTGCCGCGCACCGCGACCATCAAGGCCAAGGAGCCGCTCGCCACCCTCAAGATCACCAAGGACATGTTCTATCGCCTGGTCGCGGAGTTCCCGGAGATGGCGATCGAGATCATGCGCGAGCTGGCGCACCGCCTCGAGGACACCAACCAGAAGCTGCGCGCCGCCACCAGGGCCGGCTGATCGCCCTCAGAGTCATCGCCCTCAGAGTCATCCCATCGTCATGAGTCGTCTCGACAGTTTCATCGCGCGCATGCAGGCGCAGCGCGACTGCCTGAATTTCCTGAAGCCCGCCATCGACGCCGTGCCGGGTCCGATCCTCGAAGTGGGCCTGGGCAACGGCCGCACCTACGACCATCTGCGCGAACTCTTTCCCGGCCGCGACATCTTCGTGTTCGAACGCAAGGTGGCAGCCCATCCCGACTGCGTCCCACCCGACGACCGCCTGTTCCTCGGCGATGCCGACCGGACGATCGACGAAGCCGCGCGAAAACTCGGCGCGACGGCCGCGCTGATCCATACCGATCTCGGCACCGGCGACCACGACGCGAACGTCGCGATGGGCAAATGGCTCGGGCCCGCACTCGACCGACTCGCGGTGTCGGGCGGCTACGTTCTGGCCAACCAGGCGCTCGACGTCGCGCGCTGGCAGCGCCAGCCCGATCCTCCGGGCGTGCCGAAGGACCGGTATTTTCTCTATCGCGTGCGTTAGCGGCCGAAGAGCTGGACGAGAGCCAGCAGGACGATCGCGCCGATCACCGAGCCGATGAAGCCGGCCGGCCGGCCGGCACGGTAGAGGCCGAGGGCCTGGCCGCCATAGGTGGCGATCACCGAACCCACGACACCGACCAGGACGGTGATCCAGAAGCCCTGGATCTGCGCGCCCGGACCGATCCAGCGGGCCAGGAGACCCACGACGAAGCCGATCAGGATGGTGACGATGATTTGCAGCATGGCGGACTCCCCCTAAACCTCGAACGTGGCCGACACCGGCACATGGTCCGATGCCTTCTCCCAGTCGCGTAGATCGACGTCGATGTGATGACTGTGGATCGCTCCCGCAAGGGCGGGGCTGGCCAGGACGTGGTCGAGCCGGCGGCCACGATTGGAGGCGCGCCAGTCGTTGTTGCGGTAGCTCCACCACGAATAGAGTTTCTGGTCATCCGGCACGAACCGGCGCGGCACGTCGATCCAGTCGAGCGAGGCCTGCAGCTTGCCGAACAGTTCCACTTCGACCGGCGTGTGCGACACGATCTTGAGGAGCTGCTTGTGACTCCACACGTCGTGCTCCAGCGGGGCCACGTTGAGATCGCCCACCGTTATGCGACGCAGCCCCTTGCGGGCGCGCGGGCCCGGTTTGCGCTCGGCATACCAGGCGGCCATCTCGCGATAGAAATCGAGCTTGTGCGCGAACTTCACGTTGAGCGCCGGATCGGGAACGTCGCCGCCCGCGGGGATGTAGAGATTGTCGAGCAGGATCGGATCGCCCCCGACATCGAGCGCGACCTCGATGTGGCGGCAATCCTCCTTGCCGCAGCGATGATGGATGGTGCCGCCGGCGAACGGCACCTTGGAAAGTATCGCCACGCCGTTATAGGCCTTCATCCCCTGCACGAAGCGATGGGTGTAGCCCATGCGTTCGAAGGCCTCGTGCGGGAAGAATTCGTCCGGGCACTTGGTCTCCTGAAGGCACAGCACATCGGGCTGGCGCAACTTCAGGTACCGTTCGACGTTTCCGATCCGCAGCCGGACCGAGTTTATGTTCCAGGTCGCAATGGTGAGACTCATCGCCGGGCACTATAGACGATCCGGAGACGATCTCGTCGGGACATCTCGGCCAAGGAGACCGAGCCATGCAGATGGATGGCGACCAGAGCAGCAACATCGAGGATCGCCGCGGCGAAGGCGGCGGGTTCGGCGGTGGGGGATTCGGCGGCGGCGGCTTTCCCATTCCCATGGGCGGAGGCGGCGGCGGCCTGTTCAAGGGCGGGTTCGGCCTGGTGGCCTTCGTCGTCATCGCCCTGATCATGGGCGCCGATCCCGGCGCCATCCTGAGCGACATCGCTGGCGGCGGAGGCGGCACCTCGAGCTACGCGCCGGCCCCTCCTTCTTCCTCGGCCAGCCGCACGCCCGGCACGCCGGCACCGGCCGGCGATGCCGAGACCCAGTTCGTGTCGCGTGTGCTGAAGAGCACCGAGGTTGTGTGGCACGACATCTTCCAAGGGATGGGCCGCCAGTATCGCGACCCCAAGCTGGTCCTGTTCCGCGGCGCCACCCGCACCGACTGTGGCGTCGGCCAGGCGGCGATGGGGCCGTTCTATTGTCCGGCCGACCAGCGGGTCTATCTCGACCTCGGCTTCTTCGACGAGCTGGCCCGCCGCTTCCACGCGCCCGGCCAGTTCCCGCAGGCCTATGTGATCGCCCACGAGATCGGGCACCATGTGCAGAACCAGCTCGGCATCTCGGCCAAGGTGCAGCAGATGCAGCAGAGCATGAGCAAGCGCGACGCCAATGCGCTGTCGGTGCGCGTCGAACTCCAGGCCGACTGCTTCGCCGGCGTGTGGGCCAACCGTGCCGACCGGCAGCGCGGCGGCAAGATGATCGACGACAAGGACGTCGATCAGGCGCTGGCCGCTGCGACCGCCATCGGCGACGACGCGCTGCAGAAGCAGAGCCAGGGCCGCGTCGTGCCCGACAGCTTCACCCACGGCACCAGTGCGCAGCGCTCGCGCTGGTTCCGGAGAGGCCTCGACACGGGAGATCCGCGTCAGTGCGATACGTTTCGCGCGCAACAGCTTTAGCGAAGCTAAAGCTGTTGCGCCCCCAGCATCACACCAGAACGCACGTTACCGTGCCGCAGCCGTCGACGAAGCCCGACAGCGTGTCGCCCTTCACCACCGCGGCGACGCCGTCCGGCGTGCCGGTGTAGATGAGGTCGCCGGCAGCCAGCGCGACGAGGCCCGACAGATAGGAGATCGTCTCGGGCACGCTCCAGATCAGCGCGTTGAGGTCGGACTTCTGGCGGGTCTTGCCGTTCACGTCGAGCTGGATGGTGCCCTTGGCGGGATGGCCGATCTTCGCGGCCGGGAAGATCTCGCCGATCGGCGCGGACTGGTCGAAGCCCTTGCCCATGTCCCACGGGCGGCCCATGTCCTTGGCCTGGTTCTGGAGATCGCGCCGCGTCATGTCGAGGCCGACGCCGTAGCCGTAGACGTGATCCAGCGCCTTCTCGACCGAAATGTCGCTGCCGCCCGACTTCATCGCCACGACCAGCTCCATCTCGTGGTGCAGGTTCTTGGTGGCGGGCGGATAGGCGACTTTGGTCGGGTTCTTCGGATCGGCGCAGATCACGATCGCGTCGGCCGGCTTGGTGAAGAAGAACGGCGGCTCGCGGTCGGGATCGTGTCCCATCTCGCGGGCATGGGCGGCATAGTTGCGGCCGACGCAGAAGATACGGCGGACGGGGAACAGATCGCCGGTTCCATTGACCGGCACGCCGACGGTGGCCGGCGGCGTTACGACATAAGCCATCGCTTTCTCCCTCAAGAGCGTGCCTTTATGAAGGGCACCGGAGTACTGGGCAATGACCGATGAAAACGTGCTGATCGTACAGGCCGATACGGCCGAGGGGTCGCTGGGGTGGGCCACCCTGGGCGAGCGGCGCTGGCGTTGCACTGTGGGTGCAGGCGGCATCCGCGAGGACAAGGTGGAGGGCGACGCCGCTACGCCGGTCGGCGAGTTCCCCTTGCGCCGCATCTATTACCGCAACGACCTGGTGGTCCTGCCCAAGCCCAATTCTCCGGGGAGAGCCCTGCCGGCGCGGCCGATCAACGAGCATGACGGCTGGTGCGACGACCCGCGCTCTCCGACCTACAATCGGCTGGTCCATATCCCCAACGAGTGGAGCGCCGAGAAGATGTGGCGCGAGGACGGGCTCTACGATCTCGTCGTCGTGGTCGGCTACAACGACGATCCGCCGGAAGGCGAATGGGGCAGCGCCATCTTCCTGCACATCGCCCGAGACGATTATGCCGGCACCCAGGGCTGCGTCGCCTTTGCTCGGAACGATCTTCTGGAGTTGCTCCCGCTGCTCACCCGGGACACCCGCCTGCGCGTGCTCTCGCACGCCGCCGACGAGGATGCCGCTCCGCGCCCGGAGGAAGACGAGCGCCTGAAGCAGTTCGAGGATTTCGACGAGAAGGACTGGTAGGAGCAGCTCCTACTCATCGACTACGGCGCGTCTCGACGCACCCTAACCCACCATTCGCCCGATCGCGCGGGCGGTGTAGTCGACCAGGGGAATGATGCGCGCATAGTTGAGACGCGTGGGACCGATCACGCCGATGGCGCCGAGGATGCGTTCCTGCGAATCGCGGAACGGCGACACCACCATCGAACAGCCGGTGTTGGCGAACAGCGGATTGTCGGCGCCGATGAAGATCTGCACGCCCGACGCGGTGTTCGCGAGTTCGAGCAGGCGCACGAAGCTCTCGCCGCGCTCCAAAGCGTCGAACAGGATGCGGACGCGCTCGAGATCCTCGATCGCCGTGATGTCTTCGAGCAGGCGGGCCTGGCCGCGCACGATCAGCGACCCGCCGCCCGGCTCGCCCGACCAGGTCGCGAGACCCGATTCGATCACGCGCGCGGTGAGGTCGTTCAACTCG
The DNA here is from genome assembly GCF_052439685.1 of Reyranella sp. Classification (GTDB taxonomy): domain Bacteria; phylum Pseudomonadota; class Alphaproteobacteria; order Reyranellales; family Reyranellaceae; genus Reyranella. The sequence continues at coordinate 25,213 of NZ_JBQVQG010000018.1, forward strand.
GCGCGCTTCAGCTTGATGTCTTCCAGGATCAGCCGGCGCGCCTCGTCGAAGGTGCGCCCGCTCAGCCGCGCATTGAGATAGTTGCTGGCCTCGGTCAGCGCCGATGGCGGCATGCCGATGGGCGTGTCGATGACGCGGTTCTCGACATGGCCCGACTGCGTCACCGTGACGACCAGCGCGCGGCCGGGGCCAAGGTTGACGAACTCGATGTGCTTCAGCGGCTGCTCGGTCTTGGGCGCCATGACCAGGCCGGCGCAACGCGACAGGCCCGACAGCATCGCCGTCGCCTGCTCCAGCGCCTCGGTGACGGTGCGACCCGACGTGGCGCAGCGCGCCTCGATCGACTCGCGCTCCTCCTCGGAGACGTTGCCGACCTCCAGCAGGCCGTTCACGAACAATTTCAGCCCGGCGTCGGTCGGCAGGCGGCCGGCGGAGGTGTGGGGCGCGTAGAGGAGACCGGCATCCTGCAGGTCGGCCATGATGTTGCGAATGGTGGCCGGCGACAGCGTCTCGGTCAGCTTGCGGGTGAGTGCCCGGGAGCCCACCGGCTCGCCGGTTTCGACATAACCTTCCACGACATGGCGCAGCACCTCGCGTGCGCGCTCGTTCAGTTCCGCCACAGAGGCGGCTCGTTGCCCGGTCGGGGGGTCGGCTTGGGCGCCCCCGGGCACGCCGATTCGGTGGATCGCCATGGTAAAAGATGTAGGTAGTACGGACAGCACGGTCAATGAACACTGTCCTGATGCCGGATGGCGGCTGGATTCGCCTTCGCCCGGGCGCTACACACCGCCGCCCGCCCCGCAGGAGAAATAAATGCGCCCATCAGGCCGCGCCCCCGACCAGCTTCGCCCGGTTTCCCTGGAACCCGGCTTTTCCCGTCACGCCGAGGGGTCGTGCCTGGTCAAGTTCGGCGACACGCACGTTCTCTGCACCGCCTCGGTCGACGAAAAGGTCCCGCCGTGGATGCGCAACAGCGGCAAGGGCTGGGTGACGGCCGAATACGGCATGCTGCCGCGTTCGACCCACACCCGCACGGACCGTGAGGCCGCGCGCGGCAAGCAGTCAGGCCGCACCCAGGAGATCCAGCGCCTGATCGGCCGCTCGCTGCGCGCCGTCGTGAACCTGCAGGCCATGGGCGAGCGTCAGATCAACATCGATTGCGATGTGCTGCAGGCCGACGGCGGCACGCGCACCGCCAGCATCACCGGTGCCTGGGTGGCCCTGCACTTCGCCTTCGAACGCCTGATCAAGGACGGCAAGCTGGTGGTCAGTCCGCTGACGGGTACCGTCGCCGCGGTCTCGTGCGGCCTGTGGGAGGGCGCCGCCGTGCTCGACCTCGACTACCCCGAGGATTCCAAGGCCGACGCCGACGCCAACTTCGTGCTGACCGGGGCCGGTGGCATCGTCGAGGTGCAGGGCACGGCCGAAAAGGACCCGTTCACCGAGGCGCAGTTCCTCGAACTGCTCGCGCTGGCCAAGAAGGGCATCGGCGAACTGGTGAGCCTGCAGAAGCTGGCCGTCGGGAAGAGCTGATGGCGCGGCGCTTCGCTCTGCCCAGGCTCGTTGTGGCGACCCACAATCGCGGCAAGGCGGGCGAGATCCGCACCATGCTGGCCCCATTCGGCGTCGAGATCGTTTCGGCCGCCGATCTCGGCCTGCCGGCGCCCGACGAGACGGGAACGACCTTCGAGGACAATGCCATGCTCAAGGCGCTGGCGGCGGTGCGGGGAAGCGGATTGCCGTCGCTCGCCGACGATTCCGGCCTCAGCGTGCACGCGCTCGATCACCAGCCCGGCGTCTACACCGCCGACTGGGAAGGGCCGACGCGCGATGCCATGGTCGGCATGCGTCGCATCCAGGACGAGCTCGCGGCGCGCAAGGTGCCGCAGACCGATGCGGCGCGCGTGGCGACCTTCCATTGCGTGCTGGCGCTGGCCTGGCCCGACGAGCATGTCGAGCTGTTCCACGGCACGCTCGACGGCGCCATCGTCTGGCCGCCGCGCGGGACGGGCGGGCATGGCTACGATCCGTGCTTCCAGCCCGTCGGGGAAACGCGCACGACGGCCGAGATGTCCGACGGCGAGAAGAACGCCATCAGCCATCGTGGCCGCGCCTTCCGGATGATGGTCGAGGCCTGCTTCGGATGAGCCCGGCGCCCCTGGGCGTCTATGTCCATTGGCCCTTCTGCAAGTCGAAGTGCCCCTACTGCGATTTCAACAGCCACGTCCGCGACGGCGTCGAACAGGCGCGCTGGCGGGCGGCGCTGTTGCGCGAGCTCGAACATGCCGCGCGCGAGGCACCAGGCCGGCGGGTCGAAACGATGTTCTTCGGCGGCGGCACACCCTCGCTGATGGAGCCCGAGACCGTCGCGGCCCTGATCGCGCGCACACGCCAGCTCTGGGACAGCGCGCCCGAGATCGAGATCACCCTGGAAGCCAACCCGACCTCGGTCGAGGCCAGCCGCTTCGCCGCCCTGGCCGAGGCCGGCGTCAATCGCGTGTCGCTCGGCGTCCAGGCGCTCGATCCTCAGGCGCTGAAATTCCTCGGCCGCGAGCATTCGACGGACGAAGCGCTGGAAGCGCTCGCCACCGCGCGGCGTCATTTCGCGCGCCATTCCTTCGACCTGATCTACGCACGGCCCGGCCAGACGCCGGAGGCATGGGCCGAGGAGCTGGAGCGGGCGCTCGCGCTGGCCGGCGAGCACCTCTCGCTCTACCAGCTCACCATCGAGCGCGGGACACGCTTCTTCACCGACCATGCCCGCGGCAATTTCGTGCTGCCGGACGAGGAGACGTCCGCCGCCCTGTTCGAGCACACACAGGCGCGGCTCACCCAGGCCGGCATGCCGGCCTACGAGATTTCGAACCATGCGCAGGCCGGTGCCGCCTGCCGCCATAATTTGATCTATTGGCGGTATCAGGATTACGTCGGGATCGGACCGGGGGCGCATGGCCGCTTCGCCGTCGGCAGCGCCAAGAGGGCGACCCGGCGGTCGAGCGGGCCTGAAGCCTGGCTGGAGTCCGTCGAGCGGACGGGCCACGGCACGGCGGAGACCTCGTCGGTCGAGGGGCAGGACATGGTGGAGGAGGCATTGATGATGGGACTGAGGCTGGCCGACGGCATCGACCGCGCCACCTTTGCGTCCGTCACGGGTGTCGATCCGGTTGAAACGATCGAGGCCGCGCGGCTCGAACCGCTGGTGCGCGCGGGTTTCCTCGAAATCGACCCCACCCATCTGCGCGCGACGTCCGAGGGCCGGCAGCGGCTCAACGCGCTTCTGGAGCGGCTGGTCGCATGAGGCTGCTGCTCAGTCTCCTGGCACTGGTCGCAATGACGGCCGTCGCGGCGGCGCAACAGCCGCAACCGCAGGCGCCGAAGCCGTCGGCGAAGCCTGCACCGGGCGCCAAACCCGCCGCGGCAGCCCCGGCCGCCAAGCCGGGACCGAAGTCGCCGTTCACGCCGCCCGCTTTCAAGATCACCATCGCCACCGAGGCGGCTTTCCCGCCCTTCAACTATCTCGACCGCAAGGGTATGCCGGCCGGCTTCGAGATGGAGCTGGCGCAGGAGGCCTGTCAGCGCATCAAGGCCGAGTGCGAGTTCATCGCGCTGAAATGGGACGAGCTGATCCCCGGCCTGCTGGAAAAGAAGTTCGACATCATCATGTCGTCGATGGAAGTGACGCGCGAGCGACGCCAGCGCATGGGCCTGTCGCGCCGCTACTACCTCTCGCCCGGGGCCTTCATCGCCCCCAAAGGCGCCCCCTATGACGGGCCGCCGTCGCTTCTGCGCAACAAGCGCATCGGCATCCAGAAGGATTCGACGCATGCCGACTGGGCCGACAAGAGTTTCCGCCGCTCCGCCCAGCTCAAGCGCTACGCGTCGGTGCAGGAAGCGCTGACCGCGCTGGCCAACGACGAGGTCGACGCGGTGTTCGGCGACAAGGCGCAGCTCTGGCTGTGGAGCCAGAAGCCCGAGGGCAAGTGCTGCGAGCTGGTCGGCCAGGACATCAAGGACACACAGACCCTGGGCGTCGGCGTCGCCGCGGGCCTGCGCAAGGAAGACGGCAAGCTGCGCGAAGCGCTGAACAAGGCTTTCGCCGAGATGATGGCCGACGGCACCTACAAGAAGCTCAACGAGAAGTACTTCCCGTTCGCGCTGAACTGAGGGGCGAGTTCCCATATGGCGCGCCGGCCCGTCGTCTACATTCTCGCCAGTCCGAACCATCGCGCTCTATGTCGGGATCACGACCGATATGGGCCGTCGGCTGGACGAACACCGACAAGGCCAGTCGGAGCACACGTCTCGCTACAACATCACCAAACTTATCTATCTCGAATCGCATGAGACTGCGCCACAAGCGATCGAGCGCGAGAAACAGATCAAGAAATGGCGGCGCGACAAGAAGATCGCGCTGATCGAAAGCGCCAACCCCGAATGGTTGGATCTGTCGAACGAGATACATTAGCTCACAACATCCGTCGTCTCGACCGGAGCACCGAAGGTGCGGAGTGGAGAGACCTTCGTTCAACCAAAAGCCGGCATATCGTGGAGAGAAGATCTCTCCGCTACGCCTCGCTGCGCGAGGCTCCGGTCGAGATGACGGTTCAATTTTTGTCCGCCGTCTCGACCGAAGCGCCGCAGGCGCGTATCGGAGAGACCTTGCCGAAACAAAAGGCCTTCGCAGAATAGACCCGCATGGCCCGCCAACCCGTCGTCTACATTCTCGCCAGCCCAAACCATCGCGCACTCTATGTCGGGATCACGACCGATATGGGTCGTCGGCTGGAAGAACACCGCCAGGGACAGTCGGAGCACACGTCTCGCTACAACATCACCAAACTCGTCTATCTCGAATCGCATGAGACAGCGCCTCAAGCGATCGAACGCGAGAAGCAGATCAAGAAGTGGCGCCGCGAAAAGAAAATCGCGCTGATCGAGAGCGCCAATCCCGAATGGTTGGATCTGTCGAACGAGATACATTAGCTCACAACATCCGTCGTCTCGACCGGAGCACCGAAGGTGCGGAGCGGAGAGACCTTCGTTCAACCAAAAGCCGGCAAATCGTAGAGACAAGATCTCTCCGCTACGCTTCGCACCGCGAGGCTCCGGTCGAGATGACGGTCCTACTTACTTTTATCCGTCGTCTCGACCGGAGCGCCGCAGGCGCGGAGCGGAGAGACCTTCGCTCGACCAAAAGCCGGCAAATCGTGGAGAAAGACCTTCCCGCTTCGCCTCGCTGCGCTCGGCTCCCGTCGAGATGAAGGACCTTTTTCGTAGTCGTCTCAGGCCGCGTTGATGGCGGCGAAGGCTTCGAAGGCGTCTTCGACCAGGCTGACGTGATGGATCATCGAGGCGTGGGCGCCGGTGGCGTCGCCGGAGACGATCGCGCGGACGACGGCGTCGTGTTCCTGGTTGGAGCGCAGCAGGCGGCCGTCCACGCGGAACTGGGCGCGGCGATAGGGAGCGACCCGGCGGCGCAGGTTCATTGCGTATTCGGCGAGCGGCGCATTGTGTGATCCCGCATAGATCGCCGAATGGAAGGCGACGTTGGCATCCGAATAAGCTTCGGTCTCGCCCGCCGACGCCAGCGCCATCATCGCCTCGTGCCGTGCCTGCAGCCGCCGCCGCTCGATCGGCGTCATGCTCATGGCCGCGAGCCGGGCACAGGTCGCTTCCATCTCGGCCATCGCCACGAACAGGCTTTCGATCTCCTCGGGCGTCGCCTTGGAAACGATGGCGCCCTTGCGCGGGCGCATGTCGATCAGGCCGCTCATCGCCAACTGGCGCAGCGCCTCGCGGACGGGGGTGCGGGATACGCCATGCTGCTCGGCGAGGCCCGCCTCATCGAGGCGTTCTCCGGGCGGCAACCTGCCGTTGAGGATGCCGTCGGCGATTGCCGCAGCGAGTTTGTCGGCCAGGGTCGGGTTGGTGTCGGTACGCATACCGAGTTGCATACAAGATGGATGCCAAAGCCGAAACTGTACTCAGTCATGCTCAAAAAGAATGCAATGATGTGAAATTGCATACAATTCAGGCGGGAAAACTGTCGGTTTCTCGCGGATTCGCCTGCTTTTAGGGCCTCCGAGGCGTGGCACACCGCTTGCTGTTTCCCTTTCGGGCCACGACGGCCGGACACGCGATCGAGGGGGACGTTCGATGATCGACAAGTTCAATATCGGCCGGCGGGCACTTCTGGGCAGCGCGGCGGGCGCGGCCGTTCTCGGTCTCGCGGGCGGCGCCCAGGCGCAGAAGCCGCTGGTGGTGGGCTTCATCTATGTCGGCCCGCGCGACGACTACGGCTACAACCAGGCCCATGCCGAGGGCGCGGCCGTCCTCAAGAAGATGGCCGGCGTGAAGGTCGTCGAGGAAGAGAAGGTGCCGGAGACGGTCGCCGTCGAGAAATCGATGGAGAGCATGATCAACATGGACGGCGCCACGCTGCTGTTCCCGACCTCGTTCGGCTACTTCGACCCGCACATGCTGCGCATGGCGGCCAAGTATCCGAAGATCCAGTTCCGCCACTGTGGCGGCCTGTGGACCGCGGGCAAGAACCCGACGAACACCGGCAGTTACTTCGGCTACATCGACGAGGCGCAGTATCTCAGCGGCATCGTCGCCGGGTCGACCACCAAGAGCGGCAAGATCGGCTTCGTGGCCGCCAAGCCGATCCCGCAAGTGCTGCGCAACATCAACGCCTTCACCCTGGGCGCGCGTTCGGTCAATCCCAAGGTCACCTGCCAGGTGATCTTCACCGGCGACTGGTCGCTGCCGGTCAAGGAAGCCGAGGCCACCAACTCGATGATCGCGCAGGGCGTCGATGTCGTGACCTGCCATGTCGACAGCCCGAAGGTCGTGATCGAGACCGCCGAGCGCGCCGGCATCTACACCTGCGGCTATCACACCAACCAGGCCAAGCTCGCGCCCAAGGGCTACCTCACCGGCGCCGAGTGGCAGTGGGAGAAGATCTACGTCGACTTCGTCGAGACGATGAAGAAGGGCGGCGTGCCGGGCAACTTCGTGCGCGGCGGCCTCAAGGCAGGCTACGTCAAGAATTCGCCGTTCGGCCCCGCGGTCTCCGACGCGGCAAAGGCCAAGGTCGAGGAGGCCCGCAAGGGCATCGTCGACGGCAGCTTCGCGATCTTCAAGGGGCCGCTGAAGGACAACAAGGGCAACACCGTCATCGCCGCCGGCACGACCTACACCCAGACGGAGCCGGTGCTCGAAGGCATGAACTATCTGGTCGAAGGCGTCCTGGGCGCGACGTCCTAAGCGCCGCGCACGCGTGAGGCGAGCAACTCTTCTCCTCCCCCGTCTGACATAGGGCTATCGCATGTCGCCCGTTAACCCGTCGTCTCGACCGAAGCCGAGCGTAGCGAGGCGGAGTGGAGAGACCTTCTCTCCCCGATCAGCCAGTTTTTGGTGGAGCGAGGGTCTCTCCACTCCGCGCTGCGCGCTCCGGTCGAGACGACGGAGAGCAAAGGCATGAACACGGCCCTCGAACGCATCGCCGTCTCGGCGCTGGCCCTGCTGGCGTCGGCGGTGATCTTCGGCCTGCTGCTCGTCTTCTATGCCGGCGTCGATCCGTTCGAGGCCTATGCACTCATGTATCAGGGCGCGTTCGGCAGCTGGTTCTCCTTCCAGAACACGCTCACGCGCGCGGCGCCGCTGATCCTGACGGCGCTGTGCACGGCGCTGCCGGCGCGCCTCGGGCTGATCATCATCGGCAACGAAGGCGCGCTCGTCCTGGGCGGCGTCGCCGCCGCGGCGGCCGGCGTTGCGGTATCGAACTCGGGGCCGCTGATCGTGCAACTCACCATGGCGGCGGCAGCGATGATCGTTGGCGGCGCCTGGATCGCTCTGGCGGGCGGCCTGCGCCAGTATCGCGGCGTCAACGAGACGATCTCCAGCCTGCTGCTGACCTACATCGCCATCGCCCTGATGAATCATTTCGTCGAGGGCCCGCTGCGCGACCCGTCGAGCTTGAACAAGCCATCGACGCATCCGATCGGCGACGCCAACATGCTGGGCACGATCGGCGGCAGCGACGTCCATTGGGGTCTCGCCTTCGGGATCGTGGCCTGCCTGCTCTGCTACGGCGTGCAGCGCTTCACGACCTTCGGCTTCGCCATGCAGGTGATCGGCGGCAACCCCAAGACCGCGCGCATGATGGGCCTCAATGTCGGGCGCTACGTGCTGGTCGCCTGCGCCGCCGGTGGCGCGGCGGCGGGCCTCGCCGGCATGGTCGAGGTCGCGGCGGTGCACGGCAAGGCCAATGCCTCGCTGGCCGTCGGCTACGGCTTCACCGGCATCCTCGTCTCCTTCCTGGCGCGCCATCATCCGCTGGCGATCATTCCGGTCGCCATCCTGCTGGGCGGCATCGGCGCCAGCGGCGGTTTGCTGCAGCGCCGGCTCGACCTGCCGGATGCGGCGGTGGTCGTCCTGCAGGGCATCATCTTCGTGTGCATCCTGGCCAGCGAAACGCTGTACGGCCGCTCGTGGACCTGGCTGTGGCGCTTCAGAGCGGTGGAGGGACGCTGAGCATGGACGGCAGCGACATCGGTCTGTGGGGCGTGCCTCTCGCCATGCTGGCGGGCGCCATCCGCGTCAGCACGCCGTTCATCTTCGTCAGCCTCGGCGAGTGCCTGACCGAGCGCAGCGGCCGCATCAACCTCGGCCTCGAAGGCACGCTGATGATGGGCGCGATGAGCGCCTACGGCACGGCACTGCTGAGTGGCTCGCCGTGGCTCGGCGTGCTGGTGGCGGCGTTCGTCGGCCTGCTGCTGGGCGCGCTGCATGCGGGGCTCTGCCAGTTGCCCAAGGTCAACGACATCGCCACCGGCATCGGCCTGATGCTGTTCGGCACCGGCCTCGCCTTCTTCCTGGGCAAGCCCTACATCCAGCCCAAGGCGCCCAATCTCGGCGCGCTCGACCTCGGCGGCTGGAGCAGCCTCCCGCAGGTGCAGCAGGCGCTGCAGGTCAATCCGCTGTTCCTCATCGGCATCGCGCTCGCCTTCTCGCTGGCCTGGGCGCTGAAGAACACGCGCTGGGGCCTGATCGTCCGCCTGGCCGGCGAGAGCGTCGATGCGGCGCTGGCGATCGGCGCTTCGGTCGGTCGGGTGCGCCTGCTGGCGACGGCGGTCGGCGGTGCCTTCGCGGGCATCGGCGGCGCCTTCCTGTCGCTCTATTATCCCGGAAGCTGGAACGAAGGCCTGTCGAGCGGCCAGGGCCTGATGGCCGTGGCGCTGGTGATCTTCGCACGCTGGGACCCGATCCGCTGCCTGTGGGCCTCGCTGCTGTTCGGCGCGGCCGGCGCGATCAGCCCGGCGCTTCAGTCGGTCGGCGTGACCCAGGGCTACTACCTGTTCAGCGCCGCGCCCTATGTCCTCACCCTCGCCCTGATGATCGCCACCTGCTCGCCCGCGCGCAGCCTGCGCGGCGCGCCGGCCGAGCTGGGCGCCGTCAAGTAGGAGCCGCCATGACCAAGACCCACATCGACTCGCGCCCCTATGCCTGGCCGTGGAACGGCGACCTGCGCGCCGACAACACCGCGCTGGTCATCATCGACATGCAGACGGATTTCTGCGGCGGCGGCGGCTATGTCGACAAGATGGGCTACGACCTGTCGCTGACGCGCGCGCCGATCGAGCCGATCAAGATGCTGCTCGCCGCCGCACGGAAAGCCGGCTGGACCGTGATCCATACCCGCGAGGGTCATCGGGCCGATCTCTCCGACCTGCCGGCCAACAAGCGCTGGCGCTCGCAGCAGATCGGCGCCGGCATCGGCGATCCCGGCCCCTGCGGCCGCATCCTGGTGCGCGGCGAGCCGGGTTGGGAGATCATCCCCGATCTCGCGCCGATCGCCGGCGAACCGATCGTCGACAAGCCGGGCAAGGGCTCGTTCTGCGCCACCGATCTCGAACTGATGCTGCGCACGCGCGGCATCGACAATCTGGTGCTGACCGGGATCACCACCGATGTCTGCGTCCACACGACGATGCGCGAAGCCAACGATCGCGGCTTCGAATGCCTGATCCTGGAGGATTGCACCGGCGCCACCGATCCCGGCAATCACGCCGCTGCCTTGAAGATGGTCGAGATGCAGGGCGGCGTGTTCGGCGCCGTCGCCAACTCGGCCGCGATCCTGAAGGCGCTGGCGTGACGACGGCGCCGTCCCTCGAGCTGATCGGTTTCACCAAGCGCTTCGGCGCGATGGCCGCGCTCGACGATGTGTCGGTGAAGATCGAGGCCGGCGCCTTTCATGCGCTGCTGGGCGAGAACGGTGCCGGCAAGAGCACCTTGGTGAAGTGCGCCATGGGCTATTACGCCGCCGATCAGGGCCAGATCCTGCTGAACGACCGCGAGGTCGAGATCGCCCATCCGCGCCAGGCGCACGAGCTGGGGCTCGGCATGGTCTACCAGCACTTCACGCTGGTGCCGAACATGACGGTGCTGGAAAACTTCGTGTTGTCGCGCGGCGACCTGCCGGCGGTGATCGACTGGGCGGCGGAGCGGCGGGCGCTCAAAGCCTTCTTCGAGACGACGCCGTTCACCGTTCCGGTGGACATGCCCGTCGCCGACTTGGCCGCCGGGCAGAAGCAGAAGGGCGAGATCCTTCGTCAGCTCTATCTCAAGCGCAACCTGCTGATCCTCGACGAGCCGACCTCGGTGCTGACGCCCGACGAGGCCGACGAGGTGCTGACGACGCTGAAGAAGCTGACGACGAACGGACAGATCACCATCGTCACCATCACGCACAAGTTCCGGGAAGTGAACACCTATTGCGACGCCGTCACCGTGCTGCGCCGTGGCCAGCTGATCGGCACCAGGCCGACGAGCGAACTCGACAACGACATGATGGCCGAGATGATGGTCGGCCGGCGCGAGACGCGCACCGTGGTGGAGCGCGAGAGCCGGGCGCCGGGCAAGGCGGTGCTGAAGCTCGAAGGCCTGAGCGTCGCCGACAATGTCGGCCAGCTTGCGGTCGAAGAGTTGGCACTCGACATCCGCGCCGGCGAGATCGTCGGTGTGGCCGGTGTGTCGGGCAACGGCCAGCGCGAACTGGTGGAAACGCTGGCCGGCCAGCGTGACGTCGCGGCCGGCCGGATGCTGGTGCACGGCGAGGTCTACAGCGCGACGCGGCCCGAGATGGTCCGTCACAAGATCGCCTGCCTGCCGGAAGAGCCGCTGCGCAACGCCTGCGTCGCCGATATGTCGGTGGCCGAGAACATCGCGCTGCGCTCCTTCGACCAGCCGCCCTCTTCGTCGAACGGCATCTGGCTCAAGCGGGGCCCGATGCGCGAGACGGCGCGAAAGCTCATCGAGGCCTACAAGGTGAAGACGCCGGGACCGGACGCCGCCATCCGCGGCCTGTCCGGCGGCAACGTTCAGCGCGCGGTCCTGGCGCGCGAGCTGTCGAGCGAAGGCGACCTGCTGATCGTGGCCAATCCCTGCTTCGGCCTCGACTTTGCCGCCGTCGCCGAGATCCGCGCCCGCATCGTCCAGGCCCGCAACCGCGGCGCCGCCGTGCTGCTGGTCAGCGAGGACCTCGACGAAATCCTTCAGCTCTCCGACCGCATCGTCGTCATGTTCGACGGCAAGCTGGCACTGCAGACCGATGCGGCCAGTGCCGACGTCGGCGCCATCGGCCGCGCCATGGCGGGTCACTGATGAAAACCATTGCCGCACAGCCGTTCGATTTCAGTTTCGATCCGGCGCATCTCGCGCTGATCGTGATCGACATGCAGCGCGACTTCATCGAGCCGGGCGGCTTCGGCGCCACGCTGGGCAACGATGTCAGTCTTCTGTCGGCGATCGTGCCGACGGTCGGACGGCTGATCGAGGCGTTCCGGAGCGCCGGGCTGCCGATCATCCATACCCGCGAATGCCACAGGCCCGATCTGTCGGACTGCCCGCCGGCCAAGCGCCTGCGCGGCAAGCCGTCGATGCGGATCGGCGATCCGGGCACGATGGGCCGCATCCTGATCGCCGGCGAGCCGGGTGCCGACATCGTGCCGGAGCTGGCGGCGAGGCCGGGCGAGATCGTCCTCGACAAGCCGGGGAAGGGAGCGTTCTACGCGACCCCGCTCGGCGACATATTGGCGGAGCGCGGGATCACGCATCTCGTATTCGCCGGCGTCACGACCGAGGTCTGCGTGCAGACGACCATGCGCGAGGCCAACGATCGCGGCTTCGAATGTCTGTTGGCCGAGGACGCGACCGAAAGCTATTTCCCGGAATTCAAGAAGGCCACGCTCGACATGATCCGCGCCCAGGGCGCGATCGTCGGCTGGACCGCCACCGTCGATCAGATCGCCGAGGCGCTTCGCTGACTAGTGCAGCGAGCGCTCGCGCGAGACGTAGTGGCCGCGCTTCATTTCCTTGAAGAACTGCGGCACCTGCGGATGCGAGACCGGTTTGCCGGTATCGTCGGCCAGCAGGTTCTGCTCCGACACGTAGGCCACGTAGGTGGTCTGCGCATTCTCGGCGAGCAGATGGTAGAAGGGCTGGTCGCGGCGCGGCCGCACCTCTTCGGGGATCGAGGACAGCCACTCCTCGGTGTTGGCGAACACCGGGTCGACGTCGAAGATCACGCCGCGAAAGGGGTAGATGCGGTGCTTCACCACCTGGCCGATGGCGAACTTGGCGCAACGCACGGGCGGCGCGGCCAGCGCTGGGGTAGAAGCCTGATTGATGGGTTCCATAGGCAAAGTATTGCTCCGAACGGGCCGGCAGGCAACGCAGTCGGGACGCCGGATTCGACCGCCGACTGCAAGAATACGCGAAAAACAGCCACCCGGATCGCCACGCAAGAATGCGGCCAGTTTCCGGGAGCCTCGCGCATCGGTTGACGGGATGCACCTGCCTGTGGACTCTGGCGCACTACTCGCTGGGAAGGGTTAATTGGTCGAAGGTCTGAAAGTCCGCTTCTGGGGCGTCCGGGGATCCATCTCGTGTCCCGGCGCCGAATATGTGCGCTATGGCGGCAATACGTCGTGCCTGGAAGTCACCGCCGGCGGTCGTCGCCTGATCTTCGACGCCGGCACGGGTATTCGCACGCTCGGCGTGGAACTGGCCCGCCATCCGCCCCTCGACATCGACATCTATTTCACCCACACCCATCTGGACCACATCTCGGGACTCACCTTCTTTGCGCCGTTGTTCGACCGGCGCAATTCGGTGCGGATGTGGGCCGGCCATCTCGAGGCGCCCTACACGCTGAAGAAGGTGGTCGGCCACCTGATGCAGGCGCCGCTCTATCCCGTGTCGCTCGACGTCTTCCAGGCCCGCGTCGAGTTCCGCGAGTTCAAGTCGGGCGAGAACCTGTCGTGCGGCACCGTCGCGGTGAGCACGATCCCCCTCAATCATCCCAACGGGGCCACGGGCTATCGCATCGACCATCTCGGCAAGTCGATCTGCTACATCACGGACACCGAACATCGCGACGGCGAACGCGACTCCACGATCGTCGACCTGTGCCGCGGCGCCGACGTGATGATCTACGATTCGAGCTACACTGACGAAGAATACGTCCGCTATCGCGGCTGGGGCCACTCGACCTGGCAGGAGGGTGTGCGCGTCGCCGATGCGGCGGGGGTCGGCACTCTGGCGATCTTCCATCACGATCCCGGCCACGACGACGCCTTCATGGACGGTATCGCCCGGGAGGCCGCGATCGCTCGCCCAGGCATTGCCGCGAGCGGGCTGCCGCGGGTCCTCGTCGCCCATGAAGGCCTGACGCTGACGCCGTGAAGAAATCGCGATGAGCGCCAAATCGAAGCTTCGCGGCCGCTGGCGGCGATTCGCCCTGGGACTGCCGACCGTGCTCGGCCTGAAGCCGCGCGGCTGGTTCATTCCGCACCGCTATGCGCCCTTGCTGCCGCCGCCGGGTGCGCAGCCGCCCTACCCCGCGATCGAGCGCCTGTTCGAGGAGCATGCCGACCAGTTCGCCGCCGTCCTCGACGCGGTCGACGCGCGGGCGGAGGCGCTCGAGAGCTGCAAGGCGATGTTCGAGCAATCGTGGTTTCCGTCGCTCGATGCCGCCGTGGCCTATGCCCTGGTCCGGGAGCGCAAGCCGCGTCGCATCATCGAAGTGGGCTCCGGCCATTCGACCCGGCTGCTGTCCAAAGCCCTGGGGGGCGTCGGCGAGATTCTGGCGATCGATCCGGCACCGCGCGCCGATATTGCCGACCTGCCGGGGGTCCGCGTGAAATCGTCGACCCTGCAGGCCGCCCCGGACACCGTCTTCGACGGGCTGGTGCAGGGCGACGTGCTGTTCATCGATTCCAGCCACATCCTGATGCCGGGCAGCGACGTCGACATCCTGCTGAACCGCGTCCTGCCGCGCCTGCCCGCCGGCGTGCTGGTGCACATCCACGACATCTTCCTGCCGTTCGACTATCCCTCGATCTGGGGCTGGCGCGCCTACAACGAGCAGCAGGGCGTGGTGCCGATGCTGACGAGCGGCGCTTTCAAGCCGCTCTTCTCCAGTGTGTGGGCGGAGCGTCGCATGAGCGACCGCCTCGCCGCCTCGGTGATCTCGCGCCTGCCGCGGCCGCCGGATGCGCTCCCCGCCAGCCTCTGGCTGGAAAAGCGCTGATGCTGCGCCGCCTGCGCCTCTGGTTGTTCGGCAGCGGCGATGCGGCCCAGCTCCCCGAGCGCGTGCGTGCGGCGATTGAACGCCAGCAGGAGCAGAGCGAGATCCTGATCGGCTGGGTCCAGCTCGTCATCGTCGTGCTGGTCGGCACGGTCTACGAAACCAGTTCCATGCCGGGCGGTGTGGTCCAGGAGGACTACTCCTTCGAATTCGAGGTGCTGGTCATCTACGGCGCCTTCTGTCTCCTGCGCCTGGCCTTGGCCTACGCGCGCCTCCTGCGGCCCTGGATGCTCTATCTGTCGGTGATTGCCGACATGCTCCTGCTGATGGGGCTGATCTACTCGTTCCATTACAAGTATGCCCAGCCGGCCGTCTTCTATCTGAAGGTGCCGACGCTCCTGTACGTGTTCCTCTTCATTGCGCTCCGCGCACTCCGCTTCGAAGCGCGCTTCGTGGTGTTCACCGGCCTGACCGCGATCGCCGGGTGGATCGGCCTCATCCTCTACGCCGTGGGTGGGCGCGGCGGACCGGCCAATCCGACCGACGACTTCGTCGAGTACATGACCTCGAACGCCCTGCTGGTGCATGCCGAGGTCGACAAGATCATCGCCATCCTGCTCACCACCCTGGTGCTGGCGCTCGCCATCTCGCGGGCCCGTCATCTGCTGGTGCAGGCGGTAAGCGAAAGCACCGCGGCCCAGGATCTGTCGCGGTTCTTCGATCCCGGAGTCGCGGCGCGCATCCGCGGCGCGGCGAGTTCGATCACGGCGGGTGAAGGCGAGCTGCGCGATGTCGCCATCCTCACGGTCGACCTGCGCGGATTTACGCGCCTGTCGATGGAGCTCCCGCCGGACGAGGTGATGAAGGTCCTGCAGGACTACCAGGGCCGCGTCTGCCCGCTGATCGCGGCGGCCGGCGGCAGCATCGACAAGTTCCTGGGCGACGGCATCCTGGCATCGTTCGGCGCCGTGTTGCCGTCTGCCACCGCCGCCGCGGACGCGCTGCGGGCGGCCGACGCCGTGATGGCCGCGGCCGCCGCGTGGCGCGAGGAGCGCCGAGCCGCCGGCCTGCCGCCGCTCGAGATCGGACTCGCGGTGGCGTCGGGGCGTGTCGTGTTCGGGGCCGTCGGCGACGGCGAGCGGCTCGAATTCACGGTCATCGGGGAAGCCGTCAACCTCGCCGCGAAGCTCGAGAAGCACAACAAGGAAGAGGGGACCCGCGCGCTCACGGACGGCGCAACCTTTGCACTCGCGGAGCGTCAGGGCTACCGGCCGTCCGCGGCGCATGAGCGACGTCCCAATCGCAAAGTTGGCGGGGTCACGGAATCTGTCGATATTGTGGTGCTGGCCGCCTGAGGCGCGGGGCTGATCGGGAAGCGCGGCGGGGAGGTCGCCTTGCCCTTTGCCCATTCGCAGCCTATGTAATTTGTGACAGTGGAGCGCCATCGTGGGTAACAACTACGACATCATCCTGATCGGGTTGGTCGCGGTCTTCTTGATCCTGCGACTGCGGTCCGTGCTCGGCAAACGCACGGGCAACGAACAGCCACCCGCCCGCGATCCGCTCACGCCGCCCGCGCCGCGTGCCGGCGACGCGTCGCAAGGCAACGACAATGTGGTTCCGCTGCCGACGGCGAATGCGCCAGCGCCGCGTCAATCGTCGGCCACGAGCGGGCCCGGCGGCATTCGCGCCACCGTGCTGCCGACGGCAACCGCCGGCGTTGCCGCCATTCGCGCCGCGGATCCGGCCTTCGAGCCGATCGGTTTCACCGGCGGTGCGCGCGCAGCCTTCACCGCCATCGTCGAGGCTTTCGCACGCGGCGACACCGCCACACTGAAGCCCCTGCTCGACAGCACCACCTACGCGAGCTTCGAAGGCGCCATCCGCGGTCGCATCGAGCGCAACGAGAAGGCCGAAACGACCCTGATCGGCTTCGAAGCCTCGGATATCGCCGGCGCGGAGATGCAGGGCCCGAATGCCGTCGTCACGGTGCGCTTCGTCAGCGAGCAGATCAACGTCGTGCGCAATGCCGACAGCCAGATCGTCGACGGCAATCCGAACGAAGTGCAGAAGGTCATCGACCTCTGGACGTTCCGTCGCGACACCACGTCGAGCGATCCCAACTGGCAGCTCGTGAAGACCGAGAGCGAAGGCTAGGGAGGCTTTTCCGGGAATGCGAAGGAGACTCCTTGCCGGTGTTGCGGCCTTGCTGGCTGCAGCCGGCCTTCTCTCCGCCTGTGCCGGAACCCCCGGCTCCCCGCCGCAGCAGCGGATTGCGATGGAGCCGACCTCCTACAACGAGATCGCCGGGTGGGCGCAGGACCGTCATGCCGAGGCGCTCGTCGCATTCCGCCGCTCCTGCCCGAAACTGACGGCTGGCCCCGACGTCCGGATCGCCACGGATGGCGGCGAAAAGACGATCACCCCGGCCGAATGGTCTCGCATCTGCGACGCAGCCGGCGCCGTAAAGGCAGGCGACGCGCGCGGATCACGGATGTTCTTCGAGGAGAATTTCCGGCCGTTGATCGTCAAGGCCCCCGGCAAGTTCACCGGTTATTTTGAGCCGGAACTGCGCGGCAGCAAGGTGCCTTCGCGGCTCTTCACCGTGCCGGTCTATCGCAAGCCGCCCGACCTGACGGACAAGCCTTACTACACGCGGGCGGAGATCGAGGCGGGGGCTCTGAAGGGCAAGGGTCTGGAGATCGCCTACGTCCAGGATCCGGTCGGCCTGTTCGAGGTCCAGGTCCAGGGCAGCGGTCGTATCCAGCTCGCCGAAGGCGGCACGATGACGCTCGGCTTCGACGGCTCCAACAATCGGCCCTATACGGCGATCGGCGCCGTATTGGTCGAGATGGGCGTGATGAAGAAGGAAGATGCGACCTGGCCGGCGATCCGTGACTGGTTGAAGCGCAATCCCCAGCAGGCGCGCGAGGTGATGCGCAAGAACGAGCGCTACATCTTCTTCCGGGATACCAGAACGTCCGCACCGATCGGTGCCGAGGGCGTTGCACTTACTGCCCAGCGCAGCATGGCGGTGGATCCCACGATCACGCCCTATGGCACGCCGGTGTGGATCGACACGCGCCGTCCCGTCTACCGCAAGGCGGGCGCGACGGAACCGTACCGCCGCCTGATGATCGCTCAGGACGCGGGCGCCGCCATCAAGGGGCCCGCCCGCGGCGACGTCTTCTACGGCGCCGGCGCGCAGGCTGCAGACTGGGCTGGCCGCATGAACAGCGACGGCCGCGCCATCATCCTGGTGCCAAACAAGAACTGAAGCCCGCCCGGTCTTGGCTCACGCCCGAGCGCCGGAACGCAACCAGATTTGACACGGAGCAGGCGGGACAAACCTGTCCCGGCATCTTGCATGCCAAATTGGCCGCTGCCATGGTCGGGGCGTGTCCAGCTCGCTCGCCATGCCCTCCTCCCGCCCGCGCCGCGTCGCGCTCTTCGTCACCTGCCTGGTCGACCTGTTCCGGCCGTCGGTTGGCTTCGCCGCGGTGAAGCTGCTCGAGGAGGCCGGTTGCACGGTGGAGGTGCCACCGCTCCAGACCTGCTGCGGACAGCCAGCCTACAATACCGGTGACCGGGCCACGACCCGCGCCATTGCCGCCCAGGTGATCGACGCCTTCGAAGGTTACGACGCGGTCGTGGCACCCTCCGGCTCCTGCGGCGGAATGCTGTCGCATCACTATCCCGGCCTGTTCGACGACGATCCGTCCATGAAGATCCGCGCGGAGAACCTGGCCGGCCGAAGCTACGAGCTGATCTCGTTTCTGGTGGATGTGCTTGGCGTCCGAAACGTGGCTGCGCGCTACGACGGGTCGGCGACCTATCATGATTCCTGCTCGGGTCTGCGCGAGCTCGGCGTGAAGGCTCAGCCGCGCAACCTGCTGGGATCGGTTAAGGGACTTGAGCTCCGGGAGATGAAGACCCCCGAGGTATGTTGCGGCTTCGGCGGCACGTTCTGCGTGAAGTATCCGGAGATTTCGAACGCCATGGTCGGCGAGAAGTCCGCCGACATCGCGGCCACCGGCGCCGACACATTGCTGGCCGGCGATCTCGGCTGCCTCATGAACATGGCCGGCAAGCTGCAGCGCGAGGGCAGCGCCGTGCGCGTGCGCCACGTGGCCGAAGTGCTGGCCGATATGGGCGACCTGCCGGCGATCGGCGAACCGGAGCGCGGCTGATGGAATCCACCGCCCATGCCTTCAAGGCGAATGTCGATCACGCGCTGGCCGACCCCAACCTGCAGGATTCGCTGGCCAAGCTGAAAGTCGGCTTCTCCGAGCGGCGACGCCAGGCGGCCGAACGGCTACCGGAATTCGAGGCGCTGCGTGATCGCGCGCGCGACATCAAGAACCACACGCTGGCCCATCTCGATTTCTACCTCGAAGAGTTCGAGCGCAAGGTGGTTGGTCTGGGCGGACACGTCCATTGGGCGCCCACCGCCGCCGACGCGCGGCGCATCATCGCCGAACTCTGCCAGAGCGTGAACGCCCGCACCGTCGCGAAGTCGAAGTCGATGGTGGCCGAGGAGATCGCCCTCAACGAGCATCTCGAGGCGCTGGGCATCGCGCCGATCGAGACCGATCTCGGCGAGTACATCATCCAGCTGCGCAACGAGCCGCCCAGCCACATCATCGCGCCGGCCGTCCATCTCACCAAGGACCAGGTCGCCGACACGTTCCTCGAACATCACGCCAAGCTGGGCTTCGACAAGCGCCTGACCGAGCGCAACGATCTCGTCGCGGAGGCACGCTACGTCCTGCGCCAGAAGTTCCTCGATGCCGATGTCGGGCTGACGGGCGCCAACTTCCTGGTGGCGGAGACCGGCTCGTCGATGCTGGTGACCAACGAAGGCAATGCCGATCTCTCGAACACGCTGCCCCGGATGCACATCGTGCTGGCGAGCATCGAGAAGGTGATCCCGACGCTCGAGGATGCGGCGGTGCTGTTGCGCGTCCTGGCGCGCTCGGCGACCGGTCAGGAATCGTCGGCCTATACGACGCTGAACACCGGACCGAAGAGGCCGGGCGATCTCGACGGGCCGGACCAGTATCACGTGGTGCTGCTCGACAACGGACGGTCGAGCGTGCTCGGCACGGAGATGCAGGACATTCTGCGCTGCATCCGCTGCGGTGCCTGCATGAACCATTGTCCGGTCTACGGCGCCGTGGGCGGCCATGCCTATGGCTGGGTCTATCCCGGTCCGATGGGCGCGGTGCTGACGCCGCAGCTCGTGGGCGTCGAGGAAGCGAGCAATCTCCCGAACGCGTCGACCTTCTGCGGCCGTTGCGAGAGCGTCTGTCCCGTCCGCATCCCGCTGCCCAAGCTGATGCGACACTGGCGCGAGCGCGAGTTCGAGAAGCATCTCACCCCGAAGGCGGTCCGGCAGGGTCTGGCAATGTGGAGCTTCGTCGCGCGCCGGCCCGCCCTCTATCGCCGGCTGACGGCGATCGCCAATCGCGCGCTGGCGCTGTTCGGTCGTGCGGACGGACGCTACGGCTCTCTGCCGCTGGCCTCCGGCTGGACCCGCTTCCGCGATTTCCCGGCGCCCCAAGCCGGCGGCACCTTCCACGCACGCTGGGCGAAGAGGAAGGCATGAGCAACGCCACGAACGACGCACGCGCCCAGATCCTGGGCGGCATCCGCCGGTCACTGCGGCGCGGCGAGCTCCCGGGCGAGGCCCGCAAGGTCGTCGAGACACGCTTGGCCGAACCGCCGCGCGGACCGTCGGTCGCGCGCGGACAGCTGCCTCAGGCCGAGAAGGTCGCCTTGTTCTGTCAGTGGGCCGAGACCCTCAACGCCACCGTGGCGAGGGTCGGACCTGCCGAAGTGCCGGGCGAAGTGAGCGCCTATCTTGCGCGCAACAACCTGCCCGCGACCGTCGCGATGGCACCCTCACCTCTTCTCGAAGGCTACGACTGGGCCAGCCAGAGAATGCTGGCAATCCGGCGGGGTCGAGGAGAGGGCAGCGACCAGGTCTCGGTGACCGGCGCCTTCGCCGGCATCGCCGAGACCGGCACCGTCGTGATGGCCTCCGGTCCGGATCATCCTGTGTCGCTCAACCTGCTGCCCGACACGCATGTCGTCGTGCTGCGCGAGTCGGACATCGTCGGTGGCTACGAGGATGTGTGGGTGCGGCTGCGGTCCCGTTACGGCAAGAACCTGATGCCGCGCACGGTCAACACCATCACAGGACCGTCGCGCACCGGCGACATCGAGCAGACGATCGAATTGGGCGCCCACGGGCCCCGGCGCATGCATATACTGGTCGTGCGCGACTGATGGCGGGCGGTGGCGCCACTCCTGGTGAGCCGCGCCCCGGTGAGCTACGCGTCGTCGGAACCAGCGTGACGCGCGAGGTGGAGCTCCTGTTCGACCGGGTGGCCCAGTCTGTCGGCAAACGTGCACCGCGTGTGCTGCAGGTCGGCGCGCGCACCCTGGTTTCCGACCGGAACGTGCGCAACTGGCGCAAGCTGATCCACACACGCTTCGGCACGAATGCCCGTTTCGTGGGGCTCGATCTCTTCGAAGGTGCCAACGTCGACTGCGTCGCCGACATCTGCAGCGATCCGCGGACGCTGAAGAGCAGGCTGGGCGACGAGCCGTTCGACCTCGTGATCTGCTGCCATGTGCTCGAGCATACCCGGCACCCGGCGCGAGCGGCGCGAAACGTCGAGCGTGCGCTGGGCCCGGGGGCGATCGCCTATGTGTCAGCAGCCTGGTCTCGTGCCTTCCAGGCCGCGCCGGACGATTATTGGCGTTTCTCGGCTCGGGGCCTGATGCTGCTGTTCGAAAGACTCGAGATCGTTTCGTCTTTCTACAGCGGCGGCGATGTCGGGCTGGATGTCGCCTATCGGATCGAACGTGAGGGCGGACCGGCCGTCGATCCCGGGGCGGGTGCCGTCGAACAGGGCCTGTTCCAACTCGTTCTGGATCACGAGGACAACCGCGCCGTGCTGGCACGCCAGGCGACCCAACGCCTGCCGGTCTCTCGTACCTATCTGCCCTGCCTGTCCGTCAACCTCGTGGGTCAGCGCCCCTCGACATAGAGCCGGCGACGAGACGCACAAAAGAAAAGAGCGGGCTTTCGCCCGCTCTTTCCAGTTCTTGGATCGTCCCGCGACTAGAAGCGCAGGTCCATACCCAGCAGCAGACCCCAGCTGTTGCCGGAGACGGCAGCAGACGGACCCGAAGCCGAGTACAGCAGACCACCGCCGGTGAGCTTCACGCCCGGCCCGAGCGCGTAGTTCACACCGAGCTCCCACTTGTTGACCGACTCCTGGCCGAACGAAAGGTTGGCGGGATTGCTTCCGTTGCCGAACGCGGTCGAGTTCACACCCGGAACGCCGGTGGCGGCCGGATTGGTGCAGGTAGCGCTGTTGACCGCGATCTGGTTGCAGCCGACCGAGCCGTTACCGTTGTTGTTGTACGAACCGGTCCAGCCGAACGACATCTGCCACGGGCCGGTCTCATACATCAGGCCAGCGGTGTAGAAGCGCGTGTCGTTGTTCTGACCCGTGTAGTAGTTCGAGCCGAGGCCCTGGTTGTCCCAGCCAAGTGCGCCACCGAGGGTGAAGCCCTTGAAGCCGACCTGAGCACCGACGACCCACTGCTTCCAGGCCGTCGCATTGGCACCGGTCGACAGGTTGGCGGCGCCAGCGAACGGCTGGTTGCCCGGGATGAAGCTGCCGTACAGGAACGCGCCGTACAGAGCGACCGTGACATCGCCGAACTTGTTCAGGTAGTTGGCGCCGACGTCGAACACGTCCTGATACGAGTAGTCGTTCGTCAGGCAGTTCGGCGAAGACGTGGCGTTGGTGTAGCCGCAGACACCGGTCGTGCCAGAACCCGGACCGACGCCGAGGCCGGAGCCAGCGCCGCCCTGCGGGTTCACGTTGACCTTCGGACGATAGCCGACGCCGATCTGCAGGCCCTGGAAGCGCGGGGTGAAGTAGTTGATGCCCTGCGCGTCCTGGAACTGACCAGCGTTCGTCGTCGTCGTGGCGTGGAACCACGCCTTGTTGTTGGCGATGACGCTCTGGTTGGCCCAGGCGAAGTTCGAGTTGTGCTGGACGGCGCCGAAGCCGATCAGGGCCGACGGCGTGCCGTAGTACATACGGTAGGTCGCGGGATCGCGCGCACCGAACTCGACGCGGCCCCAGTCGCCGAAGGCGAACAGGAAGGCTTCGTCGATCCAGGCCGCACCGGACGTCGAGGTGCTGCCCTGCGCCCAGCCTTCGAGCTCGACGTGCACGCCGACCGACGTGCCGTTGTCCAGCTTGGTCTGGCCGATGAAGTGGATTTCACCTTCCTGCTGGAAATTGAGACCCTTGTACTGCGCCCAGGTGCCGTTCGTGGCGTAGGTCGACTGGATGCCGCCCGCAATGGCGTAGAAGGTGTAATAACCGCCCACACCGAGCTTGATCGGATCGGCGGCCATGGCCGGGGCGGCCATCAACCCGCCGACGACCAAGGCGGTCGAGCCAAGTAGAAGCTTCTTCATCATTCTCCCTCTCTCATTGATCAGAGACTGGTACGTACCAAAAGGCCTGTCCGACCGGCGGGAACTGGAAGCCTGAACACGAGGCCCACGGAATCCACCAATGCGGCAAGGCTATAAAGCACTTCGCCAAATCGGGGGTCAAGAAATGGACGCCCGGTGGCTTCATTCTGCCCGCACCTGTGGCGTCTTTGTCACATTTTCCCACAGCCGACTGGCTGACAATGCCTCAGGAATAATAAGTCTTATGAAGCTACTCAGACTGATGGTCCATGGGTTTTTTGGAGCATCTCATTGTGTCATATCGCCCCGCCGCTTGCAGTTCAGGTCTCGTTGAGCCTATGGTCGCCGCCACTGTCTCCGCCGCTGAATTGCGGTCCATGGGAAGATCAAGGCGCCATTCTATGTCGGGACTGTCCAAGTTCGTGAGCATCGCTGCAGTTGCCGTCCTGGCCGTCGGGACGGCCGGCTGTGCCGACGAGACCGGTAAACTAGAAAGAACCACGGGTCCGTCGGGCGATCGCAGCAGAAACGACGTTCGCTCAGGCTTGGGCGGCCGCACGCAGGAGCAGGGCACCCTATTCGGCCCAGGTGGTCTCCTCGGATCCAAGGCGGAGAAGAGAGATGACACCGGCACAGGCGTGGCGGTGAATGCCTATCTTTGGCGCGCGTCGCTCGACACCATCAACTTCATCCCGCTGGTCTCGGCCGATCCGTTCGGCGGTGTCATCATCACCGACTGGTACACGCCCTCGGAGACCCCCAACGAGCGCATGAAGGTCCAGGTCACCATCCTCGACCGCGAACTGCGGGCCGACGGCGTGCGCGTCTCGGTCTTCAAGCAGCAGACCAGCCCCCGGGGCGGCAACTGGGTCGACGCCCAGGTCGATCCGCGCACCAATATCGACATCGAGAACGCGATCCTAACGCGGGCCCGGCAGCTTCGCATTGCCGGCGGGTCCTGAGACGGCAGCGCTCCTCTCGCTCAAGAGCTTGACGTGAGAGGCCGCAGCGGGCATCCGCTGCGGCCTCCGTCTTTTTCGGAACACCCTTTTTCGGGAACATCTCCGTGTCGTCCACGCAAGCCGCACCCACCGTGCGCTACAATTTCACCGAAACCGAGAGCAAGTGGCAGAAGGTCTGGGAGGAGTGCCAGACCTTCAAGGCCACGATGGATAAGGGACGGCCGAAATACTACGTGCTCGAAATGTTCCCCTATCCGTCGGGGCGCATCCACATGGGCCATGTGCGCAACTACACGCAGGGCGACGTGATCGCCCGCTACAAGCGCGCCAAGGGGTTCAACGTCCTTCATCCCATGGGCTGGGACGCGTTCGGCCTGCCGGCCGAGAACGCGGCCATGGAGAAGAAGGTCCATCCCAAGAAGTGGACCTACGAGAACATCGCCTCGATGAAGAAGCAGCTGAAGTCGATGGGCCTGTCCCTCGACTGGAGCCGCGAGCTGGCGACCTGCGACCCGAGCTATTACCGCCACCAGCAGAAGATGTTCCTGGACTTCTGGAAGGCGGGCCTCGCCTACCGCAAGGAGGCCTGGGTCAACTGGGATCCGATCGACAACACGGTTCTGGCCAACGAGCAGGTGATCGAGGGCAAGGGCTGGCGCACCGGCGCCCCCGTCGAGCGGCGCAAGCTCACCCAGTGGAACCTCAAGATCACGCATTTCGCCGACGAGCTGCTGAGCCGCCTCGACACGCTCGACCGCTGGCCGGAGAAAGTGCGCCTGATGCAGGCGAACTGGATCGGCAAGAGCCGCGGTGCGCGCGTCTTCTGGGAACTCACCGATGCTTCGGGCGCCGTCTTGCCTGAAAAGGATGGGGGCAAGCTGGAGATCTTCACGACCCGTCCCGACACGCTGTTCGGCGCCTCGTTCATGGCACTGTCGGCGGAGCACCCGCTGGTCGCGGGACTGGCGCCGTCCGATCCCGGTCTGCAGCACTTCATTGCCGAGTGCCGCAAGACCGGCACGGCGGCGGCCGAGGTCGAGACCGCCGAGAAGCAGGGCTACAAGCTGCCGCTGCTGGCGAAGCATCCGCTGATCCCCGGCAAGACCGTGCCGGTCTATGCCGCCAACTTCGTGCTGATGGAATACGGCACGGGCGCGATCTTCGGCTGCCCCGGCCACGACGAGCGCGACCATGAATTCGCGACCAAGTACGGCCTGCCGATCCTGCAGGTCGTGGCGCCAGCCGACGGCAAGACGCTCGACATCGCCGCCGCGCCCTATGTCGAGGACGGCCTCATCGTGAACTCCGGGTTCCTCGACGGACTCGGCGTCGAGGAGGCGAAGGCCAAGGTGATCGCGCGCCTCGAGGAGATGGGCGTCGGCAAGGGCACGACGCAGTATCGCCTGCGCGACTGGCTGGTTTCCCGCCAGCGCTATTGGGGTTGCCCGATCCCGGCCATCCACTGCGAGAAGTGCGGCGTCGTGCCGGTGCCGGAGAAGGACCTGCCGGTGAAGCTGCCGGATGACGTCACGTTCGATCGTCCCGGCAATCCGCTCGACCGCCATCCGACGTGGAAGCATGTCGAGTGCCCGACCTGCGGCGGGCCCGCGCGTCGCGAGACCGATACGTTCGACACCTTCATCGATTCGAGCTGGTACTTCGACCGGTTCACCTCGCCCGGGCTCGAGACGGCGCCGTTCGATCGCGAGGAGAACCAGTATTGGATGCCGGTCGACCAGTATATCGGCGGCGTCGAGCACGCGATCCTGCACCTGCTCTATTCGCGCTTCTGGACGCGCGCCATGCGCGAGGTCCAGATGACCAGCCGCGACGAGCCGTTCGACGGTCTCTTCACCCAGGGCATGGTCTGCCACGAGACCTATCGCGCGAGCGACGGCACGTGGCTGACGCCGGAGGAGATCGAGCGCGGCGACGGCGGCAAGGTCGTCCGCACCTCCGACAGGAGCCCGGTCGAGGTCGGGCGTTCTGAGAAGATGTCCAAGTCGAAGAAGAACGTGGTCGACCCGGACGAGATCATCCGCGACTACGGCGCCGACACCGCGCGCTGGTTCATGCTCTCCGACAGCCCTCCCGAACGCGACCTCGAATGGACCGAAGCCGGCGTCACCGGTGCCTGGCGCTTCCAGCAGCGCCTCTTCCGGATCGCGTCTTCAGCGATGGAGGCCCTGCCGGCGGTCGGCACGCCGAGGCCCGTGACGCTCTCGGATGCAGCCGTCGCCCTGCGCCGCGCCGCGCACAAGGCAATCGCGGGCATCTCCGCCGACATCGAGGCCTTCCACTTCAACAAGGCCGTGGCGCGACTCTACGAATTCGCCAACACGATCGATTCGGTCGAGGCGAAGGACGAGAGTACGAAATGGGCGCTGCGCGAGGCGCTCGAGATCTTCGTGCGCCTGATCGGCCCCATGACTCCTCATCTCGCCGAGGAACTGTGGCACGCACTGGGCCACACCGGCCTCGTTGCCGATGCGCCGTGGCCGACGGCCGAGGAGGCACTGCTGGTCGACGACACCGTCACCGTTGCCGTGCAATTGAACGGTAAGCTGCGCGGCACCATTTCACTCGCCAAGGATACGTCGAAGGGCGCGGCGGAAGCCGCGGCGCTGGCGCTCCCCGAACTCGTGCGCGGCCTCGACGGCAAGACCCCGAAGCGGGTGATCGTCGTGCCGAACAGGATCGTCAACATCGTGGTGTGAGGCCTCGCCTCGAGGCGTGCCGTCCGGGGAACAGACCATGTCGACCAACCGCCGACAGAGGCGAGCAGAGAAGGCGGGCAAGGCATCGCCGGCCGGCCTCGCCGGGGGACCGGGAGCGGCGAGGACGCTGTTGGCACAAGCCGTACGGCGTCACCAGGCCGGTGACCTGACGGGAGCGGTCGCCGAGTACGAGCGTGCGCTCCAGCTCAACCCGAAAGTCCCGGAAGCGCTGTCCAACCTCGGCCTGGCGCTGAAGGACCTCGGCCGGCCGGCTGAAGCCGTCGCCCGCTACGAGCAGGCGCTGGCGCTAAAACCCGACGTCGCCGAGGTACTATCGAACCTCGGCGCTGCGCTGAAGGATCTCGGTCGCCTGGACGCGGCAGTCGCCAACTTCCGGCGAGCCTTAATCCTCAAGCCCGACTATCCCGGAGCGCTCTCCAACCTCGGAAACGTGCTCAAGGAGCAGGGGCAGTTCGACGAGGCGATCAAGTGCTATCGGCAGGCACTCGCGCTCAGGCCGGACTATCCCGAGGCTCTGTCCAATCTCGGAAACGCCCTGCGCGAACGCAACCTGGTGGACGAAGCCGTCGGCCACTTTCGCCGGGCGCTGGCGCTGAAGCCCGACTTTCCCGAAGCTCTGTCGAACTGCGGCAACGCCCTGAAGGACCAGGGCCTGCTCGATGAGGCAATCGAGTGCTACGAGCAGGCGATTCGCCTGAGACCGCGCTTCGCCGAGGCCCATAGCAACCTTCTCATGACGCTCCACTATTCGGAGCGCTTCGTTCAGCGCAACACGCTCCAGGAGGCACGCCGCTTCGCGCGACTTATCGAGGTTGCGAACGGCGTCCGCCGCGTCTTTTCCAACGACACCAATCCTCATCGACGCCTGCGCATCGGCTATGTCTCCGCCGATTTCCGCTCACACCCCGTCGGCATCTTCCTCGACGGCATCCTCGCCGCCCGCGACCCGGCCATGGTCGAGATCTTCTGCTTCAGCAACGCACGCATCGAAGACGACGTGACCCGGCGGCTGCGCGAGAGGACCGATCACTGGCGAATAATCGCCGGGGTGTCCGATACCGCAGCCGATGCCGCGATCCGGCGCGACGCGATCGACATCCTCGTCGACCTCTCGGGGCACACGTCGGGGAATCGCCTGCCTCTCTTCGCCCTGAAACCCGCACCGGTTCAGGCCACCTGGCTGGGCTATGTCGATACAACCGGGCTGACCGCAATGGACCACATCCTGGCCGATCGCTTTGTGGTCCCGCCGGGCGACGAGGCGTCCTTTACCGAAAAGGTATGGCGGCTGCCCGAGACGTATTTCTGCTTCACGCCCCCGGACTTCGACGTCCCGCTGGTCGACCGGCCGGCCGAGCGGCCCCTGACGTTCGGCTCTTTCAACAACCGGGCCAAGCTGACGCCGGCAACGATCAGGCTGTGGGCCGATGTGTTGAACGCCACGCCCGGCAGTCGCCTCCTGGTGAAGACGGCGTTCGTGGACAATCCCACCATACGGCAGGAGATGTTGCGGCAGTTCGCAGTCCACGGCATTGGTGACGAACGGCTGACCCTTGAAGGACCGTCCTCGCGCTCCGACTTGCTCGCCGCTTACAACAGGATCGACATTGCGCTGGACCCTTTCCCCTATGGGGGTGGCCTGACGACCGCAGAAGCCTTATGGATGGGCGTCCCGGTCGTGACCCTGCAAGGTCCACGGTGGGTCAGCCGCGCCGCGACGAGCATCCTCACGACGGTCGGAGTGCCCGAACTGGTTGCCCTCGATGTCGAGGGATATGTACGAACGGCGAAGGCGCTGGCAGATGATCGTCGACGGCTCGAGGGATATCACCGCGAGCTCCGCCAGACTGTCGAACGGTCGCCGCTCTGCGACGGGCCGCGCCTTACTCGCGCCGTCGAAGGCTACTATCGTGATATGTGGGCCGCCTGGTGTGCCGGGCGAAGCGCAGGACAAGCGTGAATACCGAGCCACGCCAGGTCGGGGCCTTGCTCGAGAGGCCGGATCCCAGGGTCCGGGGCGTGTCCTTCGTCACCAGGCAGTCGTCGTTTCCGTGGATCGCCACATTCCGAAGCGAGTGATCGTTGTGCCGAACCGCATCGTAAATTTTGTAATCTAGGGCCGCAGAGCCAGGAAGGGCCAGAAACATGGCACGCAAGCCGAACTACGATTTCGAGCGCCGCGAGCGCGAACGCCTCAAGGCCATCAAGGTCGCCGAGAAGGCCGAAGCCAAGCGCGCCGCCCGCGAGCGCGCCAAGCTGGAAGAGGGCGGAGAGGCCGCGGCGGGCGAAACCGAACCGTCGACCGACAAGAGCTGACCTCTCCCGGCGCCTGGCCCATGCTATAGACGGGCCGTGAAGATCGAAGCACGACAGGTCGAGTCCTTCCTGAAGAAGCCGGACCCCAAGGTCCGGGGCGTGGTGATCTACGGCAACGACGATGGGTTGGTCGCCGAGCGCGCCGTCACGCTCGCCCGGTCGGTCTGCGAGGATCTCAAGGATCCATTCCGCGTGGTCGACATTGCGGGAGAGGTGCTGAAGCAGGATCCGGCAAGGCTGGCCGACGAGTTCGGCGCTCTTTCGATGATGGGCGGGCGGCGTGTGATCCGCGTCCGGCCCGCTGGCGAAGAGTCCGTTGCGGCGCTGGAGAACCTGGTCGAGGCCGTTGCGGGCGATGCGCTGATCATCGTCGAAGCCAGCAACCTGACGCCGCGCTCCAATCTGCGCACCCTGGCCGAGACCGAGCCCAGCCTCGCCGCCTTGCCCTGCTACATGGACAATGAGGCCGCGCTCGAGGGGCTGGTCGAAAGCGCCGCCCGCGCCCAAGGGATGAGCGTCGATCCCGAGGCCCTGGAATGGATCGTGCAGCGGCTGGGCGGCGACCGCGGCCAGACCCGCGGCGAGATCGACAAGCTGCTGCTCTACAAAGGAACCGATGCCGGCAAGAGCATCACCCTCGAAGACGCGATGGCGGTGCTCGGCGACACCGCGTCCATCGGCATCGACGACGTGATCGCGGCGACGTTCGACGGCGAGGTGGTGGCGCTCGACAGAGCGCTCGACCGTGTCTTCGCCGAAGGCGGCAATCCGGTGCAGCTCGTGCGCTCACTCCAGCGCCACGCCGACCAACTTCATCTCGTCTCGGGGCACGTCGCCAAGGGAGCGAACCTCGAGGGCGCCCTGTTCAAGGCGCGAGGACTGCCCCGTGGCGGTCCCGTTCGCCAGCGGTTCGAACGCCACCTGCGCGGCTGGCCCCTGCCACGCCTCAGCGCTGCAGTGTCGACCATTCTGGAGGCCGAGATCGACTGCAAGCGGACGGGCCTGCCGCACGAGGCCATTGCCCGACGCCTCTGCCTCCGCCTCAGCCAGGCAGCGCGGTCGGCAAAGGCCCGGCGTTAGGGTTTACTTGCCCGTGGGCGTCAGCGGAATCGCCGCCTGCGGCGAGAGGACGAGGAAGGTGAAGCTCTCTTCGATGTAGAGCCGGACACGCTCGGTGTCGTGCTCGAGGTATCCGATCGAAAAATCCTGTCCGACCGTCAACTCGAAGTCGCCCCCGCGCAGGGAGACCACGAGACCTCCATCGAGCCCGGGCGCGGCGTGGACCTCGCCGTCGATCAGCCGCTGAACGTGACTGAGGATCGGATAGCCCCCGTCGGTGCGCGACTGGAGATCCTTGAAGAGCTGCTCGCTCAGCACGACGGCGAACGGTCCTTCGACACCTTCGTCCCGCAGCTTCTTGAGGGCTGCCGCCACCGCATCGGGGTAATCGGCGTGGCTGGTCCCCATGGCCACCGCTTGGCCCTTCTGCGCTTCGCAGATCCCGATGATCTGGGCCGCCGTATAGCCGTGAAAGATGGCACGATCCTCCGCGATGGCGATCTCGCGTGCCGCCGCCGTCACCGAATCGAGATCGGGATCGCGGGCCCCGCGATCGATGGCATCCAGTTCCGCCCGCGAGACTTCGAAGGGTATCCGAAGCTCAACGAGCGGCTGGATGCGCCGCAGCAGCGCCCGTACGTTCTGACCGCCTGGCGGCGAGGCGATGGGATCGGCGCGACCCAACTCGACATCGGATGCTCCCCAGCCCAGGGGCCCGCGGAAATCAACCACTCGACGGGCCGCGAGCAGGGTACGCAGCGTCCGCTTCGCTTCCTTCTCGATTTCTTCCCAACCGGCTTCGGTAATGGGCGCGCGATCACGAAACAGATGGTTCTTCATTTTCTCACCTGATCGGGCGTCCTGCGCAGGCTGCCGATTCCCAAACTGCCATCGGAGACTTTTTCGGCTTCGGCGCCACCGGCTCCGTCACCCTTCATGTCCGCCTCGATCTCCTTGATCGGGCCTTTCTTGAACAGGAAGGTCCGGAGATGCTCGTCCATCTTGGGATCGTTGCGGCGCAGCCATTCGAGAGCCATCGCCGCGTGCTCCTTTTCCTCGTCGCGGTTGTGCTCGAGGATGGAACGCAACTCGGTATTGGAGGTGGCCTTGGCGCGCTGGTCGTACCAGTCGACGGCCTCGAGTTCTTCCATGAGGGAAACGATCGCTCGATGGCGATCGATGACCTCGGGGCCAAGCTTGGCCGGGTCTTCGTGCAGCGTTTCACTAGCCATGGCGCAGCAACGTCTGGGCCCGCATGAGGTTCCGCGAGGGAGACGGCGGTCGCACCGACGTTTCGAGGAACGGCGTCGCCCTCCTTGCGTTGCCAGGCTATCGTTACACAACTGTGGAGAGGGACGTGCGCGCTTTGAGTTGCCTTGTGGCGGCGTCCTTCCTGTTGAGTGCCTGTGCCACCGTTCCCATGGCAGGGCCGACGGCCGACGCCGATGGCAAGCGGTTCGACCCGCCACCGCCGGGTCAGTCCGCCTTGTATCTCTATCGAAGTTCGGTTCTCGGGTCCGAGGTCGCCTTCTCGCTCGCGGACAACCAGCAGCCGGTCGGCTCATTGGCAAACAGAACCTGGATCCGCGTGGACGTCGTGCCGGGGCGGCACGTCATCACTTGCAGCGTGCCGAGTTACGCGCCGCTGACGCAGACACCGGCGGAGGCTGCCACGGTTGATCTGGCACCCGGCGAAATCCGCTTCCTCGAAGTGGATGTGTGGCCGGGACTTCCGCTCAATCCGCGCTGCGTGGCCAGCGAAGTGTCGGCCGACAAAGGCCGCGCCGCGGTGACGGACGGCAACCGCGCAATGGCGGCGAACTGAGGTCAACGCCGCGTGAGCTTGTCCACCACCGTGTCGAGCTGATCGAAGTCGCGGATCTCCAGGGTGAGCATGCTCTGTTCGCCGAGACCACGAAGACTCAGGTCTGCCTTGAGGCCCAGCGCTTCCTCGATACGCTTCTCGAGGGCGCGCGTGTCGGCGCTCTTCGGCGCGGCGGCGCCAGCGGCCGTGCTGGACTTTGAGCCGCCGCCTTTGGTGGCCTTCTTCGTTTCGCCGGTGAGGCGCTCGAGGTCGCGCACCGTCAGCTTCTCGGCAATCGCCCTCTGGGCCATCGCCAGCGGGTCAGGTACACCGATCAGTGTACGGGCCTGACCGGCGGACAGGTCACCGTCGCGCACCATTTCCTGAACGGCCGGCGGCAGATCCAGGAGCCGAAGGGTGTTGGCGACATGCGGCCGACTGCGGCCCATCATGCGTGCGATGTCTTCCTGCGTGTGGCTGTAATCGTCGATCAGGCGTTTGTAGCCCTGCGCCTCGTCGATCGCGGTGAGGTCGGAACGCTGCAGGTTTTCGACCAGGCCGATCTGCAGCGCATCTCTGTCGTCGATGCTGCGGATGACGACCGGAACGTCGTGGAGCTGGGCCTTTTGCGCGGCCCGCCAGCGGCGCTCGCCGGCGATGATTTCGTACGAGTCGGAAGCGTCGCGCAGCGGACGCACAAGGATAGGTTGTAGAAGTCCATATTCCTTGACCGATTCGACCAGCATCTCGATGCCTTCGAAACTGGTGCGCGGCTGCATCTTGCCAGGCTTGAGCTGTCCGATGGGTAAGGTGATGGGCGTTTTGTTGGCCGAAGGGCGCGGAGTTTCGACAGGGCCCGCTCCGGACGACGCAACTACTGGTTGCGGCTCGACCTGCGAAGCGGCTGGAGAAGGCGTCACTGCGGCGGCGACCTCATCGTCGCCGAGAAGGGCAGAGAGGCCGCGGCCGAGGCCACGCGGTTTGGGAGCTTGGGTCATTGTACGGCTGCCTGTTCTGCGGCGAGGCGCCGGCGGCGGATGAACTCGCTCGCCAGCAGAATGTAGGCCTGCGATCCGGCGCAGGCATTGTCGTAGATCAGCACCGGCATGCCGTGGGACGGCGCTTCGGCAATGCGGACGTTGCGTGGGATCGTCGTCCCGAACACCAGCTCGCCGTAGTGACCACGGACGTCGGCCACGACCTGCTGACTCAAGGTCATCCGGCGGTCCACCATGGTCAGGACGACACCGAAGATGTGCAATCTCGGATTAAGGCGCTTTTTCACGCGCTCGATCGTATTGCCGAGCGCACCGATCCCTTCGAGGGCCAGGAACTCGGCCTGCAGGGGGACGAGGACGGCATCAACCGCCACCAGCGCATTCAGGGTGACGAGGCCCAGGGAGGGGGGACAGTCGATGAGCACGATGTTCCAGCGCTGCCGGGCATCGCTCTCCGGCGCGGCCAGCGCGTCCGCCAACCGGTTCTCGCGGCGGTCCATGTCGATCAATTCGATCTCGGCGCCCGCGAGCTGAACGGCCGCGGGCATGACCTCCAGGCCCGGGATGCGGGTCTGCCGGACGCACTCACCCATGGACTTCAGGCCGAGCAGATACTCATATGAACCGGGTGAGCGCTCATTCCGACCCACCCCTAGACTGGTCGAGGCATTTCCCTGGGGGTCTAGGTCAATAAGAAGGACCTTTTCGCCGACCGCCGCCAGCGCCGTCGCAAGGTTGATGGCCGTCGTCGTTTTACCGACGCCGCCCTTCTGGTTCGCGATCGCGAAGATCTGGGGCGCTGGTGTAGGGGCCGATTCGGAGGATGACGGAGTCACGATCGGTCACGCTTGCAATGGCATCGGGAGAAAAGTCCCATTTCTTTTTCGCTTCGTCCACCTCGGCCTGCCAACCCTTGCCTTTGTGGAGGAGGCAAGTGGCGTTCTCTGTCCTATGTCTATCTGACCATGCGAGCAACTGACCCAAGGGCGCAAGGGCCCTTGCGGTGATCACGTCCGCGCCCGCCGGTGGCGCCATCTCAATCCGCTTCACCACCACCGCGGGAGGCCTCTCCAGGCCCATTTTCCGACCTGCTTCGCCGAGGAAAGCCGCCTTCCGCGCGTCCGATTCGATCAGTGTGATCGGCAGATCCGGGCGTAAGGCCGCGATGACGAGGCCGGGAAATCCACCACCGCTTCCCAGGTCGGCGAGCGACTTGGCATTCGCCGGGATGAGGGAAACCACTTGAGCGGAATCGACCACGTGGCGCTTCCACGCCCCCTCCAGGGTATTCCGTCCGACCAGGTTGATGGCCTTCTGCCATCGACCCAAGGTCTCGATCAGAATCTCCAGACGGCGAAGTGTTTCACGTGAAACATCAGAAAGAGGATCCACGGCTATGCCGCCCGCCGACGGACATGCTTCAGAAGGGCAACCAGTGCCGCCGGCGTCACCCCGGAAATTCGCGCCGCCTGACCCAGGGTTGCCGGACGATTCGCTTCCAGCTTCTGGCGCACCTCTGTCGACAGGCTCCCGATGGCGCCATAATCAAGATCTGGGGGTAGGATCAGGGCTTCATCCCGCCTGTAGGCCGCGATATCGCCGCGTTGCCGGGACAGGTATCCCTCGTAGCGCGAGTCTATGGTAAGCTGTTCCACGATCTCCGGCGATACGGGGCCGAGTTCAGGCCATACGCCAACGAGACGGGCCCAGTCGAGTTCCGGGTAGGCGAGGAGATCGAGCGCCGAGCGCGCGACACCATCAAGATTGATCGTGATCCCGCGCTTCACCAAAGCCGACGGGCTGATCGTGAGACTGCTCGCCAGAGTTCTGGCTTCCTCTAGGGCCCGATGTTTCACGTGAAACATCGCCGCCCGTTCGCCGCCCACACAGCCGATCTCAAGCCCTCGCGGCGTCAGCCGCTGGTCGGCATTGTCGGCGCGCAGCCACAGACGGTACTCGGCCCGCGAGGTGAACATCCGATAGGGTTCCGTCACCCCGAGGGAGACGAGGTCGTCGATCAGGACCCCAAGGTAACCATCCGCGCGGTCGACGACGAAAGGCTTTGCCAGTACCGCATTCAATCCGGCGATCAATCCTTGGGCCGCCGCCTCCTCGTATCCGGTCGTGCCATTGATCTGGCCGGCCATGAAAAGGCCCGGCACACGGCGCGTTTCCAAGGTCGCCTTGAGCTCGCGCGGGTCGATGTGGTCGTACTCGATGGCGTAACCCGGCCTCAGCATCTCCGTCCGCTCCAACCCCGGTATGGTCCGGAGCATCGCAAGCTGGACGTCCTGCGGCAGGGAGGTCGAGATGCCATTGGGATAGACGGTGTCGTCGTCCAGACCCTCGGGCTCGAGGAAAATCTGGTGGCGGTCCCGCTGGCCGAACCGCACCACCTTATCCTCGATCGACGGGCAATAACGGGGTCCCACGCTTTCGATCTGCCCGGAGTACATGGGCGCCCTGTGCAGGTTGCCGCGGATGATCTCGTGCGTCTCTGCCGTGGTCGTCGTGATGTAGCAGGGTACCTGAGGTGTCGTAATCCGACTGCTCAAATAGGAGAATGGCCTCGGCGGATCGTCGCCATCCTGCCGCTCCAACGAGGCGTAGTCGATCGTGCGACCATCGAGGCGTGCCGGCGTACCCGTCTTGAGCCGTCCGAGCTTGAAGCCCAGGCGGTGCAACGTGAGCGCCAACGCCGTCGAGGGTTCCTCGACCCCATTGCCCCGCGCCCGGCCGGCCGGAATCTTGGTCTCGCCCATATGGATGAGACCGCGCAGGAAGGTCCCCGTCGTCAGAATCACCCGCCCGGCGCCGATCTCGGCGCCCGACTCCGTGATGACCCCCGCACACGTACCCGTTGCATCTACGAGAATATCTGCAACCGCTTCTGCGCGGATCTCAAGGTTCGCCTGCTCGGCCAGCAGATCCTGGATGGCCTGCCGGTACAGTTTGCGATCGGCCTGAGCCCGCGGCCCGCGGACGGCCGGCCCCTTTGAAAGGTTCAATGTGCGAAACTGGATCCCGCCGCGATCGATCGCCCGGCCCATGATTCCGTCGAGTGCGTCGATCTCGCGAACCAGATGTCCCTTGCCGAGCCCGCCGATCGCGGGATTGCAGGACATCTCACCGATCGTCTCGATCCGGTGGGTGAGGAGAAGGGTGCGGGCACCGAGGCGCGCGGAGGCGGCCGCGGCCTCACAGCCCGCGTGGCCGCCACCGACCACGATGACGTCATAAGAAAAGGTCCGCATCCCCGGCATTTACGCTTCCGGCCGGCAACGGTCGAGTCACCAGTCGCGAATCCCCCCGTCCCGGCCTTGCCACGGGATCGCCAAAATCTTGACGTCGGGCACCGACTTGCCTAACAGCGAGGCATCGACGGTCCTCCTTAACCGGAGGCTAACAGGGAATGCCGTGCTGCTCCTTCGGGGGCTAATCGGCAGCTGTACCCGCAGCTGTAAGCGGCGAGCGACTGCCCCAGAGTCACTGGACGAAAGTCTGGGAAGACGGGCAGGAGCCGTGACCCGTGAGCCAGAAGACCTGCCGCCGATAGCGTCGCTCTTCCGATGGACGGGACAATCCAACGGGACGGTCAACCGAGCGGTGACGCGCCTTGTGCGTGTTCTGTCTTGGGAGATCCGTCGATGACGCCGATCCGTCGAATTCTATTCGTCCTTCCGTTCCTCGCGCCGCTCGCTGCCCCCATGACGGCGCAGGCCCAGACCGAACCGGACGCAATGATGCCCGCCACGGTCGTGACCGCCGATCGCTTCCCGACCGATCCGAACAAGGTCACCGCCAGCTACACCGTCGTCATGCAGGAAGAGATGCAGCGACGGCAGCTTCGCACGGCCGCCGAAGTGCTGAAGACCGTCCCCGGCGTCTCCGTGCAGCAGTCAGGCGGCGTCGGAACATTGACCTCGGTTTTCGTGCGCGGCTCCAATGCCAACCACGTGCTGGTACTGATCGACGGCGTCAACGTCAGCGATCCTTCGAGCGGCAGCGGCGCGGTCGATTTCGGCAACTTCCTCACCGAGAACCTCGACCGCATCGAAGTCGTGCGCGGCCCCATGAGCACGATGTACGGCAGCCAGGCGATGGGCGGCGTCATCAACATGGTCACCAAGGCCGGCAAGGGTCCGATGAACGGCGCGGCCTTCACCGAACTGGGCACGCGACTGCAGAGCAACAGCGGCGCCTATGTGCGGGGTAGTGTTGGTCGATTCAATTACAACCTGACGGCTGCCGGCACGTTCAGCCCGAACGACACGCCGGTGCCGGCCCGCTTCACGCCGAACGGCGGCTTCGTCGACATCGACCCCTATCGCAACATCACGCTCGCCGCGCGCCTCGGATTCGAGATCAACGACAACACGCAGTTCAACTGGTACGGCCGCTACATCGACAGCAAGATCAACTACGACCAGGTCGGCCAGGAAGATCCGAATGCCAACGGCTACACCTCGCAGTTCTACACGCGCGGCGAGCTCGAAGGGTCGTATTTCGACGGACGCTGGAAGCCGGTCGTCGGAGTCAACTACAGCACGATCACGCGGCACGACCTCGACTATGCGAGCGTGCAGAACCCGTTCCCGTTCAATACCGACAGCTGGTTCAACGGTCGCCGCCTGCAGGCCGATTTCAAGAACCTGGTGAAGATCATCGACCAGGTCGAAGTCATCGGCGGTATCGATTACGACCGCCAATGGGCCTACACGAATACCGTCGGCCCGTTCACGCCCTATACCCAGGCGTGGGGAACGATGGCGCAGACCGGCATCTACGGTCAGCTTCGCCTCAATCCGTTCGACGGATTCAACCTCAACGTCGGCGGCCGCATCGACATGAACGACATGTTCGGCACGGTCGGCACCTGGCGCGCCGGCGCGTCCTATCTCTGGGCGCCGACGGACACCAAGCTCAAGGCGTCGTACGGCACCGCCTTCAAGGCACCGGCGCTGATCGAAATGTTCGGCCCCGGGCCGTTCTGCGGCGGCAATCCCAACCTCCAGCCCGAGTACAGCCGCGGCTACGAGGTTGGCGTGGAGCAGGGGATTTTCGACCGCAAGGTGAAGGCCGGCATCACCTACTTCTTCAATACCTATTCGAACCTGATCCAGTGCGCGCCGCCGACCTTCGCGCTGATGCAGAACGTCGCCAACGCCCAGACCGAAGGCTTCGAGGTCACCCTCCAGATCAGCCCGGTGAAGTGGTTCGACCTCTACTTCGATTACACCCACCTGATCGCGCGCAACGTCGACGCCAACCAGCCGCTGGTGCGCCGCCCCGGCGACACCTTCAATATCCGCGCCGAGGTGCGGCCGTGGGAGAACACCCTGTTCGGGATCGGCGTGCTGCAGGTCAACAGCCGCACCGATATCAATGCCACGACCGGCGCGTTCATGACCCCTGCGCCCTATACGCTGGTTCGCATCACGGCCCAGTACGACGTCATCCCGTCCGTCCAGCTCTTTGCCCGCGCCGAGAACGTCCTGGATCGGGTGTATGAGGAACCCGAAGGCTATCAGGCCCCGTACTTCCAGGCCTTCTTCGGCGTGAAGGCCAAGTTCTGAGGTGACGATCCGCCTGCGCCATCGGCGAAACTTGCTGCAAGTCTTCGCCGGTGGCGTAGCTTGCGCAGCCGTGACCCAAGCGAACGCCACCTCGACGACAACCATTGCCCTGCTGCACCTCGACCCTCGACCGGGAGAGATAGAAGCGAACCGGGTCGCCCTCGAACGGGCGGTGCAGCGGGCGCACGAGAATGCCGCCCGCCTGATCGTGACTCCGGAGCTCGCGGTGAGCGGGTACGGGTTTCGCGACCTCGTGGGCACCGACTGGATCGCTCGCGGCCAGCCGGCACTCTTCGCCTGGGCCGGCGCGCTCGCCCGCGCAACCGCGGCCTCCCTCGTGCTGGGCACGCCGGAAGCCGACCCGGAAGGCACGGCCTTGTTCAACAGCATGATCCTGTTCGCCCCCGATGGATCGATCACCGGTCGACATCGCAAGATCAACGCGCTGCGGGTGGGATCGGAATCCTGGTCGACGCCAGGCGACCAGACCACGGCGCTGACGGTCGATGGCATCGGCAGGGTCGGCTTCTTCGTCTGTGCCGACATGTATTCGAGCCGCCTCGTCGGGGAGACGGCGGCACGTGGCATCGACCTGCTCCTGTCCGCTGCCGCCTGGGCACCGGGCCATCACGGGCCGGACGGCGAATGGGAACGGGCTTCCGCCACGACTGGCCGGCCGGTCCTCGTCTGCAACCGCACGGGCCGGGACGTGCTCGACTTCGACGCGGCTCAGTCGGTCGCCGCGGTCGACGGCGCCATCGTCTTCTCGCATGCCTCGCCTGAGCCGCAGATCGTGCTGGTCGACTGGGCGACCGACACGCGCCGCCTTACCAACTGGCGCGTCGTGAGATGATGCCGATAAGAAAAGACCCGCCGTCAAAAGACTCGTCGTCTCAACCGGAGCCGAGCGAAGCGAGGCGGAGTGGAGAGACCTTCTCTCGACGATTTGCCGGCTTTTCGTGGGGAGAAGGTCTCTCCACTTCGCACCTTCGGTGCTCCGGTCGAGACGACGGACTCGTTCAAAGCCTGATCCGTCTGCTCCTGTGTGTGACGGTTCTGCTTGCCCCCCTCCCAGCCGCCGCTCAGACACCGCAGCGCGTGGTGACGCTCAATCTCTGCCTCGATCAGATGGCCCTGCGGCTGGCCGCGCCCGGCCAACTGGTGGGCGTGAGCTACCTCTCGCAGGATCCGCACCTTTCCGTCCTGGCCGACCGCGCCGCCACGCTGGCGCCGGTGCGCGACTCCGTCGAATCGATCCTCGTCCTGCGGCCCGATCTCGTGATCCTCGGCAAGGACACCCACGCGCCCCTGAAGCGCCTGCTGCGCGGCGCCGACGTGCGTCTGCTCGAATTGCCGTGGGCCACCTCGATCGAGGAGGCCGAGGTCGTCATCGACCAGATGGCCAAGGCGCTGGGCCGGGAGGAGACCGGTCGGCACCTGATTGCCGACATGCGCGAGCAGCGCACCCGGCTCACCTGGACGGGGGCGCCGCGCGGTACAGCGGTCTATCTGGAAGCCAACCGCGGCACATCCGGGAAAGGCAGCCTGATGGACGAGCTGCTGCGACTCTCCGGCTACCGCAATCTCGCGGCCGAACTCGGCATCGGCTCCTTCGGCCGCGTGTCACTCGAAACCGTGCTCGCGGCCGAGCCCGACCTGCTGGTGCTCGACGGCACCGCCAACAAGAACCCTGCGCGCGCCACCGAGTTCGTCGGTCATCACGCGCTGCTGGCCCTGGCGGGTACGGCGAAGCTCGCGTCGGTGCCGACCCGATATTCGATCTGCGCCGGGCCGGACAATTTCCAGGTGATGCGACTCCTGGCAGAGGCGGGACGATGAATCGCTGGCTACTCCTGCTGGTGGCGATGCTCTATCTGGTATCGCTGGCCGTCGGTCCGGCCTGGTGGCCGTGGCGACTGGGCACGGAGGTCGGCTGGGCCATCGTGTGGGAGCTGCGGCTGCCCCGCGCCACCCTCGGCCTGCTGATCGGCGGCGTGCTGGGCCTGAGCGGCGCAGTGCTGCAGGGCTGGTTGCGCAATCCGCTGGCCGAGCCCGGCGTGATCGGCGTATCGGCCTGCGCGGGTTTCGCCGCGGTCTGCGCCTTCTATAGCGGTCTCGCTGCCGCTTTCGCGCTGGCACTGCCGCTGGCCGGCATCGCGGGCGCCGCGATTGCCGTCGCCCTCTTGATGGGCGCGGTACGTTCCGGCACGGGGACCGTCTCGCTGCTGCTGATGGGCGTGGCGATCAACGCCATTGCCGCCGCACTGATCTCGCTGGTGCTCGCGCTGTCGCCAAACCCCTTCGCCTACCAGGAAATCTCGCTCTGGCTGGCCGGCTCGATCGTCGATCGCGACCTGCGCTACCTCGCCATCGCGGCACCCTTCATGATCCTCGGTGCGACGATCGTCCTGGGCGCCGGCCGCTGGCTCGACGCCCTGTCGCTGGGTGAGGACACGGCCCGCAGCCTGGGCGCCGACACCAGATCGCTCGGCCTGCGTCTTACCCTCGGCGTCGGCTTGATGGTCGGAGCGGCCACCTCGGTCGCGGGCATCGTTGGCTTCGTCGGCCTGATCGCCCCTCATCTCGTTCGCGGCCGCGTGGGCTTCCGCCCCGGCGCGACGCTGCTCCCCTCGATGCTGGCCGGCGCCGCGCTCGTGCTGGGCGCCGACATCGCGGTCCGTCTGCTGCCGACCGCGTCCGAACTCCAGCTCGGCGTCTTCACCTCACTGGTCGGCGCGCCCTTCCTGGTGCGCGCCGTGCGCAAGGCACACGCCGCCTGGCTCGCCACATGACCACGACCGGAAGCACCATTTCCGTGCGCGGTCTCGTGAGCCGCCGTGACCATGCCGTCGTGCTCGACCGCATCGATCTCGCTTTCGACGCGGGTCAGGTCACCGCCATCGTCGGCCCCAACGGCGCGGGCAAGACGACCCTGCTGCGCCATCTCGCGGGCCTCGACACGCCGTCGGCCGGCCAGGTCGAGCTGCGCGGCCAGCTGCTGGCCTCGCTCGGCCCTGCCATCCGCGCCTGGAGCATCGCCTATCTGCCGCAAGCGGCGTCCGCCTACTGGCCGTTGCGCGCACGCGACCTGGTGGCCCTCGGCCGGCTGCCGCATGGCGCCGATCTCAGCCGGCCCCTCAAGGCGCAGGACGCACAGGCGATACAACACGCGCTCGAACGCGTGGACGGCGTGGCCCTTGCGGACCGGCCCATCGACACAATGTCCCAGGGCGAGCGCGCCCGCATGATGATGGCACGGGCGCTTGCGACCGAAGCCGCCGTCTTCCTGGCCGACGAACCGGTCGCCAGCCTCGACCCGGCCTATGCGCTGGAGACCATGACGATCCTGCGCGCCGAGGCGGCGCGCGGCGCCTGCGTGATCGTGGTGCTGCATGACCTGGGTCTCGCGGCCCGCTTCGCCGATCGAATCGTCGTCCTGGCCAACAACAAGGTCGCCGCCGACGGTCCGCCGTCCGTTGCCCTGGCGGCCGGCGTCATCGAGTCCGCCTACGGCGTCACGTTCCGACACCTCACCGTGGACGGCATTCCCCAACCGGTCGCGTGGGAGCGGTGAGCGTTACGCCGCCCGTTTGCGCGACGTCGTCTTGCGCCGGGCCTTTTTCGCCTTGGGCTTTGCCTTGCGCCCGTGCGCCTCGAGAAAGCGGTCGGCTTTCTCCCGCGACGGTCCGCCACCGCCCTTGAGGCTCTTCTTCAGTGCTTCCATCAGGTCGACGACCTTCTCTTCCTCCTGTTCGGGCGCCTGCGAGACCACGGGCTGTCCCTTCTTCTTCTTGGCGATCAGCTCGCGCAACGCATCCTCGTAACGATCGGTGAAGCGGCTCGGATCGAATTTGGCATCCTGCTGTTCGATGATCTTCTCGGCGATCTGCAGCATGCGGGAGTCCGGCTTGGGCAGGGTGCGATCGAACACTTCCGACGTCGCCCGGATCTCGTCGTGGGTGCGCAAGGTCGTGAGCAGGATGCCGCCGTCGCGCGGTTCCAGCGCGCAGATGCGCTCGCGCTGGTGCATGACGACGCGGCCCAGAGCCACCTTCTTCTGCTTTTCCATCGCGGCCCGGATCACCGAGAAGGCCTCGATGCCGGTCTTGCCGGACGGCGCGAGATAGTAGGGTTCGTCCCAATAGAT
This sequence comes from Reyranella sp., assembly GCF_052439685.1. GTDB lineage: Bacteria > Pseudomonadota > Alphaproteobacteria > Reyranellales > Reyranellaceae > Reyranella. The sequence goes on from NZ_JBQVQG010000018.1 coordinate 67,918, forward strand.
GCGGTCGATGTCGGCGGCATCGACGAACTCCTCGATGTCGAGAATGCGCGTCGATTCGAGCCGCACCGAGTCCAGCTCCTCCTTCTCGAACAGCACGTACTTGTTCTTCGATACGGCGAATCCTCTCACCAGATCGGCGCGCTCCACCGGCTCGCCGGTGCCGGCATCGACCGACTGCATGCGGATGCGGTTGTTGGTTTCGGGATTGATCAGGTTGAAATGGATGTCGGCACTTCGCTCGGTCGCGGTGTAGAGCGCGACCGGACAGGTCACCAGCGAGAGGCGCAGATGGCCCTCCCAGGTCGGTCGCATCGCTTTCTTCTTGGCCATTGTCTTACTCCGACTTCACGAGCTTCTCGATCGCGGCCCGCAGCGGACGCGCGGACTTCGCGTAATCCTTCCAGGGCCTGCTGCGCTTCAACAGCCGAGGCGCGGTGCGTACCGTGTACTTCGTGGGATCGAGGCCCTTCTTCACCTGAGTCCATTCGATCGGCATCGACACCGTGGCGCCGGGACGGGCGCGCGAGGACAGCGGCGCGACGGCGGTAGCCGTCCGGTCGTTGCGCAGATAGTCGAGGAAGATGCGGCCCGTCCGTTCCTTCTTCGCCATGTTGATCACGTAGTGGTCCGGTTCGTCCTCTGCCAATCGGCGGCAGATCTCCCGGGCGAAGGTCTTGGCTGTGTCCCAATCGGGACTCTTCCTGTCGTCGGTCAGCGGCACCACGACATGCAGTCCCTTGCCGCCCGTGGTCTTGCAGAAAGGTACGAGGTCGAGTTTGCGCAGGCGCGTGGCGATCTCGCGCGCCCCGACGATCACCGCATCGAAGCCCACGTCCGGTGCCGGGTCGAGATCGAAGACCAGGCGGCCGGGGAGGTCGGGATTCCCGGGCTGGCAGTTCCACGGGTGCAGCTCCGTCGCGCCCATCTGCGCCACGGCTGCAAGTCCTTCCACCCGGTCGATCTGGAGATAAGGCTTCTTGTCGCCATCGACCTTCACTTCCGAAAGAAGATGCGACGAGCCTGCCATGGCGTGACGCTGGAAGAAGTGCTGCTTGCCGTCGATCCCGTCGGGCGTGCGCACGATCGAGCAGGGGCGTCCCGCGATGTGACCGATCATCCAGTCGCCCACCGCCTCGTAATAGCGCGCGAGCTCGATCTTGGTGACCGGCGGCTTCTCATCGGGCCATAGCGGCTTGTCAGGGTGCGAGATCGACACGCCCATCACCATCGCCTTGCCTGACGAAGGGGTCTCCGTCTTGCGATCGCTCCTGGAAGTCCTGCGGGGGGTGGGCTTTGCCATCTCGACCTTCTCGGGGTTAGCCGCGACTTCCGCCTCGACCTCTTCGGCCGGCTTGTCGCCGCGCAATCCCTTGAAGGCAGCCTGACGCACGTTGCCGGCCCCGGTCCAGCCGGCGAACTCGATCTCTGCCACCAGATCGGGACGGGCCCAATGCATGTTCGCTTCCTTGGGCGGACTTGCGCCGGCGGCGAAGGGGCTGGTCTTGCTCTCGACTTCGCGCAGCTTCGGCACGAGAGAGCGCATCACCGCTTCCCCGAAGCCGGTGCCGACGCGGCCGACATAGACGAGCTTACGGCTCTTGCCGTCGCCGCGATGGACGCCGGCGAGAAGGGACCGCAGGCGACGCCCTTCGCTGGTCCAGCCGCCGATGATCACCTCGTGGCCCGCCCGGCACTTGGCCTTGGTCCAGCTGCCGCCGCGCCCCGACCTGTAGGGGGCGTCGAGTTCCTTGGACACGATGCCTTCGAGGTGCATGCGGCAGGCTGATTGCAGCACGGCATCGCCCGCCGTCTCGAAATGATCGACGTAACGCAAGCCGGCATTCCGGTCGGGCAGCGTATCGAGCACTTCCTTGAGGCGTGCCTTGCGCTCTCGCAACGGCAGCGGACGCAGGTCCTCGCCTTCAAGGAACAGAAGATCGAAGGCAAAGAAGATCAGCTTCTCCGACTGGCCTTCCGACAGGGCGGCCTGCAACGCGGCAAAATCCGGGGCACCATGCTCGTCGAGCGCCACCGCCTCGCCATCGAGGATGCAATCGGGGAGCTTCTTTGCCTGCCGGGCCAGGGCCGCGAACTTCTCCGTCCAGTCGAGACCCTTGCGCGTGCGCAGCCGCGCCTCACCGTCCTCGACACGGAGTTGCAACCGGTAGCCGTCGAACTTGACCTCGTGCGCCCAACCCGCTGCCGCCGGTGCCCGCTCGACCAGCTTGGCGAGCTGCGGCTCGACGAACTTCGGCATCGAAGAAACCTTCTTTGCTTTGGCCTTGCTCTTCGCCGTCGTGGCTGCAGCGTCGCCGCCATCCTTGCGATTGCTTTGCCAGACCGCGCCGGCGCTGCGCTTCTTGCCGGTCATGAAGGGCGTGGGCGCCTTGCCGGTGCCTTTCGCGATCTGGTCGAGCGTGCGGCCCGAGGCGATCGACTTGGGATCCTTCAGGATCTTGTCATCGTCGCCTTCGTGCGCCGACGCATCGCGGTGCTTGATCAACAACCAGTTGGTGCGCTTGCCGCCCTTGCGGTCCCATTTCATGCGCACCAGCACCCAGCTTCCTTCGAGCCGCTCGCCCACCAGCGTGAACTTGAGGTCGCCGCTCTTCAGCCCCTCATGCGGATCACCTTCCGGAATCCAGTAGCCGCGATCCCAGAGCTGCACCGTGCCGCCGCCATACTGGCCCTCGGGAATGGTGCCTTCGAAGTCACCATAGTCGAGGGGATGATCCTCGACCTCCACCGCCAGACGCTTGACCTTGGGATCGAGCGACGGGCCCTTGGTCACGGCCCATGATTTGAACGTGCCATCCAGTTCGAGGCGAAAGTCGTAGTGGAGCCGCGTCGCATCGTGACGCTGGATGACGAACCGAAGCTGTCTGGACTTCGGAATCGACGACGACTTTCCCGACGGCTCGTCCGTCAGGTCGAAGTCGCGCTTGGCGCGATAGGGAGCCAGACTGTCCTTCCGCATGAACCACCACTCGCGCGTCGCGAACTATGCCGCGACCTGAACGTTTCCAGCGAGGAGTTGTTCCGGCGTCGTCACTTCCCGATGCAGAAGTCGCGGAAGATCACGTCGAGGAGTTCGTCCAGGCGCACAGTGCCGGTGATGCGCCCGATGGCGCGCAGGGCCAGCCGGAGATCTTCCGCCGCCAGCGCTACCTCCGGCGCGTGCAGCGCGCGCGCCAGGGATGCCTGGCAGTCCAGCAGCGCCTCGCGATGGCGCGCCCGCGTGAGCGGCGGCGCACCGGCGCCTTCCTCCATCGCCGCCGACGCGGCCTGCTCCAGGCGCGCCAGCAACCGGGGCAGGCCGGTCCCGTCCCGGGTCGACAGGGCGACGACCAGAGGATCGTTGATCGCGACGAGATCGGCCTTGTTCGCCACGGCGATGTCGCGCCCAGGGTTCCAGCCTTCGGTCGAGTGCATGATCGCCTGCATTTCCGGACGCCAATCGCCCGAAGCATCCAGCACCAGCACGCGCAGGTCCGCCGCCACCGCCCGCGCCCGTGCCCGGCGGACGCCTTCCTGCTCGATCGCATCGCCCGAGTCGCGAAGGCCGGCGGTATCGGCCAGCACCACCGGCCAACCACCGAGATCGAGATGCACTTCGATCACGTCGCGCGTCGTGCCGGCCGTCTCCGAGACGATCGCTGCCTCGCGCCGGGCGAGCAGGTTGAGCAGGGACGACTTGCCGGCATTGGGCGGGCCGATGATCGCGATGGACAGCCCGTCGCGCAGCCGCTCGCCGCGCCGATCCTCGAGATGAGCCGCGATCTCGTCGCGCAGACCCGCGATGACGACCCGTACCGCCGCGGCCAGCCCCTCGGGCAGATCCTCGTCGGGAAAGTCGATCGCCGCTTCGAGATGGGCCAACGCCCGCAAGCCCCTGCCGCGCCAGTCCTCGTAGAGCCGGTGCAGCGCGCCCCCCATCTGCTGCAGCGCCTGCCGCCGCTGCGCCGCCGTCTCGGCCGCCACCAGATCGGCGATGCCCTCGGCTTCGGTGAGGTCGAGCCTGCCGTGTTCGAAGGCGCGGCGCGTGAACTCGCCGGGTTCGGCCACTCGGCAGGATCCCAGATGAGCCAGGGCGTCCAGCGCCGCCCCGACGACGGCGCGGCCGCCATGCAGATGGAGTTCGGCCATCGGCTCGCCGGTCTCGGTGTTCGGTGCGGCAAACCAGACGACGAGTGCCTTGTCGAAAACCTCCCCGGTCGAAGGATCGTGCAGGGCGCGCAGGACCATACGCCTGGGTTCCGGCAGGGGCCGCCGGGTGAGTTGCTCCAACGCGTCGCCCGCACGCGGTCCGCTCACGCGGACGACCGCGAGCGCGCCGGGATGGGCACGCGTGGGCGTCGGCGTGCCCAGCGCATAGATCGTGGCGTCGGTCACGTCCGCTTGGGCGCCGGTTGAGCCGGGCGCGGCGTAGGAGCAGCCGGCATGGGGCGCGCCATGACCTTGTCGGCGATCTTCTCGTACAGCGCTTCGGGGATCAGGCGCCGTTCGACCAGATCGGTCTTGGCCTTCAAAGGGCGGGCCCGAATGATCGCGTCGGCCCGCACCTCGCCGATCCCGTCCAGGGACATGAGAGCGTCGCGGCTGGCGCTGTTGAGGTCGATCAGGCCGGAAGCGGGCGCCGCCGGAGGAGGAGCAGGGCGCGCGCCCTGCGCCAATACCGGGCCGGCGCCGAACAGGATCGCAAGGGCTGCAAGCAGGACTTTGAACGACATGCCGGTCAGTATCGCACGAAATCGCCGGCGCTCGGGACCCGCCGCATCTGCCGGGAGAGGGAGGCGCCGTTCATAGGGCCTACTTTAGGCCACCCGCACCCTGTAGTATCCGCCCGCCATGGCACAGCCCTACGACGAAATCCCGGATCGCCGCGCCATCGTGCGCCGCCGCACCCTAGAGGAGGCTCTCGCCCATCTGGTCGAGGACCTGTCGGACGGCGGTGAGCCGCCACGACCGCCGGTGCTCGCCCTGTTGCGCGATGCGCTGACCAGGGGCCGGGCCGAGATTCGCCGTCGTTTCGAGGAGCCGGGCCCGCTCAAGAATGACGGGCCGGCGGTGCTGATCGCGACCTCCTATCTGATGGACCAGATCATCCGGGTCCTGTTCGACTTCGCCGACCAGCATGCCTATCCGGCCGCCAACCCCAGCGCCGCCGAGCGGCTGGGCGTGGTGGCGACCGGCGGCTACGGCCGTGGCGAACTGGCGCCACTCTCCGACATCGATCTGCTGTTCCTGCGTCCCTACAAGCAGACGCCGCGCGGCGAGCAGATCGTCGAGTTCATGCTCTATCTGCTGTGGGACCTCGGCCTCAAGGTCGGCCACGCGACACGCACGGTCGACGAGAGTCTGCGCTATGCCGAGCGCGACCAGACGATCCGCACGGCCCTGCTGGAAGCGCGTTATCTGTGGGGCGACCGCGCTTTGTTCGACGAGCTGCAGCGCGGCTTCGCGCAGAAGTTCTACGTCGGCGATGGCCGCGACTTCGTCGACGCCAAACTCGCGGAGCGCGACCAGCGCCATCATCGCATGGGCGATTCGCGCTACGTCGTCGAGCCCAACGTCAAGGAAGGCAAGGGCGGGTTGCGCGACCTGCATTTGCTCTTCTGGATCGCGAAGTATCTGTATCGCGTGAGCGAGCCCGGCGAGTTGGTCGCCAAAGGCGTGCTCACCAAGGAAGAAGCCCGCCACTTCGAACGGGCCGAGCGCTTCTTCTCCACCGTGCGCTGCCACATCCACTACCTGACGGGTCGCGCCGACGATCGCCTCTCGTTCGATCTCCAGCGCGAGATCGCCGCGCGCCTCGGCTATCAGGACCGGCCGGGCAGCCGCGGCGTCGAACGGTTCACCAAGCACTATTATCTCCACGCCAAGACCGTGGGCGACCTGACCCGGATCTTCGTGGCCGCCCTCGAGGACAGCCGCCGCCGCAAGCCCAAGCTCGCGGCGCTGTGGCAAAGCCTGCGGCCGCGCGAGCTCGAAGGCTTCCGCCTCGACGGCGAACGTCTGGCCGTCACCTCGCCCGATGCCTTCACCAAGGATCCCGTGGCGATCCTGCGTCTCTTCCACGTCGCGCAGGAGAACGACCTCGACATCCATCCCGCGACCTTGCGGCTGATCACGCAGAACATCCGGCTGGTCGACCGGCTGCGCAACGACCCGGAAGCGAACCGGCTGTTCATGGAGATGCTGACGTCGCGTCACGACCCGGAGACGACCTTGAGGCGCCTCAACGAAGCCGGCGTATTCGGCCGCTTCGTGCCCGATTTCGGCAGGGTCGTCGCGCAGACGCAGCACGACATGTATCACACCTACACGGTCGACGAGCACACGATCCGTGCCATCGGCATCCTCTCCAAGATCGAGTCGGGCGCGCTCAAGGAAGACCATCCGCTGTCGGCCGACGTGGTGCACAAAATCCTGTCACGGCCGGTGCTCTATCTCGCGGTGCTGTTGCACGACATCGCCAAGGGTCGCGGCGGCGATCATTCGCTGCTGGGCGCCGACGTGGCGATGCAGCTCGGACCGCGCCTCGGCCTCAGCGCCGCCGAGACCGAAACCGTGGCCTGGCTGGTGCGCTATCACCTCGCCATGTCGGCCACCTCTTTCCAGCGCGACCTCATGGACCCGAAGACCATCGAGACCTTCGCGGCCCTGATCCAGTCACCCGAACGCCTGCGCCTGCTGCTGGTCCTGACCGTGTGCGACATCCGCGCGGTCGGACCGAACGTCTGGAACAACTGGAAGGCCGCGCTCCTGCGCCAGCTCTACAATGCGACGGAGCAGGTCCTGTCGGGTGGCACGCTGGGCGGCGGTCGCGCCGAGCGCATCAAGCATATCCAGACCGAGGTCGCGAAGCGACTGCCGGGCTGGAGCGAAGCCGACAAGGAGGCGCATTTAGCCCGCGGCTATGCCTCCTACTGGCTGTCCTTCCCGATCGAGACGCTGGTCCGCCAGGCCGAACTGGTGCGGGGCGCCGAACGGGGAAAACAGCCACTCGCCATCGAGCATCGTGTCGACGAAGAGCGTTCGGTGACCGAGGTCACGATCTACACGCTCGACACGCATGGCCTGTTTGCCCGCCTCGCCGGTGCCATGGCGATCAGCGGCGCCAACATCGTCGACGCCAAGATCTTCACCCTGGCCAACGGCATGGCGTTGGACACGTTCTGGATCCAGGACCTCGAGGGCAAGCCGTTCGACGGGCCGCAGCGGCTGGCGCGGCTTGCGGCGCGCGTGGAGCTGGCACTGTCCAACCGGCTCGACATCCAGCGCGAACTGGACAGCCAGCGCGGCTCGTGGCCCAAGCGCGACCGTGTCTTCACCGTCGAGCCAAGGGTGTTGATCGACAACAACGCCTCCGACACCTTCACGGTGATCGAGGTCAACGGCCGCGACCGCCCGGGCTTCCTGCACGTCGTCACGCGGGCGCTCACGCGCCTCAACCTGCAGATCGCCACTGCCCACGTCACGACCTACGGCGAGCGCGCGGTCGACGTGTTCTACGTCAAGGACCTGTTCGGCCTGAAGGTCGTGAACCAGGACAAGCTGAAGCAGATCTCGGCGGCCGTCGAAAGCGGCATCCGCGAATTCGACTCGCGCTTCGACCCGGTCCCGAAGGCGGCTGAATAGCGCTGGGGGCCGTCACTCGGGCTTGAAGTTGGCTTCCTTCAGCAGCGCAGTGTTGGCTTCGACTTCCGTCTTGATGAAGGCCGCGAACTCCTTCGGGCCACGAGCGGTCGGGACGATGCCGAGCGAGGTGGTTTTCTCGACGAACCCCTTGTCGCTCGAAACCGCGGCCATGCCGGCGGCCAGCTTGTTCACGACGGCATCCGGCGTGTCCTTGGGCGCCCACACGCCGTACCACGAACTCAGGTTGAAATCCTTGAGGCCAACTTCGGCGGATGTCGGGATGTTCGGCGCGAGCGGCGTGCGCTCCTTGGACGTCACGAACAGGCCCTTGGCCCGGCCCGACGTGGCCAGCGGCAGCAGCGCCGTCCAGGGATCCATGAAGAACTGGACGCTGCCCGCCATCAGGTCGGTGTTGGCCGGCGCTGTGCCCTTGTAGAGGATCTGGTCGAGCGGGATGCCGATGCGCTTCAGCCAGGCGAGTGTGGCGATGTGGCCGGCCGAGCCGCCGGAGGAGATCGCCACGAAGAACTTCTTGGGATCCTTGGCGACCGCCGCCATGACGGCAGCATAGTCGCTGCCGGGCACATTGTTGTTGGCCAACAGCACCAGCGGCGCTTCGCCGGCCTGGGCGATCGGGCGGAAATCGGTCTGCGGATTGTAGGGGCAGGAGGGGACGACCGTCTTGCCGAGCACGAACAGGCTGGCATTGAACAGGATCGTGTAGCCGTCGGGCTCGGCCCGGCGGACCGTGTCCGAGCCGATGGTGCTGGAAGCACCACCGATGTTCTGGACCACGATCTGCTGGCCGAGCTTCTCCGACAGGAACTGCGCGGTGATGCGGCCGAGACCGTCCGTGCCGCCGCCGGGCGGGTAAGGCACGATCATCTTCAACGGCTTGCTGGGAAAATCCTGGGCAAGGGCGGAGCCGATGGACGGGACGGCGAGAAGCGAGGCACCCGCGGCGCCCAGCACGGTCCTACGACGGAGTTTCATGGAAGAGGGCCTCAGGGTTGCACCAGGACAGAAGATGCACACAATGTGCCATGTTCTGTCTCGCAAACCGTGCCTGAGACCCGTCTTTCGCTGATTTCCCCGCACGGAACACCCAGGGCCCGCGACGTATCCAGATGCTGGCGAAGCGTCGCCGTGGCACCCGGGGCGATGGGAGCAGGAACCCCCTCGCGATAGGCGGACTTCAGTTCGACGACGCGCTGTCGCCCGTCGCGCAAGGCCAGGACGAGGTCGACCTGGAGATAGTCGATCGTTTCGCCCGAGCTGTTCTCGACCACGAGGCTCGGTACGCAGTTGCCGTACACAGTGGAGTCGCTGCCCCTGGTCACGGCGATGCCGTCGGCGGCAAGGGCTGCCGTTGACGAGAGAACCCCACCCAACGCTACCCAGGCTGCCTTCATGGTCGCCTCCTGCTTTTCCTTACGGCGCTTGGAGCCTCTGTTCCCGGCGGGTCGCCAGCATCTGCAGGATCGTCGCCGCCGTCTCCTCGATCGAACGGCGGGTGACGTCGATGGTCGCCCACTTGCGACGGGCATAGAGCCGGCGGGCGTCCTGGATCTCGCCCTGTACCGTGTCCATGTCGGTATAGTCGGTCTCGGTGTCCTGCTGCATGAGCCGCAGGCGGTTGACGCGAATCTGCACCAGCCGTTCCGGATCCGTGATCAGGCCGACGATCAACGGCCGCTTTGCCTCCTCGAGTTCCGCTGGCGGCGGCACCTGTGGCACCAGCGGGACGTTCGCCGCCCGCACCCCACGATTGGCCAAGTAAACACAGGTCGGTGTCTTCGACGTGCGCGAGGGTCCGACCAGGACGACGTCGGCATCGTCCAGATCGTGCGTCGACTGGCCGTCATCGTGCGCCAGCGTGTAGTGCATGGCATCGATCCGGTCGAAATATCCCTCGTCGAGCTGATGCTGGCGGCCGGGCCACTGTTCGCTCTTGGAATGGAAATGAACGGCCAGCACGCTCATCGCCTGGTCGAGCACGCCGACGCAGGGAAGCTGCAGGCGCCGGCAATGATCGCGCACCACGTCGCGCAGTTCGGGATCGACCAGCGTATAGAGGACGGGACCGCGGTCGCGTTCGACCGCCTGCATCACCTTTTCCATCTGCGCCGGCGAGCGCACCAACGACCAGACATGCTCCTGGACGAAGATGCCCTCGTACTGAACGAGACAGGCCCGCGCGACGCTCGAGACGGTCTCACCGGTCGAGTCGGACACGAGATGGACGTGAAAATTGCGGTTGGCCACGGCCCGTTTTACCCCACAGCGACGCCGGGAGAAACGCGGGATTGATCCGGGCATTCCGGGGACAAAGGGCACACCCGTCGAAACGGCCCCGATTCGGGACACGACTCGCCTCACCCGTCCAATTCTTCGTCCCCTGCGTACACCTTGGGACGAATGACCTGCGAGTCGGGAATCAGGCCCTGGAGTCGCGTGGAATCGGTACGATCCGGTCCACAGCCTCCTGGGGAACGATCACCAATAGGGCGTATCCCCACATGCCACAGGCCCTACTACTGCTACTACCTAATATGAATAGAGTAGAAGGAAGCATGAGGGACAGAGCTTGAGCAGTGTGAACCCGAGGGGGAAGTTCCTCGAGACGTTGGCCGGAACGAGACATCCGACGCCACCCATCTGGCTGATGCGCCAGGCCGGACGCTATCTGCCGGAGTACCGTGCCGTACGATCGACGACGCGATCCTTCCTCGAATTCTGCTACACGCCGGACAAGGCGGTCGAGGTGACCTTGCAGCCGATCCAGCGGTTCGGTCTCGATGCGGCGATCATCTTCTCCGACATCCTCGTAGTGCCGGACGCGCTCGGCCAGAAGGTCTGGTTCGCAGAAGGCGAAGGACCGAAGCTGGAAGCGCTGACCGATCCTTCGCAGTTCGGCCGACTGTCACGCGCGCGCCTGCAGGAACATCTCGCTCCGGTTTATGAAGCGATCCGCCAGACGCGTGCCGAACTGCCGAAGGACACGGCGCTGCTCGGGTTCGCCGGCGCACCGTTCACGCTCGCCTGCTACATGATCGAAGGCAGCGGCAGCAAGGACTTCGCCAAGGTGAAGAAATGGGCCTATGCCCATCCCGACTCCTTCAAGCTTCTGATCGATCTGCTGGTCGACGCGGTGGTCGATCATCTCGGCCACCAGGTCGAGGCCGGCGTCGACGCGGTTCAGCTCTTCGATTCCTGGGCCGGCGTCCTGCCGGAGGAACAGCTCTTCCATTGGTCGCTCGACCCAATGGTGCGGATCGCCAAGGGTTTGCGCGAGCGTCATCCCGACGTGCCGATCATCGCTTTTCCGCGCGCCGTCGGACCGGCGGCCCTGATGTACCGTCTGCCCGAGACGTTCAGCGCCCTGTCGCTCGACACCGGCATCGGCGCGCATTGGGCGGCAAAGGAAATCCAGCCGCACATCTGCGTGCAGGGCAATCTCGACCCCATCATGCTCGTCGTCGGGGGCGAGGCGATGGAGCGCGAGGCCATTCGCATTCTCGACAAGCTCGGGCACGGGTCCTTCGTGTTCAATCTGGGTCACGGCGTGGTACCGCAGACGCCGCCCGAGAGTGTCGCGCGCCTCGTCGAGATCGTGCGCAACTGGAAGCCGGGCTGAGGTCCGCGCGATGAAGATTGCCATCGTCCTGTTCAATCTCGGCGGTCCGGATTCGCCCGAAGCCGTGCAGCCGTTCCTGCGCAACCTGTTCAGCGATCCCGCCATCATTTCGCTGCCGTCGTTCTTCCGGCTGCCGCTGGCGCGCTTCATTTCCAGCCGTCGTGCGCCCAAGGCCCAGGCCATCTACGCTCAGATCGGCGGCAGCTCGCCGATCCTCGGGCAGACGGAAGCCCAGGCCCGCGCACTCGAAGAGGCGTTGGGGCCGGAGCATGAATGGCGCGGCTATGTCTGTATGCGCTACTGGCACCCGATGACCGACGCGGTCGTGCGATCGGTGAAGCGATTCGCGCCCGATCGCATCGTCCTGCTGCCGCTCTATCCGCAATTCTCCACCACGACGACGGCGTCGTCGGTGAAAGCCTGGAAGGAAGCGGCGGCCGCGGCGAAGCTCAGCGTGCCGACGCAAACCGTCTGCTGCTATCCCGATGAGGAAGGGTTCATCTCGGCTTCGGTCGATCTCGTTAAGCAGGGTCTTGCCGAAGCGGGCGATCGTCCCGTGCGTGTGCTGTTCTCGGCGCACGGGCTTCCCGAGAAGATCGTCAAGGCCGGAGATCCCTATCAGGCGCAGGTCGAGCGCAGTGCCAAGGCGATCGCCGAGCGCATCGGCGGTCTCGACTGGTCCGTCTGCTACCAGAGCCGCGTCGGTCCCCTGAAATGGATCGGTCCCTCCACCGACGCCGAGATCCATCGCGCCGGCACCGATGGCAAGGCCATCGTGCTCTATCCGCTCGCCTTCGTGTCGGAGCATTCCGAAACCCTGGTCGAGCTCGACATCGAGTATCGTCATCTCAGCGAGAAGAGCGGCGTGCCGGCCTATGTGCGCGTTCCGACCGTGGGTACGCATCCCGCCTTCATCGCGGGTCTCGCGGACCGCGTACGCGCCATCCTGGCCGAACCGCAGGTCGCCGTCTGCCATGGTGCGAAGACGATGCCGTGCAGCGGCAGCCACCGCGGATGCCCGCTGATCGCCGGAGCCGCCTGATGCTCTACGAGGTGCTGAAGGCGCTGCACATCCTCTCGGTCATCGCCTGGATGGCCGGGCTGCTCTACCTGCCGCGCCTGTTCGTCTATCACGCCGATGCCGAGAAGGGCTCGGTTCAGAGCGAGACCTTCAAAATCATGGAGCGGCGCCTGCTGCGCGGCATCATGAATCCGGCGATGATTGCGACCTGGATCTTCGGCCTCGTGCTCACCTGGCAGGGCGAGTGGTGGCACTCGGGCTGGTGGCACGCGAAGTTCACCTTCGTCTGCGTCCTCACCGTCGTGCACCACCTGTACGGCCGCTGGCGCAAGGAATTCGCGGCGGACCGGAACGTGCGGCCAGCCAACTATTATCGTTGGTGGAACGAAGTGCCGACCCTGCTGATGATCGCGATCGTCTTCCTGGTGGTCCTCAAACCGTTCTGAGCGAGCTGCGCCCAAGCAACTGTCCGGGCCAGATCTTCCGTTCGACCTGATCGGCGACGATGTCGGCGATCGTCTCGCCGGCAAATCGTGTGAGGCGTGAGACCGGCCGGTCCGCCGGATAGGACAGGACCAACTGCCGGACCGGCGCCGGACCGGTCAGCGGCGCAGCGGCCAGGCGGCCCGCTTCGATGTCGTCGTGAATGGGCGACAGCGGCAGGATGGTCCAGCCATGACCATGACGCACCAGATCTTTCAGGGTGGCGTAGGAATCGGCTTCGACGGCGATGTGCAGTGCGATGCCGGCTTCCACGGCGCACTGCTCGACGATCGTTCGCAAGCCGTGACGCGTGCTGGGCAGAAGGATGCGCTTTCCGTCGAGGTCCTTGAACGGGATCGGGCGTTCACTGGAGAGGCCTGAGTCGGGTGGCCCGATCAGGAACAGCTTCTCGAGCAGCAACGGCTCCGACCGCAGGGACCTCGCAGAATTTGGATCGTAGAGGATGGCGACGTCGATCTCGCCACGATGCAGCCAGTCGAGCAGGTGACCGGTGTAGGCGCCGACCAGTCTCAACTCGACCTGCGGGTGGCTCTTTCCGAAAGCAGCGACCAGGGGGAGCGAGAGGATGTCTGCCACCGTCGGCGGAAAGCCGATCGAAATCCGGCCTCGCAGAGGAGCGTCGAGATCGGCAGCGGTGGCGCGGATCTCTTCCAGCTCCGTCATGACGCGCGTGGCGTGTTCGAGGATCTCCCGCCCCTTGTCGGTGAGCACCATGCCGCGCCCATGCCGGGTGAACAGGCGGACCGACAGTTCCTCTTCCAGCATCCGGATCTGGCGGCTGAGCGCCGGCTGGGCGATACCGATCCGATCCGCCGCCTTGCTCAGGCTGCCGAGCTCGGCGACGTGGATGAGGGTGCGAAGTTGGGAAAGCTCCATGGGAGCGATACAATATCGTTATATCTGTTCATTCCCAACAGTCGTCCAGTTTCGCTGCCGTTATAGCTACTGTGCCGACCGATCCTGAACCGGGAATGGGAGAAACATGACCGCCGCACCGACGCAGCCTGATTGGCGCGACCAGATTTTCGAGGTCTTCCAGGACCATGACGTGAAGCAGGTCTATCACGTGCCCGACGCCGGTCATGGCCGGCTGATCGAGGCCTGCCAGAAGTCGAATTCGATCCGCACCCTGGCGCTCACGACCGAGGAGGAGGGCATCCCGCTCGCCGCCGGCGCGTGGCTGGGCGGGCAGCGTTCGGTGCTGCTGATGCAGAGCTCGGGCGTCGGCAACACCATCAACCTGATGGGCATGCCCAAGACGCTGCGCTTTCCGTTCCTGACCCTGATCACGATGCGCGGCGACTGGGGCGAGTTCAATTCCTGGCAGTACCCGATGGGCCAGGGCACGCCGAAGGTGCTCGAGGCGATGGGCGTGCTGCTCTACTCCGTCGACAATGCCGCCGAGGTGAAGACCACCGTCGACGCCGCCGCGCGTTCGGCCTTCAACGGCGGCCAGGCCGTCGCCGTGTTGCTGCGCCAGAAGCTGATCGGCATCAAGAATTTCGGGAAGAAGTGAGATGAGCCCCAACAAGTCAGGCGCAACGTTGCAGCGCCGCCCGCTGGTCAAGCAGCTCCTCGATAATGCCGGTGACGACCTGCTGGTCATCGCGGGCCTCGGCTCGTCGAACTGGGACATCACCGCCGCCGGCGACCGTCCGCTCAACATGCCGCTATGGGGCTCGATGGGTGCCCCGGTCGGCATGGGCCTCGGCCTGGCCCTGGCGCAGCCCACCAAGCGCGTGCTGGTCATCACCGGCGACGGCGACATGCTGATGAGCCTCGGCTCGCTCGCCACCGTGGCGACGCAGATGCCGGAGAACCTGGCGATCGTCGTACTCGACAACGAGAAGTTCGGCGAGACCGGCAACCAGGCCACGCACACCAGCCCGCGCAACAACGGCCCGACCGATTCCGGCGCCGGCACCGATCTCGCCATGATCGCCCGCGGCTGCGGCATCGCCGACGCCACGACCGTGCGCGAGTCGAGCGAGGTCGCAGAGTTGGTGAAGGACGTCCGTACCAAGAAGGGTCCGGTGTTCCGGCTCGTGAAGGTCATGGTAGAGAAGCTGGAGTTCGTGATGCCGCCGCAGGACGGTGCGCATCTCAAGGACCGTTTCCGCCAGGCCCTGCTGGGTCACCCTTAAGAGGCCGCCATGACCGACTACACTCCCTTCCCGCTGATCGATCTGTCCGGCGGCCCCAGGGAGCGGGGTCGGATTCACGGCAAGGCCGCCGCCGATCGCCTGCGGCGCGGGGCGAAGATGTACGCCGAGTCGCTGCTCAAGTCGGGCGTCGACTGGAAGGAACTGGAGCGGCGCGCCGAGGCCATGGTGCCGCTGATCGACAAGTTCGATCCGACCTATACCGAGGAAATGCGCGGCATCGCCGAAGGCGCCAACGAGCCTTTCGCCGCCGTCGTGCTGATGAACGCCCGCACCGAGATGGTGGTCGCGGCACGCAAGCAGCAGGCCGCCAAGCACTTTCCCGACGGCTGTACGGCGGCGCTCGCACTGCCCGAGGCCAGCGCCGACGGTGTGCTGCTGCATGGTCAGAACTGGGATTGGCGCTCGGAGTGTGCCGAGAACGGCGTGGTGTTGCGCATCCGTCGCGATGACGGGCCCGATATCCTGACCTTCACCGAAGCGGGCGGACTCGCGCGCTCGGGTCTCAACTCGGCCGGCATCGGCCTCACGGCCAACGCGCTGGAATGCGATCGCGACTATCAGCGCGGTCCGGGCGTGCCGCTGCCCTTCATCCGCCGCAAGGTGCTGGAGGCCGCTCATCTTGCTCACGCGGTGCAGACGATCGTGTCGACGCCCAAGCCCGGGTCGAACCACATGGCGGTAAGTCACTGTGACGGCGAGGCCTTCGGATTCGAATGCGCGCCCGACGACACGTTCTGGATCGCGCCAGACCGCGGCCTCTACGTCCATGCCAACCACTGGATCGCCGATTCGGCGCGCGCCAAGGTGAAGGATACCGGCCTCGCCGAGACGCCGGACTCGATCTATCGCGACAAGCGGGTGCGCGACCAACTCTCGCCCAAGCGCGGCAAGCTCACCCTGGAAGATTTCCGTCAGGCCTTCTTCGACGATTGGGGCACGCCCTATTCGGTGTGCCGTCCGCCGCGCCTCAACTCACGCGGCGTCTCGACGGCAACCACGGCCATGATCCTGATGCGCCCGGCCGAGGGCCATCTCGAAGCCTGCCCGATGCCGGCGCTGAACCGCCAGTTCACGACCTACACGCTCACGCCCGATCGCCTCGCGCAGAAGCAGGCGGCGGAGTAGCCCTCTGTCGTCCTGGGCGCAGCGAAGGACCTGACGGAACGAGCAAAGGACACCCTGGCGGGCGCGAGACCTTCACTGCGCTCAGGATGACAAGAGAAAAAGAGAGCGCAGCGGAGCGACGACGGGCTTTCTAACCCGGATACCACGCCGGCTTGCGCTTCTCCCTGAAGCTGGCGAGGCCTTCGGTAGCCTCGTCCTGCTGGCGGGTGCGGGCGTGTTCGTCGATCAGGTCGCGCAGTTCGCCGTCGTCGACGAAGGCGCGGGCCGAGGCGAGCGAGCGCAACTTGGTCGCGGTGGTGGCGCGCGGTGCGTTCATCAGGACGGCCTCGACGATCTTCTCTCCGGCTTCAGAGAGACCGCCCACCGGGCAGACTTCATGCACAAGGCCGAGACGGCGTGCGTCGTGGGCGCCGAAGCGTTCGCCGGTCAGTGCGTAGCGGCGCGTCTGGCGCAGGCCGATCGCCTGGCAGAGCTGCGGCAGGATGATGCCGGCCATCAGGCCCCAGCGCGTCTCGCTGATGGAGAAGAGCGCATCCTCCTGCGCCACGACGACGTCGCAGGCTGCCGCGATGCCGGTGCCGCCGCCGAAGCAGCCGCCCTGGATCAGGGCGAGCGTGGGGACGGGGCAGGTGTCGAGTCGCTTGACGGCCTCGGCGGTGAGTCGGCTCACCTTCTCGTTCTCGGCGGGCGACTGTGTGGCGACGCCGGTGATCCACGACAGATCGGCACCCGCCTGGAAATGCTTGCCGTTGCCCCGGAGCACGACGATGCGCAGGTTGCTTTCGCCACCCAGGGAATCCATGGCGTCGTGCAGGCCCTGGATGAGGTCGCCGTTATAAGCGTTGTTCACCTTCGGCCGGTTCAAGGTGACGGTAGCCACGCCACGGCGGTCGATCTCCCAGAGAACGGTATCGTTCGACATCGACATCACTCGGCCTTCATGTAGCTGTCCTTGAGGGCGATCTTGCCGTCCTTCACCTCGTAGAGGTCGATACCGTAGCGATCGAACGGCTTGCCGGCATGATCGATGCCGGTAGCGCGGAAAGTGCCGAACAGCTTGTCGCCGGCGCGATGGATGCTGGCCTCGGAGAAACGCACCTCGCGATGCGCCGTGCTCTTGTCGGCAAAGTGCGCGCGCAGCGCCTCCTTGCCCTTGAGCACCCGACCGGTCGGCGATCCACCCGTATTGAGGCGCCATTCGAAATCGTCGGTCACGCACTCGGCGATCGAATCGACATCGGCCTTGTTGAAGGCCTTGCCGAAGCGGCGGAACAGGTCGTCGATGGCGTCGGCCATGATATCCTCCTTGGGTTCATTTGGTCTTGAGCAACGAGCCGAAACAGAGCGCGATGTCGTGCTTCACGCCGTCATGGGTGACGGCCGACAGATCATAGCGCGAGGTCTTGCAGCCGGACGCCATGACTTCGATCTCCCGGGTCGTCACGTCGCCGCGATAGCGCAGGACACGCGTTTCGCCTGCACCGCTCGGGTGGATGGTCAGGGTAAGCGTCGGCGCGCTCCCGGGCGCCTTCTCATCGGGAGAGAATTCCAGGGTCGAGATGTTGGCTTCGTGGCCTGCATGCCGCATCGAATCGACGGCCCCGTCGAGTTCGGGCCGGATGATGTCGCGGCACTTGACCCAGAAGGCCTGCACGAAAAGATCGGTGTCGGCGTCCATTCTCCCTCCTCAAGGATCGTCGTCCTTGTTAGGCGACGACCCTAGCACCTCCCACGGCGGCGGCGTGAATTTCTCGAGGATGAAGTCGATGAAAGCCGTCACCTTGGGCGCGAGGTGGCGGCGGTGAGGATAGACCGCATGAATGGGGATCGGCTGCTCGGCGCGGAACTCTTCCAGCAGCGACACGAGCTCGCCATTCTTGATGGCGCTGGCGACCGTCAGACGGGTCAGGCGCACGATGCCCAGCCCCTGTAGCGCCAGGCGCATCTGCGCTTCGCCCTCGGTGACGGCGACCCGGCCGCCGACCTCGACCTCGCGAATCTCGCCGTCGATGCGGAACGGCCAGCGGTTGAGGTAGGTCCGATCGCGCGAGACGATGCAGTTGTGGCGCGTCAGGTCCTCGGGTCGCAGTAACGGCCGCCGGTTCCTGAGGTAGGAGGGCGAGGCGCAGACCAGGCGCACGTCCTCGCCGATCTTGCGGGCCATGAAGCTGGTGTCGGCCAGTCGCCCGATGCGGATGGCCACGTCGACGCCTTCCTCGATCATGTCGACGACCCGGTCCGTCGGCATCAGCTCGAGCTGCAGCAACGGATAGCGTTCGAGGAACTCGGCAATCACCGGGGCCAGCTGGTGGGTCGAGAAGGCGAGTGACGTCGTGACCTTCAGCAGCCCGTGCGGCGTGCCGCTCTGCCCGCTGATCTGGTTCTCGAGGGTCTCGATCTCGCCCACGATACGCCGGGCCGCAGCGTAGAAGGCCTCACCCTCCTCGGTGAGACTGATCGCTCGCGTCGTGCGCTGGAGCAGCCGTACGCCCAGCCTCGTTTCCAGGCGCGTCACCAGTTTGCTGACCGCCGACGGGGTCAGGCCAAGGGCCGGCGCAGCCGCGGAAAATCCCTTGGACTCAACGACCCGCACGAACGCCGCCATCTCGCTTGCGTGATCGATCATTGCGCTATTGATGAACCATATTCATGAGTGTTGGTCATACACTCCGTATTAACCTCCAGGAAGAACGGAATTAGGTTCATTTCAATCTTTGGAGGTCTTTCCCATGTTCACGGTCCCCTATCCCACCATCGCCGAACGCCAGGCCCTCGAAGCCCGTGCCCATCGCCTGCGCAGTGCCGCCGTGGCGGGACTCTTCCGCGGCTTCACCCGTTGGGTTTCGGCCGCGGCCCGCTAACTGCTGCCGCGGGGAGGCCATGAGCGGGATCTGGGCGCAATACGCCCGTTACAACCGGCTCGCCAACGAGACGCTCTATGCGGCCTGCGCCGGGCTCTCCGGCGCGGAGTACCGGCGCGATCTCGGGGCCTTCTTCGGCAGCGTGCACGGTACGCTGAACCATCTGCTGCTGGGCGATCGCATCTGGATGGCCCGGTTCGAAGGTGGCTCGCATGTCTCGACGGGCCTTGGCGCGGTCCAGTTCGAGAAGTTCGAAGCGTTGCGCGCGGAGCGCGAGCGCCTCGACCGCCACATGGAACAGTTCTTCGCGACCCTGCCCGAGGGGTTCGAGCAGGGCAGCGTGCGCTACGTCAACAATTCCGGTTTCGACACCGAGGATCCGTGGTCGGTGATCCTGCCGCATTTCTTCAATCATCAGACCCATCACCGGGCGCAGGTCCACACGCTGCTCTCACAGCTGGGACACAGGCCGCCGGTCCTCGACCTGCACCGTATCCTGCGGCCTAATCCGACTTGACCTCACTCGAACCGCTTCTCGAGGGGTTAACGCCCGCCGCCTTCAGCAAAACCGCCGCCGCCTCACGCGCCGCCGCTGCGACCTTGGGATCGCCGCGCACGAGGGCGGCAGCGATCGCGCCGTCGGTCAGCAGTTGGAGCTGCATCGACAGCAAGTGGGCCTGCTCGACGCCGAGCCGTTCCAAAAGTCCCTGAAACCACGTCCGCCGTTGTTCCTTGAAGGCCAGCGCGAGCTTGTTGGCGGCATGGGCGGGTTCCTTGAGTTCGGCCACGGCGTTCACGAAGGGGCAGCCGCGGAAGACGCCGGTCGCGATGGTGCGCTCCAGCCGGTCGAATGCACCCAGTATCTGTTCCATCGGCGGCCGGTCGGACGGTGGCGCGGGCTTCAGCCGGCGCGACAGGTAGGCCACGATCAGATCGTCCTTCGACGGGAAGTGATTGTAGAGCGTGCGCTTGCTGATGCCGATCTCGGCCGCGATCGTATCGACGCCGACGGCGCGGATGCCCTGCCCGTAGAACAGCCGGTCCGCCGTCTCGAGGATGCGTTCCTGCATCGCTGCCCTGACATCCGCTCTCGCCATGCCGTCTTGACCCCTTTCCGGCGCCGTCCGTAGATTACACAGACCTGTGTAATTCGAAAGGCGCTGCCATGGCCACCCTCAAGGACCTGCGGCCCGTCCTGCCGATCCTGATCGGTGCCTCCGTCATGTTGAGCCTCGGCATGGGCGTGCGCCAGAGTTTCGGACTGGTGATGCCGTCGCTCACGCGTGACATCGCCCTCACGGTCTCCGACTTTGCGCTGGCCATGTCCGTCCAGAACCTCGCCTGGGGCTTCCTGCAGCCGGTCTCAGGCGCATTGGCGGTTCGGCTGGGTTTCCGGCCGATCATGATCAGCGGTTCGGCTCTCTATATTGCGGGGCTCGGCCTGTTCGCGATGGCGGGCGGCATGACCGAGGTGATGCTGGGCGGCGGTGTGTTGATCGGCATGGCACTGGCGTGCACCGCCTCGGCCATCTCGCTCGCCGTGGGCGCCCGCGCCGTACCTGCGAAGGCGCGCAGCTTCGTGCTGGGAGCGATCACGGCCACCGGCTCGCTGGGCGCGCTGCTCGCTGCACCGCTCGAGCAGACCCTCACGACCGAGTTGGGATGGCGCGCCGGGCTGCTTGGATTTCTCGCGCTGACCGTCTTCATGCTGCCTGCAGCCTGGATCGCCGGCCGGGTCGACCGGCTGTCGCCTCCGGTACCTGCCACGGGAGACATCAGCGCCGCCTCTCCGCGCGCGGCACTCAGGGCCGCGCTGCGCAATCCATCCTTCCTGGTGATGACGGCCGCCTACTTCGTGTGCGGCATGCAGCTTCTGTTCATCACCACGCACCTGCCGTCCTATCTCGCGATCTGCGGCATGGATCCGTCGCTCAGCGCCGGCGCGCTGGGCGCGATCGCGCTGTTCAACGTATTCGGCAGTCTTTTCTTCGGCTGGGCCGGCGGGCACTGGTCGAAGCCCGGCCTGCTGGGCGGCATCTACATCGCCCGCTCGATCGTGCTCGCCTGCTACTTCGTGATGCCGCCGACGCCGGTCAGCACGCTCATCTTCGCCTCGGCCATGGGCTTCCTGTGGCTTGGGGTCGGGCCGCTGGTCGCCGGCTCGGTCGTCGAGATGTTCGGCCTGCGCTGGCAGGCGATGATCCAGGGCGTCGCCTTCATGAGCCACCAGGTCGGCAGCTTCGTCGGCGCCCTGGGCGGCGGTCTCCTGTTCGACGCGCTGGGCTCCTACGACCTCGCCTGGCGCCTCGGGGTCGCGATGGGGCTCACCGCCGGCATCGTGCAGGTGGCGTTCGCGCTGATGCGTCCGCCACCCGCGCCGACGCCTATTGCGGCTTGAAGTCCGGCTTGATCTCCTGCTTGCGCCACTTGAAGCGCAGCTCGGCCAGACCGACGGAGAGCACGTAGAAGACCGGCGTGAAGATCAGGCCGAAGATCGTGACGCCGATCATGCCGGAGAACACCGCCGTGCCCAGCGACTGGCGCATTTCCGCGCCGGCGCCTGTGCTGATGACCAGCGGCACCACGCCCAGGATGAAGGCGAGCGAAGTCATCAGGATGGGCCGCAACCGCGTCTTCGAGGCGGTGACTGCCGCGTCGAAGCGATTCATGCCTTGCTCATGCGCCTGCTTGGCGAACTCCACGATCAGGATGGCGTTCTTTGCCGCCAGACCGACCAGCACGACGAGGCCGATCTCGACCAGGACGTTGCGGTCGAGGCCGCGGATGTTCACGCCGATCATCGCCGCGAGAATACACATCGGCACGATCAGGATGACGGCGAGCGGCAGCAGCCAGCTCTCGTAGAGCGCCGCCAGCAGCAGGAAGACGAACAGCACGGCGAGGCCGAAGGCCAGGATCGCGGTGTTGCCGGCCAGCTTCTCCTGCAGCGCGATCTCTGTCCATTCGAAGCCGAAGCCCGAGGGCAGGACCTTCTCGGCCAGCGCCTCCATCGTGGCGATACCCTGACCCGAGGAGTAGCCGCGCTGCAGGGCGACCTGCACCTCGGCCGCGGGGTAGAGATTGTAGCGGGCCACGCGATAGGGACCGGTGATGTCCTCGAAGGTCGCCACCGCGCCGATCGGGACCATCTCGCCGCTCACGCTGCGCGTCTTCAGGTTCTCGACGTCGCGCAGGGTGAGGCGATAGGGGTCGTCGGCCTGCACGGTCACACGGTAGGTGCGGCCGAGGATGTTGAAGTCGTTGACGTAGGCCGAGCCCATGTAGGCCGACAGCGTCTCGAACACGCGGGCGATCGGCACGCCGAGCTG
The DNA here is from genome assembly GCF_052439685.1 of Reyranella sp. Taxonomy (GTDB): domain Bacteria; phylum Pseudomonadota; class Alphaproteobacteria; order Reyranellales; family Reyranellaceae; genus Reyranella. The sequence continues at coordinate 90,201 of NZ_JBQVQG010000018.1, forward strand.
CTCGGCCTTGGTCCGGTCGATGTCGGCATAGATCTGCGGCGTGCGCGTATTGTAGAGCGTGAAGGCCTGGGTGAGGCCCGGGGCCTGTCCGGCCGCGCCGGCCAGGGCCCAGGTGGCGCCTTCCAGGGCGGTCAGCCCGCGCGAGGCGCGGTCCTGTACGTAGCCCTTGAGGCCGCCGCCGGTGCCGATGCCGGGCACGGCGGGCGGTTCCAGGACGAACACGAAGGCCTCGCGCAGCGCGAACATCTGGCCGCGCAGGTCAGCCAGGATCATGTCCTTGGTGATGCCGGGACGCTCCTTGAAGGGCTTCAGGGTCACGAAGATCACGCCGGTGTTGGGCGCGTTGGTGAAGGTCGCGCCGTCGAAGCCGACGAACGAGACGGCGTTCGCGACGCCCGGCCGCGACATGATGATCTCGCTGGCTTTGCGGACCAGCGCGTCCGACCGCTCGAGCGTCGAGCCGGCGGGAAGCTGCATGGCCGCGATCAGGTAGGAGCGGTCGAGCTGCGGCACCAAACCGGTCGGGGTCGATGCGAGGCGGTTCTGGGTGAGGGCCAGAAGACCGGCGTAGATCACCAGCATGATGAAGCCCATGCGGATCACCCGTGCTGTCATGCGGCCGTAGAAGTTCGACAGCGCCTCGAAGCCGCGGTTGAAGTGCCGGAAGAACCAGTGGACCGGCCAGGCAAGCCGCTCCATCAGGCCGGGCTTCGGCTTCTCGACGTGCGACAGGGCATGCGTCTTCAGCAGCAGCGCCGCCATCGCCGGCGACAGCGTCAGCGACACGAAGGCCGAGATCGCGGTCGAGGCGGCGATGGTGATGGCGAACTGCTTGTAGAAGGTGCCCTGCAGGCCGGTGATGAACGCCGTCGGCAGGAACACCGCGATCAGCACCAGGGAGATCGCGATCAGCGCGCCGCCGACCTCGCCCATCGTCTTGTGCGCGGCTTCCTTGGGCGACATGCCCTGCGTCAGGTAGCGTTCGACGTTCTCGACCACGACGATGGCGTCGTCGACCACGATGCCGATCGCCAGCACCAGGCCGAACAGCGACAGCGTGTTGAAGGAGATGCCCACCGCGGCCATGATCGCGAACGACCCGATCAGCGAGACCGGGATGGCGAGGATCGGGATGATCGCCGCACGCCAGGTCTGCAGGAACAGGATCACGACGATGACGACCAGGATCACGGCTTCGAACAGCGTCGTGATGACGGCGTCGACGGAGGCCTGGATGAAGGTCGTGGGGTTATAGACGATCGTGTAGTCGAGGCCCGACGGGAAGGTCTTCTTCAACCGTTCCATCTCGGCGATGATCGCATCCGAGGTGGAAAGCGCGTTGGATCCGGGACGCTGGAAGATGCCGAGCGCGGTAGCCGTCTTGTTGTTGAGGTAGGCGTTCAGCGTGTAGTCCTGCGCGCCTAGTTCGACGCGGGCGATGTCGCGCAGGCGCGTCACCGAGCCGTCCGGCTCGGCGCGGATCACGATGTTCTCGAACTGGTCGGGCGAACTCAGCCGCCCCAGCGTGCGCACCGACAGGGTGAACCCGCCCGGCGACACAGCCGGCGCCTGGTTGACCGCACCGGCCGCCACCTGGAGGTTGGCCGCGCGCAGCGCCAGCACCACTTCGCCAGCGGTCAGGTTGCGCGCCGCGACCCTCGCGGGATCGAGCCAGATGCGCATCGAGTAGTCGCGGCCGCCGAACACCAGCACGTTGCCGACGCCGTCGACGCGGGTCAGCACGTCCTTCACGTAGAGCGTGGCGTAGTTCGAGATGTACTGCTGGTCGCGGCTGCCGTCGGGCGAGACCATGTGCACGACCATCATCAGGTCGGGCGAGGCCTTGCGCACCACGATGCCGAGACGCTGCACGTCCTCGGGCAGGCGCGGCTGGGCGACCGCGACGCGGTTCTGCACCAGCACCTGCGCCTGGTCGATGTCGACGCCGGGCTTGAACACGACGTTGATCGACAGGCGGCCGTCACCGGTCGACTGCGACTCGATGTAGAGCATGTCGTCGACGCCGTTGACCTCGAGCTCGATCGGCGTGGCGACGGTCTCGGCGATCACCTCGGCGGAGGCGCCGGGATAGGTCGCGGTGATGTTGACGGTCGGCGGCGCGATCTCGGGATACTCGGCCACGGGAAGCCCGCGCTGGGCGATGAAGCCCACGATCACGATGATGACCGAGAGCACCGACGCGAAGATCGGCCGGTCGATGAAGAAATGTGAAAAGCGCATGGGGGGCCCTTACTTGGCCTTGGCGACGATCTCGCCCTTCTGGGGCACGACCTTCGCGCCCGGCCGGACCATGGGATTGGCGAGGCCGTCGAGAACGACCTTGTCCGTCGGCTCCAGGCCCGAGCGGATCACGCGCAGCCCGTCGACGATCGTGCCCAGGGTCACGGGCTTGGCCTGCACGACATCTCCGGGGCCAACGACGAACACGATCTTGCGGGCCTGGTCGGAGATGATGGCCGAGTCGGGCACCAGCAGCGCGTCGTACTCGCCGCCGAACAGCTGCAGGCGGCCGAAGATGCCGGGTGTCAGCAGCTGGTCCTTGTTGTCGACCAGGGCGCGCACACGGATCGTGCCCGAGCGCGCGGTCATTGCATTGTCGACGAAGTCGACCTTGCCGGTGCGCTTCCAGTCGGTCTCGTCGGAGAGCCGGATGCGGACCGGATTGGCGCCGTCGCGCGAAGAGGCAAGCGCGCCCGACAGGATGAGGCGGCTGTAGCGCAGATGATCGGCCTCGGAGATGTCGAAGACGAAGCGGATGGGATCGAGCGTGACGATGGTGGCCAGCAGGGTGGCGCCGGTCTGTCCGCCCGAGATCAAATTGCCGGCATCGACCTTGCGGTCCGAAATGCGGCCGGCAATCGGCGCCGTGACATTCGTCCATTCGAGATTCAGTTGGGCGTTGCGCAGCGCCGCCTCGGCCGACTTGAGCTGGGCACGCGCCACGGCGAGCGTCGACTTGCGCGAATCCTGCTCCGCCTCGGTGATGGTGCGGGAGGCGATCAGTGACGCGCCGCGGCCGACCTGCAGCTCCGCGAGATCGACCTGGGCCTTGTTGCGCGCGACCTCGGCCTCAGCCGATTCGACCGCGATCTCGTAAGGGCGCTTGTCGATGGTGAACAGGGGCGCACCCTCCTTGACGATCTGGCCGTCGCGGAAGTCGATCTTGTCGATGAAACCCGAGACGCGCGCCCGCACTTCGACGGTCGCGACGGCTTCGAAGCGGCCGGAATACTCGTCCCACTGGGTGACGCGCTTCGCCAGCGGCTCGGAAACGCCGACCGGCATGGCCGGCGGGCCGCCCTGGGCGAAGGATGGAGATGAAAAAGCCAAGAGGCTCAGGCTGGCAACGGCCAGCAGGCGGCGACGAACGGACACTTGGGACTCCCCCGCGAACAATTCTGCGTCGCGAAGCCGACATGTGGTTGCCGCGTTAGGCTGTGTCAATTCCTCGCGGAGTAACTGGCGCACTTCCCGGGAACGAAGTTTCAGCAACAACTGTAGGGTTAAAGGCCTGCAGCGCCTGCCGTTCGGCGCGCAAATCCGTCGGTTCGATTCGGAACGTTGCGCACCCATCCACGTTTAGCAAGGTCGTGAGCGGGGTGTCATGCGTCGCCTTGCCGTGTGCGGAGGGGGCGCCTGTGTTCAGGTTCGACAAAGAAGAGGGAGCGTCTGCGACTGTCGTGGCGCGCTCGCGCTGGGGTCACGGCGGCAGCCTTTGGCGCGGACCGATGGATGGAGACGCCTAGATGGCAAAGGCATCCCCGGTTCGAATTGCCGTCATTGCTGTCACTTTGGTTTCGCTCGCTGCGGCGTGCGTCTACTGGTTCGCCCTGCGCGGTCCCAAGGCGCCGCCTGTCGCTGCGGCGCCACCCCCTGCGGAGGTTGGAGTGGTCACGTTGGTGTCCGCCGACGTACCGCTGCCTTTGCTTTATTCAGGCCGAGTGACCGGCTTCCGTGTCGTCGAGATCCGGTCGCAGGTCGGTGGCTTCCTGCTGAAGCGGGAATTCACCGATGGCGAGGCCGTCAAGGCGGGCGACGTGCTGTTCCGCATCGATCCCCGCAGCTATGAGGCGTCGCTCGCCCGCGCCAAGGCGCAGGAAGCGCAGGCGCAGGCGACGCTGACCCAGGCCACGGAGAACTTCACCCGGGTCGAAGGGTTGGCAGCTCGCCAGGTCTCGACGCAGAAGGCCCTGGAAGACGCCACGGCCGCGCGCGAGCAAAGCACGGCGGCGCTCGCTTCCGCCAAGGCCGATGTTCAGACGGCTGAACTCAATCTCGAGTACACGGTCATCAAGGCGCCGATCGCAGGCCTCACCAGCATCGAAGCCTCGCCGCCCCAGGGCACGCTCGTCCAGCCGCAGCAGACGGTGCTCACCCGCATCACGCAGCTCGATCCCGCTTATGTCTATTTCACCACCACGGACGGCGAACTGCGCGAGCTGACGGAGATCAACCGCAAGCGCGCCAAGCCGCTGACCGAAGATGACGTCACCGTGAAGCTGCGCTTCGGCAACGGCGACGTCTATCCATTCGACGGCCGGGTCGACATCAGCTCCAGCATCGTGGACCCGCGCACCGGCACGGTTCAGATCCGCGCGGTCTTCCCCAACGACAAGCGGGGCCTGCTGCCCGGCCAGTTCGTGCGGGTCGAGATCATCGGCGTCACGATGCCGAATGCCGTTCTCGTGCCGAAGACGGCGATCGTGCAGGGTCCTCAGGGTGCCGCCGTCTATGTCGTCGACGCCAACGACGTGGCCGAGGCCCGCCCCGTCCAGCTCGACCGTGAGGTCGAGAAGGGCTGGATCGTGAAGAGCGGCCTCAAGGCCGGAGAACGGGTCGTCACGGACGGGGTCATCCGCGTGCGGCCCGGCATCAAGGTGAAGCCGATCGACGCCTCCGGGGCACCCGCCACCCCGGCCGCAACACCGGCGGCGGGCGGGACCAGACCGTGATCTCGAAGTTTTTCATCGACCGGCCGGTCTTCGCCAGTGTCCTGTCGATCGTCATCGTGCTCGCGGGCCTCGTGGCCATGCGCGCGCTGCCGATCTCGCAATATCCGCAGATCGTGCCCCCCGACGTGGTGGTCACGGCGAGCTATCCCGGCGCGACGGCGGAGACGATCGCCTCCACGGTGGCAGCACCGCTCGAGCAGCAGATCAACGGCGTCGAACGTATGATCTACATGCGCTCGACATCGACCGGCTCGGGCACGATGAGCCTGACGGTCAGCTTCCAGATCGGCACCGATCCCGACCAGAACGCCATCAACGTGAACAATCGTGTGCAGCGGGCGCTTCCGCTGTTGCCCGCCGAGGTCGCGCGGCAGGGCGTCGTCGTCCAGAAACGATCGTCGTCGATCCTGATGGTGATGACCATGTCGTCGCCGGACCGGCGCTACGACACGGTGTTCATCAGCAACTACGCGCTGGTCAACGTGATCGACGAGTTGCGCCGCCTGCCGGGCGTCGGCGATGCCGCCCTGTTCGGCGCCTCGGACTATTCCATGCGCGTCTGGCTGAGACCCGACAAGCTCGCGCAATACAATCTGACGCCCGGCGACGTGGCGGCCGCCATCCGCGAACAGAACTCGCAGTTCGCGGCCGGCCGGTTCGGCGAGGAGCCGATGAAGAACCCGCAGGAGTTCACCTATTCGGTGACGACGCCGGCGCGGCTGGTCGATCCCACGCAGTTCGAGAACATCATCATCCGCTCCGACGAGATCGGCGGTGCGCTGCGCCTCAAGGACGTGGCCAAGGTCGAGCTGGGCGCGTTGACCTACGGCTTCTCGGCGATCTTCAACGGCGCGCCGGCGGTGCCGATCGGCGTCTATCTGCAGCCCGGCGCCAATGCGCTACAGGTCGCGCAGTCGGTGCAGGACACGATGCAGCGCATTTCGAAGCGCTTTCCCGAGGGGCTGCGCTACGACGTGCCGTTCAACACGACGCGCTTCGTCGAGGTGTCGATCGAGGAAGTGGTGATCACCTTCATCGAGGCCGTCATCCTCGTGGTGCTGGTCGTCTTCCTGTTCCTGCAGAGCGTGCGGGCGACGATCATCCCGATCATCGCCATCCCGGTGTCGATCGTCGGCACCTTCGCCGGCATGTACCTGCTGGGCTTCTCCATCAACCTTCTCACCCTGTTCGGGTTGGTCCTCGCGATCGGCATCGTCGTCGACGACGCGATCGTGGTGCTGGAGAACGTCGAGCGGATCATGTCCACCGAGGGCAAGAGCCCGCGCGACGCGGCGGTGCAGGCGATGCAGGAGGTGACCGGGCCAGTCATCGCCATCGTCCTGGTCCTCTGCGCGGTGTTCATCCCGGTGTCCTTCCTGGGCGGCCTGGCGGGCGAGCTCTACCGCCAGTTCGCGGTCACCATCGCCGTCTCGGTGGTGATTTCAGGGATCGTGGCGCTGACGCTCACGCCCGCGCTCGCGGCGCTGATCCTGAAGCCCGGCCACGAGAAGCCCGGATGGTTCTTCACCAGGTTCAACAGAGGCTTCGCGTGGGTTACCGAGCGCTATACCGGCGGCGTCTCGTTCCTGCTGAAGAGGGCCATCTTCGGCCTGGCGGGCTTCGCCGTGATCGTCGGTGCCACCGTGTTCCTGTTCCAGCGCGTCCCGGGCGGGCTCGTGCCCAACGAGGACCAGGGCTACGTCTTCCTGGTGACGGCGCTGCCGCCCGCCGCCTCGCTGACGCGTACGCGCGCGGTGACGGCGAAGGCGACCGAGGAGCTGGGCAAGAATCCCGCGGTTGCCAACATCGTCACCTTCTCCGGCTTCGACCTCCTCTCGGGCGCCCAGAAGACCAATTCCGGCATCTCCTTCGTCACGCTCAAGGACTGGTCCGAGCGCACGGAGCCGGCCCAGGATGCGCGCAACCTCGCGCCGTCCCTCGCCGGATTGAACACCCACTTCCGAGACGGCGTGGTGATCGGCTTCAACCCGCCGCCCATCCAGGGCATGAGCACGACCGGCGGCTTCGAGTTCTATCTGCAGGACCGGTCCGGCGGCTCGCTGGCCAGCCTCGCGGAAGCGGCCAACAAGGTCGTGGCCGCGGCGGCCAAACATCCGGAACTCGCGGGCGTCTCCACCACCTTCTCCACCAGCGTGCCGCAGTACCGGATCGACGTCGACCGCGACAAAGCCAAGGCGATCGGCATCCCGATCAACTCGATCTTCGACACTATGCAGAGTTCGTTCGGCAGCCTCTACGTCAACGACTTCACCCTGTTCGGGCGCACCTATCGCGTCAGCCTGTCATCGGAGTCCGACTTCCGAGAGCGGCCGGAGGACCTGCGGCACGTCTTCGTGAAGTCCGACAAGAACGTCATGGTGCCGCTCAACGAGCTGGTGACGGTGACGCGCATCGTCGGCCCCGACACGGTCGACCGCTTCAACATCTTCCCGGCCGCCAAGATCCTGGGCGGGCCGGCGCCGGGCTATTCCTCGGGCCAGGCGATCGCGGCCATGCAGCAGGTCGTGGCCGAGACGTTGCCGGGCGACTACACGATCGGCTGGACCGGGTCGGCCTATCAGGAGTTGGCCACCCAGGGCACGGGCGGCCTGGGCTTCGTGTTCGGCCTCGTCATGGTGTTCCTGATCCTGGCGGCGCAGTACGAGCGCTGGTCGCTGCCGCTCGCCGTCCTCACCGCCGTGCCCTTCGCGGTGTTCGGCGCGCTGCTCGCGGTCTGGATCCGTGGCCTGGAGAACGACGTCTATTTCCAGATCGGCCTCATCACGCTCATCGGTCTCGCCGCCAAGAACGCCATCCTGATCGTCGAATTCGCCTCGCAGCGCTACCGGCAGGGCCTCTCGGCCTACGATGCGGCGATGGAGGCGGCCAAGCTGCGCTTCCGGCCGATCGTCATGACGTCGCTCGCCTTCATCCTGGGCGTGGTGCCGCTCGCCATCAGCAGCGGCGCAGGATCGGCCAGCCGCCATTCGATCGGCACCGGCGTCATCGGCGGCATGCTGGCCGCGACCTTCATCGCCATCCTCTTCGTCCCGCTCTTCTTCCGCCTGCTCACGCGCCGGCGGAAAGAGGAGGTGAAGTCGGACGGAAAGAACTCGGCACCGCCGCCCGCGCACTAGAGGCGCGCTGCGGGGGCAGCTGCTATCATCGCCCCATGAAGATCAAGAAATTCGGTACGCCGCTCAAGCCCTCCGCGATCAAGCTGATGCTGCTGGGCTCGGGCGAGCTCGGCAAGGAAGTCGTCATCGAAGCCATGCGCTTCGGGATCGAGGTCATCGCCTGCGATCGCTATGCCGATGCGCCGGCCATGCTGGTCGCCAACAGCGCCTACGTCTTCGACATGCGCGACGGCGGGGCGATGCGCCATGTCGTCGAGACGGTGGAGCCCGACTTCATCGTGCCCGAGATCGAGGCCATCGCCACCGACACGCTGGTCGAGCTGGAGAAGGAGGGCTGGACCGTCATCCCGACGGCGCGCGCCGCGCAGCTCACCATGGACCGTCGCGGCATTCGCAAGCTGGCGGCCGAGAAGCTCAAGCTGCCGACCTCGCCCTATCGCATTGCCGCCAGTCTCGAGGAGCTGCAGGCAGGCGCGGCTGCCGTCGGCTTCCCGTGCTTCATCAAGCCCACCATGTCGTCGTCCGGCCACGGCCAGAGCGTCGCGCGCAAGCCCGCCGATGTCGCGAAGAGCTGGAAGATCGCGATGGAAGGCACGCGCGCCAGCACCGGGCTGGTGATCGTCGAGGGCGCCATCGACTTCGACTATGAGATCACGCTGCTCACCGTGCGCCACGAGGATGGCTTCGGCTTCTGCGAACCGATCGGCCACATCCAGGTCGACGGCGACTATCGCGAGAGCTGGCAGCCGCATGCCATGTCGAAGGCGGCGCTGCGCAAGGCGCGCGATATTGCGAAGAAGGTCGTGAACGAGCTGTGTGGCGCCAAGGGCCGCGGCCTGTTCGGTGTCGAGATGTTCGTGAAGGGCGACCAGGTCTGGTTCTCCGAACTGTCGCCGCGCCCGCACGACACCGGCATGGTCACGATGGTCTCGCAGAACATGAGCGAGATGGAGCTGCATGTCCGCGCCATCCTCGGCCTGCCGATCCCGCAGATCACCTGCCAGCCGGCTGCCTCGGTGCCCGTCCTTGGCGACGGCACCATCGAGGACCCGACCTATACGGGCATCGCCAAGGCGCTCGCCGCGCCGGGCACGTCCGTCCGCATCTTCGGCAAGCCCGAGGTGAAGGGCCACCGCCGCATGGCCGTCGCGCTCGCGACCGGCCGCACCGTCAAGGACGCGCGCCGCAAGGCCATGGCATCGGCCAAGCAGATCAAGGTCGGGTAGTCATTGGAGCGCGCAACTCCAGTTGCGCTCTTCTCTTTGAGCGCCACTGGAGTGGCGCGCTCCATTGAGACGTTCAGTGCCGGAAGTGCCGCATTCCGGTGAACACCATCGCGAGGCCCTTCTCGTCGGCGGCGTCGATCACTTCCTTGTCGCGCATCGAACCGCCGGGCTGGATGATCGCCGTCGCGCCGGCCTCGGCCGCAGCCAGAAGCCCATCGGCAAACGGGAAGAAAGCATCGGAGGCCACCACGCTGCCGACCGCCGGGCTCACCGCGAGACCCGCGGCCTCGCCCGATTCGGCGGCGCGGATGGCGGCGATGCGCGAAGAATCGCGGCGGTTCATCTGTCCCGCGCCGACACCCACCGTGGCACCGTCCTTGGCATAGACGATGGCGTTCGACTTCACGTGTTTGCAGACCGTGAAGGCGAACAGCAGGTCGTCGAGTTCCTTCGCCGTCGGCGACCGCTTGGTCACGACCTTGAGGTCGGCCTTCGTGAGATGACCGTTGTCGCGCGTCTGGAAGAGATAGCCACCGGCCACGCTCTTCAGCGTCATGCCAGCCGTCGCGGGATCGGGCAGGGCGCCGGCCAGCAGCACGCGCACGTTCTTCTTGGTGGCGAGGATCGCCAGCGCCTCGGGCGTCGCGTCGGGCGCGATCACCACTTCGAGGAAGAGCTTCACCAGCTCGGCCGCCACCTTGGCTTCGAGCGTGCGGTTGACCGCGACGATGCCGCCGAAGATCGAGACCGGGTCGCAGGCATAGGCCTTCTGGTAGGCCGTGAACTGGTCGGCATCGACCGCCACGCCGCACGGGTTGGCGTGCTTCACGACGACGATGGCGGACTCGGCGAACTCCGCGACGCACTCATAGGCCGATTCGGTGTCGCCGATATTGTTGTAGGACAGCTCCTTGCCCTGGACCATGCGCGCCGTGGCGACGCCCGGCCGCTTGCTGCCGTCGCTATAGAAGGCCGCCTTCTGGTGCGGGTTCTCGCCGTAACGCAGCGTCTGCACGCGCTCGGCCGACAGGGTCAGCCGCTCGGGGAAGGTCTCGCCTTCCTGGGCCGCGAACCAGTTGGCGATGGCCGAATCGTAGGACGCGGTGCGGGCATAGGCCTTGGCCGCGAGCTTGCGGCGCAGCGCCAGGGTCGTGGCGCCCTTGTTGGCATCGAGCTCCTGCAGCACCGAGGCATAGTCCTTCGGGTCGACCACGATCGTCACGAAGTCGTGGTTCTTGGCCGAGGCACGGATCAGCGCCGGGCCGCCGATGTCGATGTTCTCGACGCAGGTCGGGAAGTCGGCGCCGCGCGCGACCGTCGCCTCGAACGGGTAGAGGTTCACCACCACCAGATCGATGCCCGCGATCTTATGGTCGCTCATCGCCTTCTGGTGGCCGGCGTCGGTGCGGCGGGCGAGGATGCCGCCATGGATCGAGGGCTGCAGCGTCTTCACGCGCCCGTCCATGATCTCGGGGAAGCCGGTATGGTCGCTGACCTCGACCACCTTGAGGCCGGCGTCGCGCAGCGACTTGGCCGAACCCCCGGTCGAGAGGATTTCGATCCCGTGCGCCGCCAGCGCCTTGCCCAGTTCGACCAGGCCCTCCTTGTCGGAAACGGAGATCAACGCGCGCTGGATGCGGGCCAGATCGGGCGTGGGCGAGGGGACGTACTGGGTCGAGGCGGACATGGCCGGTCTTTTAGCCCGGTCGGCGGTGGATCGCCATGGCGGCTCATCGCGCCAAGGGGACGCGGTTTTGCTAAGGTCCCGCCGTGCGAATTCTGCTGACAGGCGCGAACGGATTCATTGGCGGGCAGCTTCTCGCCGGGCTCATGGCCCGGGGGCACGAGGTGGTTGCCGCGGTCCGCAACCCGGCGGCTCTCCGAAGCAGGTTTCCGGGTGTGTCTGCCCTCGCCGCCGACTTCAACCGGGATACCGCGGCGTCCGATTGGCGGCCCCGCCTGGCCGGGATCGATGCCGTCATCAATTGCGCCGGCGTGCTTCACGGCGGCCGAGGGCAGGATATCGAGGCCATCCATGCCAAGGCGCCCATGGCGTTGTTCGACGCCTGCGTCGCCACGGGCGTTCGTCGCGTCGTCCAGATCTCCGCCATCAGCGCCGACACGGAAGCGGGGACGATCTATTCCCTGACCAAGAAGCGGGCCGACGATCATCTCCGGGCGCTCCCCCTCGACTGGATCGTCCTGCGTCCGTCGCTCGTTTACGGTGAGGGAAGCTATGGGGGCACGTCGACGCTGCGGGGGCTCGCGGGCTTGCCGGGCATCAGTCCGCTTGTCGGTGACGGGTCAGCGGCGTTTCGGCCGATCCATATCGACGATCTGGTCGAGACGGTGGTGAGGGTCGTGGAGAGCGATCGGTTTGCGCGACAGACCCTCGAACCCGTCGGTCCTGAAGTGGTGACCTTGCGTGGCCTGATCGGGAAGTACCGCGCCTGGCTCGGCCTCGCGCCGGCCCCCGTTCTTTCGATCCCGATGCCCGTGATGCGCGTTGCGGCGCGCCTCGCCGATCTTGCGGGTGGCGGCCCGCTCGGCACAGCGAGCCTGCGCCAGCTCGAGGTCGGCAATGCCGGGAATGAGCCGGCCACGACCTTCGCCGACAAGATCGGGTTTGCGCCGCGCCGGATGGACGACATGCTGGCCCGTCGACCGGCGCAGACACAGGATCTCTGGCACGCCCGCCTCTACTTTCTGCGGCCGCTGGTGCGAACGATCCTGATCCTGCTTTGGCTCGGCTCGGCCCTCGCCGGTGTGCTGGCGCCCGTCGCTTCCTACGCCGTGGTGGATGCCGCGTTTTCAAGCCTCGGCCTGCCGTCGCGGCCGCTGGCGCTCGCCTTCTCGGGCGTAGACCTGCTGATTGCCGGGGCATTGCTCGCGCGCTGGCGGCCACGCTGGATGGCGGCGATCCAGTTCATCGTTGTTGCGGGTTACACGATCCTGCTCACCGTGCTGGCGCCGGGGCTCTGGCTCGAACCGTTCGGGGCCTTGCTCAAGAACCTGCCCATCCTCGCGCTGATTGCCGTGTGGGTGGTCCTGGAGGAGGAGCGGTGATCCTGAGTATCGATTCCTATCTCTGGATGAAGTGGCTGCACATCCTGAGCAGCACGGTGCTGTTCGGGACGGGCATCGGCACGGCCTTCCAGATGTGGTTCGCGCATCTGCGCGGCGACGTGCGCGGCATCGCCATCGTGACGGGCAATGTCGTCCTGGCCGATTGGCTGTTCACGCTGCCGGCGGGCATTGTGCAGCCGATCACCGGCCTGGCGCTTGCGATGCAGAGCGGCCTCGATCCCGCAGCCTCCTGGCTCGTTGTGACCTATGCGCTCTACGTCCTCGCCTTCATCTGCTGGGTGCCGGTCGTCGTGCTGCAGATCCGCGCCCGTGATCTTGCGGCGCAAGCGGTCGCCACGGGCCAGCCCCTGCCGCCTGACTATTACAGCGCCATGCGGATCTGGTTCACTCTCGGATGGCCCGCCTTCATCGCGCTGGTCGTCATCTATCTGCTGATGGTCGCCAAGCCCGACCTGTGGTGAAGGAGATCAAGCGTCCGCTCCCTCCAGGACGCGGACCGTGAAGCCCTCGGCCTGCAGCGCCGTGACCAGTTCGCGGGCGTGGTCGCGGTCGCGGCTCTCGACCGTGACGTCGAGTTCGGTGGACTTGGCGACCACGCTGCCGAACAGGCGCTGGTGCTGCACTTCCACGATGTTGCCGCCGGCGCCGCCGATCAGGCCGGCGACCCGGGCGAGCTGGCCGGGCAGGTCGGGGATCATCAGGCGCAGCCGCACGATGCGCCCGTCGCGGACCAGGCCGCGCAGCAGCACCGAGGCCAGCAGGCGGGTGTCGATGTTGCCGCCGCACAGGACCAGCCCGACCTTGCGGCCGGCGAAGACCTCGGGATGGGCCAGCAGGGCCGCGAGGCCGGCGGCACCAGCGCCCTCAGCCACGGTCTTCTCGACCTCGAGGAACAGCGCGATGGCGCGCTCGATCGCCACCTCGTCGACCGCCAGCACCCGGTCGACCAGGGCGCGGGCGATGGCGAGCGGCGTCCGGCCGATGTCGCGCACGGCGATGCCCTCGGCGATCGTGTCGCCGCCCACCGTGACGGGCTCGCCGGCCAGCAGTTGGCGCATCGCCGAGTAGCCGGCCGTCTCGACGCCGATCACCATCATGTCCGGCTTGAGGCCGCGCGCTGCGACCGCGCAGCCCGCCAGCATGCCGCCGCCGCCGACCGGCACGACCAGCGTGTCGAGCTCGGGCGCGTCGGCCAGCATCTCCAGCGCGATCGTGCCCTGGCCCGCGATGATACGGGGATCGTCGTAGGGATGGACGAAGACCAGCTTCTCGGCGGCGGCCAGCCGATGCGCCTCGGCCGCCGCTTCCGCGAGCGTGTCGCCGATCAGGACAACCCGCGCGCCGTGGCCGCGCGTGTGCTTCACCTTCGTGTTGGGCGTGAAGGACGGCATCACGATGGTCGCGGGAATCCCGAGCCGCCCGGCATGATAGGCCACGCCCTGCGCGTGATTGCCGGCCGACATGGCGATGACGCCGCGGCGGCGCTCTTCGTCGGTGAGCTGCAGCAGCGTGTTCAGCGCGCCGCGCTCCTTGAAGGAGGCGGTGAACTGCAGGTTCTCGAACTTGATCCAGACATCGGCCTTGGCGATGCGCGACAGCGTCTCGCTGCGCAGGCAGGGCGTATGGACGACGGCGCCCGCGATACGCGCTGCGGCGGCGCGGACATCGGCGAGGGAGACGGGGAGGGTGTCTGTCGAAGCGCTGGTCATATCGGACTCAATCTCATGGGAGCGCGCCACTCCAGTGGCGCTCATATCCTGCTCGGCGACGGCGCATGAGCGCCACTGGAGTGGCGCGCTCCAATGAGTCGCTAACCGGCCATCTTGCGATCCAGCCAGTCGCGCGTGCGGTAGAGCGCGCCGATCAGCGGGAGGTATAGCGAGGGATCGCCGTTGTAGAGCGGATGCCCGGGGAAGTCGCGGCCGTCGAAGGCATTGACCGGCGCGTTGGAGCCGCCGGCGATCTTCTTCGCGGTCTGGGTGCCGAGATAGGTCATCATCGCGACGCCGCTGCCGTTGCAAGCGAGCAGATAGTGCATGCCGTCGTCCTGGCCCATGTGCGACATCGAATCGAGCGCGAAGGCGACGTTGCCCGTCCAGACATGGGTGATGCGGATACCCTTGAGCTGCGGGAAGCGGTCGATCATGTACTGGTAGAGGATCGGCGCGCTCACCTCGGGCGGCGCCGCGGTGAAGCGGGCGCGTCCGCCGAAGATCATGTGCCTTCCATCGGGGGAGGGCCGGTAATAGGTCAGCACCCGCTTGGTGTCGCCGATCGAGCGCTGCAGCGGAATCAGATCCGTTGCCGGCATCGGCAGCTCTTCGGTGGCGATGATGTGGCTGGCGACCGGCACGACCCGCATCTTCAGCTTCGGCGTCAGGTCTCCGGTATAGCCGTTGGTCGCGATCACGACTTCCCGGCAGGCGATCGGGCCCTTGGCGGTCAGCACGCGCCAGCCATTTCCAGTCTTCTCGATGCGCTCGGCTTCGACCTCGCCGCACAGCACGGCACCTTGGCGGTGGGCCGCCTCGAGCAGGCCCTTGTAGTAGCGTGCGGGGTGGAGGTTGCCGCCGCTCCGCACATACATGCCGCCATAGTAATAGTCCGACGCCATCATCTCGCGCACCCGCTCGCGCGGGATCATCTCGGCGCCGACATTGGCGTACTTGTTGAACATCTCCACTTTTCGCGCCTGGTCGTCGTAGTGCTTGGGCGTCCAGGCGCCGGTGAAGCGGCCGTTGGTGATCAGGCCACAGTCGATCTTCTCGCGGTGGATGATGTCGATCAGGGTCTGCAGCGAATCGGCGCCGCTGCCCAGGAACGCCGCCTTGTTGGCTTCGAACTCGGCCTCGACCTTGGGGTTCTTGCCGCCCAGTCCCTTGGCGATGTTGGTGCCGCCCGAGAGCATGCCGCCGTTGCGGGTCGAGGCGCCGATCCCGAACACGCCGCGCTCCAGCACCACGCAGTCGATGCCGTTGCGCCGCAGTTCCAGCGCCGTCGACAGGCCGCCATAGCCGGCCCCCACGATCACCACGTCGGTCTTCGCCGGCGGATCGATGCTCAGCGCGTTGTTGGGCGTCCACGCCTCCCACCACCAGGGCTGTGCCTTGAAGCTGGGGTGGAAGATGTCGGCTTTGGTCATGGGCTTACTCGGGGCCTGGTCGGAGTTCTTCGGATAGAGCAGGCGAGGCAGTCTTCGTGCCACTGCCAGATCCCTCGCTGCGCTCGGGATGACAGACTTCTTTCAGAAGTCTGTCACCTTGCCGTTGAACTGCCAGTCGCCGTAGCGCGTCGGCTCGGGGCCGGGCGGGCCGCCGATCTCCTCGACCTTCTTGGGCTTCTCAGGCGTGGGGGGAGTGGCCGGGTCGGCTTTCGGCGGCTCCGGCGGGGTGGGCTTGCTGGTGTCGGTCATGGCCGCATGATGCCTGTCCCTACCTTGATTCGCCACTTTTGCAGACCAACTTACCCGGCATGAATTACGTCAAGACCGCCCTCCTGCTCGCCGCGCTGACGGGCTTCGTCCTCGTGGCGGGCTACCTGCTAGGAGGCCAGACCGGCCTCGTCATCGCCCTCGTCGCCGCACTGGGCATGAACCTCTTCGCCTACTGGAACAGCGACCAGATGGTCCTGCGCATGGCCAACGCGCAGGAAGTCGGGCCCGAGAACGCGCCCGAGCTGTTCGGCATCGTCCACGAGCTGGTGCAGCGCGCCGGCCTGCCGATGCCGCGCGTCTACCTGATCGACGAGGACCAGCCGAACGCCTTCGCCACCGGCCGCGACCCCGAGCATGCTGCCGTGGCCGCGACCACCGGCCTGCTGCGCCACCTCAGCCGAGAGGAGGTGGCCGGCGTGATGGCGCACGAGCTGGCCCATGTCCGCCACCGCGACACCTTGATCATGACCGTGGCCGCGACCCTGTCGGGCGCCATCGGCATGCTGGCGAGCTTCGGCGGCCTGATGGGCGGCGGCCGCGATTCCGAGGGCCGGCCGCTGGTCAATCCGATCGTCGCCATCGCCGCGATGATCCTGGCGCCGATGGCCGCCATGCTGGTGCAGATGGCGATCAGCCGCGGCCGAGAATACGAGGCCGACCGCATGGGCGCGGAGATCTGCGGCCAGCCGCAGTGGCTCGCCTCGGCGCTGGCCAAGCTGCATGCCGGCACGCAGCAGATCCACAACGAGGCGGCCGAGCGCAATCCGGCGACCGCCCACATGTACATCGCCAACCCGCTCGCCCTGGCCGGCGGCATGTCGAGCCTGTTCTCGACACACCCGCCCATGGAGGAGCGCATCGCGCGCCTGCAGGCGATGGGCGGCCAAAGCTATGCGCAGCCGCGCGCGCAGGCCTCGTCGGCGCCTCGCGGCCCGTGGGGAAATCCCGCCCCGCAGACCCCGCGCCGCGGTCCGTGGGGGTAAGGCGGCGCAACAAAGAAGCCGTCATCTCGACCGGAGCCCCTGAAGGGGCGGAGTGGAGAGATCTTCCCTCCACCTAAAGCCGGCTAATCGTCGAGAGGAGGTCTCTCCGCTCCGCCTCGCTGCGCGAGGCTTCGGTCGAGACGACGGAGGTTTTTTTGCCCGCTAAACCTTCGGCGGTAGCGCCACCGGTTCCTCGCCGAGGTCGACGGCCAGGATGCGTTCGCCGCGGCGGGTGATCGCCGTGGTCGAGGTGTCGATCTCGCGCAGGTCCTTCTCGGTCTGGGCGAAGTGCTTCTTGAGATTGTCGACCCGGTCGTCGAGCCGCTTCACGTCGCCCAGGATCAGCCCGACCATCTTCTGGATTTCGCCGGCCTGCTCGCGCATGCGCACGTCCTTCAGGACGGCGCGCACGGTATTGAGGGTCGCCATCATGGTCGTGGGCGACACGATCCACACACGCGCTTTGTAGGATTCCTCGACCAGGCCGGTGAAGTTGGCATGCAGCTCGCCGTAGACCGCTTCCGAGGGCAGGAACATCAGGGCCGATTCGGCGGTCTCGCCGGGCACGATGTACTTGGCCCGGATGTCGGCGATGTGCTTGCGGATCGCCTGCTGGAAAGCGCGCTGCGCTGCCAGCAGCGCCGCGCCGTCGCCGGCCGGCACCGCCCGCAGCAGGCTGTAGCTTTCCAGCGGGAACTTGGCGTCGATGGCGATCGAGCCCGGCGGGTTGGGCAGCTTCAGCAGGCAGTCGGCGCGCACGCCGGTCGAGAGCGTCACCTGGAAATCATAGGCCGAGGGCGGCAGCGCGCTCTGGACCAGGTCGTTGAGCTGGACCTCGCCGAAGGCGCCACGGGCCTGCTTGTTGGACAGGACCTCCTGCAGGCTCACGACCTGCGTGGAGAGTTCGCCGATCTTCTTCTGCGCCTCGTCGATGCGGACCAGCCGCTCGCGCAGGTCGGTGACGATCTGGCCGGTGGCCTTCTCGGTGCGGTCGAGCCGCTCGGCGACCACCTTGCCCAGCGCCTGCTCCTGCTCGCGTAGCGACTTCTCGACCCGCTGCACGGTTTCGGCCTGCTGGCTCAGCGCCAGGGCGAGTTGCTGCTGCATCCGCTGCTCGGCCTCATGGCTGCCGCCGCCCTGGCGCATCAGCACGACGACCAGCACGAGGACCAGCACAACGACGGCGGCGAGGAGGGCGATCGAGAGGGTATCCATTACCCTTGCTTATAGGCCGCCGGCTCGACAAGCGCACGGCTGGCCGGTAATCCATGCGTCCCATGGCCCGCAAATACGATCCCCCCGCGCACGATCCGGACGTGTGGCTGTTCGACCTCGACAACACGCTCTATCCGGCGCGCTGCAACCTGTTCGCGCAAGTCGACGTGCGCATCGGGCGCTACATCGCCGACTGGCTGAAGGTCACGCCGGAAGAGGCGCGAATCGTCCAGAAGCAATACTGGCGCGACCACGGCACCTCGATGCGCGGGATGATGACCCTGCACGGCGTGAACCCGACGCACTATCTCGACTACGTCCACGACATCGACTACTCGCCGGTCGAGGCCAATCCCGCGCTCGAAGCGTCACTGCGCGCGCTGCCCGGTCGCAAGATCATCTTCACCGCGGGCGACGTGCCGCACGCCGAGCGCGTGATGGAGCGGCTGGGCGTGGCGCATCATTTCGAGGCGATCTTCGACATCGCCGCGGGCGAGTACTGGCCCAAGCCTCATCCGCAGATCTACGACGCACTGGTGAAGAAGCACGGCGTCGATCCGACCCGCGCCGCCTTCGCCGACGACATCTCCGTCAACCTGAAACCTGCTGCCGACATCGGCATGCGCACGGTGTGGATCCGCACCGACGAGAGCGTGAAGCGCGCGGCCGACGCCGATCTCAGCCACATCCATCACCAGACCGACGACCTCGCCACGTGGCTCGACGACTGGTTGACCGAAAGGAACCTCAAGACGTGAAGATCCTGATTCTCGGCGCCGGCGCGGTCGGCGGCTATTGGGGCGCGCGGCTCACGCAGGCCGGCATCGACACCACCTTCCTGCTGCGCGAGAAGCGCGCCGAGAAGGTGCGCACGGAAGGCCTGGTCGTGAAGAGCCCGAAGGGCGACGCGGTCGTGCCGGTCAAGGTCGTGACCAAGGGTGGCGAGGGCGGGCCCTACGACGTCATCGTGCTGGCCTGCAAGGCCTACGACCTCGACTCGGCGATGGAGTCCATCGCGCCGGCGGTCGGAGCCGACACCGTCATCGTGCCGATGCTGAACGGCCATGCCCATTTCGCCGCGCTCGACGCGAAGTTCGGCGCCGTGCACGTGGCCGGCGGGCTCGCCCGCATCTCCGGCATGCTGGGCCCCAACGGCGAGATCCTGCACAGCGGCGCCTCGGGCGTGTCGTTCGGCGAGCGCGACGGCAAGCCGGCGCGCGCCTCGCTGGTCGAACTCGATGCGGCCTGCAAGAAGGCCGGGATCGACGGCGGCCTGAACGACAACATCAACCAGGATCTCTGGGACAAGTGGATCATGCTGTCGACGATCGCCGGCATGTGCGCCTCGATGCGCGGCACGATCGGCGACATCATGGAGAGCGAGGACGGTGCCGCGATCGTCGCCGAGACGCTCGAGGAGAGCCGGAAAGTCGCCGTCGCCGAAGGCCAGGCGCCCAGCGACAAGGTCGTGGCCAACCTCAAGGGCATGCTGACGGCCAAGGGTTCCAAGGCGGTCGCCTCGATCCTGGGCGACATGGAGAAGGGCGGCGCGGCGGAGGGCAAGCAGATCGTCGGCGACATGCTGGCGCGCGCCCGCAAGCACGGCATCGCCGCGCCCAACCTGCGCTATGCCTACGCCCATCTGCAGACATACGAAGCCCGCCGCGCGCGTGGTGGCTTGAAGTAGAGGTTGTCATGAAGATCCTGATCCTCGGCGCCGGCGCGATCGGCGGCTATGTCGGCGGACGCCTGCACCAGAGCGGCGCCGACGTGACGTTCCTCGTGCGCGCTGGTCGCAACGAGGCGCTGCAGCGCGACGGGCTGGTGATCAAGAGCACCAAGGGCGACGTCACCCAGAAGGTGAAGACGGTCACGAACGGCGGAGAAGGCGGGCCGTACGACCTCGTCCTGCTGACCTGCAAGGCCTACGATCTCGATTCGGCGATGGATGCCATTGCCCCGGCAGTCGGCGCCAATACGACGATCGTGCCGCTGTTGAATGGCATGCGCCATCTCGAGGCGCTCGACGCCCGCTTCGGTGCCGAGAAGGTGGTGGGCGGTCTGGCGAGGGTCGGCGTCGCCATGGACGGCCACGGCCACATTCTGCACACCAGCCCCTTCGCCGTGATCTCGTTCGGCGAACGCGACGGCAAGTCGGCGCGCCCGGCGCTGGTCGAGCTCGATGCCGCCATCAAGGCATCGGGCATCGACGGCGGGCTGAACGCCAACATCGTCCAGGATCTGTGGGACAAGTGGATCATGCTGTGCACCTTGGCGGCGACCTGCTGCCTGATGCGCGGCTCGTCCGGCGACGTGCTCGAAGCCGACGAGGGCCTGGCGATCGTGCTGGAGACCGTCGAGGAGGGGCGCCAGGTCGGGGCCGCCGCCGGGCACGATCCGGGTGAGAAGGGTCTCAAGACCATCCGCTCGTTCCTGACCGTGAAGGGCTCGAAGTTCACCGCCTCGATGCTGCACGATCTCGAGAAGGGCGGCATGGTCGAGGCCGATCATATCGTGGGCGACATGATCGCCCGCGCCAAGAAGGCCGGCATCGCGACGCCCAACCTGCGCCTCGCCTACGCGCACCTCCAGGTCTACCTCGCGAAGCGTGCACGCAAAGCGGCTTGAAAGCCGGCACGGGAGGGGTTTAACTCCTCTCATGAGCTTTTCGGGCCCCTTTTCGCGCGTCCCGCGACGGAACCATCCGATCGCGGAAGCGTAGTCCCCGAGCCGGCCTCTGTGTCCCGGCATCGGGGCACGATCGCGTTTCTGCGATCACCGATTACATCCCATTCGTCTCATCAAATGCAGGAGCATCCGCGATGCCCGCCGTTGCACGTAACCGTTCCGTCCCCAACATCGTCGTCAGCGACTCCGACTGCGATCGCCTGACCGACCTCGCGACCGCGTCGCTGGAGCGGCTGCCGGAAGTGGCCGAGGAGCTGCTGTCGGAAATGGAGCGCGCAAAGGTGGTGAGCGAGGACAAGGTTCCGCCGGACGTCGTGCGCATGGGATCGAAGGTCACCTTCCGTTCCGACGCCGGCACCGATGGCGAGCAGCATGAACTGACCGAGACGCTGGTCTATCCCGCCGACGAGGACAGCGACGCGCACAAACTGTCGGTAATGACGCCGGTCGGCGCCGCGCTGATCGGCCTCGCGGTCGGCCAGTCCATTTCCTGGACCGCCCGCAATGGCCGCAAGCACCGGCTCACCGTGATGAAGGTCTCCTGACCCTCACGGCTTGAATCGCAGCAGGGCGACGCCGAAGCCCATGAAGACGGCGCCGCTGATGCGATTGAGCCAGCGGCGCCAGATGCCGTGCATCAGCCGGTCGGCGAGCTTGCGCCCCGAGAGCGCATAGACCGAATAGAAGAACAGCTCGATGCCGAGGAAGGTCGCCACCATGAGGGCGAACTGCGGCCCCACGGCACGCGCGGGGTCGATGAATTGCGGGAAGAAGGCGGCGGCGAAGACCAGCAGCTTCGGGTTGCTGATTCCCACCAGGAAGCCGCCGCGATACAGCGCTGCGCCTGACGCGGCGGTGGACGGGGCCGGCACCTGTTCCGCCACGGGTTCGCGCCATACCTGGATGCCGAGGTACACGAGGTAGGCGGCGCCTGCGATCTTGAGCATGTCGAAGGCGCCGGGCAGCGCCAGCAGCACCGCGCTGAGGCCCGCCACCGACCCCATCAGCATCAGCACGAGCGCCGTGAGGCAGCCCGTGACCCCGATGAAGGCGGGGCCGAGACCGTAACGGATGCTGCGTGTCGTCACGAAAAGCACGTTCGGCCCCGGCGTGCAGGAGATCAGCACGACGGCGCCGACATAGAGCCACCAGGTTTCGAGAGTCACTTTGGCGCTTCCCTAAACCAAACATCCGTCGTCTCGACCGGAGCCTCGCAGAGCGGCGTTCCCGTCGAGAGGACGGAATTCTATCATCTACCGGCGATCAGCGCTCCGTACGCGGCCAGCGCCGCGTGGTTCACGAGGTCGCTGACGGTGGCGCCCATCGGTACGATCTGAACCGGCTTCGACAGGCCGTCGATCACCGGACCGATCACCGTCACGCCGCCCAGCGACTGCATCAGCCGCGAGGAGATGTGGGCGGAGTGCAGGCCCGGCATGACCAGGATGTTGGCCGGGCCGGTGAGGCGCGTGAACGGATAGGTCGACTTGAGCAGCTCGTAGTCGAGCGCCATGTCGGCCTGCATCTCGCCGTCATACTCGAAGTCGACCTGCTCGGCGTCGAGCAGGCGGATCGCCTTGCGGATGCGGTCGATGCGCTCGATCTCGCGGCTGCCGAAGTTCGAGAAGGAGAGGAACGCGACCCGGGGCTCGTGTCCCATCATGCGGGCGTTCTTCACCATCTGCTTGGCGATGATGGCGAGCTGCTCGGGGCTGGGCGTCTCGTTGATCGAGGTGTCGGCGAGGAACACCGTCCCCTGGCGCGACACGACGATCGAGTAGCCCATCGGCACTTTGCCCGCGTCGATGTTGATCACGCGCTTCACGTCGGCGTAGCACTCCGGGAAGCGCCGCGTGATCCCTGTCACCATGCCGTCGGCATCGCCCGCCGCGACCATGCAGGCGCCGAACACGTTGCGGCCCTGGTTGACCATGCGCTGCACGTCGCGGTGCAGGTAGCCGTCACGCTGCAGCCGCTTGTACACGAGGTCGGTGTAGGGGGCGTTCTTGGTCGACAGGCGCGCATTGTGGATTTCGAGCCCTGTGTCGTCGTTGATGCCGAGCGACTTCATGGTCTCGCGCACCTGCTCCTCGCGGCCGATCAGGATCGGCGTGCCGTAGCCATTGTCGCGGAACATCAAGGCGGCGCGGATGGTGCGCTCCTCCTCGCCCTCGGCGAAGACGATGCGCTGCGGATTGGCCTTCACCTGCTCGAACAGGCTCTGCAGGAAGTGGCTGGTCGGATCGAGGCGGCCCGAGAGGCTGCGCTTGTATTCCGCCATGTCGAGGATCTTCTTCTGCGCGACACCGGAGTCCATGGCCGCCTTGGCGACGGCGGCGGAGACCTCGACGATCAGGCGCGGATCGAAGGGAACCGGCACGATATAGTCCGGTCCGTAGCGCAGGCGGCGGCCGGAATAGGCGCGATCGACTTCATCAGGCACGTCCTCGCGCGCGAGCTTGGCCAGCGCCTCGGCGGCGGCGACCTTCATCGCCTCGTTGATCGTCGTGGCGCGCACGTCGAGCGCGCCGCGGAAGATGTAGGGGAAGCCCAGCACGTTGTTGATCTGGTTGACGTAGTCCGAGCGGCCGGTGGCGACGATCGCGTCGCCGCGAGCCGCGCGCACGTCTTCCGGCGTGATCTCCGGATCGGGATTGGCCATCGCGAAGATGATCGGCTTGGCCGCCATCGACTGGACCATTTCCTTGGTGACCGCGCCCTTGACCGAGAGGCCGAGAAACACGTCGGCACCCTTCATTGCCTCCGCCAGGGTGCGCGCCTTGGTGCGCACCGCATGGGCGCTCTTCCACTGGTTCATGCCCTCGGTGCGGCCCTGGTAGATGACGCCCTTGGTGTCGCACAGGATGGCGTTCTCGTGCGGCATGCCCATCGCCTTCACGAGCTCGATGCAGGCGATCGACGCGGCGCCGGCGCCGTTCACCACCATCTTGATGTCCTTGATGTCGCGGCCGGTGAGGTGCAGCGCGTTGATCAGGCCCGCGGCCGACACGATCGCCGTGCCGTGCTGGTCGTCGTGGAAGATCGGGATGTTCATCAGCTCGCGCAGGCGCTGCTCGATGATGAAGCACTCCGGCGCCTTGATGTCCTCGAGGTTGATGCCGCCGAAGGTCGGCCCGAGATAGCGCACGCAGTTCACGAACTGGTCGACGTCCTTGGTGTCGACCTCGAGGTCGATGCAGTCGACGTCGGCGAAGCGCTTGAACAGGACGGCCTTGCCCTCCATCACCGGCTTGCCGGCCAGCGCACCGATGTCGCCCAGGCCCAGCACGGCGGTGCCGTTGGAGATCACGGCCACCAGATTGCCCTTGATCGTGTAGTCGTAGGCGGTCGACGGATCTTTTTCGATCGCGAGGCAGGGCGCGGCAACGCCTGGCGAATAGGCCAGCGCCAGGTCGCGCTGGGTGACCAGCGGCTTGCTGGCGATGATCTCGATTTTCCCGGGCCGCCCCGTCCGATGCATGATCAGCGAGTCGCCGTCGAGATCGCCCATCTGGTTGCTGACCATTTCTTCCGAGCTCTTGCCCGCCATCTGCTTTTTCTCTCCCAATTGAGCACGCATATTGGCGGTATTCCGCCGCGCGTGCCAGACACCCATCCCGCGCTGCAGCGCAACTTCCGTGCCCAAATATCGTCCACCTGTCGTCCACATGGATCGCCCTGCGGCGTGTGCTAGACCGAACCTCTCCCGAGGAAGCATTCAGTGCCCGACAGTTCAGCGATCCCCGCCGAGGCCACGCCGATGATGCGCCAGTATCTGGCGATCAAGGCCGCGCACCCGGACCATCTGGTGTTCTACCGGATGGGCGATTTCTACGAGCTGTTCTTCGACGATGCGGTGAAGGCCTCGGCGGCGCTCGACATCGCGCTGACCAAGCGTGGCCAGCATCTCGGCCAGGACATCAAGATGTGCGGCGTGCCGGTGCACAGCCACGAGGCCTACCTGTCGCGGCTGATCCGCCAGAGCTTCAAGGTCGCGGTCTGCGAGCAAATCGAGGACCCGGCGGAGGCCAAGAAGCGCGGCGCGAAGTCTGTCGTCGAGCGCGCCGTGGTGCGGGTCATCACCCCGGGCACCCTGACCGAGGATTCTCTGCTTGATGCGCGCAGCCACAACTATCTGGCGGCGCTGTCCGAGGCGCAGGGCGACCTGGCGCTGGCTTGGCTCGACCTCTCGACGGCCGATTTCGCGACCCAGCCGCTGCTGCCGGGGCAGCTCGCCGCCGCCCTGGCCCGGCTGGCCCCGGGCGAATTGCTGATCCCGGACCGTCTGCTGGCCCGCGAGCCGCTCAAGACCGTGCTGGAGGAGTGGAACTCGGTCCTGACGCCGCTGCCCTCCGCCCGCTTCGACAGCGACAATGCCCGCAAGCGGCTGCTGCAGGCCTTCAACGTCGCGGCGCTGGAGAGTTTCGGCGATTTCTCGCGCGCCGAGGTCGCGGCCTGTGGCGCGCTGCTCGACTATGTCGAGCTGACCCAGGCCGGCAAGCGCCCGGCGCTGCTGCCGCCGCGCCGCGAGCGCGCCGACGGCACGATGGAGATCGACCCGGCGACGCGGCGCAATCTCGAGCTGGTCAAAAGCCTCGACGGGCGGCGCGACGGCAGCCTGCTGGCCACGATCGACCGCACCCTGACCGGCCCGGGCGCCCGCCTGCTGGCCGAGCGCATCGCCGCGCCCCTGACGGACCGAACCGAGATCGAGCGCCGGCTCGACCTGGTGCAGCTCTTCGTCGAGCGGCCGGCCGTGCGCGAGCGGGTGC
>NZ_JBQVQG010000019.1:0-112985 GCF_052439685.1 Reyranella sp.
GGCCTGGGTCGGCCGGTCGCCCGTGACGGGCGCCGGCGGGCGCACGCCGAGATTGACCGGCGGCAGGGGCTGGGGCGGCACCGGCTTGGGCTGGGCCGCGGGCGGCTGCGGAGGCGCCGCGGGCGGGGGCGGTTCCGGAGCCTTGGGCTGCTCGAACGAGACGGTGATCGCCTCCTCGACCGGCGGCGCGGGCGGCTTCTGATGGGCCAGCCACCACAGGGCCGCCGCCACGAGCGCGTGCAGCAGAATCGCCAGCGCGAGCGCGACGGGAGAGATGCGGTCTGACCGGTAGGAGAAGGCGCTGACGGCGTGGGCCACGAGGCGGTTCTACAGCTTTTTACCCCGATGCACGGCGTCCTCGGAGCGAGGGGGCGGGCCTGCGGCTACCCGGGACCGGGGCAGGCGCTAACCTACAGAAAAGCGCCGGGCTGATCCTGTGGTTTCTTGTCCTCTATATAGGTGGAATTGCGGTCGGACTGCGGCCGTCAGCGCCTCTCGGCAGGCCCCGCCCGGCTGACCGGGCGGGGCTCTCTTGCCGAAGTTACTTGAACGAGATCGGCGGGGCGTCGTCGACAGACGGCGGTGCCTGGATCTCGATCGTCACCTTGCTGGGATCGACGCCGGTGCCCTTATCGAGGCTCGAGGTGACCATGCCGGGAAAGGCGATGACCAGCGCGACCATGATGACCTGGATACACACGAACGGCACCGCACCCCAATAGATCTGCGCCGTCGTGACGCCGTCCATCAGTTTGCCCGTCACCTTGTCGACATAGCTCCCTTCGGGGGCGACCGACCTCAGGTAGAACAGAGCGAAGCCGAAGGGCGGGTGCATGAACGACGTCTGCATGTTCACGCCCAGCAGCACACCGAACCATATGAGATCGATGCCCAGGGCTTCCGCCGGCTTGGCCAGCAGCGGGATGATGATGAAGGCCAGTTCGAAGAAGTCGAGGAAGAAGGCCAGGAAGAAGATCAGGATGTTGACGGCGATGAGGAAGCCGACCGCGCCGCCGGGCAACCCCAGAAGCAGATGCTCGACCCACTGATCGCCGTTCACGCCGTAGAAGCTCAGGCTGAAGACGCGCGCGCCCACCAGGATGAAGATGACGAAGGCGGTGAGCTTGGCGGTCACGTCCATCGCTTGGCGCAGCAGGGCGAAATCCAGGCGGCGGTTGGCGAGCGCCAGAAGCACGGCGCCCGTGGCTCCCATCGCTCCGCCCTCGGTCGGGGTCGCGAGGCCGATGAAGATCGTGCCCAGCACCAGGAAGATCAGCGCCAGCGGCGGCATCATCACGATGACGACCTGCTGGGCCAGCCGACTCAGCAGTCCGAGGCTGAAGGCGCGATTGGCGACGGCCAGCACATAGGCGGTCAGGCCCGACAGCGACGCGGCCCAGATCCCTTCCCAATGCAGCACATGCGCCAGCACCAGGCTGCCGGCCACGACGCAGGCCACGAGTACGACCAGGGACGTATAGCCGGCGCTCCCATTGTCTTCCTTGAGCTGGCGGGCCTCCGGCGGCAGCGCCGGCGCCACGCCGCGCGTGAAGATCGTGCGCGAGAAGACGTAGCCGACATACAGTCCGGTGAGGACGAACCCCGGAATGATGGCGCCCTTGTACATGTCGCCGACCGACCGGCCGAGCTGGTCGGCCAGGACGATCAGCACGATGCTGGGCGGAATGATCTGGGCCAGGGTGCCCGAGGCCGCGATGACGCCGGATGCGAGTTTCCGGTCGTAGCCGTAGCGCAGCATGATCGGCAGCGAGATCAGGCCCATGGAAATCACGGACGCCGCCACCACGCCGGTCGTCGCCGCCAGCAACGCGCCGACGAACACGACCGCATAGGCCAGGCCGCCGGGCAGCGGCCCGAACAGCTGGCCGATCGTGTCGAGAAGATCCTCCGCCATGCCGGAGCGTTCGAGGATCAGTCCCATGAAGGTGAAGAACGGGATTGCCAGCAGGGTCTCGTTCTCGATCACGCCATAGAGACGATTCGGCAGCGCCTGCATCAGGTTGGGCGTGAACAGGCCCAGTTCGATGCCAACGATTGCGTAGAGCAGTCCCAGCGCGCTCAACGAAAAGGCGACCGGGTAGCCGAGGAGCAGGAAGAAGATCAGCGACACGAACATGATCGGGGCCATCTCGGCCTTGACCCAGCCCGCGAGCACGCTTTGCGGTGCGAAGAAAGAGGACACCACCAGCGCGGCGATGAAGATGAGGAAGAGATAAAAGATCCCGCGGAGAATTTTCATGGTGCGGGCCTCAGTGCGAAGACGGTGCGGTGCGCGGGTCGACATAGACCCCAAGCATCACGCCCACCTGTTTGATGATCTCCGAAATGCCCTGCATCATCAGCAGGACGAAGCCGACGACCATCATCAGCTTGACCGGCCAGCGGACCAAGCCGCCGGCATTGCTGGAAAGCTCGTTGATCCGCACCGACTCCAGGAAGTAGGGCCAGCAGAAATAGATCATGATCAGGCACAGCGGCATGAGGAAGAAGATATGGCCGAACAGGGCGATGCGCTGGTTGGCCCTGTCGGACAGATGGCTGGCGATGATGTCGATGCGGATGTGTTCCTTGCGCAGGAGCGCGTAGCCAGCGCACCCCATGAACACGGCGGCGAACATGTACCACTGGAGTTCGAGCCAGCCGTTGGAACTGATGTTCAGGAATTTGCGAGAAATGGCGTTCAGGGTGCTGACCAGCACCATGATGAGGATCAGCCAGTACAGCGAACGCCCAACGAATTCCGTGATGCGGTCGATCGCTGCACTCAGTTTGAGAAGTGCCGCCATGTCTCGAAGCCCCCCTGTCCTCGCTTTATTTTTTTGTCAGACCCGATTCATTCTAATGCCGTTTTTTACCTATGCCAGAAAATCCGAAGGGCAGAACTGCCAATTCCGCCGGCCGGTCGCGCCCAGCGCAACCGACCGGTGTGCGGCTTAGAAGAAAATCACAGTGAGCAGCACGAACAGCGGCAAGAGAATGCCGCACGACCAAGCCATGTAGCCGAAAAAGCTGGGCATCCGGATCCCGGCTTCCTCGACGACGGCCTTGACCATGAAGTTGGGCGCATTGCCGATGTAGCTGTTGGCGCCCATGAACACGGCGCCGCAGGAGATGGCCGCCAAGGTGCTGGCGAGGGCGCCCATCAGCACGTTGGGATCGCCGCCGGCCAGGTTGAAGAAAACGAGGTAGGTCGGCGCATTGTCGAGGAAGCTCGACAGGATGCCTGTCAGCCAGAAATACCAGACGTCGTTGGGCTGGCCGTCGGGGCCCGTCACCAGCGCGACCAGCGGGGCCAGCACGCCGTCCTTGCCGGCCCGCAGGATGGCCAGCGCCGGCGCGATGGTGATGAAGATGCCGGCGAACAGC
Organism: Reyranella sp.; assembly: GCF_052439685.1. Lineage (GTDB taxonomy): Bacteria > Pseudomonadota > Alphaproteobacteria > Reyranellales > Reyranellaceae > Reyranella. Next base: position 3,388 of record NZ_JBQVQG010000019.1, read on the forward strand.
TTGGCGACTTCGAGCATGGGGGCCCAGCTGAAGCCGTTTGCGGAACGCGACGCCCGCGAGGTGAGTCGCAGCGACAGGAAGCAGATTGCCACCAGGACCAGGTCGCGCATGACGTTCTGCAGCTCGAGCGGAACGTGGAAGACCGTAAACTGGATTCCGGGTTTCCAGGTGCCACTGGCCAGCACTGCTCCGACGATCGCTGCCAGCAGGACGATGTTGACGCCGCCCTCGATCCGCACCGGGGTCTCTGGCGTCGGGTCGGGCTTCGGACGGCCTTCCTTGCGGTACCAGTAGCTGTCGAGGGCGTAGAATACCGCCAGCAGGATCAGGGCGCAGACCAGCATCTCCGAGAACAGGTGTTCGGTCGTCCAGAAGAAGCTCACGCCCTTCAGGAAGCCCAGAAACAGCGGCGGATCGCCGAGTGGCGTCAGTGCGCCGCCGATGTTCGACACCAGGAAGATGAAGAAGACGAAGACGTGGATCTTGTGCCGGCGGTCGTCGTTGGCGCGGATCACCGGGCGGATCAGCAGCATCGAGGCCCCGGTCGTGCCCATCCAGCCCGCAAGCACCGTGCCGATCGCCAGCAGGGCCGTGTTCATCGACGGCGAGCCGTGCAGGTTGCCCTTGATGTGGATGCCGCCGGTCACGGTGAAGAGCGCCGTCAGCAGGACGATGAAGGGGATGTAGTCGAGCAGCAGCAGGTGGACGACCTCGTAGACGGCGGTCGGGACACCGTGAATCAGCGCGAACGGGATGACGATCAGTGCCGCCCAGAGGGCGGAAACCTTGCCGAAATGGTGATGCCAGAAGCTCGGCGCGGCGAGCGGCATGATCGCGATCGACAGGAGGATGCCGGCGAACGGGATCATCCAGACGAGGCCGAGATGGCGTCCGTCGATGGCGGGGGCGTCGGCTCCGGCCGCCAGTGCCGGCAGCGCGAAGACGAAGGTGAGCAGGCCGGGAAGGAGGTGTCGGAGTTTCATCAGCCCACGTAGGTTGCAGTGACACCGCCGTCGACGGTCAGGGTATGGCCGTTGACGTAGCTTGCGGCAGGAGAAGCGAGGAAGATAGCCGCGCCGGCGATTTCCGACGGGTCGGCCCAGCGCTTCGCCGGGCAGCGTAGCCGCATCCGTTCCCCGGCGGCTGAATCGATCAGCGCCTCGTTGGTCTCGGTCGCGAAGAAGCCGGGCGAGAGGGCGTTGGAGGTGACGCCGGTGGCGCCAAGCTCGGAGGCGAGCGCCCGGGCAAGGGCTTCGAGGCCGGCCTTGGCGGCAATGTAGGAGGAAGCGCCGGGGGCGGCGAGCGTCGCGGCGATCGAGGTCACGAGAATGAGACGTCCCCAGCCGCGCTCGACCATGCCCGGTACGAGCTCGCGGATCAGCGCCTGTCCCGCGCAAAGATCAGTGTCGACCAGGCGAGCGAAATCGTCCGGCTCGATCTCGGCGAAGGGGCGCCGGTCGCGCTCGCCGACATTGTGGATCAGAATGTCGACCGGCCCGGCCGCGGCGAGGGCCCGCTTCATGGTCGCGCGATCGGCCATCTCGAACACGACCGCGTCGGTCGCCCGGCCGGCGGCGCGCAGCTCGGCCACGCGCGGTGTCAGCCCGTCCTGCGAGCGGCCATGCAACAGCACCCGGGCACCGGCTTCGGCCAGGCCCTTGGCCATCTCCCAGCCCAGACCGCGCGCCGATCCGGTGATCAGCGCGGTGCGGCCGTCGAGGCGGAATTTCTCCGGGAAGGTCGACATGTGTCGGTGCATTCGGCTATTGCGGCAGCCGACTTAGCTATGGATTCGCATATGCTGCAACTCCCTAACGTGATCGGCCATCGCGGCGCCATGGCCTACGCGCCGGAAAACACGCTGGACTCGTTCCGCGAAGCCCGTCGGCGTGGGGCCAGCTGGGTGGAGATCGACGTCAAGCTGACGGCCGACGGCGTGCCCATCGTCCTGCACGATTCGTCGCTGAAACGGACGACCGGGGTCGACCGGCTGGCGTCCGAGCTGCGCGCGTCCGAGCTGCCGCCCTCGGTGCCGACCTTCGAACAGGCGATCGCCTGCTTCGGCGAACTGGGCCTGGGCTGCAATGTCGAGATCAAGCCATGCGAGGGGCGCGAGGCCGAGACCGCGCGGGTCACGGTCGAGACCCTGCGCCGCCTGTGGCCGGCAGCGCTGCCGGCACCGCTGCTGTCGAGCTTCAAGGACCCGTCGCTCGCCGCCGCCCGCGAGGCGGCGCCGGAATTTGCGCGCGCACTGCTGATCGACGAGGTCAAGGATGACTGGCGAGCGCGCGCCGAAGCGGTGGAGGCGGCCGGCATCAACACCAACGGCAAGCGCCTGACCGCCGTCCGGGCGGTCGAGATCCGCAAGGCCGGCTACGTGCTGAGCGTCTACACGATCAACGACGGGGACGTGGCCCGGGCACTGGTCGCGATGGGCGTGCAGTGCGTCATCAGCGACGCGCCGGACGTGATCCTGGCGGCCCTCCAGTAGGTTCGACCATTTGGGGGTTGCGCTCGGTGCGCAGTCTTGGTGTTCTGTCATCAGACCGCAATAAAACCGACACATCACAGTCGTGCGGCCCGCCGATACATCGCCGGGGATTTTTCTGGGAGGTTTGTTCGATATGACACGGATTCTACTGTCGTCCGTCGCGGCCGCGGCGGTGCTCGCGAGCGCGTCTGCCGCGTTCGCACAGACCGAAATCCAGTGGTGGCACGCCATGGGCGGCAACCTGGGCGAAACGGTCAATGCCCTCGCCGAGGGCTTCAACAAGTCGCAAAGCGAATACAAGGTGAACCCGGTCTACAAGGGGTCCTACACCGAGACCCTGACGGCCGCGATCGCCGCCTTCCGCGCCAAGCAGGCGCCGCACATCGTGCAGGTCTTCGAGGTCGGCACGGCCAACATGATGGCCGCCAAGGGCGCCGTCTATCCGGTCTACCAGCTGATGGCCGACGCCAAGGAGCCGTTCGATCCCAAGGCCTATATCGGCCCGGTCTATGGCTATTACTCGACGCCGGACGGCAAGCTCCTGTCGATGCCGTTCAACTCCTCGACGCCGGTCCTCTACTGGAACAAGGAGCTGATGCAGAAGGCGGGACTCGATCCCAACAAGCCGCCGAAGACCTGGCCCGAGTTGGGCGAGATGGCGAAGAAGGCGGTCGCTGCCGGGGCCAAGTGCGGGTTCACGCCGCAATGGCAGACCTGGACGATGATCGAGAACTACGGCGCCTGGCACAATCTGCCGTACGCCACGAAGGACAACGGCTTCGGCGGTACCGACATCGAGCTGAAGTTCAACGACCCGGCCCGCGTCAAGTTCATCCAGATGCTGGCCGACTGGACCAAGGACAAGACGTTCGTCTACGGCGGTCGCGAGGGCAAGTCGACGGCGCTGTTCACCGCCGGTGACTGCGTATTCCACATCGCCTCGTCCGGTTCGGCCGCGGGCATCGACAAGGCGCTGGGCGGCACGAGCAAGTACGGTATCGGCATGATGCCCTATTCGCCCGACGTCATCGCCAAGCCGCAGAATTCGATCATCGGCGGCGCCACCCTGTGGGTGCTGCAGGGTCGTCCGGCCGCCGAGTACAAGGGCGTTGCCAAGTTCCTGACCTACCTCGCCAGCACGCCGGTGCAGGCTAAGTGGCACCAGGAGACGGGCTACGTGCCGATCACGATGGCTGCCTCCGAGGCGACCGAGAAGGAAGGCTTCTACAAGAAGTTCCCGGGCCGCGAAGTGGCCGTCCAGGAGCTGACGCTCAATCCGCCGACGGCCAATTCCAAGGGCCTGCGCATCGGTAACTTCGTGCAGATCCGCGACATCGTCGACGGCGAGCTCGAGAACGTCTGGTCGGGCAAGAAGGACGCGAAGACTGCACTCGACGACGCCGTGAAGGCGGGCAACGAGCAGCTCAAGCGCTTCGAAGCCGCCAATAAGTAAAGCCTTGCCGTTGCTTTCCCCCTACGGTCCTTCGGACCACCTCCCCCGCAAAGCGGGGGAGGCTGGGAGGGGGAGGGCCACGGACTAGCTCGATGGAAAAACGCGTCACCTTCAACTCACGCTGGCTGCCCTACCTTCTGCTGGGGCCGCAGTTGATCATCACGCTGGTCTTCTTCTTCTGGCCCTCGGGGCAGGCGATGTACCAGTCGGTGCTGATCGAGGATGTCTTCGGCGGCAATTCGAAGTTCGTCTGGTTCGAGAATTTTGCCCAGCTCTTCCGCGATGACAGCTACGCCCACTCGGCGCAGCTCACCGTGGTGTTCAGCTTCCTGGTCGCCGCCATCGGGCTCGGCTTCTCGCTGCTGCTGGCCGTAATGGCCGATCGCGTGATCCGCGGGGCCACGGCCTACAAGACCTTCCTCGTCTGGCCCTACGCCGTGGCGCCGGCCGTTGCCGGCGTCCTGTGGGGCTTCCTGTTCAATCCCTCGGTCGGCATCGTCGCCTGGATGCTCCAGGGCATCGGCATCGAATTCAACTATGTGATCAATGGCAATCAGGCTCTGCTGCTGGTGGTGATCGCCGCGGTGTGGAACCAGATCAGCTACAATTTCCTGTTCTTCCTGGCCGGCCTTCAATCGATCCCGAAGTCGCTGATCGAGGCGGCGGCGATCGATGGCGCGGGCCCCGGCCGCCGGTTCTGGGACATCATCTTCCCGCTGCTTTCGCCCGTCGGCTTCTTCCTGCTGGTGATCAATATCATCTACGCCTTCTTCGGCACCTTCGGTGTGGTCGACGCGTTGACCAAGGGCGGGCCAGGGCATGCCACCAACATATTGGTGTACAAGGTCTACAACGATGGCTTCCGCGGCCAGGACCTGGGAGGCTCGTCGGCCCAGTCGGTGATCCTGATGATCGTGGTCATCGCGCTCACCTTCGTGCAGTTCCGCTTCATCGAGCGCCGGGTGCACTACTGATGGTCGAGAACCGGCCCTTCCTCACCGTGCTCAGCCACCTCATCGTGCTTCTCGGGCTGGCGATCATAGCCTTCCCTGTGTGGATGACGTTCGTGGCCTCGACGCACAGCCAGCAGACCATGCTGCAGTCGCCCATCCCGCTGCTGCCCGGCCCGCATCTGATCGAGAACTACACAAAGGTGCTGACCGAGGGGTATGGCCGGGTCGGCAGCACGCCGGTGATGATGACGCTGACCAACAGCCTGATCATGGCGCTGGGCGTAGCCATCGGGAAGATCGCCATCTCGATCACCTCGGCGTTTGCCATCGTCTATTTCCGATTCCCCGGGCGGATGTATTTCTTCTGGGCGATCTTCGTCACGCTCATGCTGCCGGTCGAGGTGCGCATCGTCCCGACCTACGGGGTCGTGGCTTCGCTGGGCATGCTCGATTCCTATGCGGGCCTCATCATTCCGCTGATCGCCTCGGCGACGGCGACGTTCCTGTTCCGCCAGTTTTTCCTGAGCGTGCCCGACGAACTCACCGAGGCCGCGCGGGTCGACGGCGCGAGCCCGATGCGCTTCTTCTGGGACATTCTGCTGCCGATGAGCCGGACCTCGATCGCGGCGCTGTTCGTGATCCAGTTCATCTACGGCTGGAACCAGTATCTCTGGCCGCTGCTGATCACCACCAAGGAAAGCTATTACACCGTCGTCATGACGGTCTCGCGCCAGGCCAACGTGGTCGATTCGGTGCCGAGCTGGAACCTGCTGATGGCCATGGCGATGCTCGCCATGCTGCCGCCGGTTCTGGTCGTCGTGTTCATGCAGCGCCAGTTCGTACGCGGCCTGGTCGAAACGGAGAAGTAGGACCATGGCGCAAGTCCATCTGCGCGGCGTCAGGAAGAGCTATGACAAGCTCGAGGTCATCCACGGCGTCGACATCGAGATCGCCGACGGCGAGTTCGTCGTCATCGTCGGCCCCTCGGGCTGCGGCAAGTCCACCCTGCTGCGCATGGTGGCGGGGCTGGAACGCATCACCGGCGGCACGATCGCGATCGGCGACAGGGTGGTCAACGAACTGGAGCCCAAGGATCGCGACATCGCGATGGTGTTCCAGAACTACGCGCTCTATCCGCATTTCAGCGTCTACGAGAACATGGCCTATGGGCTGAAGATCCGCGGTCTGTCCAAGGCCGAGATCGACGTGCGCGTCCAGAAGGCCGCCAAGATCCTCGAGCTAGGGACGTTCCTGCAGCGCAAGCCGCGGCAGCTTTCGGGCGGCCAGCGCCAGAGGGTCGCCATGGGCCGTGCCATCGTGCGCGAGCCGGCCGTGTTCCTGTTCGACGAACCGCTGTCCAACCTCGATGCCAAGCTGCGCGTGCAGATGCGGCTCGAGATCAAGCGCCTGCAGCGCGAGCTCGACGTCACCTCGATCTACGTCACCCACGACCAGGTCGAGGCGATGACGCTCGCCGACCGGCTGATCGTCATGAACGCGGGCGTCGCCGACCAGATCGGCACGCCGATGGACGTCTACGAGCGGCCGGCCTCCGTCTTCGTGGCGGGCTTCATTGGATCGCCGGCCATGAACTTCCTGGCGGGCAAGGTGGTCGAAGGCAGCCGGTCGATCGAGCTGGCCGGCACCGGCGCGGTCCGGATCGTCCTGCCGATCGGCCTTCCCACCACAGCCGCGGCCGGGACGCCCGTCGCGGTCGGCATCCGGCCAGAGCATCTGCATCCGGCTGCCGATGGCCCGCTGGAGTTCGAGATCGAGTTGGCCGAGCCGCTGGGCGCCGATACCCTGCTGCACGGCCGTTTCGGCGAGGCGCGCGAGCTCGTCACCGTCCGCCAGGGCGGTCACATCCTCGCCAAACCCGGCGAGAAACTGCGCTTCAAGGCCGAGCCCGGACATCTCCACCTGTTCGATTCGCAGACCGGCAAACGCATCCCCGACGCGGTATGACACGCGGCATGACACTCTGGGCCCGCATTGAGCACGAGGGGCGTGCACGCATCGGCACCATCGACGGTGACCTCGTTCGCCTGCACGAAGGCACCATCTTCGATCCCGGCCCGCCGACCGGCGAGGCCGTCGCTGCGACCGACGCGCGCTGGCTCACGCCGACCGAGCCCAGCAAGATGGTGGCGCTGTGGAACAACTTCCGTGCCGCCGCCGAGAAGAACGGCTGGGCGATCCCGGTCGAGCCGCTCACCTTCCTGAAGGCGCCGAACAGCTTTGCCGCCCACGGCCAGACGATCCCCGTGCCGAGATCCTATGGCGGCCGCGTCGCCTACGAGGGCGAGCTGGGCGTCGTGATCGGCCGGACCTGCTCGGCCGTGTCGCCGCAAGAGGCCGCCGGCCATATCCTCGGCTACACCTGCGTGAACGACGTCACGGCGATGGAACTGCTGCAGCGCGACCCGTCCTTCGCGCAATGGACGCGCGCCAAGAACTTCGACGGCTTCGGCGTGTTCGGCCCGGTCGTCGCGACCGGCCTCGACCCCGCGTCGCTCACGGTCCGCACCCTGATCAACGGCCGGGAACGCCAGAACTACCGGGTCGACGACATGATCTTCCCCCCGGCCGAACTGGTCAGCCGCATCTCGCAGGACATGACCCTCGTGCCGGGCGACATCATCGCCTGCGGCACGTCGCTCGGCGTGCTGCCGATGAAGGCCGGGACCGTGGTCGAGATCGCGATCGACGGCATCGGCACGCTGCGCAACCGGTACGGGTGAGAGGTTCGACGGTCGGGTGTTCAGGCTTTCGTGAGGCGGCGGCCGGCGGTGGTCAGGCAGGCGCCCCGAAGCTCCTTCAGTTCCAGCCAGCCATGGGACGCCGCATGGCTGAACGCCGCCCCGGTGGCCGCGTCTTGCTTCAGGTCGAGGCGGCGTATGACCGTATCCATGGGCACCCAGTGCATGGGGCGGCCACGGGTATAGATATGCATGTCCCGGACGATCTTGCGGGCGAGAGACTCGGCAGGGTTGAGCATTCGCATACTGTGACAGGTCGGTCCGCCTGCCGCATCCGCCAAGTGGACGGGTTCTCTTCGAAGAACGGGCAATGACCCCGGCGCGAACTCTCAGGTATTGTCGCGAAGGGAAGGGTGCTTTCACTCTTTCGGTGCCGGCGATGCGCGCTCGCCGCTGGCCGGTCTGTCGACCGAGGTTGGTTGAAAATGCCGGCTGCCTCCGCAATATCGGCCAGATGACACGGCACGGCAGGCTGCGGACAAAGGAAGAACTCGGCATTCCCAAGTGGATGACTGCGGTCGAGGGATCGGTCGACGATCCGCCGATCGTGATGCGACAGGATCGGATGAAATATTCTGCGTGGTTCCTGGGGGGCTGCTCCCTGCTCGCCTTCATCCTGCTGGTTCCCGAGGTCAGATATTCCACTGGGACAATCGTGGGCCTCAGTTTTCTGGGGGTCTTAACCGCGTTTTTCGGCTTGATGGCGGCTATCCCCCGCCACACTCGTCCTCGATTCCGAAGGGCTGGAGTGGCGCCTCCTTTTTCGGACAATCCGGTTTGGCTGGGACGATTTCAGGGGATTCTACACCGACCGGAGCCGGGGTCTCATCATGCGCGTGAACGGCGACATGTCGGAAGCCTTTGTGGCGAGATCCGGACGGCTGGGCGGCCTCGCTCGAAAGTTGGACCTCGGCAGCTTCTGGGAGCTGCCGGCGGCGCGTGTGGTCGAAGTGCTGAACGAGGCGCTGGTGCGATGGGGGACGCGGTCGTGAATCCCATCCGCTTGTTCATGCGGAAGCGGTATGTAGCCGTAAGTCTGATCGCGGCTGAGTGCGTTCTGATCAGCATGACCGTCGCCGTGGCGGACGATCGACCCTCCTTGCCGTCTAGAATTCCGCTCTCGGTACATTTGACCGCCGTGTTCGGCGTCGTGGCTGGCTGTGCGATCCTCATCGGAGCATTCTACTTCTTGCGAGCGATCTTCCGGTTTGTCTGGTCGCAGCGGGGGCGGGCGTCGGCCAGCCCGTGGCATATGACGTTCAGCGCCCGTGAATACTCGCAGGAAGGCCGCTTGCTTTTCGCGGGCTCTCTCAAGGATCTTGGGAGATGCGGCTGGATGCTGGTCCTTGCTGTCGGGGCGATCGTGGGCCTGAATCGTCAGTAGCAAGCCCCGACCAGTTGCTTGGACATGCCGAACGCCGGAGCCTTATTGACGAGGGCGGTTGGGTATCGTTGGGATCCGGTCGTTGTTTTCGCCGGCTTGTCTTCGCCACTCATGAGGGCCGTCGGCCTTGCCGCCTGCCACCCCTTCGCGGGTTCGCGGCATCTCGCGGATTCCAGGCTGAGTTTATGTTCACTAAGCAGAATCGATTGGATAAGTGAAACCATGCTGTTCTGTACTTACAACATCCATTACGGCGTCGGCGCCGACGGCAAGTACGACGTGGCCCGCATCGCCGACACGGTGGCAGAGGCCGACATCGTCTGTATCCAGGAAGCCGTCTCCGGTTGGCCGCAGAATGCCTTCGCCGACCAGACCGCCGAGATCGCCTCCCGGCTCAACCGCTATCACTGGTACCACGGCGCCATGGAGTCCGACGCCAGCGAGGTCGGTCCCGACGGGCGGATCGTCAACCGCCGCCGCAGCTTCGGCAATGCCGTGATCTCGCGCTGGCCGATCGTGTGGGCGCGCGGCCATCTCCTGCCCAAGACGCAGCTCGTCGACCGCTTCGACCTGCAGCGCGGCTTCGTCGAGGCGTCGATCGAGACGCCCGCAGGACCGTTGCGCGTCTACAGCGTTCATCTCAGCCACGTCGGCCCGCAGCAGCGCCTGCCGCAGGTCCGCGCCCTGATGGAGACGGTGCTCAACGCAGAGCGCATCGGCGCGACATGGGACAGCGCCGCAGGCTCGACCTTCATGTTCCAGGAGCGGCGCCCTGACGTGTCGCGGTCTGCCATCCTCGCCGGCGACTTCAACTTCACGCCCGACCATCCCGAGTATCCGCTGGTCTGCGGCGAGACCAGCTACTACGGCCGCCTCGGCACGACGATGCACCTGGCCGATGCCTGGATTGCCGCTGGCAACAGCGAGGAGGAGGTGGAGTCCTTTCCGCGCGAGGGCCGCATCGACCACGTCTTCGTCACCCACGATTTGGCGCCGAAGGTGAAGAAGGCGTGGATCGGCTACGGCATCGTCGCGTCCGACCACTGGCCCGTCTTCGTCGAGTTCGATCTCTAGCCGGTCGCGCAGCCGTCAGCGCAGCTCGAACGGGTAGATCACCTTCCAGTCGTTCTTCATGTCGACGAGGGTCCAGTGGCGGCGCAGCGCTTCGTCCCACGCCTTGTCGAGCTGGCCGACCAGCGAGGGGCGATCGTAGGCATATTCGCGGACGGCGTCGGTATGGTGCACGAGGCCCATGAAACGCGCGCCGCTGCCGGCCGCGGTCCATTCGAGCATCTGCTGGTCGCCGTCGGAATTGCCGAAGGCGAAAACCGGTCGCCGGCCGATGAACTGGTTGATTCCTTCCGGCTTGCCGGGGCCGTCGTCGATGAACTGAATCCTGGGCTCTTTCAGCAGGACAGGCGTACCGTCCGGCCTCAGTTCGTACCGCGTCATGCCCGACGAGCCCACGACCTGCTCCGGCGGGATGCCGTAGACCCGCTCCGTCCACGGCCGCATGAAGTCGATGCCGCCGCCGGACACGATGAAGGTCTTGAACTGATGGGCGCGCAGCAGGGCCAGCAATTCGAGCATCGGCTGGTAGACGAGGTCGGTGTAGGGACGATTGAAGCGCGGATGGCGGGCGGTTGCCAGCCAGTCCGTCACCGCCTTCGCGAAGGCCTCCGTCGTCAGGCCGGTATGCGTCGCCGCGATGATCTGGAGGAAGCCTTTTTCGCCCAAGGCTGCCAGGGCGGCCCGGTCATCGGCCAGCACCGACCGGAAGGGCTCCTGCGTGCGCCATTCGGGATGCTGAGGCGCCATCGCCTTCACGCGATCGACGGCGAAGGCGATCTGGACGTAGATGGGCTGCTCCGTCCATAGCGTGCCGTCATTGTCGAAGCAGGCGATGCGCTCCGGCACCGGGATCCAGTCCGGCCCGCCCGGCGTCGTCGTGCGCGCGATGAAGTCGAGGATCGACCGCTTCACCGGCCCGTCGTTCCAGGAGGGTAGCCCGTCGGCCTGCGCGAAACCCGGCCGGACCGTGCTCCCGACCGCAGCCGCCCCGGCGGCGGCCGCCATCCCCATCATCAACGATCGACGCTTCATCGCAGGCTCCAGAATGTCGCGGCGATCCTACTTCGTCAGTCGTTCCGACGCGACACGGACACGGCCGCTGCGGCGCGCCTTGTCGAGCGCTTCGTGATCGCGCTCGGTCTGCCGCGCATAGGCGAGGGAAAATTTGGCGAAGGCCTCGTCGAGGGCGGCGCTGTTGCCGCAATAGCCGGCAATGGCGGCGGCATCGCCCGACTTCGCATGAGCCAGCGCCAGGGCCCAGCCGCACAGCGCGCAATATTCCTGGAAGCCGGCGACGCCTCTGGCGTTCCCTTCCTCCATTTCGATGCCGCCCTTCATGTCGGCGAGCTGGCGTACATAGAAATGCCGGTCGTTCAGCTGCCCCCAACCCAGGAAGATATCGGGCGATCCCTGGATCATGCGTTGGCCGACCACGACGCGGCGGCCCTGGTTCTCGAACGGCATCCGGTAGTCGGAGTGGGCCGCCAGCACGGACGGCTGGGCCTGCTTCACTTGCAGGAAAAGCGGATCGTCGCCGTCGTTGCCCATGAGCAACACGACCCAGCAGCCGGTGCCGACACTGCCGACGCCGACGACCTTGCGCGCGACATCGACGATGCGATAGCGCGACAGGAGGCGGCGGCGATCGTAGGTCAACGACTCGAGATACGAATTGAGCATGGCATCCAACGCCTGCTCGATGGGAATCCCGCCCTCGGTGTGGCTCTCGCGAACCACGAGGGGAATGGATTCGACGATGCGATGCTCCCCGTCAACGAACTCGGCCAGCTTGCCGAGAACGCGCTGGTGTCCCTTGTCGCGGGCCTTGGCGATCAGTTTCCGGGCGTTCTTGCGCGCCGTTGGCGACAGGCCCGAGAGCACCGCGTGCTCGTCGATCCTGTCGTACCAGGTGGCGAGATGACCCATCTCGGCATAGCGGGCGATGTGCTCGCGATACGACCTCACGGTTTGCTCCGCAGCCTCCGCGGCCTGTTGCTTGTCGCCGCCCATGAAGCGCACGGCGACGGCGGCGCTGGCCGTGAGGCGCTTGAGATCCCATTCCCAGGCGCCGGGGAAGACCTCGTCGAAGTCGTTGATGGCGAACACCAGTTCGCGCTCGGCCGAGCCGAAGACGCCGAAGTTGGAGACATGCATGTCGCCGCAGGCGTTCACCTGCAGGCCGGTCACGGGCGTCGTGGCGAGGTCCGACGCCATCACCGCGGCCGAGCCGCGCAGGAAGGCGAAGGGCGAGGCCAGCATCCGCGCGAAGCGCACCGGCACGAGCTTCTGGGCACGAGTGAGGTTCTGCGCCTCGAGAATCGCAACGGGATCGGGTCGATCGCCGCTCTCGCGAAAGAGGGCATGGGTTTCGCGCGGCACCACCTTGCGGAGGCTCTTGCCGACCGCCTTGCGTTCGCTCACCGACCGTCTCGGCGCGGCGAACAGGCCGAGCGTCTCGCCGGGCGAAGCCGAGATCATACGGTTGAAAGGCGCATCGATGTCGGGTCGCGCGGCTGCCGTGCTCATGTCGAAACTCCAGGCGGCCCGTCGCCGCGTCTGCCAGACTAACCCAAGGAGGGATGCGCGAAGTGGCGACGTCGATACGGATTGCGCATCGAGCATTTCGCGGCCACGCCGAACCGGCGTAGAATTCGCGCTCACGCACAGGGAGATGGAAATGGGCACCAAGATCCGGACCACCGCGGGACGCGGTCGGCTTTACGACAATGTGCTCGACACGATCGGCGACACGCCCTGCATCCGCATCAACGCCCTGGCGCCGAAGGGTGTCACGATCTACGTCAAGGCCGAGGCCTTCAATCCCGGCGGTTCGGTAAAGGACCGCCTGGCCGTCAACATCATCGAGGCGGCGGAGCGCAAGGGCACGCTGAAGCCCGGCCAGACCGTGGTCGAGGCGACCAGCGGCAATACCGGCATCGGGCTTGCCATGGTCTGCGCCCAGAAGGGCTATCCGCTGGTCGTCACCATGGCCGACAGTTTCTCGATCGAGCGGCGCAAGCTGATGCGCATGCTGGGTGCCAAGGTCGTGCTGACGCCGCGCGCCCAGAAGGGGCTCGGCATGTACCAGAAGGCCGTCGAACTCGCGAAGGCCAACGGCTGGTTCCTGGCCCACCAGTTCGAGACCGACGCCAACGCCGAGATACACGAGGCCACGACGGCGCGCGAAATTCTGGCCGACTTCCAAGGCAGCCGGCTCGACTATTTCGTGAGCGGTTACGGCACCGGCGGCACGGTGACCGGCGTGGCGCGGGTGCTGCGCAAGGAGCGGCCGGAGACGAAGATCATCCTGACCGAGCCCGCCAATGCCCAACTCGTGGGTAGCGGCAAGCCCCAGGAGCGGGCTGCCGACGGCTCGCCCTCGGTCAGCCACCCCGCCTTCGAGCCGCACCCGATCCAGGGTTGGACGCCGGATTTCGTGCCGCTGGTGCTGCAGGAAGCCATCGACAAGAAATATTTCGACGAGCTCCTGCCGGTCGTCGGGGCCGATGGCATCAAATGCGCGAAAGCGCTGGCGCAGAAGGAAGGCATCTTCACCGGCATTTCCGGCGGCTCGACCTTCGCCGTGGCGCTTCAGGTGGCGGAGAAGGCCGCGCCCGGTTCCGTCATCCTCTGCATGCTGCCCGATACCGGGGAGCGCTATCTAACGACGCCGTTGTTCGAGGGCATCATCGACGACATGGACGAGTCCGAGATCGCCATCTCGAAGTCGACGCCCGGCTATCAGATGGGATGATCGCGGAAGCATCATCGTCATCTCGACGGGAGCGGATCCTCGGAAGCCTCGGGGCAGGCTCCGTCACGTAGCGGAGAGATCTTCTCTCTACGAATAGCCGGCAAATCGTAGTGCGAAGGTCTCTCCACTCCGCCGAGCTGCGCTCGGCTACCGTCGAGACGACGGAGCTTTCTTAGTTACTCCCGGTTCGTGAACCGGGCGTTGCCCAGGCCGGTGCCGATCGTCATCACGCCCCAGTGCTTGACGTCCTTCATGTTCGGCACTTCGCTCAGCCCCTGAACGACGGCGTCGTTGTGGATCTGGATGAAGATCTCGTGACCGTCGATCTTGGGAAGATGGGCGGAGAGGGCAGCCGCGAGATTGAAGGATTTGCCTTCCCAGTTGCCAGGCAGGTTCTGTCCGCCCTTGAGAATCGATCCATGTTCGTCGATCAGGCCGGGGCACCCTATGCCCATGAACGGCGCGAGCTTGATCTTCTCATGCTTCGCCCGGTCGATCAGCTTGTTCAGCATCGCGGCGATTTTTTCGATGGCTTCGTCGCGGTCCGGTTCGTCGTTGGCATGGCGCCAGACCTGGCGCTTCCACACGTCCGCTTCCCCGACGTCGCCGCGCTTGTCCGAATTGAGCTCGACCACGCCCACCCGCACATTGGTACCGCCGATGTCGACGGCCAGGATGGCGTCGTGTCCGGCCATCACCCAGCTCGGCGCGAGGTGCACGGCACCGATCAGGCCCGCTTCGTCGGGATCGTTCTCGATCGCGTGCAGTTCGATGGTCACGCCCTCGGCGGCCAGCATGATGCTGGCGCGTCCCATGGCGAGTTCGCCGATTCGGCTGCCGATCATGCCCCCGCCGATGACGATGCGCTCGGTGTCCTTCCACGAACCCAGTCGCAGGAAGCGGCGCACCACCGTCGCAAGCTCGCCCGCGAACTCCTCGACCACGGTATGCACGAGCCCGGCAGAGACGGGATCGCCGGCGTTGAGCATCTTGTCGAGCTTCGACTTCGAGATTTCTTCCATCGGCACGTCGCCGAACGGGTCCTCGCCGCGCTCCTTCAGCCGTTCCCGCCAGTCGGCGAGTATGGCCTGGAAGGCACGCCGGCTGGCGCGGTCTCCCACGAATCCCTCGTCGTCGCGCAATTCCTCGTTATAGGTATCGACGGTGACCGAAGGCAGGACACGGCCGCCATGGACGAATACGGAAGGAGCCTCGGCGGGTTCCACGGCAGATGCCGCTGTTTCGGTCTTGGTCCGGGCGCTCATGCGCATCTCCCCCTGTAAGGCACCTTGAACGGCCGACGAGGGAAGAAAGTTCCTCGACCATCTTTCCACGCACAGGCTGCGGCAGGACGGCGTGGCAACACCGAGGCACGCTCTGCGTTACGCCAGAGATGAAACTCTTCAAGTGCCAGGCCTGCCAACAGATCCTGTATTTCGAGAACGATGTCTGTGTGAAATGCGGACACAAGCTCGGATACGTCCCCGACGTCGCGACCCTTTCGGCGCTGGAGCCGGAGGGCGAGTTGTGGCGCGCCTTGGCCTCGCCCGACCTGCTCTACCGCTTCTGCGCGAACGCCCAGCACGCCGCCTGCAACTGGCTGGTGGAGTCGACGTCCCCGGAAACCTTCTGCCTGTCCTGTCGGCACAACAGGACGATCCCGGACCTGACGATCGCCGACAACCTGGCCCACTGGCAGAAGCTCGAGATCGCCAAGCACCGGCTCTTCTATTCACTGCTTCGCCTCAAGCTCCCGCTACCGACCAAGATCGAATCGCCGGAGAATGGGCTCGCCTTCGACTTCCTCGCCGAACTTCCGATGGCCAATGCCCCCCGCGTCATGACCGGTCACGACAACGGGCTCATCACGATTGCGCTTGCCGAGGCCGACGACGCGGTGCGCGAGCAGAACCGCGTCGCCATGCACGAGCCCTACCGGACTTTGCTCGGCCACTTCCGGCACGAGATCGGTCACTATTACTGGGACCGGCTGGTGCGCGACGGTGGCGAGCTGGAGGCCTGCCGGCAGCTCTTCGGCGACGACAGCCAGGATTACGGACAGGCGCTGCAGGCGCACTATGCCAACGGCGCACCACCCGACTGGCAGGCGAATTTCGTCAGTCACTACGCCAGTTCGCATCCGTGGGAGGATTTTGCCGAGACCTGGGCGCACTACATGCACATCGTCGACACGCTCGAGATCGCCCGGGCTTTCGGCCTGACGGTCCAACCGCGCCTCGCCAAGGGAGACGAACTCGACGCGACCATCGATTTCGATCCCTATCGCGCGGCCGAGATAGGCCAACTCATCGACAGCTGGATGCCGTTGTCGCTGGCGCTCAACAGCCTCAACCGCGCCATGGGACAGTCCGACCTTTATCCCTTCGTGCTTTCGGCGCCGGTGATCGAAAAGCTCGGCTTCATCCACCGACTCATCCACCCGGCGTAGCGCGCTGCCCTCAGCGATGCTGGTGCTGGCGGTAGTGATCGGCCAGCGCATCGTGCCCGAAATCCGCAGCGAGGTCCCGCCAGACCGCGTGAATGTGGTTGGCGCCGTTCTGGGTATTGTCGAATTCGATCAGTGTTGCCGGCCCGTGCACGCGGAAATAGTGCGCCTCGCCCGGCGTCAGGGATCCGGCCCAGGCGAAGCGGAAGGCGGCAAAGCCTTGTTCCTGGACCCGCTGCTTCTGCCGGGTCAGCAGGTCAGCCGCGAGCGTACCGAGGAAGCGGTCCATCAACGCCTCGACGAGGGTGAGCTGGGCAGCCGTCATCTCGCCGAGCAGCAGACCCCGGGGCGCGCCGAGATCGCGCTCGCGTTGCGGGCTTGCCACGATCTCGCCGAACGACCTGTCGGCGATGGTCGCGGCCTTGCGCTGCTGCTCGTCGAGGCCTGCCATGATCTGCCGTGCGAGGTCTTCGGAGGCACCAAGCAGGCGGAAGCCGCGATGGGGGCCGTCGCGCACCGCAGCGGGATGGGCTCCTGTGAAGAACGGCGTCACCGCGACATGGCCAGCGGCGGGCAAGGCCACGTTCAGCGACAGGTGATGGCCCTCGAAGCGCCAGCCCCAGGGAAAACGGCCCGGCGTGCCGAACACCGACACATGGTAGCGGTCGGGATCGCGGAAGCTGCCCTGCTGCTCGCGCAGGACGCCTTCGAGCAGACGCACGCCATCGAGAAGGTCGAGTCCGCGCTGGTTCAGCACCGAGGCGACGAGCGCGCGGGCGGCATCGGCCTGGTCGGCTCGCATTTCGCCCAGAGCGAGGCCCGAGCGGCTGCGCGGGATGTAATGCCAGTCGAGACGGTTGCCCGAGTCGAAAGCGATCATCGCCTTCCGGCGTTGGCCGTCATCGAGGGCGCTGAGGAAGTGTGTGGCGGCGCCGGCAATGCGCTGGGCGGCATCGACCGTCTGGCCGCTTGCGCTGCCAAATGGCAGCAGGGCTGCCGCCGCCAGCACGGTCCGCCGGGTCGGCGGGCCGTGACGATGGTGGTGGGGATGGGGCTCGTCGTGCGGATGCCAGCCGTCGTGCGGCATGGCCGGCCCGTCAGGTCGAGGTCTTGGGATATTTCAGGGTGCAGCCATAGGCGCGGGTCGAGGCGTCGGCGACCTGCTTGCCGGACAGAACCTGGTCCAACGCCACGCGGACATACTGCGTCGCCTTGGGAATGTCGGCAGTGCTCGAAGAGGGGATCGAATCGATGCCGCCCTTGTAAGCCAGGATGCCGTTGGCATCGATGATGTACATGTGCGGCGTCACGGTGGCGCCATAGGCGCGCGCGACCTTGCTCTGCGGGTCGAGCAGCACGGCGGCGGGCGCCGCATTGCGGCTCTTCGTGAGGTCGTTGGCCTGCGTGGCCGTCACATGGCCCTGCTCGCCGGTGGCGGAGGAGGCGACCGTCAGCCAGACGACACCCTTCGCGGCGGCTTCGCGCTGCTGGTCCTGCATGTTGTTGGACGTGTAGTGCTTGCGCACATAGGGGCAGTCGTGATTCGTCGTCTCGAGCACGACGACCTTGCCCTTGAGGTCGGCCAGCGACCAGCTCTTGCCGTTGCTGTCGACGGCACTGAACTGCGGCGCGGGATTGCCGATGTCGGGACTCGAGGTGGCGAAGGCTGCGGCGGGGGCGAGGGCGAGTGCGGCGCCACCGATCATCAGGGAACGACGGGGAACGTTCAGCTTCGACATGACTGCCTCCTAACGCTTGGCTTGCTGGATTGACGACAACTCCGACAGGATCAGCGACTCGGTGAGGACCTGCGGCAGGATCTTCGGCCGATCCGCCCCCGGCGCCCAGAACAGGTAGAGCGGAACGCCGGCGCGGCCGAGTTCCTTCAGGACGCCGGTGATTTCGGCATCGCGGTTGGTCCAATCGCCCTTGAGCTTGACCACACCGGCCTGCTCGAACGCCCTCCGGGTGGCAGGCGTCTCGAGCGCCACGCGCTCGTTGACCAGGCAAGTGATGCACCAGGCGGCCGTGAAGTCGACGAAGACCGGCTTGCCCGCGGCGACGGCCTCGGCCATGCGGGCGCGCGAGAAGCGCTCCCAGCCTTCGAAACTGACGCCGGCATTCGGACCGCCCGACGCCGAGGCGGCGGGCGCGGGACTGTCGTCGAGCTTGAGGGTCGCGGCAAAGGCCAGGAGCACGGCGCCGGCGGCGAGCCCGCGACGCACCCAGGTGCCGGCCGATGCGCCGCTGCCAATCCGCAGCAGCCAGATGGCAAAGGCGATCAGGATCATGCCGCCCAGCGCATAGAGCACACCATCGGCGCCGGTCTGCTGGGTCAGCACCCAGATCATCCAGACGGCGGAGGCATACATCGGGAAGGCGAGAAACTGGCGCAGCCGGTCCATCCATGGGCCGGGGCGCGGCATCAGCCGCTGCAGCGCGGGCGTCATCGATAGCGCCAGATAGGGCAAAGCGAGGCCGAGACCCATGGCCAGCAGTACTGCGACCGTGGCGGGCGCGGGCTGGCTGAGCGCAAAGCCGAGCGCGGCGGCCATGAACGGCGCGGTGCAGGGCGTCGCCACGATCACCGCCAGCACGCCGGTGAAGAACGCGCCGGTCGTGCCGCCGCGGGAGACCAGACCCTGGCCGACGCCGGCCAGGCGGCCGCCGACCTCGAACACGCCGGAGAGGTTGAGGCCGACCACGAAGAACAGATAGGCGATCAGCAGCGAGAAGACCGGCGACTGGAACTGGAAACCCCAGTTCACTTCGCCCGCGGTGGAGCGGATCGCGATCACGATACCCGCCATGGCGGCGAAGGAGGCGAGGACGCCCGCCGTGTAGGCGAACCCGTCGCGGCGCATCTCGCTGCGCTCATGGCCGGCGAGGCGCGCGAAGGCCGCCGCTTTCATGGCGAGGACCGGGAAGACGCAGGGCATCAGGTTGAGAATCAGTCCCCCCAGCAGTGCGAAGGCCAATGCCTGCAGCAGCGAAAGCTGCTCGGCGCCCACGGCATTCGCGAGCGATCCGGTGGCGGCCGGCACGAACGCCGGATCAAGCTTGGCCGAGACGTCGAAGGCCTGCTTCACGTTGCCGTCGGCAGTCTTCTCGGTGAGCACCAGCGTGCCGGAGAGATCGGCGGTCATCGTGGTCTTGGCATCGCCCTTCTTCAGGGGGATGCGGATGCCCTCGGGCGTCACCGTGGCAGCCTGTTTGGCCATGGTAGCGACGGGCCCCCATTCGGCCGGGAAGAAATAGACGTCGCCCACCGCGTCCGGCTTCAGGCCCTTGGCCTCGACCAGCAGAGTCGGGTCACCGGTCTTGGACAGGCCATAGCGGGCAGGCCACGGGCTGGCCGTCGGGATCGCACGGCGCGCCTGTTCGAACAGGGTGCGCGTGGCGTGCGGCGCCGGCATTGCGGCCGCGCCCGCGGGCAACGTCAGCTCGAACTTGCCCTCTTCGGGGATGCAGACATCCTCGCAGACCAGCCAGTTGGCCTCGGCGGCCAAAGTCATCGGCCCCGCGAGATCGGCCGGCGGCGTGATGCGCACCAGCAGCATGGACTCGTCCTTGAAGCCGTAATTGATGACGCCGCCGATATCGAACAGGGTCGGGGCCGGCCAGACGATCGGATCGGCCTTGGCGCCGTCGGGCAGCTTCCACGAAATCTCGGTCGGCAGGCCCGATTCGCCCGGATTCTTCCAGTAAGTATGCCACTTGGGACGCATCGTCTGGCGCAATCCGACCCAGAACGGCTCGCCGGGCTTAACCGTCGCGACCTCGGAGACGAGCTCAGACCGCACATTTTCGGTCGTCACGACCGCCGTCTGCTCAGGCGAAGCCTGCGCAGAAGCCGCCGGGGCAAAAACCGGGCCCGCCATGAGCACGAGCAGAAGGGCGAGGAAACGTGCCATCAGCTTCTTAAGTGACCTCGGGGCGTGGCGCTTGCAAGGCAATCCGGATCAAGCCGGCGTGATATTTTGCCCGGCCCCTCGCGAACGAATAAGCTCTTGGTTCGACTGGAGAATTCATGTTGCGACTGAATGAAAGGCGCCTGCTCGGCGCGCTCGACGAGCTGGCTTCCATCGGCGCCATCGAGGGCGGCGGCTGTGCGCGGCTGGCGCTGACCGACGAGGACAAAGCCGGCCGCGATCTGGTCGTAGGCTGGATGAAAGCGCTCGGACTCGCCGTGACGGTCGATGCGATCGGCAACGTGATCGGCGTGCGCGCCGGCACCGAGAACCTCGCACCGGTCATGACCGGCAGCCATATCGACACCGTGCGTACCGGCGGACGCTACGACGGCAATTTCGGCGTGCTCGCCGGATTGGAGGTCGTACGGGCGCTGAATGAGGCCGGCGTGACGACGCGCCGCCCGATCGCGGTCGCCATCTTCACCAACGAGGAGGGCGCGCGCTTCCAACCCGACATGATGGGCAGCCTGGTCTATGTCGGCGGCCTCGGCCTCAACGAAGCCTATGCCGCTTCCGACAAGGACGGTGCCTCGGTCGGCGACGAGCTGCGCCGCATCGGCTATCTCGGGCCTGCAAAGCCCGGTGCGGTGAAGCCGCATGCCTTCGTCGAGCTGCATATCGAGCAGGGACCGATCCTCGATGAGGAGAAGGTCCGGATCGGCGTCGTCGAGAGCGTGCAGGGCATCTCGTGGACCGAATACACGGTGACCGGCGTCTCCAACCATGCCGGCACCACGCCCATGCGCCTGCGCCGCGACGCGGGCTATCTCGCGGCCTCGGTCAACCTGTTCGCCCGCAAGCTCGCCTGGGAAATGGGCGGCAACCAGGTGGCCACGGTGGGCTCGCTGGCGCTGCGGCCCAACCTCATCAATGTCGTGCCCAACCGCGCGATTTTCTCGGTCGACCTGCGCAACACCGACGAGGCGAAGCTCAAGGAAGCCGAGGCGCGCGTCGCCGCCCACATCGCGGAGGTCGCGAAGGCCGAGCGGGTCGAGGTCGAGGCGAAGGTGCTGGCGCGCTTCGAGCCGGTGATCTTCGATTCCGCTCTGGTGGATAAGGTCGAACATCATGCCAAGGCGATGTCACTCACCACGCGGCGCATGCCGTCGGGCGCCGGCCACGACGCCCAGATGATGCAGCGCCTGTGCCCGACGGCGATGATCTTCGTGCCGTCGGTGGCGGGCCTCAGCCACAACGTGAAGGAGCATACCGAAGCGGCCGATCTCGCGGCCGGTGCACAGGTGCTGCTGAACCTGATGCTGGAACTGGCCGGGTAGGTGGTGAAACCGCCCGAGAACAATCTCGCCGAGCAGGTCATGGCGCGGCTCAGCGCCGACATTCGCGGCGGTCGCCTCGCGCCGGGCACCCGTCTGCCGACCGAACAGATGCTGACGATGGAGCTCGGCGTCAGCCGCACGGTGGTGCGCGAGGCCGTGGCCGCTTTGCGCGCCGACGGGCTGATCGTGACGCGTCGCGGCTCCGGCGCCTATGTCGCCGACCCGTCGGCCGGACCATTTCGCATCGTGCCGCCGCGTGCGACTTCGCTGACGGACATCCTGAACGTCATGGAATTGCGTCTGGCGGTCGAGGTGCAGGCCGCGGGTCTTGCCGCCGAGCGCGCGGATCGAAAGAAACTCGGGTCGATCCGCGCGGCGTGGCGTGCAATCGATGCCGCCCTGAAGCGCGGCGAAGGCGCCGTGGCCGAGGATTTCGCCTTTCATCGCGCCATCGCCGAGGCGACCGGCAACGACCAGTTCCCGGGCTTCCTGGCCTATCTCGGCAGTCACGTGATCCCGCGCCAGAGCGTACGGCTGGACATGGATACGCCGGCCGAACGTCGGCTCTATCTCGAGCGCATCCAGGCCGAGCACACGCGCATCGTGACGGCCATCGCCGACAAGGACCCGGCCGAGGCACGGCGCGCCATGCGCGACCATCTCACGCGCTCGCTCGACCGCTATCGAACTCTGGCAGGAGGAAACAGGAATGGCCGACCCTAGGAACGCGACACGTCGCATCGTCCTCACCGGTGCCGCCGGCGGCATCGGCACTATGACCCGACCTTTGCTGGCCAAATTCCATCCCGGACTGGTGCTGAGCGACCGGGTCGAGCCCGCGGATCTGCAGCCCTACGAAACCTTCGTTCCGGCCGATCTCACGCGGCCCGACGAGGTCGCCGCGGCGTTGTCGGGCGCCGACAGCGTGATCCATCTCGGGGGTCACTCGGTCGAGGGCACGTGGGACCAGATCCTGCAGGCCAACATCGTCGGCTGCTACAACGTCTTCGAGGCGGCGCGCGAGGCGGGCGTGAAGCGCGTGATCTTCGCCTCGTCCAACCACGCGATCGGTTTCTACCCGCGCACGCAGCGCATCGGCACCGATGTCACCGTGCGACCCGACAGCCGCTACGGCGTCAGCAAGGTGTTCGGCGAAGCGTTGGGCGCGCTCTATTCCGACAAACACGGGATGGCCGTGACCTGCCTCCGCATCGGCAATGTCGGGCCGCTGCCGCTCGACGTGCGGCGCCTCTCGATCTGGATCTCGCCGCGCGATCTGGTGCAGCTCTTCCGGATCGGCCTCGACCATCCCGATCTTCGCTACGAAATCTTCTACGGGGCTTCGGATAATGCGGCGGGCTGGTGGGACAATTCACGGGCCCATCAGCTCGGTTATCGTCCCGAAGACAAGGCCGAGGATCATCGCGCCCATGCCGAGGCCGAACAGGCAAAGATCGGACCAGATCTGGTCGGGGATCTCTTCCAGGGCGGCAGTTTTTGCTCGGCAGAGTTCACCAACGACGTGAAGCGCGCCGGGCCTTAGGCGCTATACTCGGCGGCAAGAGGTGAAGATGACGCGTTTTCTGACTGTCGGCGCGGCGCAGATGGGTCCCATCCAGCGCAGCCATACCCGCCGCGACGTGGTGGAGCGGCTGATTGCCCATCTGCGCGAGGCGAAGCGCATGGGCTGCGAGCTCGTGGTGTTTCCCGAACTCACGCTTACGACGTTCTTTCCGCGCTGGTGGATGCAGGATCAGGCCGAGGTCGATTCCTTCTTCGAGCAGGAGATGCCGTCCAACGAGACGGCGGCACTGTTCACCGAGGCCAAGCGCCTCTCGATGGGCTTCTGTCTCGGCTATGCGGAACTCGCCAACGAGGAGGGGCGCGTCAGGCGCTTCAACACCTCCATCCTGGTCGAGCGCGACGGCAGCATCGTGGGTAAGTATCGCAAGGTCCATCTGCCGGGGCACGCCGAGCACGAGCCCGAGCGGCCGTTCCAGCACCTCGAAAAGCGCTACTTCGAGGTCGGCAATCTCGGCTTCCCGGTCGTGAAGGCGTTCGGCGGCAACATGGGCATGTGCATCTGCAACGACCGCCGCTGGCCCGAAACCTATCGGGTGATGGGCCTGCAGAATGTCGAGATGGTGCTGCTGGGCTACAACACGCCGCTGCACAACGCGCCGTCGCCCGACCATGACGAGCATTCCTGGTTCCACAACCAGCTTTCGATGCAGGCGGGCGCCTACCAGAACGGCACCTGGGTGGTCGGCGTCGCCAAGGGCGGCACCGAGGAGTGCGTGCCGTCGCTGGCCGACAGCATGATCGTGGCCCCCTCGGGCAAGGTCGTGGCGCGCGCCGGCGGCGATGGCGACGAGCTGATCGTCCATCGCTGCGATCTCGATGCTGGCCGAAGCTACAAGACGACGACTTTCAATTTCGCCGTCCATCGCCAGCCGGATCAGTACCGCATGATCGTCGAGCGCAAGGGCGCGATCGACCCGGCCTGAAGCTCAGACGACCTCGCTTTTGGCGAAGTTTCCGTAAGAGCGCTCGGGCGTGCCGCGGAACAGGGACATGTGCGTGTGGGTGGCCACGAACGGGTCGCCCACCGCCTTGCGTCCCAGCACGACCGTCGTCCGGCCCGGCCGGTCGAACCGGTCGCCGTTGGGATGGAAGCCGTGCGACTGCCACACGCCCATGCCGACGGCGGTCAGCCGGTCGGCCGAGACGATGGCCTCGATCTTGTCGAGGTCGTAGCGGAACTCGCGGATCGTCCCCCAGACGTTGCGCCACTGCTTCTCCTCGGCCAGCTCGCGGCCGATCATGAAGTCGGTGAAGGTGCCGAAGGCGATCATGTCGTCGGCGAAGATCGGCCGCGCGCCTTCGTAATCGACGGCGCGGCAATGCTTCGACAGTGTGTCGAACCATTGGCGCACAGCGGCGAGGTCATCGGGGCTGACGGGAGTCCGAAGGTTCATTGCAAGCCTCTCCTAGAGTCCGAAACGCTGCCAGAGGGCGCGTTCCTCAAGCGCGGCCAGGGTGGCCGGTCCGATATTGTCGATCCCGCCGCCGATCCCGGTCTGCAGACCGAAACGCGACAACAGACGTCGACGCGGGCCGATGACGGGCAGGCGGACCTTGTCGCCATAGCGGGCCTGCAGGGTGGCGCGCAGTTCGCCGAACCCGTCGACCAGGCCGAAGTCGATGCCGCGCCGCGCCGTCCAGAATTCGCCGCTGAACAGCATGGACTCGTCGCCCTTCAGGAGCCTGCCGCGCCGCTGGCGGATCCAGTCCTTGAAACCGTCATGGATCTCCGCCTGCAGCCGCTTCAGGCGCTCGACGTCTTCGGGTTGCTCGGGGCGGAAGGGATCGAGCATCGACTTGTTCTCGCCCGACGTATGGACGCGGCGTTCCACGCCGATGCGCGCGATCAGGTCCTGGAAGCCGAAGCCCGAGCTGATGACGCCGATCGATCCCACGATCGAACTCGGATCGGCGATGATCTCGTCGGCGGCGCAGGCCAGCCAGTAACCGCCCGAGGCGGCCACGTCCTCGACGAAGGCGACGACGGGCAGGCCCTTCTCGGTGGCATGCAGGCGGATGCGCTGGGCGATCAGCGCGGATTGCACGGGAGAGCCGCCCGGCGAGTTGAGCGACAGCGCGACGGCCTTGGCCCCGCGCGTCTCGAAGGCCCGCTTCAACAAGGGCGCGACGGCCTCCATCGACAGGCTGCGGCCGCCCAGCAGGCCGCCGGAGGCGATGACGCCGGAGAGGCGAACGACGGGCACGACCGGCCCGCGGTGAAAACGATCCCTGATCCAATTCAGCATGCCGGGCACTGTCGCGGGCGTGCCCTTAGAAGGCAAGCGGCTGGCCGTGGCGCAGGATGGCCTCGGCCTCGTCGGTATAACCCCCGCCGGGTCGATGCAGCACCAGCGGCTCCGCGTCCTGGCGGCGCAGCTCGCCTGCGGCCCGGGCGCGGACCAGTACGCGCGCGGCCGGCGGCAGTCGCTTCACCGTGACGTCGCCCCAGCCGAGGCGGTCCAAGATGCCGACGATCTCCTCGAGACGATCGCTGCGATGGATCACGAGCAGTGTCCCTGCAGGTTTCAGCGCGCTCGTCGCCACGGTCAGCCATCGCGCGAGATTTGCGCTCGATTCGACGGTCGCCAGCGCCTTGCTGCGGTCGGGTGAGGGGTCAGCGACGGCCGCCGGAAGATAGGGCGGATTGGTTGCGAGATGGTCGAACGGGCCGAGACCGGGCGGGAGCGGCTGCGCCAGGTCGTGAACCAGCGTGCGGACATGGTCCGCCGCGTCGTTCAGCACGGCATTTTCCTCCGCCAGCGCCGCCAGCGCTGGTTGCAGTTCAATGCCGGTGATGTCGCAATCTGGCACGCGCGCGGCAATGCAAAGGCCGACGGCGCCGACACCCGCACCAAGATCGAGCACGCTCTCGCCGGCCTTTGCGTCGACGGCGGCGGCCAGCAACACCGCGTCGACCGCAATTCGATATCCGCGTCTAGGCTGCAAGAGCTTCACGCGGCCGCCCATTACGGTGTTTTCGGTCGGCGCGGAATCCATGCTAGTCATCTCGAACGAATTCATCTCGCAGCAACAGGCTTCACCGGAGAGTTGGCCTCCCGTCATGGCAACCGTCGTCTCTCTTGAAGGCAAGCGCAAGTCGCCCAGCCTCGAACCGCTTCTCGCCCTCTGCACCGACGACATGGGGCGGGTCGATCGCGAGATCGTCGTGCGCATGCGCTCGCCGGTCGCGCTGATTCCCGAACTCGCCAACCATCTGGTCGGCGCCGGCGGCAAGCGCATGCGTCCGCTACTCACGGTGGCGGCGGCGCGGCTGTGCGGCTACAGCGAGGGCAGCGATCGTCACATCAAGCTCGCGACCTGCGTCGAGTTCATCCATTCCGCCACGCTGCTGCACGACGACGTCGTCGACGTGAGCGCGCTGCGCCGCGGCAAGCCGACCGCCAACACCGTGTGGGGCGACAAGGCCTCTGTGCTGGTCGGCGACTTCCTGTTTACGCGCGCGTTCGAGCTGATGGTGGAGGTCGGCTCGCTCGATATTCTCGGTGTGTTGTCGAATGCCTCCTCGACGATCGCCGAAGGCGAGGTGCTGCAGCTGGTCAGCCAGCGTGACATCAGCACGCCGGAGGCGACCTATCTCGAGATCATCAAGGCCAAGACGGCCAAGCTGTTCGCCGCGGCGGCAGAAGTCGGCGCCATGGTCGCCGGCCGCAACGGCCCGGAGCGCGTGGCGCTGCAGAGCTTCGGCATGAACCTCGGCATCGCCTTCCAGCTGGTCGACGACGCCCTCGACTATTCCGGTCGCGAGGCCAAGCTCGGCAAGTCGGTCGGCGACGACTTCCGCGAGGGCAAGATCACCCTGCCGGTGATCCTGGCCTTCCTGCGCGGTGGCGCCGCCGACCGTGAATTCTGGAAGCGCACGATCGAAAAACTCGACCAGCGTCCCGGCGATCTCGAACAGGCGCACGGCCTGATCGAGCGGCACGGCGCCCTGTCGGACACGCTGGAGCGGGCGCGCCATTACGGCGCCATGGCACGCGACGCGCTCGGCCTGTTTCCCAGCACGCCGCTCAAGTCGGCGCTGCTCGAAGCGGTAGACTTCGCCATCGACCGCGCCCACTGACGCGCCTGCAGCCAAGAGAAGGCGCGGAGCAGAAAAGACGCAGATGCTGGCCAGAGGCTGGTGTGCTGTAATCTGGCATGCCTGTCCGCCATATCCTCGCCATCGACCAGGGCACGACCAGTACCCGCGCCATCGTCTTCGATTCGAGTGGCCGCCCGGTCGCTTCGGCACAGAAGGAACTGCCGCAGATCTTCCCCAAGCCGGGCTGGGTCGAGCACGATCCGGAAGAAATCTGGTCGGCGACCGTCGAGGTCTGCCGCGGCGCGCTCGCCAAGGCGAAGCTCTGCGCCAGGGACCTCGCCGGCATCGGCATCACCAACCAGCGCGAGACCACCGTCGTCTGGGACCGTGCGACCGGCAAGCCGATCCACAACGCCATCGTCTGGCAGGACCGGCGCACCGCCGACCGCTGCGCCGCGCTGAAGAAGGAAGGGCACGAGAAGCTCTTCACCGATCGCACCGGCCTGCTGCTCGATCCCTATTTCTCGGGCACCAAGATCGCGTGGATCCTCGACCATGTCGGCGGTGCCCGCGCCGCCGCGGACAAGGGGGCTCTCGCGGCCGGCACGATCGAATGTTTCCTGCTGTGGCGTCTGACCGGCGGCAAGATCCATGCGAGCGATGCCACCAATGCGAGCCGCTCGCTGCTGCTCGACATCCGCAAGGGCACCTGGGATTCCGAGCTGATGAAGATCCTGGGCGTGCCGGCCTCGCTGCTGCCCAGGGTCGTCGACTGTTCCGGCGAACTGGGTGTGGCAACCGAGGATATTCTCGGCGCCCCGGTCCCGATCCTCGGCATGGCCGGCGACCAGCAGGCGGCCACCGTGGGCCAGGCCTGCATCAAGCCCGGCATGGTGAAGGCGACCTATGGCACCGGCTGCTTCGCGCTGCTCAACACCGGCAGCATCGCCATGCATTCGCGCCATCGCCTGCTCACGACGATTGCCTA
This sequence comes from Reyranella sp., assembly GCF_052439685.1. Lineage (GTDB taxonomy): Bacteria > Pseudomonadota > Alphaproteobacteria > Reyranellales > Reyranellaceae > Reyranella. The sequence continues at coordinate 31,564 of NZ_JBQVQG010000019.1, forward strand.
TCAGATCGACGGACGGCGCACCTATGCGCTGGAGGGCAGCATCTTCATCGCCGGCGCTGCCGTGCAATGGCTGCGCGACGGGCTGAAGCTGATCGAGAAATCCTCCGACGTGGAGAAGGTCGCAGCGAGCGCCAAAGACGGGCACGGCGTCTATATGGTGCCCGCGTTCGTGGGCCTGGGCGCGCCGCATTGGGATCCGGAGGCGCGCGCGGCCATTCTCGGCCTGACGCGCGATTCCGGCCCCGGCGAGATCGCTGCCGCGACCCTCGATTCGGTCTGTTACCAGACGCGCGACCTGCTCGAGGCGATGCGGGGCGATGGTGCCCAGATCGACGAAGTCCGCGTTGACGGCGGCATGGTGGTGAACGATCCGCTGATGCAGCGGCTGGCCGACACGACGGGCACGCCGGTCGAGCGACCCGAGGTGACGGAGACGACCGCGCTGGGCGCCGCCTTCTTGGCCGGCCTGAAGGCGGGTCTGTGGCCGTCTCTGGAGGCCCTGTCGAAGACATGGGTGCTCGACCGGGCTTTCAGGCCGGCCGAGGACAGCGCCTCGCGCGACCGCCGCTATGCTGGCTGGAAGGACGCGGTCCGCCGGGTCCGCAGTTCCTGATTGCTGCTAGGGGGCACGGCCATTAGGTTGCGCCCGCCATGAAAGCCCGCGCAAATCCCGTCTACTGCAGCATCGACACGATCGATCTCGCCCACGCCACGAAGCTCATCCAGAGCGTTGCCGGAGGGCCGACGCCGGCGGTCGGCGGCATCAAGCTCGGACTTGAGTTCTTCCTGGCCCATGGCGCACCGGGTGTGCGCTACGCCTTTCCGACTCCGGTGCGGGCGACTGGCGTGGGTTTCTTCCTCGATCTCAAGCTGCACGACATTCCCAACACGGTGGCGGGTGGCATCCGCGCGGTGGTCGATCTCGCGCCCACCTTTGTCACGATCCATGCGAGCGGTGGCCGCGAGATGATGAAGGCCGCGGTCGAGGAGGCGGCTTCGCAGGCGGCGAAGCAGAACGTCGCGCGGCCGAAGCTGCTCGGCGTCACTGTGCTCACCTCGCTCGACCGGGGCGATCTCGAATCGACCGGTATCAACGCCGACCCGTCGGACCAGGTGCTGCGGCTCGCGGCACTGGCGCATGAGAGCGGCCTCGACGGCGTGATCTGCTCGCCCCACGAGATCGCGGCCCTGCGCAAGCAATGTGGTCCTGATTTCGTGCTGATGGTGCCGGGCATCCGCCCGGTCGGCAGCGCCGCCAATGATCAGAAGCGGGCGATGACGCCGCGCCAGGCGGTCGATCTCGGCGCCACCAACCTGGTCGTTGGGCGGCCGATCTATCAGGCGGTCGATCCACGCGCGGCCGCCGAGGCGATCGCGCGCGAGGCCGGCGTCAACGACCTATGACCGTCGAAGCCAAGATCTGCGGGCTGTCGACGCCGGAGACGGTCGATGCGGCGGTGGAGGCCGGCGCCGGGTTCGTGGGCTTCGTCACATTTCCGCGCTCGCCGCGTCACATCGAGTCGCTCGATCTGCTGAAGGCGCTGGGCGCGCGCGTGCCGCCGGGGGTGATCCGGGTCGGCCTGTTCGTCGATGCCGACGATGCGCTGATCGACGCGCGTCTGGCGACGGGCGCCATCGACATGCTGCAGCTTCATGGGGCGGAGACGCCGGAGCGGCTGGCCGCGCTCAAGGCACGGACCGGCAAACCGGTGATGAAGGCGATCAAGGTCGCGGTGCCCGCCGACGTCGAGCGCGGCATTGCGGTCTATGCCGGTGTTGTCGATCGGCTGATGTTCGATGCCGCCGACGGCACGCTGCCGGGTGGCAATGCCAAGGCCTTCGACTGGACCTTTCTCTCGGGCCGGACCGTGCCGCTGCCATGGTTCCTCGCCGGCGGTCTCAATCCGGGAAATGTCGGCGAGGCGGTCCGCGTCACCGGCGCGCGCGCCGTCGACGTTTCTTCTGGTGTAGAAGCGACGCGCGGGGTGAAATCCACTGAATTGATCCGCGCCTTTCTGGGCGCCGTACGAGTGCTTTGAGGAGCAGAGGAATGAAAGTCGAAGAGCGGCTGAAGGAGCTCGGCATCGAGCTTCCCGAGGCGACCACGCCGATGGGAAGCTACGTCAATGCCGTGCGTACCGGCAACCTGCTCTACATGGCCGGCAAGGGACCGGGCCTGCCCGGCAAGCCGCTGCCGGTGGGCAAGGTGGGACGTGATTTCTCGCTCGAGCAGGCCAATCGCCTCGCACGCGACACCGGTCTCAGCATTCTCGGCGCCCTCAAGGCCGAGTTGGGCGACCTCGATCGCGTGAAGCGCATCGTCAAGGTGCTGGGCATGGTCAATGCCACGTCGGAATACGGCAGCCATCCGGAAGTGATCAACGGTTGCTCCGATCTCTTCGTCGAGGTGTTCGGCGAGAAGGGCCGTCATGCCCGCTCGGCGGTCGGCATGGGCTCGCTGCCACGCGGCATCCCGGTCGAGATCGAGGTGATCGTCGAACTCGAGGACGACGCACCACCGCCGGCGCCGGCCGTGGTGGCCAAGCCGGCTGCTGCCAGGCGCAAGGCTGCGCCCGCCCCGAAAGCGAAGGCCGCCCCCAAGGTGAAAGCGGCCAAGAAGAAGAAAAACTAGGGCTTTTGACCGACCCACCCCGGGACTGCTAAGCCGGCCCGTCCCGATAGGAAGAGCAATGCCCAGCGCACCCAACAGTTTCCGCACCGGCCCCGACGAGCGTGGGCATTTCGGCATTTTCGGCGGCCGCTACGTCGCCGAGACGCTGATGCCGCTGATCCTCGAGCTGGAAAAGGCCTACAACGAGGCCAAGGCGGATCCGCAGTTCCAGGGTGAACTGAAGTATCTTCTGTCCCAGTATGCCGGGCGGCCGAGCCCGCTCTATTACGCCAAGCGTCTCACGGAGAAGCTCGGCGGCGCCAAGATCTATCTGAAGCGCGACGAGCTGAACCACACCGGCAGTCACAAGATCAACAACGTGCTGGGCCAGGTGCTTCTGGCCAAGCGCATGGGCAAGACCCGCGTGATCGCCGAGACGGGGGCGGGCCAGCACGGCGTGGCCACGGCGACCGCCTGCGCGCTGTTCGACATTCCCTGCGTCGTGTTCATGGGCTCGGTCGACGTCGAGCGCCAGGCGCCGAACGTGGCGCGCATGAAGATGCTGGGCGCCGAGGTGCGGCCGGTGACCGCCGGCGCCTCGACGCTCAAGGACGCGATGAACGATGCGCTGCGCGACTGGGTCGCGACTTGCGAGAACACCTTCTACTGCATCGGCACGGTGGCGGGCCCGCATCCTTATCCGGCGATGGTGCGCGACTTCCAGTGCGTGATCGGCGACGAGGTGCGCAAGCAGATCATGGAAGCGGAGGGCCGTCTGCCCGACACGTTGGTCGCCTGCATCGGCGGCGGCTCGAACGCCATGGGCCTGTTCCATCCCTTCCTCGACGATCCGGGCGTGCGCATCGTCGGCGTCGAGGCGGCGGGGCGTGGTCTCGACACGGAGGAACATGCCGCGTCGCTGACCGGCGGCCGCCCCGGCGTCCTTCACGGCAACCGCACCTATCTCCTGCAGGACAAGGACGGCCAGATCATCGAGGCGCACTCGATCTCGGCCGGTCTCGATTATCCGGGCATCGGGCCCGAACATTCGTGGCTCAAGGAGATGGGCCGCGTCGAGTATGTCTCGGCGACCGACGACGAGGCAGTCGAGGCGTTCCAGCTCCTGTGCAAGCTCGAGGGCATCATTCCCGCGCTCGAATCCTCGCATGGCCTCGCGCACGTGATGCAGCTCGCGCCGACGCTGCCCAGGGATAATCTGCTGGTGCTGAACCTTTCCGGTCGCGGCGACAAGGACGTCCCGCAGATGGCCGAACGCCTCGGGATGAAGATCTGATCATGAGTCGTATCGAAAAGCGCTTCGCCCGGCTCAAGGCCGACAAACGGGCTGGACTCGTCACCTACATCACGGCTGGCGATCCCGACACCGACATCAGCTACCAGATCCTCAAGGGTCTGCCGGCGGCTGGTGCCGACCTGATCGAGCTCGGCATGCCTTTCACCGATCCCATGGCCGATGGTCCGTCGATCCAGCTCGCCGGCCAGCGCGCGCTGAAGGCCGGCATGACGGTCGACAAGACCTTCGACATGGTCCGCCGCTTCCGCAAGGAGACGGGCGACAACGACACGCCGATTCTGCTGATGGGCTACTACAACCTCGTCTATCAGCGCGGGCCGGAGCGTTTCTGCAAGGATGCCGCTGCGGCCGGCGTCGACGGTTTCATCCTGGTCGACCTGCCGCCCGAGGAGGCCGACGAACTCAAGCCCTTCGCCGCGGCGAGCGGTCTCGACACCGTGCTGCTGACGGCGCCGACCACCGACGACGAGCGCCTGCCGGCGGTGCTGAAATATGCCTCGGGCTTCGTCTATTTCGTTTCGGTGCTGGGCATCACCGGCACCAAAACGGCGACAGAGGACGCGGTGCGCACCCATGTCGCGCGCATCAAGCGCCACACCGATTTGCCGGTGGGTGTGGGCTTCGGCATCCGCACGCCCGAGCAGGCAGCGGCCGTGGCGCGCCATGCCGACGCCGCCGTCGTCGGCACCGCCATCATCGACCACGTGAAGGCCGGCCTCGACGACAAGGGCAAGGCCAAGCCCGAACTGGTGCCGGGCGTCTTCGCCTACATCAAGGCGCTGGCCGATGGCGTGCGCGGCGTTCGCAAGGCTTGATCGTTCAACAACAATTCCGTCATCTCGACCGGAGCGCGCAGCGCGGAGCGGAGAGATCTTCCCTCGACGATTTGTCGGCATTACGTAGAGAGAAGATCTCTCCACTCCGCACCTTCGGTGCTCCGGTCGAGATGACGGGATTGTTTTCCAAAGTCCAAGTTCGTAGCGCCACTCGACTTAATCTATCTCCCGTTAATCCTCGAAGTTCAGGTCCGCGACGTAGGGATTGGTCTTGCGTTCCCAGCCGAAGGTCGAGGTCTGGCCATGGCCCGGGACGAAGGTGATGTCGTCGCCGAACCGCCACAGGCGGTGGCGGATCGAATCGAGCAACTGCTCGTGGTTGCCGCGCGGAAAATCCGTGCGGCCGATCGAGCCGCGGAACAGCACGTCGCCTACGAACGCGACCTTGGCGGCCTTGTTCACGAACACGACATGGCCCGGCGTATGGCCGGGGCAGTGCACCACCTCGAAGGTCACGTTGCCGAGGTTCACCGTCTCACCGTGCGTCAGCCAGCGGTCGGGCACGAACGGCTTGTAGACCGGGAAATTGTACTTGGCGCCGGACTCGGGCAGGCCCTCGATCAGGAATAGGTCGTCCTCGTGTGGGCCCTCGATCTTCACGCCATAGTGCTCGGCCATGGTGCCGGCGGCGGAGGCGTGGTCGACATGCCCGTGGGTGAGCAGCACCTTGGTCACCTTGATGCCCTGCCGGTCGATTGCCTCGCGCAGCATGTCGAAGTCGCCGCCCGGATCGACGGCGGTACCTTCCATGGTCTCGTCGCACCAGACGATGGAGCAGTTCTGCTGGAAGGGAGTGACGGGGGCGATCATGACCTTGAGCATGCCTCCGATCTAATGCCTCCCGCGGGTCGGCGGAAGGGCGTATGCTGCCGGTCCCTCATGAATCGATGGCGATGAACGTGCGTCTCCTGCTGTGCATTCTGGGCCTGTTCGCCCTGTCGCTGACCCCTGCGCGGGCCCAGATCGCCACCGTGGCTTCCCCTTCCGGGCCAGTTCCCGCCGGGCCCTATGTCGTCGTCGACGTGGCGACCGGCGAAGCCCTGCTGGATCGCAGTGCCGGCACCCTGTGGTATCCCGCCTCGCTCACCAAGATGATGACGCTCTTCATCGTCTTCGAGGAGCTGAAGGCCGGCCGCCTCCAGCTCAATGGCACGCTTTCCTTCACGGAGAATGCGCGCACCAAGCCGTCTTCCCATCTCGGCCTGGCGCAGGGTCGAAGCATCACGATCGAACAGGGGATACAGGCGCTGGTCGCCCGCTCGGCCAATGACGTGGCCACCGCCTTCGGCGAGCGCATCGCGGGGTCGGAACCGGCCTTCGGCCAGCGCATGACCGAGACGGCGCAGCGGCTGGGCATGACCGCGACGACCTTCCGCAACGCCAACGGCCTGCCCGATCCTGCGCAGACGACCACGGCACGCGACATGGCGATCCTCGCCTTGGCCCTGCTCAAGGACTTCCCGCAATACTACGGCTACTTCCGCACCAAGGAGTTCATGCTGGGCAGCCAGCGGATCGGGCCGGGCATCAAGTTCCTCGATCTCTATTCGCCCTACGCCGACGGCTTCAAGACCGGCTTCATCTGCGCCTCGGGCTTCAACATCGTGGGCAGCGCGGTGCGCGACGGCAGGCGGCTGGTCGCCGTCGCCTTCGGCTTCCGCCGCGCCGATCTGCGCGACGAGTTTCTCGTCCGCCTGTTCGACGAGGCCTATGCGCTCAAGACAGGCGGCAACCGGCAGAAGGTCTGGCAGCTGCGCAATGGTGAGGGCGGGCCCGTGACGGTGCTGCCCTACGGCGAGTGCGGCGGAATCCGCTACGACATGCCGGGGGACGCAGTCTGGCTGGGCACCTTCGGCGATTGGCGGACAGCGAAGAATGCGTTCGATGCCGGACAGGCCAAGCTGATGGCGATGGGCGTCTCGCACCCCGGCAAGGAGTACATCCTGCCCGTCACCTCCAACAAGGTGACGAAGCAGGCGGCCATCATCGCCGATCTGCAGCCCGAAGCGGCGCAGAGGCTGTGCGCCGACTACCAGGCTCGGAAATCCTTCTGCGTCGTGAAGAAACCTTCGGACTTCTCGGCACCCTATAGCGGGTTCTGGCGCTGACCTTGGCCCGTCCCCTCATTCGTGCGATACCGCGCCCATGAACTGGCTGACCAATTTCGTCCGCCCCAAACTGCGTGCGCTGGTCGCCCGCAAGGAAGTGCCGGACAATCTCTGGGTGAAGTGCCCGAAGTGCGAACAGATGCTGTTCACGCGCGACTGGGAGGCCAACCAGGAAGTCTGCAGCCATTGTGGTCATCACATGCGGCTGCGTCCGATGAAGCGGCTGCCGTTCCTGTTCGACGAGGGCAAGTACGAGCTGCATCCGTTGCCGCGGGTGAACGCCGATCCGCTCAAGTTTCGCGACACCAAGCGCTATGACGCGCGCCTGAAGGAGGCCCTGGCCAAGGCCGAGGGCACGACCGACGCGCTGGTCGTGGCGAGCGGCCTGATGGGCAATCGCCTCTCCGTGGTGGCGCTGCTCGACTTCGGCTTCATGGGCGGCTCGATGGGCACCGCGGTGGGAGAGGGGCTGGTGATGGCCGCCGACCTCGCCGTCGCGCGCGGGGCGCCGCTGATCGTCTTCTCGGCCTCCGGCGGTGCGCGCATGCAGGAGGGTATCCTCTCGCTGATGCAGCTCACGCGCACGACGATCGCGGTGCGCAAGGTCAAGCAGGCGGGCCTGCCCTATATCGTGGTGCTGACCGATCCGACGACCGGCGGCGTCTCGGCCTCGTTCGCCATGCTGGGTGACGTCCACATCGCCGAGCCCGACGCGATCATCGGCTTCGCCGGCCCGCGCGTGATCCAGGACACGATCCGCCAGGAGCTGCCCGAAGGGTTCCAGCGTTCGGAGTATCTGCTGGAGCACGGCATGGTCGATGCCGTCGTCCATCGTCACAAGTTGCGCGAGACGCTGATTCGCATGGTCTCTCTCTTCATGGATCCCCTGGTCGTCGAGAGCCGCGCCCTCGCGGAGACCGGTCGCTGACGTGACCGCGAACGATCCGATCGTTCAACGCCTGATGAGCCATCATCCGAGGGTCATCACCCTCGGGCTGGAGCGCATCGAGCGCCTGCTGCAGCGGCTGGGATCGCCCGAAAAGAAGCTGCCGCCGCTGATCCACGTCGCCGGCACCAACGGCAAGGGCTCGCTGGTCGCCTATCTGCGCGCCATCGCCGAGGCCGCCGGCTATCGCGTGCACGTCTATACCTCGCCGCATCTCGTGCACTTCAACGAGCGTATCCGCATCGCCGGCCGGCTGATCGGCGATCACGAGCTCGACGAGATGCTGACCGAGTGCGAGGAGGCACAAGGCGACACGCCGATCTCCTTCTTCGACATCACCACGGCGCTCGCCTATCTCGCTTTCTCGCGCGTGCCGGCCGATCTCGGCATCATCGAGGTCGGCATGGGCGGTCGCTTCGACAGTACGAACGTGATCGAGCCCATCCTCTCGGCCATCACGCCGGTCGGCTACGATCACACCGGCTTCATGGGCGACAAGCTCGAAGGTATCGCCTGGGAGAAGGCCGGCATCCTGAAGCGCGCGACCCCCGCGGTGATCGGCCGTCAGCGTGACGTCAGTGCGCAGGTGATCGAGGCCGAGGCGGCCAAGCTCGCCGCGCCGCTGTTCCGCATGGGCCGCGAATGGCAGGTGATGCCGAAGGACTCGGGCTTTCGCTACGAAAGCGACCTCCTGACGCTCGACCTGCCCAACCCGGCGCTGGCGGGGGCCCACCAGATCGACAACGCAGCGACCGCCGTTGCCTGCATCGAGCGCTTGCGGGCGGCGCGCTTCGAGTTCGACGACACCGCGATCGCCAAGGGTCTCGGCTCCGTCGAATGGCCGGCGCGGCTGCAGCGGCTGACAAAGGGCCCGCTGCCGGACTCGCTGCCGCCCGGCTGCGAACTCTGGCTCGACGGAGGCCACAACGAGGATTGCGGAATCGTGCTCGGCCGTATGGCGGCAGAATGGGCGAAGGAGCCGGCGGCGCTGCCGCTCTATCTCGTCTTCGCCATGCAGACGACCAAGGACGCGTCGGGCTTCCTGCGGCCGCTGGCGCGCCACGCCCGAGCGGCCCGTGCCGTGCCGTTCCCCGAGGGCCATGCCGCCTATACGCCGCAGGAAGCCTGCGCGCGCGCGGCCGATGTCGGGCTCGATTGCACTCCCGCAAACGACATCGGCGCGGCACTGGAAGACCTGTTGGCCACCCAGCCCGCGCCGATGCGCATTCTCATCTGTGGCTCGCTCTACCTTGCGGGCGAGGTCCTCGTCCGCAACGGCTGAACCGCGACCGGATCAGACGACGGTGTTGATCCAGCTCACCAGCTTCTGCTTCGGCTCGGCACCGATCTTGGTGGCCGCGACCTGGCCGTTCTTGAACAGCAGCAGGGTCGGGATCGACCGCACGCCGTAGCGCGTGGGCGCCATCGGGTTCTCGTCGATGTTGATCTTCACGACCTTGAGCTTGCCGTCCATCTCCTTGGAGATGTCCTCGAGCGAGGGGCCGATCATGCGGCAGGGGCCGCACCACTCGGCCCAGAAGTCGACGAGGACGGGCGTGTCAGACTTCAGGACTTCCTCTTCGAAGGAAGCATCGGTTGCTTTAACGGTCATTGCGGGTTCTCCCAAAAACACTACAGGCCGGTCGATCGGACCGGCGCCGCCCTTGGCCCAGAAGCTAGGAACGCACGCCCCCCGAGTCAAGATGCGGCGGCATAAGGCATTGATTTGTCTAGGGTTTCTCCGGCGATCTCCATGAGGCGCGGCGCCGCGGTCCAAAGCAGGAAGGCTCGCACCGTCCGGCCGGGATAGATCTGCTGCAGCAGGGCCCGGTACAAGGCGAGCTGGCGGCGATAGACCAGCGCCACGCCCGCCGCCGAGTCCGGTGGTGGGCGGTTGGTCTTGTAGTCGACGATCAGCACTTCGGTGTCGGAGACCGCCAGGCGGTCGACCTGGCCGCTCACCGTGAAGGTACCGCGCGGCGTCTGCAGAGAGCCGATCAACGGCACCTCCTCGCGCGAGCCCGCGGCGAACAGGGCGGCATGTTCCGGCGCCTCGGTGACGGCGAGTGCTTCGCTCGCCCATTGCTCGACGTCTTCGGCCGAGAGCTCGTGTGCCGGCTGCGCGAGGAAGCGGTGCGCCGCCTCGGCGCGCTGGCCCGCCGGCAGCGCAGGAAGATGGCGCAGCAGGTCGTGAAGCAAGAGGCCGCGCTTCCAGCGCTTGGGATCGTTGGCGATCAGCGGGCTGTAGGCGCGTGGCGCGGCGGCGACCTCGTCGGGCAGGGGCTGCGAGGGCGCGAGCGGCGTCGGCGGGTCGGGCTCGCCCGGCGCGGGTTCGGTCCACCACTGCGGCAACGGGGCCTCGTCCGCGATCGGCAGCTCGGGCTGTTCGGTCTCGGCGATATGGCCTTCGTTCACGAGCTCGTAGCCCTCGCCCGACCAGCCCTCGCTCGGCAGAAGCGGGGTGAAGTCGAAGCTCTTCGCGACGGCGCGGACGCGCGGCGACGGATCGTCCGGCATGTCGGCTTCGGTGCTGGTGCGCAGACCGGCCTCGATGCGCTCGTACCAGCACCCGCGATCGGCTTTGCGCGTTCCGGTCCAGCCGCCGACATAGAGCCGGTCCTCGGCGCGCGTCATGGCGACGTACAGAAGCCGGTTCTGCTCCTCGAGGGCGCGGCCGTGGATCTCGCTCCGCCAGCGGCGCGCCGCCTCGTTGGCGTCGTCGGTGCGCGGCAGCCAGAGTCGGGCTTCGTCGTCGGTGCCGGACAGCAGCCGCTCGCGGTTCTGGGGCACCCGCGTCGTGTCCGGCAGGTAGACGATCGGCGCCTGCAATCCCTTCGAGGCGTGCACCGTCAGGATGCGCAACTCGCGCCGCCGGTTCTGGTCGAGGTCGCGCTTGATCTCGCCACCGCCGGTCTCGAACCAGCGCAGGAAGCCCTGCAGCGAGCCGCCCTCGATCCCTTGATACTGGAGCGCACGCGCCAACAACTCGTCGATCGGATCGGAAGCCTCGCGGCCGAGCCGCTCCAGCAGCCGACGGCGGCCTCCCTGCGGGCCGAGCACGCGGGCGAAGAAGTCGAAGGGCGTGTCGTAGTCGGCGCGCTTCAGCAAGTCGGCCAGGGTCGCATAAGCCGCGGCAAACGGCGCCTCGCCGGCGCGCTCGCGCAACGCACGCCACAGATGGCCGGGGCGCTTCCAGGCCAGGCTGAACAGCTGGTCCTCGTCGAGCCCGATCAGCGGCGACTTCAGCAGGGCCGCGAGATTGAGATCGTCCTGCGGCAGCAGGACGAAGCGCGCCATTGCCAGCAGGTCCTGGATCGCGAGCTCCTTTCCGAGGTTCAGCCGGTCGACACCCGCGACCTCGACGCCCTCGCGCTTGAGGGCGCGCACCAGCGCATTCACGAACTCGTTGCGGCGCCGTACCAGGACCATGAAGTGGCCGGCATGCAGCGTCTCGCCGTCGCGCGCGCGACGTTCCGTGCCGATCAGCTGCTTGGCGTGCGCGGCGATCAACCGCGCCAGCCGTTCGTGAGGCAGGCCGAGCGCTGCGCTGCTTCCCATGGCCTCGATATCCGTCGTGTCGGCCTCGTCGTCGCTGCCGACGACCAGGGGCCAGAGCTCGACCCGCCCCGGCTCGTTCTTGCGGCTCGCCAAGTGCCGGACCGTGCCGGCCTCGCCGACTCCGCGCGCCGTGTCGGTCTCACCGAATACCCAGTCGACGGCGTCGAGCACGGCGGGTGTCGAGCGGAACGAGACATTGAGGCCGACCGGCACGAACATCCGGTCGGCGATGCGGCTCTGCTCGTCGAACCAGAGACGCATCTCCTCGAGCTTGCGCGGATCGGCGCGCTGGAAGCCGAAGATCGACTGCTTGGTGTCGCCGACGGCGAAGACCGTGCGGCTGCGCCCGACCGCGCCCTCGCCCACGAAGAACTCCTCGGTGAGGCGGCGGATCACTTCCCACTGGTCGGGATTGGTGTCCTGCGCCTCGTCGACCAGCACATGGTCGATTCCGCCGTCGAGCTTGAAGAGCACCCAGGCGGCGCTTTCCGCCGTCTCCAGCAGGCGGCGCGTCGCCACGATGAGATCGTCGTAGTCGAGCACGGCGCGGCGCCGCTTGGCGCGCGTGTAGCGGTCGGCGACGTCGAGGCCGAGCCGCAGCAGCGCCAGGGTCAGTTCGACGAGGGCCTGTCCGCGCGCGCATTCGAGTCGCGCCGCCTCGCCCTGGAGGATATCGACGATGCCGGGTAGGCGCTTCTGCGCCGCCTTGGTCGCCAGCGTCTTGCGGACCTGGCCCTTGTCGGTGAAGAACACACTGCGATAGGCCGGGCTGAGGTCGTCGCGCCCTTCGTCCAGCCAGCTGGCGATCGTCTCGCCATTCGGCCCATCGGTCTTGCCGCCGGCTTCGATCAAGGCCCGCGCCGCTTCGCGCAGTGCCGCCTCGTCGAGCGATGAAGCACCCTCGCAATTCAATTGTTGGCGCAGTCGCGTGCCCAGTTTCGCGAGGCCGGCCTCGTCGACCACATGGGCGAGCAGCCAGGCCCGCTCGCTCAGCAGCCGCGTCATCAGCTCGGCGTACTCGGCGATCGAGACCTTGGCGGCGACGAGGGCGAGGGCGGCGGCGAGCGCCGGCGATGAATCGCTACGCGCCAGGGCTTCCATCTGCTCGTCCTGCACGCGGCGCAGGATCGTCTGCGCCTCGGCTTCGTCGAGAATCTCGAAGCCCGGTGCGACGCCGGCTTCCAGCGGGAAGCGTTTCAGCAGCGCCTGGCAGAAGGCGTGGATGGTCAGGATGTTGATGCCGCCCGGCGCATCGAGCACGCGCGCGAACAGGCGGCGGGCCACGACCCGCTGCGCGGGATCGGGGGGCCGGTCGATCAGCTTGGCAATGCCGGCGTCGAGCGTCGCCTCGTCGGCCAGGGCCCAGCGACCGAGCTGGTGGGCGAGGCGGTTGCGCATCTCGGCGGCCGCCGCCTTGGTGAAGGTGAGGCAGAGGATGCGCTCGGGTTTGACGCCTTCGAGCAGCAGCCGCGTCACGCGGTCGGTGAGGACCTTGGTCTTCCCGGTGCCGGCGTTGGCCACGACCCAGGCGGAATGATCCGGCGTGGTCGCGCGCCGCTGCGCGTCGGTTGCCAGGGAGATGGCGTCGAGGATGTCGCTCATTCCTCCCCGCCTCCCGCCGTCGACCATTCCGCGACCCGCTCGAGATGGGCGTAGTCGTTGAAGTAGGGACCGTAGGCCGGCCACGGCAGCGCGGGGTAGGCGGTGCCCGGCTTGGCGAAGTGATCGGCCATCTTCTCGACCAGGGCCATCATCTCGTTCACCAGCGTATCGCTGTCGTCGATCTCCGTGACCTTGCCGCCGTCGTCGAGGCCGTTGGCCTGCCAGTAGGAGAGGTGCACGGTCTTCGCCTTGTCGTCGATTTTCTCGAAGCCGCCGCGCTCGGCCATCGCCGCTTCCAGCAGGAGCTGCGGCGCGAACAGTGCCTCCAGTTCTTTTTTGGTCGGCACGCGGCCGGTCTTGTAGTCGATGATTTCCCAGATGCCACGTTCGAGCTCGTCGACCCGGTCGGCACGCGCCTCGATCCGTAGCGGCCGCGAAGCGGGTCCGACGGTCATCGCGGCGTTGCTCTCGCTGGTCAGCAGCCTGGTGCCATTGGCGCGGCGCGCATTCTCATGCGCGACGAACCAGCGGGCGAGGCGCTGGAAGCGCGGCCACCAGAAAGCGCGTTCGGCCGGCGCCGTCAGCAGATCGCGAAGATGCCGCTCTCCCATCGTTTCGAATTCCCGCACGGCGTCCGACGGCAGCACGCCCGAGGGATGCGCCTTCAGGAATTCGTCGAGCGCGTCATGCAGGGCGTTGCCGCGATCGGCCGCGCCCAGTTCCTCTTCCAGCGATTTCAACGCCTTCAGATCGAGGATGCGTCGCGCGTAGAGGCCGTAGGGATCGCGCCGCCATTGCTCGACGCTCGAGACCGAGAGCTTCGTGGGCCGCGCTTCGACCGGCGGCCGCGGTTCGGGGCGCGGCCATGGCGCGTAGGTATCCGGCCGGTCGATCGCCTCGGCCCAGGCGATGAAGCTGTGGCGGCCACGCTGGATGTATTCCGGCACGGGTGCATGGCCGCCGGGTTCATAGCCGAACAGTGCATCGAGGCGTGCCAGCCAGCGCGACGGCACGGTCGGTGCGCCGCCTTCGCGTTCTGCGCGCGTCAGCAGCACGCGCTCGGCGCCAAGGGCGGCCACGAAATCGTGCGCCGAGAGCCCGATCCGTCGCTCGGGCTGCTGCAGGCCGAGTTCGGCGCGCATCGGACGGTTGATCCACGGGCCGGTCTCGACGGCGGGCGGCCAGGTCCCCTCGTTGAGGCCGCCCAGCACCAGCAGATCGGCGCGTTGCAGACGGGCTTCGAGCGGTCCCCAGATCGACAGGCGTGGGTGACGTCCGAAGGCCGGGCGGATCGTTTCCGGCTCCAGCATGGCCGCGAACAGGCCTGGCCATTCGCCGGGGGCGATTGCGGGACGGTCGGCCCACGCCGCGCGCAGACGCCCCAGCACATCGGCCAGCGCGCTGCCCGCGTCGCCCGACCACAAAGTCTCGGGCGGCGAGATCATTTCGGCGGCGGTGATCGTGGCGCCGAGCAGCGCTTCCGGTTCGGCGTCGCCCTGCATCAGCTCGACGAGGGACCGGGTCGCTTCGTCGAGCCGGTCGAGCAGCATCTTCACGGCGGCGCGGCTGCCGGGATCGCCGAATTTCGCGTCGTCGACGCGGGCCTGGATCGACGGCAGTCCTGGCGTCGGCTTGAGCCCGCGCAGGCACTTGCGGTCGAGCCGCCGTGTCGCGTCGAGCACGAAGGCGCGGTCCTGCCCCAGGGCGCAGAGAGGGTGCTTGAGGAGCGCCAGCAACTCGACCGGCGCAAATCCCGCATCGACCGCGGCGATCACGGCATGCAGCAGCGCGACCGGTGGCGTGTCGGCCAGAGGCGTGCCGGCCGAATCGTCAATGTCGATCTGCCAGCGTTTCAGTTCGGCGGTGACGCGTCGCGCCAGCTCGCGGTCGGGCGTCACGAGAGCGGCCGTGCGTCCCGGTGTGTCGAGCACGCTACGCAGGGCCAGCGCGACCACCAGCGCCTCCTGATGTGGCGTGGCGCAGTCGGCCCTGGTCACGTGTTCCAGCGACGAGGGCTCCGGTCGGTTCCAGGAGTCGCTGGTCTCCGCCGGGCGCATCAGTTCGGTGATGAGGAAATGACGGGCGGAGCCGCTCGCGGCGCCGGGCCATTCCTCGACATCCGCGCGGGCGACGCCCAGCGCGCCCAGGAGTTCACGCAGGCCGTATTGCGGATGCGACGGGTCGAGAGCGTCCCAGCTCGCCTCGTCCATGTCGCGATCGAGGCCCGGCAGGACGACGGCACCCTGCGGCAGTCCGGCGATGGCCGAGAGCAGGTCGCGCGTCGCGGGCTGCGAGCCGGTCGAGCCCGCCGCAATCACCGGCGTCTGCGGCGGCTGCGCCCGCCAGCGGTCGGCCTGGTTGCGGATCGCCAGGGTGCGCCGCGCGATGGCGTCGATCCAGCCACGCTCGGCGAGAAGCTGTGGCCATGCCTCGCCCACGATGGCGAGGAACTTCAGGGTGCGCTGCCAGTGGCTCGCGAAGTTGCCTTCGACCAGCCCCTCGAGCTGTGAGAACGACACGCCTTCGATGGCGAGTTCGTCGAGCAGGCGGCCGAGTTCGCGCGCGAGTTTCAGCGCCTGCGCCGCCGACTGCGCGATGGGATGGCCCTGATCGTCCTTGAAGGCGGCCACGAGCTGCGTCAGGAGCGCATCACGCTCGGCGGGCTCGATGGCGGGCGGCAGGGTGAGCGCGTCGCCCTCGCCCGACGCGATCTCCCATTCGCCGTCATCGACATCGCCGAGCGGTGCCATGCGCGGCAGGATCGTCGGCTTGCCACCGGCGGCGCGCAGGAAGGCTTCACGCAGCGCGCGCACCGAACGTCGCGTCGGCACGAGGATGCGCACATCGGCGAGCGCCAGTGGATCGCCTCCGTGCTCGTCCAGCACCACCCGCGCCAGCTCGTCGGCGAAGCGGCGTTCCGTGGCGATTGTGAAGACGCCTTTCATCCCAGCACGCGTTCCGCCTCGGCGAGAGCCGAGGGCGTGCCGACGTGGAACCAGTCGCCATCGTGCACCAGCGCGAACAGGCGGCCGGCCTGCTCCGAGCGGTTCCACAATTTCAGGAGCGAGAAGGGGCCTTCGGATGTGCCGTTGAACAGACGGGAGTCGCAGACCGAGACGCTGGCGAAGAGATAGGGCGCGGTCTCGGCCGTGCCGCGATGCCGCGCGCGGCCGTCCGGCTCGAGATAGTAGTCGCCGCGATCCTTCTCCTCGCGGCCGATGGCGGTGGCCAGCGGGTGGAGCAGCAGAAGCGCGTCCATGCGGTTGGGATCCCAGGTGGCTGCGAGACGACCCAGCATCGATTCCGGCCCGTCGCGCCACAGCCCGTCGCCGTTCAGCACGAAGAAGGGGCCGTTGCCCAGCAGGGGCAACGCATTGCGCACGCTGCCGCCGGTCTCCAGCAGCCGGTCCTCATGGACGATGCGGGCACGGCCGCGCAGGCGGTCGGCGATCTGGCCGCCCAGGTGATGCACGTTCACCACGATGTTCTGCACGCCACTGCGTTGGAGGCGATCCATCGCGCGTTCCAGCATCGAGCGGCCGGCCACGGGAATCAGCGGCTTGGGTGTCGAATCGGTGAGAGGCCGCATGCGCTCGCCGCGGCCGGCCGCCAGGATCATCGCGCTGCGGATCACGAGCCCGCTCCGATGCGGCGCAACTCCGGCGGCAGGGTGTGGTCGACCCAGGCGCGCATTGGCGACAGCGCCTCATGCTGCAGGGCGCGCTCGAACATGCGCCAGACGCGCGGCAGGTGGCGCAGATAGTCGGGCTTGCCGTCCCGGCGCAGCAGGCGAACGAAAAGCCCGATGATGCGGGCGTGGCGTTGCGCGGCCATCAGGGCGAAGCCGGTGCGGAACCCGGCGGCGTCGGCGATTCCGGCCTCGCCGACATAGCGGTCGAGGCAGGCGGCGTGGACTTCGGGCGCCACGTCGCGTCGTGCGTCCTCGATCAGCGACACGAGATCATAGGAGGGATGGCCACGCTGGGCGTCCTGGAAATCGAGCAGGCCGCAGGCCTTCACGCCGGGGCGTGCCGGCAGCCACAGGAGATTGTCCTGGTGATAGTCGCGCAGCAGCAGCGTCTCGGCCGTCGCGGGGAGCGCCGCCAGGCACGCGCGCCACGCCGCGACGTAGCGCGCGATCTCCTCGGGCGGCGTCGGTGTGCCGGTGGCTTCCGGCAAGTACCATTCCGGCAGCAGCATCGCGGCCTCGATCAGCGCCTCGCCGGCATAGGCGCCGAGGCCCGGTAGCAGGCTGCGCTCGCCGGCGCGATGGATCTGGACCAGCACGTCGGTCGCCCGACCGTAGAGCTCGCCCTCGTCGCCGCCGGCCGCCAGCACGCGCGCATAGGTGTCGTCGCCGAAATCCTCCAGCAGCAGGAAGCCCTGCTCGGCATCCTCCGCGAGGATCTCCGGCGCACTGAGCCCGAGGGCGATCAGGTGCCGGCCGATGCGCACGAAGGGCCGCACGTCCTCCTGCGGCGGCGGCGCATCCATGACGACCGCCGAGCCGCGCGGCCGGCTCAGGCGGAAATATTTGCGGAACGAGGCGTCGCCCGCCAGCAGGCGTTCGCCGGCATCGCCCCAACCGGCGCGATTCACGAACTCGGCTCGCAGGCGGTCGCGTTCAGATTTCGCCAAAACGGGAGTCTCCTTCCAGGATCGCGCGCCGGCCTTCGCCCTCGACCGACAGGCTGACGGTGAGCCGCTCGCGCGGCAGCAGCGGACCGAGCCGCTCGGCCCATTCGACCAGGACCACGCCGTCGACGCGCGCCTCTTCCCAACCCAGTTCGAAGACCTGTTCGGGCTCTTCCAGGCGATAGAGGTCGAAATGCCAGAAGCTGCCGCGGACGGTTTCGTAGACTTCGACGAGCGTGAAGGTGGGGCTGGGCACGATCAGCGCCGGATCGCCGGCGGCGGCGCGCAGCAGGGCGCGTGCGAGGGTCGTCTTGCCGGCGCCGAGGCCACCCTCCAGCGCCACGACGTCGCGCGGCCTCAGGCGGGCGGCGAGCGCCGCGCCCAGCCGCTCGGTCGCGGCCTCGTCGGGAAGGGGCAAAGAAAAAGTCGGCATCTTTCGATGCCGACTTCTAGCATGCGCCCGCCCTTGCTCGCCCTGTGGGCGATTGAGGGGGCGATTAGTAGCGGTAGAGGTCGCCCTTGAACGGGCCGGCCTCGGGCACGCCGATATATTTGGCCTGGTCGGGGCGGAGCTTGGTCAGCTTGGCGCCGACCTTCTCGAGGTGGAGCGCCGCGACCTTCTCGTCGAGGAACTTCGGCAGCGTGTAGACCTGCTTCTCGTACTTGCCGGGGTTCGTCCACAGCTCGATCTGGGCCAGCGTCTGGTTCGAGAACGACGCCGACATCACGAAGCTGGGGTGGCCGGTGGCGTTGCCGAGGTTCACCAGGCGGCCTTCCGACAGCACGATGATGCGCTTGCCGTCGGCGAACTCGACCTCGTCGACCTGCGGCTTGACGTTATGCCACTTGAAGTTACGCAAGGAGGCGATCTGGATCTCGCTGTCGAAGTGGCCGATGTTGCAGATGATGGCGCGGTGCTTCATCGCCTTCATGTGGTCGAGCGTCAGCACGTCGACATTGCCGGTGGCGGTCACGAAGATGTCGGCCCGGGGAGCCGCTTCTTCCATCGTCACGACCTCGTAGCCTTCCATCGCCGCCTGCAGGGCGCAGATCGGATCGACTTCGGAGACCATGACGCGGCAGCCGGCCTGGCGCAGCGAGGCGGCCGAGCCCTTGCCGACATCGCCGAAGCCCGCGACCATCGCGACCTTGCCCGACATCATGACGTCGGTGCCGCGGCGGATGCCGTCGACCAGCGATTCACGGCAGCCGTAGAGATTGTCGAACTTCGACTTGGTCACCGAGTCGTTCACGTTGATCGCCGGCCACAGGAGCTTGCCTTCCTTCGCCATGTTGTAGAGGCGATGGACACCCGTGGTCGTCTCTTCGGTGACGCCCTTGATCGAGGCGCCGAGCTTGGCGTACCAGCCGGGCTTTTCCTTGTTGGTCTTGAGAATCGCCTTGTAGAGGACTTCCTCTTCCTCGTTGGTCGGGTTGGCGACCAGCGACGGATCCTTCTCCGCGCGGGCGCCGAGATGGACCAGCAGGGTGGCGTCGCCACCGTCGTCGAGGATCATGTTCGGCTCGCCGCCGTCATGCCACTCGAAGATCTTGTGGGTGTAGTCCCAGTATTCCTCGAGGCTCTCGCCCTTGATGGCGAAGACCGGCGTGCCGGCCTTGGCGATCGCCGCGGCGGCATGGTCCTGCGTCGAGTAGATGTTGCACGAGGCCCAGCGCACGTCGGCGCCCAGCGCCTTCAGCGTCTCGATCAGCACGCCCGTCTGGATGGTCATGTGCAGCGAGCCGGCGATACGCGCGCCCTTGAGCGGCTTCTTGGGGCCGTATTCCTTGCGGATCGACATCAGGCCCGGCATCTCGGTCTCGGCCATGTCGAGTTCCTTGCGACCCCAGTCGGCGAGCCCGATATCCTTGACGATGTAGTCGGCCATGTGGCGCTCCTTGCTGTGCCGGCGTCGGCAGGCGAATTGTGGAAAGCGGGCGTGTCATAACAGCGGTGCGGAACCGCCTCAACGCGCCGGATCAACATATAAGCAAGAATTTATGTCGATATGCACGCCGCTTTATGCCCGCGGCGCAGGGGCCTCAGTCCTCGCCGAACTTGCCGTCGACCAGAGCCGAAATCGCGGCCATCGCGTCGGCGGCCTGCCGGCCCGAGCAGATGACCTCGATGGTGCTGCCGATGCCGGCGGCCAGCATCATGAGGCCCATGATGGACAGTCCGGAGACTTCCTGGCCCTTGAAGGAGACCCGCACGATGGCATCGAACTGGCCCGCCGTTCGGACGAACTTGGCGGCGGCACGGGCGTGGAGGCCGCGCTTGTTGGCGATCGCGAGGCTGCGTTTGAGGGTGCCAATGCCGGCCTCCGCGCTGGAATTCGCGGCAGCGTCGCTCACGAAGCTTCCTTGGCGAGGATGCGCGAGGCGACGGTGATGTACTTGCGGCCGGCTTCCTGCGCCATGCGAACCGCCTCCGCGATCGGCCGGCTTCGGACGCTGGCGAGTTTCACCAGCATCGGCAGGTTGACGCCGGCCAGCACCTCGACCCGCGCCTGCTCCATGATCGAGATCGCGAGATTGGAGGGCGTGCCACCGAACATGTCGGTCAGCACGATCACGCCCTCGCCGGTTTCACAGGCCCGGACCCTCTCCAGGATTTCGCCCCGGCGTTTTTCCATGTCGTCGTCGGCGCCGATGCAGACGGTGGACATGCATTGCTGCGGACCGACGACATGTTCCAGCGCGGCCTTGAACTCCTGCGCCAGATTGCCGTGAGTCACGAGTACGATACCAATCATGCTTTTGCTCTACCCTGCGCCACCGGCCTCCCCGGCCGCCCCGACGTCCCGGTGGGAGAGAGTGACGGACCGGCCGGCGCTTCGCAACCAGTCTGCAAGCTCCTCGGCGAGGGCCACCGACCTGTGTTTGCCGCCGGTACAGCCCACGGCGATCGTCAGATAACTCTTCCCCTCCGCATCGAAGCGGGGCAGCAGCGGCCCGATCAGGGCCTTCAGCCTGTCCACGAACGGGCGGTAGTCGGGATCGGTTGCGATGAAGGCTGCAACGGCGGGGTCACAGCCGGTGAGGGGCTTCAGGGCCGGATCGTAATGCGGATTCTTCAGGAACCGGACGTCGAAGACCAAGTCGGCCTCGCGTGGCAGGCCACGGCGAAACGAGAACGACATCACGGAAATCCGCGTGCCGGCCGCGCGACCCAGCCCAAAGTGCCCGGTCAGGATCTGCTTCAGGCGATGCGGCGACAGCGCCGTCGTGTCGATGGTGAGATCGGCCACGTCGGCCATCCAGCCGATCTGCCGGCGCTCCTCGCTGATCCCGTCGGCCACGGGACGATCGGGCGCTAGGGGGTGAGGGCGGCGGGTCTCGGTGTAGCGGCGCTGCAGCGTCTCTGCGTCGGCCTCGAGGAAGAGGAGCCGGGCGGCGAGGCCGGGACGGTTGCGCAGCTCACGAATGCGGGCGGCCAGTTCGCGGGCATCGAAGCCCACGGTCCGGGTGTCGATGCCGAGCGCCAGCGGCTGGGCGGTTGCGCCGGCGTCGCCGCCGGTCGAGCGCATGAGGTCGTCGAGCAGCGCCAGTGGCACGTTGTCGACCGCGACATAGCCCAGGTCGTCGAGGACGTTCAGGGCAGTTCCACGGCCGGCACCGGACAGGCCGGTGACGACGACGAATGGCCGGCGCTTTTCATCCGTGGCGTGGGAAGTGGAAGGGGCGGGGCTGTCTGGCATGAGCGGCGCGGGCCGGATCATGCCGCCACGGTTCGTGCGAGGGCAAGGCGCAACTTCACCGGCGCGGAGGCTTCGAACGGCGTCAGCGCCAGCACAGGCAGGTCGATGTCGAACAGCGTCTCGCGCGCCCGATCGGGCAGGCGTTCGATGCGGTCAGGCGGCACGAGGTCCACCAGCAGGGCAACCGGCGTCCGTGCGAGAAGCTGGCCCCGGCCGAGCTTCACGATACCGACACCTCGAACTTCCAGCAGGCCGGCGAGCGTGCCCGGCGGCGTGGCGACCAGGCCGCGGCCCTGCCGGACGAGCGCCGTCTGATCGTCGGCCACCAGCCGCCCGCCGCCCTCGACGAGGCGAAGGGCGAGGTCGGATTTGCCGGCGCCCGATGGTCCGCGCAGCAGGATGCCGTGCCAGCGGCCCCCGGCCCGCAGGGCGACGCAGGTCGCGTGGACGAAGGTCGTGACCCGGATCGCCATTCAGAACGTCACTTGCGGCCGGTGGCGGCGGGGAGGCGCACGGTGAAGCGGGCGCCGAGCATCTTGCCGTCGGGGCCGCGCCGGTTGGTGGCCGTGATCGTGCCGCCGTAGGTCTCGACGATCTGCCGGCAGATCGACAGGCCGAGACCGGAATGCTGGCCGAAATGCTCGGTCGGACGTTCCGAGTAGAAGCGCTGGAAGATCGATTCGAGATTGTCCTCGGGAATGCCCTGTCCCTCGTCGTCGATGGTGACGACGAAGGGACCGTTGCGCGAGTCGCGGCCGAGCTCGACGAGGATGCGCGAGCCGGCAGGAGCGAAGGACAGCGCATTGTCGATCACGTTGCGGAATACCTGCCCGTAGCGGCCATCATGGCCGTGCGCCATGTACGGCGGATTGGTGGCGACGCGGAACTCGACCTCGACGCCGGACTTCTGGTTCGCGGTCACCGCATAGTGATGGACCATGTCCCGTAGCAGCTTGTCGAGGTCGACCTGCTTCACCTCGCCGCGCATCAGCTCGGCATCGAGGCGCGACGCGTCGGAGATGTCCGAGATCAGCCGGTTGAGCCGGTTGATGTCGTCCATGACGATGGCCATCAGCTTGGCGCGCCGTTCGGCATCCAGGTTGGGATGCCCCGCCATCTCGATGGCCGAGCGCAGCGACGTCAGCGGGTTCTTGAGCTCATGCGCGACGTCGGCCGCGAAACTCTCGATCGTGTTGATGCGCAGCCACAGGGCCTCGGTCATCGAGCGCAGCGCATCGTTCAGGTCGCCGATCTCGTCGCCGCGCTTGCCGAGATCGGGAATCTCGGGCCGGCTCTCGCGCGCCAGCCGGACTTCGTCGGCGGCGCGTGCCAGCCGCACGATCGGCTGTGTGATGGTGCCGGCGAGATAGAGCGAGAGAAGGACCGTGATGCCGAGCGCTGCCGCGGCGATGGTCAGCATGTCGTAGCGGACTTCGCGCAGGGAGGCGGCGATGGCGCGGTTGTCGCGCGTCAGCAGGAGCGCCCCCAGCACCTGCTTGTAGCGCTGGACCGGCACCGCGGCGCTGAGCAGCAGCCGGCCCTGTCCGGCGCTGCGCACGGCGGACGCGTTGAAGCCACGGAGGGCGCTGGCCGCCTCCGGAAAATCGCGCAGGGTCGGGACCGGCTTCTCGACATATTCGGGATAGTGGTCGACGCGCGACAGCTGTCGCGCGATCCAGTCGCTGATCCGCTCGCCGACGCTGTACTCGGGTTCGGTCTCCATGGGCACTTCGGGCGGCGGCAGCGGCACGACGTGGATTCGGCCGAGCTCGTTCAGCATCGCCGAATCGGCCAGCAGCTCACCGGTCTCGCTGAACAGGCGCGCGCGCACGCCGGTCGGCCGGACGAGCCGCGTCAGCAGCTGGCGCGCGGCGTCGGCGTCCATGCGGTTGACCGTCGATTCGCCGCCGACCACGGCGACCTCGCCGATGCCGGCCGCCACCATCTCGCCCTGCACCAGCAGCGAGGCGAGTTCGCTGTCGATCAGCTCCTCCTCGTAGTCGCTGAGGTAGACGGCCCCCAGGGTGAGCAGTGCCACCGGGATGAGATTGAGCAGCAGGATGCGCCGCGTCAGCGGCGAGTAGCCGCGGCTCGCACTGCGGCGCCGGCGGAGGAGCGAGGGCGAATCGGTAGCGCCGGACGCACCGGCTCCCTTGCGCACCGAGCGGGGGAACAGGCGGCCGAGCGCCGTGGCGATCCGAGAGCTTAGCGTCTGATGCCCGGGTGGGCGCCTGCCGGGCTCAGGAGTCGCGATATCGATATCCGATGCCATACAGCGTTTCGATCTGCTCGAATTCGCCATCGACCTCGCGGAACTTGCGGCGGACGCGCTTGATGTGGCTGTCGATGGTGCGGTCGTCGACGTAGATCGTCTCGCCATAGGCCGCGTCCATCAGCTGGTCGCGGTTCTTCACGTGACCGGGCCGTTCCGCGAGCGACTTCAGGAGCAGGAACTCGGTGACCGTGAGGTGCACTTCCTTTCCCTTCCAGGTGCATTGATGGCGGCTCGGGTCGAGCACCAGCTCGCCGCGCACGATGCGCTCGGCCGCGGCCTCGCCCTTGCCGCCGCCGACGTCGGCGCGGCGCAGCACGGCGCGGATGCGTTCGAGCAACAGGCGCTGCGAGAACGGTTTGCGGATGAAGTCGTCGGCGCCCATGCGCAGGCCCAGCACCTCGTCGATCTCCTCGTCCTTGGACGTGAGGAAGATGACCGGGAACTGCTGTGTCTTGCGGATGCGGTTCAGCAGCTCCATGCCGTCCATGCGCGGCATCTTGATGTCGAAGATGCCGAGATCCGGGGGCGACTGGTTGAGGCCTTCGAGAGCCGATGCACCGTCGTTGTAGGTCTTGATCTGAAACCCTTCGGCTTCGAGCAGCATCGACACGGAAGTGAGGATGTTGCGGTCGTCGTCGACGAGGGCGATGGTCTTGCGCACGGCTTGGCTTCTCCTGCAGCGGACAACGGCTTTTTTATCATGCTATCATAGACCGGGCCGTCGCCGCCGCTTTCCGGTCCACGATATTCAACGAACAATTGCGGCTTTTTTGATCCGAAAATGACCCAGGACGACATGCCCCGCACCGTGCGCACCCTTTTGCGTGCCCTCGACCGGGCTTCTCTCGCCACTTTCCTGCCCGGCGAACCGGCCGGCTGGCCCTACGCCTCCCTGGTGCTCGTGGCGGTCGATCACGACCTGTCGCCGATCCTTCTGCTGAGCGATATGGCCGAACATACCAAGGCGATCAAGGCGGACGACCGTGTCTCCCTGCTGTTCGACGGGACGGCGGGGCTCGACCAGCCACTGACGGGGCCACGGGCAACGGTGCTGGGACGGGCGGAGCGGATTGCCGATGAGCGGCTGAAAGCGCGCTTCCTGGCGCACCACCCCGATGCCGCGCTCTATGCCGGCTTCGCGGATTTCGGTTTCTATCGCATCGCGCTGGAACGGGCGCATCTGGTGGGGGGCTTCGGAAAGATCCGCTGGATCGGGGCTGCCGAACTTGCGCCGCCGCAGGCCGAAGGCCTCGCTGCAGCGGAGGCGGGCATCGTCGAACACATGAACGCCGATCACGCGGATGCCGTTGGGCTCTATGCCGCAAAGTTGATCGGCCGGGCCGGCGACGGCTGGAAGATGACGGGCATCGATGCCGAGGGGCTCGACCTGCGGCGTACCGGGGAGGTTGCCCGGCTCGCATTCGATGAGCCCCTGCGGGCGGCCGGCGAGGCGCGCAAGGTCCTGGTCGATCTGGTTGGCAAGGCCCGTACTCTGCCCTGATGATTCACTCCCTGCGAGGCTTCGGGTTCCGCGGCGCAGCATTCTTTTCGCGAGTGCGAAGGGCGATTCACACGCGTCCAGACACCAACTTGTCGCAAGGGACTTGCCTCATCGCGGCCCTGCCAGTAGCGCTTAGTACAGTGAAACGTTAGCCATCCGGATCGACCGGAAAGCAGGAGAAACGCTGTGCATCAGGCGGGCTTCATCGTACCCAAATTTGGACTGGAAGCGCTCGGACTCAAGAACCTGAGCAATGTCTACTGGAACCTCCAGGTTCCCACGCTCTACCAGGAAGCGATTCGCCGGCAAGAAGGCGTGGTGGCCGATGGCGGCGCGCTGGTGGTACGGACCGGCATCCACACCGGTCGCTCGCCCAACGACAAGTTCATCGTCGAGGATTCGGAGAGCAAGGGCCGCATCGACTGGGGCAAGACCAACAAGCCCATCACGCCCGACCGCTACCGCGCGCTCTACAACCGCATGATCGCCTATGCGCAGCGCCGCGACCTGTTCGTGCGCGACTGCTGGGCCGGCGCCGACCCCGCGCATCGCATCGGCGTGCGCGTGGTCAACGAGACCGCCTGGCACAATCTGTTCGCCCGCAACATGTTCCTGCGGCCCAGGCCTGAGGAACTCGAGGGCTTCAAGCCGGAATTCACCATCCTGAACCTGCCGGGCTTCCAGGCCGACCCGAAGCTCGACGGCACGGCGTCGGACTGCGCCATCCTGGTGAACTTCACCGAACGCGTCGTGGCGATCTGCGGCACCTGGTATGCTGGCGAGATCAAGAAGTCGGTGTTCACGATCCTGAACTACCTGCTGCCGGACAAGAACGTCCTGCCGATGCATGCCTCGGCCAATGTCGGTCCGAACGGCGATGTCGCCGTCTTCTTCGGCCTCTCGGGCACCGGCAAGACCACGCTGTCGGCCGATCCGACCCGCACGCTGATCGGTGACGACGAGCATGGCTGGGCCGAGGACAGCCTGTTCAACTTCGAGGGCGGCTGCTACGCCAAGGTGATCAAGCTCAGCCGCGAGGCCGAACCGGAGATCTATGCCACCACCGGCCGCTTCGGCACGGTGCTCGAAAACGTCGTGATCGATCCGGCGACCAGCCGCCTCGACCTCGACGATGGCGCCCATACCGAGAACACCCGCGCCTGCTATCCGCTGGACTTCATTCCGAACGCCTCGACCACCGGCATCGCCGGCACGCCCGAGAACATCGTGATGCTGACCGCCGACGCGTTCGGCGTGCTGCCGCCGATCTCGCGGCTGTCGCCGGAGCAGGCGATGTACCACTTCCTCTCGGGCTACACGGCGCGCGTCGCCGGTACCGAGAAGGGCGTGACCGAGCCGCAGGCGACCTTCTCGACCTGCTTCGGCGCGCCGTTCATGCCGCGTCATCCGACCGTCTATGCCAAGATGCTGGGCGAGAAGATGGCCCGCCAGAACGTCAAGTGCTGGCTGGTCAACACCGGCTGGTCGGGCGGCGGTTTCGGTGTCGGCGAGCGTATGTCGATCCGCCACACCCGCGCGATGGTGCGCGCCGCGCTCGACGGCACGCTGGCCTCGGTCTCCTCCTCGACCGACCCGCACTTCGGCATGCAGGTGCCGAGCGCCTGCCCCGACGTGCCGGGCGAGGTGCTGAGCCCGAAGAACACCTGGAAGGACAAGAAGGCCTACGACAGCGCCGCGCGCGACGTCGCCCAGCGCTTCGAGAAGAATTTCCAGCAGTTCGAGAGCCACGTCGACGACAAGGTCAACAAGTCGGCCATCCGCGCCGCCGCCTGATCTGACGGGACATCGCTTCCGCGCGGCGGACATCCTATGATGCCCGCCGCGTGAGCCAGATTACCGAAACGTCCCCTGCGAAAGCCGCCCTGCGCCGCCCCTGGCGGTTGCCCCTGGTCGCGGCACTGGCGCTCGCCTTCGTCTCGCTCGCGCTGATTTCCGGCGTCGCCTACATCGTCGTGCTGGCCGGTGCCACCGGAACCGCAGACCGGCTGCTGGTCGATCGGGCGGCCCGCGTGGTCGATGCGCAGGTGTCGCTGGTCCGCAGCCGCCTCGATCCGGTGAGCGAGCAACTCGAACTGGTCGCGGCCCTCGCCGCCGGCGGCCGCATCGACATCGAATCGCCGGTCGCGGTGCGCGAACTGCTCGCCGTGATGATGCAGCAGGTGCCCGCCGTCTCGGCGGTCGGCTTCGCCACGCTCGATCTCAAGCTTCACCGGGCGGTGCGCGAGCCGGACGGCACGATCGAGCGCGAAACGCTCTCGCTGGTCGGCCAACCGCAGGGCATGGAGCGTTTCCGCCAGCTCCAGACCGCACAGCACACGTTCTGGGGCGCCCTGTTCTGGAGCGAGACGATCAAGCAGCCGGTGGTCAACGTTCGCACGCCGGTGCGGCGCATCGACAATGCCTTCATCGGCGGCCTGATCGCCACGGTGGCCGTCGGCGATCTGTCCTATCTCATCGGTGATCCGAAAACCGGTGGCGACGGCCGCTATTTCATCCTCGTCGGCCGCGACCACGTCCTGGCGGCGCGCCGGCTTATCGATCCCCGTGGCCTCGGCCTCTCCGAGAAGCGGCCCCTGCCCACGATCAAGGAGGTGGACGACCCCGTTCTCGCGAAGATCTGGGATCCGCCGGTGCGCTCGCCACAGATCGACCGGGCGCTGGGATCCCTCGGCCATGTCGTCGAGGAAGGCGGGCGGCGCTGGGTGTTCGTCTATCGCGAATTGCGGCGGTTCGGGCCCGAGCCCTGGCTGGTCGGGCAGTATTTCCCGATCGAGGACGCGACCGGCGACCTCGATCGGCTGACCAACGGCGCGATCGTCGGCGGCATCACGCTGGCCGTCGCTGCGTTGCTGGCACTGGTGATGGGGCTCAGCATGACGCGCTCCATCCGCACCCTGACTTCGGCGGCCGAGTTGATCGAGCAGCTCAAGTTCGACGAGCCGTTTCATCGCAAGTCGCGGCTGCGCGAGATCGACGATGCCGGCCACAGCCTCGACAAGGCGCGTGGCGCGCTGAAATGGTTCGGTGCCTATGTGCCGCGCCGTCTCGTGTTCGGATTGATGGAGCTGGGCGAGGATGCGGTGGCGTCGCGCCGCCGGGTCGTCACCGTGATGTTCACCGACATCGTGGGCTTCACGCCGCAGGCCGAAGAACTGCCGGAGCAGGAAACGGCCGACATGCTCAATCACCATTTCGCGCTGCTGGGCAGCTGCATCGAGAACGACCAGGGCGTCATCGACAAGTATATCGGCGACTGTGTGATGGCCGTGTGGGGCGGGCTTTCGCCCATGGAGGATCATGCCGACCACGCCGTCCATGCCGCGCTCGAGATGGCGCGCGTCGTGCACGAGGACAATTTGCAGCGCATCGCCGCCGGCCAGACCGCCGTCCGCCTGCGCGTCGGTATCCATTCCGGTCCGGTGATCGTCGGCAACATCGGCGCGCCGGGCCGGGTCAATTACACCGTGGTCGGCGACACGGTGAACGTGGCGCAGCGCTTCGAGCAGCTCGGCAAGGAATTCATGGCCGCTGGCGACGACGTGATCGTCCTGGTGAGCGGTGACACGATCGCGTCGATGAAGCGTCCCGAGGCCTTGGGCGAACTGCCCAAGCCGGAACTGCGGCACGTGAAGGGCAGGGACGAGCCGGAGCAGGTGTATCGCCTGGTTTAGCGGCCTCATGTGACGAGGTGCTGCGCTGGACGGGATATGGTCTTCGCAAGTAGTGTGCCGCAGGCCTATTTGCCGACATTTGCGGGGGAACGAGCAGGACATGGAACGGCGCAAACTTCTTGCATTGTCGACGGCCGCACTCGCTCTCGCCCCCTTCCATGGACTGCGCGCGCAGGAGTCCAACAAGCCTTTCACCACCGAGCAGCTCGACCAGTTGCTGGCGCCCATCGCCCTCTATCCGGACGCGCTGCTCTCGCAGGTCCTGATGGCCGCGACCTATCCGCTCGAAGTCGTCGAGGCGGCGCGCTGGTCGCAGGCCAATCCCAACCTCAAGGGCGATGCCGCGGTCGCCGCGGTGAAGGACAAGAGCTGGGACGTCAGCGTGAAGTCCCTGACCGCCTTTCCGCAGACGCTGCAGATGATGAGCAACCAGCTCGACTGGACGCAAAAGCTCGGCGACGCGATGATCGGCCAGCAGAAGGACGTCGCGACGGCGGTCCAGCGCCTGCGTGCCAAGGCGCAGGCGGCCGGTAACCTGAAGTCGACTCCGCAGCAGACGGTCACGACGCAGTCGAGCGGCGGCGCCAGCGCGATCGTCATCGAGCCGGCCAGTCCCGAACTCCTCTACGTGCCCTATTACAATCCGGCCTGGGCCTATGGCACCTGGCCCTATCCGGCCTACCCGCCGCCCTATTATCCGCCACCGTCCTATTATGGTGCGGCATTGATGAGCGGCATGATGTTCGGCCTGGGCGTGGCCGCCGGCTCGGCGATGTTCGGCGGCTGGCACTGGGGTTACGGCGGCGGTGGCTGGGGCAACAGCTACACGACGGTGAACGTCAACCGGGCGACCAACATCACCAACAACTTCAACGCCGACCGCTATCGCAACGGCCAGTGGAACCACGACCCGGCGCATCGCGACGGCGTGCCGTACCGGACGCCCGCCGAGCGGCAGCAGTTCGATCAGCATCGTCCCGATTCGGCACAGCAGCGCGAGCAGTTCCGCGGTCAGCTCGACGGGCGCGGCACCGAGGGCGTGCAAAATCGCGGAGCCGCGAACCGCCCTGCTGCCGAAAACCGGCCGGCGGAAAATCGCAGCTTCGAGAACCGGACGGCGGGAGATCGCGGTGCGTTCGGTGACATCAACCGCGGCGGCAGCGGCGCCACTCGCGATTTCGACCGCGGCAGCCAGTCCTGGGGCAACCGTAGCTGGGGTGGCGGCGGCGAGCATTTCGGCGGGGGTGGTGGCGGCGCCAGGTTCGGCGGAGGAGGACGGCGATGAGCGGCACGATGTTCAGGCGCGGTCTCCTGGCTCTCGCCGTATTTGTCGGGCTTGCAGGGGGCCTGGCCGGCGGCACGGTTGCCCAGCAGGCGGCCAAGCTCCAGGGCTTTCCGACGGCCGACGCGGCCGCGAATGCCTTCACCGACGCGGTCCGCAAGAACGACCAGAAGGCCCTGGGCACGCTGCTGGGACCTCAATGGAACGAGTTCGTTCCGGCGACGTCCGAACAACGGCAGGAGCGTCGGGCGGCCTATCTCGCCGCGTGGGACGAAAGCCACGAGGTCAAGGTCTCCGGCGACAAGGCGACCGTCATGGCCGGCAAGGCCGGCTGGACCCTGCCGATCCCGATCGTGAAGGACGGCGCGGAATGGCGCTTCGATCCGGTCGCTGGCTGGCGCGAGATGCGCCTGCGCCAGATCGGCCATGACGAAGCCGCCGTGGTGCAGACGATGCTGGCCATCGTCGACGCTCAGCGCGACTACGCGGCGATCGACCCGATGAAGACCGGCTCGCCGGTCTATGCGCGGCGGCTTCTCAGCTCACCCGGCCGCAAGGACGGGCTTTACTGGGCGACCAAGCCCGGCGAGCCGCAGAGCCCGCTCGGGCCGGCGGTCGCCCGTGCCCAGGCCGATGGCAACTCTCCCGACGGCCATTACGGCTACTATTTCCGCCTGCTCTATGGACAGGGTGCGGCAGCTCCGGGCGGCGCGCGCGACTACATCGTGAACGGCCGCATGATGGGGGGCTTCGGCGCCATCGCCTGGCCGGTGCGCTATGGCGTGACCGGGGTGATGACCTTCATCGTCGACTACAAGGGCGAGGTCTATCAGCAGGACCTGGGGCCGGAGACGGCGCAGAAGGCCGGCATGATCAACACCTTCAATCCCGACAAGGGCTGGGTGAAGGCAGATATGACGCCCCCGTGAAGCGGGGCGTCGTGGTGAAGGGGAGAGGTGTGATGAAGACGAAGATCCTGACGCTGGTCGTGGCCGCGGGCTTTCTGGGCGGTTGCAATACCAGCAACCTGTCGGACGGCCAGACCGGCGCGCTGGTCGGCGCTGCGGCCGGCACCGGCATCGGCTTGGCGACCGGCGGCAGCTTCGGTGCGGTGGTCGGCGCCGGCCTGATCGGCGGCGCGGTCGGCTATATCGGCGGCACCGCCATCGGCAACAGCAAGTAAGGGAGATCCAGATGACCTCCAGGATCCTTCTCGCGCTGGCGGCCACCATCGCCATCTCGGCGTCCGCCCAGGCGCAGAACCCGCCGCTCAATTTCGACCAGGCGGCCTACATCACCTGCCGCGAGGCCCATGCGATGAATCCGGAAGCCCGCAAGGCGCTGGCCGTGTTCCTCGCGGAGCATTCGGCGCGCGTGCGCGGCGTCATGATTCCCGATGGCGAGCAGGGTGCCCAGCTCGCCCATCTGGTGCGCGGCGGCTGCACCCTGTCGCCCGACGCCTACCTGTTCACGGTGGTCGACCGTGCCATCGTTGCCGAGAGCTCGAAGCTCCCGAAGCGCAAGTAGCGCCCCTCAGGTCAGCTTGATCATGACGTGCCGGGCATAGGCCGGGCGCGTCGTGAGCCGCTCGTACCACGCCCGGACGTTCTTCAGGTCCGGGCGTTCGATTTCCAGCGCATACCAGCGATGGATGAAGCAGCCGACCGGGATGTCGCCCATCGTGAACTGGTCGCCCGAAACGTAGCGACGGCCCTCGAGCCAGCCATCCAGCCGGCCGAACAGCTTGCCCGCCTCCGCGGCGGCCTTGCCGATTGCCGCCATGTCGCGCTTCTCCGGCGGCGTGCGGATCAGGCCCCAGAAGGCGAGGCGCATCGGCTCGCCGATGGTGCTGAGCTGCCAGTCCATCCAGCGGTCGGCCTCGCTGCGCAGGCCAGGATCGGTCGGCCATAGCGTGCCCGCGGCGTGCTTTGCCGCGAGATAGCGCACCGCCGAGTTGCTCTCCCAGATGATCCGCCCGCCCACGTCGATGGTCGGCACGACGCCGTTGGGATTCATGTCGAGGTACCATTTCTGGTCGTTGCCGCCGAACGCCCCACCGACATCCTCGCGCTCGTACTTGAGTCCGCACTCGTCGGCGCACCACAGGACCTTCATCACGTTGATCGAATTGGCACGGCCCCAGATTTTCATCGGATCATTCTCCTTGAGTTCAGCATTCCCATTCCGGCCTGCCATCGACGATGCGCAGGATGTGTTTGACGTCGGGGTCGAACTGGACGGGATCCAGGGACCCTTCGAAGATGATGCGTGTGTCGTCGAGCCACCGGGGATCGGGCCGCAACCATAGCTGAGGCTTTGTCCACGGACAGGAGGACAGGCTCGGCAGACGAATCCCCGTCGGTGGGTCCTTGCGAAGGTCGATCAGTTCCGAGCCTTCGTTCGGATAGGCGATGCTGTTGTCCACGCCTATCGCGTACTCGCCGGAAGGCGAGAGAAGGGGTGGCGATCCGACGCGCAAGAGCCGGCCGTCCCGAGCGGAAACCAGGTAGGTGTCCCGGCCTTCCCAGAGATCGGCATCGACGACATATTGGTGTTGCTTGGGCCAATAGCCGATCAATCGATGCTTCCGGCATCCGTCATATCCTTCGCAGGATTCGCCGACGATGGTGTTGTCCACGATCTTGAGCGACCGATCCCCGTCGAGCCGGAGCTGAAGGACGATGCCATTACGATAAGCACGATCGCGCAGCTTCTCCAGCGCCTCCCGGTCCGCGCTGTCTGGCACGGGCACATGCTCACCCTGCCAGTCGCAGCATTTCTCCTTGACGACCACTGCAATGGAGTAGGTCGTGATGAGCGGCGGCAGGACGCCCGTCTCCTGCGCAAGCGCGCCGGAGGCGGTCGCTGTAAGGATCACAGCGAGCAAGCCGCGCATCGCTCTTCCTGAATTCAGCATTCCCATTCCGGCTTGCCATCGATGATCCGAAAGACTTGCTTTTCTCTAGGATCGTCGTTGTCGAAAAATGGCTTACCTTCGAACGCAACTCGTGAATCGTCGAGCCAGACCGGAGTGGGCCGTAGCGACATGGCTTTGTCGCCGGAACAGGTTGGCTGGGAAATCACTTCTAGAGTCGAGGGCGGATCAACGCTCATGTCGATAATCTGCAAGCCGTTTCCATAGGCGGGCGACAAGTCCGCCGCGACTGCATAACGACCGGTTGGCGACAGAACAGGCGGGGCAAATACGGGTGTGGAGCGGCCATCCCGTTCCGAGATGAGGAAGGCGTGCCGACCTTCGTAGAGCCCGACATCGATCACGTAGTATCGATGCTTTGGCCACCAAGCCACCAGCTTATGCCAGCGAAAATTGTCAACACTGCAGACGAAGGCGGCGCAGTCGACGATCTGTGCCGATCGGTTGCCATCGAGCCTCAACCATAGGACGCTGCCTTCGCGAAAAGCTTGCTCCGGTATTGCAGCAATTACTTTCGCCTCGGGCGAAAGCGCTGCGGCCGCGCGTTGCTCTTCGCAACAAGGCTCGTTCCTAATTGTGACGTCAGACCCTGCACGCGCTGGCATTGCAAGGAAGAGGGCCAAAGCCATCAGCGTCGCGCGCATGGCTCTCTCTCCGCCTAGTGCGCGGCCGCCCAGTTGTCGCCGACGCCGGTGTCGACGACCAGGGGCACGGTGAGCGAGGCGGCGCTTTCCATGATCTTGCGCGTCACGTCCCTGGTCTTGTCGAGTTCCTTCTCGGGCACTTCGAACAGCAGTTCGTCGTGGACCTGCAGGAGCATCCTGGCGTTTAGCTTGGCAGCCGTGAGGGCGCCGGGCAGGCGGATCATCGCGCGCTTGATGATGTCGGCGCCGCCGCCCTGCAGCGGGGCGTTGATCGCCGCGCGCTCGGCGAAGGCGCGCATGCCCTGGCTCTTGTCGTGGATGAAGCGCAGGTGGATCTTGCGGCCGAACGGCGTCAGCACGTAGCCGTGCTTGCGGGCGAAGTCCTTGGTCCGTTCCATGTAGTCGCGAATGCCGGGATAGCGCTGGAAATACTTGGCGATGTACTCCTTGGCCTCCTGCTGGCCGATGCCGAGCTGATTGGCGAGGCCGAAGGCCGAGATGCCGTAGATGATGCCGAAGTTGATTGCCTTGGCGCGGCGGCGCATCAGCGGGTCCATGCCTTTCACCGGCACACCGAACATCTCGCTCGCCGTGATCGCGTGGATGTCGTCGCCGCGCGCGAAGGCTTCCTTCAGTGCGGGAATGTCGGCCACGTGCGCGAGCAGGCGCAGCTCGATCTGCGAATAGTCGGCGCTGAGCAGCTTGTAACCCGTCTCGGCGATGAAGGCCTGGCGGATCTTGCGGCCTTCCTCGCTGCGCACCGGGATGTTCTGCAGGTTGGGATCGGTCGAGGCGAGGCGTCCCGTGGCGGCGCCGGTCATGTGATAGGAAGTGTGGACACGGCCGGTCTTCGCATCGACCTGGCGCATCAGCGCGTCGGTGTAGGTGCCCTTGAGCTTGGCGAGTTGGCGGTGCTCCAGGATCTTCACCGGCAGCGGATGGCCCTGTGCCGCGAGATCCTCCAGCACCGAGGCATCGGTCGCCCACGAGCCGTTCTTGTTGCGCTTGCCGCCGGGCAGCTTCTGCTCGTCGAACAGGATCTCGCCCAACTGCTTGGGCGAGCCGACGTTGAACTCGCGGCCGGCGATCTTGTGGATCTCGCCTTCGAGCTCGGCCAGCCGCTTCTCGAAGTCGGTGCTCAGCCCCTTGAGCTTCAGCGCATCGACCTTGATGCCGGCGCTCTCCATCGAGATCAGGACCGGGATCAGCGGCCGCTCGATCGTCTCGTACATCGAGGTGACGCGCTCGGGGACGAGCCGCGGCTTCAGCCGCGCCCACAGCTGCATGGTGACGTCGGCATCCTCGGCGGCGTAGTCGCGCGCCTTGTCGAGCGGCACCTTGTCGAAGGTCACCTGCTTGGAGCCGCTGCCGGCCACGTCCGAGAACTTGATGGTCTTCTGGCCGAGATGGAGCTCGGCCAGCTCGTCCATGCCGTGATTGTTCTTGCCGGCGTCGAGGACGAACGAGATCAGCATCGTGTCGTCGACCGGGCCGATTTCGACGCCATGCCGGCGGAACACCGCCATGTCGTACTTGATGTTCTGGCCGACCTTCAGCACCGCCGGGTCTTCCAGGAACGGCTTCAGCTTTTCGATCGCGGTCTTGAAGGGGATCTGTCCCTCGAGCAGCTTGCCGGCATCCTTGTCGCCGCCGTCGCCCAGAAGATCGAGCGCGCCCTGCACGGCACCGCCGGGAACCTTGTGCATCAACGGCAGATAGGCGGCGCGCCGGCGCGTCGAATTGACGTCACCCCACGGGCCTTCGAGCAGGGCCAGCGAGACACCGACCAGCCCGGCATTGTTGGAATCGAGACCGTCGGTCTCGCAGTCGAACGCGACCGTGCCGGCCCGGGTCGCCTCGGCGATCCATTCGTCGAGCAGCTTCTCGTCCTGGATCATTTCATAGTCGGCGGGCGTGAACTCCCGGTTGGGCTTCTTCGACGCGGAGGCGGCGGGCGCCGGCGTCGGGTCGGCCTTCTTCGCGGGCGCGTTCGCCGGCGCGACGGGTGCACTGGCCTCACCCAGTTCACTCGTGAAGCGCTGCAGCAATGTGCGGAAGCCCTGCTGCTCCAGCCACGGCAGCAGCACGTTGGGATCCGGCTTGCGCTTGTCGAAGGCCTCGGGCTCAGCCGGTGTCGGCACGTCGTCGCGCAAGGTCACGAGTTGCTTGGAGATGCGGATCAGCTCGGCATTGTTCTGCAGCGATTCGCGGCGCTTGGGCTGCTTGATCTCCTGGGTGCGCTCCAGCAGCGCTTCGAGGGAGCCATACTCGTTGATGAGCTGGGCGGCGGTCTTGATGCCGATGCCGGGGGCGCCCGGCACGTTGTCGGTCGAGTCGCCGGCCAGCGCTTGAACGTCGACGACCTTGTCGGGCGTCACGCCGAACTTCTCGAACACCGCCTCGGGCCCGAGCTTGATCTTCTTGATCGGGTCCATCAGCTCGACACCCGGCCGCACCAGCTGCATCAGGTCCTTGTCGGAAGAGACGATGGTGCAGGTGCCGCCGGCCTCGACGGCCATGCGGGCGTAGGTCGCGATCAGGTCATCGGCCTCGTAGCCTTCCAGCTCGCACACCGTGACGTTGAACGCGCGCGCCGCCTCGCGGATCAGCGGGAATTGCGGGATCAGGTCTTCCGGCGGATCGGGCCGGTTGGCCTTGTACTTGTCGTAGATCTGGTTGCGGAAAGTGACGCTGCCGGCGTCGAGGATCATGGCGATATGATCGATCTCGGGATTGTCCAAAAGGTCGGCCACCAGCATGCGGCAGAAGCCGAACACGGCGTTGATCGGCGTCCCGTCGGGCCGGTTCATCGGCGGCAGGGCGTGGTAGGCGCGGAACAGATAGCCCGAGCCGTCGATCAGGTAGAGGTGGCGCAGCGGCGTGTCGCCGTCCGCCGGGGTCGTCGCGGGAGCCTTGGATTTCGCCATGCCCAAGGCCTAGCACGCGGGGCCCTGCGGCGGGAGATGGGGCTGTGATACGATCGGTGCATGACCATTGTCCTGTCCGAGAATTTCCGCGCGCTTTTCTACGCCCCCTTCTATGCCGCCCATGCCAGCGGTGCTTTCACGCGGGCTGGGGTCGAGGTCGAGTTGCGGCCCTCGTCTGACCCGCTGGAGGCGGCCCGGGCGTTGCGGGCCGGCGAGGTCGACGTGATGTGGGGCGGGCCGCTCCGCGTCCTGATCGCGCGCGACAAGGATCCGGCCTCCGATCTGGTCTGTT
This sequence comes from Reyranella sp., assembly GCF_052439685.1. Taxonomy (GTDB): domain Bacteria; phylum Pseudomonadota; class Alphaproteobacteria; order Reyranellales; family Reyranellaceae; genus Reyranella. The sequence continues at coordinate 68,424 of NZ_JBQVQG010000019.1, forward strand.
TCTGCGACGTGGTGGCGCGCGATCCGTTCTTCGTGGTCGGTGCAACGCCGCGGCCGGATTTCAAGTTTGCCGATCTCCTGTCGGTCAAGCTGGCGACGGTCTCGGAAGTGCCGACGCCGTGGGTCTGCCTGCAGGACGACCTGCGCCGCGCCGGCGTCGATCCGTCGAAGGTCGACCGGATCGCCGACAAGGACATGGGCGAGAACGAGGCCGCCCTGCGCGAGGGCAAGGTCGATGCGGTGCAGGTCTTCCAACCCTATGCCGAGCGGCTGGTTTCGACCGGCGCGGGCCATATCTGGAACGCCGCCGCGGATCGCGGCCTCACCGCCTATACGACCCTCGTCACGCGACGCGGCGTCCTCGACGGTCGTGCCGACGAGCTCGCGTGCATGATCCGTGGCATGGATGCGACCCTGAAATGGTTCGCCGTCACCCGCTCGCTGGAAATCGTCGACGTCGTGCAGTCGTTCTTTCCAGACGTTCCGCGCGACCTGTTCGCCGCCTGCATCGACCGCTATCGCGCGCTCGGCCTGTGGGGGCGCGATCCGGTCATTCGGCGCGAAGGCTACGACCGGCTGCACGCGGCCATGCGTTCCTCGGGCATCCTGTCCCGCGACATCGCCTTCGAGGACGTGGTCGATACCAAGCTGGCCACGCACGCGATCGGGGTGTGAAGACGAACCTTCAGGCGATCTCTTCCAGGTAGCGCCGGACGGGCGCCAGTGCGTCGAGACGCGGCATGCTTTGCAAGGCTTGCCCGGGCTGGCACCAGGGATAGGGCAGGGCGGTGATCCAGCTCATGATGTTGCCGAGTTCCGAGGCCGGGAGGACTTCCATCACGTCGATGGTGATGACCAGTCGCTCGGCCAGGCATCTTGCGTCGGACGAGAATTGCCAGTCGTAGAGCCCACTGCCGATCCGCAGGGCGCCGTCGCTCCGCGCCGACATGGCGACGAGCCAGGGGCAGGTGAAATGGCGTCGGTCGGTCTCCATCGGCTGCCTCAGGCCGAACGAATGGACATTCTCGAAATCGGTCGCGATGCGCCGGACGAGGACTTCCTCCAGTTCGGGCAATCCGCTGGCCGTGCCGGGAAACGAAATGGCGTTGGTCTTCACCCTCATTTCCAGCTGGGCGTCTTCGGCAAAGGCGCGGCGCATCAGGAACGGGCGATTTCCGTCCTTGGCGTGAAAGTACGTGCTGACGGCTTCGAGCGAGCTGGACATGGGCAATCAGCCTAGATCGTGACGCATGCTCTTGTCATGCTGACGGCTGGAAACTTCGGGGGAGATCGAAATGGCGCTCTACGAACTCAGGACCTACACGCTCTATGTCGGCAAGATGGGCGAAGCCGTGAAGCTCTATCAGGAGTTCGGCTTTCCGGCGCTCGACAAGGGCGGCCACGCCAAGAACCTCGTCGGCTACTTCCAGGGCGACACCGGCACCATCAACCAGCTCGTCCATCTCTGGAAATTCGAGGACGATGCCCATCGGCGCCGTCACTGGGCCGCCGTCTTCGCCGACCCCGCCTTCATGGACGGCTTCGCGGTGAAATTCCGTCCGCTGGTGATGAGCCAGGAGGTGAAGTTGCTGAACGCGGCGCCGTGGGGCCCACACCCGTGAGGCCTCGCCGCCGCGCCTGACGTCTGCGAGGCGCTCGCAACATCCGCGACGTTCCGGGGCTTGCGGCGAGCGGGGCGGCGGACTATCAGCATCCCGTCATCGGGGAGTAGCCGGCCTCACCCCAGAGGCGGATGTGTCAACAGACTTGGGTCCTTCGGGAACCATGGCACATTCGGCGACCGACGGCCCTCGAGAGGGCCGCGCTTGGCGAGACCTTTGGCTTTCCAGTGTCTTTACCCGCGGGATCGGGCGGCACCGGGAGCCATAGGTTCGTGCTCGGTCCCGCTGTGTGATTCGCCGTGGAAGCCTTTCTCGTCTCTACAGGGATCGTTGCCGTCGCCGAGATCGGAGACAAGACGCAACTCCTGGCCATGATCCTCGCCACCCGCTATCGCCGGCCCGTGCCCATCATCCTGGGCATCCTGGTCGCGACCCTGGCCAACCACGCGCTCGCGGCCTGGGCCGGTGCCGCCGTCGCCGCCTGGCTGGGGCCTGACGCGATGCGCTGGATCCTGGGAATCCTGTTCCTCGCCATGGCCGTCTGGTGCCTGATTCCCGACAAGGCCGACGAAGGTCCGAAGGTCGCGGGCGCGGCCGGTGCGTTCGTGGCGACGGCGATCGCCTTCTTTCTGGTCGAGATCGGCGACAAGACCCAGATCGCGACCGTGGCGCTCTCTGCCCGCTTCAACGATCTGCTCGCCGTCACCGCCGGCACGACGTGCGGCATGATGCTCGCCAACGTGCCCGCCGTGCTGTTCGGCGATGTGCTGTCGCGCAAGGTGCCGCTGAAGCTCGTTCGCTCGCTCGCCGCGGCGTCGTTCGTGGTGCTGGGCCTGCTCGCCCTGCTGAAGCTCGACATGGGCCTGCTGGGAGGCTGACCCTCGGGCGCGGGCCGGCTATGCCACTGCGTTGGACAGCCGGCCCAGGCCTTCGATCTCGATCGTCACGCGGTCGCCGCGCTTCAGGAACTTCGGGGGCGTGAAGCCGATGCCGACGCCGACCGGTGTTCCGGTGGCGATGACGTCGCCGGGCTGGAGCGTGATGCCGGCGGAGATCGTCGCGATCAGGGTCGGGATGTCGAAGATGAGATCGCGCGTGTTGGCATCCTGGCGCAGCTCGTCGTTCACCCAGCACTTCACGGTGAGGTTTTCCGGAGCGACCTCGTCGGCCGTCACCAGCCACGGGCCCATCGGGCAGAACGTGTCGAGCGATTTGCCGAGGAACCACTGCTTGTGCTTGCCCTGCAGGTCGCGCGCCGTCACGTCGTTGATGATCGTGTAGCCGAAGACATGGTCGTAGGCGTGCGCCTTGGCGATGCCGCGGCCGCCCTTGCCGATGACCAGCCCGAGTTCCGCCTCGTAGTCGACCGAATCGCTGACGCCCTCGGGGTAGCGGATGTCGGCACCGTCGGCGATCACGCACTCGGGCGCCTTGGTGAAAATGATCGGCGCGGTCGGGATGGCGTCCGCCGCCGAGCTCGCGCTGCTGTCGAAGCCGCTGCGCGTGAACTCCTTCGCATGCTCGTGATAGTTCTTGCCGACGCACATGACGTTGCGCGCCGGTCGCGGAATCGGCGCTTCGATCTTCACCGAGGAGAGGGGAAGCCCTGCACCGGTCGGTGCGATCTTCGACCGGATCGCGTCGAAGTCGCCGACGATGGCGGCGAGGGTCGGGACGGCGCGTCCCAGCATCTCCTCGAGCGGCCAGAAGGTCTTGCCGTCCGGGCTGGCGAGCGCGGCCTTGGCGGTGCCGCCGTGCGTGATCGTCGCGAGCTTCATTGCGGCTTTGCCTCTTCGCCCGCGTTGCCCCAGCCCTTCTTTTCGGCATCGAAGAACGAGGCGAAGACCTTGCGGATCGTGCTCTCGCCGATGTCGCGCGTGATGAACACGACACGGCTCTTGCGGTCGTCGCCTTCGGGCCAGGCGTCGAGCGTGGCGGGCGGGTGGAAGACGTGCTGCACGCCGTGGATCACGACGGGCTTGTCGGTGTCCTTCACGTTCAGGATGCCCTTCATGCGCAGCAGGTCGGGGCCGCGATAGGTCACCAGCGCGTCGAACGCCGCGGCCACCGTCGACCAGCTCATCGGCTCGTCGAAGGTCATGCAGAAGGAGCGGATGCGGTCGTCGTGGCGGTTGACGTCGTGCGGATCCTGCTCGCCGTGGCCATGGTCGTGATCGTGGGAATGGCCGTGATCATGGCCATGGTGATGATGGCCGTGCCCGTGGTCGTGGCTGCCTTCGTAGGCCTCGGCCTGCAGCCACTTCTTCACGTCGGCGCTCTTGGTCTCGGGATTGTAGAGGCCGGCATTGAGGATCTGGTTGGGATCGATCTCGCCCGTCGCGACCGTGTGGAACGGCGCACCTGGATTGAGGTGGTGCAGCCGGTGCTTCAGGTCGGCGAGCTTGGGGGCATCGGCAATGTCGACCTTGGTCAGGAGGATGCGGTCGGCGACGGCGGCCTGCTTCACGGCCTCCTCGTGATTGTCAAGCGTGCTGGCGCCGTTCACGCCGTCGACTGTCGTCACCACGCCGTCGAGGCGGTAGCGCGAGGCCAGCAGCGGGTCGGTCATCAGCGTGTGCAGGATGGGCGCGGGATCGGCCAGGCCCGTGGTCTCGACCACCATGCGCTTGAACGCCGAGACCTCGCCGCGCGAGCGCTTGAGGAACAGCTCGCTCATGGTGCGCACCAGGTCGCCGCGCACCGTGCAGCACAGGCAGCCCGAGTTCAGCGTCACCATGCCTTCGTCGTCGGACTTCTCGACCAGGAGATGGTCGAGGCCGATCTCGCCGAATTCGTTGATGATGACGGCGGTGTCGGCCAGCTCGGGCCGGCGCAGCAGCTTGTTGAGCAGGGTGGTCTTGCCGCTGCCGAGGAAGCCCGTCAGCACGGTGACGGGAATACGCTGCTCGGCAGCGTTCTGCGGATCGCTCATCGAAACATCCTGTGTTCGGGGATCACGCCCGCCAGAAGCGCTCGACCTTCCTGAACTCCTTCCAGGCCCGCTCGAGCTTGCGGCGGCGGCGCTTCTCGCCACTTGCCGCCTGCCTGGCGAGGACCTTGAGGAAAGGGGCCGTGTCCTCGGAGGGACGGGAGGCCGTCGCGATGTCGGCCAGCATGCGAGCCGCCGTCGCGCGATCGTTCAAGGCGCCGAGCGCGCCCTGCAGGCGCACCGTTGCCTCGATATAGGGCTTGGCCGCGGGCGAGGCAAAGGCGGGGCTGAGATAGGTCGCGGCATAGCGCAGCTTCTTGATGCCGATGCGCAGCTGGTGGAGCTGCTCCTCGCTCAGCCGGGCGAAGAGACGGCCGCGGCGGATCACCTTGGCGTGGCGCGAATCGAGGACGTGACGGCCGAATTCGTCGAGGCGCAGCCCGCCCCGCACCTCCGCCGGCGCCGGTTCGGCGGCGAAGGCGGCGAGCCTCTGGTCGAAGGCCTCGTAGCGGGCGCTGCCGAGGGCAGCCCGGGCGCGCTCCAGGTGGCTCGCGGCCAGTCGCGCGCCGACCTTCTTCACCACGGGCGGGACGTCGACGACGCTTTCGGTCAGGAATACGTGCAGGTCGCGTGCGGGACCGCACTCGCTGGCCAGCCACTTGGCTTCCGCCGAGAGGGCGCGAACCTCCGGACCGTCGACCGCAGGGCGAAATACACTGAAGGCGGCGCGCAGGCGGCGCAGTGCCACCCGCGCCTGATGGATGCCGATAGGACGCCGGCTCTGCAGCACGATGTCCCGATATTTGGCGAGGTCTGTCCGGCAGGAGCCTGCGATCGCGCGGAGCGCCATTTCGGGTAGGGTTTCAGGGGTGAGCTTGTGCCCGGAAGCTGACATTGCATGAGGACCGTAGCGGCGCCCCGCGAGGGGGCAACCGTAAAGAGCGACAGTCCGGTGAAGGTTTTATGTCATCCGGGAGACGGTCGAGCACGCCGGTCTCTCGATTCCATGATCGGGGCCCGCTGTTTGGCGGCGTCTGTTACGCCGTCTTTGCAGTAGCGGCGCCGGCCCGGCGTGGCCTAGAGTCACTGCATGAGTATCGATGCGGCGGCCTTCAAGAGGGGCATGCGCCACCTGGCGGCGAGCGTAACCCTGATCACCACCAAAGTTCAGGACCAGCGCGGCGGGCTGACTGCCACCGCGGTCTGTTCGGTTTCGGCCGAACCGCCGCAGATTCTGGTCTGCGTCAACAAGACAGCCAGCGCCCACGACCCGATCGGGGAAGCCGGCTTCTTCTGTGTCAACATCCTCTGCCCCGAGCACCGCAAGCTGGCCGAGCGCTTCGCCGGCATGGACGGTACCGAGGGCGACGAACGGTTCCGGGACATGGGCGAATGGACGACGCTCACCACCGGCGCGCCGGTGCTGAAGGGATGTCCCGTGTCGTTCGACTGCAAGCTCGTCACCGAGCTTTCGGCCGGCACGCACACGATCTACATCGGCGAGATCGTCGATGTGGCATTGCATGAAACCGCCCTGCCGCTCCTCTATGCGGACGGCGCCTTCGTGCATGGTGAAGCCCTGAAGAAGGCAGCCCAGGCAGCCTGAACGAGCGGGGTTGCGCCCCCGCACCAACCCACTATGTTCGCGCCCGCCCGAACGGGCGCCTGCTGGGGCGTCGCCAAGCGGTAAGGCAGAGGATTTTGATTCCTCCATTCCCAGGTTCGAATCCTGGCGCCCCAGCCATCGCGCCCTCGTAGAGGGCTTCGACGTCCGTCTGTCTTCTGGATGAACCGCTCGAGCGACAAGGTCTATGAACTTTCTGAAAAATACGCTTTTGGTCGTCGTTCTCACCGGCATTTGCGCGCTTTGCCTCGAGGGCATGACGCGGCTCTTCCTCGACAACGGCATGCTCTACGAACTCGAAATGTGGCGATATGCACGCGACGTGAAGGTGCGGGACATGCGGCCCGACCTCGGTCATCGCCACCGGCCCAATGCCGAGGCTGAGCTCATGGGCGTCAAGGTCACGACCGATTCGCACGGCTTCCGGTCGTCGGAGATCCCCGAGAAGGCGCCGCCGGGCGTGGCGCGCATCGCTTTCGCGGGCGATTCGACGACCCTGGGCTGGGGCGTCGCGCAGAACGAGACCGCCGCTGCGCGGGTCACCGCCGCGCTGGTCGGCGAGGGCCGCAAGGTCGACAGCTACAATCTCGGTGTCGGCAACCACAACACGCTGCAGGAACTCACGCTGTTCCGCGAGAGCGCTGCGAAGCTGAAGCCCGATATCATCGTGCTCAGCTATTTCATCAACGACGCCGAGCCGATGCCGACCTATGGCCAGACCTCCTGGCTGGACGAACATTCTGCAGCCTGGGTGGTGTTCAAGTACCGCCTGGACTCGCTGATGCGCCAGTTCGGCGAGGCGCCCGACTGGAAGCGCTACTACCGCGAACTCTACAAGGATGACGCCGCCGGCTGGCAGCAGACGCGCAAGGCCCTGCAGGGCTTCGCGACGACGGCGCGCGAGATGGGCGCCAAGCTGGTCGTGTTCAACATTCCCGAGCTGCGCGAGCTGAAACCCTATCCCTTTCCCGAGGTCACCGCCAAGGTGAAGGCCGATGTCGAGGGGCTGGGCGTGCCGTTCTTCGACATGCTGCCGACGGTCGAGAATCTCGACCCGCCGAGCCTCTGGGTGACGGTCCCGGACCCTCATCCGAACGGCGCGGCGATGGCAGCCTTCACCACCATGATTGTGCCCGAGCTCAACAAGCTGCTGGACGGCCTGTGCCGGGATGAAGGCAAGGGCTGCAAATAGAATGCGGTTCCTCAAGGACGCACTGCTTGTCCTGGTTTCGCTCGCGCTGAGCGTCGTCGCGGCCGAAGGCGTCGTCCGCTACATCGACGGCTATCCGATCCTGCTGACGCCACTCGGCGAGCCGATGGGACTGGCCAGCGTGAAGCAGGACTCCGTCGACAAGGTCCCGCGCGCCGCCGGCGTCGAGCGCGCCTGGTTCTTTGACGACCCCGCGCCACTGCCCAACAAGCGCCCCGTCCCCGAGGACTGGGAACGTCTCTACCGTTTCATCGAGGCCAATCCCGTCGGCGGAATGTGGTTCCGGCCCTCCGACGCGTTCAAGGTCTGGAACACGAGTTTCTCCGGTGATCCGTGCCGGCACTGGTTCCTGCGTCATGCGCCGGGGCAGCTCTTCCTCTACGATGCGCCGGACGGTCAGCCGCGGCCGCCCTACCGGTTCCTCCCCGACGTCACGATCCCGAGTGGCCTGACCACCAACCAGATCGGCTGGCGCGGACCGCCGATCGAGAATCCGCGGCCCGAGAAGACGGTGCGCATCGTCTTCGTCGGCTCCTCCACCGTCGTCGAGGCGCACCACCTGCCCTACTCCTGGCCGGAATATGTCGGCCACTGGATGAACGTCTGGTCCAAAGCCAAGGGTTTGGGCATCCGGTTCGAAGTCCTGAACGCGGGCCGCGAGAGCATCGTTTCCAGCGATATCGCTGCCGTCGTGCGCACCGAGGTGCTGCCGCTCAGGCCCGATCTCGTCATCTACCACGAAGGCGGCAACCAGTTCCGCCCGGCCTCGATCGTCGAGAAGGTGCCGGACGTCCCGGTCACCCGGCCGTCGAATGCGCAGGAGCCGGCCGCCGTGAAGTGGCTGAAGCAGGCTGCGCGCTATTCCGCCCTGATCGGCCGCGTGCAGGCCGCGTTCGCGATGGCCGGGGCCACGGCTGGAAGCAACAGCGGCGGCGAATGGCCCAAGCCCGACTACAAGGTCATCTGGCCGGAAGGGCTCGACGAGATGAATCCGGATCTCGACTTCGCCAACCTGCCGGTCAACCTGAACCTCATTCAGAAGGACCTCGACCGGATCCGGACCGATCTCGAAACGGTCGGCGCCGACATGGCGATCACCTCGTTCTTCTGGATGGTGAAGGACGGGATGGTCGTCGATCCGGTGCGGCACCGGTTCATCATCGAGCAACTCAACGCCGCCAACTGGCCCTACCGCTATCGCGACCTCGAGCGGCTGGCGAACTTCCAGAACCGGCTGTTCGCCAAGTATGCCGCGGTCCACGGCATTGCCTTCATCGATCTGGTCGGCAACACGCCGTTCGACCCCGACCTGTTCATCGATGCCGTGCACACATCCTATGCGGGGACACGCATCCGCGGCTGGGCGGCCTTCAACCTGCTGGTGCCGCTGGTCGAGAAGAAGCTCGCCGACAAGGCCTGGCCGCGCGCCTGGCCGGCCGGCGCGTCGACGGCGCTGCCCACCTTCTCGCCACGACTGACCAAGCTCGACTGCAAGCCCTGAGCGTCAGGCCGCGTAGCGGCCGAGATGCTCCAGCAACAGTTCGTTGACCCGCGCCGGCCTCTGGTCGGCGGCATAATGGCCGACACCGGGCAGCACCTCGAAACGATAGGGCGCGGCGATGAATTCGCCCGTGCCCTCGGCCGCGGCGCGACCCACCGTGTCGTCGGCATCGCCCCAGACATAGAGCGTCGGCACCTCGATCGGGCCGAGCGACATCCGCTCGCCGCGGGCCCGGTACCAGGCCAGCGCCGCTTCCATCGCCGGCGCGTTGCCGAGCACGGAGAGATGAAGGTCGATGGCTTCTTTCGGCACGCCTTCCTTGGCGTGTCGTTTGCGCAGCCAGGCGCAGTCGTCCGCCAGGACCTTCGGCACGGCATCGGGCTCGAGGAAGGCCTGGTGATGGCCGGAGCGGCGCTTCTGCTCGCCATCGGGCATCGCCAGCGCCCGCGCGAACGACATCGGATGCGGACGCGACAGGATGGTGAGGGAACGCAACCGCTCGGGATGCTGGAAGGCGATGGCCCAGGCGAGGCTGGCCCCCCAGTCGTGGCCGACGAGATGAAAACGCTTGTCGCCATGCCCGACTGCCGCCGCGAGGTCGAGCGCATCGCCGGTGAGCTTTTCGAAACGATAGGAATCGAGGTTGGCGGGATCGGGCCGCGCGCCGGCCGCGTAGCCGCGCTGGTTGGGCGCCACCGCGAAGTAGCCGGCCTCTCCCAGCACCGGCACGTGGGCCTTCCAGAAGTGCCGCGACACGCCGAAGCCATGCAGCATCAGCACAAGCGGCGCCGACTCGTCGCCGGCCACGGACGCATCGAATACCAGGCCGGGCGCGGTCTCTATCTTGCGGACTTCCATCTCGGTCATTCTCCCTCGCCGGTCCCGGCGCGGCCCCACTTCACTTCGAGACGACGCCAGGCGCGGGCAAGCCGTGCGGCGCGGTCCTCGAACAGGTCGGGGACGACGTCCTTGCCCAGCACTGTTTTCTCGACCTCATGATGGGGCCGCGTGCCGCCATCGGCCAACAGGTGCTCGACCGCGACGCCGCGCTCTGCGAGACGGCGCGACACCAGCACCGTGCGGTGACAGTCGAGCGGTTCCTTCTCGGCGCACATCAGGCAGAGCACCGTGTCCTCAGCACCGTCGATCACGCGATCGAGGGCGGACTTGAATTCCGGCCGCGCGGCGAGCTGATCGTAGCTGCCGCCGTCCTGTGGCTTGCCGCCGAGGGCCGCGCCTTCATGCACGTAAGCGATGCCGGCTTCGGCCAGCGACCGCGCCAGATTATCGCGACCGAACTGCGGAAGGCGGCGCGACCAGGGCGTGGAACGCACGTCGACCAGCCGTTGGACGCCGCCCGCCTTCAGGAGCGACACGAACCGTTCGATCGAATGGTTCGAATGGCCGATGGTCTTGACCGGTTTCATGCGAGGAGGCGCACCTTGTCGATGAAGGCCTGGGTCGCCGCCGAGGGATCGTCGCGGCGGCAGGCGAGGTTGAGCGGCACCTTGATGGCGGGCCGCCCGGTGAGGGGCCGGTAGGTTACACCTTCCAGCGGCAGGCGGCTGAGCGATGCCGGCACGATCGTGATGCCGAGACCGGCGGCCACGAGGTTGAGGGTGGAGACGATGCGCGGCGCTTCCTGGCTCACGTGCGGGCTGAAACCCGCGGCACTGCAGGCCGCGATGATGACGTCGTACAGGCCGCGCCCCTCGGCCCGGCGATAGAGGATGAAATCCTCGGTCGCGAGGTCCTTGAGGGTGAGCTTCGGACGGCGCGCCAGCCGGTGGCGCGCGGGAAGGGCGGCCGACATCTCCTCGTGCAGCAGCTCGTACAGTTGAAGCCCCTGCGGTTCGACGAGGCCGGAGCGAATGAAGGCGATGTCGAGCCGCTCGTCGCGCAGCGCGGCCAGCAGGTCTCCCGAACTGTTCTCCTCCAGCACAAAGGAAATGTCGGGCCGGTCGCGGCGGAACTCGCGGATGGCACGCGCCACCAGCGGGTGGAAGGGCGCCGAGGTGGTGAAGCCCACGGCGATGCGGCCGGTCTCGCCGCGCGCCGTGCGCCGCGCCTTCACGGTCGCGCGTTCGACGGCGGCGAGGATCGCCTCGGCATCGGCCAGGAACGAGCGGCCGGCATCGGTCAGGCTGACGCCGCGCGGATGGCGCAGCAGCAGCGGCGCGCCGATCTCCTGTTCGAGCGCGCGAATCTGCTGGCTGAGCGGTGGCTGCTGCATGTGCAGCTTCTCTGCCGCGCGCGTGACATGGCCCTCGTGCGCGACGGCAACGAAATAGCGGAGGTGCCGCAGTTCCATTGGCATACCCTATAAGTATTGAAACGGCATTTATCATATATTTGAACACTGCATAAGCCGGCCCTAGACAAGCCCTCGTCCTCATTCTGAGGAACCTTGGGATCGGCGAGGGCAAGATGACGATAACGATGGCCCTGGGGCTCGGCGTCCTGATGGTGTTCACCGCCTTCCTGTCCGGCATCTTCGGGATGGCGGGCGGGATGGTGCTGATCGGCGTGCTGCTGTTCCTGTTGCCGCTGCCCGTGGCCATGGTGCTGCATGCGGTGACGCAGATGGCCTCGAACGGCTGGCGCGCGCTCCTGTGGCGGCGGCATATCCAATGGCGCATCACCGTCTTCTACGTGATGGGCTGCTTCATCGCCGTCGGTATCTGGTCGCTGACGCTCTACGTGCCGGAAAAACCCATTGCGCTGCTGATGCTGGGTCTTTCACCTTTCGTACTGCGGATCGTGCCGGCGCGGTGGATGCCCGCCACGCTGGGCCCCGCCCAGGCGCTGGGCGGCGGCATCGCCTGCATGGCGCTGATGCTGCTGACCGGCGTGACAGGGCCGCTGGTCGACCAGCTCTTCCTGCGCTCTCCGATGAACCGCCAGCAGATCGTCGCGACCAAGGCTTCGTGCCAGGTGTTCGGTCACGGCTCGAAGCTGCTCTACTTCGGCGCGCTGATCGAGGGCGCGGGTTCGGTCGAGCCCTGGGTGCTCGTCATGGCGGTCGGCGCCTCGATGCTCGGCACGTCGCTCGGCAAGACGATCCTCGAACGCCTTTCGGATGCCCAGTTTCGCAGCTGGGCGGGACGGCTCATCACCGTGCTGGGCCTCTATTATGTCGGCTACGGCTTGGTGCTGCTGGCGGGGATTGCCTAAGATGGCGCGTGGACATTCCAGCAGGCTTTCGAGAACTCACTGAGGCGACCGGATTCACCGCGGCCAACGGCCCGTGGTTCGAGAAGGTCGAGGGAAACAGGGTCTGGCGTGGCTTCATGCCCGGCCCGCAACATGCCAATGCGCTGGGCATCGTGCATGGCGGCATGCTGGCCGCCTTCATCGATGCCGCGTTGGGCTCCGTGGTCTACCACGCCATCGACCGGCGCTGCGTCACCCTGAAGCTGACGCTCGACTATCTGACGCCGGCGCGGGTCGGAGACTGGATCGAAGCCACGGGCGAGCTGCTGGGGCACGACGAGCATGTGGCGCAGGTGAGGGGCCGTCTCTATGGTCCGCGCCACGATGTGCTGGCCGGGCTGGGCGACTTCGCGCTGCTGCGGCCGGGACGCCCCTTGCGAGTCCGGAGCTAGAGTGTCTTCCTACGAAATTCCCGACGATCCGCCCGAAGGTTTCACTCTCGTCGATTTCGCCCGCGGCCGGCCCGAGCCGAACTTCAACACGCACGTCGGCAACATGTACGTGAAGCGGGGCGAGAAGGGCACGCGCGACGAGTTCGTGCTGGCGATCCGCGTGCAGCAGAACATGTGTAACCCGGCGGGCGGCCTGCATGGCGGCATGATGATGACGGTGGCCGACCTCGTGGGCACCATGGGCGGCGGCTACCTCGCCGGCCTGCGCAAGTTCCTGCCGACCGTCAGCATGACCTTCGACTTCGTGGCACCCGCGCGGGTCGGCGACTGGGTCGAGGGCCGCGCCGAGCTGATTCGCCAGACGCGCACCCTGCTCTTCACCAACATCTACCTGACCGTCGGCGAGCAGAAGATCCTGCGCGCCTCCTCGATCGCCAAGATCTCGTCGGGCGACGGGCTGAGCTACACGAAGACCGGCGTTAACGCCCCGGCGGCCGCGACCTGAAGGAAGACTTCAGGAAGTCGACGAAGGATGTGACTCGGGCCGAGATGCCGCGTCGCGCCGGCACCAGAGCAAGAATGTCGGCGCCTTCGAACGACCAGGGCGCCAGCACGCGCCGCAGTTCGCCGCGCTTCACGAAGGGGCCGGCGTCCCATTGCGAGCGCAGCATCAGGCCGAGCCCGGCCAGCGCCCAATTGCGCACGACCTCGCCGTCGTTGCTGGTCAAGGTCGGCGTCACCCGCACGGCGCCGCTGCGGCCGCCGCGGCGATGGCGCCACAAGGTCACGTCCTCGTTGTTCTCGCGCACGCAGAGGCAATCGTGCTGCAACAGGTCGCGCGGATCTTCCGGCGTGCCGCGGTGCTCGAGATAGGCAGGCGCGGCACAGACCCAGCGGTCGTTGCGCGCCAGCACATGGGCGACCCAGGTCGAATCGCGGACCGCGCCGATATGAACCACGACATCGGCGTCTTCGCTGTCCGTCCAGGGTCGTTCCGAGAGGTCGAGCGTCACGCGGATCGCGGCGTGCCTCTCCGCAAACCGGGCGACGAGCGGTGCCACGTGGAGGCGGCCGAAGCCGAAGGGCGCGACCACCCGCAAGGGGCCTGAGAGGGCGCCGCCCTCCTTGCCGAGCAGGTCGGTGAGGGCGCTCATCCGCGCCAGCATCGCCTGCGCCTCGCTCACCAGATGCTCGCCTTCGCCGGTGAAGCGCAGGCGGCGCGAGCTGCGCACGACCAGGCTGACGCCGAGCGTCCGTTCGAGCTTCTTGAGGCGCAGCGACAGGGCGGGCGGCGTGACGTTGAGCGACCGCGCCGCGCCGCTCAGCGAGCCACTGCGCGCCAGCGCTTCCATGAACTGCAGATCGGCCAGTGTGATCATTCAGTTCTATTTAACTGAACTGTTCGTCTGATTTAAGTACCAAAGGCCCGCGGCTTGCTACGTTCGGGGCATGACGACGACCTTTCCCAAAGCCGTTCTGTTCGATCTGCTGACGGCGCTTCTCGACTCCTGGACCCTGTGGAACGACGTGGCGGGCTCGGCCGAACGCGGCCGAGCCTGGCGGGCAGAGTATCTGCGGCTCACCTATGGCTGCGGCTCTTACGTGCCCTACGAACAGCTGGTGCGCGAGGCGGCGATGGCGACCGGCTTGGCCGAAGGCGCGGCGGACGCGCTGGAGGCGCGCTGGCTGGAACTGCCGCCGTGGAGCGGCGCGCAGGCCGCGCTCGATGCGCTGGCGGGCCGCACGAAACTCGGCGTCGTCACCAACTGCTCGATCCGGCTCGGCCGTCAGGCGGCGGAGCGGCTCCGGACGCAATGGGACTGCGTCGTCACCGCCGAGGAGGCCGGTTGCTACAAGCCCGACCCACGGCCCTATCGCCAGGCGCTCGCGGCGTTGGGCGTCACGCCCGGGGAGGCGGCCTTCGTCGCGGGCTCCGGCTACGACCTGTTCGGCACCTCCGCCGTCGGCCTCAGGACCTACTGGCACAATCGTGTCGGCCTCGCGCGCCCCGATGGCGCGCCACCCGCCGCTCTCGAGCGACCGACGCTCGACGATCTTCTCCCCTGGCTGGAAGGACGTTTGTCATGATCTTGCGCAGATTGCTGCTCTCACTCGCGCCACTGCTCGTGGCGGTCGGCACGGCCACCGCCCAGGGCTTCCCCACCAAGCCGCTCACCCTGATCGTGCCATTCCCGGCGGGCGGTCCCAGCGACGCGCTGGCCCGCGCGCTCGCGCAGGGGATGGCGGCGGATCTCAAGCAGACCGTCGTGGTCGAGAACATCGGCGGCGCGAGTGGCACGATCGGGTTGACGAAGCTCGTGAACGCCGCGCCCGACGGCTACACGATCGGCTTCGGCACGATCGGCACGCACGTGGCCAATGCCGCCCTGTTCAAGAAACTGCCCTACGATCCGCTGACCGGCTTCGAGCCGATCGGCCTCGCCGGCACCGCGCCGCTGCTGCTGGTCGCCAAGGCAGGCCTGCCGGTCTCGAACTTGAAGGAGTTCATCGCCTATGCCGAGAAGAACAAGGCGGACATGACCTACGGCAGCGCCGGCGTCGGCTCGATTTCTCACTATGGCTGCGTCGTGCTGCTGTCGGCGCTCAAGCTCAACATCACCCACGTGCCCTATCGCGGCGTGGCGCCGGCGATGAACGACCTGATGGGCGGGCACATCGATTTCATGTGCGACCAGACGACGACGGCGCTGCCGCAGATCGCCGGCGGCAAGATCAAGGCGCTCGCCGTGTTGAGCGACCAGCCTCTGCCGCAGCTGCCGGGCGTGGCGACGGCGGCCAGCCAGGGCTACGACGTGAACCTGCGCTCGTGGAACGCGCTGTTCGCGCCCAAGGGCACGCCGCAACCGGTCATGGCGCGGCTGAACCAGGCGCTGCGGGCGGCGGTGGCCGATCCGGCGCTGGTGAAGCAGATGAATGCGGTGGGCGTCGATCTGCCGTCGCCGGATGCGCTGCAGCCCGCTACCGTGACGGCGCTGATCGCGCGGGGGCTGGAAAAGGACGTGCCGGCGCTGAAGGCGCGCGGCGAGTATCTCGACTGAAGGGTGGACACTTGAAGCTGATGGACATCGAGACCCCGGCGGCGCTGATCGACGAGCGCCGCATGGCAGGTAACATCGCGCGCATGCAGGGCCATCTGTCGGCGCTGGGCGTGCGCCTGCGGCCGCACGTGAAGACCTCGAAGTGCATCGAGGTCGCGCGCGCCCAGCAGGAGGCGGGCGCCGTGGGCATCACGGTCTCGACCCTGAAGGAGGCCGAGCAGTTCTTCGCCGCGGGCTTCGGCGACGTGCTCTATGCGGTCTGCATCGTGCCGGACAAGCTCGACCGGGCGCTGGCGCTGATCCGTAAGGGATGCGCGCTGACCTTACTGGTCGATTCGGTGGCGGCGGCCGAGGCGGTCGTGGCCAAGGGCAAGGCGGCCAACCAGAAATTCGACGTCATGATTGAGATCGATTCCGACGGCCATCGCTCGGGCGTGCAGCCCGAAGCGGTGGAGCTGATCGCGATCGGGCAGGTGCTGCAGGCGGGCGGCGCAACGGTCAAGGGCGTGCTGACCCATGCCGGCAGTTCCTACGATCTCGACACGCCTGAGGCACTGCAGGCGCTGGCCGAGCAGGAGCGGGCGCTGTGCGTGCGTGCCGCCGAGCGCCTGCGGGCCGCGGGCATCGCCTGCCCCGAGGTCAGCATTGGCTCGACGCCGACCGCGATCGCCGCACAGAATCTCGAAGGCGTCACCGAGGTCCGCGCCGGCGTCTACGTCTTCTTCGACCTCGTGATGTCCAATGTCGGCGTCTGCACGCCGCAGGACGTGGCACTCTCCGTGCTGACCACGGTGATCGGCCATCAGCCCGAGAAGGGCTGGGTGATCGTCGATGCCGGTTGGATGGCGATGAGCCGCGACCGCGGCACGCAGCGCCAGAAGATCGACTATGGCTACGGCGCCGTGTGCGACGTCGAGGGCAACGTGATCGACGGGCTGATCGTCTCGGGCGCCAACCAGGAGCACGGCATCGTCTCGCGCCGCGGCGGCACGGCCGATACGGGTCTGGTCGAACGTTTCCCGATAGGCGCCCGGCTGCGCATCCTGCCGAACCATGCCTGCGCCACCGGCGCGCAGTACCCGGCCTACGTCGCGGTGACGCCGTCCGGTGATGCCGCGACCTGGCCGCGCTTCCAGGGGTGGTAGGCTAGACCGTCGCGCCGAAGTGGCTGCCGAGCGCGCGGCGGCCGGAATCGGTGAGGCGCACGGTGCGGCTGCGGCGCAGGCGCTCGGCCCAGCCGCGCTTGAAGAAGGTGTCGGCGATGGCGGCGCCCAGGGCGCCCGAGATGTGCGGGCGACGCTCGCTCCAGTCGAGGCATTGGCGCGCGAAGTGGCGCGAACTCGCCTGGCGTGCCGTCCCGAGATCGACGCCTAGCTTGCCGCAGAACAGTTCGCCCGAGGGTGTGAGCTGCCAGTCGCGCGGTCCCTTGGGTTCGAGATGGCCCTGTCGGGTGAGCGAATCGGTGACGGCGATGCCGACCTGTCCGGCGAGATGATCGTAGCAGGTGCGGCAGAAGCGGAGATCGGGATCGCGCCGCCACGCCGCGCTCTTCGACGCCGGGGTGGCCCGCGTGCCGGCCAGCGCCATCAGCGATTCGATGGCGTGCGCCACTTCGGGCGAGGCGAGGCGATAGAAGCGGTTGCGGCCCTGGGCGCGGGCCGCCAGCAGGTCCGCCTCGACCATGCGCGCGAGGTGACCGCTTGCGGTCTGGGCGGTGATGCCGGCGTTGTGCGCGAGATCCGATGCGGTGTGCGCGCGGCCATCCATCAGCAGCGACAGCATCGAAGCGCGCGCCGGGTCGCCCATCAGGGCGGCGATTTCGGAGAGGGCGTTCACGGTGGTCATGCCCGAACTCTAGGCCCAGGCGTCTACGCTCGCCACGGTCAATGGTTCGGCAGGCGCCGAAGTATTACCGCCACTTCGGATTGGCGATGGCGATCTTGTCGGCGATGGTGGCTTCGAGATGGGCCATCAGCGGGGCGTCGCTCTCGTCGCGTTCGCCGGTGCGCAGCTGGCGCGCCAGTTCGCGGTTCAGTTCGTCGAGCGGGGCCTCGTGGCCGAGCAGTCCGACCAGACGTTCGTGCTCGCGCGCATCGGCCGCCGGGCCCAGCCGCACCTCGCGTTCGAGAATGGCGAGCGAATTCACCGCGACCCGCATCTGGAAGCCGAGCCGCGGCTCGGTGCGGTCGAGCGCGGGCATCGCCTCCTCGCGTAAAAAGTCGGCGATGGCGGTTAAAAGTTCGGCGGCGGTGGGGCGGTCCTGGGCCACGGTCAGGCTCCCTGCTTCAGCAGTTGCAACAGGTCGACTTCGGTCTCGACGGCGCGGCGGCCGATCGAGGCGTGCTCCATCGATTTGATCGACCCCGAGAGATGCTTGAAAGCCTGGTTGAGGCAGATGATGCCCCAGTGCGCGGTGCCGAAGACTTCCCACCAGTGGGCGCGAACCGGATCGACCGTGCCGCCGCCGGCGCGCTCATAGGCGGCCCATAGTTCCGCGCGGCTGCCGAAGCCGCCGGCCGGCTTGTCGATCGCGCCGAAGCGCCAGCTCTTGACGCACAGCCAGCCGAGATCCTCGACCGGGTCGCCGAGATGGGCGAGCTCCCAGTCGAGGATGGTCGTCACGCCGGTCTCGTCGACCAGGTAGTTGCCGGTGCGGTAGTCGCCATGCACCAGCACCGGCCGGTCGAGCGGCGCGGGCTTGCGACGGTCGAGCCAGGTGAGGGCCAGTTCGAACACCGGCTGCGCTTGGCCCAACACGTCGAGCGAGCGGCGCAGCTCGGCGATATGATCGGCGGCCTCGCGGCGCGGGAGGGGCGGCAAAGTGGCCGGCTCGGTCGCATGGATGTGCGCCAGGATCTCGCCGAGCTGGCCCGCGATCTTGCCGCGGGCGGCCTCGTAGGGCGGGTCGCGCAGCAGCTTGCGGGCAATCGCGATGCCGCCGACCCGTCGCATCACATAGGCCTCACCCAGCCCGTCTTCGGGCGTGAGTTCGAACAACGGCTCGGGGGAGCGCACGCCGGAATCATGGGCGGCGCGCAGCACCCGGAACTCGGTGGCGCGATCGATCGCGACGGCGCGTTCGCGTTCGGACTTGCGCTGCGCCGGCGGATCGCGGCGCAGGATCAGCGCGTGGCGCTCGCCCTTCACCACGGCATCGAAGCTCCAGGTCTGGCGCGAGGCGCCCCCGGACTGGCGGGACAGGGCTTCGATGGCGGCGGGACTGCCGAAATGGCGGCTTGTCGCCTCGGCGAGGATGCGGGCGACGGTTTCTGTTTCGGTCGACGTATGAACGCTCATTTACCGGCACTGTGGCACAGGCTCCCCCGCATGGTAAGAGGACCGCGCCAACAGGGGAGATCAGCAAGTGTCGAGTGCCTTCGCCGCGATGAACGGCCTGTTCCTGGAAGACCTCAAGCCCGGCATGTCGGCGATGTTCGGCAAGACCGTGACCGACGCCGACATCGTGGCCTTCGCCGGCGTGTCCGGCGACACCAACCCGATCCATCTGCACGACGGCTTCGCCCGCACCACGCGGTTCGGCCAGCGCATCGCCCATGGCATGCTGAGCGGCAGCTTCATCTCGACCGTGATCGGCACCAAGCTGCCGGGACCGGGCGCGGTCTATATTTCCCAGACCATGAACTTCATGGCGCCCGTTCTCATCGGCGAGACGATCACGGCCGTGGCGACCATCACCGCCATCGACGAGAAGCGCCGTCGGGTCACGCTGAAGACGCAGTGCCTGAACGGCGACAAGGTGGTGATCGACGGCGAGGCGGTCGTGCTGGTGCCGCGGCGCGACGCGGCCTGAGCGGGCGCCATGGTTCCGGTGTTCGACGACTGGCATTCGGTGCCGCCCGAGTGGACGGGCGGCGTGGTGGCGCTCGGCAACTTCGACGGCGTGCATTGCGGCCATCAGGCCCTGCTCGCGCATGCGCGGGAGAAGGCCGCGGAACTCGGCGCACCGTTGCTCGCCTTCACCTTCGAGCCGCATCCGCGTGGCTTCTTCGTGCCCGACACGGGACCATTCCGGCTGACGCTCGCGCCGGCCAAGACGCGGCTGCTGGCCGAGCATGGCGTGAAGGCGGTGCTGGCCCAGCATTTCGATGCCGCGTTCGCGGCCCTGCCGGCGGCCTCTTTCATCGAGGACGTGCTGGTGAAGGGGCTGCGCGCCCGCCATGTCGTCTGCGGTTACGACTTTACCTTCGGCGCCCGCCGCAGCGGCAACGTCGAGATGCTGCGGGCCGAGGGCAAGCTGCGCGGCTTCGAGGTCTCGGTGCTCGATCCGGTGACGCACGAAGGCGAGATCTATTCGTCGACCCGCATCCGCGAGGCGCTGCGCCACGGCTGGGCCCGCGAGGCAGCCGGCCTGTTGGGCCATCAGTGGGAGATCGAGGGCAAGGTCGAGCTGGGCGACCAGCGCGGCCGCACCATTGGCTTCCCCACGGCCAACGTGGCCCTGGGCGAACATCTGCGCCCGCGCTTCGGCGTCTATGCCGCTCGCGCCCTGGTCGATGGGGTGTGGCAGGGGGGCGTCGCCAACCTGGGCAAGCGCCCGACCTTCGGCAAGCTGCAGGAGAATTTCGAGGTCCACCTGTTCGACTTCACGGGCGACCTCTACGGCAAGGTGCTGCGGGTCGCGCTGATGGACTTCATCCGGCCGGAGATGAAATTCACCGGCCTCGACCAGCTCAAGGCCCAGATCGCGGCGGACGGAGAGCGCGCCCGCGCTATCCTCGCGGCCTGAGCAGCCCGTCGAGAAAAAGATCGAGGGCGGCGTCCATCGCCGCGAGTGCTTCGCCGGAGGACGACACGCCCCATTGCGGCAGGTGGCCGTCGACGCGCATGCGCGCCAGTCCATAGACGAAGGCCCGTGCGACGAGGCTTGCACCGGCGGGCGCGCCTGCCGCCTCGAGCAGTCGGCCCATCAGCCTCTGGATGTCCTCGTTCTCGCGCGGCATCGACGGCGAACTCTCATAGTCGATCAGACCGCGGTTGGAGACGACGGCGAAATGGGCCGGATTATCCGAAGCCCACTGGAGATAGGCGCGGCCGATCGCCCTCAGCTGCACGAGCGGCGGTTCATCCGCGATCGGCTCGACGGCCGCCTGGATCGCCGCGTGCAACCGGTGCGTCGCCTCCTCGGCCACGGCCGTCATGAGCACGGTCCGGTTGGGGAAGTGGCGGAACGGCGCACCCGAGGAAACTCCGGACCGACGTGCCGCTTCGCGCACGGTGACGGCCTCCGGTCCGCCCTCTTCGACCAACCGCAGCGTCGCTTCGATCAGCGCCGCGCGCAGCGTGCCGTGGTGGTAGGTGCGGCTCGGCTTCCTCTTCGCTTTGGCAACGGGGCGTTTGGCCATCGAGGCACGCTAGCATCACGGGCATGTGAATGTAAGCAGTGCATACACCGCATTGACCGTCTCCCGCGCCATAAAGTAAGCATCGCTTACATATTGGAGGGTGCCATGACGAAGACCCGATTGCTCGAAGGCTGGAACTTGCTGGGCCTGTTGTCCCTGGTGCTCCTGGCTATTTCCGGCCTTTGCCTTGCAAGTCAGGCGTACGACGTCGAGAGCGTGAGGATGGTGATCCGGATCACAGCGCGTACCTCGCTCGTCCTGTTCGCCCTGGCCTTCGCCGCGCAGGCGATGATGACGCTGTGGCCTTCTGCGCTGACGCGCTGGCAACGCCGCAATCGCCGTCAGATCGGCCTCGCCTTTGCCGTCTCTCACACGATCCACGCGGCGGCGATCCTAGCCTTCGCCCGGATGGATCCGCAGGGGTTCCATGAGCATGCGATGACGGGGACGCTGGTGAGCGGCGGTGTCGCCTATGCCTTCATCGCCGCGATGGCGGCGACCTCGTTCGACCGGACGGCGGCCTGGATCGGTCCCAACGCCTGGCGGACGCTGCATTGGCTGGGTGGCTATTACCTCTGGATGTCGTTCATCGTGACCAACGGCAAGCGGATCGGGCAGAGCCCGCTCTATGCTCTCCCGGTGGTACTGATGCTGGTCATCCTGTTTCTCAGGATTGCGGCGCGGCGCCAGGCGAGGCCGGTATCGACCCCGGTCTGACGGTCCCTGTCGGCACGAAGAGAGAAGACCGGCGGTCGCGCGAGATGTATTGAAGCCGTTCATTTGACGGGAGAGCGCGGATGAAGGCGTCCGAAGCGGGAGCGTTCTGGGAACGCAACGCCAAGACATGGACGCGTCACGTACGGGCCGGCTACGACATCTACCGCGATGTGCTCAACTCTCCGACCTTTCTCGATGCGCTGCCGCCTATCGATGGCCAGCGCGGCCTCGATCTGGGATGCGGCGAGGGCGCCAATACGCGACACCTCGCCCGGCGCGGAGCCCACATGGACGGCATCGACATCGCGCCGACCTTCATCCGTCACGCGCGAGCAGCCGAAACCGCCGAGCCGCTCGGCATCTCCTACGCCGTGGCCGACGGCACGTCCTTGCCCTTTGCCGGCGCAAGCTTCGACTTCGTCACCGCCTTCATGTCGCTGATGGACATGCCCGATATCGACGGTGTGCTGGCGGAGGCTTGGCGGGTCGTCCGGCCGGGCGGCTTCCTGCAATTTTCCATCGTGCATCCCTGCTTCGCCCCGCCGCATCGCAAGGTGCTGCGCGATTCCCGGGGCGAGACGCGGGCGGTCGAGCTCGCGGACTATTTCAGCGCGCGGCACGGCGAAGTGGAACGATGGGGCTTCAAAAGCGCTCCGGCGGCGGAGAAGGCAGCCAGCCCGCTCTTCGAGGTGCCGCGCTTCCACCGCACCCTGTCGCAGTGGGTCGATGCTCTTGTCGGCGCCGGTTTCGTCCTGGAGCGCATGGTCGAGCCGTGCGCCAGTCCCGAGCTTGCCGCTGCCCAGCCGGTGGTCGCCGACACCCGCGTCGTGCCGCAGGCGCTGATCGTGCGGGGCAGGCGCCCGCGGGAGGCGGTGGGCGCTCCTTGACCCCCCCGACCCCCATCCCTAGATTGCGCGCCCTATGTTCACCAGGGCTTTCCAGGAGCGAATTACCCGCCCGGTCCGCTGACCGCGGCCGGGTCGTCTTGCCTGCCAGCGGCCGCCCGACGGGTGGTTGGAATTTGCTCTCTCCTGCACCGAGTTTCTTGTGACAACTGACTATAAATCCAGCGTTTTCCTCCCCAAGACTGACTTCCCGATGAGGGCCGGCCTGCCCAAGAAGGAGCCGGAGCTCCTGAAGCGCTGGGCCGACATGAATCTGTGGGAGCGCATCCGCAAGGAGAGCCGGGGCCGGCCGAAGTTCGTGCTGCACGACGGACCTCCCTATGCCAACGGCAACCTGCATATCGGCCACGCGCTGAACAAGATCCTGAAGGACCTCGTCAGCCGTACCCAGCAGATGATGGGCAAGGACAGCCATTACGTGCCGGGCTGGGACTGCCACGGACTCCCGATCGAGTGGAAGATCGAGGAGCAGTATCGCGCCAAGAAGCAGGACAAGGACCAGGTCCCGATCGTCGAATTCCGGCGCGAGTGCCGCGCCTTCGCCGATCACTGGATCACCGTGCAGCGCGAGGAATTCAAGCGCCTCGGCGTCGACGGCGACTGGGACAATTACTATTCGACCATGAAGTACGAGTCCGAGGCGGTGATCGTCCAGGAACTCGGCAAGTTCCTGCTGAACGGCGGCCTCTACAAGGGCTCGAAGGCGGTGCTCTGGTCGGTGGTCGAGAAGACCGCGCTGGCCGAGGCCGAGATCGAGTATCACGACCACACGTCGGACACGATCCACGTGCGCTTCCCGGTCGTGAAGTCGAAGGACGGCAAGCTCGACGGCGCCTCGATCGTGATCTGGACGACCACGCCCTGGACCATGCCGGGCAACCGCGCGCTCGCCTACGGCCAGGACATCGCCTATGCGCTGGTCGAGGTCGTGGCCGTCGCCGAAGGCAGCAAGGCCCGCATCGGCGAGAAATTGGTGCTGGCGCGCGACCTGGTCGATGCCGTCGCCGCGGAAGTGAAGTTCACGCCGAAGATCGTGGCCGAGGTCACGGCCGAGGATCTGGAAGGGCTGATCGCCGCCCATCCGTTCCGCGGTCAGGGCTACGAGTTCGACGTGCGCCTGCTGCCGGGCGGCTTCGTGACCGCCGATGCCGGTACCGGCTTCGTGCACATCGCGCCGGGCCATGGCGCCGACGACTACGAGCTGGGCACCGCCAACGGTGTCGAGGTCCCGGACACGGTCGCCGAGGACGGCACCTACTATCCGCACGTCCCGCTGTTCGCCGGCAAGCGCGTCTACACGCCGGAGGGCAAGAAGGGCGATGCCAATCGCACCGCCATCGCCCTGCTCGACGAGGCGGGCAAGCTGCTGGCCTCCGGACGCATCACGCATTCCTATCCGCATTCCTGGCGGTCGAAGGCGCCCGTCATCTTCCGCAACGCGCCCCAGTGGTTCATCTCCATGGACCAGACGATCCCCGAGATCGGCGGCACCTTGCGCGAGAAGGCGCTGGCGGCGATCGACGCGACGCGCTTCGTGCCGCGCGCCGGCTACAACCGCCTGCGCTCGATGATCGAGACGCGTCCCGACTGGAACGTCTCGCGCCAGCGCGCCTGGGGCGTGCCGATCGCGGTGTTCGTCGACAAGAAGACCGGCGAGCCGCTGCGCGACGCGCAGGTGATGGCCCGCATCGTCGAGGCCTTCCGGACCGAGGGCGCGGATGCCTGGTTCGAGAGCCCGCCCGAGCGCTTCCTCGGCAACAAGTACGATCCCGCCGAGTTCGAGCAGGTGACCGACATCCTGGACGTCTGGTTCGACTCCGGCTGCACGCACGCCTTCACGCTCGAGGGCAACGACCGGCTGAAGTGGCCGGCCGATCTCTATCTCGAAGGCTCCGACCAGCACCGCGGCTGGTTCCATTCCTCGTTGCTCGAGAGCTGCGGCACGCGCGGCCGCGCGCCTTACGACGGCGTGCTGACGCACGGCTTCACGCTCGACGAGCAGGGCCGCAAGATGTCGAAGTCGCTGGGCAACATCACGGCGCCCCAGACGGTCTGCGACCAGTATGGCGCCGACATCCTGCGGCTCTGGGTGGTCGGCACCGATTACACCGAGGACCAGCGCATCGGGCCGGAGATCCTGAAGCACCAGGCCGAAGCCTATCGTCGCCTGCGCAACACGCTGCGCTATCTGCTGGGCAGCCTCGAAGGCTACTCGTCGGACGAGACGATGTCCTTCGACGAGATGCCCGAGCTGGAGCGCTGGGTGCTCCATCGCCTGGCCGAGCTGGACGGGGTGATGCGCCGCGCGGTCGACGACTACGACTTCCATACGATCGCGACCGAGCTGCACAATTTCTGCGCCGTCGATCTTTCGGCCTTCTACTTCGATATCCGCAAGGACTCGATCTACTGCGATGCCGCCGACACGCCCCGCCGGCGCGCGGCGCGCACCGTGATGGCCGAACTCTTCTCGTTCCTGACGGCGTGGCTTGCGCCCATCACCTGCTTCACGGCCGAGGAAGCCTGGCTGGCGCGGCCCGGCGACATGCCGGACGGCAAGGCCGAGAGCGTCCACCTGCGCCTCTATCCGATCATACCGTCGGCCTGGCTCGATGCCGCGCTGGGCGAGAAGTGGAAGACCGTGCGCGCGCTGCGCCGCGTCGTGACCGGCGCCCTCGAACTCGAACGCGCCGAGAAGCGCATCGGCTCGAGCTTGCAGGCTGCACCGGTCGTCTATGCCGCGCCGGAATATCTGAAGGCGTTCGAGGGCCTCGATATGCGCGATTACTGCATCACCTCGGGCGGCGCCCTGGTGTCGGGCGAGGCGCCGGCTGGTGCCTTCACCCTTCCGGACGTGCCTGGGGTCGCGGTGGTGCCGGCGCTGGCCGAGGGCACCAAGTGTGCGCGCTGCTGGCAGGTGCTGGAAGAGGTCGGCAAGTCGCCGGCCCATCCGCTGCTCTGCCTGCGCTGCGAGGAGGCGGTCTCTGCATGAGGAGGATCGACCGCCAGGCGATGGCCCTGCTCGTCGTCACTCTGGTGGCCGACCAGGTCTCCAAGCAACTGCTGCTCGGGTTCCTGCTGAAGGCTGGCTACATCGTGACGGTGATCGACGGATTCTTCCGGCTGGTCGTCGTCTGGAACCGCGGCGTCAGCTTCGGCCTGCTGGGGGGCGATCAGGCGTTGCCGCCCTGGGTCCTCTCGGGCGTGGCGATCGCCGTCTGCATCGGACTCTTCCTGTGGCTGCGGCGAACCGACCGTCCCCTGACCGGATGGGGCATCGGCCTTGTCATGGGGGGAGCCATCGGCAATGTTATCGACCGCGCCCGTTGGGGCGCGGTGTTCGATTTCGCCGACTTCCACATAGGACATTGGCATTGGCCCGCGTTCAACGTTGCGGATGCGGCCATCGTGGTCGGCGTCGGCCTCATGCTGATCGACTCGCTGCAGGGCGAAAAGAAGCCGGCGCCCTGAAGCGGCCATGATCGGCGGACAAAAGTTTACGACCAAGGACGGATGATGAAATCGACTCTCCTCCCGCTCCCATTGGCTCTCCTGGCCTGCGGTACCCTCGCGCTCGGGGGCTGCTCGGCGTTCTCGAATCTGGGTGGCGGAAAGAAATCCTCGCCCGACGAGTTCAAGATCGTCTCGCATTCGCCGCTGACCATGCCGCCCAACGCCGAGTTGCGGCCGCCGCGGCCGGGTGAGCCGCGTCCGCAGGAAGTCACGCCGGCCGATCAGGCCAAGGAAGCGTTGTCGCCCGCACTGGCCGGACGCACCCAGGCGCGCGTCAATGCCGGGCCGGATGCGCCGCGATCCGGCAGCAGTGCCGAGCAGTCGCTGGTCGCCCGCGCCGGCAAGGGCGGCATCGATCCGAACATCCGCGGACAGGTCAACACCGACACCAAGACCCTGGCCGAGAGCGACAAGTCGTTCATCAATGGCCTGATCTTCTGGCAGGATTCACCGCCGCCGGGCGTGCTGGTCGATCCCGCCAAGGAGCAGCAGCGCATTCGCGATGCCCAGGCCTCCGGGCAGCCGGCCGCCGGCCCGACGCCCACCATCACCCGTCGCAAGCGCGGCCTGCTCGAAGGCATCTTCTGAGCGCCGGGTCGCTCCCCAGCCGGCGCGCTCTCCTCGGCGGCCTCCTTGCGGGGGGCGCCCTCGCGCCGTCGGGTCCCGCGCTCGCCAAGCTGTTCTCCGTCGGCAGGCGCAACGCCGAGACTTTCACCCTCGCCAATGGGCTTCAGGTCATCGTGCTGCCGTCGCGGCGCGCGCCGATCGTGACCCAGGTCGTCGTCTACAAGGTCGGCAGCGCCGACGAGACGTTCGGCCATACCGGCGCCGCGCATTTCCTCGAACACATGATGTTCAAGGGCACCGATCAGGTGCCGGCCGGCGAATTCTCGCGCATCGTCTCGCGCAACGGCGGCCGCGACAACGCCTACACGACTTTCGATTCCACCGGCTACCACCAGACCATCGCGGCCGAGCAGCTCGAGCTGGTGATGCGCATGGAAGCCGACCGCATGACCAACGTGCGCCTCACCGAGCGCGAGATCGTGCCCGAGCGGCAGGTCATCCTCGAGGAACGCCGCATGCGCACCGACAACGTGCCGGCGTCGCTGCTCGACGAGGCGGTGCGTGAGCAGCTCTACGGGCTGCACAAGCCCTATGCCATGCCGGTCATCGGCTATCCCGACGATATCCGGAACCTGGGCGTCGACGATCTCGCGAGCTTCTATCGCCAGCACTATGCGCCCAACAACGCGGTCCTGATCGTCGCCGGCGACACCACGCCGGAACGGGTGCGCGAACTCGGCGAGCGCTACTATGGGCCGATCGCGCGCCGTGAGATCGGGCCGCGTCTGCGTCCCGCGCAGGGCGGTACCGACCTGCCGCAGAAGGTGGTCCGCGCCGATCCTCGCGTCGCCGAGCCGCGCTGGTCGCGCCTGTGGCTGGCGCCGTCCTATCGGGTCGGCGAGACGAAATATGCCTATGCCCTCCAGGTCCTGGCGCGCCTGTTCGGCGGCAGCGAGACCAGCCGCCTGTCGCGGGTCCTGGTGGAGGAGCGCAAGATCGGTCTTTCGGCCTGGGCGTCCTACGGTGCATCGAGCCTTGGCCTCACCTCGTTCGACATCGGTGTGCATCCTGCGCGGTCGCGCAGCATCGAGGAAGTCGAGCAGGCGGTGACCGCCGAGATGAAGAAGCTGCTCGATGGCGGCGTCACGGCCGAGGAGGTCGAGCGCGCGCAGAACCAGCTGCTGGCCGCCGCGATCTATTCGCAGGACTCGCTGGCGAGCGGCCCGCGCATCTACGGCACGGCGCTCAGCACCGGCAATACCGTGGCCGATGTCGATGCCTGGCCGCAGCGCATTTCCGCCGTCACGCGCGACGAGGTGGTGGCGGCCGCGCGGCATGTCTGGCGCGACGATGGCGCCGTCACCGCGCTGTTGACCCCCGCGGCGAGGGGCGGATGAAGGCGTTTCGCGGGCTTGCGGCGGCGCTCGCCGGTCTCCTGATGCTGCTGCCCGCCGTCGCCGGCGCGATCGAGATCAAGGAAATCACGACGCCGCTCGGCATCAAGGCATGGCTGGTCGAGGACAAGAGCACGCCCGTCGTGGCGCTGTCCTTCTCGTTCTCCGGTGGCACCGCCACCGATCCGGCCGGACAGTCCGGCATCACCGATCTCATGGCGGGCCTGCTGACCGACGGCGCCGGATCGCTGGATGCGCAGGCCTTCCGCCAGCGCCAGGAGGATGCCGCCGCCTCGCTGGGGTTCGCCGCCTCGTTCGACCGGCTGACCGGTTCGCTGCGTGTCCTGTCGGCCAATCGCGACGAGGGCTTCGAGCTGCTGCGGCTCGCGCTCACCGAACCGCGCTTCGCTCCGGACATGGTGAGTCAGCGCCGCGCGCAGACGATTGCCAGCCTCAACCAGGCCGCCCAGCGCCCCGGCTCGGTGGCGGGCCGCACGCTGATGGAAACGCTGTTCGCCGGCCATGCCTATGCCCGCGATCCCGACGGCACGCCCGAAGGACTCGCGGCAGCCACGCCGGACCTGTTGAAGAAGCGGGCGGCGGAGCTGCTGCTGCGCAACGGCCTGATCGTCGCGGCGGTGGGCGATATCGACGAGGCCGAACTGGCGCGCCAGCTCGACCGTTCGTTCGGACTCCTGCCCACGGGCAACCCGCCGGCGCTGCCGCCGCAATGGGTGCCGCCGACCAAACCGCGCGTCGTCGTCGTCGAACGGCCGGTGCCGCAGAGCTCGGCGCTGATGGCGCTACCTGGGATCGAGCGCGACGATCCGCTCTGGTATGCCGCGGTGGTCATGAACCATGTGCTGGGCGGTGGCGGGCAACAGTCGCGGCTGTTCAACGAGGTGCGCGAGAAGCGCGGCCTGGCCTATAGCGTGTCGAGCGGCCTGCGCACCTACAAGCGCGCCGCGCTGCTGGTGATGTCGACGGGCAGCGCCAACGAGCGCATCGCCGAGGCGCTCGAGGTGATCCGCGCCGAGATGGGCCGGATGCGCAACGACGGCGTCACCGAGGCCGAGCTGACCGACGCGAAGACCTACCTGACGGGGGCGCTGGCGCTCTCGCTCGATTCCTCGGCCTCGATCGCGGGGCTGCTGCATTCCATGCAGATCGACGGGCTGTCACCCGATCACCTCACGCGACGCGCGGCGCTGATCGCTGCGGTCACGCTCGACGACGTCCGCAAGATCGCGCGCCACCTCCTGCGCGATGAGGCGTTGACCACCGTCGTGGTCG
The DNA here is from genome assembly GCF_052439685.1 of Reyranella sp. GTDB lineage: Bacteria > Pseudomonadota > Alphaproteobacteria > Reyranellales > Reyranellaceae > Reyranella. The sequence continues at coordinate 97,725 of NZ_JBQVQG010000019.1, forward strand.
GCAAGCCGGCCGGCGTCACACAGGAACCCTGAGGAGAGTCGTTTCCCGATGTTCTACAGCCACGTGATCGACGACGCGCTCGAGAGCAAGGTCGGCAAGCAGGGGTTGCATCGCGCCGCACTCGACCGTGAACTCGCGAACGCCAGCAAGGCGCTCGACAAGTTCCGGCAGTGGAAGGCCGACGGCACGCTGCCGCTGCTCAGCCTCCCGGGAGCGCGGGACGATCTGGCGCCGCTCAAGCCGCATGCCGAGCGGTTCGCGAAGTTCGAGCATGTGATCGTGCTCGGCACCGGCGGTTCGAGCCTTGGCGGCCAGACCCTGGTCGCGCTGAAGGACCAGGGATTCGGCCCCCAGAACGGGCGGCCGAAACTCTGGTTCATGGACAATGTCGATCCCTCGACCTTTACCGAGCTGGCGGCCCGCCTGCCGCTCGCCCGCACCGGCCTGATCGTGATTTCCAAGTCCGGCACGACGGCCGAGACGCTCACCCAGTTCCTGACCCTGCTGCCGGAGTTCGAGGCCAAAGTGGGCCGCGACAGGCTCGCCGAGCACGTCATCGCCATCACCGAGCCCAGCGACAATGCGCTCAGCCGCCTGGCTGGCCGCATCGGCTGTCCCATCCTCGACCACGATCCCAGGGTCGGCGGGCGCTTCTCCGTTCTGTCCCTGGTCGGCCTGCTGCCGGCCATGATCGCCGGCCTCGATGTCGCCGCGGTTCGGGAGGGCGCGGCGAGCGTACTCGATCCTGTCCTCGAGGCGAGCGACGCCGGCGACTTGGCCCCGGCCGTCGGCGCGGCGCTCTCGGTCGGGCTCGCCCGGGAGCGCGGCATCGGTACCACCGTGCTGATGCCCTATTGCGACCGGCTGGGCTATTTCGGCTTCTGGTATCGCCAGCTCTGGGCGGAGAGCCTGGGCAAGGGTGGCAACGGCACGACGCCGGTGCGCGCCATGGGCACCGTCGACCAGCACAGCCAGCTGCAGCTCTATCTCGGTGGACCGGCGGACAAGATGTTCACGGTGCTGATCCTCGATACCGCGGGCAAGGGCAAGCCGATCGCGCCGGCCGCGCTGGGCGGCGACAAGACGCTGGCCTATCTCGAGAACCGGTCGCTGGGCGACCTGCTGCTGGCCGAGGCCGATGCGACCGCTGCCACGCTGGCGAAGAACGGCCGGCCGACGCGCGTCATGCGCATCACCTCACTCGACGAAAGGGTGATGGGCGCGCTGATGATGCACTACATGCTGGAGACGATGTTCGCCGCCCATCTGCTGGGTGTCGACGCCTTCGATCAGCCGGCGGTCGAGGAGGGCAAGATCCTGACCCGGCAGTATCTCGCCGCCCGCGTATCTTCCACAGGCCATCGGCCCTAAAATGACGGCGCCATGAGCGCCCTCCGAACCCTGCGTCGCCTGCCCTCGACGCTCGTCAACCGCATAGCCGCCGGCGAGGTCGTCGAGCGTCCGGCGAGCGCCGTGAAGGAACTGGTCGAGAACGCGCTCGATGCCGGCGCGCGGCGCATCGCGGTCACCCTGAAGGAGGGCGGCCGCACCTTCCTCTCCGTTGTCGACGACGGTGTCGGCATGTCGCCCGACGAGCTGCGTCTCGCGGTCGAGCGGCACTGCACCTCGAAGCTGCCGGACGACGATCTGACCGACATCCGCACGCTCGGCTTCCGCGGCGAGGCGCTGCCCTCGATCGCCTCGGTCAGCCGCTTCACCATCACCTCGCGTCCCGCCGGCGCCGACACCGCCTGGAGCCTGGAGATCGACGGCGGCGCCAAGGCCGAGCCGCGGCCCGCCGCGCATCCGCAGGGCACGCGCGTGGAAGTGCGTGAACTGTTCTTTGCCACGCCGGCGCGTCTCAAGTTCCTGAAGGAGCCGCGCACCGAGTCGGGTCATGTTGCCGATGCGATGCGCCGGCTCGCCATGGCCCATCCCGAGGTCGCCTTCCGGCTGGAGAGCGAGGAGCGCGCGCTGATCGACCTCGCGGCGGCCAAGCCGTCGCTGCTGTCGGGCGATGCCGCGCGGCTGGAGCGGCTGGCCGCCATCATGGGGCGCGAGTTCGCGGAAAATGCCGTGGCGATCGACGCCAATCGCGAAGGCTTCCGGCTCACCGGCTTCGCGGGCCTCCCGACGCTCAACCGTCCGACCGGCCAGCACCAGTATCTCTTCGTCAACGGCCGCCCGGTGCGCGACAAGCTGCTGGGTGGCGCGGTGCGCGGCGCCTACCAGGATTTCCTGGCACGCGACCGTCATCCGATGGTGGCGCTGTTTCTCGAAGCGCCACCTGAGATGGTCGACGTCAACGTCCATCCGGCCAAGACAGAGGTCCGCTTCCGCGATGCCGGCATCGTGCGCGGCATGATCGTCGGCGCCCTGCGCACCGCGCTCTCGGCGGCCGGCCATCGCGCCAGCACGACCGTGTCCGATGCCGCGCTCGGCGCCTTCCGACCGCATACGGGCTTCGCGACGCCGCTGCCGATGGGCGGCGGAAGCGGGGGCGGATACGCCAACGGCGGCAGCTATTCGCCGGTGCCGCGCGGCCTCGCCGAGGCGGCGATGCAGTTCATGGCGCCGCTCGATGGATTGTCGGCGCGGGTCGAGGAGCAACCAGCCAACATAGCGCCCGGCAACTATCCCCTCGGCGTGGCGCGGGCGCAGCTTCACGAGACCTACATCGTGGCCCAGACCGACCAGGGCGTCGTGATCGTCGACCAGCATGCCGCGCATGAGCGGCTGGTCCATGAGCGGCTGAAGACCCAGCTCGAGGCCGAGGGCGTGAAGCGGCAGGCGCTGCTCTTGCCAGAGGTCGTGGAGATCGGCGAGGACGGCGCGCGGCGCCTCACGCAACGCGCCGCCGAGCTGGCCGACATGGGCCTGGTGCTGGAGCCGTTTGGCCTCGGCGCCGTGGTGGTGCGCGAGACGCCTGCCGTGCTGGGCGAGCTCGACGTCCAGGGACTGGTGCGCGACCTGGCCGACGAGCTCTCCGAGATGGGCGATCATCTGTCGCTCAAGGAGAAGGTCGAGGAAGTCTGCGGCACACTCGCCTGCCACACCTCGGTGCGGGCCGGCCGCCGGCTGACCGTCGAGGAAATGAACGCGCTGCTGCGCCAGATGGAGGCGACACCGCACTCCGGCCAGTGCAATCATGGCCGTCCGACCTATGTCGAACTCAAACTGGCCGACATCGAGCGGCTGTTCGGAAGACGATGAAGAAGTTTCTCGTTCTGCTCCTGATCGCCTGTGCCGCCGCGTCGGGTGCGTCGGCACAGACCCGTGCGCCGGCGCCGCCCGCCGCCCCGCCGCCCGGCACGGTGCCGACACCCGCGCCGGCCTCGCCGCTCGATGGAACGTGGCGCGGCACCAGCGACGGCGGCTCGTGCAATGCGCCGCTCGACTATCTGCTCACCATCGAATCGGGCTTCGTCGACGGCTCGGCTTACGACACCACGGCGCGGGGGCCGGTGCCCAATCCCAACAAGTCGGCGCCGCCGCCGCCGGGCCCTGGCCTGTGGCAGATCCACGGCGTGGCCAAGGTGGGGGCGCCGTTCAATCTCTTGAGCCTCGCCTCGGTGAAGGGTCCCGAACACCGTCGCATGCAGCTTACCGCCAGTGGCGATGGCCAGAGCCTGGTCGTCAGCGAAACCAGCGGTTGCCGGCGTACGGCGCGGCTCTCGCGTTAGCGCGACGCGAATGTCCGCTCTCGTCGTGCGCGACGTGGAACCGTCCGACGGCCCGGCCTGGCGCCGGATGTGGACCGCCAACTACACCCATCACGGCGCGACCATGTCCGACGCCGACATCAATGAGCTGTGGCGGCGGATCCTGCAGCCTGACCATCCCGTCCATGCGCTGGTTTCGGCAGCGGCGCACGATCGGGACCTGGTCGGGTTCGCGCAGTACGTGCTGCACCCTCACACCTTCACCAGCCGGACGGTCTGCTATCTGGAGGATCTGTGGGTCGAGCCCGCCGCACGCGGCGCCGGGGTGGGACGCCGCCTCATCGAAGCGCTCATCGAGCGCGGCCGTGCAAGCGGCTGGCGGCGGCTCTACTGGCACACCGAAGCCGAAAACGAGGCCGCCCGCCGCCTCTACGATCGGATGGCCAAGCTGACGGACTATGTCCGTTACGACGTCGATCTGCCGTAAGGCACGCGACTCAGCCGAGCAGCATGCGGGCGTCCACGATGGTGTAGCCGTCGGCGTTCACGATCACGGGATTGAGGTCGATCTCGCTGATCTCAGGGTGAGCCAGGGCGAGGCGAGAGACATCGAGGAGCAGCGACACGAGCTTCTCGCGATCGACAGGCGCACGGCCACGGGCGCCGTCAAGCAGGGCCTTGCCGCGGATTTCGTCCAGCATCAGGCCGGCCTCGCGCCGGTCGATCGGCAGGGTGCGGAAGACCACGTCCTTCAGCACCTCGACGAAGACACCGCCCAGGCCGAACATCAGCACGCGACCGAATTGCGGGTCATTGGTCACGCCAATGATCACCTCGACGCCCTTGGCGGCCATCGGCGCAACCAGCACGCCGGCAATGTCAGCGGACGGCACGGTCTTGCCGATATGGGCGCGCAGCGCCGCGCTCTGGGCCTCGATCTCCGCCGCGCCCGCGATGCCGAGCTTCACGCCGCCCACGTCGGATTTGTGCAGGATGTCCTTCGACACGATCTTCAGCGCCACCGGCTTGTCCGAGAGTGCCGCCGGCAGCGTCTTGGCGTCGTCCGGTGCGCGCAGAACGGCGAAGGGCGGTACCGCGATTCCCTCGGACGCCAGCAGTTCGAGCGCTTCCGGTTCGAGCAGGCTCTGTCGATCGTCGGCGCGGGCGGCGGCGATCAGCCGGGCCGATGCTTCGCTTGCGCGCGGCGTCGCCGTGACCTGCTTCGTCTCGCGGGCCGCGGTGGCGATCCGATGGAATTCCTCGGCGCCGGCGAGACAGGCCGCCGCGATCTCGATCGAGCGCACGACCGTAATGTCGGCGGCGCGCAGGATGTCGATTGCCTCGGTCTGGAACTCGGCATAGTGGCACTGCACGATCACCGGCTTGCCGGCCTGCCTGGCGAAGGCCGAGAGCTTGAGGGCGGCCTCGTTCTCCGCCTCGGCAAGCGGTGTGCCGTAGCGGACCTGATAGCCGCCGAAATAGCCCACGATCAGCAGCGCATCGACGGCAGGATCGGCCAGGATCGCCTCGCCGCAGGCCGGCATGTAGCGCGGATGCGGATCGGTTCCGCCACCGGCATCGACCGGATTGTTCAGCTGGGTGGCGTTGGGCGTGATCTTCTTGAGGCGCGCTTCGGTGTCGGCGGACAGGACCGGCAGGTCGAGACCGCGCTCGGCCAGCGCATCGACGGCCTGGGAGATCGGGCCACCGCCTTCCGACAGGATGGCGACGCGGCGGGTGGGGCGGCCGGCGGTGCGCGAGACCATGTCCGCCACCGCGAACATCTCGTCGGAGCGCTCGACCAGGATGGCGCCGGCCTGGCGCAGTGCCGCGCGTGCGACGGCGTAGTTGCCGGCCAGTGATCCGGAATGCGAGCGCGCCGCGCCCTCGCCCTTGTCGGTGCGGCCGGCCTTGTAGAGAACGACCGGCTTGCGCACGGCGACCTCGCGCAACGCCTCGAGGAAGGCCGGGCCGTCCTTGAAGCCTTCGACATAGACGATGACCGCGCCGGTGTTGGGATCGTCGCCGTAGAAGCGGAGATATTCGTGGAAGCGGATGTCGCCTTCGTTGCCGACGCCGACGAAGGTGGTGAAGCCGGCCTGGCCGTTCTTGTGGCTCTGCGCCAGCAAGGCGATGGCGACGTTGCCCGACTGGCAGAGCGCGCCCAGCTTGCCGGCATAGACGCCGGGCCAGCCGACCAGGTTGCAACCGGTATAGGCATCGAAGATGCCGGCGGTGTTCGGACCGATCACGCGCACGGAGCTCTCGCGGGCGGCCTCCATGCTGCGGGCTTCGAGTGCCGCGCCGTCAGGGCCTGCCTCGCTGAAGCCACCGGCCAGCACGAGCGCCGCGCGCACGCCGCGCTGGCCGCACAGCCGGATCACATCGGGCAAAGCGGCGGCCGGCGTGCAGACCAGGGCGAGGTCGATCTCGCCCGGCGCCGAAGCGAGGTCGGGATAGCAGGCGAGGCCCAGGATTTCGCTTTCCTTGGGATTGATCGGCAGGATGCGGCCCTTGTAGCCGTCGCCCAGCAGGGTCTTGATCGCCCGGTGTCCACGCTTCACGGGATCGCGCGAGGCACCGATCACCGCGACCGAGCGCGGCTTCAGGAAGTCCATCGAGGAAGTCATGGTCTCTGCTCAGGTCATGGTCTTGGTGAAGCGCACGGTCTGCGCCTGGGCATCGGCATCGGTGCGCACGTTGACCAGCGCCGTCCGGCCGGCCTTGACCGCGGCGGCCGCCCGCTCGAGAGCGGGGCGGATGTCCTCGGGCTTCTCGACATATTCGCCGACGCAGCCCAGCGATTCCGCCAGCTCGTGGAAGTGCGTGTAGCCGAGGTCTCGGCCGGGCTTCATGCGCTTGGGATCGGCCGTCCAGCCGCCATTGAGGCTGATGACCACCAGCACCGGCAGCTTGTGACGAACCGCCGTGTCGAGTTCCATGCCGTTCAGGCCGAACGATCCGTCGCCATGCAGCACCATCACGAAGGCGTCGGGCTTCGCGGCCTTGGCGCCGATTCCGAACGGCAGGCCGACACCCATCGTGCCGAAGGTGCCGGAGTTGAGGCGATGCCCGAACACGTGGGTGGGAATCGTCTGCCGTCCGAAGTTCAGGATCTCCTGGCCGTCGACGGACAGGATCGCATCGCGCGGCAGGAAATCGCGGATCTCCTTGCACAGGCGCAACGGATGGATCGGGGTCTGGTCGGTCGAGATCTGGGCCTCGAACTTGGCGGCCTTGTCGGTCTCGATGGCAGCGAGACGCTCCCGCCAGGCACCGTAGCGCTTGGCCGCCACGCGCTCGCCGGCCGCCGCACTCATCTGCTCCAGCACCGTGCGCGCGTCGCCCACGATCCCGATCTCGACCTGCGGCGTCGAGGCGATTTCGGCTGCATCGATGTCGATGCGGATCAGCCGGGCATCCTTGGCGAAGCGCGGGGCCTGGCCGTGACCGAACACGTAGTTCAGGCGTGTGCCGACCACGAGCACCACGTCGGCCTCGCGCAGTGCGGTGGAGCGCGCGTTGGGGAAGGTATGCGGTCCGTCCTCCGGCACGACGCCACGTCCCTGCGGCGTGGTGTAGAGCGGCATGCCGGCCTGCTCGACCCAGCGCGCCAGCGCCTCGGCCGCGCCGGACCACAGCACGCCGCTGCCGGAGATGGCGACGGGCCGTTCGGCCTTGGACAGCAGGTCCAGCGTCTTCTCGATCGCAGCGGGATCGCCGGCCGGCCGGGCACGCAAGGCCTCCGCAGGCTCGGTCGGCCACACCACCGTGGCCTCGTCGATCTCGGCATAGAGCACGTCGCTGGGGCAATCGAGATAGACCGGGCCCGGCTTGCCCGCGAGGGCCTGACGGAAGGCGAGGTTCACCATCTCCGGAATGCGCCGCGCCTCGAGGATGCGGTCGGCCCATTTGGTCAGCGGCTTCATCGCGGCGAGCTGGTCGAATTCCTGGAAGGCGCCGCGGCCGAACTCGCCGATCGGGCTCGCGCCGCCCAGCGCCACCACGGGTACGCAATCCATCAGCGCGTTGGCGAGGCCGGTGCCGAAGTTCAGCGTGCCGGGGCCCGAGCAGGCCATGCACACGCCGGGACGGTTGCGCAGGCGGGCATAGGCATGGGCCATCATGGCCGCAGCCTGCTCGTGGCGCACGTCGATCCCGCGGATGCCGAGATCGATCGCGGCCTTCTCGGCCGACGACATGGGCGCGCCCATGATGAAGAAGAACGTGTCGACACCCTGCTGCTGGAGCGCGCGCGCCAGCAGTTCATAGCCCATCACAGTCACGGCGTTACCTCTGCTTTTCTTGCTGTCTTTTGGCGATACAAACGTCCGGGCAAACGTCCGGCACGCCCTATTCCACGGGAATTTTCGCGTCGGTGATCAGCGTGTGAAAATCCTTCACCTCGCTGGCGATGAAGCTCGAGAACGCCGCAGGCGTGGAAACCTTCACCTGGAGACCGAGGTCGGTCAGCCTCTTCGTCACGTCCGGAAGGGCGATCACCTTGTGGATCGCGCCGTTCAGCCTGTCGACGATCGGCTGCGGCGTGCCGGCCGGGGCGGCAACGCCCAGCCAGCCGCGCGAGACGACGCCCGTCACGGTTTCCTGAACGGTCGGCACGTCGGGCAGCTGCGCCGAACGCTCCTCGGTCGTCACCGCGATGGCGCGAAGCTGGCCGGACCTGACATAGGACATCGAGCTCGGGATGGTCTCGAACATCAGCTGGATGCGGCCGCCGACCAGATCGGCCATCGCGGGCCCGCCGCCCTTGTAGGGAACATGGACCATGTCGACGCCGGTGCGGCTCTTGAACAGCTCGCCGGCGAGATGCTGGGAGGCGCCGATGCCGGAGGAGCCGAAGTTGAGCTTGCCCGGGTTCGCCTTGGCATAAGTGATCAGCTCGGAAACCGTCTTCACCGGCAGCGACGGGTGGACCATCAGCACGTTGGGCTGGATCGCGACCAGTGAGACCGGCGCGAAGTCCTTCAGCGGATCGTAGCCGATGGTGCGGTACAGGCTGACATTCACCGCCAGGTTCGAACTGGCCATCAGCAGCGTGTAGCCGTCGGGCTTGGCGTGGGCGACGGCCTCGAAGCCGATATTGCCGCCGGCCCCCGCGCGGTTCTCGACGACGATCGATTGCTTCAGCTCTTCGCCCAGCGCCTGGGCCAGGATGCGGCCGACGATGTCGACGCTGCCGCCGGGCGCGAACGGGATCACGAGCTTGACCGGTTTGTCGGGATAAGGCTGCGCCGCGGCGCCGAGTCCCGTCAGGAGCACCATGAGAAGGGTGCCGATGGCGCCGAGTACCTTGCCCATTCGCCGTGCCTCCGAACCGTCCCGAATTCGGAAGCAACGCTAGGAGTGGGCCTTTCTCATATCAATAAGGTTCTGATAAGAGCAATTGATGCGATTTTCGCATATAAATTTTACAACTTCGTGAAGCAGATGAAGCGCCCGCCCTCCCAGATTCCCAATCTCTCGGTCCGGCAGCTCCGGGCCGTGGCGGCGGTCGCGCGCTATTCGAGCTTCATCGCCGCCGCCGCTGAGCTGGAGCTGTCGCAGCCCGGCCTCTCGCGCATGATCCGGTCGGCGGAGGAGGAGTTGGGAACGCCGCTGTTCGAACGCACGACCCGGCACGTCACGCTGACGAGCGCAGGAGTGGAGTTCGTGCCGCTGGCCGAACGCATCCTCCACGACCTGGAGCTGAGCTCGGGCGTGTTGCGCGAACTGAAGCAGCAGGCGCGTGGCCATCTCGTCCTGTCCTGTCCGATGGCCTTCGCGACCAACATGCTTGCGGCGCTGATCATCAAGTACAAGCGCTCGCGACCCAACGTGGTGGTGAACGTTCATGAGGGTATCCAGAGCAGCTCGATCGGCCTGGTGCGCTCGGGACATGTCGACTTCGGCATCGGTGCGCCCACCGAGCCGCACGACGACCTGGTGATCGAGGAATTGTGCAAGACCACCTATCACGCGGTCTTCCACAAGGATCATCGCTTCGCCGCGCGCGACCGGCTGCACCTCTCGGACCTTCGCGGCGAGGCGCTGGTCTCGATGCCGCCGGCGTCGAACATGCGACGGATCATGGACGGAGCGGCGGCAAAGGCGGGCTTCCGGCTCGACTACACGATCACCCTCAACACCTACAGCGCGATCGCCCAGTTCGTCCGACGGAAGATGGGCGTGACCATTCTCGTGAACACGTCGCTGCCCAACGATCCCTTGCTGCGCTCGCTGCCGATAGATCCCAGGGAGTTCCACGGCACGCTGGCGCTGATGCGCCTGAAGGGGCGACCCATGTCGGAAGCGGCACTGGGCTTCCAGGAGGTCATCAGGGCCCATTTCGCCAGGTTCGCGGCTGCGGAGAAGGCGCGGTCGCGGGCCCGCAAGGGCTAGCGGCCCGGCGCCATCAGCCCCAGCCGTTCGCGTCGCAGCCAGCGCATGAGCAGCAGGATCGCGACGACGGTGAGGCCCGTCGCCAGTCCGATCCACAGGCCGAAGCCGGCCATCCCGCCCTGGAAGGCGAGCGCGACGCCCAGCAACAGGCCGATGCCCCAGTAGCCGATGCCGGCATAGACCATGGGTACGCGGGTATCGTGCAGGCCGCGCAGCATGCCGGCCGCCACCGCCTGACCGCCATCGGCCACCTGGAACAGCGCGGCGACCATCAGGAAGCTCACTGCCAGGTCGATCACGGGCAGATTTGCCGGCGTGTCGAGATCGAGGAACAGGCCGACCAGGGTGCGCGGAAGGAGGACCATCGCCAGCGCCGTCAGCGCCATGAAGCCGACGCCCATCGCGTAGGCCGTCCATCCGGCACGACCGACGGCCTCCTTGTCATGCGCGCCGAAGGCGCGTCCGACCCGCACGGTCGCGGCCTGGGCCAGCCCGAGCGGGACCATGAAGGAGAGCGAGGCGAGTTGCATGGCGATCGAATGTGCCGCCAGTGCCGCAGCGCCGATCAGTCCCATCAGGAAGGTGGCGCCGTTGAACACCGCCACTTCGAAGACCAGGGTCGCGCCGATCGGCAGGCCGAGATGCCACAGTTCCCGGAAGCGCGGCCAGTCGGCGCGCCAGAAGCGGCCGAACAGGTGATAGCGGCGGAACTTGCGGTCGGTGAGCACGACGGCTGCCATTATTGCGAACATCAGCGTGTCGGCGAAGGTCGTGGCGTAGCCGGCGCCCACCAGCCCGAGCCTGGGAAAGCCGAGATGGCCGAAGATCAGCACCCACGCCAGCGCGGCGTTCGCGATCACGCCGACGATGCCCGCGGCGAGCGCCCACAGCGGCCGCTCCAGCGCCGAGACGAAGGAGCGTAGCACGAGGAAAAAGAAGAATGGCAGCAGCGACCATTGCAGCGCCCGCACATACTCCGCGGCCGACTTGGCGAGCGCCGGCTCCTGGCCCATCGCCAGCAGGATCGCCTCGCTCTGCCACAGCACGATCCAGATCGGCACGGTGGCGCCGGCCGCCATCCACATGCCCTGGCGCACCGTGCGGCGCACGTCGCGCACCGAGTGGCCCTTGCGCCCCAGTTCGCGCGCGATCATCGGCGCGGTCGCCGTGGTGAGGCCCAGCCCGAAGATCATCGTCGCGAAATAGAGGTTGGCGCCCAGCGCACCGGCGGCCAGAGCGTCGGGACCGAGCCAGCCCATCATCACCACGTCGGTCGCCGTCATAAGCGTCTGCGCGAGATTGGTGAGGATGAGCGGCCAGGCGAGCAGCAAGGTCGCACGCGCTTCCCCGGCCCATGTCGTCCGAATGGCTGGCTCCGTCGTCCTGCTCTGCGCGTCCTCGTTCATGCCGGCGCTTATAGCCGGCACACCGTTACGATCACAGGTCGCAGGCGATGCGTTCCTCGTTTCCGGCGAGCAGACGGAAGAACGCGTCCTGCGGCTTCTCCAGAACGAACATGGCGCGTGCATCGAGTCCGAGGTTGAGACCGCGCACCACCGCACCGCTGACGCCGTGACTGACCACCACGGTGCGCGTGTTGGTGCCGGCGATCTCCGCCAGCATGGCCTCGCAGCGCCGGCGCAGCTCGATATGCGTCTCGCCACCGGGCGGGCAGTAGCCGTGCGGATCGGCGCGCCAGTCGGCGAGAGCGGTCGGATGATCGATCTCGATCTCGGCCCACGAGAAACCTTCCCACGTGCCGTAGGAGAGTTCCGCCAGCCTGATGTCCTCGCGCCAGTCGGCGGCGGAAAGCCCCAGCTCCTGACCGATGATGTCGGAGGTCTCGCGGGTGCGTCCCAGCGGACTGCGCAGGAAGATCGTCGGGCCGGGGTCGCGCTCGAGTTCGCGCTTGAGCGTGCGCCCCATCGCCAGCGCCTGGACCCGCCCGCGCGCGGTCAGGTCGGAGTTCTTGCTGCCCTGCATGCGCCGCTCGGTGTTCCAGGCGGTCTCGCCGTGCCGCAGCATGTAGAGAGGCGCGCCGAGCTTCATGCCGTTCGCTTGAGGACCACGATCTTCGCCGCGCCGTAGCGCCGTTCGTCGATCGCCACGAAGCCCGGCGGCGGCGGCAAATCCTCGTTGTGCGCGCATTCGACCGTGACGATGCAGCCCGGCGTCATCCACCCGGCGTTCGCCAGCGCGGTCATCGCGGCGGGCGCCTGGCCCGACCGATAGGGCGGATCGAGCAGCACGAGGTCGCAGGCTTCGCGTGCGGGTGGCGGCCGCATCGCATCGGCGCGCACGACCTTGGCCGCGCCGGTCTCGCCGAGCTTGCGCAGGTTCTCGCCGATCGCCTTAATCGCGGCGGCGTCGTTGTCGAGGAAGGTGACGTGAGCCGCGCCGCGCGACAGCGCCTCCAGCCCCAGCGCGCCGGAGCCGGCATAGGCATCGAGTACGCGCGCCTCGATCAGCGGCGAGGTACCGCCGTCCTCGTCCTCGCGCCAGTTCGCATGCATCAGGATGTTGAACAGCGCCTCGCGCGCACGGTTGGAGGTCGGGCGCGTGGCTTCGCCCTCCGGGGTCGCGAGCATGCGGCCGCGATGCTTGCCGCCGATGATGCGGATCATCAGTGCCGCCGGCGCTTGGCGTGGGGTGGCGCGGGTTTCGGCTTGGGCTTGGCCCAGCCTTCCTTGCGCGGTGGGCGCTTCACGCCCAGCAGGTTTTCGAGCGCCTGCGGTGGAATCTCCTCGACATGACCGCGTTCGACTTCGCCGAGATGGAACGGCCCGAAGGCGACGCGGATCAGGCGCACCACCGGCAGATCGAGATGGGCCAGCACGCGGCGCACCTCGCGGTTCTTGCCCTCGGTCAACGCGATGTCGATCCAGGCATTGGAGCGCTGCTGGCGGTCGAGGCTCGCCTGGATCGAGCCGTAGCGCACGCCCTCGATGGTGATGCCGTTGGCGAGGTCCGCGAGCTTCGCCTCGTCGACGGCGCCGTGCACGCGGGCGCGATAGCGGCGCGTCCAGCCATTGGCCGGCAGTTCGAGCTGGCGCGCCAGGCCGCCATCGTTGGTCAGCAGCAACAGCCCTTCCGAGAAGTAATCGAGGCGGCCGATCGTGACGACCCTCGGCATGCCCTTGGGCAGCGAGTCGAAGATGGTGCGGCGTCCCTCGGGATCGCGGGCCGTCACCATCTCGCTCGGCGGCTTGTGGTAACGCCACATGCGCGCCCGGTCGGCGGCGGGCAGGGGCTTGCCGTCGACCTCGACGACGCTCTTGTCGGTGACGACGCAGGCCGGTGTTTCCAGCACCTTGCCGTCGACCTTCACGCGGCCTTCCGCGATCCAGCGTTCGGCATCGCGGCGCGAGCACAGGCCGGCGCGCGCCAGGCGCTTGGCGATACGCTCGCCTTCCTTGACGGGTTGTTCGGTCACTTTGCGGCCGCCGCTCCCAGGAAGGCGCGGAACAATTTCGCGTCGCCTTCGGAGATATGGAATTCGGGATGCCACTGCACGCCGATGCAGAATCGGTAGGCCGGCGCCTCGATGCCCTCGATCACGCCGTCGGGCGCGGTGGCGTTGACGACGATGCCGTCCGGCTGGTCGGCGGCAGCCTGGTGATGGGCGCTGTTCACCTGCAGCTCCTCGGCGCCGACGATGCCGTGCAGCTGCGTGCCCCTGGCGACCTTCACGACGTGGCCGGGCTCGTCGCGCGGGTTGGGCTGCTCGTGCGCCAGCGCATCGGCGATGGCGTCGGGAATGTGCTGGATCAGCTTGCCGCCCAGCACGACGTGCAGCAGCTGCTGGCCGCCGCAGATGCCCAGCACGGGCTTGTTCTGCGCCAGCGCGCCCTTGGTCACGCCGAATTCGAAGGCGGTGCGGCGGTCCTTGGTGACCACCGTCGAATGCTTCGCCCCACCGCCATAGTAGGAGGGATCGACGTCGAAGGCGCCGCCGGTCACCACCAGCGCGTCGATGCGCTCCAGATAGTCGGCGACCCGGTCGGGCTCGTGCGGCAGCGCGATTGCCAGACCACCCGCCGCGTCGATCGCGTCGAGGTAGTTCTGGCGCAGCGCATACCAGGGAAACTTGGAGTATCCGCCTGGCTTTTCAGCATCCAGGGTGACTCCGATCAGGGGACGGGGCATGTGCGCCAAGATACGCGCGCGCGCCGCCGCGCGCTATAGTGCGGCCGCGATGCCGGATTCACACAAGTCGACGCCCATGGACAGGGCCCTCGCCGCCGCCCGCGCAGCCGGTGCGCGCGGCGAGGTGCCGATCGGCTGCGTGATCGTGGGACCCGACGGCGCGGTTCTGGCAGAGGCCGGCAACCGCACCGAGGAGCTGAAGGACCCGACCGCCCATGCCGAGCTGCTGGCGATCCGTGCCGCCGCGGCCGCGCTCGGCTCGCCGCGCCTGGTCGGCTGCGACCTCTACGTCACTTTGGAACCGTGCCCGATGTGCGCCCAGGCGATCTCCTTCGCGCGCCTGCGCCGGCTCTACTGGGGCGCCGCCGATCCCAAGGGCGGCGGCATCGAACAGGGCCCGCGCATCTTCGACCAGCCGACCTGCCACCACCGCCCCGACCTCTATCCCGGCGTCGGCGAACGCGAGGCAGGGGTGCTCCTGCGCGATTTCTTCAAGGCGCGGCGATAGGGAAGATTCCGATTGAGCTCAAGGCTTCACGAACTTCAGGACGAATTCGTCCTTGGGCTGCGGCGGGTCGGGCGTGTTCTTGTCGCGCGGGTCGTTGGGATTGCGCAGGAACGTGCCCTCGGCGACCAGCCTGAAGCCGGCGGCTTCGACCTCCTTGCGCAGGAAGGCTTCCTCGATGCGGTGCAGGGTGCCGGACTCAGAGATGCCGGTGCCCGGCCGGCCCGCATGGTCGGCGATGACGTAGAAGCCGCCGGGCTTCAGCGCCTTGAAGGCCGCCGCGTTCATCTTCGCGCGGTCGACGCCCAGGAAGCCGAGGTCGTGATAGTTGAACATCAGGGTCACGAGGTCGAAGCGGCCGTTTGCGAGTTCGGCAGGCAGCGGATCCTCCAAGGGGCGGGACAGCGCCGTAATCGGCGCAGCGGCGACGCCAGCCGCCTTCATCTTCGCGCTGCGGTCGGCCAGCGCGACCGGTGACGGACGCGGCGGGGCGGGCGGCGTTGCCGGTGCGGCCACCGGCGCGGCGGTCGGATTGGCATTGCCCTCGGG
>NZ_JBQVQG010000020.1:0-98484 GCF_052439685.1 Reyranella sp.
CCGATCGAAATGGCCTTCGCCAAGCTCAAGGCCCATCTCAGACGTATCGGCGCGCGTACAATCGATGCCCTCTGGAAGCCATCGGTGATATCTGCGCCCTCTACTCCCAGCACGAGTGCTGGAACTTCCTCAAAGACGCTGGATATGCTCCCGATTAAGCGCTCGATGCTCTAGCGATCACCCGGGCGAACCCGAAGGAGCGCTGGATGTCGGACAATCCTAAGCGGCGGCCGATGGTGTCCCGGTTAGTAGCAGGCCTTTTAGTGGGACTTGCTGCCCCCGTGGTCATTCCTGCCGGATCGGTATCGAGGCCGCCGTAGCGCGTCGCCGCGACCGTTGCCGATTACTGGACGATGGTCAGCCTGGATATGTCACAAGCGTTCCTCGGTCATCTGGAAAGGTAGAAGGCTTCGAGTGCCCGCCCGATGACGCGGTGCGGGGCTTTTTCGTAGGGCATTGCATATCGCGAACAACCTTGGAGCTGTATTGGAAAAGCAGCCACCGTTTGGGTGTAGTGCGACTGGGGAGTGTGGGGAATAAAAATCGACGAGCGAAGCGGCGCCATCGAGGTGGCGCGCCTGGTCGTGATCGAGAAGCTGGCGGCGTATCAGGACGATCCCGCGGACGACAGGCTCATTGCATTGGAAGAGGCGATCGAGAGGTGGCATAGCGCGGTGCGGGAGGGGCTCAACTAGACTGCTGTGGCGGCCGGACATGGCGCGCCGGGTGGTCGCCTAAGAGCTCGGTGGCTTCATCTCGAGGCCGCAGGTGGGCGACATCCCGCCCAGGCGAGAAACTTAACACCACCCGCGCCGTTACCCGGCCATGCCCGCCCGCAAACCGCCCCTCGGCCTCGCCCGCACCCTCCGCGACGACGCCTACAAGGTCACCGGCGGCCAGCCGATGAAATGGATCATGGTCGGCGAGCTTGGGCTGCGGCACCCGGATACCGCGATGCCAACCCTCGACGCGGCGCTGGCAATCGAGAAGGGCTGAATGACAGGAGAAGGGACGCAGGTGCGCTCGGTCTGCCTGACCGACGAAGGGCGACAGCTGGCGGGATAACGCTCAGTTCAGCGGCTCGTTGTCGGGAGGCCGTTGCATCGCACCGTCGGCGGCATCGCCGAGGTCCTGTGACATTGCTTTCAGCACCTCGGGGTCCACATTCGTGCGAACCAGGGCCATTCCATGAGGCCCGATCGCCATCAGGACATGCGGTGTGTCCGTCTCACCGATCTCTACCAAGCGCTGCTGAAGGATGTCGTGGACATCATTAAGAATCTTGTGGAGGGCGTCTGCTCGGTCAGTCATGACGGCGATCCTAGCAGAAGTTGCGCACATCTCGTCGTTCGACGCAGCGCGAGCTTAGTTTAGGGGCGGTTTAGGCCGACTCTTGATGGCCTCGTCAGCAATATCCATAAGCATCTCCGCCATGTTGCTCAGCACCTGCGGCACTACGTTGCTGCGGATCACGCCCGCACTGTTGGGCAGCGCTGCCAGCAGGACATGTTGGCTTTCAACTCCGAGTGCCTTCAGCCGCTCGCGTAACAGCGTGTCGACCTCAGTGAGGACTTCTTGGATCTCGCGGATTTTGCTGTCGATCATGGCTAAATCTTAGCTGTACTTAGCTGCGGAGTCAGTCCGGGGAGCGTCAGGACAGCCCCCGGCCTGGCCGCTAGGATCGCTGCCATGGCAATCTCTGCGCTCGATCGCGGTTCGTTGCGATGTTGGCCTGCCTGCTCAGGCCCTTCCCAAACTCAGGCCCGCTGCGCTGGTAGCGGGTTGTGCCTCTTACAGCGAGCGCGTTGTTGACAGCGGCCCCTGGGCTGCGCGTTCCGACGACTACGCTGTGGCGTGTGACGCCGCTCAGCCTCGATGATGCTCAGCGTCGCGGTGAGCTCTCCTGATAGCCAGGGCGTCGAAGTCGCCTTGGCGGAGACACGAAATAAAAGGCCCTGCGGCTCACTTGAGGGGACAAGACCGCAGGGCCGAGCCGAGTGCTGGCTGCTGCACTCGACCCGCCACAATGGTACGGTCCCGCAGCCGGCGCGCAAAGTTCGGTTTCGAACGATCGGCGAAAAGATACTTCGCGATGAGCGGCCGGTCAGCGCCCCGGAGGCCGTGTCTAAGGCGACTGATCACGATTGCTGAGTTCGAGATGCGGCACGCGACATCTTTTCAAGTTGGCGGTCCGACAACGCGCATGTACGCGGAGGGCAACCGCCCTGTTGCACCCCTGCTGCCGGTCGGCCAAGCCTCGCTCGACATTGACAGCTATCTCCCGATCGGGCGAGGCCGCTTTCCCTGGCCGGCGCTAATCGGGATCAATGTGCGGCAAAAAAGACGGCCTGCGAGCCGCCTTTTCTATGTCTGTATGGACTGTCTTACTGGATGACGATTTCAACTCGGCGGTTCTGCGGCTCGCGGACGTTCGGGCCGGTCTGCACCAGAAGGCCCTGCTCGCCTCGGCCCACTACTGCGATCGCGGTCGCCGGCACGCCCTCGCGCAGCAGCGCGTCCTTCACGGCGTTCGCACGACGCAGCGACAGCGCCATGTTGTAGCTCTCCGAACCCGACGTGTCGGTGTGGCCCGTCGCCGTGATGCGCGCGTTGCCCTTCGTCTTATAGGCGCCGGCAGCCTGCTTGATCGTGTTGAGAGCCTGCGCCGACAGGTTCGAGCGATCCCAGTCGAAGAACACCATGAACGACGGCGGCTCAACCGCCGGGGGCGGCGGCGGCGGGGGTGGCGCGGCCGCAACGAACTTGTACTGCAGTCCGAGCATGACGCTGAAGTTGTTGTTGGTCCACGTCGAGGGCTGGCCGAAGATATTGGTCACAGATGGGTTTGTCGTACCGAAGTAGCGACCGTCGAGGTTCATGCGGAAATTGTCGTTGAGCCTCCACCCCACGCCAACAATGCCCTGGTAGGCAAATGTCGTGCTAGCGAGCGACCCACATGCCTCGCAGGAACCGCTGCTATCGACGAAGCCGATGCCCGCACCGGCACCGACGTAAGGCGTGACGGCGGCAGTCGGAAAGAAGTCGTAGAGCACATTTACGAGAAAGCTGAGCTGATTGGATGTGTTATTGGCCTGGCCCCGGACGAAGGCCAGGTAGCCTACGGGAGTTTCACTGTACCTGGCCTCTAATTCGACACGCGGGCCGACGAAGTCATAGCCCGCAACTCCCCCAGCGACCCAGCCGAGGCCAGTGTTGGTAGGCGAGTTCCCCATCGATGTATTCAAGAGCCAATTCAAGCCGCCCTGGGCACCGACGTAGAAGCCCGGCTGCGCGGTTAAGGTCTGGTCGAACATGCCCTGAGCATGACCGGCCACAGGTGCGAGCGAAGCAACAGCCGCAAGCAGCAATCTTTTCACGTCGAAACCCCTCATTAGGAAGACAGCGGTGGGAATATGCACCAACTGCGAAGATACCACAACGATAGATGCGTCTAGTTCGCCCGACCTTCGCGCGGACCGAGTCCGACGGCATCGTCGGGCCGATTCACGAGAACGCGATACCGGTGCTGATCCGCACAAAGGACGCGGCCGAGCAGTGGATCGAGGCGCTGCCCGGGGAGGCCTTGCAGCTGGAGAAGTCGGCGCCTGACGACGCAATCCTGCTGGTGCCGGAGGCGAGGAAGGCTTAGCACGCGGGGTGTCTTCGAAGAAATTGCCTGCCGCTGCATCTGGGCGCTGGGCTGGCGGTTACCACAAATGCGCCAGAGTGGGATGATTTACGGTGGCGCCGGCTCATACGCCGCGATTTTGGGAAGGATGAGGAATGTCGGTCCGCGAAGCGCGTCAGATGGCCCGGGAAGCCGTGATCGAGAGGCTTGCCGCGTACAGGCGCGAGCCTTCCGAGGCGAGACTGCAATTCCTCAAGGTGGCGGTGGAACGCTGGCTGCAGGTCGTGGAAGCGGCCGACCTCGTCGAGGCGGGACCGTCGAGCGGGAAGCTCAGGTGAACGCCGGCTCTGCGCCGGTCTTCCTGACGTGTTCCATCTCCCGGATCTGCTGGGCCAGACGCAAGCCGTCGATCGATTCAAGATCGGCCGGTGTGGCGGCGACGATTTCGGAGACGGCGGCGATGAAGTCCGCCTCGCTGATGCACTCGCGGGTGACGCGGGTTTGTAGTGCTTTCAGGCCAATCCTGTAATCGTTCATGTTGGGCCCCGATTTCTCGTGAAGGTGGACTCGACGTGCGCTTGACGCATGCGATCCTTCATTGGCGTCGATCCGCTGAGCCCACATGACGGCGCTGCTCGCGAAGGGCCGTATTACGGTCATAAAGCCTACGCAAGCTGAGTTGCAATTTGCATCCCGTTCGCGCCCACGCCGACTGCTGCCCATCAAAATGCGCCTCCAGTTTGCCCGAGAACATAGCATCGGTGGACGACGTCCAATTGGATTGCACAAGAAATAAGGGTCGATTGGCCAATCCTGTCGCCTCGCTGGCTGGATCGCGCTCGAATCCTCGAGGCACATCGGTCACCAGGTGACCCCGTGTTCCGCACACGCGACATCGGTAGGGACAGGGCTCGTACTGCCGATCCTCCATGCCGCGCGCGATGATCATGTCTGCGAAGCTTCGGCGGCGATGGCACAGGACGTAGTGATGGCCGAGGATCGTCCGCAGGGCGCGCAAGGTTTCCGGCGGGTGGGGCCGGGGGCCGACCATCAGGAGGGTTCGCCGCCTGCGACCCCGAGCTGGGGACCGTTGTACGCGGCCGGCCCCGACCTCGTCTCGATACCCGACTCCGCGATCCATCGCTGCATCGCGTCGGCCTCGGCCTGCGTGGCGAAGTGGATGAGCCTACAGCCCCAGTCCGCATACGTGCCGGTGATCGAGTACCAGCCGGCCGGCCCGGCGATTCCATCGGCGGCGGCTCTCCACTCCGCGTCGTCAGCAGTTCGGAAGCGGTCTTCTCGTCGGAGGCGAGCGAAGTGGGGCTGTTCCAACCGCGCTTTGGGCGGACCATGGCGATCCCCGGTTGGCTGCGGCCCCACGCCCCGCCGCCTGGTTCTGTCCTCGGCCGGAGTCGTAGCGCTCGGCTGCCCGGCCGACGATCCCGGTCTTGCGCATGGCGGCGTGAGCGCGGCGCGGGGCTGCTGGCGGTGCTGTCGGCAGCTACCCGCCGAAAGTGCCCACCGCGTTGATTTGCCTGTGAAGATTCAGATCGACTCCAAGCCTCTCAACTTGGTCGGTCACCCACTTCTTGAGATTTTCTATCGTGTCGCCGGACATGTCGGGAGGCACCGTGAAAATTGCGGCGCCATGACCTACCGAATAGGCGGCAGCGCGCTGGAATTCGTGACCCTCCGGCAGGGCCGACAGACGACGGTTGAGTTCGTCGATCATCCGCTGGCCCAAACTCGCGCCGACGATGGACGGAGAGATCCTGACATCACGGAAGGGTTGCTCGGACCCCGTCATGCTGAAAAGGTCCTTCGTCAAGGGCCACAACTCGCTCTCGCGAGCCTCAACCAAGGCCAACAGGTCACGCCACACACCGATCGGGATGTTCGACTGCGCCTTGCTCATGTTGTCGACGCTGTTCGGACATTGAGTCAAGACAGCCAGCTGCTCCTTCCATTTACTTCTGTTCGCCGCCGGCCGAGTATAAGAGGCAGAGCAGCTGCGCGCGCAACTTGCGCGTACGTCACGTTTCGTTCTCACTTTTCTAGCGGCTGCAAAACATTGTTTATCAATGGGATAGGTGCTGGCATCCGCCTTGACATGGCAGTGGCCACAGGTTCGATCCCTGTCGCGCCCACAATCGCCTTCTCTCTCCAGCACCCTTGATCGGAACCGGTGTCCAAGGCACGAGTAGGGAATGGCTGGAGTTCCGATGTCCGATTTCTTTTCCCTCTACTCGCATGAGTTCGTGCGCGTGGCCTGCTGCGTGCCACGCACCCGCGTGGCCGATGCGGCCTACAATCTGGCCGAGACGCTGAAGCTCGCCGGACAGGGCGACGCCGCGCGCGCTTCCGTGATGGTCTTTCCCGAGCTGGGGCTCTCCTCCTATGCCCTCGAGGACCTGCTGCTGCAGGATGCGCTGCTCGACGAGGTCGAGCAGTCGATCGCCAAGGTCGTCGAGGCGTCGCGCGCTCTCTTCTCCGTCCTGATCGTCGGCGCGCCGCTGCGCGTGACCAACCGCCTCTACAACACCGCGGTCGTCGTCCATCGTGGCAAGGTGCTGGGCGTGGTGCCCAAGACCTTCCTGCCGAACTATCGCGAATTCTACGAGAAGCGCCATTTCATCTCCGGCGCCAACGTCATCTGCCAAGAGCTCGATCTCGCCGGGCAGACCGTACCCTTCGGCACCGACCTGCTGTTCAAGGCGACCGGTATCGATCTAACCTTCCATGTCGAGATCTGCGAGGACGTATGGGTGCCAATCCCACCGTCGAGCCACGCCGCACTCGCGGGGGCGGAGCTTCTGGTCAACCTGTCGGCCAGCAACATCACCATCGGCAAGGCCGAGGCGCGGCGGCTGCTGTGTGGCAGCCAGTCGATGCGCGCGGTCGCGGCCTACGCCTACTCGGCGTCGGGACGCGGCGAATCGACGACCGATCTCGCCTGGGACGGCCATGCCGCGATCTACGAGCTGGGCGACCAGCTCGTCGAATCCCAGCGCTTCGCGCTCGAGTCGAAGATGATCCAGGCCGACGTCGATGTCGGCCGCATCCGCCAGGAGCGGCTGCGCTACAACGGCTTCGCCGACTGCGCGCTGCAGGAGAAGGGACGGATCGAGCGCTTCCGGCACGTCCAGTTCGTCTTCGATCCGCCCGAGGAGGCGGTCGCACTCAACCGCGCGATCGAACGCTTCCCCTACGTGCCGTCGGATCCCGCCAAGCTGCGCGACAATTGCTACGAGGCCTACAACATCCAGGTGCAGGGGCTGGCGCAGCGCCTGCAGTCGAGCCACACGGAGAATGCCGTCATCGGCGTTTCGGGCGGTCTCGATTCGACGCATGCGTTGATCGTGGCCTGCCGCGCGATGGATCAGCTGGGCTTGAGCCGCAAGAACGTCCTCGCCTACACGATGCCGGGCTTCGGCACCTCCGACAAGACGTACACCAATGCCTGGCGGCTGATGAAGGCACTGGGCGTCACCGCGGCGGAGATCGACATCAAGCCGGCGGCGACCCAGATGCTGGCCGATATCGGCCATCCGTTCGGCAAGGGCGAGAAGGTCTACGACGTGACTTTCGAGAACGTGCAGGCAGGCCTGCGCACCGACTATCTGTTCCGCCTGGCCAACCAGCAGCGCGGTATGGTGGTCGGCACCGGCGATCTCTCCGAGCTGGGCCTGGGCTGGTGCACCTACGGCGTGGGCGATCATATGTCCCACTACAATCCCAACGGCTCGGTCTCCAAGACCCTGATCCAGCACCTCATCCGTTTCGTCGCCGCCTCCGGCGACGTCAGCCAGGATACGGCGGAGATCCTGCACGACATCCTGAACACCGAGATCTCGCCCGAGCTGATCCCGGCCGGCGAGAAGGGCGTGGTGCAGGCGACGGAGAGCTTCGTCGGTCCCTACGCGCTGCAGGACTTCAACCTCTTCTACCTGACGCGGCTCGGCTACCGGCCGTCCAAGATCGCCTTCCTCGCCTGGAATGCCTGGCACGACATCGAGACGGGCGCCTGGCCGGCCAACCTGCCGGAAGGAACGCGCCGCGCCTACACGCTGGAGGAGATTCGCGGCTGGCTGGCGCTGTTCCTGCGCCGCTTCTTCACCAACCAGTTCAAGCGCTCGGCCGTGCCCAACGGGCCGAAGATTTCCTCCGGCGGGTCGCTCTCGCCGCGCGGCGACTGGCGGGCTCCGTCCGACGGTAGCCCCGACGTCTGGCTGGAGGAGATGAAGGCCATTCCAGAGGCCGGCAAAAAATAGCGGTCGCGATTTCACGCGGCGGGCTGACCGTCGTTTGCGCGCTGCGGCCAAAATGCTACTGACGCTCGAAGGAAGCGCGTAGGAGGATTCGATGCCACTCGAGATCAAGAAGACGGTTCAGCAGATGGTCGACGAGGCCAACAGCCAGATCGAGACGCTGTCGCTGGCCGACGCGATGAAGATGCACGGCCAGCCGGGCGTGACCTTCATCGACATCCGCGATCCGCGCGAACTGTGGCGCGACGGGACCATCCCCGGCGCGATCAACGTGACGCGTGGCATGCTCGAAATGTGGATCGATCCCCATAGCCCCTACGCCAAGGATTACTTCCAGACCGGCAACAAGTTCGTGTTCTTCTGCGCCGGCGCCTGGCGTTCGGCCCTGTCGACCAAGACCGCACAGGACATGGGCCTCACCCCGGTCGCCCATTTCGAAGGCGGCTTCGGCGCGTGGAAGAAGGCCGGCGGCGCGGTGGAGACGGTCGAGCCCAAGAAGTAGCGCGGCCGTGAGCGCCGACCAGACCGCGCCCCAGCCTACCGTTCCGCAGCCGGTCATCGACGACATTCCCGAGTTCACGTCGATCCCGGCCTATATCGCGCGCCACGCGACGAACGATCCGGAAAAGCCGGCGGTGAAGTGCGACGGGGTCGTGCGGAGCTGGCGGGCGTTCGACGGGCGCATCAACCGGATCGCCCGGCGATTGTCGGAGATGGGGCTGGGGCGCGGCGACAAGGTCGCGATCCTGGCCGCCAACTCGATCGAGTATCTCGAGACGTTCATGGGCGGCCTGCGGGCCGGCGTCTGCGTCGTGCCGCTCTCGACCATGTCCGCCGCCGATGCGCTCGAGAAGATGCTCGACGATTGCGACGCCAAGGTGCTGTTCCTGTCGGACCAGTACCGTGCGCTGGTGGAACCCTACGAGGCGCGCCTGGGCAAGCTCGTGGCCGGCGGCCGCATCGCCTACGACTTCGCCCGGCCTGGCTGGCAGGATTTCGAAGCCTGGCTGGCGCCGGCGAGCGACGCGCCGTTCGAGACGGCGATCGGACCGCTCGACGATTTCAACATCATCTACAGTTCCGGCACGACCGGCCTGCCCAAGGGCATTCTTCATTCTCACGCGCTGCGCAGCCAGCTTCCCGTGCGCTTCCCGGCCTTCGACTACGGGCCCGATACGATCTCATTGGTTTCGACACCGCTCTATTCGAACACCACGCTGGTCGCGCTTCTGGCCACGGTCGGCGTGGGCGGCACGTCGATCCTGATGCGTAAGTCGGACGTGGTGAAGTTCCTCGGACTGGCTCAGGGCGAGCGAGCCACGCATGCCATGCTGGTACCGGTCCAGTACCAGCGCATCCTGGCTCATCCGGATTTCGGCAAGTACGACCTCGGCGCCTTCAAGGCCAAGCTCTCGACCAGCGCGCCGCTGCGTGCGCAGGTGAAGGCCGACTGCCTCGCGCGCTGGCCCGGCCGGCTGATCGAGATCTACGGCCTGACCGAGGGCGGCGGCAGCTGCATGCTCGAAGCCAACCTGCATCCCGACAAGCTCCACACTGTCGGCAAGCCTGGCTTCGGCGTCGAGCTCAAGATCCTCGACGAACAGGGCCGGGAGCTGCCGCAGGGCGAGGTCGGCGAGATCGCTGGTCGCGCCGAGATGATGATGAAGGGCTATTACAAGCAGGACGACAAGACGCGCGAGCTGTTCTGGCACGATGCCGACGGCCGGCTGTTCTTCAAGTCCGGCGATATGGGCAAGCTCGACGAGGACGGGTTCCTGATCCTGCTCGATCGCAAGAAGGATATGATCATCTCGGGCGGCTTCAACGTCTATGCTGCCGACATCGAGGTGCTCCTGTTGAAGCATCCCGACGTGATCGACGTCGCCGTGATCGGCGTACCCAGCGATCAGTGGGGTGAATCGCCGATGGCCTTGTGCGTACGCCGCGCCGGCGCGACGGTGAGCGAGGCGGCGGTGCGCGAATGGGCGAACGGCCAGCTCAGCAAGACGCAGCGCCTGGTCGCCGTCGAATTCCGCGACTCGCTTCCGCGCAGCACCATAGGCAAGATCATGAAACGCGAACTCCGCGCTCCCTACTGGGAAGGCCGGACGGCCAAGATCTGATGGTCAGGATTCGAGGATTAGCATGAGCGAACCGACACTCCGTTCCACCCATCTCTTCACGCTGACTCTTCAAGTCGATCCGATCCTCGTCGATGTCGGCGAGACGCCCTACGGACGCCGTCGCATCGCGACCGTGACCGGGGGCACATTCGAAGGCGAGGAATTGCGCGGTACCGTGCTGCCGGCGCCGGCCGGAGACTGGTTGCTGCAGCGCCGCGACGGCATCCTGCAGCTCGACGTGCGGCTCACGCTCAAGACCGACGACGGTCACCTCGTCTACATGAGCTATCGCGGCATGCGGCACGGCCCGGCCTGGGTGATCGAGCAGCTCAACAAGGGCGAGAAGGTCGATCCCAGCCAGTATTACTTCCGGGCCACGCCGTGGTTCGAGACGGCGTCGGAAAAGTATCGCTTCCTCAATCGCATCGTCTGCGTCTCGACGGGGCGGCGCGATCCCACCGGGCCGGTCTACGAAGTGTTCCAGATTCTCTAATGATCGATCTTTCGACCCTGGCTGTGTTCGGCGTGGCGGCGCTCGCGCTGACGATGACGCCGGGGCCGGACATGCTCCTGATCGCCTCCCGCAGCGCCAGTCAGGGCAGGGCGGCCGGTTTCGCCACTCTGGCCGGTATCCAGGCCGGCACCTACTGCCACGCCCTGGCGGCGGCGTTCGGCCTGTCACAGCTCTTCCTGATCGTGCCGCACGCCTACGATGCCGTGCGCTATGCCGGCGCGGCCTATCTCCTCTACCTTGCCTGGAAGACGGTGAGGTCCGGGGCCGTGAGCCTCACGCCTCAGGCGGGTGCGCCTCGCCAAGCCGTCGGAGTCATGTTCCGGCAGGGACTGCTCACGAACCTGCTGAACCCCAAGATGGCGCTTTTCGTCCTCGCGCTGTTCCCGCAGTTCGTTCAGCCTCAAGCGGATTCGTTGGTGCTCCAGATCCTCGTCCTG
Source organism: Reyranella sp. (assembly GCF_052439685.1). Taxonomy (GTDB): domain Bacteria; phylum Pseudomonadota; class Alphaproteobacteria; order Reyranellales; family Reyranellaceae; genus Reyranella. The sequence continues at coordinate 10,971 of NZ_JBQVQG010000020.1, forward strand.
GCGAGCGTGCTCAATGCAATCGGGCTGATGGTCAACGGCGCGGTCATCGTGGGTGCAAGCCGCCTCAGCCGCGTCTTCTCCCGAGGAGGACGCTTTCGCCGCCTGCCGCAATATTTCCTCGGCGCCCTCTTCGCCGGCCTCGCCGTGAGGCTCGCGGTCGACAGTAGGTCCTAGACTTCATCTGTCATCCTGAGCGAACCGAAGGATCTCTTGCCAGCACGTAGTGCTCTGGTCGTTTCGTTAGGTCCTTCGCTGCGCTCAAGACGACGAAGTTGAAGCGATCGTCTCCAAGACGGGCAGGATGTATTCGCGGAACCTGGCCGGGTTCTCGCTCATCGGGAAATGGCCAAGCTCTTCCATGACCTTCACGTGTGCGCCGGGAATCTGGGCGGCGGTGCGCAGCGTGTCCTCGGCGGTGCAGGAGAAATCGTACTCGCCGGTCAGCAGGTAGAGGGGGCAGACCTTCGTGTCGATCGACTTCACTTTCTCGCGCAGGTCGCCGTCGACGCGATAGAAATAGAGATCGCCTTTGAAGATGCCGGGGCCGCCCTGCATGTACATCCACAAGGTCTCGTGGCGGCTGACCGGCGGGCTTTGCGGCGCGATCAGGCCCGAGATCAGCGCGGCGCAGACCTCGCCGCCATGCACGTCGGGACGGTGCAGCCACGCCGTGTCGTACCAGGGCTGCTGGAAGTCGGCGGCCTCCAATGCGATCAGAGCGCGGAACTCGGCCGCATGGGCAATGGCGAGGTTGAGCACGATGCGGCCGCCGATGGAGCAGCCCATCACCACGGGCTGGTCGAGCTCCAACGCCTGACAGAAGGCGCGGATGGCGGCGGTGTAGGAGGCGGTCGTCAACCGGTACTCGGTCTTCTCCCAACCATCCGGCGGTGTCGACTTGCCATGCCACGGCATGTCGAAGGCGATCACGCGGAAGCGGCTGGTGATCTCGGGATCGGCCATGATGTGGCGGAACTGCCGGCCGTCGGCGCCGGCCGTGTGCAGGCAGACCAGCGGGATGCCGCTGCCGGTCTCCTCGAAGTAGACGCGATGCGGCGTGCCGTCGATGTCGAGCCGCAGGTAGCGGCCGACCATGGGGTCGAGAACGGGCGCCATGTCAGGGGGCCTCCGGCAGGCGGCGCGGGAGCGCCAGCAGGTCCTTGAAATACTGCAGGTTCTGCAGCAGCGGCCGCAGGTCGCCTTGCAGCGAGGCCTCGCCCCGCTTGGTGAGCGCGAACAGGTCATGCCAGCCCGGTTCGGGCATCTTCCGCCAGTGATGTCGCCACGCTTCGTCGGTAGCGCGCACGCTGAAGGCGGTGGAACGCATCAGGCGTGGTCCGCGATCGAAGGAGGCGAGGGTGCCGTCCCTGAAGGTCAGATGGAAGGGCTCGCTGCCGATGTCGACCCTGCAGTCGACATTCAGCCAGCGGCCTCGCCGCAGCAGGTCGCCATCGTCAGCGAGGAGAGCAGGCAGCTTCGCAAAACAATCTGCAGGGATCATTCCTGCAGTATGTACTCGATCGTCGACCCGTCGGAAGCCTTGAATGAGGCCTTCACCCAGCGGCCGCGATCATCGAACCACTGATCCATCTCGACGTCGCCGGTGTAGGAATAGCGCGTCGCCTGCAGCGTGCCGTTGGCCGTCTTGACCGTCTCTCGACCCCGCGGCGTGATCTGGATCTTGGCGAGAGAGCCGTTCTGGCTGTTCAGCATGGCCGACTGCTTGACCTGGTTCAGGTTCCAGTGGGTCGACGGTATGGTTCCGGGCGGAAGCGTCTCCTGTCGGGCGCTGCCCTGCTGGAAGCCGACATCGTTGGCCGTGAGCTTCGGCGCACTGCCGCCATTGCGCACCACTGCGACGCCGCCGGCCTCATGCCGAGCCTTCACGCCGTATTTGGTGCCGTTGTCGTCGGTCTGAGTCGAGATCGACTCGAACGTGTTGCCGTTCCAGACCTCCTGGCCGCGATGCACGTAGCGGTACATGGTCATGCCGAGGACCTTGACCGAGAAGTCGATCGAGGTGGTCACGACCCGCTTGTCGCCATTCTGCTGGAAGGTGAGGGTGTGTGTTCCGATGCGTTCGCCGTTTCGGAAAGCGGCGAAAACATGGCTTTGGCCATACGGCAGGTCCTGCGCCGCCAGCGCTCCCGCCGAGCTGCAGCATCCCACCGCCATCAACACCAGTAGAAGACGTCGCATCATGTTTGGGCTCCTGAACCCTTTATACGCCCTCAGGAGCCCCCGGATCAGCCCCCTCAGACGACCCGGTCGGCCCTGAGACGCGCGATATCGTCGGCCCCGTAGCCAAGCTCCTGCAGGATCTGGTCCGTATGCTCGCCCAGGGTGGGCGCGCGGCGGCGGATCGTGAGCGGGGTGCGGGAGAGTTTCACCGGCTCCTGCAGCACCGGGACACCCATCCTGGCACCGGGATACTCCATGGAATGGAAGAACCCGGCCTCCTGGACGTGCTTGTCGTCGAGCGTCTGTTGCGGCGTGTAGACGGGACCGGCCGGAATGCGGCTGGCTTCGAGCGCCGCCAGTGTCTCCGCGACGGTGCGCGTGTCGCACCACTTCTGCATGATCGCCGACAGCGCCTCGCCATTGTCGCCGCGTGCGAGGTCGTCCTTGAAGCGAGGATCGGCCGCCAGGCTCTCGTCGCCCATCAGCTTGCACCAGCGCACGAACAGCGGCTGGCCGATCGTCATGGCGTAGATCCAGCCGTCCTTGCACTTGAAGGTGTCGGAGGGACCGGCGGTGAAGCCGCGATTGAGCGTGGCAATGCGATTGAGGTCGAGCATCGCCTGTTCGATCAGGTGTCCGTTGGTGATGTTGATGGCCGTGCGCAGCAGGGCGGTCTCGACCTTCTGGCCCTTGCCGCTCCTGCTGCGCTCCATGAGGGCCGCGAGCACGCCCACGGTGTTGAGCAGCGCGGTGCCGAAATCGACGAAGGGGGCGTTCATGCGGGTCGGCGTCTCGCCGTCGCCCGAGAGGTGCATGGCACCCGACATCGCCTGGCCGATCGTGTCGAAGCCGACACGCGTCTTGTAGGGGCCCTCCGAGCCGAAGGTCGAGGTGGTGGCGAGGATGATGCGCGGATTGAGGGCGGAGAGGCTCTCGTAATCGATGCCCATCTTCTGCAGGTCTTCATAGGGCAGGTTGGCGATCACCACGTCCGAAGCCGCCACCAGCTTCTTCACGATCTCGCCGCCCTCGGGTTTCATCGGGTTGAGGGTGAGGCCCAGCTTGTTACGGCCCATCTGCAGGAACATGGCGCCTTCGCCGCCCTCGACGACCGGGGTCACCCAGCGATCCTCGCTGCCCTCGAGCTTCTCGACGCGGATCACCTCGGCGCCGAGATCGGCCAGCATGGTGCCGCAGAACGGACCGGCGATGTAGCGGCCGAAATCGAGTACGCGGATGCCTTCAAGAACGCCTGACATTGCTTCTGCCTCCCTTGCGCCGGCCCTGGCGGGCCATGCTGCGACGGAGCATTAGCAGAGGTCGAAGGGCGGTTCTATTCCACGGCCGGATCCGTTCCGCGTGTAAGGGGCGCGGGCCTCAATCGAAGAAGGTGTTGGGCTTCAGGAAGATCGCCAGCATGAGGCAGCCTTCGTCGGTCCAGGCATCGTGGCGGCTGCCGGCGCGCCGCCAGACGTAATTGCCCGCCCGGCAGACGCCGGCATGGTCGGCAAACGATCCCTCGAGCACATAGGTCTGCTCGATGGCGACGTGCTCGTGCGCCGGCAGGCGCGCGCCCGGGGCCCAGCGCATCAGCACCGTCGAAAGACCCGTCTCCTTCTGCTCCATCAGGATCTTCCACTCGGCGCCGGGGAAGCGGGTCGGCTGCCACGGCAGCTCGGCGACGTCTACATATGTCGAGTTGGGAACCAGGCCCGTCGGCGCTGCGGCGTTCATGCGGCCATCCTCCGGCGCGCCGCCGTCAGCGTGCCACCGCGCATCAGATGGCCGGGCAGGGGGCGTCCCACGATCTCTTCGGCGAGCTTCGCGACCTCGATCAGGCGCTCGATGTCGAGCCCGGTCTCGATGCCCATCTCCTCGCACATGAAGGCGAGGTCCTCGGTGCAGATGTTGCCGGCCGCGCCTTCTGTCGCCGCGAACGGGCAGCCGCCCAGACCCGCGACGGAGGCGTCGAAGCGCGTGACCCCCAGGCGCAGGCCGGCATAGGCCGCGGCCGTGCCGATGCCGCGCGTATCATGGAGGTGCAGCGAAATCTGGAGATCCGGCCACTTCGACCGGATGGCGCCGATCAGCCGCTCGACCGAGGCGGGGGTGGCCCATCCCATTGCGTCGGTGAGTTTGATGCCCTTGAGTTTGAAGCCGGCCCGTTCGGCTTCGTCGAGCGCCAGCTGGACCCTCTGCGGGATCAGGTCGGTCGACAGCTCGCCTTCGTAGTTGCAGCCGAAGGCGCCGAGGATGACGCCCCACTCGACCGGCATACCGCGCTCCTTGAAGGTCTGGAGCGACAGGCGCTGCTCGATCATCGCGTCGGGCACCGACTTGCCGATGTTCTTGCGCGAGAAGGTGTCGGAGGCGGTGACCCGCACGCTGCCTTCGACATGCAAAGGGCCCCGAAGCGCACGCTCGAGGCCCTGCTGGTTCAGCCACAGCGCGCTGTATTGCACGCCGGGCTTGCGATCGATCCGGGAGGCCACTTCCTCGGCGTCGGCCATGGTCGGCACGCGCTTTGGATTGACGTAAGAAACGCAGGCGATACGTTTCAACCCGGTGTCCGCAAGCGCCTCGATGAGGCGGACCTTGTCGGCCACCGGGATCACCTTCTTCTCGGACTGGAAGCCCTCGCGAGGACCTTCCTCGTCGATGGTCACGCGCTTGGGCAGGTCCGACATCTCTTCCTCCTGGTGTCAGGAGGAGGGCGTCAGCCCTCCTCTTCGACGAATGCTTCTTTTCTTGCCTTCTTGAAGCTCGGAATGGACATCAGGAGCAGCAGAAGCGCCGTCGTGATGAGCAGACCGAGGCTGATCGGACGCTCCAGGAAAACCATGGCATCGCCCCGCGAGAGCAGCATGGCGCGCCGGAAGTATTCCTCCATCTGTGGCCCCAGAACGAGGCCCAGCAGGAACGGAGCACCTTCGCAGCCGAGGCGAACGAAAATATAGCCCAGCACCCCGAAGAGGGCGACCTGCATGACATGGAACGTACTGTTTTGCAGACTGTACGCACCGATGCAGCAGAACAGCAGGATGGCCGGCGCTAGGAAGCGGTACGGCACCGTCAGCAGCTTCACCCAGATGCCGATCATCGGCAGGTTGATGATGACGAGCATGGCGTTGCCGATCCACATCGAGGCGATCATGCCCCAGAACAGGTCGGGCTTCTTGGTCATGACCTCGGGGCCGGGCTGGATGCCCTGAATGATCATGGCCCCCACCATCAGCGCCATGACGGCGTTGGACGGGATGCCCAGGGTCAGCATCGGGATGAACGAGGTCTGGGCCGCGGCGTTGTTGGCCGCTTCCGGGGCCGCGACGCCCTCGACCGCGCCCTTGCCGAACTTGCTCGGATCCCTCGAGATCTTCTTCTCGAGCGTATAGGACGAGAAGGCGCCGAGGGTCGGCCCACCGCCCGGCAGCACGCCGAGGGCCGCACCCAGGAAGGTGCCACGCAGCGCGGCGGGAATTGCGCGCCTGATTTCGTCCGCGGTCGGCCACAGCGAGGTCACCTTGATGGTGCCCCCGGTGCGGGTGAGATGTCTCTCCAGATTGACGACGATTTCGGCGATGCCGAACAGGCCCATAGCGATCGGCGCGAAGTCGATGCCGTCGCTGAGTTCCGGCAGGTCGAAGGTGAAGCGCTGGGCGCCTGTGTTCACGTCGGTGCCGACCAGGCCGAACAGCAGGCCGAGGAAGACCATCGCGATCGCCTTGGTCACCGAGCCGCTGGCCAGGATGACGGCAGCGACCAGGCCGAGCGCCATCAGCGAGCAGTAGTCGGCCGGGCCGAACTTTTGCGCCATTCGAGTCAGCGGCTCGGCGAACATGACGATGATGATCGTGCCGACGGTGCCGGCGAAGAACGAACCGACCGCGGAGATCGACAGGGCGGCACCCGCACGGCCATTACGCGCCATCTGGTAGCCGTCGAGACAGGTCACGACCGAAGACGATTCACCAGGCAAATTGACCAGGATCGACGTCGTCGAACCGCCGTAGGCCGCGCCGTAGTAGATGCCGGCCAGCATGATCAGCGAGGCCGTCGGCGGGAGGTGGAAGGTGATGGGCAGCAGCATCGCGATGGTCGCCACGGGGCCGATGCCGGGAAGAACGCCGATCAGCGTGCCGAGAATGCACCCCAGCAGCGCATATGTCAGATTCTGGAATGAAAGGGCGACGCTGAAGCCGAGCGCGAGATTGTCGAGAATTTCCATCTCACCACACTCCGCGCAGGATGTAGATATTCATGCCCAAGCCGACCTTGAAGACGAGTGTGCAGAGCACGGCGAGCGCCACGATGAGGCCGATCACTTCCGTGAGCTTGAATTCCTCGCCCGCAAGCGATGCGATCGTGACCAGCACGATCAGAGCGGGGATGAGGCCTGCCCGCTCGAAGAGGAGCCCGAAGCAGACGATGCCGATGGTCACCAACGTGATCGGCTTCCACTTGGGAGGCTCGACCGCTTCGCTGCCGTTCACCAGCGCCAGGATGCAAACCACCGTACCCAGCGCCAGCAGGATCAGCGAGAGCATCCGCGGCACATAGCCCGGTCCCATGCGAACGGGTGTGCCGATTGCCAGTTTTTGCCCGACATAAAGGGCCAGTAGGCCGAAGCCAATGAACATCAGCCCGGACAAGAAGTCCTTGCTTAGGAATCGATTCAACGATGCCTCCCCAGAAACGCGTAGCCGTCAATGTGTTGTTGGGTCCGAACCCCGGGACCGCCAACAGCTAAACACAATTCGGCCGCTTTGCCCAAGTGCCAAGTGCAATACAAGTGCTAAGTGCACTACCTGAGCAGCAGACGGACTGCGATTACGGCCAGGCAAAGAGCGAACAAGCGCCGTAGTAAAGACACGGGCACCTTGGTCGACCATCTAGCGGCCACTGGCGCGACAAAGAGCGCAGGGAGAGACAGGGTCGCAACGCAAAACATCGCGACATCGCCTAGCGCATCGGCGGGACGGCCCGGCGCGTTGCGGTCCATCTGCAGGAAGACGATGGTGGCCGGCACGGCGATGATCAGATTGAACAGCGCGCCGGCGCCAATCGCGCGCTTGATCGAAAAAGAGAAGAGCGTCAGCACGGGTGTACTCAGTGTTCCGCCCCCGACACCGACGGCGGCCGCCAGACCTCCGACGACGGCGGGCGTCACCTGCGACAGCAAACCTGTTGGCTGGGAGTGCCCAATAATGAGGCGGTCGCCCGCGGCCATCTTCAGGGCAAGCGCAGCCGCGATGACGGCAAACAGAGTCGTCAGGACCTTGGTGGGCGCGAACGGGCTCACGGCCAGCCCGACGATGGCGCCCGCCATCAAAGCTGGCAGCCAGGCCCGAACCAGTTCGCGGTCGATCGTTCCAGCACGCCAGTGGGCCGCTGCGGCCGTAATCGAAGCAATGAGGATACTCGCCTGGGCCGTGCCCACGGCGAGCGGCACCGCCTGGGGTTCTCCGATGCCTTGAAACTCGAATATTTCCAGCAGGATCGGGACCGCAACGACACCACCGCCCACGCCCAGGAGACCTGCCAGAAGGCCGATGAGAATACCCGTCGCCAGCAGCGCCGCCCAGGCAGCCGGCGGATAGGCCGTAAACAGTGTTTCCAAGCGTCAATGTCCCCGTTGGTCGATATTGCATGCGCACCGACGGGCGAGCAAACTCCTGGCCAATGTGAACGGTCGTTCAGGAGGTTTTCGGGTGTCACGGCGAGGGGACGACTATATCGGCACGATGGCGGTGCAGGAAAGGCACCGGTTCGACGAGCAGTCGCTCGGCCGTTTCATGTCCGCCCATGTGGACGGATTCACGCCTTCGGTGCGGGTCGAGCAGTTCAAGGGAGGGCAATCCAACCCGACCTACCGGCTGACGGATGGTGCCGATCGCCGCTACGTCCTGCGCCGCAAGCCTCCCGGCAAGCTGCTGCCCTCGGCACACGCAGTCGACCGGGAATTTCGGGTAATCTCGGCGCTCAACCGCACCGATGTGCCGACCCCGCGGGCCTACGCGTTGAGCGAGGACGAGAGTGTCGTGGGGACGCCTTTTTACATTATGGAATATTGCGACGGCCGGGTCCTGTGGGACCCGCTGCTGCCGGACGTCCCGAAGGAGGGGCGGCGGGACATCTACCGCGCCAAATTCGAAGCGCTGGCCCGGCTCCACCGCGTCGACTATACCGCGCTCGGTCTCTCGGATTTCGGGCGCCCGGGCAGCTACGTCGCGCGTCAGATCTCGCGCTGGGGCAAACAGTACAAGGCGTCGGAGACCGAGAAGATCGAGTCCATGGACCGGCTGTTCGATTGGCTGCCGGCCAACCTGCCCAAGAACGACGAGACGGTGCTGGTCCACGGTGATTATCGCCTCGACAACATGATCTTCCACGCTACCGAGCCGCGCGTACTGGGCATCATCGACTGGGAAATCTCGACGCTCGGCGATCCGCTGGCCGAGCTGGCCTATCTCTGCATGCTCTGGCGCACCCCGAAGGACTGGGGTGGCCTGCAGGGCCACGATCTCGGCGAACTAGGCCTTCCGACGGAGGCCGAGATGGTGGACTACTACAGCACCTTGTCGAAGCGCTCCGTCCCGGAGCCCGCGCTCTGGGAGTTCTACATGGCCTACAATCTGTTCCGGGTGTCCTGCATCCGTCAGGGCGTCTATGCCCGGTCACTCGACGGCACGGCGGCCAACATGCGAGCCGCCGACTCGGGCAAGCTGGTGAAACCCGCCGCCGACCTCGCCTGGGAGATCGTCCGCAACATGTCCGGAGCCTCGCGATGAGCAAGCGCAAGATGGTCCTCGCCGACGAGGCGTCGACGGCGCCGGTGGAAGAGCGCGAGGCGCGTCCGCCGGTCGAGGCGATCCGGGCCGCAGCTTTTGCCCAGTTCGCCGAGCGCGGCTATCCAGTCGTCACGGTACGCGACATCATGAAGGCCTGCGGACTGACGCAGGGCGCGCTCTACAACCACTTCAAGTCGAAGGACGAGCTGCTGCACGACATCATCGCCTCGACCCAGGGCGAGCTGGAGCGGCAGTGCCAGCAGGCCGTGGCCGGAGCGGGCGGCGATCCACGTGCAGAACTCGCGGCCTTCGTGCGGATTTATGTCATCCGGCATTGCCGGCTGCGCATCGAGGCGCTGGTCGCCAACCGCGAGATCGGCTGGCTGGATTCGGCGCGCGTGGCCGACATCCGGCGTAGCCGGCGGGCGATTCGCGACATCGTCGTGACGATCCTCAGGCATGGCGTCGAAAAGGGCGTGTTCGATCCGCCGCGCGTCGATGGAAAGCACGATCTCAAGGCGATGGCGATGGCGCTGCTCGACCAGTGCACTCATGTCTCGATGTGGTACGGTCCGGGCGGCGATCTCACCGAGGAACAGATGGCGAAGCTCTACACCGACATGGCCCTGCGCATGGTCGGCGCCACGCCTCAGCCCGCATAAGCAGATCTGGAGCAGCAGAGCATGTTGATTCGCGTCGCGGCCTTGGCTGCGTTGCTGGCCTCGCTGATTGGCTGCACGCCGGACTCCGACGCAGCGCCCCCGTCGGGCCGCAACACGGCGACTGCCTCTGCGCCAGGAGACGTGCCGGCGGCGCGCTGGCATGCCGTGCTGATTGCCGGTGACAACAACAGCCCGTCCTTCGACAACGGCATCGATGCGCTGCGCGACAAGCTGTCGGCGCGGGGCGTGCGGGACATCCGGCTGCTCACCTCCGATCCCGGGCGCAATCCCTCGGCCGAAGTCGCCAGCGCCGCCAACGTCTCGAGCGCGTTGCGCAATGCCGGTGACGCCGGGGCCTGCCTCGCCTTCATCACTAGCCACGGCACCGAGGCCGGCTTCGTGCTGCGCCAGGCCAACGGCGTCGTTCGACCGTCCACGCTCGACAATGCCTTGGACGCGGGCTGTGGCACGCTGCCGACGGTCGTGGTCGTCTCGGCCTGCCACAGCGGCGTCTTTCTGACGCCGGCCATGCGCCAGCCCAACCGGGTGGTGCTGACGGCCGCCGCGGCCGATCGCGTGAGCTTCGGCTGCGGCGCGGGCGACCGTTTCACCTATTACGACCAGTGCTTGCTGCAGCAGTTCGATGCCGCCTCGACCTGGGGCCAGCTCGCCCAGGCGACGCGGACCTGCGTGCAGAATCTCGAGAAGAACATGGGCATCCGCACGCCGTCGCTGCCACAGATCTTCGTCGGATCCGCGGTCGCCAACCTCCGCCTGCCGGGGCGCTAGACCCGTTCCAAGGCGATGTCGCGCAGACGGGCGCGCTGGATCTTGAAGCCGTTGGGCGAGGGCGTCTTGGGGAAATCGTCGATGGCCAGAACGCGCATCGGCACCTTGTAGTTCGCGAGGCCCTGCTTGCAGTGCGCGATGGCTGCGGCCTCGTCGAGCGACGCGCCGGGCGCGAGGATCACGAAGGCAAGCGCGCGCACGCCGTCCGGGCGCGCCACCGCGATTGCCTGACAGGCAGCGATGGCCGGCAGCTTCTGCAGATGGGCCTCGATTTCGAGGGGATTCACCAGGAAGCCCGAGAGGCGCAGCACGTCGCCCATGCGGCTGAGGAACGTGAAACCGCCATGCCCGTCGAGCTCGGCCAGGTCGCCGGTGCGGACATAGCCGTCCGCCGTCACGGTTTCGGCGGTGGCTTTGTCGTCACCGTAATAGCCGACCATCAGCGACGGGCCGGCGCATTCGAGCGCGCCGGGCTGTCCCACGCCCAGCAGGTCGCCGGTCTCCGGATCCCGGACGCGGACATGGGCGAGCGGCGAGGTGGGAACGCCGCCGCCTTTCTTGCGGCGCGACACCGCCGAGTCGATCGGCTGCAGGGAATAGAGCGCCTGAACCTCGCTCATCCCGTAGAGGCCGCAGAGACGCAGCCCACGCTGCTCCGCGGACTCTGCGATACTGTCCAGTGAAGTGTTGAAGCCGGCGTAGCCCGCCCATCTCACCGACGGGAAGGGGCGGTCGCCGGGCACGGCGTCGAGCAGGCGGGCGAACATGTCGTCGCTGCCGAACAGGGTCGTCGGCCGGTGTCGTTCGATCAGTCGCGCGATCTCGTCGATCTCTGAGGACTCGACCAGCACGCAGGGCCTGCCGGCCGCAAGGGTCGCCATCGTCTGGTCGAAACCGTAGACGCCACACATCGGCAGGATCGAGAGCGATAACGTGTCGGGCGCGGTGAAGCCGAAGGCGCGCGCGACCTGCTGGGCGTGGCCGGCGATGGCGCCCTGGCGGTGCAGCACGAACTTGGGCGCGCTCGTGGTCCCCGAGGTCGTGAAGATATTGCAGGGGGCGCTGGCCTTCGCATTGTTGAGGCCGAGCCGCGGGCGCGACAGCAGGCGCTCGAAGGGCACGCGCCGCAGGCGCTCGATGGCGGGCGGGATCGAAGCGGGCTCGTCGCCCACCGTGACGATGGCCGCGAGTCGGTCGAGAGCGTCGGGCTCGACGTCGGCCAGGATCGACAGGAAGTCGATGCGCCGGAAGCCGGGCGCGCAGGCCAGCACCTTGGCGCCTGAGCGACGGACGATGTCGGCCACTTCGACCGCGCGATAGCGCGTGTTCACTGCGACGGCGATGGCGCCGAGCCGTATGCAGGCGAGATAGAGGATCGGATAGGCCGGCACGTTGGGCAGCCACAGTGCCACGCGGTCGCCCGGGCCGACGCCTAGGTCGGTAAGGCCCTGAGCCGCGCGTCGCGCGCGCTCGGTGAGCTCAAGGAAGGATATCCTCCGGTCGGCGTGGAGCAGAGCCGGCGCATCGGGGGTCTGCACTGCGATATCGGCGACGAGCGTCCAGACATCGGGAGCGGGTTGGGCGAGAGGCATGCGCGCGGAGACTACCCGAAGACCGCTTCATCACAAGCGGGTCACCTTGACCCGGCACGACGCTTGCCTAACGCTCGCCATTGGGGATTGGGAGATGTGATGTTCCGTCGAAGCCTGCTTGCCGCTCCGCTCGTCCTGGCTGCCGCGTCCGCGCGCGCCCAGCAATGGGTGCCGAAACAGCCGATCAAGATCCTGGTCGGTTATGCGCCTGGCGGCACCGCCGACATGGCGGCGCGCATCGCAGCGGAGACGATCCAGCGGCAGCACGGCTACACGGTGATCGTCGACAACAAGACCGGTGCCGGCGGGTTCATCGCGCTGAAGGCCCTGGCCCAGGCACCGGGCGATGGTTACACGGTAGGCATCGGCATCATGGGCCAGCTCGCGGTCGGACCTGTCGTGCCGGGCTCGCAGATCCCGCTGGATCTCGACAAGGAGCTGACGCCGATCTGCAATCTCGTGGGTGTGCCGATGGCCCTGATCGTGCGCATGGATGCACCCTTCAAGACCATTCCGGAATTCGTTGCCTATGCGAAGGCCAATCCCGGCAAGGTGAGTTATGCCTCGACCGGCCTTGGCTCGACCAACCAGCTCGGCGCGGAATTCCTGGCGGCGGAAGCGGGCGGCTTGAAACTGATCCATGTTCCGTATCGCGGCGGCGCCCCCGCCATTGCCGACGTGGCGGCTGGAAACGTCGACGTGTTCTTCGGCAATGTGTCGGAACTGATCGGCCAGGCGCGTGGCGGCAAGGTGCGCATCCTCGCGCTCGCCGCGACGAAGCCCACGCCACTCGCCCCCGAACTGCCGCTGCTCACGAAGGACATTCCGGCCCTCGACATCAACAACTGGTTCGGCCTGATGGGGCCGGCTGCCCTGCCGACCGACATCAAGGCGGCGCTCGCCAAGATATTCATCGACGCGATCTCGGACCCGAAGAACACCGAAACCCTGGCGAAGCAGGGGCTTGAGCCGATCGGCCAGGGACCCGATGCTTTCGCCGCGTATATCGCCAAGGATCGCGAGCGCTGGGCGAAGGTCGCCAAGCAGGGCAACGTAAGAGCCCAATAGCAAAGGAAGAGTAATGAGTGCGCCGCTTTCCCTCGGAATCGACATCGGGGGAACTTTCACCGACCTCGTCATTCATGATCCGCGCACCGGGCGCGCCGTCATCTGGAAGGAGAGCACCACACCCGACGATCCTGCCCGAGGGGCACTCGAAGGCACGCGGCGCGTGCTCGAAAAGGCGGGCGCCCGACCGCAGGAGATCGGCCGCGTCGTCCACGCCACCACGCTGTTCACCAACGCGCTCATCGAGCGCAAGGGCGCGAAGACGGGGCTGCTCACGACGGCAGGCTTCGGCGACGTGCTGGAAATCGCGCGCGAACGCAAGTACGAGCTCTACGATCTCTTCATCGAGATGCCGAAGCCGCTGGTGCCGAGGCCGTGGCGTCGCGAGGCGAAGGAACGGCTGGGGCCCGACGGCTCGATCGAGATCGCACTCGATGTCGAGGCGGCGCTGGCTGAAGTCGCGGATCTGGTGGAGCAGGGCGTGGAAAGCCTCGCCATCTGCTTCCTGCACTCCTATGCCAATGCCGCGCATGAGCGGAAGATCGGCGCGGCGGTGGCCGAACGCTTCCAGAACCTTTCCATTTCGCTGTCGTCCGAAATCGCACCGGAAATTCGCGAGTACCTGCGCGCCAGCACCACGGTAGCCAACGCCTATGTGCGGCCGCTGGCGGAGATCTATCTGGAGCGGCTCGAGCAGGCGCTGCGGGACGAGGGGATCCCGGGCGGGCTGTTCCTCATGTTGTCGAACGGTGGCCTGACCCATGTGAGCGAGGCCAAGCGGGCGCCCGTGCAGCTTCTCGAAAGCGGGCCGGCCGCCGGCGCGCTGGCCGGCGCCTGGTTCGGGCGCAATGCCGGGCTGGAGCGCGTGCTGGCCTTCGACATGGGCGGGACGACCGCCAAGCTGGCGCTGGTCGACGATGGCGAACCGGTCGTCGCCTGGGGCTTCGAGGCGGCGCGCGAGAAGCGCTTCCTGCGAGGCTCGGGCCTGCCCATGCAGATCGCCACCGTCGAGCTGATCGAGATCGGCGCCGGGGGAGGCTCCATTGCGCACAGGAGCGATCTCGGCACGCTGAACGTCGGGCCGGAGAGCAGCGGCGGGCAGCCGGGACCGGCCTGCTATGGCCGTGGCGGCACCGAGGCCACGGTGACCGACGCCGACCTCACCTTGGGCTACCTCAATGCCGACTTCTTCCTGGGCGGCGCCATGAAGATCGACGCGGCGGCGACCAACGCCGCTTTCGGCAAGCTGGCCGGTGCGCTTGGCGTCGAGTCGGGGCGTGCAGCCTTCGGTGTGCACGACGTGGTGAACGAGAACATGGCCGGCGCGGCGAGGGTCGCGATCGCCGAGCGCGGCCGTGTGCCCTCCGAATACGCGCTCCTCGCGACGGGCGGAGCGGGGCCCGTCCATGCCTGGCACGTGGCGCGCAAGCTCGGTGTCGGCCGCGTGGTCTGCCCGCCGGGTGCCGGTGCGGGCAGCACCATCGGCATGCTGATGGCGCCGGCGCGCGTCGATCGTGTGGCGAGTTTCACGACCGCGCTGGCGGGCGCCGATCTCGCCGCCGCGGATAGCCTCTTCGCCGGCCTCGAGAAAGAGGCGCTGGACGTGCTGCACCTGACCGGCGCCGATGTCGAGAACCGAACCGTTCGGCGCCTCGCCGACATGCGCTATATCGGGCAGGGCAGCGAGATCACCGTCGTCCTGCCTCAAGCTCTCGGCGAGGCTGACGTGAAGACCGCCTTCGAAGCGGCGTACAAGGCGCTGTTCGCGCGCACGCCGCCGGGTGCCGCGATCCAGTTCGTGGCCCTTCGGCTGTCGGTCAGCGCGCCGATGCCCGGCACCGGCGGCAAGCTCGAACTGCCGCGGCACGCTTCGGACACGGCGCTCAAGGGCACGCGGCCGGTGTTCTTCCCCGACGAAGGCAAGACACTCCCGACACGCGTCTGGGACCGCTACGCCCTCGAACCCGGTGTCAGCATCGACGGGCCCGCAGTCTTCGAGGAAAACGAAAGCACCTTCATCGTCGGGCCGAATTCGACGGCGCGACTGCTCGCCGACGGCTCCATCCTGGCGGAAGCCAACTGATGTCACGCACTTTCGATGCAATCGAACTCGAACTCCTTTGGCGTCGGCTGATCTCGCTGGTCGACGAGGCGGCGGCGGCCATGGTGCGCACGTCGTTCTCGACGCTGGTGCGCGAAAGCTATGACTTCTCCTGCGTCGTGACCGACGCGGCAGGCCAGTCGCTGGTACAGGCGAGCGAGAGCATTCCGAGCTTCATCGGCACCCTGCCGGAGACCGTGAAGCATTTCCTGCGTCATTTTCCCGAGGATCAGCTCTCGCCGGGTGACGTGCTGATTACCAACGACATCTGGCTGGGCACCGGTCATCTGCCCGACGTGACCCTGGCCAAGCCGATCTTCCGCAATGGAAAGCTGATCGCCTTCAGCGCCACCACGGCGCATGTGCCCGACATTGGCGGCAAGATCAGGAGCCCCGAGCCGCGCGAGGTCTTCGAGGAGGGGCTGCAGATCCCGCCGATGAAGATGATGGCGGCGGGCAAGACCGACGAGACGCTGGTCGCGCTGATCCGCAAGAACGTGCGTACGCCGGACCAGACGATGGGCGATCTCTACGCCCAGATCGTGGCGCTCGATCTCATGGAAGATCGGTTGCTGGTCCTGATGGAGAATTACGGGCTGCCCGATCTCACCGATCTGGCACGCGAAATCCAGGGGCGCTGTGAGGCGGCGATGCGGGCCGCGATCCGCGAACTGCCGGACGGCACCTACCACAGCGAGCTCAAGACCGACGGCATCATGGACAAGCCCATCACCATCAAGATGGCGCTCACCATCAAGGGCGACGAGATCGCGATCGACTTCGCCGGCACCGATGCCCAGGTCGATCGCGCGATCAACTGTGCCCTGTGTTACACGAATGCGATGTGCATGTATGGGGTGAAGGTCTGCACCAACTCCAACCTGCCAAACAACGAAGGCGCGTGGCGACCGATTACGCTCACCGCGCCGCCGGGCTGCATCGTGAACCCGCAATTCCCTGCGCCGGGCGGCTCGCGCATGCTGATCGGCCATTACATTCCGATGCTGGTGTTTGGCTGCCTGGGCCAGATCGTGCCCGAGAGGGTGATGGCGGCCTGCGGCTCGCCGATGTGGGGCATGAACCAGTCCGGTGTTCGTGAAGGCGGCAAGCCCTACGCCAACATGTTCTTCTACAATGGCGGCATGGGCGGCAACACGCAGCGCGACGGCGTTACGTGTCTGTCGTGGCCGTCGAACGTCAGCTCGACCTCGATCGAGATCAGCGAGCACATCGCGCCGCTGCGCTTCCATCACAAGAAGCTGCGTCCCGATTCCGGCGGCCCCGGCCGTCATCGCGGCGGGCTGGGACAGGAGATCCTGATCGAGAGCCGCAGCGAGACACCGATCGCCGTGTCGTTCCTCGCCGAGCGGACGCTGTTTCCCGCCTTCGGCATCGAGGGCGGCAAGGACGGCGCGCCGGGCGAGCTGCGCATCAACGGCGAGAAGACCGATCCGAAGAAGCAGTATGTCTTGAACAAGGGCGATACGGTTTCGCTGGGCACACCGGGCGGCGGTGGTCACGGCGATCCGACGCTGCGCTCCACGGCTGCACTCGCTGCCGACATCGCGGCGGGATACGTGACGGTGCAGTCAGCGTATCAGGGCGACGATTAACACAGAGATTGAACCTCCGGGCAGCGGTCGGTACGCTCGCTGCAAATAAGAGCAAATCGGA
Source organism: Reyranella sp. (assembly GCF_052439685.1). Classification (GTDB taxonomy): domain Bacteria; phylum Pseudomonadota; class Alphaproteobacteria; order Reyranellales; family Reyranellaceae; genus Reyranella. The sequence continues at coordinate 27,826 of NZ_JBQVQG010000020.1, forward strand.
GGAAACCAATGAAGCTGTTCGCTGCCGCATCCGCGGCTCTCTGCGCCATTGCCTTGGCCGCTGCTTCCCCGGCCAGCGCCCAAGCCACCGGCGGGGCCAAGCTCTGCGCGAGTCCGCAGCAGATGGACGGCTTCAAGACGTGTGCCGACGTGGCGAAAGCCAAGGCCGAGGGCGCCTTCACGCTCTACTCGACCGACCCCGAGCAGGGCCAGGTCAAGCTGCTGGCCGCCTTCAACAAGCTGTTCCCCGAGATCAAGACCAGCTACGTCCGCCTGCAAGCCGGCGCGCTTTACGCCAAGCTGCTCTCGGAGCGCCAGGCCAAGTCCTATCTGGTCGACGTCATCCAGATCTCCGACATGGGCATGATCCTGGACTTCCAGCGCAAGGGCGGGTTCCGGCAGTACATTTCGCCCGAGATGCAGTTCTTTCCCAAGGAGGCCAAGAGCCAGCCGGAAGGGTTCTGGACCTGGGGCTCGGTCATCATGGCCGGCATTGCCTACAATCCCAACCAGGTGTCGGCCGCCGACGCACCCAAGAAGTGGGAAGACCTGCTCGATCCGAAGTGGAAGGACAGCATCAACGTCAAGGTGTCCAACTCGGGCCTGCAGCACGGAGTCTGGTACATGCTGATGCCGATCCTCGGCGCGGACTATTTCAAGAAGTTCGGCGAGCAGAAGCCGCGCGCATTTGATTCCTACGTCCAGCAGTACGGTCGCCTGGTAGACGGCCAGGACAAGGTCATCATGGGCGCCCAGTACTCGGGCTATATCGAATTCAAGGCCAAGGGCGCGCCGCTCGCCTTCGTCTTCCCGGAAACCGGCGTGCCGGCCGTGCCTGAGACCTACGGCATCGTCGATCAGGCGCCGCATCCCAACGCGGCCGAACTGTTCATGGACTGGTTCCTCTCGCCGGTCGGCCAGAAGGCGCTCGCCGACGCGCTGCTGCTCCATTCGCCGCGTCCGGACGTGCCGCCGCCGGGGGGCGCCGACACGGTGCCGCTCAGCAAGATGAAGCTGCTGACGCCGGCCGACTGGAACGCCTTCGAGAAGGATCGTCCGGCCTTTGCCAAGGAGTGGAATCGCATCGTCGGCACCGGGCGCTAGGCCTTGGCGGATGCGTCGACGGGCATATCGCGCCCACGCCTGAACGGGCAGGCCCTGACGACGCTGGCGGTCCTCCTGATCGTCGGCTTCCTCGTCCTGCTCCCGATGGTCTTCCTGGTCGAGGAATCGCTGAACGTCGGCGATCCGATGGCGTTTCCGCCGGTCGAGTTCGGCATCGCCAACTACGTCGCGATCTTCGAGGAGGACCTGAAGACCGTCTGGAACACGCTGATCATTGCGGTGATGGCGACCGTGATGGCGATTTTCATCGGCTTCACGCTGGCCTGGATCCTGACGCGCACCAACGTGCCGGGACGCGAGAAGCTCGAGCGGCTGATGGAGCTGCCTTACTACATGACCCCCTTGGTGGGCGCGCTCGCCTGGGCGGTGATCGCCGGTCCCAAAAGCGGCTTCATCAACCAGATGTGGAAGGCGGTGGGCGGCACCGGCGATATTGCGGACATCTACACCCATTTCGGCATCGCCTGGGTGATGGCCCTGTTCGAGGGCACGGTCGCCTTCGTGATGATCTCGGCCTCCATGAAATCGATGGATCCGGCGCTGGAGGAATCGGCGAGGGTCATGGGCGCCTCCAAGCTCCGCACCATGCTCACCGTGACCCTGCCGCTGGTGATGCCGGGCGTGCTGGGTGCCATGCTGTTCGTCTTCGCCGAGATGCTGGGCTCGTTCGCGGCCGCCCTCGTGCTTGGCATTCCCGGCCGCATCTACGTCATCACCACGGCGATCTGGGATTCGACGCTGTCCTATCCACCCGACTACGGCCGCGCCTCGGCAATGGGCCTGTCGCTGTTCGTCGTCATGTTCTTCATGCTGTCCTTCTACAGGCGGATGATCCGCCGCGGCACCTTCACCACCATCAGCGGCAAGGCCTTCCGGCCGCGGCCTATGGAAATGGGACGGCTCGCCTGGGTGCTGTTCGGCGTCTGCGCGCTCTACGTGGCGCTGGCGGTGGTCTTTCCGATCGCGGCGCTCCTGATGACCTCGCTGCAGCGCTTCGCCACCGTGCTCCTGGACCAGGCGCAGTGGACCCTGGCCAACTACGAGACGGCCCTGTCGCTCGGTCCCGTGCGGACGGCGCTGTTCAACAGCATCATGCTGGGCCTGGGCGTCGCCACGGTGGGCGTGGTGATCATGGCGCTGCTGGTCTGGATCATCTACCGCTCGCAACTGCGCGGCCGCGGCGCCATCGAGTATCTCGTGATGTTTCCGCAGGCCGTGCCGCGCCTCGTGTTCGGCCTGGCGCTGCTCTGGGCGTGGCTCAACATCCCGATCGGCATCTACGGCACCCTGTGGCTGCTGGCGCTGGCCTACTTCACCGTCATGCTGCCGCTCGGTGTGCGCACGCTGGCGGGCGTGGTGCTCCAGATCGACAAGAGCCTGGAGGAGTGTGCGCGCGTCTGCGGCGCTTCCTGGGCCTATCAGATGCGCACCGTCACCTTGCCGCTGCTCAAGCCCGGCATCCTGGCGGCGTGGCTGCTGATCTTCATGGCCTGCGTGCGCGAGCTGGGCGCCTCGGCCTTCCTGATGGGACCCAATGCCAAGGTGATCGCGCCGTCGATCGTCAGCGCCTTCGCCACCAGCGGTACCGAGCTGACCGCGGCGATGGCCCTGATCCAGACCTTCACCGTGATCGTGGCGCTTGTCATCCTGTTCCGCGTCGCGCGCGGCATGACCAAGGAGTTGCAGTGAGCGAGACGCGTATCGAAGTAAAGGATCTGGTCGTACGCTACGGCGATCAGGTCGCGGTGAACGGGGTTAGCTTCACGGTCGGCAGGGGCGAGCACCTGACCTTGCTGGGCCCGTCGGGCTGCGGCAAGACCACGACCTTGCGCGCCATCGCCGGCCTCGAACATCCGTCCAGCGGCAAAATCAACCTTGAGGGTCACGCGGTCTACGACGCGGCAACACGCACCAACGTGCAGACCGAGCAGCGCGGCGTGTCGATGGTGTTCCAATCCTACGCCATCTGGCCGCACATGAGCGTGTTCGACAACGTCGCGTACGGGTTGCGGGTGCGCAAGCAGGGCCAGCAGGAGATCAAGGCCAATGTCGAGCGCGCGCTCGACCTGGTGCAGATGCGCCACCTCGCAGACCGCGGTGCGTCGAAACTGTCAGGTGGCCAGCAGCAGAGGGTTGCGCTGGCCCGCGCCATCGCCTTCTCGCCGACCGTCGTGCTGTTCGACGAGCCTCTCTCCAACCTCGACGCCAAGCTGCGCGCAGAGATGCGAGTCGAGTTGCGCGAGCTGCAGCGGCGGCTGGGCATCACCTCGGTCTACGTCACCCACGACCAGGAGGAGGCGCTGGCCATCTCCGACCGTGTGATCGTCATGAACGTCGGAGTGATCGAGCAGATCGGCACGCCGGAGGAGATCTACAACAAGCCGCGCAGCCGCTTCGTCGCCGATTTCGTGGGCTCGGCCAACCTGATCAAGGGCAAGCCTGCCGGCGACGGCACCTTCGTCACAGAAGGCGGTACGGTGCTGAAGGTGATGGCACCCCACATGCCACATGGAAGGGAGACGGAAGTCGCGGTCCGCACCGCCTATATCGGACTGGAGCCGCTGGCCGGCGAGAACCATGTGCCGGGCAGGGTCCGCCAGCGCCTGTTCCACGGCGACTTCGTACAATACGTCGTCGACAGTCCCGTGGGCGCGATGATCGTGCGCCGCCCGCCGACCAACCTGTTGCCGGAAGGCGCCGATGTGACGCTGTCCTTCTCGCCCGAGCACTGCGTGCTGCTGGAGGCGTAAAAATTCCCCGTCGTCTCGACCGGAGCTTCGCGAAGCGAGGCGTAGCGGAGAGACGACAGGCTTTTCTAGAACGGCTCCGTCCCCGCCACGATCACTCGGTGCATCAGCCGCCGTTCGCCCTCGGGGTAGTCGGCGTTGGCCTTGTGCATCGTGCAGCGATTGTCCCAGATCACGATGTCGCCCTGGCGCCAGACATGGCGGTACTCGTATTTCGGCTGCGTCGCATGGGCGATCAGCTCGTCGAGCAGCGCGTCGCTCTCGGCGCGGTCGAGACCCAAGATCTGCTCCATGCGATTGGGATTGAGATAAAGCGACTTGCGATGCGTCTCCGGGTGGGTGCGCACCAGCGGATGCGTGGCCTCGGGCATCGCCGCCATCTCCTCGGCGGGGCGAGTCGAGATGCGGCTGAGCTTGCGGCTCGAATGATACTTGTGGATCACTTTCATCGGATCGATCCGGGCCTTCATCTCCGGCGGCAGGTCCTCGTAGGCGGCGTACATGTTGGTGAATTGCGTGTCGCCGCCGCGCGACGGCACCTCGACTCCGTAGAGCATGGTGAGCGAGCAGGGGGCTCGCATGAAGCTGTCGTCGGTGTGCCAGTTGGCGCCGTTCACGATCTTCTTGCCGTCGCCCAGCACGTCGCGGTCCTCGCTCGAGATGATGTTCACCTCGGCGCATTCCGGTGTGCGGGTGAGTTGCTTGCGCAGCATCGGCGTTCCGAACTTCGACATGGCCGCCAGAAACGCCGGCGGGGCCAGATGCTGGCCTCGAATGCAGATCACCAGGTTGTCGTGCAGCACGCCCGTCAGGGCGGCTTGCGTCGCGTCGTCAGCCGGTGTGTTGAAGTCGATGCCGCTCACCGCTGCGGCCATGTGGGGGCCGAGTTTCTCGGTCTGGAAATTCATGGCGTTGCTCCCGGAAGGCGGGATAACGTGCGCGCCGATCCGATGAATCTCAAGGGGGACCGCCATGAAGATCGCCTATTCTGCTGCAAGCCCGTATGTCCGTAAAGTGATGGCTTGCGCCATCGCGCGCGGGCTCAACGACAAGATCGAGCGCTGGAAGGTCGGCACGACCGATCCGGCCCTACTGCCGGTCAACCCGTTGTCGAAGGTGCCGACGCTGATCAGCGATGACGGCATGTCGATCTATGACAGCCCGGTGATCTGCGAGTATCTCGACAGCATCGGCAGCGCGCCGAAGCTGTTCCCGCCGGTCGGCCCGGCGCGCTGGAAGGCGTTGACCCAGGAGGCGCTGGGTGACGGCATTCTCGATGCCACGCAGCCGCGCCGCCGCGAGATCGCGCTGCCCCAGGACGAGGGCCGCCAGAGTTACATCGCCCTGCAGCAGGGCAAGGTCACACGCGCGCTCGACGAACTGGAGAAGCAGGCCGATTCGTTGGGCAACCTGACCACGATCGGGGAGATCACCATCGGCTGCGCGCTGGGCTATCTCGACTTCCGCTACGCCAACGAGCCGTGGCGTCCGGGCCATCCCACGCTCGCCGCCTGGTACGACATAGTCGTGAAGCTGCCGCCTCTTGCCGAGACGATGCCGGTGGGCTGAGACTGTCGCTCGTTGGTGCCCTCAAGGAAACTGAAGGGAGATCGATGAGCGATATCGACACCAAGCCACAGGCGGTGGAGCGGACCAAGACCAAGCAGCCGCCGCTCTACAAGGTGATCCTGTTGAACGACGACTACACACCGCGCGAGTTCGTGGTCGTCGTTCTGAAGGCTGTGTTCCGCCTGACCGAGGAACAGTCCTACGCCGTGATGATGACGGCGCATCAACGCGGTGCCTGCGTCGTCGCGGCTTACACGCGCGACATTGCTGAGTCCAAGGCGAGTGAGGCGAACGATCTGGCCCGCGGCGCCGGCCATCCGCTGGAGTTCAGCACCGAACCCGAGGAGTAGGGCCCGAGGAGGAGCAACCGTCGCGCGCGTGCACCGTTTGGCGGCATGGTCCGACGATCACAGGTCCTCATCGGCGTATCGGGATGGCGCTACACCCCGTGGCGTGCCCAGTTCTACCCGAAAGGCCTGCCGCAAAAGGATGAGCTCGCCCATCTCGCCTCGGTGTTTCCGACGGTCGAGATCAACGGCACCTTCTACAGCCTGCAGGTGCCGGACTCCTTCCGGCAGTGGTTCGACTGCACGCCCGACGGTTTCGTGTTCGCCGTCAAAGGGCCGCGCTTTCTTACTCACATGAAGCGGCTGCGCGACCCGGTGGCGCCGCTGGCAAATTTCATGGCTTCGGGCGTGCTGCGGCTCGGGCGCAAGCTCGGGCCGATCCTCTGGCAGTTCCCGCCCAACTTCCGCTTCGAGCCGGAGAGGCTGGAAGCCTTCTTCGAAGTCCTGCCGCGCGACACCGAGGAGGCGGCGCGGCTCGGCCGGCGTCACGATCATCGGCTGAAGGCGCGGGCGTGGCTGCGGGTGGAAAGTTCCCAGCCGATCCGGCACGCGGTCGAGATTCGCCACGAGAGTTTTTGCGACCCGGCCTTTATCGCCCTGCTGCGCAAGCACCGGATCGCACTGGTCTGTGCCGACACGGTCGACTGGCCGCTGCTGATGGATCTGACGGCGAACTTCGTCTACTGCCGCCTCCACGGTTCGAGCGAACTCTACCGCAGCGCCTACAGCGGGCCGGAGCTTTCGCGGTGGGCGACGCGGGTGGCGGCATGGCGCGACGGCGCGCCCATGACCGACGGCGCGTTTGCCGGGCCACCTTTGACGCGGCAGCTGCGGCGCGACGTCTACGTCTACTTCGACAATACCGACAAGCTGCATGCCCCCGACGATGCGCGGGCCCTGATGCGCAGGCTGGAGCGGTAGGAATGGCGCGCATCGCGCGGGATTCGCGGGCCTCGTGGCCGACCTGATGGAGGTAGCGATGCGGGCAGAGGCCTCATCCCGCCTTCAAGCCCTTGGGATCATTGACGAATCTGCTCTTTCAGGGCAAAAAGGCGCTGCGAAACTTGGGTGGAAAATCAATGGGTTGACGAGAGCGGCTGCGGTCCGTATTTTCCGCGCGCTTTCGGAATTCACCCCGGCCCGGCCGGGGCTTTTTGTTGAGTTAGGGCCATGAAGATCCGTCATTCTCTCAAGTCGGTGAAGCTCCGTCACAAGGACTGCCGCATCGTGCGCCGCAAGGGCCGTGTCTACGTGATCAACAAGACCAACCCGCGCTTCAAGGCCCGCCAGGGCTGAAGACGGCGTCAGCGTCTTAGCGAACAAAGCGGCGGAGGCTTCGGCTTCCGCCGCTTTTTCATTTGGCGTATGAGCGAAGCATGGAGATGCCGCCGCTCGACCCCGCCATTCTCGCCCGCCGGTCGGAGATCGTCGCCGCGTTGCGCGCCATTGTTCCGGGCGAGGGCGTCATCGACGATCTCGACGGCATGCGCCCCTTCGAATGCGACGCGCTGTCGGCCTACCGGCAGATGCCGCTGGTCGTGGTGCTGCCCGAGACGGTGACCCAGGTCGCGGCCATCCTGCGCTACTGCCAGGACCACAAGGTGAAGGTCGTGCCGCGCGGCGGCGGCACCTCGCTGTCGGGCGGATCGATGCCGGTCGGCGACGCGATCCTGCTGGCCATGGGCAAGTTCAACCGCGTACTTGAGATCGACTACGCCAATCGCTGCGCCCGCGTGCAGCCGGGGGTGACAAATCTCGGCGTCACCAAGGCGGTCGAACACGAAGGTTTCTACTACGCGCCCGATCCCAGCTCGCAGATCGCCTGCTCGATCGGCGGCAACGTCGCGGAGAATTCCGGCGGCGTGCATTGCCTGAAGTACGGGCTCACGACCAACAACCTGCTCGGCATCGAGATGGTGCTGATGAACGGCGAGGTGGTGCGGCTGGGCGGCAAGCATCTCGATGCCGGCGGCTACGACCTGCTCGGCCTGATGACAGGCTCGGAAGGCCTGCTGGGCGTCGTCACCGAAGTGACGGTGCGGCTCCTGCGCAAGCCTTCGACGGCGCGCGCCGTGCTGCTGGGTTTCCCGACCGAGGCGGGCGCGGCCGACTGCGTCGCCGCCGTCATCGCCTCGGGCATCATCCCCGGCGGCATGGAGATGATGGACAAGGACGCGACCAAGTGCGCCGAGGCCTATGTCGGCGCGGGCTATCCGCTCGATGCCGAGGGGCTGCTGATCGTCGAGCTCGACGGGCCGCCGGTCGAGGTCGACTATCTCGTCGAGCGTGTCGCCGAGATTGCCCGGAGCCGCGGCGCCACCACCGTCCGGGTCAGCCATGATGAGCAGGAGCGGGTGCTGTTCTGGGCCGGCCGCAAGGCGGCATTCCCCGCCGTCGGCCAGATCTCACCGGATTACATGTGCCTCGACGGATCGGTGCCGCGCGGAAAACTTGTCGAGGTGCTGGCCGAGATGCGCCGCCTCTCGAAGCAGTACGGGCTTCGCGTCGTGAACGTGTTCCATGCCGGCGACGGCAATCTCCATCCGCTGATCCTGTTCGACGCCAACGATCCCGACGAGCTGCGGCGCTGCGAGGAGTTGGGCGCCGACATTCTGCGACTCTGTGTGAGGGTCGGCGGTGTGCTGACTGGCGAGCACGGTGTCGGCATCGAGAAGCGCGACCTGATGGGCGTGCAGTTCACCGAGATCGATCTCGACCAGCAGATGCGCGTGAAATGCGCCTTCGATCCCGACCACCTGCTCAATCCCGGCAAGGTGTTCCCCAAGCTGCGCCGCTGCGCTGAACTTGGCCGCCTGGTCGTGACGCAGAACAACATCCCGTTCCCCGATATTCCGCGGTTCTAAAGCAAAGATGCCAGCATCCTCGTTTCAGGTTCCTTTTCGTCTACGCGCCGCGTGGGGCTCATGAGTCAGACCATCAAGCCGCGCGACGCGAAGGAGCTGCGGCAGGCAGTGGAGTGGGCGCTGGGCGAGGGCGTGACGCTCGACGTGCGCGGCGAGGGCAGCAAGCTGGCGCTCGGCCAGCCGATGCGCTGCGACCAGGTGCTCGATATCACGGGCCTCTCCGGCATTGTCGACTATGCGCCCGAGGAGCTGGTGGTCACCTTGCGCGCCGGCACGCCGATGCGCGAGGTCGAGGCGCTGCTGGCCCAGCGCAACCAGATGCTGGCCTTCGAGCCGCCGGATCTCGGGCCGCTGCTGGGGCGTGAGCCGGGGCAGGGCACGCTGGCCGGTGCCGTCATGGGCAATCTCGCCGGTTCGCGCCGCCTGTCGGCCGGCGCCGCGCGCGACCATCTGCTCGGTTTCAGCGGGGTCAATGGACGCGGCGAGGCCTTCAAGTCCGGCGGCCGCGTGATGAAGAACGTCACCGGCTACGATCTCTCCAAGGTCCTTGCCGGATCCTGGGGCACTCTGGCGGTGCTGGACGAGGTGTCGGTGAAGGTGCTGCCGGCGCCCGATCAGACGGCGACACTCATGCTTCTGGGCCTCGACGATGCCGCAGCCGTGCGCGCGATGTGCGCCGCGATGGGCAGCCCGCACGAAGTCTCCGGTGCCGCGCACGTGCCCGGTATGACCGCGCTCCGTCTCGAAGGTGTGGCGCCCTCGGTCGAGGCACGGCTGAAGGGCCTGCGCGAGCTGATGGTCGACGCCGGCGCCAAGATGGAGGAACTGGGCACGCTGGAGAGCCGGACTTTCTGGCGCGAGGTGCGCGACGTGGTCCCGTTGAAGGCCGCGCCCGATGCCGTGGTCTGGAAGATTTCCTGTCCGCCGACCGAGGGGCCGGAGATCCTGGCGCGCATCAAGGCACAGCGCCCTGCTGCACAGGCTTTCTACGACTGGTCGGGAGGCCTGATCTGGCTGGCGCTGCCGCCGTCGGACGATGCCGATCACGCGCTGGTTCGCGGCGCGCTGCGCGCGACCGGCGGTCACGCGACGCTGTTCCGCGCTCCCGAGGCCACACGTACAACCGTGCCCGTCTTCCAGCCCCAGTCCGCCGCGCTCGTTGCACTGGCGGCGCGGCTCAAGGAAAGCTTCGACCCCAAGGGGCTCTTCAATCCGGGGAGGATGGGTTAGGGATTGTTCCTGCTAATCAAACTGATTAGTATTGGGGTTGATGGTCGATGAGGATCGGTTCCGCAACGAAAGCACGCTGCGCCTATTCTACGGAGAGCGGGTCCGGCGCCATCCGGTGGACTTGACTCAGCGAACCCAGAACAAGCTGAAGATCGTGTATGCTGCGAGCCGGCTCGAGGATTTGGCAGTCCCGCCTGGGAACAGGCTGGACGCTTTGCGAGGCGACCGGAAAGGGCAATGGAGCGTCCGCATCAACGAGCAGTGGCGGATTTGCTTCGCCTGGGACGGGACAAAGACGACAGCGATCGAGGTCGTGGACTATCATTGAGAGAGTTGGGATATGAAGCGCAAGATCAAGCCAGTGCATCCCGGTCGCATTCTCCATGACGAGTTCATGGCACCGGCCGGAATTTCGCAGTACCGGTTGGCGCAGGCGGCCGGTCTGTCGCAGGTGCAGGTGGGCAATATCGTCCGGGGCAGGCGCGGCATAACGGCAGAGACGGCCCTGCGACTGGAGCGCGCCCTTGGCATGAGCGCTCAGACCTGGATGAACCTGCAGACGTTGTACGAGTTGGAAAAGGCGTCCTCTGAATCGGGGCAACTGATCAAGAAGACGACGGAACGGCTGAAGTTGGATCAAGCGGCCTGATCCGCGTCGTGCAAACCAACTTTACCCTGGCCCAGCTTGCCGATCCCGAGAACGCCCGCAGCGAGCATATCCTGCGCAAGTGCGTGCATTGCGGCTTCTGCACGGCCACGTGCCCGACCTTCGTGCTGCTGGGCGACGAACGCGACAGTCCGCGCGGTCGCATCTATCTCATCAAGGCGATGCTGGAGGGTGACCGCGCGCCGACGATGCAGGAGGTGCGGCACGTCGATCGCTGCCTATCCTGCCTGTCCTGCATGACGACCTGCCCGTCGGGCGTGAACTACATGCACCTGGTCGATCACGGTCGGCACCGCATCGAGGAAACCTATACGAGGGCGCCGGCCGACCGCTTCATGCGGGCGCTGCTGGCCTGGCTGATGCCGCGGCCCACCGCGTTCCGCTGGGCCATGAGGCTGGGCCGACTCGCCAAGCCCTTGGCGCCACTGCTGCCGGCGACCAGCACCGATCCCGGCGGTGCCACTTTCCCGCGCCGCCTGCGCGCCATGCTCGACGCGGTGCCGGCGCGGTTGCGCGGCCCGTCGCCGGTCGACCGGCCCCAGACCTTCCCGGCGAAAGGCCTGCGCCGCAAGCGCGTCGCGCTGATGCCGGGCTGCGGCCAGCAGGTGCTGGCGCCGGAGGTCAACGAGGCGACGGTGCGGCTGCTGACGCGCCACGACATCGAGGTGGTGAACGTCGCGGGCTCGGGCTGCTGCGGCTCGTCGGTGCTCCATGTCGGGCGCAACGAGCGGGCGATTGCGCTGGCCAAGGCCAACATCGCCGCCTGGCTGCGCGAGATCGACGGGGCTGGGCTCGACGCCATCGTGATCAACGCCTCGGGCTGCGGCACGACCGTCAAGGACTACGGCAACATGCTGGCCGACGAGCCGGAATGGCACGAGAAGGCGCTGCAGGTCGCCAAGCTCGCCAAGGATGTCAGCGAGGTCATGCTCGATATCGGCCTCGTGAATGTCGAGCCCAAGGGCCTGACCGTGGCCTATCATTCGGCCTGCTCGATGCAGCACGGCCAGAAAGTGATCGAGCAGCCCAAGCGGCTGTTGCGCGATGCCGGCTTCGTCGTGAAGGACGTGCCCGAGGGCCATCTGTGCTGCGGCTGGGCCGGCACCTACCAGGTGCTGCAGCCCGAACTGTCGCGCCGCCTGCGCGATCGCAAGGTGGCGAACATCGAGAGCGTGAAGCCCGACGTCATCGCCGCCGGCAACTTCGGCTGCATCGGCAACATCGCCTCGGGCACGGGCGTACCCATCGCCCATACGGTCGAGCTGCTCGACTGGGCGACGGGCGGGCCGAAGCCCGCCGCACTCGACTGACCGCAGACGAGGAGGGGAGGCATGAACGCTCTTCGCGCTTGCCTTGCCGCCCTTCTCGGACTGATGCTCGGGGCCAACGTGCAGGCGCAGAACGCCGGGAGTGGCACCGTGCTCGATACTCTGTTCATCAAGCTGCAGAGCGCCACCGATCCATCCGCCATCAAGTCGCTGGAAGCCGCGATCTGGGAACAATGGGTGATGGTGCCGGACATGAGCCAGCGCGCCCTGATGATGCGCGGCATCGCCGAGATGCAGCAGCAGGAGCTGAAGGCCTCGATCGAGACCTTCACGCGCCTGATCGACGTCGCACCGGATCTGTCGGAGGCCTGGAACAAGCGCGCGACGGCGCACTGGCTGATGGGCAACTTCCCGGCCTCGCTGGCCGACATCTGCGAGACGGTGAAGCGCGAGCCGCGCCATTTCGGCGCCTATTCGGGGCTGGGCATGATTCGCGCGGAAATGGGGGAGAACGGGCGCGCCGTTGCGGCGTTCGAACTGGCGCGCCGGTGGAACCCGCACATACCGGGCATCGCGGGCGAAATCGAGCGCCTGCAGGCTTTGGGCGGGGATAAGGGGCCCGATGCCGATCCGCTGGGTTGCGGTCGGCCCTCGACGTAGGTCAAAGTCGCGCCGCGTTCAGATTCGGGAGTTGGTGAATGGCCACGTTGTATGTCGGCGGTCGTCTTTTCGACGGCGAGAAAGTGCAAGACGGGCAGGCGGTGCTGGAAGAGGGCGGCCGCATCAGGCGGGTCGCCCCGGCGGGCGAGTTCAAGGGATTTGCCGGCGAGACCGTCGACACGTCGGGGGCGACGCTGATCCCCGGAATCATCGACTGCCACGTCCATTCGCTGTCGGGCGCCGAGGGCAATCCCGGTGCGGTGCAGGATCGCCTGAGTGCGGCCCAGCTCACGGTGCGCGGCATGGAGTTCATGCGCCAGACCCTGGAAGGCGGCGTCACCGCCGTGCGCGACTGCGGCGGCAAGGACTATATCGAGTTCGCGATCCGCGACGCCTACAACGCCGGGCGTTTCCTGGGCCCGACCATGCGCTGCTCCGGCCGCATGATCTGCATGACCGGCGGTCACGGCAACAGGGTCGGTCGCGTCGCCGACGGTGTCGACGAGGTGGTGAAGGCGGTGCGCGAGCAGGTCCATGCCGGCTCCGACCTGGTGAAGATCATGGCCACGGGCGGGGTGATGACCGCCGGCGTCAATCCCGAGGACGCCCACTATAGCGCCGAGGAGATGAAGGCCGGCATTTCGGAGGCGCATCGCTTCCACAAATGCTGCGCCAGCCACGCCCAGGGCGCGCTCGGCATCCTCAACGCGGTGCGCGGCGGCATCGATTCGATCGAGCATGGCATCTTCATGGACGACGAATGCTGCCGCGAGATGAAGGAGCGTGGCGTCTGGCTGGTGCCGACGCTGGCGGCCGTGAAGAACATCCTCAAGGGCTATGACGAGGGCGACCGCTCGATTCCGGACTACGTCATCGAGAAGAGTCGCCGCGTCTTCGACCGGCACATCGCCGCGACCAAGATGTACTACTCGGCGGGCGGTCGCATCGCGATGGGCACCGACGCCGGCACGCCGCACAATCGCCATGGCGAGAATGCACGCGAGCTCGAATTCATGTGTGACATCGGCATTTCCAGCCGCGACTCGCTGTTCTTTGCGACCGCGAGTGCCGCCGACCTGATGCGGCTGGCCGATCACGGCCGCATCAAGGAAGGCAACGTCGCCGACTTCGTGCTGTGCGACGGCGATGCTTTGGCCGATATCAAGCGTGCGGCGCGCAAGGAAAACCATCGCCTTGTCGTGAAGCGTGGCATCGTCGCCCGGGACAACCGTGCGGCCTTCTCCCGAGAAGCCGTCCGCGTCGCGGCGGAATAAAGAGCCGAGCAGGGCGATCCCGGAGCCTTCGTGGAAGAAATCTTCCTCATCCTCGTCGGGATCGCCTGGGCGCTCGGCACGCCGCTGATTGCCATCATCGCGCTGGTCCGCACCTCGGGCATCCGCGCGCAGAACGACCGTCTCGCGTCCGAACTGGCGGTACTGCGTCGCCAGATCGCCGCGGCGGGCACTGTGCCGCTTCCGCCGGTTGTCGAGGCAGCTCCGCTCCCGGCGGCACCGGCCGAGGCCGTCGTGCCGCCGCCGCCCGCGCCACCCTTCGTTCCCGAGCCCGAACCCCAGGCCGAACCCGCGGCGATCGTCATCGGTGTGGATCTGCCGGCATCCCCGTCGGTGCCCGCACCGCCGCCGGCGATCCCGGCCGTCGAGCCGGTGCGGGGCGGGTGGGAGCAGCGGCTCGGTGCCCGCGCCTTCCTCTGGGTCGGCGCCATCACCCTGGCATTGTCGGCCGTCTTCCTCGTCCGTTACTCGATCGAGGAGGGCTATCTCTCTCCCGAGGTGCGCGTCATCCTTGCAGCCCTGTTCGGTTTCGCCCTGATCGCGGGCGCCGAACGAATTCGGGCGCGCGACGATCGCGTGTCGCAGGCGCTGGCGGCCGCGGGTGTGGCGGCGCTCTACGGCTCGCTGCTGTCGGCCGTGGCGCTGTACGACATGATCTCCAAGGTTGCGGCCGGCGGCGGCGCCGCGGCCCTGACCGCCTTTGCGATCACGCTCTCGTTGCGCCACGGAATATTCGTCGCGGCGCTGGCCTTCGTCGGCGGATTCCTCAGCCCCGCGATCATCGGCAGCGAGCAGCCCAATACGCCCGTGCTGTTCGGCTATCTGCTGGCCATTGCCGCGGGAACTCTCACGGTCATCCGGATCCGCGGATGGTGGGTACTCGGTTGGGGCGTGCTGGCCGGCTCGGCGTTGTGGACCTGCATCTGGATGCTGGCCGATCCCGACCTGCCCGAATTGCACTGGGTCGGCCTTTTCCTGGTAGCGCTCGCGGGGCTCTTCGTCTGGGCGTCGTGGCGGCGCCTGGAGGAGAGCGAGAATCCGGCGAAGGACGTGCTGGCCCTGGTCTGGGCCTCGCTGGCGGTCACCGGCGGCTTGCTCGTGCTGGCGATCTCCCAGGATAGGGGCGCGCAAACGGCGGGCTGGTTGGCCCTGGCCGCGCACGGAATAGGCATCTTCGCCTTCTCGCGCTGGGCACCGCGTTTCCAGTTCGCAGCCGGCCTCGCTCCGGCTCTGTCGCTGGCCGCGCTGGCGCTCTGGTGGTGGACGGGGAGCGGCGTGGCGGCCGACTGGAACGATGGTCGCTTCGGTTGGCTCGTGACCGGCTTCGGCGGCCTCTATGCTGCGGCGGCCTTTGCCCTGCTGTGGAACGCCGCCCGGCCGGGCTTCTGGGCAGCCCTGTCGATATCAGCCGCGCTTTCGCACTTCCTGCTCGCCTGGTACGTGCTGCGTGCAACGCCGGGCATTCCCTGGGGCCTGATCAGCGTCGGCCTGGCCGCGCCGTTCCTCGTGGGCGCCGAGCGCCTGACCCGATGGCGCGGGACGATGCCGGGCGCCACCGAGGCCCTGGGCTTCCTGGCCGCCGGCGTCACCTTCTTCATCGGCGCCGCCATTCCGCTGGAACTCAGCCGCGAATGGATCACGGTCGCCTATGCGGTCGAACTGGCCGCGGTCGCCGCGATCTCCGCGCAGCTCGGCCTGGTCGCCCTGCGCCGGCTCTGCTGGCCGCTGCTCGCCATCGTGGTCGTGCGCTTCGTCATCAACCCGGAGATCCTGACCTATCCGATCGGGCTGACGCCGATCCTCAACTGGATGCTCTGGGGCTACGGCATCTCGATCGCCGCGCTGGTTGTCGCGCTGCGCTTCCTGCGTCCGACGGGCGATATCCAGCTCGTGCGCGCGACGGAGGCGGCCGCCGCCCTGCTCGCGTTCGTCCTGCTGACGCTCGAAGTGCGCAGCGTCTTCCAGCCGACGACGATGATGACGCCCGATGCCAGCTTCATGGAGCGGGCCACCTATGTCCTGGTCTGGGGAGCCTTCGCCCTGGCGGCGCTGTGGAAGACGCGGCTCGACGGCGACCTCGTGGCCCTGTGGGCGTGGCGCCTGAGCGGCGGGGTGGCTGTTGCGGTGGTGCTGATCGTCCAGGTGCTGGTGGCCAATCCGGTGTTCGAGCCGGCGGATGTCGGCCGATTGCCGATCTTCAATGGATTGCTGCTCGCCTATGCGGCGCCGGCGGCGATGGCGGCCCTGGCGCGCCGCTGGATCGATGCCGAGCCCGACCGGCGGGTCGATCTCCTCGTCGAGGCGACGGCCTCGATCCTGGCCTTCGTCTATGTCTCGTTCGAGGTACGCCACTTCTTCGATCCCGGCTTCGAGCGGCGCGGCTTCGATGCGCATGGGCTGGAACTCTATGCCTACTCGATCGTCTGGCTGCTGTTCGGCGTCGCCTTGCTGGCGCTCGGCTTCCTGCGGCAGGCCGCAGCGCTGCGGCATGCCGGCATGGTGCTGGTCTGCATCGTGGTGGCCAAGGTCTTCCTGATCGACATGGCGGGGCTGCAGGGTCTGCTGCGGGTGTTCTCCTTCCTCGGTCTGGGCGCGGCACTGATCGGCCTCGGCTACGCCTACCGGCGCTTCGGATTCGACGGCAAATGACGGGCACTCTGTTCCCCGAACTCGGCCTGTCGCTCGATGCGTTGCGGGCTCTGCAACTCGACCGGCTGCGTGCCACGCTTCGTCATGCCTACGAAAACCAGGCGCCCTGGCGGGCCAGGTGCGAAGCCGTTGGCGTTCACCCCGACCAGCTCGCGAGCCTCGACGATCTCCCGCGCTTTCCTTTCACGGAGAAGGGTGACCTGCGCGACGCCTATCCCTACGGCATGCTGGCAATCCCGCGCGAACGCTGCGTGCGTCTGCACGCTTCCAGCGGCACCACTGGCCGTCCGACCGTCGTCGGTTACTCGGCGCAGGACATCGCCACCTGGGGCGACCTGATGGCGCGGTCGCTGTTTGCGGGCGGCGCCCGGCCGGGTGACATCATCCACAATGCCTATGGCTACGGGCTCTTCACCGGCGGGTTGGGCGCGCATTACGGCGCGGAGCGGCTGGGCTGCACGGTCGTGCCCATGTCGGGGGGATTCGGCGAGCGCCAGGTCCAGCTCATCCGCGAGTTCGGCGCCCGCATCGTGCTGATGACGCCGTCCTACATGCTGGCGATCGCGGACGAGTTCGAGCGTCAGGGCGTCGATCCGCGCTCGACGGCGATGCGCATCGGCATCTTCGGTGCCGAGCCGTGGACGGAGGGCATGCGCACGGAGATCGAGCGCCGGCTCGGCATCGATGCCGTCGACATCTACGGCCTGAGCGAGGTGATGGGGCCGGGCGTCGCCTGCGAGTTCGTCGAGGCCAAGGATGGGCCGACGATCTGGGAGGATCATTTCTACCCCGAGATCGTCGATCCCACGACCGGCCGGCCGGTGGCCGAGGGCGAGCCGGGTGAGCTTGTGTTCACGACATTGACGAAAGAGGCGATGCCCGTCGTGCGCTACCGCACGCGTGACCTGACGCGGCTGATGCCGGGCTCGGTCACCGCGATGCGGCGCATGGCCAAGATCACCGGCCGCAGCGACGACATGCTGATCGTGCGCGGCGTCAATCTCTTCCCCAGCCAGGTCGAGGAACAGATCCTGCGCGATCCGGCCCTGAGCGGCCACTATGTCATCGAGCTGACGAGGGCGGGGGCGCTCGACGATCTGCTGGTGCGTGTCGAGGCGCGGCAGGTTCAGGAGCAGGAGGCTCGGCTTCAGTCGGGTGCCGAACTGGCTCGAAGGCTCAAGGGAATGTGCGGCCTCTCGGCTGATGTCGAGGTTGCCGCGCCGGGGACGATCGAGCGGTCGCTGGGCAAGGCGCGCCGTGTCATCGACAGGCGCCCCAAAATTTAGAGCCCCGACGCCAGGCGAATTCTGGCCTTGAGCAGTCCGGGATCGTCGGGAAGCTGGCTGAGTTCGGGTGTGATGAGGTTGGCCTGCGACACAGGCGCCGCTGACGCCTTCGCGCGAGCCACAGAGGCATCGATGACGACCGCAAGCGTGATCAGGGCGGCGGCGATCACGAGCAGATCGATCCACGAAAAGCGCGTCTTGCGAAGTTCATAGGGGACGGCGATCGCCCGCTTCTTCTTCTGGCCGGGATTCATGATGGCCTCTTGGAACAGTGTTATCGGCTGGGCTGGAAAGGTTGCTTATGATTCCAGTTTCGGTCCGGGCCGCGACCGGACTGGGGCGATACCAAGGAGGATTGTGTCAAGCGTGTCCGATGGTGGCGCCGGCGACCGCGGCGAAGGTCAGGATCGAGGCGGCGATGACCAGGAAGTCGATCCAGGTGAGCGACAAGCGACGACGCTTCATCGCCGGTCTCCGCCGCTGCTGACGGGAGGGGGAGACGCGGACGGCCCCGATGCGAGGCTCTGCGCCAGGACGCCGCCGGCAAAGACGACGATGCAGATCGCGACGAGCACGGCATCGACGGTGGCGAAATTGCGGCGAGACATGGAACTCCTCGTTGTGTTCGTACGAGAACACTACGGAGAGCCGGGAGCGATCATCCCTCGCGGAAAATCATGCGCGCGTTCTGCGGGCGGAGTACGTCAGACGTAGGCGATGCGCAGGATGTTGGTCGCGCCCGGCGTGCCGAAGGGGACGCCTGCCGTCACCACCAGCCGCTCACCTTCCTTGGCCATCTCCTGCTGACGGGCCACCCGCACGGCCTTCTGCACCATGTCGCCGAAATTGTGGGCGTCCTCGGTACGGACCGGATGGACGCCCCAGGTGAGCGTCATGCGCCGTGCCGTGTCGAGATTCGGCGTAAGGCAGAGAATGCGGACGTCGGGCCGCTCGCGCGCCGCGCGCAAGGTGGTCGAGCCGGTGTTGGTGTAGGTGACGATCGCGGCGGCCGACAGAGTGTGGGCGCACTGGCGGGCGGCCGCACTGATCGCGTCGGCCGTCGTCGCTTCGGGCTCGTGCCGGCTGGCATCCATCAGGCGGCGATAGAGCGGGTCGCCCTCGACGCTCTTCAGGATGCGATCCATCATCGTGACCGCCTCGAGCGGGAAATTGCCCGAAGCGGATTCGGCGGACAGCATCACGGCGTCGGTGCCGTCATAGACCGCCGTGGCCACGTCGGACACCTCGGCCCGTGTCGGTGTCGGCGCCAGGATCATCGATTCCAGCATCTGGGTCGCCACGATGGTCGGCCGGCCCGCGACGCGGGCGGCGGCGAGGATGCGCTTCTGCAGCGGCGGAACGGCCTCGGGCGGCATCTCCACGCCGAGGTCGCCGCGGGCGACCATGATGCCGTCGCTCTGTTCGATGATCTCGTCGAGATGCTCTATCGCCTGCGGCTTCTCGAGCTTGGCCATCACGGCGGCGCGGCCGGCCACCAGCTTCTTCAGTTCGGCGATGTCGTTCGCATGCTGCACGAAGGAGAGCGCGATCCAGTCGACGCCCAGCGACAGGCCGAACGCGAGGTCCTTGTGATCCTTCGGTGTCATGGGCGACATCGGCAGGACGAGGTTGGGCAGGTTGACGCCCTTGCGGTCGCTGATGGTGCCGGCGACCTCGACCTCGGTGTCGATGGTCCGGGCGTCGTGGGACACGATGCGCAGCCGCACCTTGCCGTCGTCGATCAACAGGATGCCGCCGGGCTTGGCGGCCTTGAAAATTTCCGGATGAAGGAGGGGGATGCGCTCGGTCGTGCCGGGCTCGGCATCCATGTCGAAGCGCACCCGCTGGCCCATTTTCAGAACCATTGGCCCCTTGGCGAACGTACCGAGGCGCAATTTGGGGCCCTGAAGATCCAGCAAGATCGCGATCGGGTGCTTGAATTCCTTCTCGAGCGCGCGGAGCTGCTCGACCCGCTGGCGGTGATCCTCGTGCTGGCCATGGCTGAAGTTCAGCCGGAAGACGTCGGCCCCGGCTTCGAACAGCGTTCGCAGCCGCTCCGTGGTCGAGGAGGCGGGGCCGAGCGTGGCGACGATCTTGGTGAAACGATTACGGCGCATGCGGTCAGTCTACTTCACCGGGGACGACACTTTGAAGTCGCCTGCGGCCTCGTAAACCTTGACGACGGCGGCGTCATCCAGCTTGCCCCAGCCGGCGCCCGCGGCCGCGATGAAGAGCTGGTGCGCGGCGGCGGCCAGGGGCAGCGGCAGGCGCAGCTCGTGGCCGGTGTCGAGCACCAGGCCGAGGTCCTTCACGAAGATCTCGACTGCCGAGAGCGGCGAATAGTCGTCGTCGAGCATGTGCGGCACCCTGTTGCCGAACATCCAGGAATTCCCGGCGCTGGCCGAGATCACTTCATAGACCGCGCGCGTATCGGCGCCGGCCTTGGCCGCTAGCGCCATCGCCTCGGCGGCCGTGGCGATGTGCACGCCGGCGAGGAGCTGGTTCACCGTCTTCACCAAAGACCCGATGCCGGCCTTGTCGCCGAGCCGGAACACCTTCGCCGAAGTGGCCGAGAGGATGGATTCCGCCGCGGCGAAGGCCCCGGCGTTCCCGGAGGACATGAAGGTGAGTTCCCCGGATTCGGCGCGGGCCCGCCCGCCGGACATCGGCGCATCGAGCAGCGCATGACCGGTTGCTGCGAGACGCTCGTCGAGCTTGCGGATGAAGGCGGCCGGGCAGGTGGCGCATTGCATCACCAGGCCATCCTTGCGCAGCGTGGCAACGGCGCCGCCCTCGCCGTAGAGGACCGCTTCCACCTGCTGCGCGTTCACGACGGCGACGATGACCACGTCGGCGGTCTTCGCGGCTTCAGCGGGAGACGCGGCCGTCGTACCGCCTGCGGCGACGAAGGCCTCGCGGGCGGCGGCACTGGGATCGACGCCGATCACCTTGTGGCCGTGCTTCAGCAGGTTCTTCGCCATGCCGAGGCCCATCGAGCCCAGGCCCACGAAAGCGACGACGGGCGTGTTCTTGTCGGTCATGGATCAGGCCTTGATGCCGTATTTCGCCGCCCATCCCAGGCCAGCGCCGGTCGTGGTCTTCGGCTTGTATTCGAGGCCGACGTAACCGTCGTAGCCGAGGCGATCGAGCACATCGAGCAGGTAGAGGTGATTCACTTCACCGATGTCGGGTTCGTTGCGGTCGGGGTTGCCGGCGATCTGCACGTGCGAAGTAATCGGGAACAGCCGCTCCATGCGCTTCTGCAGATCACCCTCGGTGACCTGCAGGTGATAGAGGTCGAGCTGCAGGCGCAGGTGCGGCGCGCCGACCTGGTCGATGATTGCCTTCACCTGGTCGGTCGTGTTGGTGAAGTAGCCGGGAATGTCGCGATGGTTGATCGGCTCCAGCACGATGGTGATGCCCATCTTGGCCGTGCGATCGCAGATCTTCTTCAGGTTCGAGATGAAGGTGCGATGCATCGCCTTCACGTCGGCGCCGGGGGCGATCATGCCGGACATCACGTGCAGGGTCCGGCATTCGAGGACATGCGCGTAGTCCAGCGCCTTGTCGATGGCGGCGGCGAACTCGGCCTCGCGGCCCGGAAGGGCGGCCAGGCCGCGCTCGCCCTTGCTCGCATCTCCCGGCGGCAGGTTGAACAGTGCCTGCGTGAGCTTGTGCTTCTTCAGTTCGGCGGCGATGTCGGCGGCCGGCGCTTCATAGGGGAACAGGATCTCGACGGCCTTGAAGCCATGTGCTGCGGCGGTGCCGAAGCGCTGCAGCAATGGCACTTCCTGGTAAATCCACGAAAGATTGGCGGCGAGCTTGGGCATTCTTCTGGTCCAATCAGGAAGGATAGGCTTCTTCGACGTCGCGCACCTGGGCGTCCGAGAGGGTGCGCAGCTTGAATCCCTGCAGCAGCAGGTGGAGCTTCGCCGTTTCTTCCAGTTCCTCGATCGAGGCGGAAGCGGCCGACAGCGAGGTGCCGGCGACGACGGGACCATGATTGGCCAGCAGCACGGCGCGATGACCCTTGGCATATTCGCGGATGGCGTCGGCAAGCTTGGGATCGCCCGGCTTGTAGTAGGGCACCAACGGCAGCTTGCCGACCCGCATCACGAAGTAGGGCGTAATCGGCGGCAGGGTCGTCTCGGCATTGTGGTGGCATGACGGATCGAGGCAGGAAATCGCCACCGCATGGGTGCAGTGGAGATGGACGATCGCACCGTCCTTGGGCCGCACGTCGTAGACCGAGCGATGCAGCAGCGCTTCCTTGGTCGGCGGATCGCCGGCGACATGTTTGCCCGAGAGATCGATCTTGGAGAGCTGACCGGGCTCGAGTTCCCCCAGCGAGGAGTTGGTCGGCGTCATCAGCCAGCCATCGGCCACCCTCGCGCTGATGTTGCCGGAGGTGCCGGGGCAGAGGCCGCGCGCGGCGAGCTTGGCGCCCAACGCACAGATCTGCTCGCGCATCTTGGTTTCTACGGTGCTCATAGCGTGTCGAATGCCTTGGTGAAGAAATCGGGCGCGCCGAAATTACCGGACTTCAGCGCGAGCAGGATGGGCCTGGTGCCGACCGACGCTGTCCACGGCACGCCCGGGTCGATCTCCGGTCCGATGCGCAGCGCCGTGACATCGAGCGCGCTCACGACGGCACCGGAGGTCTCGCCGCCGGCGACGACGAGGCGGCCGACGCCGGCCTCGACGAGGCCGCGCGCCAGCGTCGCCATGGTCTTCTCGATCGCCTGGCTCGATTTCTCGATGCCGTATTTTGCCTGCAGTGCCTTCACGGCGTCGGGCGTGTCGCTGGCCGACAGCAGAATCGGCCCGCTACCAAGTTTGCCTTTGGCCCAGTCGAGCGCCTTGCCGGACACGTCATCACCGCGGCAGATCGCATCGGTGTCGAGCGCCAGATGTGGACCTTTGAAAGCCTTGATCTGGCCGAGCGTGGCGGCCGAGCAGGAGCCGGCGAGGACGGCGGCGGCGCCTTCGATCTTCGGCAGGGCATCGGCGCCGGAGCGATGGGCCATCAGGCCGCGCCGGCGATAGGCGGCCGGGAGGCCAAGCGCTACGCCCGAACCGCCGGTGACCAGCGTGTCGTCACCGATCGCTTCGCCGATGATGCCGAGATCGGTATCGGCCACGGCATCGACCACGACATGGCGAACGTCCTCGGCGGCGAGCCTGTCGAGCGCTTCACGCAAGATGGCGGATCCGGACTGGACCTGCTTCAAGGCGACGAGTCCGACCTTGTGCGGCGTCTGCCGCGCCAGCACGCGCACCAGGCTGGCATCCGTCATCGGTGTCAGCGGGTGGTGCTTCATGTGCGAGTCCGACAGCAGCACGTCGCCCACGAAGAGATGTCCAAAGAAGATGGTGCGGCCGTTCACCGGGAAAGCGGGGCAGTAGATCGCCTGCTTCGCCTTCAGCGCGTCGAGCAGCGCATCGCCGACGGGACCGATATTGCCGGCGTCGGTCGAATCGAAGGTCGAGCAGTATTTGAAGAAGAAGCGCACGCAGCCCGCCGCTTGCAATGCCTTCAGCGCGTCGAGCGATTGCGCGACCGCGTCGGCCGCCGGGATCGAGCGTGTCTTCAGCGCGACCACGACGGCATCGACGTCGTCGGGGATCGTACCCTTCGCCGGCACGCCGATCGTCTGGATGGTGCGCATGCCGCCTTTGACGAGCATGCCCGCGATGTCGGTTGCGCCGGTGAAGTCGTCGGCGATCACTCCAAGAATGGCCATGGGACGACCCTAGGCGATGACGGTCGCAGGCATCCAGAACTTTCGGCGCCGGGAGCGCCGCCGCGCTTCGTCCTCGCCATCGTAGTGATGCAACGGCGGTGCAGCATCGAAAGTATCTCGAATGTCGAGCGCGTTGACGTTGACGATGCCGATGGCGCCGTTTTCCTCGGGCATGACGGCGCCGACATAGGTGCCGCACCGAGCACAGAGAAGGTAGTCGGTGATGCCGAGGCCGAAGCGGTAGCGCGACAGGGCATCGGGTGCGCTGCGAAATTCCACGCTTCCCGTCGGATCTCCCATCGTGCGGGCCCCGTGGCGGCGGCAGAAGCTGCAGGCACAGCGGCCGACCCGCATCTCCTCGGGCTGCTTCTCCGACGTGAGGGTGAGGCTGATCGCGCCGCAGTGGCAGGAACCGGGATAGGTCGTCATGGCGCGATCAGGGTGACCCTGAAATCGTTGACGTTGGTCCGCGTCGGGCCCGTGACGAGCCCGTCACCCAGCATCCCGAAGAAGCCATGCCCATCATTGTCGTCGAGCATGGCCTGCGGATCGAGACCCTTGGCGCGCGCGCGGGCGAGCGTGTCGGGCGTGAAGATGGCGCCGGCAATGTCTTCGGCACCGTCGACGCCGTCGGTATCGGCCGACAGGCCCCAGATGCCCGCCGCGCCGTCGACGGCGATGGCTTCGGCCAACAGATATTCGACGTTGCGGCCGCCGCGGCCTTTTCCGCGCACCGTGACGGTGGTCTCCCCACCGGACAGGATAGCCACGGGCTTGCCGCCGCGCTTGGCGATCTCGAGGGCTTGCCGCGCATGCGTCGCGCCGAGTTCGCGAGCCTCGCCTTCGAGATTGTCGCCCAGCATGACGACCTCGACGCCATGCTCCCTCGCGACGGCGGCGGCGGCTTCGAGCGAGCGCTTGGGCGTCGCCACCATGATCGTCTCTACATTGGCGAGGCGGGGATCGCCGGGCTTCGGTGTCTCGTCGATGCGGCCGGCAGCGCCCTCCTGCAGATGTTTGAGCACGGCAGGCGGCGGGTCGATCCGGTACTTGGCGAGAACGGCGAGCGCGTCGGCGAAGGTCGTCTTGTCGGCGACGGTGGGACCCGAGCCGATGACACCGGGATCGTCATTCGGCACATCGGAGATCAGCCAGGACAGGACGCGCGCGGGCTGCGCCGCGATGGCGAGGCGGCCGCCCTTGATGGCCGAGAGATGCTTACGTACGGTGTTCATCTCGCCGATGTTGGCGCCCGATTTCAGCAGCGCGCGATTGACGTCCTGCTTGTCGGTCAGCGTGAGCCCCGGGGCCGGCAGCGCCAGCAGGGCGGAGGCGCCGCCCGAGATCAGGCAGAGCAGGAGATCGTCGGCACTCAGTCCCCGGACGCGCTCGTAGATGCGGCCGGCGGCCTCGCGGCCCTTGTCATCCGGCACCGGATGCGCGGCCTCGACGATCTCGATGCGCTTGCAGATCTCGCCGTAGCCGTAGCGTGTCACCACCAGCCCTTCGAGCGGGTGCGGCCACTGGTCCTCGACGGCGCGCGCCATGGCGGCACTGGCCTTGCCGGCGCCGATCACGATGGTCCGGCCCTTCGGCGGCTGCAGCTTCTCGATGTAGGGCGCGAGGCAGGTGGCGGGTCGTGCGGCGGCGAGCGCGGCGTCGAACAGGGCGCGCAGCAGGGCGGGGGCGTCGGCATCTTTCATTTGCCCGATCTTCGCACTATAGGGGCGCGATGCAACCGTTGCTCCGGCCGGACGATCCGCCGCCGTTCTCCGTCTTCAACGAACAGGGGCGGGCGCCGCTGTTGCTGCTCTGCGATCATGCCAGCAAGGCGGTCCCCCAGGCGCTGGGCGATCTCGGCATTCCCGAGAGCGAACTTTCACGGCACATCGGCTGGGACATCGGCGGGCTCGATGCGGCGATCGAACTGGCAAAGGCGCTCGATGCGCCGCTGGTTGCGTCCGGCTATTCGCGGCTGGTCATCGACTGCAACCGCTGGCCGGGCGGCGAGGGCTCGACGCCGGAGATCAGCGACGAGACGGTCGTGCCGGCCAACAAGGACCTGACCAAGGTGCAGGTCGATGCCCGCGCCGAGGCCTGCTTCTGGCCCTATCACCGCGAGGTCGACCGGCTGCTCGATGCGATGACGGCTGATCGCGGGGCGGTCTGCCTGCTGGTGGTGCACAGCTTTACGCCGGTGATGAAAGGCTTCGAGCGTCCCTGGCATGTCGGTGTGCTGTGGAACGACGATCCGCGCCTGCCCGAGCCGCTGCTGGAAGAGCTGCGCCGCGATCCCTCGCTCGTGGTTGGCGACAACGAGCCCTATTCGGCGCGTGCACCTTACGAATACACACTGACCGCCCATGCACGGCCGCGGGCGCTGCCGCATTGCTCGCTGGAAGTACGCCAGGATCTCATGGGCACGCCGGACGATGCGCGCGCCTGGGGGCGGCGACTGGCTCCGGCGATCTCGACCGCAGTCAAAAAGGCCTTGGTGTCTGGTTAATCCAGGCACCTGAGCCTATATCCGGAAGCAGAGATCAGTCCGTACTTCCGGGAGGCGATCATGGACGACAAGACCCGCACCGAACTCGAAGCCGCCGCCTTCCGGCGTCTGGTGTCGCACCTTCAGGAGCGCACCGATGTCCAGAACATCGACCTGATGAACCTAGCCGGCTTCTGCCGCAACTGCCTGTCGCGCTGGTATCGCGAGGAGGCGGGCAAACGGGGTATCGAGATCGCCGATCCCAAGGCTCGCGAGATCGTCTACGGCATGCCCTACGACGAGTGGAAGGCCAAGCACCAGAAGGATGCCTCGGGCGACCAGAAGAAGGCCTTCGACAAGGCCCATAAGCAGGGCTGAAGGCGAATTCACTCCTAGGACCTCATGCTGAGGAGCCGCGCGAAGCGTGGCGTCTCGAAGCATGGGCACGAGCACCACGCCTGTTGCCGATCCTTCGAGACGCGGCCTGCGGTCGCTCCTCAGGATGAGGTGGTGCAGGTCTCCTTGAAGCGGAAAGACTCTAGCGCGGCCAGGTATCGATCGCTTCGGCGAAGCGGGACAATTCCTCGAGAAGCCGCTGCTGACCGTCGTCGCCGAGCTTCTGAAGGCGGCTGCGCTGCACGTCGAAGACGCGGGGGATGGCCTCGTTGATGACGGCTTCGCCCGCCGCCGTGAGCTGGACCCGAAGGGTCCGGCGATCACTCGGCTCGGCGAGGCGGGCGATCAGGTTCTGGGCTTCAAGCTTGTTCAAACGGCTCGTCAGTCCCGCGCCGCTCAGCAGCAGCGACTGCACGAGCTGCTTGGGCGTGAGGCAGTAGGGCGTACCAGCACGCCTGAGCGCCGTCAGAACGTCGAACGTGCCGCGGGTCAGGCCGAACGGAACGAGCACTTCCTCGATGAAGGCGGTGCATTGGATCTGGATGCGCGCGATCAGGCCGTAGATCTGCACCGGGCTGGTGTCGATGTCGGGCCGCTCGGTGCGCCATTGCGAGAAGATGGCATCCACCTGGTCGCGGGCGGCCCGGGCGCTGGCCGTGGGGCGGCGGCCGGGCCGCTGCGGCTTCGCGACCGCGGTCTCCGGTTTGCCTTCCGTTGCCGGCTTGCCGCTGCCCATCTTTCCTCCGTCGAAGCCCGTCATTGCACGCGCGGGTTCAGGGCGTCCAGTCGACGACCCGGCGCTCGATCCATTCGATGCCATGGAAGAGCGCGATGCTGAGCAGGGTCAACAACGCGATGGCGGCGAAGGCGAGGGGCGTCTGCGACTGCGACGTCGAGATCAGGATGAGATAGCCGAGCCCCTCCTGTGCCGCCACGAACTCGCCGATGACCGAGCCGATGACGGCGAAGGTCACCGCCACCTTGCAGCCGGTGAAGAAGTGCGGCAGCGCCACGGGAATCCGAAGACGCCGGAAGATCATGTGCTGCGACGCCCCCAGCGATCGCATGAGATCGAGCATGGTGCGCGGCGCGGCTTCCAGGCCGGCGATCAGATTGACCAGGATCGGGAAGAAGCAGACCAGGATGACGATCACGATCTTCGGCCATTCCGAGAGGCCGAGCCACAGGATGATCAGCGGCGCGACCGCGACCTTGGGGACCGACTGAAGGCCGAGCAGGATTGGATAGAGAAGCCTGCGGGCGGTCGCGTTCAGGGCGATGAGCACGGCCAGCGGCAGGGACAGGGCGATGGCGAGCCCGAAGCCCACCAGGGTTTCGCGCAAGGTCACGAGACTGTTGAGGGCGAGCTCGGGCGCCCATTGTATGGCCGTCCTGCCGATCTCGGTTGGCGCGGGCAGGATCCAGGCGGGTATCGCGAAGACGCGGACGGACAGTTCCCAGACGACGAGCAGTGCCAGATAGACCACCGGGATGGTGGCGCGCTCGGCGAGGCGCGAGGAGGAGGACGCACCCATAGGTCAGGCCCGGCGGTCGAAGATGATGTCGCGGATCTGCTGCTTGAGCTCCTGGAAGCGCGGCAGCCTCGGCGTGTCGGCATTGCGCGGGCGCGGCAGGTCGACCTCGAAGTCGGCGCGGATGCGGCCCGGGCGTGGCGACATCACCAGCACGCGGTCGCTGAGCAATATGGCCTCCTCGATGTCATGCGTGATCAGGAAGGCGGTCCGTCCGAGATCCTGCCAGAGGCCTGACAGTTCGAGCGAAAGCTCCTCGCGCGTCAGCGCATCGAGCGCGCCGAACGGCTCGTCGAGCAGCAGCAGGCGTGGATCCGCCAGCAGCGCCCGGCAGAGAGCAGCGCGCTGGCGCATACCACCGGACAGCATCTGGGGGCGGTGATCGGCGAAGGCCGCGAGGCCCGTCATTTCGAGAAGGCGCAGGGCACGCTCGCGGGCCGCCGCCTTGGGCAGCGCGAGCACGTCGGCCGGGAGCAGGACGTTCTCCAGCACCGTGTTCCAGGGGAACAGCACGTGCTCCTGGAAAACGATTCCCACCTCGTGGGAAGGCGCGTCGAGCGGCGTGCCGTAGCGCGCCATCGTGCCGGTGTCGGGCATCTCCAGGCCGGCGACCAGCCGCAACAGGGTCGACTTGCCGCAACCGGAAGGGCCGACCACGGCGACGAAGCTGCCGGTCGGAATGCGAAGGTCGATCGGGCCCAGCGCATGGACCGACGTTCCCGCCGCGCCGGGGTAGTGCTTGCTCACACCCCGGAGATCGATGGCCGCCACATCCGCCGCCGGCGGAGGGGCGGCCGCCAGGCCACCGGCGGCCGCCATTATTCGACGAAGCCCGGAGCGTAGAGCTGCGTCGGCTGCACGGGCGACTTCAGGGTGAAGTTCGCCGACATGACCTCGACGGTTCCCGCGATGCTCTTGGGGTCGATGCTGCCCAGCGGCCGACCGGGCACGGTCGCGAGCTCGCCCACGAGCTTCGTCTCGCCTTCGATGATCGCCGGCGCCAGTTCCTTCTGGTACTTGGCCATGATGGCGGCGGCCTCGGCCGGGTTGGCGAATGCATCCTTCATGCCCTTGATCGTCGCCTTGACGAAGGCGCGCACGAGTTCGGGCTGCTTGGCGATCGTCTCTTCCGAGGCGATCAAACCGTTGCCGTAATAGTCGAGGCCCGAATCCTTGTAGGCGATGCGGACCGTTTCCTTGGGCGCGATCGCCGCCGCGATCAGCGGCTCACCAACGGAGAACTGACCGATCGCATCGACCCGGCCGTTGGCGAGCAGAGAGGGCAGGGCGGAGCCTTCCGCAACGACCCACTTCACCTTGCTGGCATCGATGCCGGCCGCCTTGGCGAAGGCGGGGAAGAGCAGGCGGACCGAGCTCGACGCGGTATCGGCGATCGTCTTGCCTTCGAGATCCTTGGGCGAGGCGATGCCCGTTCCCTTCACGCCGAAGATGGCCTGCGGCGGCCGGGCATAGACGATGGAGACCAGCTTCACCGGGACGCCATCATTGCCACGGGCCAGCACCAGCGAGCCCGCGTCGGCAAAGCCGATCGTGGCGAGGCCGGCGGCCACCTTCTTGATCGCATCGGCCGAGCCCTGGCCGCGCAGGAAGGTCACGTTGAGGCCGGCATCCTTGTAGTAGCCCTTCTCGCGCGCGACGTAGAAATAGGCGTGCCGTCCGTTGAAGCCGAAGTCGGTAATGAAGTTCACGTCGGTCGCGCGGGCCGGCGCCGCGCTGGCCCCGGCCATGCCGACGACGAGGCCGATTGCGGCGGCGAGACGTCCAAGCAGTTTCATAGATCACATCCTCGGTTCGAACTGGGAAGGCCCCCGGCAGGCTGCGGCGCCGTCGCCGCACTGAGCGTCCCGATGCCTTTGCATATTTCATTCCATATCGAATGAAAAGCCGGGAATGGCTTTAAAGCAGGCGGATCGAAAGCTGCCTATCTCTTGATCAAGGCGTCTACCAAAACGCTAATAATGGAGCATTTACCGGCTTGCGTGTGCGGATGTGATCAGATGTGAACTGCATTGGAGCCTCTATTCATTCGATGACGAATGATCTACGAAGGGTCTTCGCAAGACATGGATCGAGGTGAGACGGATGGATCGGCAGACGCGGATCGCAGTTGTCGGCGGCGGGTTGGCGGGGTTGACGGTGGCGACTCTGTTGCAGCGAGACGGATACCCCGTTGCGGTTTACGAGCAGACGCCGAATTTTTCGAGGATCGGGGCCGGCATCATCCTCGGCGCCAACGTCGCGAAAGTGCTGAGTTCCCTAGGTCTCGGGCGCGACTTCACTGACACCGGCATCCGTCCCGATGCCTTCGTCAGCCGGGCATGGGACAGCGGCGAGACGCTGTACGAACTCGTCTTCGACGCCGCCTGCGAGGCCCGGTTCGGCGGTCCCTTCGTCAACATTCATCGAGCCGACCTGCATCGGATTCTCCAGGCGCCGCTGGCGCCGGGGACGATCCGGTTCGGCCATCGGCTGGCGGGCCTCGAGGAGACGCCGGGCGGAATCACGCTGGCCTTCGATAACGGCGTCCGCGCCGAGGTCGATATCGTGATCGGCGCCGACGGCATTCGTTCGAGGGTCCGCGACGAGATCCTCGGCAGGGAAGAGCCGCGCTTCATCGGGCGGATCGCGCCGCGCGCCGTCTTTCCCGCCGATCGTCTCGGCGACCTCGGCATCCGGGATTGCACCAAATGGTGGGGACCGGATCGCCACGTGCTGGTCTATTACATGACGGCGCGGCGCGACGAGGTCTATGTCATGGCCGCCATCCCGGCCGATCGCTGGGACGGCGATGGCACGCCGATCCCCGGCACGCGTGACGATTTCGTCTCGGCGCTGGAGGGCTTCCATCCCGAGCTGCTGCGGGCGGCCGAGGCGGCGACGGACGTGTCCGTCTGGCCGATCATGGACCGGCCGCGAAACGACAACTGGCACGAAGGCCGCGTCGTCCTGATGGGCGACGCCTGCCACGCCGTGCGGCCGTTCATGGCGGCCGGCGGCTCGATGGCGATCGAAGACGCCGCCATTCTCCACCGCTGCATCGTCGGTGCCACGGACGCTGGCGCGGCCTTCCGGCGCTATGCCGCCAACCGGATACCCCGGGTCGCCGAAGTGCAGCGCATCTCGATCGACAACACCTGGATGCACGGGCCGACGGAGGTCGACTGGTTCTTCGCCTACGATCCCTGCAACGCCCCGCTCGACGCCGCCACCTGATCCGGAGCCGCCAATGTCCGTCCTCGACCCCGCCGCCCCCGGTGACATCCGTCCCGATCCGATGAAGATCCGAGATCTGGTGGGCTATGGCGAGCGGCCGCCGCATCCCCACTGGCCGGGCAATGCCCGGATCGCCGTCAACTTCAACCTCAACATCGAGGGCGGCAGCGAATCGACATTGGCCAACGGCGATGCCGTGTCGGAAGGGATGCTGAACGACATTGGCGTCGACACCAAGACCGGCCGCCGGGTGCCGCTCGTCGAATCGGTCTTCGAATATGGCAGCCGGCGCGGGGCCTGGCGGCTTCTCGACATCTTCGCGAGGTTCTCCGTGCCGGTCAGCGTGTTGGGAGTGGCCCGCGCGCTCGAACAGAATCCGCAGCTCGCCCGGGCCTGCGTCGAGCGCGGCCATGAGATGGTGAGCCACGGCTACCGCTGGATCGACTACGGCGACGTCGACGAGTCGACCGAGCGGGAGCATATCCGCCTGGCGGTCGAGATTCTGACGCGGTTCACCGGAAGCCGGCCGCTGGGCTGGATGACCGGGCGTCCTGGCGAGAACACGCGGCGGCTGGTGGCCGAGGAGGGCGGCTTTCTCTACGACCGCGACTCGCTCGCCGACGAACTGCCCTACTGGGTGGAAACCGCACACGGCCCCCATCTGGTGATCCCGTATTCCTACGAGGCCAACGACAATCGCTTCGATGCGAATTCCGGCTTCTCGACCGGCCAGGACTTCTTCGAATACATGCGCGACGCCTTCGACTTTCTCTACGAGGAGGGGGCGGCAGGCTCGCCGAAGCTGCTGTCGATCGGCCTGCATGACCGGTTGATCGGACGGCCGGGGCGCGCGGGCGGCCTCGTCAAGTTTCTGCAGCATGCGACAGCCCGCGAAGGCGTCTGGTTCTGCCGCGGGATCGACGTCGCGCAGCATTGGCGGACTAGGTTCCCGGCCCATGCGCAGAGCAAAGATTGAGCGGCCGCCGTCCCCGTTATCCCCACGTTTCATTGCGTCGATGTAATTGAGTGGACATGGTGGTCGCTTCTATGGTCTTGCCGGTCGGACCATGGAGTAGCTGGACATGCCGGACGGAAGCGCGATTTCCAAGAAGACCAAAGCTGGCCCGATCTCGGCCGACCGCCTGAAGAGCTTCATCGAGCGCATCGAGAAGCTCGAGGAAGAGCGCAAGGCCATCGGCGGCGACATCAAGGACGTCTACAGCGAGGCCAAGGGCGTCGGCTACGACGTGAAGACCATGCGCAAGATCGTGTCGCTGCGCTCCATGGACGCCTCCGACCGGGCGGAAGCGGAGACGCTGCTCGACGTTTACAAGCACGCCCTCGGAATGGTCTGACCGGAGCGAAACGCGTCCCGGTTTTTGATTCCGCCCATGTCGCGCGGGCGCTAGGCTTCTTCACGGCGAATGCTCCGGTCACGGGAGCAGGCCTTGGAGGAATGCCATGCGGATGTCCGCTCATCGGTCGATGATCTCGAGGCGCAACCTGTTGCGCGTGCCTGCCGCCGCCGTCGCCGCGGCGGGTTTGCCGGCTTGGGCCCAGAGCTTCCCATCCCAGCCTGTCCATGTCGTCGTGCCGTTTCCGCCGGGTGGTGGGACCGACTCGCTTGCGCGGGCGATCCAGGAGCCGATGCAGAAGGCCCTGGGGGGCACGGTGATCGTCGACAACAAGGGCGGCGGCGGCGGCAGCATCGCCCACGAATTCGTGGCCAAGCAGCCGGCGGACGGCCACTGGATGGTGGTTAGTGCGAACAACCTGCCACTCTATCCGCACATCGTGGCGAAGCTGGGCTTCGACGCGAAGACGGCCTTCGTGCCGGTCGGTTTCATTGCCAAGCAGGAATCCGTGCTCGTCGGCAGCCTCGATGCGCCCTGGCCCGACCTCAAGGCGATCATCGCCGCGGCGAAGGCGGCGCCCGGCTCCGTTCAGTACGGCACCGCGGGCCTCACCACGCCGATGCACCTGTCGACCGAGCAGTTCGCGATGCTGAACGGAATCAAGCTGACGCACGTGCCGTTCCGCGGGACCGGCCCGCTGGTGACCGACCTGCTCGGCGGCCACATCAAGCTCGGCATGTCGAGCATCACCAGCGTTGCGCAACAGATCGCATCCGGAAAGCTCAAGCCCTATGCGATGGCGTCGCTGGAGCGCTCGTCGGTCGCTCCGACCATCCCGACCTTCAAGGAGTTGGGGGCGGGCGATGTCGACGGCACGATCGTCTACACGCTGCTGGCACCCGCCGGCACGCCACCGGCGGTCACCGCCAGGTTGAACGAGGCACTGAACGCCGCCGTGGCAACGCCCGAGCAGAAGGAAGACCTCGCCAAGCGCGGCTTCGTCGCCATGGGCGGCACGCCGCAGGAGCTTGCCGACTGGCTCAAGGTGCAGGAGCCGATCTGGGTACCGGTGCTTCAGGCTGCGGGGATCAAACCGGAATAGGGAGAAAGGCTCAGCATCTCTGGTCCCGATATTGATCCAGGTCAAAGCGCAGGATCACATTTCAGTCGATCTGCTATTGCGCAGTAAGCGGGAGAGGGAGCCATTCATGACCTTTCGGCATCCGCGATGACGAACGCAGCAGCCGCGTCCGCGCCGTCCAAAGTGCTCGTCGCAACGGACCTGTCCGCGCGATCCGATCGTGCGGTCGAGCGGGCCGTCCTCCTGGCGAAGGAGGCGGGTTCGGCCGTCACGGTTCTTCACGTGGTCGACGCGGAACTTCCGCGGCGGACGGCTGATCGACTGGTCGACGAGGCCCGGGTGTTGATTGGCGAACATGTCGCGACACTGAAAAGCGCCGAAGCGATGGCGCCCGACATCAAGGTCGTGCTCGGCACGGATTACAAGGAGATCGAGGAGGTCGCCCGGAAATCCGGGTGCGAACTCATCGTTCTCGGCGTCCACCGCAACGAGACACCTGAACTCTTCCGTGGCACGACGGCAGAGCGCGTCATTCGCAGCCGCGCGTGCCAGGTCTTGATGGTCAAGGCGAGACCGCAAGCCGACTATCGCCGCATCATGGTGGGGGTCGATTTCTCCGATTGCTCGCGGCGTGCCATCGAAGTTGCAGTGAAGCTATTTCCGAATGCGGAGTTCCACCTCGTCCATGCTTTCGATGTCCCCTTCAAGGCTTTCCTGAGAAGCGAGGACACTCGCCAAGAAGTGTCGAGGAGCCATGAGGAAGAGATGGACCGGTTCATCAGAGGGGATTGCCCCGCGCTTCTTCCTCTTCTGCAGGCGGTGCCCGCTCGCGTGTTTCCAGTCTTGAAACAAGGGCCCGTCCGCGACGTGATCCAGGATCAGATCGATCAGCTGAAGCCGGATCTGCTTGTTCTCGGTACTCACGGGCGGAGCGGCATCGCGCACGTCGTCATGGGAAGCGTCGCCGAGGATCTTCTAAGCTACCCTCCCTGCGACATCCTCGCCGTGAGGCCCTGATGTCTCGCCTGGCCGTCCGTCCTGGTCGACCCGAAGGTTCCTCCCGGCAGGAGCTCAGCGTGGGGCCGCCACTCCACAACGAAAGGGTTCCCATGCGCTCCATTCTCGTCACGGTCGATGACACGCCGTCCGCCGTCGCGGCCAGGGGGCTGGCTGCTGCGCTGGCTCGACAGTGTGGCGCCCAGATAAGAGGCGTAACCGCACTGGATGTCAGCGACCTCGATCGCGTCGAGCCGGTGCCCATCGGCGGCGTGCAATACGCCTACGACCGGCTGCAGCATCGCAAGAAGCTTGC
This sequence comes from Reyranella sp., assembly GCF_052439685.1. Taxonomy (GTDB): domain Bacteria; phylum Pseudomonadota; class Alphaproteobacteria; order Reyranellales; family Reyranellaceae; genus Reyranella. The sequence goes on from NZ_JBQVQG010000020.1 coordinate 62,668, forward strand.
GGACGAGCGACGCGCGAGAATATCCGAACTGCCGGACGTGTTTCGACGTTCCCTGGCGGACGAGGGTATGGATGCCGTGTGCTCCACGATGGAAGCAGACGTGCGCGATGGGTTGCTTCGGATGATCGAGACGTGCGACCTCGTCGTTACCGGCCGGGATGCCGAGTTTCACCTCGAAGCGGTGGAGGGGGTTACATCCCTGGTCCACCACATCATCGCCAAGGGGTGCCGTCCTGTCGTGGTGAGCGGTCCCGAATGGAACGAGAAGGGCCCCGTCCTGGTGGCCTACGATGGAAGCGCGCCGGCCGCGAAGGCTTTACAGGTCGCGGCGCTGATGGGCATTTTCGGATCTTCCGGTGCTCGCATTCTGTCGATCGGCCGCGAGCAATCGGCCGCAATGTCGGTCGCCGAACGAGCCCGTTCATTCCTGGCTCTGCACGGTGTCGATGCCGATCTCGAGGCGATCGCAACGACGGAGAACCCCGCCGATGTCCTGCTGAGGCGCGCTTCGGAAACGGGTGCACGGCTGCTCGTCATGGGAGCCTTCGGTCATCGTGGTTTCCGGGAGATTCTCTTCGGCTCCACGACACGGCACCTGTTCGACAGCGCTCCTATTCCACTCTTCATCTACCACTGAACGAGTGAACGCCTGCCTTCGCGCTTGACCCAGATCAAGGGCAGGTGCGGGGCCCTTCTCCAGAATTGCATAGCATGTGAGGTAAGCCGGTTGGCCGTTCCTCACGCTCGCCTCAGTCAACTGGAGAAGCGAAATGATCACGATCCGCAGGACCTACATGCCGTTGGCGACTTATCCGGAGGCGGTCGACGATGAGGCCATCCGGGCGGCAGCCGGCTTCGCCGTGTCCCTGGGAGGGACGCTCGAGGTCACGACGTTCTCCGTCGACATTCCTCGCGTACCATCGCCGCTGGCCGGCCTTTTGATCGACATTCCCGGTCTGGTTCAGGCGGCCGAGGACAAGAGCAGGTCGGAATGTAGCCGCCTCCACGACCTGATACGCGGGATCGGGAGTCCTGCCGCCGTCAACTGCTCCAGCCGGGAGGTCCTTCTGAGCGGACTGCTCGATGCCGCTGCCGGCGACGCTCGGTATTACGATCTGGCCGTCCTTCCCTGGTCTCGGGACACAGCGTCCGCCCAGCACCTGATCGAGGCGGTCGTCTTCGGATCCGGCCGTCCGACCATTGTGGTGCCGGGTTCGGCCGGTCCCGCCCCCAGGCTTGACCATATCGCCGTCGCTTGGGACGGCAGCCGGGTCGCCGCCCGTGCGCTCGGGGATGTCCTTCCGCTTCTGCAAGAGGGTAGTCGTGTCTCTGTGCTAACCGTTCGGGATGAGAAGCCGCTGGCCGGGGCAGCTCTCGCCAGCCTTCTTGCATCGTCGCTTGAGAAGCGGGGCATGAAGGCAGATCCCATCGAGATCACCCTCGGCGAAAGGACGATTGCCCAGGCGTTGCAGGAGAGGGCCCTGACGGAAGGGGCGCAGCTGCTCGCGATGGGAGGGTTCGGTCATTCCCGCATTCGCGATTTCGTTCTCGGCGGCGCGACCAAAGGCGTGTTCGCGGAGTCTCGCCTGCCCGTGCTGCTCTCGCACTAACCCCCGAGGGAGTTCGTGACCATGCGGAAGTCGACTTCGGGAGCCTCGGGTTCAGGGCCGGCGGGAGGGCCCGGCGCATCAGGGGGCGCCAATACGCAGCTCGACTTGAATCGCGTCTGGCATGCGCTGCAGCCGACGGAGTGCCTGGCGGAGCTCGAAACCCGGGTCGAAGGCTTGGATGAGACCGAGGCCACGCGACGTCTAGCGATCTGGGGACCTAACCGCCTGCCGCAGGGGCCGGGTCGCGGCCCGCTCCTGCGGTTTGCCGAGCAGTTCCACAATCTCTTCATCTATGTCCTGATGGCGGCAGGCCTCGTGGCGGCGGCGCTCGACCATACGGTCGACGCGCTGGTGATCTTCGCGGTCGTGATCGCCAATGCCGTGATCGGCTTCGTTCAGGAGGGGCGCGCGGAGAAGGCGCTCGAGGCGATCCGCGACCTGATCGACCCGCGCGCCTCCGTGATCCGGCACGGTCATCGCCGGACGGTTCCGGCCGACCAGGTGGTGCCCGGGGATATCGTGCTGCTGGAAGCCGGTGATCGCGTTCCCGCCGACTTGCGTCTCGTAAAGTCGCGCAATCTCCGGATCGACGAGGCCATCCTGACCGGCGAGTCGGTCCCCGTCGACAAGGCGACCGGACCCGTCGACGTCGCGGCCCCTCTCGGGGACCGCCTGTGCATGGCGCACTCCGGAACCTTCATCACGGCCGGTCAGGGGACGGGCGTCGTGATCGGCACCGGCGCGGCCACGGAACTGGGGCGGATCAGCGTGATGATCGGTGCCGTCGAGCGTCTGGCGACGCCTCTCGTGCGGCAGATGGATCAGTTCGCACGACACGTGACCTTCGCGATCCTCGGCGTCTCGGGCCTCGTGTTCCTGTATGCGACCTTCGCCCATGCCTATGCTTTCGACGAAGCCTTCATGGCGGTCGTGGGCCTGGCCGTCGCCGCCATTCCCGAAGGTCTGCCTGCGGTGATGACGATCACGCTTGCCGTCGGCGTCCAGCGCATGGCGCGGCGCAACGCAATCATTCGTCGCCTGCCGGCCGTGGAGACGCTTGGCGCCGTCTCCGTGATCTGTTCCGACAAGACCGGGACACTGACCCGCAACGAGATGACCGTGACCGCCGTCGTCACGGCGGATCGTCGGATCGTCGTGGAAGGGGTCGGCTATCGTCCCGAGGGTGGGTTTGCGGTCGAAGGCGGCGCGGCGGTCGATCCCGCCGCCGACGCGGTTCTCGAGGAACTCACGCTGGCGGCCCTTCTGTGCAACGACGCCGAGATTCGGCGGCCGGACGAGGCGTGGATCGTCGACGGCGACCCGATGGAGGGAGCGCTCGTCTCACTGGCCAGCAAGGCCGGACATGACGTCACGGCGGCACGGGCGGGCTTCGTCCGGCGTGACGAGATTCCCTTCGACGCGCGTCACCGTTACATGGCGACGCTGAACGCTCGCGATGGGCGTCGGCCTGTCGCCTATGTGAAGGGTGCGCCGGAACGCATCATCGAAATGTGCGCCTGGGCGGCCACCCGGGAGGGCGAAGCGCTGATGGACCTGGACTGGTGGCGTCGCGAGACCGAGCGGCTCGGGAGCGAGGGCCAGCGCGTCATTTGCATCGCCCGCAGGACCATGCCGGAGGAAGCGGTTGAGATCGTGCCCGCCGATGTCGAGGGAGGGCTCACGCTGCTCGGCCTCGTGGGCCTGATCGATCCGCCACGGCCGGAAGCCGTGGCCGCCGTCGCCGAGTGCAGATCGGCCGGAATCCGCGTCAAGATGATCACCGGCGATCATGCATCGACCGCGCGCGCCATCGCCCTTCAACTTGGGCTCGCGGCCGATCCGGTGGCGGTCTCCGGGCAGGAACTCGACGGCCTGGATGAAGCCGAGTTCAAGCGCAAGGCTCGCGAGTCGACGGTCTTTGCGCGCACCAGTCCCGAGCACAAGCTCCGACTCGTGGAAGCTCTGCAGCAGGACGGCTCCGTGATTGCGATGACCGGTGACGGGGTCAACGATGCGCCGGCCCTCAAGCGCGCCGATGTTGGTGTGGCCATGGGAGGCAAGGGGACCGAGGCAGCCAAGGAGGCGAGCGAGATGGTTCTCGCCGACGACAATTTTGCCTCCATCGTGGCGGCTGTCCGCGAGGGGCGCACTGTCTACGACAATCTCACCAAGGTGATCACCTGGACGCTGCCGACCAACGGCGGCGAGGCCATGACGATCATCCTGGCAATTCTGTTCGGCCTGACCCTGCCGGTGACACCGGTCCAGATCCTCTGGGTCAACATGATCACGGCCGTCGCCCTGGGCCTCACACTGGCCTTCGAGCCCACCGAGCCCGGGGCCATGCAGCGGCCGGCCCGGCGGGCGGGGGGCCGGATCCTGTCCGGACGGCTCCTGTGGCGCATCCTGTTCGTCTCAGCCCTGATGGTCGTCGGAACCTTCGGGATGTTCGGCTGGGCGGAGGCCCGCAACCTTCCGATCGAGACGGCGCGGACCATGGTGGTCAACACGCTGGTGGTGATGGAGATCTTTTATCTGTTCAGCGTGCGCTACGTTCACGGCACATCGCTGACCTGGCGCGGGATCTTCGGTACGCCTGCCGTTCTGATCGGCGTCGGGATCGTCGTCCTGGCCCAGTTCGCCTTCACCTATCTGCCGCCGATGCAGGCGGCCTTCGGTACGCGCGATCTGTCCGTCGGCGATGGCGTCGCGACCGTCGGGGTCGGGGTGGTACTGCTCGTCGCCGTCGAGATCGAGAAGCGCCTGTTTGCCGTGTTCGGCCCACCGGTCGGGCAACCGGGCAGTTCCGTGCTCCAACAGGCCGCTGAAATAGTGGGGCTTTCTCGCAAGTAAACGAAACAAACGAAATAAACGAAATAAATGAAGCGAATGTCGCACCCTCCTGGATCGGGACCCGTGGTGGCCGTTGATGCGTCACTGTTGCTCGCCGGAATTTCGAAAAATCACATTATAACAATGTTTTAGAACCAGATGTTCATCGGCAGGCCGTAGCGGTCACGCTCTTGCGCCGGTCCCAGGCGCGTCGAGGTACCCTGTGCGATCAGGAGGGCCGTGCGGCAGACGGCAATGGCATCGAGCACGTCGTCGCGGGCAGCTCCGGGGAGCGATCGCGGCTCCCACGCGAAGCCGTGCCGTGCAAGCAACTCGAGGCGCTCGCCGAAGCCGTCGGGCCGGCGCTTCTTGCTGAGCACGGGCTTGCCGTCGTTCATGCGCGCAAAGGCCAGTTCGGGATGGGCCTCGTAGACGGTCGAGCGCAAGGTCTCGTTGGCGCGCATCAGCGCGTCGACCTCGCGCATCTTGGGGAACAGGTGGAACGTCTGCCGGGTCAGCCCGACACCCATCATCTTGCTGAGCGTGTTGGCTTCGGCGTGCGTGGCGCAGGCGAGGGCCGGGCGGCAGGGGGTAGGAAAGACCGAGCTCGTCTTGCCGCGGAGGAGCGTGCGGGCTTCGCGTTCGCAGGCGCGCCCCGGGCGAGGCGTGTCGGTGAGGCCGATCGGCATGTCGACGGCCAGAACGGAAAGACCCTCGCAGGCCTCTGCGAGGGTCTGAACGACTTTAATGTCCAGCGTGCCGTTACTGTCGCGCCGGCAGATCACCCACCCGGTGCGGCAACCGTCAGCGCCGGCAACGATCAAACGGCGCCTACCAGCTGGCCATCTGGGTCTTGAGGTTGCCGTCGAGCACAGCGAGGAACTCCTCGGTGGTCAGGTAGGCCTGGTTCATGCCGATGAGCAGCGCGAGGTCCTTGGTCATCTTGCCGCTCTCCACGGCCTCGACGCAGACCTTCTCGAGCGCCTCGGCGAACTTCACCACCTCGGGGGTGTCGTCGAACCTGCCGCGATACTTCAGCGCCTGCGTCCAGGCGAAGATCGAGGCGATCGGGTTGGTCGAGGTCGGCTTGCCCTGCTGATGCTCGCGGTAGTGGCGCGTGACCGTGCCGTGGGCCGCCTCGGCCTCGACGGTCTTGCCGTCCGGAGTCAACAGCACCGACGTCATCAGGCCGAGCGAGCCGAAGCCCTGAGCCACCGTGTCGGACTGGACGTCGCCATCGTAGTTCTTGCAGGCCCAGACGAATTCGCCATGCCACTTGAGAGCGGAGGCGACCATGTCGTCGATCAGGCGGTGCTGGTAATAGATGTTCTTCGCCTTGAACCTGTCGGCGAATTCCTTGTCGAAGACTTCCTGGAACAGGTCCTTGAAGCGGCCGTCATAGCGCTTGAGGATCGTGTTCTTGGTCGACAGGAAGACCGGCCAGCCGCGCATCAGGCCGTAATTGAACGAGCTGCGCGCGAAGCCGACGATCGATTCGTCTAGATTGTACATCGTCATCGCGACGCCGCCGGCCGGGAAGTCGAACACCTCGTGCTCGATGACCTTGCCGTCCTCGCCCTCGAAGCGGACGGTGAGCTTGCCCTTGCCCGGCACCACGAAGTCGGTAGCGCGATACTGGTCGCCGAACGCGTGGCGGCCGATGACGATCGGATGCGTCCAGCCCGGCACGAGGCGTGGCACGTTCTTGCAGACGATCGGTTCGCGGAAGATGGTGCCGCCGATGATGTTGCGGATGGTGCCGTTCGGCGACCGCCACATCTCCTTGAGATTGAACTCCTTCACGCGCGCTTCGTCCGGCGTGATGGTCGCGCACTTCACCGCGACACCGTACTTCTTCGTGGCCTCGGCCGACTCGACGGTCACCTTGTCGGCGGTCTTGTCGCGATTCTCGATCCCGAGGTCGTAATATTTCAGGTCGATGTCGAGATAGGGAAGGATCAGCTTGTCCTTGATGAACGCCCAGATGATGCGGGTCATCTCGTCGCCGTCCATCTCGACGACCGGGTTCTTCACCTTGATCTTCGCCATCTTCCGGACCTCACACTTCCGTAATGCACCATTTAGAAAGCCGCCCCGGTTGCCCGGGGCGGCTTCACCTGACGCTGCTTTAGAGGGCAGCGAGTGCTTCGTTCAACGTCGCACTCGGCCGCATCCCGGCCGAAGTCTTTTTCTGGTCGGGCAGGTAGTAGCCGCCCGTGTCCACCGGCTTGCCCTGAGCGGCGATCAGTTCGGCGTCGATCTTGGCTTCGTTCTCCTCCAGCACCTTCGCCAGCGGCTTGAAGCGGGCCGAGAGAGCGGTGCTGTTGTCGCGACGGGCCAGCGCCTCGGCCCAGTACTTGGCCAGATAGAAATGGCTGCCGCGATTATCCAGCTGTCCGACCTTGCGGGCAGGGGAACGGTTGTCCTCGAGAATCTTGGCGTTGGCTTCGTCGAGCGTCTCGGCCAGCACCTTCACATCCTCGTTGCCGGTCGTCTGCGCGAGGTGCTCCAGCGAAGCGCCGAGTGCCAGGAACTCGCCCAGCGAATCCCAGCGCAGGTAACCTTCGTGCTGGAACTGCTCGACATGCTTGGGCGCCGAGCCGCCGGCGCCGGTCTCGAACAGGCCGCCGCCCTGCAACAGGGGAACGATCGACAGCATCTTGGCCGAGGTGCCCAGTTCCATGATCGGGAACAGGTCGGTCAGGTAGTCGCGCAGCACGTTGCCGGTGACGGAGATCGTGTCCTGGCCCTTGCGGATGCGCTCGAGCGAGAACTTCGTGGCCTCGACCGGCGCCAGGATGCGAATGTCCAGGCTCTTGGTGTCCTCGTTCTTGAGGTACTTCTCGACCTTGGCGATCAGCTGCGCGTCGTGGGCGCGCTTGGCATCTAGCCAGAACACCGCCGGGGTGTTCGTCAGGCGCGCGCGGCGCACGGCGAGCTTGACCCAGTCCTGGATCGGCTCGTCCTTGACCTGGCACATGCGGAAGACGTCGCCGGCCTCGACCTTCTGTTCCATCAGGACGGTGCCGTCCTCGGCCACCACGCGCACCGTGCCGGCCGAGGCGATCTCGAAGGTCTTGTCGTGCGAGCCGTACTCCTCGGCCTGCTGCGCCATCAGACCGACATTCGGCACCGAACCCATCGTCGTCGGATCGAAGGCGCCATGCGCCTTGCAGTCCTCGATGACGGCCTGGAACAAGGTCGAGTAGCAGCGGTCGGGGATGGTGGCGACTGTGTCGTGCAGCTTGCCGTCGGCACCCCACATCTTGCCCGACTCGCGGATCATCGCCGGCACCGATGCATCGATGATCACGTCGCTGGGGACGTGGAGGTTGGTGATTCCCTTGTCGGAATTCACCATGGCGAGGCCGGGACGCTTCGCATACTCGGCCTGGATGTCGGCCTTGATGGCGGCCTTCTCGGCCTCCGGCAGCGTCTCGATGCGGCTGAGCAGGTCGCCCAGGCCGTTGTCGGGATCGATGCCGAGCTTCTTGAACGTCTCGCCGTGCTTGGCGAAAACGTCGGCGAAGAACACGGAAACGCAATGGCCGAACAGGATGGGATCGGAGATCTTCATCATGGTCGTCTTGAGGTGCAGCGAGAACAGGATGCCTTCCTTCTTCGCCGCCTCGATCGCCTCGCCGTAGAAGGCGCGCAGCGCCTTAACGTTCATCACGGAGCAGTCGATGATCTCGCCGGCCTTGAGCGGGATCTTGGGCTTGAGCACCGTGGTCGCGCCGTCGGCGGCGGCCAGCTCGATGCGGGCGCTGGTGGGCGCTGCGAGGGTCGTCGCGACCTCGGAACCATAAAAGTCGCCGCCCGACATGGTCGCCACGCGGGTCTTCGACTCTTTGCTCCAGACGCCCATCTTGTGCGGATGCTTGCGGGCGTACTGTTTCACGGCGCCGGCGGCGCGACGGTCGGAATTGCCCTCGCGCAGCACCGGGTTCACGGCGCTGCCCAGCACCTTGCCGTAGCGGGCGCGGATTTCCTTGTCGGCCGGCGTGGCGTCGCTGTCGGGATAATTGGGGATGTCGTAGCCCTTGCTCTGCAACTCCTTGATCGCGGCCTTGAGCTGCGGGATCGAGGCGGAGATGTTGGGCAGCTTGATGATGTTGGCTTCCGGCTTCAGCGTCAGCTTGCCGAGTTCGGCGAGCTCGTCCGGAATCTTCTGCTCCGGCTTCAGCTTGTCGGGGAAGTTGGCGATGATGCGGCCGGTCAGGGAGATATCCTTCAGCTTCACCTTCACGCCGGCTGTCGCGACGAAGGCCTCGACGATCGGCAGCAGCGAATAGGTCGCAAGTCCGGGGGCCTCATCGACCTTCGTCCAGACGATTTCGAGATCTGACATACCTGCACCTCCGTACGCCGTTTTCGCTTCGGCTGGGTTGATGAATTGCTCGTCGGGCCAGTCTTGTTGCACCGCCGGGGGAGGGCTGCAAGACGGCGGGCCGGCGCACCGGCGGGCGATTCTCCGTCAGACCCGGTCCAGAGGCTTCTCGGAGCCGGCCGCGGGAGGCATTGCCGCGATCGCAGGCAGAACCTCGCTCACTTCGCTCACGATCGCGACATGGTCGAGATGGGTTCGATCGGCGAAACCGCCCTCCACGACGCCGCGGAGCAGCGCCGCGAGCGGCTGCCAATAGCCCCCCTGGTCGATGATCACGATCGGCTTCTTGTGCAGGCCGAGGGTCCGCCACGACAGGACCTCGAAGAACTCCTCCAGGGTCCCGATGCCCCCGGGAAGCACGACGAAGGCTTCGGAGCGCTCGAACATCTGCAGCTTGCGTTCGTGCATCGTCTCCACAACGACCGTCTCGGTGAGGTCCGGATGGCCCGCTTCACGCTGCAGAAGGAAGTTCGGGATGATGCCGATCGCCCGGCCGCCGCTGTCCAAAACGGCATTGGCAACCAGTCCCATCAGGCCCACGCCACCCCCGCCATAGACCAGGGTGATGCCCTCGGCGGCCAGCAGCCGCCCGAGGGCGACGGCGGTTTCGCTGGTTGCGGGATCGGTTCCGAAGCGGGAGCCGCAGAAGACGCAGAGGGAAGAGGGGATGAAATCGGGCACGAAAGCTGCTTTTCTGGGACGAACCAGCGCGTTTCAGCGCCGGGGTGACATGGTATCATTTCGCAAAGAGTGGTTGCGAACACCATGGGGATGGTGGTCGCACCGTTGGGAGGGCGATGTCACGAACTGTTTTCGGGCTGGTGGCTGTCGGGGCCGTCGTCATCGCCGTCGCCCTGGGTGTCGCGTGGCGCGGCAAGCTGAGCGAACAGGCCGCCATCGACCAGTCGGCGAAGGCCGCCAGTCGTGAACCTGTGCCGGGGGCGGCTGACGCGTCCGGAGGGCCTTCGCCGTCCGCCGCCGTCGCCCCAGCCGTCCCGGCGTCCGCACCAGCCACACCGGCCGCTGCTGTGCAGCCGTCGTTCGACGTCGCGCGGATTGGACCTGACGGCCGGGCCGTGATCGCCGGCCGGGCCGCTCCGGGGGCCAAGATCGTGCTGCTCGACGGCGGCAAGGAGATCGCCAAGGCTGAGTCCGATGCACGCGGAGAGTGGGTCGTCATCGTTCAGGATCCGCCACTCACGCCCGGGCAGCACGAACTGCGCGTGGTGCAGCACATAGAAGGCAAGGCGCCGGTTACGTCGGGCCAGGCCGTGGTTGCGGTCGTCCCCGAGCCGCCCGCGGCAGGGGCGCCGGGCCAACCGCGCGAGGAAACGCTGGTCATGATTTCGCCGCCCGCTGGCGTGCCGACGCTGGTGCAACCGGCATCGCCCGCCGGCGTGCCGAAGTCGGCGGACCTGTCGCTGTCGACCCTGGTCTACGACGACCGGGGGCAGGTGACCCTGTCCGGACGAGCCGCGCCAGGGACGGTCGTCCGCGCCTATGTGAACGAGAAGATGGTGGCGGAGGGCACGGCCGGAACGGATGGCCATTGGCGCCTGATGCCGCCGGATCCGATCGAGCAGGGCAAGCACCGGCTGCGCCTCGACCGGATCGCCAAGGACGGCAAGCCCGTCGCGCGCCTCGAGCTGCCGTTCGAGCGGGTGATCGTGGCGCCGGTCTCCAGCGCCGACGGCCGGCGGCTGCACATCGTCCGGGGCGACAATCTCTGGAACATCGCGCGCGCCCACTATGGCGCCGGCTGGCGCCATACCGTCATTTTTGACGCAAACAAGGAACAGATTGTCGATCCCAATCTGATATATCCGGGGCAAATACTCACCCTGCCCAAGGTCAACTGATCTTCGGACAACCGAGAGCGCGCAAAATCATGCTGGCAAATTTCCTGGTGCCGATCCTCTCCGACGGTTGGCGCTTCATCGCCCTGTTTGCCGGCGCGACCTTCCTTGCTGCGCTGACCGGTGCGGCCTGGTTGTTCTGGCCGCTGTTCATCGTGACTTTGTGGTCGATCTATTTCTTTCGCGACCCCTCGCGCGGCGTGCCGCAGGACGACGGATTGCTGATCGCGCCGGCCGACGGTCTCGTGCAGATGGTGGTCCCGGCCGTACCGCCGGCCGAACTGGGCCTGGGCGACAAGCCGCTGACGCGGGTTTCGATCTTTCTCAGCGTGTTCGACGTCCATATCAACCGCAGTCCCTGCGCCGCTACGGTCGACGTGGTTGCCTATCGTCCGGGCAAGTTCCTCAGCGCCAATGCCGACAAGGCGAGCGAGGACAACGAGCGTACGGCACTGGCGCTGCGCCGCGCCGACGGGCGCGTCATCGGCTGCGTCCAGATCGCGGGCTACGTCGCCCGCCGCATCGTCTGCTACGTGAAGCCGGGGCAGACAGTCGCGGCGGGGGAACGTTTCGGCCACATCCGCTTTGGTAGTCGTACAGACCTCTACCTGCCGGAAGGGGCGCGTTTGCTGGTCTCTCCGGGTCAGCGCATGATTGGTGGCGAAACGGTGATGGCCGAACTCGATCCCACCGTGAGCGAGCCGCGTACCGCCGTCGAATTCTAGGGAGTCCGACATGGACAGCGACCTGCGCGCGCAGCGCAGCGGACTACGCGGCTTCTCGATCCATCGCCTGATCCCCAACGTGCTGACGTTGGCGGCACTATGCTCGGGCCTGACGGCGATACGCTTCGCCCTGCAGGGCGAGATGCGGCTTGCGGTGATCGCGATCATCGTCGCGGCGATTTTCGACGCCCTGGATGGTCGGGTTGCCCGGCGACTGGGGGTCACCAGCCGTTTCGGCGCCGAACTCGATTCGCTATCCGACTTCCTGTGTTTCGGTGTGGCGCCCGCGCTCGTGCTTTACCTTGCGTCGATGACGCATGCCGGCGCGCTCGGCTGGGTCGTGACCCTCATGTTTCCCATCTGCTCGGCGTTGCGCCTGGCCCGTTTCAACACCGCGCTGGTCTCCGATACGCCGCCGCCCGTCTGGACGGGATCCTTCTTCACCGGCGTTCCGGCGCCGGCGGGTGCTCTGCTCGCCCTCATGCCCCTCATGCTGAGCTTCGAGATCGAAGCGGCTTGGCCGCGCCATGCCGTGCTCGTCGGCCTCGGGCTGGTGATTGTCGGCGGCCTGATGGTGAGCCGGCTCCCCACCTTCTCCTTCAAGAAGGGCAGGGTACCCCGTCACCTGGTTCTGCCGTTGCTGCTTGGAGCAGGCCTCTTCATGGGTGTCCTGGCCAGCGCGCCGTGGATCGCTCTTTCGCTGCTCGGCCTTGCCTATATCTGCCTGATTCCCTTCAGCGTTCTGTCCTATCGGCGGCAGGCCGCGCAGGACCGGCAGACGGCCGAGTCCGCGGGCGTCGTCCCGCTTCATTCCGTCGATACGGATCCTGTGCCTCCGCGCGACTGACGCGGATGCTCGATCCCATCCTGCGCCGGTGGGTCGACCCACCGCTCGATCATGCGGGGGCTTGGCTCGCGGCCCGGGGCGCGTCCGCCAATGTCATCACCGTGACGGGCCTCGCAGCAGGACTGGTCGCGGTGCCGCTTCTCGCATTTGAGCACTACGGCATGGCACTGGTGGCGATTGCCTTGAACCGCCTGCTCGATGGACTCGATGGGGTGGTGGCTCGGCACACGCGGTCGTCGCCCTACGGGGGGTATCTCGACATTTTTTGCGACATGGTATTCTACGCGGCGGTGCCGTTGGGATTTGCCTTGGCACGGCCCGAAAACGCCGTCTGGGCCGCTCTCCTTCTCGCCTCCTTCGTTTGCACCTGTGCTTCCTTCCTCGGGCGGGCAGTCCTTGCTGCCGGGCGGGGTGAGGGTGATACGGGACGCCGGGGACGAAAGTCCTTCTTCCATGCCGCGGGTCTCATGGAGGGGACCGAGACGATCCTCGCCTTCATCCTCTTCTGCCTCTTTCCCGACCTGTTTGCCTGGCTGGCCAGCCTGGTTGCGGCGCTATGCTTCTGGACGGCCGCGGCACGGCTGATCGAGACCCGGTCCGCGGATTCAGAATCCTGATTTCAGTTGTTTAGCGGACGTCTGGGGCGACTTGCGACGGAGCTTGAGCATCTCGAAATTTCCCTTTTTAAATCATACTGTTAGAAATGATGTCACAAAATGGACGAGTTTCAATTGACCTGACAAATCGCATTAAGTAACTTCCCTAAGTTGATTCGGCGTGGGGCCGGGGAGTCTAAGCTGGGGAGCAGGGAATGCTTACGATTTTTCGTCGCTTGATGAAAAACAACCAGGGTGCCACGGCGGTCGAGTACACGCTGATCACCTCGTTGATCGCTGTCGCGGCCATCGCGTCGATCCGCTCCGTGACAGACAAGGTGACTCACGTTCTGGGAACGGCCGGGCTCAACTGACGCAGAGCGCCGGGCCTTGCCAGATCTGGCGACGCTATTCCAGACGGGCTGCCTGATCGTCCTCGCAGGGCTGCTCCTCGCAGCAGCCTGGCAGGATCTGCGAACCCTCCATATCGCCAACGGGCTGTCGATAGCGATCGCGGCCCTTTTCGGCATATGGGCCCTCGTTGGCCTTTCCGAGGGCGTCTATTCAGCCACGACTCTTGGCATGGCGATCGGCTGCGCCGCAGTGCTCTTCGGGCTGGGCGTGGCGGCGTTTGCCGGCGGAATGCTGGGCGGGGGAGACGTGAAGCTGCTGGCCGGTATGGGACTGTTTGCGGGACCGGCGCTCGTCGTCGATCTGCTCCTGGTGACGGCGGTCGCGGGCGGGGTGCTGGGCTTGGCTGTCCTGGCCGGCGTGCCGCTTGGATCGGTCAGCGGCCAAGGGGAGGCGACGCTGCGGGGGCGATTGCGCGGAAGGATTCCCTATGGCCCGGCCATCGCCGCGGGCGGCCTGTGGGTTGCAACGAAGCTGGCCATCGGCTGAGATTGGGGCACGAAAGGAGATCGCATGCCCCGACCCTCAACCAAGATCGTTTTCGCCTCCATGGTGGCCCTGATGCTGGCCTCTGCCGCCGGTGCCCAAGCGCCGACGCCGGTACAACGCAGCAGTGTCGAGATGTCGACGAGCGCGGGCATGCAGGAATTCCGCGACCCCAAGACCGGCCAGATCTGGACGCCCGCCAATGTGGGGCAGGGGCGGATCGGCAAGCCGACGCCGGCCGATCTCGCTTTCGATCCGCTGGCGCAGGCCGAACGCATCAAGGGCGTTGTTATTCAGCGGCCGGGCTTCACCCCGCTGGGGTGGTCGGCACCCACTGCTGGACCGACCACGCCGCTGGTGACCATGGACAATGCCAGTCTCAGCGCCGTTCCCGCGCGACACTGGCAGGTCGTCATGTACGTGAGCAACAACAGTGCGGGCACCCTCGCGCCGATGGTCGACTGCCGCTTCACCAACGCCGGCAAGCTCGTCGAGGAAACGCGCGCCTTGTTGCCCGGCATCGGCGCCGGCGTGCGAGGAGGCCTGACGATCTATGGGCCGAAGACCGATCTGTTCGTCGATCGTGCGTCCTGCCGCGTTGTTTCGCCCTGACGCCTATCCTTGCACCGAATAGCCGCCATCGACCGTGATGGCGGCGCCGGTGACGTAGTCCGACGCGGATGACGCCAGGAACACGGCGATGCCCGCGAAGTCGTTCGGCGTGCCCCACCGCCCTGCCGGCGTGCGATTCAGCACCGAATCGTGGAGCGTCGGAACGTCGTGGCGGGCGCGCTGCGTCAGCGCGGTGTCGATCCACCCGGGAAGGATCGCGTTCACCTGAATATTGTCCTTCGCCCACGCGGTCGCCATGGCCTTGGTCATCTGCACGATGCCGCCCTTGCTTGCGGCATAGGCGGTGGTGAAGGAGGCGCCGAAGATCGACATCATCGAGCCGATGTTGATCATCTTGCCCGAGCCCGTCTTCATCATCTCGGGGTAGGCCGCCTGGCTGCAGACAAAGGCGCTGGTGAGGTTGCTGTCCATGACACGGTGCCACTCCGCGAGCGAGTACTCCTGCGGCTGCTTGCGGATGTTGATGCCGGCGTTGTTCACGAGAATGTCGAGCCGGCCGTGGGCCATCACCGTGTCGGCGATCAGCGCGCGGCATGATGCTTCCTCGAGGACGTCGACGCTTGCGGCACTGGCATTCGCTCCCGTCGCCTGGAGTTCCGACAGCGCTGCCGCGTTCTTGGACGCATCCCGGCCAGCAACGACGACGGTTGCGCCTGCACGCGCCAGACCGAGGGCCATGCCGAGACCGATGCCGCCGTTTCCGCCCGTGACAATGGCCACACGGCCCGAAAGATCGAACAGCTCCATACAATTCCTCCCGCTTCCTGTCGGTCCTCTATATCCAAGGCCCGGAACCCGAAATAGGGGGGGCCGTTGACCAATACAGAGAAACGCAATTGCAGGTGGCAGACATTGCGCTTCGCAGCTGGCCGGCCGGGCTGACCAGCTGGCTGCGGACAGGGTGGCGGCGGTCGAAAGGCCGCCGCCATTCTTGCGTCGGGTGCTGTTGATCAGACCCAATTGACAGGTGCGCCAATTGGGTCACGAATCGCTATTTCTTGGGCGGCTCACTGGTGCCACCCTTCTCGTGGGCGGCAGCATCTTTGTCGATGAGATTCAGGAGATCGTCGGGCAAGGGCTCGCTCGCGATCTCGTCATACATTGCATGAAGCTGCTTGTGCAGCCACAAATCGAATGGCCTGTCGTTGCCGCGAGGCTTGGAGCGTGCCGCGGCAGCGGCACGCTTTCCTTCCGGCTTATCGTCATTATTGGCCATCACATGCTCCCCGGAGGCGGAAGCCCACTCCGCGGGATCCTGTCCGACCCATTCACTTCTCCCCGTGGGACTACTCATGGCTATGTCGCACTCTGACAGCGGACTTTAAAGGGGCTTCAGCGTGCTTCGAGCGCGTGGTCGTCCTGGAGGCTGGTCGAGACCCGGCCCGATCCGGCCGGACGGCGCGCCTCGCCTTCGAGCAGGAGGCGTTCCAGCGTGTCGCGGGCGCGGGAGATACGGCTCTTGACCGTGCCCACGGAAACGCCGGTATGTTCGGCGATCGTCTCGTAGGGCAGGCCCTCGAGAACGGCCAGCAACAGGGCTTCGCGCTGAGCCGCCGCGAGCTTACCGAACGCGGACATGAACTCTCGCATGACGAGACCGCTGTCCTGATGCGGCGGATGCGACAGCGACTCGGCGATGGCCGTGTCGACGGGCACGGTCGGCCGGCGACGGCGCAGGCCAGAGATGAATTCGTTGCGTTGAATGCGGAAGAGCCACGCGGCCAGATTCGTCCCAGGCTGGAAGCTGTTGCGGCCGGTCAGTGCCTTGATGACGGTGTCGTGAACGAGATCGTCCGCCGCATCGCGATCCCGCGTGAGGGAGAGAGCATAGATGCGCAGGCGGGGCAGGACGGTCTTGAGCTGGTCGTGAAAGTCACGGGTGCCGTTATCCTGCGGGGTCTGCGTGAGCATTGGCTATCTCCAAGGTTGCGTCCTGTGGAGAGGAATGCCTGGAGCGGGAATTGGTTACACCTGAGCGACTAATTCTTTTAATTTATTGAATTCAAATGAAAAATCGCCCGAAAATCTCACTGAAGCCGATCGGAGAGATATTTCCGGGCCCTCGATACGCGGGCTTTCAGGGTGCCGACCGAACATCCGCAGAGGCTGGCAGCTTCCTCATAGGAAAATCCGCCTGCGCCGATCAACACCAGCGCCTCGCGAGACTGTGGATTGAGCTTCCATATTTCGGACGACAGTTCCTTCAAGGCCAGCGTCGCTTCGGGATTGTCCACCGCCGGCAACGGCGCGGCAGCGTCGTTATCGATGGTCAAGGGCCGTCGGCGTTGGGTTCTGATATCCGAGTAGAAGCGATTGCGCATGATCGTGAAGAGCCAGCCCTTGAGATTGGTACCGGGAGTGAACTGGGTCTGCTTGTTCAGTGCCGCGAGGATGGTGTTCTGTACCAGATCGTCCGCCGCTTCTCGTTCACGACACATGAAGCGCGCAAACGCACGCAGGTCCGGGAGAAGCGCAACGATCTCGTCCTTCATGACTCGTCTATCTGGGGAGCCCGTTACGATCCCGAAAGGGCAAATCAGCACGTCAAGCAACATATGGTGCTGGCGACACGGCGCGGGAACCAACGGTGTGGTGGAGCGTTTACGCGGTCACTCATTCCATGGCGAGGATCATATGGGACGCGCAGCTCTTCTCTGGTTCGTTGGTGTGCCGATTCCGGTGTTGTTGCTCATGTGGGTTTTGGGGTGGCTTCACTAACGCGCGTCAGGCGGGCGCCGGAATCCCGCCGTTCGTTTTCGTGGTCTTTGTTTCGGCGCGGGGCAGCGTCAGTTTACGGATCCGTTGGGCGTTGTGTAGGTTCGACAGTTGTATGTAGGCGCACAGGGCGTAGTGTAGGACGGCTGCGATACGCCGAGCGACGGATTCGAGCGATGAGGGAGAAGTACGTGGCTGAAGAGGTAGCTTCGAAGAAGGTGTCCGAGGCGATCACCAGGACACTGCCGTTTCTGCGGCGGTACGCTCGCGCCGTAACCGGCTCCCAGCAGCAGGGAGACGAGTGGGTTCGCCTCTGCGCCGAGGTCGCGGTGCAGCAGCCCGAACTCATCGCCGAAGTGGAAGATACGAAGCTGGGCGTATTCGCGTTGTTCCATCGGCTGCGTCAGCCTTTCGGCGACCTTGAGGCAGGCGCGAGCGGAGGCGAGAGCGTCCGCGGCCGACTGAAAGAGTCCCTCACCGACATGGCGCCGATGCAGCGTCAGGTCCTCCTGCTTACCGTGCTCGAAGGCTTCACCGTCGGAGATGCCGCTCACGTTCTGGGCGTCAGCATCGACGATGCCGAGCGCAGCTTGGAAGAGGCGCGCTGGGAGCTTCAGCGCGTGGCATCGGTGCGCATTCTCGTGATCGAAGACGAGGCGGTTATCGCCTTGGATGTGGCGGACATCGTTCGCAACGCAGGTCACGAAGTCGTGGGCATCGCCGCTACGGAGAAGGCGGCGATCGAGCTCGCCAAGAAGCACTCGCCGCACCTCGTGCTCGCGGACATTCAGCTCCGTGGCTCCGACAGCGGTATCTCTGCCGTGAACCAGATCATGAAGTCGATGTCCGTGCCCGTCATCTTCGTTACGGGCTTTCCCGAGCGCCTCCTGACGGGCAAGCAGGTCGAGCCGGCTTTCGTGATTTCGAAGCCCTTCGATCCAGATCTTCTCCGGGCGGCGATCGCGCAGGCGCTCGACACCGTATCGATCTGAGACCGGGACGGAACGTGGCGCGATGGTCGCTTCGCACCAAGCTCGTCACCCTCGTAGCGCTGGCCTTGCTGCCGGTACTGGGGCTGGCGGTCTGGCAGGCAGAGCTCCAGGAAGAGGCGACGTTTTCACAACGCGCGGCGGCGCTAGGATCGGTCTCCGATCTCGCCGTGGCGCGTTATGCTGGTCTGTTTGACGCATCGCAGCGCATGCTCGCGGCGGCCTGCGCCGATGAGTCCGTCGTAGAAAGCGCCCGGCCGGACCCGTCCCCTGAAGCGGCCAACCGCTGCGAAGCCTACCTGTCGAAGCTGGTACAGGCCTATCCGGGCCAATACTCCACCGCTTTCGTGACGGACGACGAGGGAATTGCCCGCTGCGCCACGGCGCGAAGGGCGGTCGGCATGAACTTCGCCGATCGCGAGATATTCCAGAAGGCCCGGCAGGGCGGGGAGTTGGTAAGCGGTGCTGCGATCGCAAGCCGTATATCTACCCGCGCGATCATTCCCATAGCCATTGCGATCCGACGCGACGGCGCGTTCGCGGGAATGTGCACGCTGGGAATCACCCTCAAGGCGCTCGCTCAGGACGCTGCCCAAGCCGAAGGCACCGCCGGAACAGCCGTCGCCGTGATCGATCGCACGGGGACAGCTCTCGGGGGCGACCCGGCGGCGATGCGCCGGCTTCCGGTCCCGGCGCGACTGGCCGATGCGCTCGCACGCAACCAGATGAGGGTTTCCGACTTCGGTCAGGACGGCGCCTACTACGAATTCTGGATCCGCCCTGTCGGGGCGAACGCCTTGTTTGCCGTCGTGTCGGCGCCGATTTCGGAGAATCCATTGGGATTTGCCGGCGCGTGGGTGGGCGTGTTGTTCGTCGCCCTTGCGTCCGCGGTCGTTCTGCTTGTGATCTGGTTCGGCGCCGACCGCTGGTGCGTCCGCCCGTTGCACTACATCCAGGACTTCGCCGACAAGGTCGCGCGCGGCGAGAGCATCACCTTGGCGCCGCCGCATCCCTGGAGTCCGGAAATGGCATCGGTGGGCGCGGGGGTCACGGCGATGGCCGAAGCCATCGCCAGTCGCGAGGCGGCGCTTCGCGCGAATGTTGAGCAACGCGACCATATGCTCCGCGAAATCCATCACCGGGTGAAGAACAATCTGCAGATGATTTCCAGCCTGCTGAACCTCCAGGCCGGCGAGATCAGGTCACCGCGTATTCGCCGCTTCTTCGGCGATGCGCAGAATCGCGTCCTCACCCTGTCCATTCTCCACCGCCATCTCTACGAGCGATCGAGCTGGTCGCTCGTCGACTTCCAGCAGTTCATCAGCGATCTCGTGCGCCAAATCTCGGTCGGACGTACCGGAGGCGGCAAGCAGGCACCCCGCTATCACATACGCGCGCCGATCATGGCCGTCGGTCCCGACACCGCCATTCCGATCGGCCTGATTGTGACCGAAGCGGTCAGCATCGCGCTCACTCACGATTTCAGCCGGACCGCTGCCCCGGAGATTCGCATCGAGACGAGCGAGCGCGGCGAGGAAGTCGAACTTGTCATCGAGGATAATGGCGTGACGCGCGATGCCACGCAGGCCGCATCCGACGGCCGGGGCGGTTTCGGTCTCACGCTGATCCGCGGATTGGCCATGCAGCTCGGTGGAGAGGTCACCATCGAGCAGAAGCCCGTTGGCGGCAACCGGGTCGTGGTCGTGTTTCCCACGCCGGCCGCCGACGAACCGACGAATGCCTAGCGTGCTTCGATCGGCCCGATCGACCGGCGTCATCGCCGGGATCACGCTCGCCGTGTTGATCGCCGCGGGTCTCATGCTGGCTTTCTCTCAGTCGAAATCGGCGGCGCGCCAGCAGCGTCTGGTGGTCGCGAACTACGAAACCATGGCGCTGATGCGCGAGATGGTGATCGCGGTCCAGGATGCCGAGATCGGATTGCGCGGCTACCTTCTGACCGGCGACGCGACCAGCCTCGAGCCCTATGAACGGGCGCGCCTCCGAATCGAATCGAGCATGCGCCAACTCGAAGTCGCGGTCGCCGACGATCCCGACACGACGCGCCAGTTCGAAGAGTTTCGCAATATCACCGCGCAGAAGTTCGACCAGCTGAATTCGACGGTTGGCGCCTATCAGACGCAGGGGCGCGAGGCGGCATTGTCGCTCGACCGGACGGGAGCGGGGCGGGCAATGCTCGGCCAGGTCCGTTTGCTCGGTGACAGTCTGGTGGAGGGTCAGCGGCTCCTGCTAGCGCGGCGTCTGACGGCCCTGCGGTCGGAGCAGGAACAGGCGGAAGTCGCGGGCCTGCTGGTCCTAGGCGGAGCCTTTCTCTGCCTGATCGCCGGCATCTATATCGTGCTGCAGGGCGCCGGGCGCCTCGAGCGCAGCCAGCAGGCCCTGGCTGGAAGATCCCGCCTTCTGCAGGCAACTCTCGAGAGCCTGCGCGATCCGATTTTCGTGATCGATGGCGAGCGTGCCGTGGTCGCCTGGAACGAAGCCTTCGCCAAGCTCGCGCAATGGGAACCTGGCAAGCAGAAGCCGCCGACCTTGGATCAACTCCTGTCCGAGCGCTCGCCGGCGACCCGTGCACTCCTCCTGCCGCTCGAGCTCGACAAGATGCCTTCTACGGGACCGGCAATCGTGCGCGTCGCACATGACGGGCGCGACTACGAAATCTATCGTGGTGAGATGTCGGGCGGCGGTGCCGTCATTCGCTCCGTCGACATCACTGAAAAGCTGCATGACGAAGCGGCGCTTCGGCAGGGCCAGAAAATGGAAGCGACGGGCCAGCTTACGGGCGGCATGGCGCACGACTTCAACAACATCCTGCAGGTCATCCGGGCCAATCTCGACCTCCTCAAGGAGGAGGCTGGCGACAATGCGCCGATGCTGTCGCGGGTACAGAGCGCCACGGCAGCGGCCGACCGAGGCGCACGCCTCACGCAGCAACTGCTTGCCTTCGCGCGACGTCAGCCCCTGACACCGCAGCCCACCAACATCGCCAAGCTGCTCGGAGACCTGGCCGATTTGATGCGGCATTCATTGGGCGAGCGTATCGCCATCGAGTTCAAGATGGCCGACGATCCCTGGAACGCGAGGATCGACGCGGGGCAGCTCGAGAATGCGATTCTCAACCTTGCGATCAACGCCCGCGATGCCATGCCGGACGGTGGTACAGTCCGGGTCCAGGTCTCGAATGCGACCCTCGACCGCCGCTATGCCGCTCTTCACCCGGACGTGACCCCGGGCCCTTATGTGCTGGTCGACGTCAGCGATACCGGCACCGGCATGCCGCCGGAGGTCGCAGCCCAGGCGTTCGATCCGTTCTTCACCACCAAGGGCGACGGTAAGGGTACCGGGCTTGGGCTCAGCATGGTCTATGGCTTCGTGCGCCAGTCCAATGGACATATCCGCATTGACAGCGCGATCGGGCAAGGAACCAGCATCAAGCTCTACTTGCCGCGCACGGAAGATCCAGTGGTCGAGGACCTACCCCATCCGGGCAGCGCGGTGAACGGCAGTGAGCGGATCCTGGTGGTGGAAGACAGCGAAGACGTGCGGCGGGCCGTCGTCGAGATGCTGAAGGGTTGGGGGTACCGCGTGGAGGCCGCGGAAGACCCGGATATAGCGGCGGCGATTCTCGAAAGAGATTCCGCCTTCGATCTCCTGTTCACCGACATCGTGATGCCGGGCAGCATCACGGCCGTCGAACTCGCGCAGCGGGCACAACACCTGCAGCCCGGGATTGCGGTGCTCCTGACCTCCGGCTTCGCGCGTGGCCTCATTCCCGACCACACCCGATCAGGCTATCCCATGATTGCCAAGCCGTACAGCAGCGACGCCCTCTCGGCCAAGCTGCGAAGCGTGCTGGCCAACCGCCGGCCTGTCCCGGCGCCGGCAGAGGCGCTCCAAGCCTCTTCCGATGAGGCGGCCCGCCAGGCGCCATCGGAGGGCAGGGCGAGGCGCGTGCTGCTGGTCGAGGACGAAGTCCTGTTGCGGATGTCGACCACGGACATGCTGGAGCGGCTGGGATGTTCCGTTTCCGCCGTCGGCAGTGGCGAGGCCGCTCTTGAGCTGCTCGGCCAGGGCGACGCCCATGATATGCTCATCACCGACGTCGGTCTGCCGGGCATGAGTGGCGAGGACCTTGCCCTCAAGGTGCGGGATCGTTTTCCGTCGCTTCCCGTGGTTATCGCCAGCGGCTATGGACGGCCCGGGATTCAGGCCGAAGGAATGCAGTTCATCTCGAAGCCATACTCGTCGATCGACCTCCAGCAGGCTCTGGATCACAGTATCCGCTAAGTCGCCCTAGATTCCCCACGATTCGCTCGAAGCGCCTGCAACCGTCGTCGATTTTGCGGCGTTCATCTGTTCAGGATGAGGCAATCGTGGAGGGGATCATGGACACCAAGCACGTACCCGAAACGCCGAGCATCGTTACGCAGGATCAGTCCGACCACAGTCCTCTGGCCGGCGAGCTGATGGACCTCTACGTCGCCATGATCATCGTCATCCCGATCGCGTTCTTCCTCAAATCCGTCTGGGTCTGAGGGTTCTCACGCTGCGATCTTGGGAGGCGGGCAACCTCGTGTTTGGTACGGCCGTTAACACGTCCCAATCAGGAGGATATCAATGCGTTCCATAGTTACCCTGGCGGCGTGTGCCGCCGTTGCCGTCGTTTCGGTGCCACTCGTGGCAGCCGCCCAGACGGGCTCCAGCACGACAACCACGACGCAAAACGACGCCCAGACGATGTGGGAGAAGCTCAAGGGCAGCTGGAACCAGACCAAGGGCACCGTAAAGGAGCAGTGGGGCGAACTCACTGACGATGATCTCCTGGCGATCGAGGGCCGCCGCGACCAGCTCGTGGGTAAGATCCAGACCCGCTATGGCATCTCCCGCGAGGCGGCCGAGGCGCAGGTTGGTGCCTGGGAGAAGGGCCGTCTGAAGCAGATGTGAGGAGGACGCAAATGAATCGCTACTCGACTATCGCTGCCGTCGCCGTCGCAACTGTTTTCGCGGCATCGGCATCCGCCCAGGCCCCGACGGGCCAGACGTCCGGCTCGATCGCTGCCGGTGTTTCGGCAAACGGCGTCACCCAGTTCAAGGACGAACGAACAGGCAAGGTCTGGACGCCGGAAAACGTGAGTAAAGACAATCAGACGCCCCAGCAGCAGGCCGCGGTGCCCAGCACGTCTGCCGACAAGGCGTTCGATCCAAGTGCCCAGTCCGCCCCGACTCAGGTGGTCGTTCAGCGTCCGCGGGGTACCCTGATGGGTGTAGTGCCGATCACGGCGGGCCCGTCAGTGCCTGCTGTCGTGATCGACAGCCCGTGGTTGCAGGCCGTCCCGCAGCAGAACTGGCTCTCGGTCGTTTACGTGACGAACAACTCCGCCAACGTAGTCGATCCAGTCGTCGGATGTGTGTTCACAAACGGCGGACGGCCCGTTCAGGACACGCGTATCATGCTGTCACCGGCAGGTCCGGGTGAGCGCTGGGGAGTTCCGGTTTACGGGCCCCCGGTTTCGACATTCGTAGACCGCGTCACCTGCCGGCTTCTTTCACCGGCGTAGTCGCCGCTTTCTTTCGACCAGCGGATTGCGGGCCTGCCATTTCCGAAAGGGATGGCCGGCCCGTTTCGTTTGCTCCGAAAGGTCGCTACGGTGACCACTGGGGAAAGAAGGGAAGATGTTCATGCGTAAGATTGGTCTCGGACGTCGGACGGCAATGGCGGGCGGGATGGCCTTGGCCGGTGCATCGCTCATTCGGTCGAGGGAGGCGCGGGCTGCCAAAGGGCTTACTGTCGTGCTCGAATCAGAGGTCACCATCCTCGATCCCCACGCGACGACGGCCGCGATTACACGGACGTTTGGCCTGCATGTCTTCGACACGCTCTTCGCCATGAACGACAAGGGCGAGATCAAGCCGCAAATGGTCGAGAGCTACGACAGCAGCTCCGATAGGCTCACCTGGTCCTTTGTTCTGCGCGAGGGGCTCAAGTGGCATGACGGGACGCCGGTGACGGCCGAGGATTGCGTCGCTTCGCTCAAGCGCTGGTCAGTTCGCGACCCCCTGGGCAAGATGCTGATGGCGGACACCGCCGTGCTCGAAGCGTCCAATCCCAAGACCATCAAGTTCGTCCTGAAGCAGCCGTTCCCGCTGCTGCTGGAGGTACTGGGCAAACCCAATGCGCCGCTGCCGGTGATGATGCCTGCACGGCTTGCCGCGACGCCCGCGGACCAGCGAATCCCCGAGCCGATCGGCTCCGGACCTTTCCGCTTCCTCAAGGATCAATGGCGGCCCGGCAACGCCATGATCCTTGAGCGCAATGCGGCCTATGTTCCGCGCAAGGAGGCGCCGGACTTCCTGACCGGCGGGAAGAACGTGAAGATCGACCAACTCACCCTGCGCGTGATGCCGGATCCGTCGACCGGTGCCAATGCGCTGATCGCCGGCGAAATCGATTACATGCAGTATCTCCCGTTCGACATGTTGCCGGTCCTCGAGAAGGAAAAGTCGGTCAAGCTGCTCGGGCTGGGCGGGCTCCACCAGTTCCAAGGCAATTTCCGCCTCAACCATGCGTCCCCTCCGTTCGACAATCCGGCGGTGCGCAAGGTGATGTGGAAGCTGGTAGACCAGAATGCGACGCTGACGGCCATCGGTGTGCCCGACAAGTATCAGACGAAGGACTGCACCTCGTTCTGGATGTGCGGTACTCCGTTCTCCACCGACGCGGGCGGCAACGTCGCCAAGCCGGACCTGGCGGCGGCGCGCGCCGAACTCAAGGCTTCCGGTTACAAGGGTGAGCCTGTGATCGTGCTGGAGGTAGCCGGGTCGATCAGCCAGACGGCGTCGCGCGTGCTCGTCCAGAACATGAAGGATGTCGGCTTCAACGTGGAGCAGCAGCCACGCGACTGGCCCACCGTGCTGGCGCGTCGTGCCAAGAAGGACGGGTGGTCGATGTTTCCTGTCTATTCGAACGGCACGGATATGTTCTCGCCGCTCACGCACTTCTACGTCGCTGCCACCTGCAACGACTTCCCGGGCTGGTCCTGCGACAACCGTATCCCGGATCTGCTCAAAGCCTTTACTCGGGCGGCGACCCTCGAGGAGCGGAAGAAAATCGCCGCCGAAATCCAGTTGATCGCCTACGAACTCGTGCCGTCGCTGATGTGGGGCCAGTTCACCATACCCGCAGGCTATAGAAGCGATCTGAAGGGCCTGATCCAGTCATCCTACCCGATGTTCTGGGAAGTGGACCGCTAGGGCAACCGGCCTGCCGGCTGGGCGTTCCCGACGATGCGGTGCCTCCGGGCCGATGCACCGCCCACGAGCTGGAAGGGATGACCATGGACGTTACACACAACGCCGCAGAACAACGATACGAGTTGGCCGCCGAACATGGGATGGCGATTGCCGTCTATCGTCAGCAGGGTGATGCGCGAATCTTCACCCACACGGAAGTCCCGCCTGAAGATGAGGGTAAGGGTATCGGTGCACGGATCGTCAAAGCGGCGCTGGAGGACACGCGAAAGCAGGGCTTCAAAATCGTACCGGCCTGCAGCTTCGTCGTCGCCTATGTCCGTCGCCACCCCGAGTTTGATGACAGCGGTCGCTGATCAGGGCTTTACGACCAGAAAGGCGATCACGGTGGCGATCGCCGTCGCCGCTGTTCCCCATGCCAAGTCCACTACGCTGACCGTCCATGGCCAGCCGCGCAAGGCGGCTAGATTTGTAAAGTCGTACGCACCGTAGACGCAGAACCCGAAAAGCGCGCCGTAGAGGAGGGCGCTCGTCCAAGTTCCGGCGGTCACCGACGGCGGAACGGCGAAGACTGCGACGCCGGCTGCGTGCACGAGATAGAACAGGATGGCCACGCTCCAGATCGGCTTGTCCTGCAGCATGTTTCCAAGCTGCGACTTGTAGAACTCGCGCGCAACGACGCCGAGCCACAGCCCGTCTATGACGGCCAGTACGCCCAAAGCGACGGCGTAGCTGGCCATCACGGTCTTCATCCGGCCAACCTACTAGCCGAGCAGATACCAAGCCAGTCCCATGCCGCCGGCTGCGCCAAGGAACGAAATGATGAGGACGACTAGGACGCGACCGGTCACGACGCCGCTGCGCGCTTCGGTGGGGGTGACTTCGGGCTGCATAGTGCCTCCGTGTTTGTTGGTGTTGAGATTTCCAACGCCGCCTTGACAGGGAGGGTTGCCCGGCGGAACCGGAACTCTCGCTCCAACGTTGCCTGCACAACCCCTGCCAATGCTCGGAAGGAGCGAGGAAATGTTGTACTGGGCCTTGATGTTTCTAGTGATCGCGCTGCTGGCCGGGATTTTCGGCTTCGGCGGTATCGCTTCGACGGCCACGGGTATCGCGCAGATCTTGTTCGTCATTGCGCTGGTGCTCTTCGTCGTCAGCCTGTTCGCGGGCTTCGTGCGCCGCAACCTCTAGCCGAAGTGTCCTCGCAGCAGATTGCGCGCTTCGCGGCCCGCTGCGAGATTCCAACAATTGACGATGGCCACCCGGAAGCCGCCGGGTGGCATGGCATGTTGTTCCGGCGCGAGCCCCTCGTGGAAGGTGATCTGCACACTGGAGACACCTTCGAGCGCCAGAACGCGGTTGATGATCTGGGGCGGCGGGTGGCGGTAGTGCGTGCCGTGCGGCATGAACAGGACAACACTATACCCGACTCGATCAACATGATCAGTGAATGACCACACTCCACGCTCGTAAAGTGCGACCAGCGCCTCTACCCATCCGCGCCCGTATAGGTCGGGCCACTGATCGGCGAATCTCAGATGCACTTCGATGATCCGCCCGTCGATCGTCTCGAGATTGGCCATACCACTGTAGCCTCCGAGATGACGACGGCACCAATCGCCCACTGAACTCTCTATCTGCGGCTCGGCTCCGGCATGGACTTCCCAGTAGTCGAAGGTGCCGTCTTTCCCGGGGATGCCGTTCGCATGGCCCCACCAGCGGGGCACGCCGTCGATCAGGGCGACATCGCTGCTGACATGCTCGCCGACGAGGAGTGGCATCCACATGTGTCCGGCCTGATAGGCCGCCTGGTAATCCTCCTGCGAATGGAGCGCGCGACTGCCGACACCCATGCCTTTGAGATTGTAGATGGGCTTTGAGAAGACGGGATAGCGGTCAGGCTGGATTCCGTGCGGCGCCGAGTCGAGTGCTTGGGATGCGGCAATGGCAAGTTTGTCATAGACCCATCGATATTCCGGATTCCAGAGCCAGGCATCGGAGTCCTCAGTCGGTATGAAGACGTCTGCGGGACAGGTCACGTTTTCGAAATATTGAGAGCGCCACGGGTCGATCTCGCAAATCGGCACTTGCTTCCCTCATCTCCACGAGCGGATGCTGCAGGGTGCTCGCCGCACGGCGCCCTTGCAACCGACGTCCGCGCCCCCACGTTACGCCGATGGAGGTCCCTTGCCGAAATCGATGATGCTTGCCGTGCGACCGCACGACCTCCAGTCCTTTCGGACTGTCCGGTCTCGTACAGAGGAGTTGGCCGCGCCGCTCTCTCCCGAAGACCAGACCGTGCAATCGATGCCGGATGCCAGCCCCACCAAGTGGCATCTCGCGCATACGACCTGGTTCTTCGAAGCTTTCGTTCTCCGCCCGCATGCATCCGGTTATCGAGTTTTCGATCCCAGTTACGAATACCTCTTCAACTCCTATTACGAGGCCGTAGGCCCGCGGCACCCGCGCCCCCAGCGAGGGCTCATCACGCGTCCGGGTGTCGAGGAAGTTCTGGCCTATCGCCATCACGTGACAGCGGCGATGCTCGACTTCCTGAGGGGCGATCACAACTCACATGAACTCGTCGAACTCGGCCTGCATCATGAGCAACAGCATCAGGAACTCATCCTGATGGACATCAAGCACGCCCTTTCGCTAAATCCGCTGCGGCCGGCCTATCGTCGCGCGCGCACCGATACGGCACAGTCCGACACGCCGCTCTCCTGGCGTGAATTCGAAGGCGGTCTCGTCGAGACGGGCCACGATGGCCGGGGCTTCGCCTTCGACAACGAGGGACCTCGCCATCGCTCGTGGCTCGACGGTTTTGCGCTGGCGATGCGGCCCGTGAATTGTGGCGAGTACCTCGCGTTCATCGAGGATGGCGGTTATCGGCGGCCGGAATTCTGGCTTTCGGCCGGATGGGACTGCGTGAAACAGCGCGATTGGGAAGCGCCGCTCTACTGGGAGATGAGGGACGGGGGGTGGCACGTCTTCACCTTGTCAGGGCTCGAGCTCGTCGATCACAACCGTCCCGTCTGTCATGTGAGTGCGTTCGAAGCGGCGGCCTATGCCAAGTGGGCGGGTAAGCGGCTGCCGCGCGAAGCCGAGTGGGAGATCGCCGCCGACAGCGTCAAGGGCGCCGGCGAGGTCTGGGAATGGACCGGCAGTCCCTACATCGCCTATCCCGGCTATCGTGAACCCGCCGGCGCCGTCGGCGAGTACAACGGCAAGTTCATGGCCAACCAGATGGTGCTGCGCGGCGGCTGCGCGGCAACGGCCATCGGTCATGGCCGCGCGACCTATCGCAACTTCTTCCCGCCCGACGCCCGATGGATGTTCGGCGGAATTCGACTCGCGGAGGATCTTCGATGAATGTGCCACTTCTCGCGGTCGCGGATGGTGAGCGGGCCGACCGCGATGCCTTCCGCCACGACGTTCTTGCTGGGCTTGCTGAAACGCCCCGTGCGATTCCGGCCAAGTACCTTTACGACGCGCGTGGCTCGGCACTCTTCGATGCGATCTGCGACCAGCCGGAATATTATCCGACGCGCACCGAGGCGGCGATCCTGCGTCAGCATGCGCCCGAGATTGCGCGCCTTGCCGGCCCCGGGTGCGCGCTGGTGGAGTATGGCAGCGGCTCGAGCGTTAAAACCCGGCTGCTTCTGGACGCGATGCCGGATCTGCACGCCTACGTGCCGATCGACATTTCGCGCCAGCATCTCGATACAACGGCGCGACGGCTGCGCGAGGACTATCCGGGGCTACGTGTCGATCCAGTAACGGGCGACTACATGGCGCTCGATGTGCTTCCGGATACGATCGGCAATGCCCACCGTATCGGCTTCTTTCCGGGCTCCACGATCGGCAATCTGAAGCCGGAGGAGGCGGTACTGTTCCTGCGACGCGCGCGGCGCCTTCTGGGCTCAGACGGCGCCCTGATCCTGGGCGTGGACCTGAAGAAGGACCCGCAGCGACTCTACGACGCCTATAACGATCGGGCGGGGGTCACGGCTCAGTTCACGCTGAACCTCTTGCGCCGCATGAACCGCGAACTGGAGGCGAACTTCGACCTGTCGGCATTCGCGCATGACGCATCTTATAGCGAAGCGGCGGGGCGGATCGAAATCTACTTCCGAAGCCTGTGCGACCAAGCAGTGACGGTCGCGGGC
Source organism: Reyranella sp. (assembly GCF_052439685.1). GTDB lineage: Bacteria > Pseudomonadota > Alphaproteobacteria > Reyranellales > Reyranellaceae > Reyranella. Next base: position 92,190 of record NZ_JBQVQG010000020.1, read on the forward strand.
TGCCGGTTCCACTTCGCCGAGGGCGAGCGCGTCCACACGGAGTATTCGTACAAGTACGACGCGGCCGGCATCGCAGAGCTGGCACGACGAGGCGGCTTCTCTACTGCCGCGTTCTGGACCGATCCGGTGCGGCTGTTCGCCGTCGCATTCCTGAAGTAGCTCCGAGAAAGAGAAAGCCCGCCCCCGATGATGAGTCAGGAGCGGGCTTGATTCGGTTGGATGGGGAGAGAGGTGTTGCTGAGCGGGGGCAGAGGCAACACCAATTATCCAACCATGCACGATCAACGGCGCCTTGCGCCATATGGTTGCAAGCCTTCGTTGAATATTCCCTGCCTTGCTAAGTCACTGATTTGCCTGACTCAATTGCCGAGAGACGGGAGCGTAGCTCGGCGTACAGCACGTCATCGCGGATTCTGGGGAGCATCTGCCGAAGCATTTCCACCTTGTCCGCCGCCGGTGCCGCGTCGAAATCCGTCAGGAAGCGGACGATCTCTCCGCGGGTTGCGAAACCCATGTAAGCGTCATCGGCTTCGTGGGCGAGACAGGCAGGGGAGGAGGGGGCCTTGGCAGTCATGGGTCTACAACGGGTGCCACCAGCGGCCCGCGAGAATCACCCCCGCCGAGAGGAGCCGTCTGTCGCCAATGAGCTTTTCGCCGATTGAATCTGCATAGTCGAACGTCCCGCTCGCCTGGTCGATCACGGTGGCGTCGCCGACGCTTCCGACCTTCAGGGTGCCGAGGTCCGGCCTCTTGATGGCAGCGGCGGCGTTGGCGGTTGTGAGCTTGATGACGGTCGCGAGGTCGAGGCCCATGCAGAGGAACTTCGACATGGTAGTGAGGAGGTCGAAGGCGGGGCCTTCGATCGAGATCGCATGGACGTCGGACGAGATCACGTCCGGCAGGAAACCGGCCGCCAGCATCTTGCGCGTCGTGCCAAAGCCGAACGAGCCGCCACCATGGCCGATGTCGAAGATCACGCCGCGCTCTCGGGCCGCCAGGATCTCGTCGCGCACCTTGCCGTCGGGCTGGACCGGCGCATTGGGGAAGGGGCGAAAGCAATGCGTGAGGATATCGCCTGGACGCAGGCGGCTCACTACCTCGTGGCGGGAGGGCGGCGGCGAATCGAGATGCGCCATCATCGGCAGGCCGGCCTCTTCGGCCACGTCGAGCGCGATGTCGAGTGGCATGATTCCGGAATCGCCACTCGCCGACTTGCCGACGCGGACCTTCACGCCCAGCACCAAATCCTTATGCTCGCGCGCCACCCGTACGGCCTCGCGCGCATCGAGCAGGCGCATGTCGGCGCTTTCACCCACCATTACCGACTTGGAGAAGGCGAAGATGCCGGGAAAGGAAACGTTGAGGTAGGGCAGGATCCGGACCGGCGAGGTCTCGATCACGTGCTTGCGGAAGCCGTGGAAGTTGCCCGGGCCGGCGCTGCCGGCGTCGATGAAGGTGGTTACGCCGCCCGATCGCGCGAGCAACTCGGCCTCGACGCCGAGCGAGGTGCCGCCCCAATAGACGTGCGTATGCAGGTCTATCAGGCCGGGCGAGACGATCTTGCCTGCAACGTCACGCGTATCCTGGCCCGACAGGCCATCGCCGATGGCGGCAACCTTGCCGCCGTTGAAGGCGATGTCGGTCACGCGGTCGATGCCCTGTGACGGATCGATCACGCGGCCGCCCTTGAGAACCAGATCGTTCATGCTCGCTTCTTCCTTCCTACGCACATCACTTACCCATTCTACTCCACTCGTGGCCCAGATCCCCGCCCCGAGGCAGAGCATTGTTTTCGAGGCCCAGCCAGTCGGCCATCAGCCGCAGCTCCTCGCGCATCGGCGCGGCCACGTCGCGCGCCTCAACGCCGGGCTCGAGATGGGCGGCCGGCACCAGCAGCGTCGAGTTCGGCCGATCCGCCTTGAGGTCGACCCGGCCGACCAGACGGTCGCCCAGGAGGAAGGGCAGAACGTAGTAGCCATGCTTGCGTTTGGCGACCGGCGTGTAAATCTCGATGCGATAGAAGAAATCGAAGATCCGCTCCGTGCGGTCGCGCTCCCAGATCAAGGGATCGAACGGCGCGAGCAGGGCGCGCGTCTCGATCCGGCGCGGCTGACGGGCGGCCGGCTCCAGATAGGCCGGCCGGTTCCAGCCTTCGACCTCGACCGGCAGCAGATCGCCGGCGTCGACCAACTCGCCCAGCCGCGCCTTGGTGTCAGCAACGGGGAGGCGGAAGTAGTCGCGCAGGTCGAACTCGGTGGCGATGCCCAGCGCCCGGGCCGAGAGTCGCAGCAGCTGGCGCTGTGCATCCTCGGTCGAGGGCGTCGGCAATGCCTGAATCTCGGCCGGGAAGACGCGTTCGGAAAGGTCGTAGACGCGCTCGAAGGTGCCGCGCCGCGTGGCCGTGGTGACGATGCCGGCGAAGAACAGCCATTCGAGCGCCAGCTTGCCGTCGTTCCATCCCCACCAGGGGCCGCGCTTCGCTCCACCATCGGCCAGATCCGACGCGGCGAGGGGGCCGCGCGCCTCGACGTGTCGGCGGACATCCTCGATGTAGTTGGCCTTCTCGCGACGAAACTGCTGCAGCGTGCCCTTGCTGGTGCCTTCCCGGGCGCGCGCCATGCGCCAGCGCAGCAGCGGTTGCGACGCCAGCGGCAGCAGCGAAGCCTCGTGTGCCCAGAATTCGAAAAGGCCACGGCGACTACTGCTACCCCAGGCCAATCCGTCGAGATGCGCGCTGTCGTAATTCCCGAGCCGCGAGAACAGTGGCAGATAATGCGCACGTGCAAGCACGTTGACGGAATCGATCTGCAGCAGGCCCAGCCGATCGATGACCCGCTTCACATGACCCCGGTTGACGTTGCCGTCAGGTCGACCGATGCCGAAGCCTTGCGCCGCCAGCGCGATTCGCCGGGCCGACGCGGCGCTCAGTTTCAATTTCCGAGACACGGTGCCACCCTAATCCCATCGTCGCGGCGCCCGCTACGGGATAACGATGTTCAATGACCTTCAAGCCGTTTCAGGGCCTTGGCAACGGCGTCGGCCTGCCGGTTGGAAACATGTCCGTTGGCCTTGAATTCCTTCACGACCTTTTTGAGGAACGGACTGCGCTCGACCTGAAGCTCGGCGCGCTTCATCAGGGCCTCGTGGATATGGGCGGGGCCGCGATTGCGCGCCGCCTGGCGTGCGCGGATCAGCCGGATGGCGACCGCTACGACGAACGCGACGCCGACGACGATCAGGATTTCGGTCAGCTGCATGGTACTGAGTGCGATGCCTGCAATGCTAGCGGGCGAGCGCCGTTTCGGCCCGTTGCGCCATTGCCAGCAGAGGCCGGTCATGCAGGCGTGGGGCGACGATCTGCAGGCCCACCGGGAGCCCGTCGCGGCCGCTGCCGCATGGCACTGAGATCGCCGGCACGAGGCCGAGATTGAACAGGGGCGTGAAGGCGGCGTGGCCGCGCGGCCCGACCTCCTTGCCCTCGATCATCTTGGGATAGACCTGTTCGACCGGCCACGACACGCAGGCCGTCGTCGGTGTCAGGAGATAGTCGTATTCGGTGAAGAACTGGGCGACCGCGCGCGCGCATGCATCGGCGAAGCGGAAGGCTGCGACGACGTCCGTGCCGGGCACCGAACGGCCGCGCTCGATCAGGCCGGCGATGTTGTCACCGAACAGCTCCCTGTCGGCGGCATGCCGGTCGCCGTAGAGAAGGGCAGAGGCTGCGCTGTTCACCGCCGAAAATGCCGTTTCGCTCGTGTCGCCGGGCCAGGCGACATCCGCTTCCTCGATGCGCCAGCCGGAAGCGCGGAGCTTCGCGACCGCCGCGTTGAACGCCGCCATGACGTCAGGATCGACTGGAATGCCAAGGCCGAGCCGCGGGCTTACGGCGATGCGCGGAGCACTGGGCGGCGGGACATCGAGCAGAGCTACCGAATGAGGGTCGCGCCGGTCGGGACCGGCCATCACCTCGAAGCCGACTTTGGCGTCGGCGACCGTGCGGCCCATCGGCGCGGTCACGCCGTAGAGCGGACCGTAGGCGCCGCCGAAGCCGAACACGGACGGAATCGCGCCGGCCGATGTCTTGAGCCCGACGACGCCGCAATGCGAGGCCGGGCGGCGGCCCGAGCCGCCGCCGTCGGTCCCGAGGGCAATCGGCGAGAAGCCCGCCGCCAACGCCGCCGCGGCGCCGCCCGATGAGCCGCCCGGCGTCAGCGCGGGATTCATCGGATGGCGTGACGGACCATAGACCTTGTTCTCGGTGTGGCCCTTCGCGGCCATTTCCGGCGTGTTGGTCATGCCGAGGAAGATGCCGCCCGCCGCCTTCAGCCGCTCGACAGCGACGGCATCGCGCGGCGGCTTGAAGTCCTTGTAGAGCAGCGAGCCGTTGGTGACGGTGCGACCCACCACCCAGGTCGTGTCCTTCACGGTGTAGGGGACGCCGAGGATCGGGCCATCGAAACCCTGCTTCCGCCGCGCGTCGACGGCGTCCGCCGTAGCGCGGGCTTCGGCCGGGTCGAAGTCGACGATGGCGGTGAGTTGCCCGTTTCGCGCCTCCACGCGGGCGATCGCCATTTCGGCTACGTCTCGGGCCTTCGTCTTGCCCACCCGCACGGCAGCAGCGATGGCAGCGGCGCCCTGATCCAGCAACTCGGTCATGTTTTCCTCATTCACCAACTCCCGATCATGATAGCGTGCGCCGCCATGACGTTGGAGAGCGACCTCTATGCGCCCGTGAAGGGGCTCCTCGAAGGGCAAGGGTACGTCGTCAAGGGCGAGGTGCGGGGCTGCGATGTGGTCGGTGTCCGCGGTGCGGAGCCGCCCGTGGTGGTGGAACTGAAGCGTACCTTCGGCCTGGGGCTGGTCCTGCAGGGCGTCGACCGGTTGGCGCTCAGCGATCTCGTCTATTTGGCCGTCGGCCAGTGGCCCAAGCAGATGAAGAATGTGAGGAAGCTCTGCCGCCGGTTGGGGCTGGGCTTCATCGTGGTGGCCAGTGGCAAGGCCGACGTGGTGTTCGATCCCGTTCCTTATACGCCGCGCCCGAACAAGCAGAAGGCCGGGCGCCTTTTGGGCGAACACGCGCGTCGGGTCGGTGATCCCAATCTCGGCGGCCAGGCGATGCGGGCGCCGTTGATGACTGCATACCGACAGGAGGCACTTCGCTGTGCCGAGCTTCTGGCGGCCAACGGGCCGATGAAGGTGGCGGCGCTACGCGAGGCCGCGCGGGCGCCCAAGGCGGCCCAGATCCTGCAGCAGGACGTGTATGGCTGGTTCGAGAGAGTGGAGCGCGGTGTCTATGCGATCACGCCGAAGGGGTGCGAGGGGCTCGTGCAGTTCGACCGGAAGGGCGGCTAGATGCTGATCGCCCATTTGTCGGATCCCCATGTGCGCCCCGAGGGCGTGCTCTACCAGGGCGTGGTCGATTCCAACGCACAGTTCGCCGCGGCCATCGCACAGGTCAAAGCTCTGGATCCGCCGCCCGAGCTGGTGCTGCTGACCGGCGACCTGGTCGATCACGGCCAAGCGGACGAATACGTGATGCTTTTGCGGATGCTCGGCGCCCTCGACATGCCGGTGCTGGCGATCCCCGGCAATCACGATGAGCGCGAGGTCTTTCGCCGTGCCTTCGTCGGAAAGCCCTGGCTGCCGGCCGAGGGGCCGTTCGATTATGTGGTCGGTGACTGCGGTGCGGTGCGTGTCGTCGCCCTGGACGTCACGCTTCCCGGTCAGCACCACGGCGTCGTGAGCGAAGAGGCGGCGGCCTGGTTGGACGGTGTCCTGGCTGCGGAGCCGGCGCGGCCCACGATCGTCATGATGCATCAGCCGCCCTTCGCCACCAGTATTCCCTACATGGATCCGTATGACTGCCGGGAAGGGCACAGGCTGGCCGCGATCGTCGCGCGCCATCCCCAGGTCGAGCGAATCCTCTGCGGCCATGTCCATCGCGTCATGCAGATGCGCTTCGGCGGCACGGTCTTGTGCACCGCGCCGTCCACCACCACTGCAATCGCCCTGCAGCTTCGCGCCGACGCGAAACCCGCATCGTACATCGAGCCGCCGGCGATGCTGCTGCATCATTGGCTGGAGGGGAGGGGCCTCGTCTCTCACTTCATCCCGATCGGCACGTTCCCCGGACCTTATCCTTTCGCCTGATTTCAGCAATCGTGCCGCGCGGGTGTAACCGGCCGGGCATTAGAGCGCCGAGCTTGAAATAAGAATTGAAAGGGGATTCCCAAGGAATCGGAAGCCTGATTCAAGATGCTGGCTGGGCGTGGAGGCCAGTATGGATGGGGAAGCC
>NZ_JBQVQG010000021.1:0-89711 GCF_052439685.1 Reyranella sp.
CGGTCACACCGACACGTCGGGCGCGCCGGCTTACAACATGGCGCTGTCGCTGCGTCGTGCGAACGCCGTCAAGGACGCCCTGGTGCGCGAAGGCGTGCCGGCGACCGCGATCGCGGTGGTTGGCCGTGGCGAGCAGGGCCTGCTGGTCCAGACTGGCCCGAACGTCCGCGAGCCGCAGAACCGCCGCGTCGAAATCGTCATCCAGTAAGCTGGACGACCCAAAACGAGGAAAAGGCGGCCCATCGGGCCGCCTTTTTCTTTGGCAGTGCGTCGGCGGTTTTTTGCCAGCCCGCCTGCGGCGTTGGGAACTTTTTTGCAGTGGCGGCCCGGCGCCCACCCCTGTACTGGCAATGAACCGGAAGCCAGAATTATTGCTTTCAAAATGCGATAATCATGCGATGAACTGGTTGACCCACCTGATATTCACTGCCCATGGCCTCCACGCTCGCTAATCCGCATCGCAACGCCCCGCGCCTCGACTACTCGATGCTGCGGCGGGCAGCGTTCGGATTCGGGCTGGTCTTTCTGCTGATTGCGCCTGCCTCTCCCGACCCACTGGCTCTCGGTGTCGGTGCGTTCACGCCTTGGCTCCTCCTTCGGCTGATAGGCAGGCCGACCATGCCTCTGGCGATCGTCTACTACCTTCTCTCTCAATGGCTGCAGGTGTTTGCGCGCGCCTTCCTCGCCCTCATCGATGGCGAGGCGATGGCACAGAGCATTTTCGGACCGTGGGTCTTGAACGCCTACTGGTACATGCTGGCGTCCACGGTGACGCTGGCCGTCGCCTGCAGGATGGTCTTGGGAAGCATTTCGCCGCCGACCCAGCAGAACTTCTCGGCCCACCTGGCCTGGCGCCCGATCGACGTGTTTCTGGTTTACCTCGGGGCGAACGTGGTGGCCCAGGTGGGCGCTCTGACCTTGGGTGGTGGACTGTTCCAGTTCTTCGAGTCCGTCGCGCGGTTCAAGATCGTCGCCGCTTTCCTGCTGTTCACGTCGGTCATGCAGACGGGACGCGGATGGAGTTTCCTGTTGGCGATCGTCATGGTCGAGATCGGGTCCGGAATGACCGGCTTGCTCGGCGATTTCCGGGGCGTCTTCGTTTTCCTCGGCACCGCAGCGCTCGCTGCACAAATCAGATGGACGCCTCGCACGAGCGCCTCTGCAGTTCTGGCAGGCTTTGCCCTGGTGTTCCTGGCGCTGTTCTGGACATCGGTAAAAACCGAGTATCGCGAATACGCCACCGGGGGCTCGGAATCGCAGGCCCTTCAGCTCTCCTTGTCCGATCGGGCCGAGTACATGCTCGGGCGGGTCGCCGGGATTGGCGACATCAACTGGGCGCTGACCTCGAAGGCCCTTTTGGAGCGGCTTGCATATGTCGACATCACCGGTCTCGTCATCAACGTCGACCAGGCCGGTTCCGAGCCCTCCTCGATGCGACAGTGGCGCGATGCCCTCAGTCACGTCCTCCGTCCCCGCTTCTTGTTTCCCAACAAGGAGGCCCTTTCGGATACCGAAGTCTATATTCGTCTGACCAAGGCCGACCTTCTCGAGAATATGCGCGGCGGCACGTCGATCAGCGTCGGCTACATGGCCGAAAATTACGTCGATCTGGGATTTCCAGGGATGCTGGCCGGCGTCTTTGCGGTCGGCCTGATCGTCGCCTTCGTCATCCGGTTTTTCTTCTCATTCGATGTCCCCTGGATGGTGCAGCAGGGTTCGGCACTCGCCTACGTCTACGCAATCTGTGCCAGCGGTCTGGAAGTGTCCCTTCCGAAGCTTCTCGGGAGTTCCCTGACCTTTGCTGTGGCCTACGGGCTGATCCTGAAATTTGCCTTTCCCATCGGTCAAAGGTGGCTCGATCGTCGCGCACGTCAGGCGGTGCCTGCTGCTGGAAGACAGACAGGCTTCCCTCGACGTGGCAGGGGACGCCCGAACTAAACCGGCAACCGCAGGGTCCATATTGGCGCTCAGCGGCGACGAGCGACCACCCGAACGAGCGCTTGTGTCGTGCCCTCCAGACTGCGGCCGGCCGCGGCGGGCAATACGCCCTTTTCGAACGCCGCAATCACGGACCCATGGACATAGCTCTTGCGGCAGACCGTTGGCGTGTTGGCCAGCTGTTCGGCCGCCGCTGCGATGGCATCGCGCAGCTGAGCACGACGGGCACGCTCGTTCGCAGCGGGAGGAGCTGCGGCAAGGGCCCGCATGACGCCGGCAGATGCCACGAGGGTACGGAAGTCCTTGAGCGAGATACGAGCGCCCGAGACGTCCCGGAGAAAGGCATTCACGTCGGAGGCTCGCACGAGATGAAGCGCGCCGTCCGTCCCTCGATACTGGAAGAGGCGCCGGCCGGGCAGCTCGAACAGACTCCGGCAGGTGGTCGCGAGGATCCGGTCGCGAACCTCCCGCGCGACGATCTTGGCGCCTTTCCCCCGGAAGTGTAGGCGCACGAACTCTCCATCGATCCGCACGTTCGACTTGAGAAGGGTGGTCGCCCCCCGCGTTCCGCGTTCGCGTGCATAGGCGTCACTACCGGCCCGCAGCGCTGTTTTAGAAACGAGATAGACGACCGCCGCGGCGACCTGACGGACATCGGCCTTGTCAGATCGCAGGCAACGGCGAACCGCCCGACTGATGACCGGAAGAGACTTGGCGAGGTTCTCAAGCTTCCGGGCCTTGAGACTCTCGCGCACCTGCAGCCAGTCGGGATGATATCGATATTGAAGTCGACCGGCGGCATCTTCGCCGACTGCCTGGAGGTGCATCGCTGGGTCCGCGGCGTAGCGGACGTTCGCATAGGCGGGTGGCATCGCGAGGGATTTAAGGCGGACGATGATGCCGGGGTCCTTTATCGTTCCGCCGTCGGCGTCCACGAAGCGAAAGCCCTTACCGCAGCGCTGTCGTCGGAGGAGCAGCATCTCCGGCGTTCCGCGGGTCAGGCCATTCTCGCGCATAAGGCGCGCCGTCGACGAAATTCGAGGCATGACCGGCAAACGGCTGGATGCCGTTATCGTTGCGGCAACCGAACTGAGGCTGCTTCCGTTGCATCACTGCTGCATTTGTAGTGCTGACGGGGCGGAGGACATAAATGGACGGTTCCGGCGTACACGACGTGCCGAGCGGCACGCTCGACAAAGACGCGCGTGGTGCCGAATCCGCGACAGGGCACGGCCCGCGGGTGTTGCCTCACGTCACTGTCGATACTTACAACGAGGAGCTTCGCGACGAAGAAGGGTTTGTCGGAGATCGTGCATCCGGCCGCGCGTTCAGTGCGATCCTCGACGACTGGCGCGAGCGTGTTGCTGCGACGCTCGATGAGGATCCGTTCGGCGACACGCCCACGGGCAGCATATCGAAGGCCACCCTCGACGAGCTCTTGACCGGCGACGACACGGTCGCCGCAGGCCTGGTTCTGACCGCGATCGAGGAGTTCGCGCATGAACTCGCCACGGTGGTCCGGCGGTTCCTTCGCCTCGACGGCTGGCGGGACACCCAGCGAATCGTAATCGGTGGCGGCCTGAGTTCGAGCCAGATCGGACAGTTGGCGATGGGCCGGGCCCAGGTTCTGCTGGCAGGCGAAGGCACGCCCCTGGAACTGCTGCCGGTTCGCAGCCATCCCGACGAAGCCGGTCTCATCGGAGCGGCAGAACTTGCCCCCGCAGCGGTGCTGGCCAGCCATGACGCAATTGTTGCTGCAGACATTGGCGGCACCAATCTGAGAGTAGGCATCGTTCAAATCGCAAATGGCAGCGTCTCGAAAGGTGCGGTTTGGAAGATGGAACATTGGTGTCATCGCAACGACAATCCCACTCGCGATCAAGCCGTGCGCCGCCTGGCTGAAATGACGACCAAGCTGGTTGAAAGATCAGTTGCCGCAAACCTGGATCTGGCGCCTTTCATGGGGATCGGCTGTCCAGGTCTGATCGACGAGCAAGGCACGATTCTCAATGGTGGACAGAACCTCCCCGGCAACTGGCAGGAGGACGGCTTCAACCTGGTTTCCGCCTTGTCGGGATCGCTGCCGCTTATCGGTGGCCGGAAGCCGCTCGTCGTCATTCACAACGACGCCGTCGTTCAGGGATTGAGCGAGGTCGCCGAGATGACAGATGTCGAGCGGTGGGGTGTGCTCACGATTGGAACGGGGCTGGGTAATGCACGCTTCACGAACCGGCGGGCGGAATAACGATCGTCACTCGAGCCCGCCAATGATGCGGTGCGTCTTTTCCCGCAGCGCGCCCACACATTCACAGGCGCCTCGCTCGAGGCCGGCGCGGTCGAGGATCGTGATCTTTCCCCGCTGGTAGCGGATCAAGCCCGCCTGCTGCAGGCCATAGGCGATCAGGCTGACGGTCGGGCGGCGGACGGCGAGCATCTGCGCGAGAAAATCATGAGTGAGGCGGATTACATCATCGTCGATGCGGTCTCGGACTTGCACGATCCAGCGACACAACCGACGGTCTGCCGTGTGAAGTGCATTGCACGCCGCTGTCTGCTGCATCTGCGCCAGCGTGAGTTCGCTGCTCAACAAGGCCGTTTTGCGGAGGAGGGGGCTCTGCCCGATGGCGGTTCGAAAGTCTGCCACCGTCATCCGCCACGCGGTCGCGTCGATCTGCACGATCGCCCGGGTGCCCGCAGTATGGTTGCCGAGCGCGGAAAGCGATCCGAGAATGGCCTCGCGCCCGAGCGTGGCGGTCTCGATCTCGGCACCGTCCTGCATCATCGCGACCAACGAGATCATGCCGCTTTCGAGAAAGTAGACGTGCTCGATGCGCTGCTCGGGTTCCTGGAGGATCGTGCCCTGTGCCATCCGATGGAAGGCCAGATGGGGGCGGAGCCGGTTTTGCTCGGCGGCGGGAAGGGCAGACAGGAACAGATTCTTCGGCTCGAACACGGATGTCACGTCAGTTTCCTCGTTCGCCGGGACACTGCGGTGACTCTCTCGAGCAGCCTGTGGGTCGGGCTTTGGAAGTTCCCGACTGTATGCACGCACCTCTTTGCCGGTCTGTTCCGTAACGAACGAAGAAGCAGGTCGTGTGGACATGAATTACCTGTTCAAAAGGGGAGCGCCCGGCCATGAGGCATCCGGCGACCGAGCCGGTCGCGTTTGACCGCAGGGTCGTTGTCGGCCCGGGCCTTGGGTTCGACGTCGGTCACCGCAGATTCAGCATGCCGACGTCCCAAGGGGGTGAGACGCGGACCGTTCGGTCCGTCATGGAGAAGGCCCAAAAGCTCCAGGCGCAGGCGGTGGGAGGAAGGAAGCGTCACGGTTTGGCCGACGGACAACGCCCTGAGAAGACGCTGCTCCTCTGCGCTGATCCGCATTTGCGCGGTCGGCATGACTCACGGCTCCTTGGATCCGGGTTGGAGATGTTCGGCCCCTCAGGCACCGGCTGGACATGCAACGGGTCCCGTAGGAGGGGGTTCCGCCCCCGACCTGTCGAGCCGTAGCGGAAATCAGTCCCGGTGGATTTCGGCCGCTTTTATCTGCAGGGCGAGATACTTGGAGTATATGCGGCACTGGGCGAAGGAACCGCCCTGGAACCACAGGCCCGGTTGCGCCGTGGGCATCCACATGTTGCGCAGCTCCTGGGTGCGTTCGTCGAAACCCCAGACGGGACCGACCATGTGAGCGATTTCCGCCCCGAAGAGCTGTTCGACGAGGTGATCCTGTCCCTTGTAGCCGGTGGCCAGCACGATCAGATCGGCGGTGCGATCACTGCCGTCCTTCATCGTGAAGCCGGTCGCGGTGAAGCAGGCGATGTCGTCGTACTGGATCAGTCCGATCTCGCCCTTCGCCACCAGGTCGGAAGCGCCGACGTTGAAGTAGTAACCGCCGCCCCGGCCGCGATACTTGAGCGGCCAGCCGGTGCCATCTTCCCCGAACTCGAGCCGGAAGCCGACGCGCTCCAGCGCGTCGAGCAAGGGCGCGTCGTGAGCCCGGGCCTGGTCGGTGAGGATGCGGTGCGCCGTCTTCATCACCCGCAGCGGAACCGACGCGTTGACGAGGTCGCGGTCTTCGAGCGTCGGCCCCTTCCCGTAGTAGATTCCGTCATAGAGCTGGGCGCCGGGTTCGACGTTGACGATCAGCGTCGGGCTGCGCTGGACGAGGGTGACGTGGGCACTGTTACCATGCAGGTCCTGGGCAATGTCATGCGCGCTGGTGCCGGTGCCGAAAACATAGACCGGCCGGCCCTTCCAGTCTGCGCCGCTGGCAAACTTGCTTGAATGGACGACCGTGCCCTCGAAGCGGTCGAATGTCGGTATCTCGGGAATGTTCGGCGTCCCGCTCACGCTGGTCGCCATGATGATGTGCCGCGGATGCAGCGTGCGGTGAACGCCGCCGGCCACGTCCATGTCCAGTTCGGCCATCCAGCGCCTTTCGCCGGCGTCCCACGTCGCTCCCTTGAAGCTCGTCCCCGTCCAGAAGTCGATTTCCATCGTCTCGACATAGGACTCGAGCCAGTTCGCGATCTTGTCCTTGGGAATGTACTTCGGCCATGTCTTGGGGAAGGGCAGGTAGGGAAAGTGGTTGGAGTGCTTCTGGTTGTGCAGCTTCAGCCCGTGATAGCGCTTGCGCCAGTTGTCCCCGATTCGGGCCATCCGGTCGACGACCAACGCGTCGATGCCCAATGCCTTGAGGCGGGCCGCCGCCGTGATGCCGGCATGGCCTCCCCCAACGATCAGCACAGTGGGGTCGTGATCGGCGTAACGTGAGGATTCCTGCCGGCGGTCGAGCCAGTTCGGTCCGTGAAAGTCGCGATCGAAGGCCGGCTCCTCGGCCGCGGCCTGGACCGTCTCTTCGTCGTGGCCGTGCAGTGACTCGAGCGAGGTCAACAGCGTCCATGCCGCTGCGTCCCCGGCGCGGCAATCGGCACGCTTCAGCCGCAGGACGCCTGCACCGGTCCCGACTGCCGTCGTAAAAGTGAGGATCGCTTCGATGCACGCCTCGCCGGCGCGCTCGACATCGCGGGGTGGCCAGCGGTCCGAATCGATGGCGAAGTTTCGGGCGCTGGTTGCGGAAGCAGCTTCGACCAGTCGTCCGGCGATCGCGGCGCGATCGCTGACGGTCTCGATCGAGCCCGTGAGCGCGACGATATCCCGCCAGTCGGCATCCGAGCGGAACAGCAGTGCCAGACGCTGCGAGTCGCGCGCATCGAGCGCGGCGTTCAGATCGGCGAGCCAGCCTCTGACGATGAGTTCCGCATCACGGTTGAGTTCGATATCCATTCCCCGAACTTGTCGAATGGCGGCGCGGTGCACAACCGGCAAGAGGGTGATTTCAACGGAACGGAAGATCGGTTGGACGTTAGCGGACTGAGATCAGGGAAGGCGCCTTCAGCGTCGAAATGGTGCCGGTGACCGTCAGTTCCTGAACGAAGCGCTCGGGCTGGCTCCGGCGCGACGGCAAGGGACTACGTCCATGATCGTCCTCGGAAAAGGCCGGCATCCAGACCGCACCGCCCACGCGCCCGCTTGTCCGCCTCTTTCAGCTTGGCGCCGCGCCCACGTGCTTGAGCAAGTGGTCCGTCAGGCGCTGACACGGTCGACGCGGTAGAGCCTCAGGGTAAGGACAAGGGCGCGGCCGAGCATGGCACCCGCACAGATCATGGCAACGAGGGCGCCTCCCAGGCGAAAGGCCTCAAGGGCCGGACTGCCAGAAAATGCGCCCACGCATTCGATGGCGACCGCGACGCCCACCGCGACCGCCACCCACAGAAGCATGAGTTTGGACCTGTGGGTGAGGTTGACTTGCGGCCGGTACATGTCGTGCTGGATGCCGATCATCATGGCGCGCACGGAGCCAACCACGAATCCGCCGGCGAGCGCCGCTCCGAACCACCAGGCCGCCAGCGGTGCACGCTCGCCAAGTTGCAGAAGCGAAAGGATGCCCCCGACGACAAGCGCGAGCAACGCCGGAGCGAACAGGCGCCAGATCGAAATGTAGCGCCGCCGCACCTCTCGAAGGGAAAGGTAAATGCAGCCGCCTGCCGCAGCGATCAGGAGGAAATGGACTGAGTTCAAATTGTTAATCACGCGCCAAGCCTACACTACGAGTGTGCCACTCTCGCCGCCGGCTATTAAGTCCGACGGCTCGAACTTGGTCCTGAAACTGGGCCTTATCTGGGCGACGCCGTCAACGGGACGTGGGCAATCCGGAGCGGACTACTCATCCGACAAATTACAAGAAAATCAGGTGGTCAATTTCGCGCCATGCGCAGCCAGGCTCGCCCAACCGGTTCCGATTCGCGAAGCCGAGTTTCGAAAAGGCGCTGGATTGCGCGTGTTGCCTGATACCGGAAGTCGTGGTTTGTTCCGCGCCGAGTTCGGGGAGTGGAAACGAACCATAGGGAGCTTCATCATGAAAAGACGTCAATTCATCGCCGCTGGCTCGGCCGCGGGCGCATTCGGTATGGCCGGCCTGTCTCTGCCAGCTGCCGCGCAGACCCAGTTCTCGATCGCAACAGGCACCACGGGCGCGGTCTACTATCCGCTCGGCGGCGCGATGGCGAATATCCTGAGCAAGAAAGTCCCGGGCTGGGCCGTCACCGCCGAGGCGACGGCGGGCTCGGTCGCCAACATGCACATGATCCGGGACGGCAAGGCGCAGATGGCGCTGACGCAGTGCGACACCGCCTATGACGCCATCAAGGGTCTCGACAAGTTCAAGGGCAAGCCCGTGGAGTCGCGCACCTTGGCCGTCGTGTACCCCAATCTGGTGCACTTCGTGACGATGGAAGGCACCGGCATCAACAAGCTGTCGGACATCAAGGGCAAGCGCATCTCGACCAGCGCGCCGGTGAGCGGTTCCGAGGTGATGGCGTTGCGCATCATCGACGAACTCGGCCTGAAGCTCAGCGACATCAAGCGCGAGCGTCTGTCGCCGGCCGAGAGCACAAATGCCATGAAGGACGGCAAGCTCGACGGCTACTTCTTCAACGGCGGCCCGCCGGTTGCGGCGATCACCGATCTCGCGGCGACCCAGGGCGTCAAGATCAAGCTGATCTCGACGGCCGACCTGGTGCCGGCGCTGAACAAGAAATACGGTCCGGTCTTTGCCGCCAGCCAGATCCCGGCCAAGGCTTATCCAAACCAGGATGCGGCGGTTCCGGTAATCGCCATCTGGAACATCCTCGTCGTGCCGGCATCGATGAGCGACGATCAGGCCTACACCATCACCAAGACCCTGTGGGAAAACCACGGCGACCTCATCGCCACCCACAAGGCGTCGACCGACATGACGGCCGAGAATCAGAAGACGGCGAATTCGTCGGTGCCTTTCCATCCGGGCGCGCTGAAGTATTTCGCCGAGAAGGGCATCAAGCTGTCGTAGAGACAGCGACACTGGCGGGGCCCTCCAGCAAGAGAGGGCCCCGTTTCCATTTTTGGGGATGGGAAGAACGATGACGGTCCAGGCCGAACTGCTGAGCGACGAGGAAAAGCGCAAGATCGAGGAGCTCGTCGAGCAGGAAGAAGGCGGCATCCACAGATTCGTGGGCTGGTGGGGCACGTTCCTCACCTTCATCGCCTTCACCATGACCATCTTCCATCTCTATGCTGCCGCATCGACGGTCGACACGCAGTCGCTGCGCGAGATTCATGTCGCCTATGCGCTGTCGCTGGTCTTCCTGCTGTTCCCGGCGGTGAAGAGCTGGCGCAACCGGGTCGCCCCCTGGGACATCGTGGCGGCCGGCCTGGTGATCGTCGTCATCTGGTACATGATGACGGGTGGCAGCTGGACGTCCCTGGCCGATTCCGACGATTTCCTCGATCGCTACGTTTCGCCGACACAGACCGACCTGGTGATCGGAGGCCTGCTGATCCTGCTGGTTCTCGAATCGACCCGTCGGGCAACCGGCTGGATCATGCCGATCCTGTCCCTCGTGTTCTTTGCCTATGCGCTGTGGGGCAACTACCTGCCCGCCCCGTGGACGCACAAGGGCTATCCACTGTCCGACATGATCGCCGAAGAATACATGACCCTGAACGGCATCTTCGGCTCGGCCATCGACGTCTCGGCCACGCTGATCATCCTGTTCACGATCTTCGGCGCCATCCTGCAGGCTTCCGGCGCAGGACGCTTCTTCATCGACTTCTCGCTGCGCGCCATGAAGGGCCAGCCTAACGCGGCCGGCCGTGCGGTCGTGCTGTCGTCGTTCCTGCTGGGCGGGCCCTCGGGCTCGGGCGTCGCCACCACGGTGACTATCGGTACCGTCGCTTGGCCGATCATGAAGGAGGCGGGCTACGGCAAGTCGGCGGCCGGCGGCCTGCTGGCGGCGGGTGGCCTCGGCGCCATCCTGTCGCCGCCGGTGCTCGGGGCCGCGGCCTTCCTGATCGCCGAATACCTGAAGATGTCCTACCTGGACATCGTGCGGATGGCCCTCATTCCGACCTGCCTCTACTACTTCGGCCTGCTGATGATGACCGAGATTGATTCGCGCAAGTACGGGCTGCGCGCCGTCGATCCGACGGTCGATCTGACGATGAAGCAGCTGAT
Organism: Reyranella sp.; assembly: GCF_052439685.1. Classification (GTDB taxonomy): domain Bacteria; phylum Pseudomonadota; class Alphaproteobacteria; order Reyranellales; family Reyranellaceae; genus Reyranella. The sequence continues at coordinate 10,496 of NZ_JBQVQG010000021.1, forward strand.
GACGCGCTACGGCTTCCATTTCACGTCACTGATCTCCGTGGTCGTGCTGATGGTGTGGGGTTTTTCGGCGACCTATGCCGTGTTCTGGTCGATCCTGCTCGCCATCCTGGTGAGCTACATGCGCGCCGACACGGCGCTCTGGCCCCGCCGGCTGTTCCAGGCGCTGGCCGACGGGTCGATCCAGGCGCTGGGAGTCGCTGCGACCTGCGCTTGCGCCGGCCTCATCGTCGGCGTCATCACCAAGACCGGCCTGGCGCTGAAATTCTCGTCGATCGTCATCGACCTGGCCGGCGGCTCCGTCTTCTGGACGGCGATGTACACCGCACTGATCGTCTGGGTGGTCGGCCTCGCCGTTCCCGTGACGGCTTCCTACATCATGTGTGCCGTGATCGCGGCGCCCGCGCTGATCAAGCTCGGCATCCCCGACTACGCCGCGCACATGTTCATCTTCTACTACGCCGTGCTCTCCGAAGTGTCGCCGCCGACTGCGCTGGCACCCTTCGCCGCCGCCACGATCACACGCGCCGATCCCTACGTGACCACGCTGCAGAGCTGGAAATATGCCCTGCCGGCCTTCCTCGTGCCGTTCATCTTCGTACTCGACCCGATCGGAACCGGCCTGCTGCTCGAGACACCGAAGAACATGAGCTGGCTGTGGATCCCCTGGGTGACGCTGGGCGCTGCGGGCGGCATCGTTGCCCTCGCGGTGGCGGCGCAGGGCCATCTGTGGCGGCCCCTCGGCATCGGCATGCGCGTCGTTTGCGGTGTGGCCGGGATCGCGCTCACCTTCCCGGGCATCATCGACGACTGGGTGGGAGGCACGGTTGCCGCGCGGGCCATCGGACTGGCCATTCTCGCGGCCGCGCTGCTCTACGAGTACAGGAGTCCGCGGCCTCAGGTCGCTTGACGGCCGCCCTGCCTACTGGAAGACCACCCGGGCTTCCCGGCCCAGCATCTGTGGAATGCTCTGCGGATCGTCGGGCCGGATCTCGACCTCGAGAAGGCGCGCGTTGGATTCGCCGAGGTCGGCCTCCGACCTCTTGGTGCGCTTCACGGTCAGCGGCGTCCGGATGATCGTGCCGATGTGCACGGTGCGGCTACCCTGGAAGGTGAACTCGACCTTGCCGCCCGGCTTCAGGGTGCGCAGATGGATCTCGTCGACATCGGCAAAAATGCGGATCTGGCTGAGGTCGACGATCTTGGCGATGCCTCGGAACGAGATCCGCTCACCCTGGCGCGTGTAGATGTCGACCACGACCCCGTCGAGCGGCGAACGGACCATCGCCAGCTCGCGTTCGATCTTGGCTCCGTCCAGCTTGGCTTCGTAGATGGCGATGTCAGCTTCGATCTGGGCGAGATCCGCTTTCAGGACTTCCTTTTGGAACCTGAGCTTGGCCTCCTCGCGCTCCAGCGCCTGCTGCGAGAGGGTGGACTGGAGCTGTTTCTGGTCGGGCGGTGCGCTGGAGCGCGACAATTCGAGGTCCTTGAGTTGGCTCTCGTCCGACGCTGACTTCACCGACACTTCCTGAAGCGCGATCTCTGCGGTCCTGTAGCCTGAGATCATCGTCTCGCGTTTGCGTCGCGCCTTGGCGATCTCGGCCTCGATCCGGCGCACTTCGACGTCGGCAGCGGCGTAATTGTTCAGGACCGCGATGACCTCGCCGCGCTTGATGGTCTGGCCGTTCTTGATCCGCAGTTCGGTCAGTACCGAGCCACCGACCGGGTCGCCCGCGATCACGGCCGTGCCCACGGGCGCGTCGGTGTAACCCCGCGAGATCAAGGGGCCGTTCACTTCCGACCTGTTCTGCGCGCTGCCTACCTGCAGTTCGGGCAGCCCAAAGACCCCGGCCGCGGCGATCACGACGATCACCACCGCGCCGAATAGGACTCCGAGCCATGCAAATTTACCGCTTTGCGCCATCGCGGACCGCTTTCACCATCTACCCGAGATGGGCCTCTCACTCCCTGTACGTCAAGGAGGATGCGCTGGTGCTGCCGGACAGGATTGAACTGTCGACCTCCCCCTTACCAAGGGGGTGCTCTACCACTGAGCTACGGCAGCGCGCGGCCGGGGGTATGCCACACGCTTTGAAGCGGTTCAACCGCTGCCGCCGGCCGGAACCGCCTTCGTTCCGCGACTTGCCGTGTCTTTCGACCTCTGCCTAGGCTGGCACAAAGAAAACGGAGGAACGAATGGACTGGCGCCCGATTTCTGCAGATTCCCACATTACCGAACCGCCCGGCTGCTACCGCGACCACATCGACCCGGCGTTCCGCGATCGGGCGCCGCACGTCGTGCGCCACGACAGCATGGGCGACATCTACCTCGTCGATGGCATGAAAACCCCGGTTCCGATGGGCCTGATCGCGGCCGCCGGCGTCGCCCCGCAGGACATCCGGATCGGCGGCGCCCGGTTCGAGGACTTGCACCGCAGCGGCTGGGATCCCGCGACCCGTCTTGAGGATCAGGATAGGGACGGGGTGGCGGCGGAAATCATCTATCCGACCGTCGGCATGCTGATCTGTAACCATCCCGATTTCGATTTCAAGAAGGCCTGCTTCGACGCCTACAACCGTTGGCTCCAGGCCTATTGCTCACACGCTCCCGATCGCCTGGTCGGCATGGGGCAGACGGCCCTGCGCTCGGTGAAGGAAGGCATCGAGGATCTCGAGCGCATCAAGGCAATGGGCTTCCGCGGCGTCATGATGCCCGGCAATCCGGCCGAAAAGGACTATGACGATCCGATCTACGATCCCTTCTGGGAAGCGGCCGTCGCGCTCGAACTGCCATTGTCCTGGCATATCCTCACGACTTCCGGCGACAATTCCCTCTCGAAGCCACGCGGCCCGAAGATCAATGGCTTCTTGTCGATCATCCGGGGCTGCCAGGACATCATGGGCATGCTGGTGTTCAGCGGCGTGTTCGAGCGACATCCCAAGTTGCGGGTCGTCTGCGTCGAAGCCGATGCCGGGTGGGCGCCACATTTCATGTATCGCATGGATCATGCGTATAAGCGGCATCGCTTCTGGATGAAGGGACAGGACCTCGCGCGCCTCCCGTCGGAGTATTTCAGGGACCACATTACACTGACGTTCCAGGACGACTGGACGGCTTTCCAGTTCGCCGACCGGCTCGGGCCCAAACAGCTGATGTGGGCCAACGACTTCCCTCACAGCGACTCGACGTGGCCTTGGAGCCGGAAGGTCATCGAACAGCAAACCGGGCACCTTGAGCCCGGCCTGCGCAAACGTATCCTCCGTGACAACGTGGCCGAACTCTACGGTCTCGCCGCTTAGGCGGGGCTCATCGGGTCGTATAGACGGTTGTCTGCGCCGGAACCGGCTTCTCGACGACCCTTTCGCTGCGGATGGAGCAGCCGGCTGCCAACACGCAGGCAGCGGCAAGAAGCGTCAGCTTCACCACGGCCGCGCCTCAGCGGGTCGTGTAGACCGTGGTGGTCTGCGCGGGAACCGGGGTGGAATCGTAAACCACCGTCCGCTCGGAAGTAGTACGCGCCGGCACCGGCTTCTCGACCACACGCTCAGTGTACGACGCACAACCTGCGACGAAAGAACAGGCGGCAAGGGTGATGATGGCGACTTGCTTCACGGGGTGCTCCTTGTTGTCTCTTGCTGCACCAACGGCGCCAAATCTCTGTGGTTGCGGGCCCCGTGCACTATCGCAGGTGGTTTTTACCTCCTCGTTTGAAGCAGCATACCCTATGCAATTTTTGGCATTGCTCGCATGAGGGGTGATCGAGCATTATGGCAATGGCTAAAATGGCCATAGGGGAGAGGGGCTTATGCTCAAGAAGTTGTTTGTTCTGCTTGCCGCCACGTTCATGATCGCCGCCTGCGACGAACCGGCGCCGGCCACTGCGCCGCCGCCTCCGCCGCCGCCGGCGCCTCAGAGCTTCATGGTCTTCTTCGATTGGGACAGCGCCAAGCTGAACCCGCAGGCCACGAACGTCGTCGGTCAGGCTGCCACTGCCTACAAGACGAAGGGCAATGCGCGTATCACGGCGACCGGGCACACCGATACGTCGGGTACGGAAGCCTACAACATGGCGCTGTCGCTGCGCCGTGCGAATGCGGTCAAGGGCGCCCTCGTCCAGCAAGGCGTGCCCGCCACCGCGATCGCGGTCGTGGGCCGCGGGGAACAGGGCCTGCTCGTGCAGACCGGCCCGAACGTTCGCGAGCCGCAGAACCGCCGCGTCGAAATCGTCATGGCGCAGACGATGGCTGCTGCTCCGATGGATGACGCCGCCTACTGCAAGGCTTTGGCCGCGAAGTGGCGCGACTCCGTGCGTCGGGACTCGGTGGCCAGCGAGGGTCCGGCGGCGATCGCCAAGTGCGATGCCGGCGACTACAAGGCGGGCATTCCCGCCCTCGTGAAGCTGCTCACGGACGCGAAGGTTCCGCTGCCGCCGCGCAGCTGAGATCTGACACCGACAATGGAAAAGGCGGCCCTCGTGGCCGCCTTTTTTTGTTTTGCTAATTTCCCTTCCCGGGTCGCGCCGGCAGGCGCGCCCATTGCCGAGGCTGGAGTTCGCGATACTCGATCCAAGGCCCGGTTTCGGCGAAGCCGGGATCGAGTGCGCCAACGTCGCTCACCCAATAGCCCAGGGAGCGGCGATTGGGGTCGAACCTCCAGGTGCCGACCACGATCTCGTCGGCGACGTGACCGGCGAGGCCGGGGCAGAAAAGCAGAACGGGCCCTTCGTCCTTCGGCGCCGTCTCGATCGGCCGCCAGGTCGCCGGCCGCAGGGACTCGATTTCCGCTGCCGCCCGCCAACGCACGTCGCGCGCAAGGACGCCGGTGTCGTCGCCGGTCGGGCCATGCTGCTCCCGGCACTGGGCGCGCAATTCATCGACGATGTCCTTCATCTCATTTCCCCCGCTGCATTCCGATCCTGTTTTAGCGCAGCCCGGACTTCCTTGATGCGTCGTCCAATATAGTAGATATTTACTCCATCAGTGGAGGATGCCCTGGAGCTCGGCATAAACGAACGGATCGCAGCCCGTGTTCGCGACCTCAGGGGCCGGCATGGCCTGTCGCTCGAGACCCTGGCCGAAGCCAGCGGGGTCAGCCGCTCGATGATCTCCCTGATCGAGCGCGGCGAAAGCAACCCGACAGCCGTACTCCTCGAAAAACTGGCGACGGGGCTCGGCGTCTCGCTGGCGACCCTCTTCGAAGCGCCAGCCGCGCCACCGCTTCCAATGTCCCGGCGGTCGGATCAGGTCGAATGGCGGGACCCCGAATCGGGGTATCTCCGTCGCAACGTCTCGCCGGGTGGCTTCCCGTCTCCGATCCAGATCGTCGAGGTGATTTTTCCGGCAGGCGCGCGCGTCGCCTACGAGACCGCGGCACGGCCGGGCGTGACCCATCAGCAGGTCTGGGTCCTCGAGGGCAGCATCGAGATGACGCTGGGGGAGGAGCACTTTGAACTGTGCGCTGGCGATTGCCTGGCGATGGTGCTCGATCGGCCGATCACCTACCACAATCCAACGCAAAGCCCGGCTCGCTACTGCGTGGTCATCGTCGCGCAGCGCCCGGCCTGAACGATGGATCTCACCGACGTTTCGCTCGCCCTGCTGAGCGCCGTGCTGCACGCGGGGTGGAATGCCGCCGTGAAGGCAAGCCGCAGTCCGGCCCACGTGATGACGGCCCAGATGGTGCTGGGCGCCGTGCTCGTCGTTCCGGCGCTCTTCTTCTCCGGTCTTCCGAACCTTGCTTCCTTCGGCTGGATCGCGGCCTCGACCGTGATGAACGTGCTCACCGTGTCGGCCCTCCTGCGAGCCTATGAACTCGGCGGATTCGGCCTCGTCTACCCCGTCGTCCGCTCTCTGGCGGTATTGATGGTGGTGCCGCTGGCGGCTCTCGTGACGGGTGAACGACTGGCGACGGCGGGGCTGCTCGGCGTTCTGGTCATTTCCCTTGCCCTCGTCGTGCTGGCCTGGGACGCCGCGCGGGGGAAGGGGATCACGCGGGCGGCGATGGGCTGGACCGCTGCGGCGGGAGTCGGGACGGCGGCCTACATCATGTGCGACGCGCAGGGCGTCCGGCTTTCGGGATCGCCGTGGGCCTATGGCTTCGTCGTGTCGATCACCAACGCGGCAGCCATGGCCTGGCGGCAGCGGCGCGTGGGGCCCCCCTGGGCGCAGGTGACGGCGCATTGGGCGTTCGCCCTGCCGATCGCCCTCGCCGCCATGGGGTCGTATCTGATGATCCTCTGGGTCTGGAGCCACGCGCCGATCGCCCCGGCGGCCGCGCTGCGGGATACCAGCGCAATCTTTGCCGTCCTCATCGCCGTCTTCTGGCTCAAGGAGCCTTTCACGCGTACACGCATCGCGGCCGTCCTGTTGGCGGCGGCCGCGATACCCCTCCTGCGGTTCGGCTGATCTTAAGGGAGGAGGCGCGCGGGCTTGTGCGCCGGGGACTCCGGTGACAGCATCGATACCGATCACAGCGTTCCCGTTGTCGGCCGAGGAGACTCCCATGGAAGTCGATGGTCTTGTCACGGCGTTGGAGCGTATCGAACATGCGACCCGCGATTTCGTGCGTCCCGGGCACACGGCGGAGTCGCCGGCAGCGCTGCTGGGTGTGCTCGCGGAATGCGGGCGCGCCCTCGGGCATCCCTATGCGATCGACCCTGGGCTCGACGACGCCCGCAACGAAGCCTCGCGCCACTGCGCAGCCGTTCAGGAAAATCTCTCGGCCGTCATGGAAGAGGTTCGCCGGCTCAATGTGACGGTGTGCGGGTTGCTGCCGTCGCTGGTGCGGATCGCCGACCGCGAGTGACATGAAAAAGCCGGGGACGGGCCCCGGCTTTCGATCTCCGATCTCGCTCTGTCTCAGCCCTCGTCGAGGAAGCTGCGCAGCATGCGCGAGCGGCTCGGGTGCTTGAGTTTGCGCAGCGCCTTGGCCTCGATCTGGCGGATGCGCTCGCGGGTGACCGAGAACTGCTGGCCGACCTCTTCCAGTGTGTGGTCGGTGTTCATGCCGATGCCGAAACGCATACGCAGCACGCGCTCCTCGCGCGGCGTGAGCGTCGCCAGGACCCGCGTCGTGCTCTCGCGCAGATTGCCCTGGATCGCCGCCTCGAGCGGGATGACGGCGTTCTTGTCCTCGATGAAGTCCCCGAGGTGGCTGTCCTCCTCGTCGCCGATCGGCGTCTCGAGGCTGATCGGCTCCTTGGCGATCTTCAGGACCTTGCGCACCTTCTCGAGCGGCATGCCGAGCTTCTCGGCCAGTTCCTCGGGTTGGGGCTCGCGGCCGATCTCGTGCAGCATCTGCCGGCTGGTACGGACCAGCTTGTTGATGGTCTCGATCATGTGCACCGGGATGCGGATGGTGCGCGCCTGGTCGGCGATCGAGCGCGTGATCGCTTGTCGGATCCACCACGTGGCGTAGGTCGAGAACTTGTAGCCGCGGCGGTACTCGAACTTGTCGACCGCCTTCATCAGGCCGATGTTGCCTTCCTGGATGAGATCCAGGAACTGCAGGCCGCGGTTCGTGTACTTCTTGGCGATCGAGATCACGAGCCGCAGGTTGGCCTCGATCATTTCCTTCTTCGCCCGCATCATCTCGCGCTCGCCGTCCTGGACGGTCTTGCACATGCGGCGGAACTCGAAGATCGGCGCGCCGCAGTGATCGGAGATGTCCTTGATCTCCGCCCGGATCTTCTCGATCTCGGGGCCACGCTTCTTGGCGAAATCCTTCCAGCCCCGGCCCGACAGCTTGCCGACCTTCTCGAGCCAGTTGGGGTCGATCTCGTGCGTGAAGTAATTGTCGAGGAAGTCCTGCCGCGAGATGCGGAAGCTCTCCGCCGTGCGCAGCAGTTTGCCCTCGAGCGTCATCAGCTTGCGGTTGAGGTCGTACAGCGAGAGCTTGAGCTGCTCGATGCGGGCAGCATTGATGTGCACCGTTCGCACCAGCTCGACGATCTTCTTGCGGTGCTTCTCGTAGCTCTTCTCGAACTCGGCGCTGGGCTTCTGCCCGCGGGCGAGAGTCGACAGGCGCCGATTCTGCACCTTCGACATCTCGATATAGACTTTGTAGATCTTGGTGAGGGTGCGCAGAACCTCGGGCTTGAGCTTTTCCTCGAGCGCTGACAGGGAGAGCGCGTTCTCGTCGTCCTCCTCAGCCCCTTCCGCTGCAGGAGCCTCGCCGCCCGCTTCACCGTTCACCGCAGGCCCGGCCGGCCGCACCAGCTTCGGCAAAGATGCCGGACGCGGCATCGGCGGCGCGGCGGGAGTAGCGGGAGGGGCGGCGTTGACGCCCTTGCCTTCGCCGGGAGCGCCGCCACCCTGCGTCGCTTCCAGGTCGATCACGTCGCGCAGCAGGATGCGGCCCTCGTTGATCGCGTCGCGCCAATGCAGCAGCGCCGTGATCGTCATCGGGCTTTCACAGATGCCGCCGATCATCTTGTCCTGGCCGGCCTCGATGCGCTTGGCGATCTCGATCTCGCCCTCGCGGCTCAGCAGCTCGACGCTGCCCATCTCGCGCAGGTACATGCGGACCGGATCGTCCGTGCGACCCAGCTCCTCGTCCTCACCAGTGGCCTCGGCCGCGACCACCGCCGTCTTGGCGGGTTCGGCCGCCGTGGCGGAGGCGGTATCCTCCGGCTCCTCGGCCTCGACGACGTTCACCCCGGCCTCGGACAGCATCGCCATCGTGTCCTCGATCTGCTCGGAGGACACTTCGTCGGGGGGCAAGGCCGCGTTCAGCTCGTCATAGGTGACGTAGCCGCGTTCCTTGCCCTTCTGGACGAGCTTCTTGAGCTCGGCGCCAAGCGAGTCGAGCAGGGGGGCGTCGGGACCCTCCTCCCGGGCATCGGCGGCTTCGGGTTGCGCTACGGTCGCGGTTTTGGTCGCCATTTACTCAAATCCTTGGGTGCGACAAACGGATAGAACGGCCAAAGGGCCGTTATTTGGCTGCAAGAAGGGGAGGCGGGAGGGCGGCCCCGCGAAACTACCCTTCTACTATATGGGGCTTCAGTGCAAGCAGCGATAGGGGGAAGCCCCTGAATCTGCGCGCGCCGGCTACAGCGCATTCGATTCCAGGCTTTCTCGCCGCATTCGGTCGAGAATGGCATGAAGTCGCCGCAAATTCTCCTCGGACATGTCCTCTGCGAGAGCATCTTCCGCCCGTTTCAGCTCTTCGGGGTCGGTCCGGAGATGGCTGACATGACGGGCGGCCCGGCGCCACTGGCCGACCCAGCCGTCCGCCTCCGCGGGCTCGTCGCGGAAGGCTTCGCGGGCCTTGGCCTGGGCCGAGGCTGCCAGCTGCCCCAGGCCCATCCTCTGGAGATGCTGGCCGATCAGCTCGGCTTCGAGGGAGGGATCGCCCGCCGCTTCATCGGCCGCCGGGTCGACCCCGGACGGCACCAGCGAGAGGGCATCCAGAAGTCCGCTGCGCAGACGGCTCAGGTCGGGACTGGCGATCGGTAGGGCCGCCAGGTCTTCGGCCAGGATGTGAAGCAGTGCCGGCCGCTCGATCAGCGCTCCCAGCAAGCCCCACTCCTGGCGGGAGGCGTCGAGATCCTGGCCCGAGCGGCGGGCCGCCGAGCCGGCCGCGAAAGGCGCGGGTTCGGGCTCGCCGGGGCGTCGGAATGGCTTGCGGAAATTTCCAGGCTGCCAGGCCGGCGCCTCGGGGCGGCGAAGCCGGTTCAGCCGGTTGCGCATCTCCGTGCGGTAATAGTCGCGCACGACCGGATCGGCGATCTCGGCCACCCGTTGCTCGACGCTCTGCTGCAGGCTCGCCCGGCGTTCCGGGGTATCGGCCGGCTTGCCTTCGATCTCCAGATCCCAGACCACGTCCGACAGCGGACGGGCGAGGTCGAGGGTGCGGCGCACCGCGTCGGGACCGCGGGTCCGGATCAGGCTGTCGGGGTCCTCGCCCGCCGGCAGCGTGAGAAAACGCAGACTCTTTCCGGGACGGAGCAGGGGAAGCGCCCGTTCAGCGGCCCGGGACATGGCGCGCCGTCCCGCATTGTCGCCGTCGAAACAGAGAAAGGGCTCGTCCGCGAGCTTCCAGAGTTCTCCCAACTGTCCCTCGGTCAGCGCGGTGCCGAGCGGCGCCACGGCGCCGGTGAAGCCCGCCCCGTGGAGCGCGATCACGTCCATGTAGCCTTCGGCCACGATCACCGGCTGATCCTTGGTCACGGCCTGGCGGGCCCGATCGAGGCAGTAGAGATTGGCTCCCTTGTGGAAGAGCGGCGTCTCGGGCGAGTTCAGGTATTTGGGCTCGCCGGCGCCCATGACGCGCCCGCCGAAGGCGATGGCCCGTCCGCGGCGGTCGTTGATGACGAACATCACGCGGCCGCGGAAGCGGTCATAGGGCTCGCGCCGGTCTTCCGGCTGGATGGCGAGCCCGGCCTCCACGATCTTCTCGAGGGGGACGTTCTCGCGCTTCAGGGCGGCGAGGAGGCCGTCCCGCGAATCGGGCGCAAAGCCCAAGCGGAAGTCGTCGATCGTCGTGTCGGAAAGGCCGCGCCCCCGCAGATAATCCAGTCCCTGGCGGCCGACCGGCAGGCGAAGCTGCTTCTGGAACCAGACGGCCGCCATTTCCACGACCTGCTGGAGAGTCGAAGCCCGGTCGGCCCGCTCGCGTTCGGCCGGCGTGGCTACAGGCACCGGCAGATTGACCTCGCGGGCGAGCTTTTCGACCGTTTCAGGGAAGGAAAGTCCCTCTGTCTTCATGACGAAGTCGATGGCGCTGCCTTTCTCGTGGCAGCCGAAGCAATAGAAGAAGCCCTTCTTGTCGTTGACTGTGAAGGAGGGGGTCTTCTCGTTGTGGAAGGGACAGAGGCCCGCGTACTCGGCCCCCGAGCGGCGCTTCAGCGACACCTTCCGGCCGACGATGTCGGACAGGCTGAGGCGCGCGCGCAGTTCGTCGAGGAAGCCCGGAGGGAACGCCATCCCCTAAGATGGCCCTCGCGTCGGAGCCACGCCATAGGGGATAGCGGGGATGATCAGGCGCTCAATGCTTTTTTGACGGCGGCCGACGCCTTGGCAAAGTCCATCTGGCCGGCGTATTTGCCCTTCAGGGCGGCCATGACGCCGCCCATGTCCTTGACCGAGGTGGCGCCGGCGGCGGCAATCGCCTCGCGCACGGCGGCCTCGACGGCGGCCTCGTCCATCTGCTGGGGCAGGAAGCGTTCGATGACGGCGATTTCGGCCTTTTCCTTATCGGCCAAGTCGGCGCGGCCGCCTTTTTCATAGAGAGCGATCGACTCGTTGCGCTGCTTGATCATGCCCTGCATCAGCGACAGAATCCTGTCGTCGGCCACGCCTTCGCGGCTGGCCTCGGTGCGGGCCGCGATATCGGCGTCCTTGAGCTTCGCCAAGATGAGCCGAATCGTGCCCAGCGCGGCCTGATCCTTGGCGCGCATCGCGTCTTTCATCGCTTCGGTCAGTTTTTCGCGCAGCATCGCTTGGGTCCTGTTGGTACGCCCGAAGGCTAAGGGGCGGAAACTAATCGCCCCAGCCGCTGTTGGCAAAGCAAATAAGCTATTGAAATAGCTTAGAAATTGGCTGCCTTCCGCGCCTTGACCCTCTGCGGCGGCTTGGCTACAACCCGCCCGGCTTGCCGATCGCCTCGCCCATGCCGGGTCCGGGGCGAGGCCGCGCGAGCCGCACGAACGGGCAAATCATCATGACTTCACCTAAGACCGCCGGTGCGAATGACGCCGCGCCGCGTTGGGCCACGGCCGCGCTGGTGCTGGCTGACGGCACGGTCTTCTGGGGCAAGGGAGTGGGCGCCGCCGGCCACGCCGTGGGCGAGGTCTGCTTCAACACCTCGATGACCGGGTACCAGGAGATCATCACCGATCCCTCCTATGCCGGCCAGATCATTACGTTCACCTTCCCGCACATCGGCAACGTTGGCACCAATCTCGAGGACATCGAGACGATCACCCCGGCCGCGCGCGCCGTCGTGCTGCGCGGCGACATCACCGAGCCGGCCAACTGGCGCTCCGTAAAGCCGCTCAACGACTGGCTGAAGAGCCACAATCTGCCTGGCATCTGCGACGTCGACACGCGCGCCATTACGCGTCGCATCCGCGACGGCGGCCCGCCCAACGGCGTCGTCGTCCATGCGCCGGACGGCAAGTTCGACATCCCGAAGATGCGCCAGATCGCGCTCGACTGGCCGGGTCTCGACGGGATGGACCTGGCGATCGAGGTCACGACCAAGCAGACCTACCATTGGGACGAGACCAAGTGGGCCCTGGGCAAGGGCTACGGCAAGCTCACCAACCCCAAGTATCACGTCGTCGCGGTCGATTACGGCGCCAAGCGCAACATCCTGCGCTGCCTCGCCAACACCGGCTGCAAGGTCACGGTCGTGCCGGCCACGGCCACGGCCGAGGACATCCTGCGACACAATCCCGATGGTGTCTTCTTGTCCAACGGCCCGGGTGATCCTGCGGCGACCGCGGTCTATGCCTCGCCCGCCATCCAGGCCGTGCTCGAGAAGAAGGTGCCGCTGTTCGGCATCTGCCTCGGACACCAGATCCTCGCTCTGACGCTTGGCGGCAAGACGCGCAAGATGGAACGTGGCCACCGCGGCGCCAACCAGCCGGTCAAGGATCTGACCACCGGTAAGGTCGAAATCACGTCGCAGAACCATGGCTTCTGCGTGATCCCAGAATCGCTGCCGGCAAACACGGAAGTGACGCACGTCTCCCTGTTCGACGGCATCAACGAAGGCCTGCGCTGTACCGACAAGCCGGCCTTCTCGGTCCAGTATCACCCCGAAGCCTCGCCCGGCCCGACCGACAGTCACTATCTCTTCGATCGCTTCGTCGAGATGATCGACAAGAGCAAGGGCAAGTAGAGAAATCATGCCCAAGCGCACAGACATAAAGAGCATCCTCGTCATCGGTGCCGGCCCGATCGTCATCGGTCAGGCCTGCGAATTCGATTATTCCGGCGTCCAGGCCTGCAAGGCGCTGAAGGACGAGGGCTATCGGGTCATCCTGATCAACTCCAACCCGGCCACGATCATGACCGATCCGGGGCTGGTCGATGCGACCTATATCGAGCCGATCACGCCCGACTTCGTGGCGCGCATCATCGAGAAGGAAAAACCCGACGCCATCCTGCCGACCATGGGCGGCCAGACGGCGCTCAACACCGCGATGTCGCTGCATCGCGATGGACGGCTCGAGAAGTATGGCGTCGAGCTGATCGGCGCCAATGCCGAGGCCATCGACAAGGCCGAGGACCGGCTGCTGTTCCGCGATGCCATGACCAAGATCGGGCTCGAATGCCCGAAGAGCGAGGTCGTGCACAATCGCGAAGAGGCGGCGACCGCGCTCGAGCGGGTCGGCCTCCCGGCGATCATCCGCCCGTCCTTCACGTTAGGCGGCACCGGCGGCGGCATCGCCTACAATCGCGATGAGTATTTCGAGATCGTGGCCGGCGGCGTCGATGCCTCGCCGGTCGGCGAGGTACTGGTCGAGGAATCCGTGCTCGGCTGGAAAGAGTACGAGATGGAGGTCGTGCGCGACCGCAACGACAACTGCATCATCATCTGCTCGATCGAGAACGTCGATCCGATGGGCGTGCATACCGGCGACTCGGTGACCGTGGCGCCGGCGCTGACGCTCACCGACAAGGAATACCAGATCATGCGCGACGCCTCGATTGCGTGCCTGCGCGAGATCGGCGTCGATACGGGCGGTTCGAACGTGCAGTTCGCGGTCGATCCGGCGACCGGCCGCATGGTGGTTATCGAGATGAATCCGCGCGTGTCGCGGTCCTCGGCGCTTGCGTCGAAGGCCACGGGCTTCCCGATCGCCAAGGTCGCCGCCCGGCTCGCAGTCGGCTACACGCTCGACGAGCTCCTGAACGACATCACCGGCGAGACGCCGGCCTCTTTCGAGCCGACGATCGACTACGTCGTCACCAAGATGCCGCGCTTCGCCTTCGAGAAGTTTCCGGGTGCGGAGCCGCTGCTCAACACCTCGATGAAGAGCGTCGGCGAGGCGATGTCGATCGGCCGGACCTTCCAGGAATCGCTGCAGAAGGCGCTGCGCTCGATGGAGACGGGCCTGACCGGCCTGAACGAGATCGAGATCAAGGGTGCGCCCGACAAGTCGGCCATCGTGGGCGCTCTGGCGCGGCCGACGCCCGACCGCATCCTGGTGATCGCCCAGGCGTTCCGTTGCGGCCTGAGCGTGGAAGAGATCGCCCAGGCGTCAAAGTACGAGCCTTGGTTCCTGCGCCAGATCGAGCAGCTCGTCGCCATCGAGGCGAGCGTGCGCAAGGACGGCCTGCCGAAGGATGCCAAGGCTTTCTTCGACCTCAAGAAGAAGGGCTTCTCCGACGAGCGGCTGGGCGAGCTGACGAAGCAGGGCGCCGACGACGTGGCCAGGAAGCGCCGCGCGCTCGGCGTGCGGCCGGTCTTCAAGCGCATCGACACCTGCGCCGCCGAGTTCGAATCGCGTACGCCGTATCTGTATTCCTGCTACGAGGGCGACGGTGTACGGCCGGCGGAATGCGAGGCGCAGCCGACCGACCGGCGCAAGGTCATCATCCTGGGCGGCGGTCCGAATCGGATCGGCCAGGGCATCGAGTTCGACTATTGCTGCGTCCATGCCGTCTACGCGCTGCGCGATGCCGGCTACGAGACCATCATGGTCAACTGCAATCCCGAGACCGTGTCGACCGACTACGACACGGCCGACCGTCTGTACTTCGAGCCACTGACCGCCGAGGACGTGATCGAGCTGGTCGAGGTCGAGCGCCGCAATGGCGAGCTGATGGGCCTGATCGTGCAGTTCGGCGGCCAGACGCCGCTCAAGCTCGCCAAGCCGCTCGAGGCGGCGGGCATCCCGATCCTGGGCACCTCGCCCGACGCGATCGATCTCGCCGAGGACCGCGAGCGCTTCCAGAAGCTGATCCACGAGCTCAAGCTGCGCCAACCCGACAACGGCACGGCCACGTCGCAAGAGAAGGCCATCGAGATTGCCGAGAAAATCGGCTATCCGGTCGTTATCCGCCCGTCCTACGTGCTGGGAGGACGCGCGATGCAGATCGTCTACGATCGCGCCGCCATCGAGCGTTACATGCGCGATGCCGTGAAGGTCTCGGGCAGCAATCCAGTGCTGATCGACTCCTATCTGCGCGACGCCATCGAGGTCGATGTCGACGCCCTGGCCGACAAGGACCAGAACGTGTTCGTTGCCGGCATCATGGAGCATATCGAGGAGGCGGGAATCCATTCCGGCGACTCCGCCTGCTCGCTGCCGCCTTATTCGCTGTCGGCCAAGATTCTGGCCGAGATCGAGCGCCAGACCGAGGCGATGGCCAAGGCGCTTCATGTCGTCGGCCTCATGAACGTGCAGTTCGCCGTCAAGGATGGCGAAGTCTACGTCCTGGAAGTCAATCCGCGCGCCAGCCGCACGGTCCCCTTCGTGGCCAAGGCGACCGGGCAACCGATCGCCAAGTTCGCGGCCCGCCTGATGGCCGGCGAAGCGTTGAAGTCGCTCGGCATCAAGAAAGCCAAGGGCAAGCATATCGCGGTCAAGGAGGCGGTGTTCCCCTTTGCCCGGTTCCCCGGCGTCGACATCATCCTCGGCCCGGAAATGCGTTCGACCGGCGAGGTCATGGGCCTCGACATGGATTTCGGGCGCGCCTTCGCCAAGTCGCAGCTCGGCGCCGGCAGCAAGGTGCCTGTCGAGGGCGCGGTGTTCGTCTCGGTCAAGGATCAGGACAAGGCAGCGATGGTGAAACCCCTGAAGCGGCTGATCGAACTGGGCTTCAAGGTCGTGGCGACCCGCGGCACGGCGGAGTTCCTCGCTAAGCATTCGATCGAGGCGCAGCAGGTCAACAAGGTGCTGGAAGGCCGGCCCCATATCGTCGACCTGATGAAGGACGGCAAGGTGCAGCTCGTCTTCAATACGGTCGATGGCGCAAGCGCCCTGACGGACAGCTTCACGCTCCGGCGCACCGCCCTGATGCACAAGATCGCGTACTATACGACGGTCGCCGGCGCCAAGGCGGCGGTCGAGGGCATTGCCGCGGTCAAGCAAGGCGGGCTCGACGTGGCGCCGCTGCAATCCTACTTCAAGACCGCCTTCTAACCGGGCGGTCATTCCTGCAACGTGCCGAACGGCACCTCGTTTTGGGGCTGCGTTCGGCGTTGACGCCGTACGACTGATCAAGGACGATTTGGCGATGGAACGTATTCCCATGACGGCCGAGGGGCTCCAGCGCCTCGAAGGCGAACTGAAAGTGCTGAAGAGCGTCGAGCGCCCGGCGATCATCAAGGCCATCGCGACGGCGCGCGAGCACGGCGACCTCTCGGAGAACGCCGAGTACACGTCGGCGCGCGAGAAGCAGAGCTTCATCGAGGGGCGCATCGCCGAGCTCGAGGACATCATCTCGCGGACCGAGGTGATCGACTTCTCGAAACTCAGCGGCAAGGTTGTCAAATTCGGCGCGATCGTGCGTCTGGCCGACGAGGATACCGACGAGACGGTGAAGTACCAGATCGTCGGGCCCTACGAGGCCGATCTCGCCAAGGGCCGCATCTCCGTGACCTCGCCGATCGGGCGCGCGCTGATCGGCAAGACGGTCGGCGACCGGGTCGAGGTCCAGACGCCGCGCGGCGGCAAGTCCTACGAAGTGGTGGGCGTGCAGTTCAACTAGCCGCCATCATGGCGCGCGCTCGGCGGATACCGGTCGACTTCATGACCGCGTACTGGATGCCGAACAGGCCGACCTTGCTGCCGATCGCCCAGACCGACTTCACGGCGGCCCAGCTCGTCACGTCGAGTGTCAGGGCGAGCGCGATATTGAGCCCGGCCGAGAAGAACATCAGCCCTGCCCAGACATAGCCGAAGGTGATGGCGAGGTCGGGAACGGTCGCGCGCGCGATCGGCGGCAGGTAGCGGGTCATCCAGCCTCGCTTCAGCATCACCACGCCGACGCTCCCGTAGATGATGCTGGGCTTCAGCATGATGAAGAGCGGATCGTCGGTCAGGAACGTCGCCGTGCCCGACGCGAAGATGATGACGAGGCTCAGCCACTGAAGCGCCTCGACGGGCTGCTTGCGGGCGAGCTGCCAGCCGATCTGGCCGATGCCCAGTGCCATGCCGAGCCCGACAGCAAGGAAGAGATTGCCGGTGATCGCGTAGACGGCGAGGAAGAGCAGAGTCGATGCCAGGTCGAGCAGCAGAATCTTGGACGCCTGGAAGAGATTCCTCATGGCTCGCGACCTTCATCTTTTCGACAACGGTGTGTATTTAAAGCACGCTATCAATACACGGCGTTTCCCGCAAGAGTCGTCGGAGCGTCTAGTCGACGACCTTGATGTAGGTGTCCTTCATCACGATCAGGCCGCGCCGGAAGGTGTAGAGGTCGCAGCCCAGCCACTCCTGGCGTTCGCCTGACCTGAGCGTGGCGGTCCGGTGCCATTCGGTCACCGCGCGATCTCCGCAGATGAATTCGTGGGTGTGAATCCACTTCACGTCGCCGGTATTGGCGAACAGCGGCTCGAAGTAGCTGCGGATCGCCGCCTTGCCCTTGAAACTCTGGCCCCAATGGTCGGGACCCCTGGCGTTGCGGAATTCGCCATCCTCGGCGAACGACTCGACGATCCCGTCGACGTCGCGCCGGGCAAAGGCATCGGCAACCCGGTGCAGGATTTCGAAGGTGACGTCGTCGGTCATCGATTCACGCTTCCGTCGAGATCGGCACGCCGGGGACTTCCTTCGCCGTCCGGAACACCATCATGGACTTCACATGGCTGACATTGGGGGCCGAGGTGAGGCGGGTCGTCAGGAATTTCTGATAGTCGTCCCAGGTTTCTGCCACGATCTTGAGCAGGAAATCGGCCTCGCCGGCCAGCATGTGGCACTCGCGGACCTCGTCCCAGTCGGCGATCAGTGCCTCGAAAGCCTTGAGATCGGCTTCCGCCTGGCTGTTCAGCCCGACCAGGGCAAATACCGACACGCTGTAGCCGAGTGCCTCCGGGCTCAGATCTGCATGATAACCCTTGATGATGCCGGCCCGCTCCAGGGCCCTCACGCGGCGCAGGCAAGGCGGTGCCGATATGCCGGCCCGTTCGGCCAGTTCCACGTTGGTCATGCGTCCATTGGACTGCAGGTCGCTGAGAATTCGCCGGTCAATTCGATCGAGCTTGGCCCGAGCCATCAGTATTCCTCCGTTGGGCGCGGTCTATGCCAGAACCATGCCGATCACGCAATAAAGTTGCGAGGATTCGCCAATTGCCTGTGAACAATTGCGTGTGAAATCGACTTCTATCCGTGCAACTCAACGGAGGTTTGCATATATGTTCAAGATATGCGGTTGGCGGGATGCGGGGCGGACATGGCAGAAACTCACCGAAGCAAGGTAATGATCCTGGGCTCCGGCCCGGCCGGCTACACGGCGGCTATCTATGCTGCGCGCGCAAGCCTCAAGCCCATGCTGGTGCAGGGCATCCAGCCCGGTGGCCAGCTCACGATCACGACCGACGTCGAGAACTATCCGGGCTTCGCGGACGTCATCCAGGGACCGTGGCTGATGGAGCAGATGCAGAAGCAGGCCGAGCATGTCGGCACGCAGATGTTCTTCGACACGATCGTGGACGTCGACGTCTCGGTGCGGCCGTTCGTCTGCCTGGGCGATTCCGGCGACCGCTACGAGGCCGATTCGCTCGTCGTCGCGACGGGCGCGACGGCGAAGTGGCTGGGCCTGCCCAGCGAGGAGACTTTCCGCGGCGGCGGTGTCTCGGCCTGCGCGACCTGCGACGGCTTCTTCTTCCGTAACAAAGAAGTGATCGTGGTCGGCGGCGGCAATACCGCGGTCGAGGAGGCCCTCTATCTGACCCATCACGCCTCCAGGGTCACGCTCGTCCACCGTCGCGACGGTTTTCGCGCGGAGAGGATCCTCCAGGACCGTCTGTTCAAGAATCCCAAGGTCCGCGTCATCTGGGACCACGTCGTCGACGAGGTTCTCGGGGAGAAGGCCCCAGCGCCGGTCGTCACGGGGGCGCGCCTGCGCAATGTGAAGACGGGCGCGGTGCAGGACGTCAAGGCCGACGGGTTCTTCGTGGCGATCGGCCATTCGCCCAACACCGAGCTGTTCAAGGGCAAGCTCGAGATGGACGGCGAGGGCTATCTGGTCACCCGGCCTGATTCGACCGCGACCAACATCGCGGGCGTTTTTGCGGCCGGGGACGTGCAGGACAAGGTTTTCCGGCAGGCCGTGACGGCGGCGGGAACAGGCTGCATGGCCGCGCTCGAAGCCGAAAAGTGGCTGGCAGGTCAGGAGGCGCGCCACGCAGAAGCGGCCGAGTAGGCGGCGGGGCGTGGGCAGGGGAGGGTTGTGATGGACTGGGACAAGCTGCGGATATTCCAGGCCGTGGCGGATGCCGGCAGCTTTACTCATGCGGGCGAGTCGCTGAAGCTCAGCCAGTCGGCGATCTCGCGCCAGATCGGCGCGCTCGAGGAACAGCTTGGCGTCATGCTGTTCCACCGGCATGCGCGAGGCCTGATTCTCACGGAGCAGGGCGAGCTGCTCTACCGCACGGCGCGTGATATGGCCGCCAAGGTCAACACGGCCGAGGCGCTGTTGCGGGCCAACCAGGACAAGCCGGCCGGGCGGCTCAAGATCCACGCGACGGTCGGGTTCGGCTCCACCTGGCTGACGGCTCAGATGCACGAGTTCATCGCACTCTATCCCGAGATCGACGTGAGCCTCGTCCTGTCCGACAACGAGCTCGATCTCGGTATGCGCGAGGCCGACGTGGCGATCCGAATGGTCATGCCACGACAGCCGGGACTGGTGCAGCGTCACCTGCTCACCGTCCGCAGCCATGTCTATGCCTCGCAGGACTATGTGCAGAAATACGGCAAGCCCACTACGATCGACGAACTCGACGGGCATCGCCTCATCATCTTTGGCGAGGATGCGCGCGCGCCGGTCCAGGACGTGAACTGGCTGCTTCGCGAGGGCAATCCCGACCAGAATCCGCGGCTCGTGGTTCTGCGCGTGAATAATACCTACGGGATTTTCCGTGCCGTCGAATCCGGCCTCGGCATCGCGTCCCTGCCCGACTACCTCGCGCGCGAATCGACCAAGCTGGAGATGCTGTTGCCCGACCTCAATGTCCGGACGACCGACGTCTACTTCACCTATCCGGAGGAGCTGCGGCACTCCAAGCGCATCGCCGTTTTTCGGGATTTCTTGCTGCGGAAAGTCGCCGAGACACGTTTCTGATGTTTGTGACTTGCAGTATTGCATAGTCGGTGAAAGGCATGCGTAGCCCGCATGCCAGTGTCCAAAACTTCACCACTACCAATCTTTTCCACGAGGCATAGGTTCAGTATAGGTTTTCGACACGACTGGTTTTTGGCTGATCGGTTCGAAACTCGGGATCCTCATGATCCCACGTCTCCCAGACGTGAAGCCTCCCTGTTTGACTCGCCGGGCCTTTGTGCCCGGCGTTTTTTTTGCTTTGTCCCGCCATTTTTTGCGTTTTTGAATATGGGGCAATCTGCCGCTGAGAGGCCACCGTGAGGACTTAACCTATCGATTGATATGATGTCGATGATGCCCATATATGGTTCAGGAGAGTACATTCGATATGTTTTCAGAGATCAGACAAGGAATCCTCCCGCTCGCCCTGCGCAACATCAAGCGCTTGGGCGATCTGGAGCGTGCCGGACTTCTGATCGAATCGCTGGCCAAGCACTGGCGGGACAGCAAGCCTTTCGAGCTTTTGATCATCGCCCCTGATCGCGACGCGAACCTGTTGCGATCCAACCTGCCTCGCTTTCCCAACATTGAAGTCACGGTGCGCCGCGAGGGCGACTTCTTCCCGGCCTTCAGTTCCTTCTACTGGATGACCGGCTGGTACCGGCAACAGATCGTGAAGTTGCATGTGCCGGCAGTATTGGGCTTCGGCGGATTCTTCACGCTCGATTCCGATGTCTGCTGCGTCGGGGACTTCGATTCGCGCACTTTCGTGCAGTACGACCGGGCGCTCTCGCGGTGGGAGCCCAAGCAGCATCACAACTGGTGGCAGAGCGCGTCGGAGGTGATCGGCATTCCCTACGATTCGAGGTCGCATGGCCTCTCTGTCACGCCGAACATCCTGCACGGCGACCTGGCGCGACAGACGCTGGAGCGCCTGCGCGGTCCGCGGATGAGCGCAATGACCTCCCTGCTGCTGTGGAAAGTGCGCAAGCCGCTGCAGGTGCCGTGGACGGAATATTCGCTCTACACCAGCACCGCCGAGATCAACGGCACGCTCTACGACTATCACGCCGAGTGGGACACCTGTTACACGTCCGACGTCCAGCTCTTCTCGGAACGGTCCTGCGTCTGGGGAGCCGACGATTTCGAGCGGCTGGTGCGGCTGCCCAACGGCACCGACCCCGGCGGCAAGTTCATCATCGTGCAGAGCCACGCGCGCATCCCGCTCCAGCAGGTGCGCGACTACTGCCTGAGCTTCGCCGGCTGACCGGAGCGGCTTGACCCGCGAGCGTCATCCTGAGAGCCGTGACGGGCCCTTCGGCTTCGCCTTAGGACGTGACGTCCCTGGCGTCACGCTTTCCCGTTGTGTTCGCCGATCTTCGGGGCGGTCTCCATACCCCCCACACGCTGGCCGTCGAGGCTGAGCGGCAGCCCGTGGAACAGGGCATTCGATCCGGCGTAGGGCTGCATGAACATCCCCAGCGCCGCGACCTGTGCCAGCTCCATGACCTGGGGCACGGTGTTCAGCGGTCCGTTGGGCACGCCCAGCGCATCTAGCTTGGTCGCCCAATGGGCACGAGGATGCTCCTTCATGATGTCGGAGATCATGCCGAGCAGCAGCTCGCGCCGCTCTGCGCGCTGCACGTTCGTCCTGAAACGCTCCTCGTCCGGCCATTCCGGATGGCCCAGCGCCTCGGCGAACTTGCGCCAGAGCCGGTCGTTGCCTGGGCAGATCATTAGCGGCCCGTCGCTGCACTCGAAGGCCTGGTAGGGCGTCAGGGACGGATGGCCGGTGCCCTGGCGCGGCGGCATTTTGCCGGTCACCGACCAGCCCGCGACATGGTTGGAGGCCCACATCAGCCCGCTCTCGAACAGCGAGGTGTTCACCAGGCTGCCCTGGCCCGTGGCCGTGCGTCGGGCCAGCGCCGCCAGCACACCGATCGCGGTCCACATGCCGGTCGACAGATCGATGATCGAGACGCCGATCCGCGCTTCCGGTCCCGTGGGATCGCCATTCAGCGAGATCAGGCCGGCGACGGCCTGGATGATCGGTTCGTAGCCCGGCCGGTCTTTCCACGGACCGGCATGGCCGAAGGCCCCGAGGTCTGCATAGATCAGGCGCGGGAAGTGTTTGGTAAGCGTGGCGCCATCGAAGCCGAACTTGGCCGGCACGTCGGCGCGCAGATTGTGCACGAAGATATCGGCCGCGCCGATACGCTCGATCAGCGCCGCGCGCTGCGCCGGATCGGCGAGGTCGCAGGTGATCGACTTCTTGCCGCGGTTCAGCGCGATGAAGCCCGTGGCATCGCCCTCGACGAACGGAGGACCCCATTTGCGCGCATCGTCGCCCTCCGGCCGTTCGACCTTGACCACCTCGGCGCCGAGGAAAGCCAGGATCTGGCCACAATAGGGACCGGCCAGGTTTTGGCCGAACTCGACGACCTTGATGCCCGTGAGAGGGCCGGGGACCTGTCCGGAATTCGTGCTCATCGCAGGTTGCTCCCCAGGATCTCGCGCGCGATCACCATGCGCTGGACCTCGCTCGGGCCTTCGCCGACCCGGCGGATACGCATCTCTCGGTACCAGCGCTCCAGCGGCAGGTCCTTGGTCATGCCCATGCCGCCATGGATCTGCATCGAGCGATCGACCACGCGGCCGCCGCCTTCCGACGCGGTGAGCTTTGCGATCGAGGCCTCGATCTTGAAGGGCAGGCCACGCCGTGCCTTCTCCGCCGCCTCCAGCGTGAAGTGCCGCGCCGTCCGGATGTCGATCTCGTTGTCGACCAGCATCCATTGCACGGCCTGCCGATGCGACAGCTTCTCGCCGAAGGTCGTGCGCATCTTGGCCCATTCGATCGCCATCTCATGCGCGGCGATCGCGACGCCGATGCAGCCCGCGGCATAGGGGATGCGCTGGCGGGTCAGCCGGTCGTTGGCGACCGCGAATCCCTTGTTCACCTCGCCGAGCACCTGGTGGTCGCTGACCCAGCAATCCTTGAACTCGAGTTCGGTCGCGTAATGCGACGAGCGCAGCGTGTGCACGACCCGCCGCACGTGGAAGCCCGGCGTGTCGCTGTCGATGATGAAGCAGGTGATGCCGGCCCGCCCCTTCGACGAATCGGTGCGGGCGAAGACGATGCCGTACTGTGCGCGATCGGCGTTGGAGATGAAGATCTTGGCGCCGTTCAGCACCCAGCCATTGTCCTTGCGCTCGGCTTTCGTCTGGATGGCGCGCGCCGGATCGCTGCCGCCCGACGGCTCGGTGAGGCCGAAGAACGCCTTCTTCTCGCCGCGCAGGGTCGGGTAGAGATAGCGCTCCTTCTGATCTTCGTTGGCCTCGAAGATCTGTGCCAGGCCCGCGCCGCCGAAGGTGCCGTAGCAGGGCACGTAGAGGCCGGCACGATGCTGCGCCATCTCGATGGCCAGCAGCACGCGCGTCACGATGTCGATGTCGGGGCCGCCATATTCCTTCGGGATGTCGATGCCGAACAGGCCCATCCCCTTGGTCTTCTCGACCAGCCGCGCGTGATCGGCAGGATCGAGTTCGGAGGCGTCCGGATCGAGCTTGGCTTCGAGCGGGATGATCTCCTCGCGCACGAAGCGGCGGACCTGGTCGATCAGCATCTGCTGTTCTGCGGAGGGCTCGAAATCCATCTCTGCCTCTTCAGCTCGGGCTCAGCCGGCCAAGGTTTGGCGGCGGGTTCTTGGCG
Organism: Reyranella sp.; assembly: GCF_052439685.1. Taxonomy (GTDB): domain Bacteria; phylum Pseudomonadota; class Alphaproteobacteria; order Reyranellales; family Reyranellaceae; genus Reyranella. The sequence continues at coordinate 34,425 of NZ_JBQVQG010000021.1, forward strand.
TTGTCCGGTGGCAGGCTGCCATGGTCGGCCTTGTGCACCATCAGCAGCTCGAACCAGCGTGTACGGTACTGCTGGTTTACCTCGACACGGAACTGGTAGTCCGGCCCGCGCTCGGCGAGTTCGCGCTGCAATTCGCTGCGCAGCCCGAACGGCGCGCGGGCGCCAGCCTGGCCGATGTAGAGGATGGCGCCCTTGGCGTCGGCCACTTGGTAGACGCCGAGCTGGCCCGGCAGGCGGGCGATCTCTTCGGCCATCAGGGGCCGCCACGGCTTGTCGAGGCGGAGCCTGATCGACATGGCCTAGCGCCCCTGGAACTTCGCGGTGCGCTTTTCCAGCCGCGCTTTCATGCCTTCCTGCGCGTCCTGGCTCTTCATCGCGGCCTGCACGAGCGCGTCGACATCGTCGTGCTCGATGCCGTCGCGGAACTCGAGCTGTTTCACCGTGAGCGCCTTCATCGCCTTGAGCGACAGGGGCGCATTGGCCGCCAGCCGGTCGACGACCTTCGAGGCCTCGGCCTCGAGCTGGTCGGCCGGCGCGCAGCGGGCGATCAGGCCCAGCGCATGAAGCTTGGTCGACGGCAGGGGATCGCCCAGTAGCAGCATCTCGCGGGTCGTGACCGGCCCCAGCACTTCCATCAGCTTCTTGGCCAGGAACCAGTTGGGCGCGAGGCCGACCTGGGCCAGTGACATGCCGAACCGCGCCTTCTGGCTCGCCACGACGATATCGCAATGAAGCGCCAGCTCGTTGCCGCCGGCGATCGCATCGCCGTGGACGACGGCGACGACGGGCAGCGGGCAAAGTTCGACCGCGCGCAGCATCACCTCGATGCCGCTGGCACTGCCGCCGCCGATGGTCTCGCGTCGCTCCGCCATGTCGAGGCCGGCGCAGAACACGTCGCCCTTGCCGCGAATCACCACGACACGGTCGTCGGCCGCGATCGGCGCCTGCAACGCCTCGATCATCTCGCGCATCAGCTCGCTGTCGAGCGCGTTGCGCTTCTCCGGCCGGTTCATCCAGATGGTTTTGACCGGACCGTTCTTCTCGATGATGACCTTGTTCATGGCGCTCACTCCGGCTCGATGCCGGCGGCCTTGATCTCCTTGGTCCACCAGGCCGTCTCGCTCCTCACGTAAGCCGCGAATTCGTCGAGGGCGAGCGGGGCGATCTCCATGCGGCCCTGCGTCATGGCCTTGGCGGTGGCCGGATCCTTCAGCGCCTCGGCGATCGCGTCGGCCAGGACCTTCTGGACGTCCTTCGGCGTCGCCGCCGGCGCGAAGACGGCCAGCCAGTAGACCAGCGAATAGCCCGGCACGGCTTCCGCGATCGCCGGCAGATTGGGGGTGACCGTCGTGCGCTTTGGGCCCGTGGTCGCGAGGCCGCGCACGCGGCCGGCTTCGATCTGCGTCAGCGCCTGCGGCAGGTCGGGGAACATCACCTGGACCTGGCCCGAGGCTACGTCGCCGAGCGCCTGCGGGCTGGCCTTGTAAGGCACCCGTTCCATCTTCACGCCCGCCAGCTTGTTGAACATCTCGCCCGAGAGGCGTTGGGAGGCGCTGGCTTCGGCATAGTTGAGCTTGCCGGGATTCTTCTTCGCGTCGTCCACCAGCTCGGCGGTCGTCTTCACCGGCAGCTCGTTGTTCACGACCAGCGCATTGACGCCCATCACGCAGCGCATGATCGGCGCGAAGTCCTTGTCGATGTCGTAGCTCAGCTTTTTGAACAGTGCGCCGTTGGCGGCGTTCGTCGTGTTCGTGCCCATCATAAGCGTGTAGCCATCGGCCGGCGCCGTCGCGACGGCGGAAGCGCCCAGCTGCCCGCTGGCGCCCGGCTTGTTCTCGATCACGACCGGCTGCTTCAGGATCTCCTGCAGCTTGGCGCCGAGGCCGCGCGCTGTCAGGTCGGTGGCGCTGCCGGCCGCGAAGGGTACGACGATCTTGATTGGCTTGTTGGGATAGGCCTGGGCGAAGGCAGCCCTGGACAGCGAACCTGCGGCCAGTGCGGCGGCGCCCGCCAGGGTCGTACGACGGTTGAGCTTCACGTTTCCTCCCGAGGCCTCGTTCGGCCGGGGTCCGTTTTAGCGGCCCGGCGCGACGAGGCAAAGGAGGGTAGGCTACATGAACAGCTTTTCCGCCTTGCGGTTGGCGTACAGGCCGGCCACGAATTCGGCGTAGCCGTTATAGAGCAGGGTCGGGATGCGCTGGTCGCTGCCCAGCGGCTTCTCGGTGGCCTGGCTCCAGCGCGGATGGGCGACCTCCGGGTTGACGTTGGCCCAGAAGCCATACTCGCTGGATTGCAGCCCCTCCCAGAACGTCTTGGGCTTCGTGTCGGTGAACTCGACGCTGACGATCGACTTCACGTTCTTGAAGCCGTACTTCCACGGCGCCACGAGACGCAGCGGCGCGCCATTCTGCTTGGGCATGGGCTTGCCGTAGAGACCGGTCGCGATGAAGGCCAGGTCGTTCATCGCCTCGTCCATGGCAAGACCCTCGGTGTAGGGCCACGGGTAGAGAAGATCGCGCTGCTCGCGCATCACCGACGGCCTCGACAAGGTCTTCATGACGATGAACTTGGCGCTGCCCAGCGGCTTGCAGACCTCGACCAGCGAGCGCACCGGGAAGCCGGTCCAGGGCACGATCATCGACCAGGTCTCGACGCAGCGATGACGGTAGACGCGCTCCTCGAGCTGCACCCTGGCCAGCAGGTCGTCGATGCCGATCTCGAAGGGCTTCTCGACCATGCCGCCGACCTTGATGGTCCAGGGACGCACGTCGAGCTTCTGGGCGTCCCGCCAGATGCTCTTGTCGGTGCCGAATTCGTAGAAGTTGTTGTAGGTCGTCGCCAGCTTCTCGGCCGTCATTGGTGTCGGCACGCCGTACTTGTCGTTGCGCTTGGCCGGATAGAGGCCGGCGGACGGATCGGCCGACTTGTCTTGCGCCATCGTCACACCGGGCAGCGCCAAGGATGCGGCGCCCAGTCCTGCCGCTAGTCCCATGGACCGCACCATCTCGCGCCGGTTGAGATAGTGGCTCTCCGGTGTCGCCTTGGACTCCGGCAGTTCCCAGCCTCGCGTGTGCTTGATCAGCATGATCCAACTCCTGTTACGCTCTGCCTCTAGATGGCGCCCGGCCGATGGGCCGGCAAATCAACCCTGCTCACTGCTCCGTGACGCGCTGGCGGGCCTAAGGCTGCGCATGGGTGACATCCAGCAGGGTCGGCCACATGACATCGCGCCAGGCACTGTTGCCAACGGCGGTGAAGGTGATCTGTCCTCCCTGAATGAGGAAGAATCGAGGCGTCTCGGCGCCCTGTTCGATTCCGACCTGGCTCATCAGGAAGGCGTCCAGCACCCAGCGCAGGTCCGTGGGCCAGCTCGCGGGCTTCAGCAGGAGCGCCGGTGTCTTCGTGAACACCACGCGGTAATCGACTTTCTGGAAGACCGGGGCCTGCCTGAACAGAGGCTCCCACTGGGTCCGCCAGGTCTTGCAGGGCTCGGACGTCTCGTCGCCGGCAAAGACCAGGATCGGCCTGGCGGCGCCCTGAGCGGCGGCGGTTCGCGCCAACATCGGCGCGGCCGTCAGCGACAGGCCGGCGGCGACCACGCTACGTCTCTTGAACATCAACCTACGTCTCCCCCTCGTGGACGGGTCCCACGAGGGTAATATGCGGTATCGCCGTCCGGCAGTGAACTACGCCTTGGTGGCGGTTACGTCCTGGATCGTCGGCCACATCTTGTCCTTCCAGCCGCCGTTGCCGGTGACGGTGAGGACGATCTTTCCGTCCTGGAACAGGATGAAGCGCGGCGTCGCATTGGGACTTTTCTTGCCCTCGTCGCTGGCGAGGAAGGCAGCCCGGATGGGTCGTGCCGGCGCGGGCCAGCTTTGTTCCACCATCACGAGGTCCGCATTGGCCGGATGGACGACCTGATAGTCCATCTTCTTGAAAGCGGCCGACTTGAGGAAATCAGGCTCTGACTGGGCACGCCAGATCTTGCAGCCGCCTCAAAGTTCGTGGCCGACGAACACCAGCGTCGGGCGCCCAGACTGGGCGCTGGCGACGCGGGTCAGTGACGATGCGGCGGCCGTCGCCAGGCTGCCCACCATCAGAGACCGTCTGTTGAACATGAACATTGCTCCCGTGGAACCATTCCACGAAGCGAATATGAAAGGCCGGACCGCGGAGGAGAAGCGCCGCCGGTCCGGCCTCACTGCCTTGTGACAGGAGCGGAGCTCCGCTCATGCGGCCTGGCGCTTGCGGGTCTCCTCGACGATGCGTTCGGCCGTGCGGCCCGCCAGTTCCTGCAGATGGTCGAACGCCGCACGGAAGGTGCCGATGCCCTGGGTGACCGACCGGATCTCCACGATCATGTCGGCAATTTCCGCCTCCGGCATCAGGGCTGACACCTCGTCCCACCCCGGCCAGTCCGTCCGGGCGTCGTAGCCGAGAAGCTGGCCGCGGCGCCCCGAGATCAATCGTTGCAGCCGCGGGGTCGCGTCGGCCGGTCCGGCCACCGTGACCCGGAGAATGGGCTCGAGCAGGACCGGCCTGCACTTGGGCATGGCCTCGCTCATCGCGATGCGCGCGGCCATCTTGAACGACATCTCGGAACTGTCGACGGCATGGTACTGGCCATCGAACAGCGTCGCTTCGAGATCGACCACGGGCTGTCCCAGTGGTCCCTCCTTCAGGTACTCGCGCACACCCTCCTCGACCGCCGGGATGAAGTTGCGCGGCACCACGCCGCCCACGATCCGGTCGACGAAGCGGAATCCCGACCCGCGGGGCAATGGCTTGATCTCGACCTTGAGGTCGGCGAACTGGCCGTGGCCGCCGGTCTGGCGCTTGTAGCGGGCGTGCTGCTGCGTGCCGGCCTGGATGGTCTCGCGATAGGCGACCCGCGGCGTCGCCGTCTCGACGGCAACGTTGTAGCGGCCGGCCAGCTTGTCGACGGCGACCTTGAGATGCATCTCGCCCTGGCCCCGCAGCAGCAACTCATGCGTCTCGCCGCGCTGCTCGAAGGAGAGCGACGGATCTTCCTCGACGATCTTCTGGAGGGCGCCGGAGAGTTTCACCTCGTCGTTCCGGTTGCGGGCCGAGAGGGCCACGCCGAACACAGGAGCGTCCGGCGCCGGGAAATCCGCCGAGGCGGCGATTCCAGAAGGGCTGAGGATCTGCCCGGATGACAGCGGCTCGACCTTGGCCAGGGCCACGATCTCGCCGGCACGGGCGCCGGCGATCTTGTCGAGCCTCTGTCCGAACGGGCGCAGGATCGAGCCGATCCGCTGTCCGCCGACCGACTGGCCTTCCCCGAGCGTGCCGGACCAGATGCGACACAGCGAGAGCTTTCCGGCATGGCTCTGGTGCAGGACCTTGAAGCACTCGGCCGTCGGAACGTCCCCCGCGGGCAGGGCGCGGCGCCGCGCCGTTTCCGCGACGAAGGGCGTGTCGTGGCGCAGAGCCTTCAGCAGGCGCCGCACGCCGTTCTCACGGTCGCCGGCACCGAGCAGTACCGGCACGATCTGGTCGGTGCAGAATTCGTCGTGCAGATCGCGGTAGATCAGCGACTTCTCCGGCGCGATATCCTCGATGAGCTGTTCCAAAAGCGCGTCGTCGAATTCCGAGAGCGTCTCCAGCATGTCGCGCCGCGCCTCGGCCTCTCGCGGCAGAACCTCGGCCGGCATCTCGATCAGGTCGGACGCGCCGCTGCTGCGGTAGCGATAGGCCCGCTCACTCACGAGATCGACATAGCCCACCGTCTCTTCGCTGCCGTCGGCGGCGGCGCGGCGAATAGGGACCTGCCGCAGCACGAGCTTGCGCCGCGACACCGACTGCAGCGCCGACAGGAGGTCGCGGATGCGGACCTCGGCCGAATCGATCTTGTTGACGAAGATGACGTGCGGGATGTGTCGGTCCTCGATGAATTTGAGGAGCGGTGTCAGCGCCATCACGCGCTCTACGGAGGGTTCGCAGACCAGAACGGCGGCATCGCACACCGCGAGGCCCGCGAAGGCGTCGTGCTGGAATTCGATCGACCCCGGTACGTCGAGGAAGGTCCACTGGTCGCCGAGATAGTCGACCGAGGCCACGTTGATCTCGGTGCCCATGTTGCGCTTGCGCGCTTCGACGGCACCGTCGCCGATGGACGTGCCGGCGCGAGTCGAACCGCGGCGGCCGATGGCGCCGGTCGCGTAGAGAATGCTTTCGAGCAGGCTGGTCTTGCCCGACAGATACGGCCCGCACAGCGCCACCACACGATGCGCGCCGCTGCCTGGTCTGCCGCCGGTGATCGTCTCCGTCTTGAATTCGGCCATGACAACGTCCTCCTTCTTCGCAGAAAGCGCAGAAGCTCCGGACGGACGTCGCGGAATAGACGTTACGCTTCCGAACGATCAGCCGGAGCGAAGCCCACTTGTCATGAAAATCGTTTCATCCCCGCCGAGACGAGTCAAACGCCGGGCGGGGATGATTTAGGTCAGCAATCCTTACGAAAGCGAGGCGCAGGCGCGCTGAATCCGGCGGCCCGCTTCCTCGAGCAGTTCTGTCGCCGTGGCGTAGGAGATGCGGAAGGCGGGGCCCTGGCCGAAGGCCGAGCCCTGAACCACCGAAAGGCCCTCGGCCTCGAGCAGGTAGTTCACGAAGTCGGTGTCGTCCTTGATCACCTTGCCGTCGGGCGTTTTCTTGCCGATCAGGCCGGCACAGGACGGGTAGACGTAGAAGGCGCCTTCGGGACGCGGGCACTTGATGCCGTTGCTCTGGTTCAGCATCGACACGATGAGGTCGCGGCGCTGCTTGAAGATCGCGACGTTCTTCGGAATGAAGTCGGTCGGACCGTTGAGCGCGGCCACGGCCGCAGCCTGGCTGATCGAGCTGGCGTTGGACGTGCTCTGCGACTGCACCGTGATCATCGCGTTGATCAGGTCCTGCGGTCCGGCCGCATAGCCGATGCGCCAGCCGGTCATGCTGTAGGCCTTCGACACGCCGTTCATGGTCAGCGTGCGATCGTACAGACGCGGTTCGACCTGGGCCGGCGTGAAGAACTCGAAGTCGTCGTAGACGAGCTTCTCGTACATGTCGTCGGTGAGGACATAGACGTGTGGATGCTTGAGCAGCACGTCGCACAGGCCCCGGAGGTCGGCCTTGCTGTAGGCGGCACCCGTCGGGTTGCTGGGCGAGTTCAGGATGATCCACTTGGTCTTCGGCGTGATAGCGCGGTCGAGATCCTCCGGCGTCAGCTTGAAGCCGTTCTCTTCCCTGCACTGGACGATGACGGGCGTGCCGTCGCCGAACATCACCATCTCGGGGTACGAGACCCAGTACGGCGCCGGCACGATGACCTCGTCGCCCGGGTTCAAGGTCGCCAGCATGGCGTTGAAGATGATCTGCTTGCCGCCCGAGGTGACGACGGTCTGGCTCGGCTTGTAGTCGAGGCCATGGTCGCGCTTCATCTTGGCGACGATCGCCTGGCGCAGCGCCGGCGTGCCAGGCACCGCGGTGTACTTGGTGTCGTTGTTGCGGATCGCCTGGATCGCCGCTTCCTTGATGTGGTCCGGCGTCGGCATGTCCGGCTCGCCGGCCGCCAGGCCGATCACGTCTTTGCCTGCCGCTTTCATCTCCAGGAACTTGCCCTGTGCGGCATTGGTCGGAGACGGCTTGATGCGGCTGAGACGATCGGCGATGAAAGCCATGACGAATATGCCTCCTTCAGGCATTTTTATGAGCGGCGCGAAGCTAGTCGCGACGCCGGGTTTCCGCAAGGCGACGACCCGTATTTATCGTCGGGCGGGCCGTACTCGCGCTAGGGCAATGAGGGTGAAGAGATCGAAATGAAGTACCTGTTCGTGCCGTTGAGGCTCCTCATCTCACCGGCCTTCATCGCGGCTGTCGACGTAATGATCCTGTTCCCGATGGTGCTGTCGATCGTCGACATCGTGCAGAGCGTGAACCGGCAGAGCGATACCCATGAGCCTGTCACCATCGCCTCCACGATCGCCCTGATCATGATCGGCTGGGGGGTGGCGCTGGAGGAGCGGGGGGTCATCCGCAAGCGGTTCGGTGTGTCCGGCGGTCCCGACGAGGAACGGCAGGTGAATATCGACGAGACGTGCCACGAATATGGGGTGGCCCAGCTCGTCCTCGGCCTGTTCGCCGAAATCGCGGTGGCGATGATCAGCCTGCCGGACCGCATCGTGAACACGATAGGCTACGAACACGCGCTCCTGACCGTTTCGGTCATCCTCATCTCCATCGGCGCGGCCATCCAGCTGAGGCATGTCGTCGTGCTGCTCGCCACGCTCTGGCGCGGCAAGACCCTCGTCTAATCGATCAGGCGGACAGAGCAGTCGACGGTCATCTTCGCATCGCCGAAGCCGACCCGGCGTCCGCTGACCGGCGCCGCGTCGCGGTAGTCGAGGCCCACGGCGACGCGCAGGCTGTCGCCGCGCGGGCTGATGCCGTTGGCAGGATCGAAGCCCACCCATTCCAGGCCCGGCACCCAGGCCTCCGCCCAGGAATGGCTGGTGCGGCCGACATGCAGTTCCGGATCGTCGTTGCGGAGATAGCCGCTGACATAGCGCGCCGGCACGCCGAGGCGGCGACAGCAGGCGATGAAGATGTGGGCCTCGTCCTGCGCCACACCCGCGCCCCGGGTCAGTGCCTCGACGGCCGTGGTGTCGACGGTCGAGACGCCCGTTTTGTAGGCCACGCGCGCGGAAATCCGCTCCATCAGCTCATGCAGGGTGGCGACCCGCTTCGTGGGATCCGCGGCGCGATCGGCCAGCCCCTCGATCACCGGATCGAAGCTGGCATCGTGCCGCGCGAGGCCCGTGTTGCGGAGCCAGAAGGGCGCCGGAAGGGTCGGCTCCTCGACATAGCGCAGCCACTGGTCGGTGCCGCTGTATTCGTAGATGCCCTGCACGACGATCTCGACGTTGTCGTGCTGCCGGGCGACCGAGAAGGTCGTCACCTGGTTGCCGTGGCCGTCCTTCCATTCCGACTTCTTGCCGGGGCCGTCGATGTGCCACGACACGATACGTTGCGCCGCCGCGGGTTTGGGCGTGAGGCGCACGTCGTGGATCGAATGTCCGGACGGCTGGTCGAATTGGAAGCGCGTGGCGTGGTGGACGGAGAAGCGCATGGGTCAGCTCAATCCAGGAGGAACTGTCGGCCGATTTCGTCCGACAAGGTACCGATGTCGCCGCGCAGCTCGCCCAGGAACCTGGCGAGGCCGATCTCGAACACCTTGTCGATGCGGGCGTAGCGCAACCTTGCATGCAGCTCGCCAGCCAGCCGGTCCGCCTCGCCGCGCGTGCCGTAGGCATCTGCCAGCTCGCGCATGTTGAGGTCGACCATCCAGAGACAGTGGTGCACCGAGCGTGGCACGTCGCGCCGCAGCATCATCAGCTCCGCCACCTTCATGGGGTTGAGCGAGCTGCGGTAGATGCGCCGGTAGGTGCGCACGGCGCCGACGCAGGCCAGGAGCTCCGACCAGGCGAAATAGTCGAGCCCCTCGGCGCTGGGATTGCCGTCGGGCCGCAGCAGATGGAACTTCACGTCGAGGATGCGGCCGGTATTGTCGGCGCGCTCGAGGAAGGCGCCGAGCTGCAGGAAGTTGTTGGCCTCGTCGCGCAGCAGGGTCACCTGTGCCGCGCCGAAGATCATCACCGCCTGCTTCTTCACCGACTCGATCAGCGCCCCGCGATCGAGCGCGGCCCGGTCACCGCGCAGGCGGCCGCTGAGCTCCAGCCACAGCGCGTTCAGGCTCTCCCAGACGTCGACCGTGATATTGTTGCGTTCCTCCCTGGCGTTGCGCCGCGCCGCATCGATTGAATTGACGATGGAGGAGGGGTTGTTCTCGTCGATCACCAGGAAGTCGATCAGGCTGGCGAGACGTTCGCCCTGGGCCTGGCTCTGGCGGAACTCGTCTTCCATGCCGAAGATCGCCGCGACGCCGGCGGCCTCCTCGCCGCGTGACTGCAGCGCCATGCGCTGGGTCGCCTCGATCAGCCGCGCGGTCGACTTCGCCCGCTGCAGGTATCGGCCCATCCAGTAGAGATTCTTGGCGGTACTGCTCAGCATCGGGGGGCCTACCTGTCGTCCGCCTGGTCCGGGGCGAGGACCCAGGTATCCTTGGTGCCGCCGCCCTGGCTCGAATTGACGACCAGGGAGCCTTCCTTGAGGGCGACGCGCGTCAGTCCGCCGGGCACGATCGTGATCTTCTTGCCCGAAAGCACGAAGGGGCGCAGGTCGACATGGCGCGGTGCCACGCCCCGGCTCACGAAGGTGGGGCAGGTCGACAGCGCCAGCGTCGGCTGGGCGATGTAGTTGTCGGGCCGCGCCTTCAGGAGCGCCGCGAATTCCTCGATCTCGACCTTGCTCGAGGTCGGGCCGACCAGCATGCCCTTGCCGCCGGATCCGTGGACTTCCTTCACCACGATCTCGGAGAGATGCTCGAGCACGTACTTGTAGTCGTCGGCCCGGTCGCAGCGCCAGGTCGGCACGTTCTGCAGGATCGGCTCCTCGCCGAGATAGAAGCGCACCATCTCGGGCACGTAGGTGTAGGTCGATTTGTCGTCGGCGACGCCGTTGCCCAGTGCATTCACGATGTTGACGCGACCGGCACGCAGGGCGCCGAGCAGGCCGGCGACGCCGAGGAAGGAGTCGGGACGCATCGCCAGCGGGTCGAGATACGCATCGTCGACACGGCGGTAGATGACATCGACCCGCTGCGGACCGCGCGGCGTGCGCATGTAGACCCGGCTTTCGTCGACGAACAGGTCGGAGCCCTTGACCAGTTCGATGCCCATCTCGTCGGCGAGGAAGGCGTGTTCGAAATAGGCGCTGTTGTAGTGTCCCGGCGTCAGCAGCACGACATTGGGCTCGTGGCCGTCGCTGAAAGAGACGGAGCGAAGCGTCGCCAGCAGTTCCTCGGAATAGTCGGCGACCGGCAGAACGCTCATCGCGGCGAACAGTTCGGGCGCCAGCCGCATCATCACTTCGCGATTCTCGAGAACGTAGGACACGCCGGAGGGCGTGCGCACATTGTCTTCGAGGACGTAGAAGTCCTTTTCGCCGACCCGGACGAGGTCGATGCCGGCAATGTGGGCATGCACGCCGCCGGGGAGCTGCAGCCCCTGGGCCATGGCGACGAACTCGCCGTTCATCAGAATCTGCTCTTCCGGGATGATGCCGGCGCGGCATATCTCGCGCTGGCCATAGGCGTCGCTCAGGAAGGCGTTGAGGGCGCGCACACGCTGCGACAGGCCCTTGTGCAGGAACTGCCATTCGTCATACGCGATGACGCGCGGGATGATGTCGAAGGGAATCGTCGTCTCGGACCCTTCGGCCGCGCCGTAGGCGCCGAACGTGATGCCGTGCCGCCGGTAGAAGAGGTCGACCTCTCTTCGTGTCGCCTCCAACCGTTCGGGTGAGGTCCGGGCCAGCCAGTCGGCGACGCCGCGATAGGGCACGCGGACCGAGCCGTCGGTGCCCGAATTCATCTCATCGAATACCTTGGCGGCCATCCGGCATTTCACCCCCTGTCAAAGCACCATATAAGCAATCGACGGGCCAACAAAGTGCCTGTGACGAGCGAAGGAGGCGCGGCATGAAGCAGGTGCTGATCGAGCGGTACGGGACTCCGTGGGATGTGGCGCGCTGCGCCGAGGTTCCGGACGTGGGCGAGCCGGCCGCCGACGAGGTCGTCTTCGACGTACTGGCCTTCCCGATCAATCCCGCCGACATGTGGTTCTGCAAGGGAAGCTACAGGCTGAAGCCGCCGCTGCCCGCAACGCCTGGCGCCGAATGCGTCGGCCGTGTCTCCGCGGTCGGATCGGCCGTCCGGCACGTCAGGACGGGCGATCTCGTCATCAATCTCCAGCGCGAGAACTGGACGCAGAGGCGGCGGGTAAAGGGCGACGACGCGATCCCGCTGCCGGCCGGCATCGACCTGCGGCAGGCGGCGATGGTGCGCATCAATCCGCCGACGGCGCGGCTCATGCTGTCGGACTTCGTCAATCTGGCGGCCGGCGAATGGGTGATCCAGAACGTGGCGAATTCGGCGGTCGGGCGGCTGCTGATCGTGCAGGCGCACCAGCGTGGGCTGCGCACCGTCAATGTCGTGCGCCGGGGCGAGCTCGCAGAGGAGCTGAAAGCGCTGGGCGCCGATGTCGTGCTGGTCGACGGTGACGATCTTGCGGAGCGCGTCGCCGGAGCGACCGGCAACGCCGCGATCCGCCTTGGGATCGAGGCGATCGGCGGCGCGGCCACGGGGCGCATCGTCGACTGCGTCGCGACCGAGGGCACCGTCGTGCATTACGGATCGATGAGCGGCGAGGATCCCAGAGTCGGGCGCAGCAACCTGATCTACCGTGGCGTCAAGCTGACCGGGTTCATGCTGGGTCGCGGCCTTGCCAAACGCGATGCCGCAAAGATTCGGGACATCTATGCGGAGCTGGCGGCACAGGTCGTGGCCGGTACGCTTTACGCCCCAGTGGACACGGTCTATCCGATCGAGAAGATCAAGGAGGCGCTGGCGCATGCCGACAAAGGCGGGCGCAACGGCAAGATCCTGGTGGCGCCCAACGGCGCGATTTGAACGAGGGAGAAAAGAGATGAATTCCGACGTCGCGGCGATCGAGAAGGTGCTTCAGGTCTATTTCGACGGCCTGTACGAGGGCGACACGAAGAAGCTGGGCGAGGCGTTCCATCCCGCCTCGCACCTTTACAGTGCCGGTCCCGATGGCAATGCCGCGGACATGCCGCGTGCCGACTGGTTCAAGATGGTGGAGAGCCGAAAGTCGGCCAAGGAAAGCGGCAGCGAGCGGCGCGACCGCATCGTTTCGATCGACTTTTCCGGCCCGGCGACGGCCTTCGCCAAGGTCGAGTGCCAGATCCCGCCGCGTTACTTCACCGATTATCTGACGCTTCTCAAAGTAGAAGGCCGTTGGCAGGTCATTGCCAAGGCCTTCCACACCGTTACCAAATAGACGACCGAGCGGGGCGCGAGGAGCCTAGCTCTTCGCGTCCGCCGCGACCTGGACCTTGATCATCTTGTCCGGCGGCGCGGACACGGCACCCGAGCCCGGCGCGCCCTTCTTGATCTTGTCCACGAATTCCATGCCGGACGTGACCTTGCCCCAGACGGTGTACTGGCCGTCGAGGAAGTTCGAGTCCTTGAGGACGATGAAGAACTGGCTGCGGGCGCTGTTCGGGTCGTTGGTGCGGGCCATCGAGACCGCGCCGCGGCTATGCGGCTCCTTGGAGAACTCGGCCTTGAGCGTTTCGCCCATGCCGCCGGTGCCGGTGCCGGTCGGATCGCCGGTCTGGGCCATGAAGCCGTCGATCACGCGGTGGAACACCACGCCGTCGTACTTGCCCTCGTGCGCCAGCTTCTTGATCTGGGCAACGTGGTTGGGGGCGAGGTCAGGGCGCATCTCGATGACGACCCGGCCGTCCTTGAGGTCGATGTAGAGGGTATTTTCCTTATCCATGGCGGAGGCTGCTCCTGCGAACATGAGAATGACGGCAAGGACGGGCGTCAGAATGGCGAGCCGCATGACGATTTCCTTAGGCGATTCCGCGGTCTTGCCGCGGCCGGCGGGACCTTATAGGCCGGACTCCGAAAGACAAGCGGCAACTTCGGGGCGGGGAGCCTCGCGGGGCGCCGGGGTATCGGCTGCCGTTCGGTCCCGTCTTTTCCCAATTCCGGGCACGGCTGCGACCGGCCGCCACATACCGACAGGGGCTGAAAACCCGTTACCACCCACGGCTATATCTGGTACTAACCCGTTTGAAATGCGGGGGATTTTGCGGGTCGGAAAACCTGCCGGATCTGAACCGCCGAGGGGACGGATGCATGGTCGTTAAGCGCGTATTGGGCGTCGTTGGACTGTTGGCGGCACTGGCCGGATTCGGCATGGCTGCGCCGGCCCAGGCGCAGAAGGTCATTGGCGTGCCGCATGATTGGCAGCTGAACTTTCCGCCGCCCTACACGCCGATCATGGAGCGGGTGGAATCGCTGCACGACCTGCTGCTGGTGATCATCACCCTGATCTGCGTCTTCGTGCTGCTGCTGCTGATCTACGCGGTCTGGCGCTTCCACGCCGGTCGCAACCCGACGCCGACGACCGTGACCCATAACACGATCCTCGAGATCGCCTGGACGATTATCCCGATCCTGATCCTCGTGGTGATCGCCATTCCGTCCTTCCGCCTGCTCTACTACAGCGACAAGGCGAGCGAGGCAGCGCTGACGGTCAAGGTCACCGGACACCAGTGGTACTGGTCTTACAATTACCCCGATCAGGGTGATTTCACGGTCGAGAGCCGCATGTTGAGCGAGGCTGATCGTGCCAAGACCAAGCCGCAGGTGCCGCGCCTGCTCGCCGTCGACGAGGAGATGGTGATCCCGGTCAATACCGTTGTGCGCATCGTCGGCACTGCCGAGGGCGGCAGCATGCACGGCTGGACCGTTCCTGGCTTCGGCATCAAGAAGACGGTGATTCCGGGCCGCATCAACGAGGGCTGGATCAGCGTCAAGGAAGAGGGCCTGTATTTCGGTCAGTGCTCGCAGATCTGCGGCCAGAACCACAGCTTCATGCCGATCGGCATCCGCGTGGTTTCGCAGGCCGACTTCGACAAATGGGTTGCCGACAAGAAGAAGGCCGCCGGGCTTGCGCCCGCGACCGACGTCGCGTCTGCCGCCGCCACTCCCGCCACCCGCTAAGCGCTTCTCCGCAGGAGATCAAGAATGGCCACCGCGCACGGCGCCGCCCACGACCACAACGCCCACGGGCATGACGACCATACTCCCACCGGCATCAAGCGGTGGCTGTACAGCACCAACCACAAGGACATCGGCACGATGTACCTTGTGTTCTCGATCATGGCGGCGCTGATCGGGGCGGGCTTCTCCGTCTACATGCGTCTCGAGCTGATGCAGCCGGGCGTCCAGTACTTCAATGGTCCCGACGGCACACCGGACGGCCATTTCTGGAACACGATCGTGACGGCGCACGGCTTGATCATGGTGTTCTTCGTGGTCATGCCGGGTCTGATCGGCGGCTTCGGCAACTGGTTCGTGCCCCTCATGATCGGCGCGCCGGACATGGCGTTCCCGCGCATGAACAACATCAGCTTCTGGCTGCTGCCGCCGGCCTTCATCCTGCTGTTGGCGTCGGCCCTGATCGGCGGTGGCGTGGGCACCGGCTGGACGATCTATCCGCCGCTCACGCTCAACCAGGGCGCTGGCATGGATCTGGCGATTTTCTCGCTGCACATCGCGGGCGCCTCGTCGATCCTCGGTGCCATCAATTTCATCACGACCATCCTGAACATGCGCGCGCCGGGCATGACGCTGCACCGCATGCCGCTGTTCGCCTGGTCGGTCCTGGTCACGGCCTTCCTGCTGCTGCTGGCGCTGCCGGTCCTCGCCGGTGCCATCACGATGCTGCTGACCGACCGCAACTTCGGCACCTCGTTCTTCAAGGCCGAGGGCGGCGGTGATCCGACCCTGTTCCTGAACCTGTTCTGGTTCTTCGGTCACCCCGAAGTCTACATCATGATCCTGCCGGCCTTCGGCATCATCAGCCACATCATCTCGACCTTCGCCAAGAAGCCAATCTTCGGCTACCTCGGCATGGCCTACGCCATGGTCGCAATCGGCGTCGTCGGCTTCGTCGTGTGGGCTCACCACATGTACACAGTCGGCCTCGACGTCGACACGCGTGCCTACTTTGTGGCCGCGACCATGGTGATCGCGGTCCCGACGGGCGTGAAGATCTTCTCGTGGATCGCCACCATGTGGGGCGGCTCGATCCGCCTCACCATCCCGATGTTGTGGGCGATCGGCTTCATCTTCCTGTTCACCGTCGGCGGCGTGACGGGCGTCGTCCTGGCCAATGCCGGCGTCGACTACTCGCTGCACAACACCTACTACGTGATCGCGCACTTCCACTATGTGCTGTCGCTCGGCGCGGTGTTCGGCATGTTCGCCGGCTTCTACTACTGGATCGGCAAGATGTCGGGCCGGCAGTATCCGGAGTGGGCGGCGCAGGTCCACTTCTGGGTCACCTTCGTCGCCGTGAACCTGACCTTCTTCCCGATGCACTTCTCGGGACTGGCGGGTATGCCGCGCCACTACGTCGACTATCCCGATGCGATGTCGCACTGGAACTACCTCTCCTCGATCGGCGCGTTCATGTCGTTCGGCGCGACCCTGTTCTGGCTGGTCTTCGTGGTCTTCGGCACGCTGATGTTCGGCCGCAAGGTCGGTGCGAACTACTGGGGCGAGGGCGCCACGACGCTGGAATGGACGGTGTCTTCGCCGCCGCCGTTCCATACGTTCGAGGACCTGCCGCACATCTCGCCGACGGCGAACCACTAGGAACGGAGCGGAGGCGCCCCAAGAAGGCGCCTTCGCCTTGAAAGGCCCATGAGCGACACCGCGCACACTTTCACGGGAAGCATCGACGGGACCGCCACGCCGGCACGTGTGCGGGACTATATCGACCTGCTGAAGCCGCGCGTTATGTCGCTGGTGGTGTTCACCGGCTGGATCGGCGTGCTGATCGCGCCGGTGCATGTCCACCCGTTCAAGACGGCGCTGGCCGTCCTGGCCATCGCCCTGGGCTCGGGCGCGGCCGGCGCCATCAACATGTGGTACGAGCGCGACCTCGACGCGCTGATGGCGCGTACGCGCAACCGTCCGCTGCCGGCGGGTCGCGTCGCCCCGGACGATGCACTGGGCCTCGGCGTGTTGCTGTCGATCTTCTCGGTCCTGCTGATGGCGGTGGCGACGAACCTCGTGGCCGCGGCGCTGCTCACGGCGGCGATCCTGTTCTACGTCTTCATCTATACGGTCTGGCTGAAGCGCCGGACGCCGCAGAACATCGTGATCGGTGGTGCGGCCGGAGCCTTTCCGCCGATGATCGGCTGGGCCGCGGCGACCGGCGACGTCTCCGCCGTGGGAATCGCGCTCTTCCTGCTGGTCTTCCTCTGGACACCGCCGCATTTCTGGGCGCTCGCCCTCTACCGCAGCGACGATTATCGCCGGGCTGGCGTGCCGATGCTGCCGGTGGTCGCGGGGCCGCGCGAGACCAAGCGGCAGATGCTGATCTACACGCTGCTGCTGTTGCCGGTCGCGCTGGCGCCGACGCTGCTGGGCGCCGTCGGCTGGCTTTATGGCGCAGTCGCGCTGGCGCTCAGCCTCGGCTTCATCGGGCACGCGATCGCGGTCTGGCGCACGGCCGACGACGACACAGCCTACCGGGCTGCGCGCAAGATGTTCCGCTACTCGCTGATCTATCTCGCCGCCCTGTTCGCGGCCTTACCGGTCGATCTGGTCGTGAGCCGGATCGCGGGATGAGCCAGGCCATGGCACAGGACCGTCGACCGGGTGATACCGACATGCACCGCCGCCAGCGCGGCAAGAACCTGTTCATTGCGGGGTTTCTGGTGGTGCTCGTGGTTCTGTTCTTTGCCCTGACGATCGTGCGCATGGGAGGCTACGGATGACGGATGACACGCCCGACACCGCCGCCAAGAACAAGCGGCTGGCACGGCGCCTTTTCCTCGTGACGGCGGGCATGGGTGGTTTCGCCTACGCCTCGGCGCCGCTCTACGACCTGTTCTGCCGCACCACGGGCTTCGGCGGGACGCCGATCGTGGCCCAGAGCGGCGACCGGCCGATCCTCGACCGCACGGTCAAGATACGCTTCGATTCCAATGTCGACACGTCGCTGCCCTGGAAGTTCCAGCCGCTGCAGCGCGAGGTGACGATCAGGTTGGGCGAGGAATATCTCGCCCATTACCGGGTGACCAACCTCTCGCAGCGGCCGGCCGTCGGCACCTCGACCTACAACGTTACGCCCGAGACGGCGGGCGGCTGGTTCAACAAGCTCCAGTGCTTCTGCTTCACGGAGCAGTTGTTGCTGCCCGGGCAGTCCGTCGACATGCCCGTCATTTTCTTCGTCGATCCCGAGTTGGACAAGGATCGGCGCTACGACAACATCCGGACCATCACGCTCTCGTACACATTCTTCGAGGCGAAGACGGAACGGGCCAGGACCTTGCTGGGCGGATTGCCCGGCAGCGATATCGGAAAGGGTGGATGAACATGGCCGGCGGTACTCCGAAGCATCCCTATCATCTGGTCGATCCCAGCCCGTGGCCGGCGCTGGGTTCGTTCGCGGCTCTGGTGCTGGCGTTCGGCTTCGGCTTTGCGCTGCATCCGGACATGCTGGGCCAGGGCGTCGGCAATGTCATGAAGGCCGTGCACTGGTGGGGGCTGGCCCCGGGGCTGCTGCTGGTGCTGGGCGTCATGTACTGGTGGTGGTCCGACGTCATCGCAGAATCGCGCGTCTATCACACGGCCGTGGTTCAGCTCGGCCTGCGCTACGGCATGATCCTGTTCATCGCCTCGGAAGTGCTGTTCTTCGCGGCCTTCTTCTGGGCCTTCTTCGACGCGGCCCTCTATCCGGGCGCGCCGAACATGCCGGTCCGTGCCGAAGCCACCGGCGGCGTCTGGCCGCCCAAGGGCATCAGCGTCATCGCGCCGTTCGACCTGCCGCTGATGAACACCCTGATCCTGCTGCTGTCGGGCACCACGGCGACCTGGGCGCATCACTCCATCATCGAGGGCAACCAGAAGGACGCCGTCCGCGGCCTGCTGTGCACCGTCCTCCTCGGCATGATCTTCACGAGCGTCCAGGCCTACGAATACCTGCACGCGCCGTTCACGTTCGGCCAGGACATCTATACGTCGACCTTCTTCATGGCGACGGGCTTCCATGGCTTCCATGTGCTGGTCGGCACGATCTTCCTGATCGTCTGCCTGATCCGCGCCGCCAAGGGCCAGTTCAAGCCCAAGCAGCATTTCGGCTTCGAGGCTGCTGCCTGGTACTGGCACTTCGTCGACGTGGTGTGGCTGTTCCTCTTCTTCTGCATCTACTGGTGGGGCGCCGGCAAGGCACCGATCGCCCTGCACTGACGCAGGCATACAGGCTATCTTGGAACCGCCGGGTGCTCCCCGGCGGTTCGTCTTTGGGAGACACCCCTTTGTCCGACTGGCCCCGCCAATCTCCCCTCGACGTCGCGTTGCGCGGCGCCTGCCCCCGTTGCGGCAAGGGACGGCTGTTCGCCGGCCTGCTGAACGTCGTGGATCGCTGCGACTCATGCGGCCTCGACCTGCGGGGCAACGATGCGGGGGATGGGCCGGCGGTGTTCGTCATCCTGGGGCTCGGCGCCATCATCATGATGCTCGTCTTCTGGGTGGAGTTCCGCTACGAGCCGCCCTGGTGGCTGCACGTCGTCATCTGGCTGCCGCTCACCTTCGCACTGGCCGTCGGCATGCTGCGCTTCCTCAAGGCGTTGCTGGTCGCCCAGCAATTCGCCCACCGCACGACTGAACTCGATGATTAGGCGAACTCGACGAGTAGAGGAGACACCATGATCCGGCTGAGGCCCGCTCTCTGGCCCACGCTCGTCTCGCTGCCCATCCTGGTTCTCTCGCTGAGCCTCGGCTTCTGGCAGATGGAGCGTCGCGAGTGGAAGCGTGACATCCTCGATCGCATCGCCACCAACCAGGCGGCGGCGCCGATGACGCTCGACCAGCTGCTGAGCCGCGATCCACTTCGCCACGAATATGGTCGTGTGAAGATCGCCGGCACCTTCGAGCATGGCCACGAATTCTTCCTGGCCGCGCGCAGCCTGAAGAACAAGGTCGGTCTGCAGGTCATCGTGCCCCTGAAGACTGAGGACGGCCGCGTCGTTCTGTTCGATCGCGGCTGGGTCCCGGACCGTGCGGCTGCGACACAAGCCGCGGCGCAGCCGTCGGGCCGGGTCGAACTCACCGGCCTGGTGCGCCGCTCCCAGATCAGGGCGCGCTTCGCGCCCGAGAACGTGCCGGAGAAGAACGTCTGGTTTCAGGCCGACGTACCGCTGATGCGCAAGATGGCGGGTGCGCCGCCGGACCCCAAGCTCGACGCGTTCTTCCTCGAGTCCGACGCCACGCCCAATCCGGGCGGCATCCCGGTGGGCGGCCAGACGCGGCTTGATATTCCCAACGACCATCTCCAGTACGCCATCACCTGGTTCCTGATCGCTCTCGCGCTGGCCGGGGTCTATCTCGCCTATCACTGGGAGAATGGCCGGCTGGAGATCAACGGTCGGCGCAAGGCCCCATGATCGCCAACGATCCCTATGCCGAGCTGGAGCGCCGCTTCGCGCGGCTGAGCGCGCTCGGCCGCGCCTCGGCGATCCTGAACTGGGACCGCTCGACGATGATGCCGGACGGTGCCACCGATGACCGCGCCGACCAGCTCGCGACCCTCGGCGTCATCGCCCACGAGATCATTTCCGCGCCCGAAATGCCCGATCTGCTGGCGCGTGCCGAGGAGGGCAGAGCTGCGCTCGATCCCTGGCAGGCCGCCAATCTGCGCGAAATGCGGCGGTCCTGGGTGCACGAGAGCGCGCTGCCGTCGGACCTCGTCGAGGCCCGCACGCGGGCCTGCTCGGCCTGCGAGCTGGTCTGGCGCTCGGCCCGCAAGAATGCCGACTTCAAGTCGCTGCTGCCGAGCCTCACCGAGGTGCTGAACATCATGCGGCGTGTCGGCGAGGCCAAGGCCGCCGCGCTCGGCACCTCGGTCTACGATGCGCTGCTCGACGAGTTCGAACCCGGCGGCCGCTCGGCGCGCATCGACGCGCTGTTCGACGAGTTGCGCGGCTTCCTGCCGGACCTGCTGGGGCGCGTGCTCGAACGTCAGGGGAGCCGGCCCGAGCCCTTGCCGCTCGAGGGGCCATTCTCCGTCGAGGCGCAACGTCGGCTGGGCGAGGAGCTGATCCGCCGGATCGGCTTCGACTTCCACCACGGCAGGCTCGACGTGTCGGCGCATCCCTTCACCGGCGGAACGTCCGACGATGTGCGCATCACCACGCGCTACGACGAGGCCGACTTCGCCCGTTCCCTGATGGGGGTGCTGCACGAAACCGGTCACGGTCTCTATGAGGCGGGCCTGCCCCGGGCGTGGCGCCGCCAGCCGGTTGGCCATGCGCGCGGCATGACCCTGCACGAGAGCCAGTCGCTGCTGATGGAGATGCAGGCCTGCCGCAGCGACGCCTTTCTCGCCTTCGCTGCACCGCGCATGCGTGCCGCCTTCGCCAAGGACGGGCCGGCCTGGACCGAGGAGAACATCCACCGGCTCTACACGCGCGTGGCGCCCGGGTTCATCCGCGTCGATGCCGACGAGGTCACCTATCCGCTGCACATCATGCTGCGTTACCGGCTGGAGCGGGCGATGCTGGCGGGCGACCTCCCGCTGGCCGACCTGCCGGGCGCCTGGAACGACGGGATGCGCGAGCTTCTCGGTGTCGTGCCGCCCGACGACTCCTTGGGCTGCCTGCAGGACATCCATTGGCCGGATGGCGGATGGGGTTATTTCCCAACCTATACGCTGGGGGCGCTGGCCGCGGCTCAGCTCTTCGCCGCCGCCCGCTGCGCGCACCCCGGCCTGATGGACGCCATCGAGCAGGGCGATTTTGCTCCGCTGCTGGGCTGGTTGCGTACCAATGTGCACGGCAAGGGCTCGATCGCGACCACCGACGAAATCCTGGTCGAGGCCACCGGCGCGCCGCTCGGCGGCGGCGCCTTCAAAGCCCATCTGGAAAGCCGCTACCTCCAGGCGTAAGAGGGACCCATGCTCGACCTTCGTCCGAACTGCGAATGCTGCGACAAGGACCTGCCCAACGGCGCGTCCGACGCCCTGATCTGCACCTTCGAGTGCACCTTCTGCGCAGCCTGCGCACAAACCCGCCTGGGCGGCCATTGCCCGAACTGCGGCGGCGATCTGGTCAAGCGTCCGACCCGTCCCGAGAGGGCGCTGGCCAAGTTCCCGGCCTCCACCAAGCGGGTCCGCAAGGACCACGAGGCCTGTCGGCAGGTCGCCTAGCCGGAGGAATCCTTTGCGTTACATCAGCACCCGCCACGGCTCTCAGGGCAATCCTGCGCCGCTCGGCTTCGAAGACATCATGCTGGCCGGCCTGGCCCGTGACGGCGGCCTCTACCTGCCGGCCGAATGGCCACAGTTCAGCAAGGCCGAGATCGCGGCCCTGAAGGGGCTGAGCTACAGCGAGCTCGCTTTCCGCATCATGAAGCCGTTCGTCGGCGACACGTTCGACGACACGACCTTCCGTCGCCTGATCGGCGAGGCCTATGCCTCGTTCGAGACGCCGGAGGTCGCACCGCTGAAGCCGCTGGGCGATTCGGGCCTGCACCTGCTCGAGCTGTTCCATGGCCCGACGCTTGCCTTCAAGGACGTGGCGCTTCAGCTGCTCGGCCGCATGCTCGACCAGACGCTGACGGCGCGCGGCCAGCACGCGACCATCGTCGGCGCCACCTCGGGCGACACCGGTTCGGCCGCCATCGAGGCGGTGCGCGACCGCAAGACCATCGACATCTTCATGCTGTTCCCGCATGGCCGCGTGAGCGAGGTCCAGCGTCGGCAGATGACGACGGTGCTGGCGCCCAACGTGCACAACATCGCCGTTCAGGGCACGTTCGACGACTGCCAGGATCTCGCCAAGGCCTGCTTCAACGACCTCGTGTTCCGCGACAGGCATGCGCTGACGGCGGTGAACTCGATCAACTTCGCCCGCGTGATGGCGCAGATCGTCTACTATTTCTGGGCGGCGCTGAAACTCGGTGCTCCTGAGCGCCCCGTGGCGTTCAGTGTGCCCAGCGGCAATTTCGGCAACGTCTATGCGGGCTATGCCGCGAAACAGATGGGCCTGCCGATCTCGCACTTCGTCGTCGGCGCAAACAGTAACGACATCCTCGCGCGCTTCTTCGAGAGCGGCACGATGACGACCTCCGAAGTCGTGCCGACGTTGAGCCCCAGCATGGACATCCAGATCTCGAGCAACTTCGAGCGCCTGCTGTTCGACCTCTACGAACGCGACGGTGTCGCCCTGGCCGACGCCATGACGGCGTTCCGCAGTACCGGTACGCTCAAGGTCGGCGGCAACGTGCTGGCAGGCGTCCGTGAGCTCTTCGACGCGGGCCGGCTGGACGATGCCGGGACGCTCGCCGCGATGAAGGATTGCCTGACGCGCTTCGGCGAGACGATCGACCCGCATACCGCCGTGGGATATGCGCTGGCCCAGCAGCATCGCCGCGATCCAACCATTCCCATGGTCGTCCTCGCGACGGCGCATCCCGCCAAGTTCCCCGACGCGGTGGAAAAGGCGACCGGGCAACGGCCGCATCTGCCGGCGCGGCTCGCCGATCTGCTGGAACGGGTCGAGCGCGCCGACGGCATGCCGAACGACGTCGCGGCCCTGAAATCCATGATCGACGAACGACGGGAAATGGCCGCGGCGCCTGCGGCCAGGAACAAGGTGCGCACGTGAGCAATGTCAAAGTCACGACGCTGGGCAATGGCCTGCGCGTTGCCGTCGACCCGATGCCCGAGGTGGAATCGGCGTCGCTCGGCATCTGGGTCGCCTGCGGCACGCGCCACGAGGCCGCCGAACTGAACGGCATGGCCCACATGCTTGAGCACATGGCGTTCAAGGGCACGCGCACCCGCAGCGCGCGCGCGATCGCCGAAGAGATCGAGAATGTCGGCGGCAGCCTGAACGCCTACACCGGGCGGGAAATCACCGCCTATCACGCCTCGGTCCTGAAGGAAGATGTGGCGCTGGGCATCGAGATGGTGTCGGACATCCTGCGCAACTCGGTATTCGATCCCGACGAGCTGCAGCGAGAGCGCGGCGTCATCCTGCAGGAGATCGGCCAGGCGCTCGACACGCCCGACGACCTGATCTTCGACCAGTTCCAGGAGACCGCGCTGCCGGGCCAGCCGCTCGGCCGGCCGGTCCTCGGTACTTCGACTTCGGTCGAGGCGATCGGTCGCGACGATCTCTTCGCCTACCTCGCGCGCCACTATACGGCCTCCAACATGGTCCTGTCGGCGGCCGGCCGGGTCGAGCACGACCAGATCGTCGATCTCGCGGAGAAGCATTTCGGTTCCGTTCCGCGCACGCCTGCCAACGCCGACCGGCCGGTCCCGCTCGCCTATGTCGGTGGCGACGGCCGCGAGCAGAGGGTGCTCGAACAGGCGCATCTGGTGCTGGGCTGCGAGGGTATCGGCTACCGCGATCCGGACTATTTCGCGCTGGCGATCTACTCGACCCTGTTCGGCGGCGGCATGTCTTCGCGCCTGTTTCAGCGCATCCGCGAGGAGCGGGGGCTGGTCTATGGCATCCACTGCTTCAACACCGCCTACGCTGATGGCGGCCTGTTCGGCATCTATGCCGGCACCGGCGAGGACGATCTCGCGGAGCTGGTGCCCGCGGTGTGCGAGGAGTTCGTCACCGTGGCCGACACGCTGAACGAGCAGGAACTGGTGCGCGCCCGCAATCAGATCAAGGCCGGTACACTGATGGCGCTCGAATCCAGCGGTGCGCGCTGCGAGCAGGCGGCGCGCCACCTGATCGTCCACGGCCGCACCATTCCCTACGCCGAGATCGTGTCGCGCATCGAGGCGGTTGACCAAGATGCCGTGCGCCGCGTCGCGCGTCGCCTGCTGAAGGGCAATCTCACGCTCGCCGCCCTGGGCCCGATCGACGGCCTGGAATCGCTCGATAAGATCGCTGGCCGCCTCGCAGCCTGACTGTCGAAGCTACGCAATAAAAGCCCCGTCGCTCTGGAGCGGAGCTGCCCGAAGGGCGGCGTCGCTCTGGACGACGGGATTTTTTGAGAGACGCGCTCGGGAGTTACGCCGCTTTCGGCAGTTCGGCTTGTGCCGTGCGCGGAGGGACGCCGATCGCGGCGCGTTCGATGGCGGTCTTAATCTCGGCACTGCGGCGGACCAGATTGTAGCGCAGGCCGGTGTAGAGATTCATCGGGAACGGCATCGGCGCGTTGAAGTCGATGATCAGCACGACCCGTGTCTCGTCGGTCTGGTTCTTGACCCAATGCTCGCGCGTGTCGTCGAACACCAGCGGCTCGCCTTCCTTCCAGAAGAAATGATGGCCGCCGATCTCGATCCAGCATTTCTCCGGTTCGGTCGGCACGATCAGCGGGTAGTGGAAGCGGATGATGCCGGCGGCGGATCCCCGGTGCGGCTCGATCTCGGCGCGGCCGGCGAGGATGCTGAACAACGCCGTGTGGACGCCGGGGATTTGCGCGATCGCAGCCATCGTGTCCGGGACCGCTGCGGCGTTCTCCGGAACGTCGTGGCCCCACAGCTTCAGCAGGAAGGTGCGCCAGGCGCGACCCGGCACGTAGAGGTCGCGCGGGTGGACCTCGTGGAGGGCGGGGATTTCTTCATGATGGCTGAGCAGGTACTCCAGGTCGGCCTTGATCTTGGCATGGCTCTTCTTGAGCGCGCCCAGGACCGGGAAGACCTTCATCGCATCCTCGCCGCCCAGCGGCAGCTTCGGCATGTTCCGCAGGATCATGTCCGAGAGCTTGAGGTTGAAATCCTCCAGCGGCTGCTGGGGAAGCCAGATGTGCTTGGTCAGATAGAATCTGCCCTTTTCGCCGACACTGGGTTTGCTCGCCGTTTGCATGGCCGATGTGCCTCGAGGACTTACGATGGATGAATGTAATACGCGCGTTGGCCGAAGGGCGGCAGCTCTTCCGGCGATGCGGCGCGCGGCGGACCGTCTCAATTTCCTACGTCGAACCCCGGAAAACATGCAAGAATTCCGAAGAACCACGAGTATAGCCCAATATGTTCCGCTTTGCCGACGTCCCGTTGTCGCTGTCAGGGATGACCCGGATCACCGGGAAACGCGTATTTCTGCGTGCGCCGAGCTTGGACGACTGGCCGGAATGGGCCGAATTGCGGGCCCGCAGCCGGGCCTTCCTGACCCCGTGGGAGCCCACCTGGCCGGAGGATTCTCTGGCCCGCGACCATTTCCGGCGCCGGCTGCGGCAGCAGATCAAGGAATGGCGGGCGGGGGAGGCCTATGGCCTGTTCGTCTTCACCAATGAAGGCCGCCGGCTGGTCGGTGGAATCAACCTCAGCAACGTCCGCCGCGGCGTCGCCCAGGCCGCGTCCGTCGGCTACTGGATGGGCCAGCCTTATGCCGGCCAAGGGCTGATGACCGACGGTCTGCGTGCCACCCTGCCGTTCGTGTTCGACGACCTGCGGCTGCACCGGCTGGAAGCTGCCTGCCTGCCGCATAACGAGCCCTCCAAGGCCGTGTTGACCAAGGTCGGCTTTCACGAGGAGGGGCTCGCCCGGCAGTATCTGCGCATCAACGGCCAGTGGGCCGACCATCTGTTGTTCGCGCTGCTGCGGGCGGACTACGACGCGCTCCTGCGGGCACCGCGGTAGCGGGCTGCGGCCCCGACCCCAGGAGCGTTGATGCGCAATCTCACCCCGACCTCGATCACCCAGGCTTTCGCCGACTATGCGCGCAACGCGCCATCCGAACGCGCGCGCACCTTGCTGGTCTCGCTGGCCGGCCATCTGCACAGCTTTGTGCGCGACAACAAGGTCACGCAGGCGGAGTGGGGCGCCGCCATCGACGCGCTCACACGCGCGACGCAGTTCACCGACGACAAGCGCAACGAATACATTCTGTTCTCGGACCTGCTCGGCGTGTCGTCGCTCGTGGACATGGTAAACGCCGCCGGCAGCGGCACGCCGTCGTCGGTGCTGGGCCCGTTCCACATCGAGGGCGCGCCCGAGCTGCCCAATGGCGGCGATCTGTGGCGCGGCCAGGTGGGCGAGCCGCTGGTCGTGAGCGGCCGCGTCCTCGACACGGACGGCGCGCCGGCCGCGGGCAGCGTGCTGGCGATCTGGCAGAATGCCGGCAATGGTCTCTATGCCCAGCAGGACGCCGCGCAATCTCCGACCAACTATCACGCGCGCCTCGGCGTGGCGGAAGACGGCAGCTTCGCCTTCACCACCGTGCGGCCGGTCTCCTACAAGGTGCCGGACGACGGACCGGCCGGCGACATGCTCCGCATCCTGGGGCGCGACGCCTGGCGACCCGCGCATCTGCACATGATCATCCAGGCGCCCGGCCGTGTGCCGCTCATCACCGAGTTCTTCCCCGAGGACGACGAGTATCTCGACGGCGACGCCGTGTTCGGCGTGCGCGCCGGTCTCGTCCTGCCGTTCGGCAAGGTGACCGACCGCGCCGCGCTGCCGGCCAACCTCGCCGCCCGGGATTCGCTGCCCCTGCCGGTCTGGGCCACGCGCCTTGACCTGACGCTGCCCGCGGGTTGATGCCGCTCGTTCGCGTCCGCGACGTCTCTAGGGTTTTCGCAAACGGCGTCCAGGCGCTGGGCGGCGCTTCGCTCGACGTCGAAGCTGGCGAATTCCTGAGCGTGCTCGGCCCCTCGGGCTGCGGAAAATCGACCCTGTTGCGCCTGATCGCCGGGCTCGCCGAGCCGACTGCCGGCACGATCGACTGGCCGCAGGGTAGGCCCGACCTGGGGTTCGTCTTCCAGGAACCGACGCTGATGCCGTGGACCACGGCGCTGGCGAACGTGGCCTTGCCGCTCAAGCTGCGCGGGGTGGCGCGTTCCGAGCGCGAGGCGCGCGCGGCCGAAGCGCTCGCCGGCGTGGGATTGCAGGGTTTCGAGAAGAGCTATCCGCGCGAACTGTCGGGCGGCATGAAGATGCGCGTGTCGATCGCGCGCGCGCTGGTCACGGCGCCCAAGCTGCTCCTGATGGACGAGCCCTTCGCCGCGCTCGACGAGATCACCCGGCGCAGGCTCAACACCGATCTCCTGGAACTCTGGCAGCGCACGCGCTTCACCGCCGTGTTCGTGACCCATTCGGTGTTCGAATCGGTCTTCCTGTCGCAGCGCATCGTGGTGATGAGCGCGCGCCCCGGCCGCGTGCGTTCCGAACTCGCGATCCCGGCGCCCTATCCACGCAGCGAGGCCTTCGGCACCTCCGCCGACTACGCCGCGCTCTGCCGCCTCACCTCGGCGCAGCTCTCCGAGGCGATGGCGGCATGACAGCGTCGATCGCTTCGGGCGCGCGCCACCCCCTGACCCAGCCTCTCCCCCTAGCGGGGGAGAGGAGGAAGAAAGGGGTGCCCTTCATGTCCCTCTCCCCCTTGGGGGAGAGGTTGGGTGAGGGGGCTTGCCGGTGACCGCCCGTATCGTCGCGCCGCTCCTGATGGGGCTGTTCATGCTGGCCCTGTGGGAAGGCCTCGTCCGCGCGATGGCAATCCCGCCCTACATCCTGCCGGGGCCGATCCTGGTGGCGAAGACGCTGGTCTCGGAGTGGGGCACGTTGTGGCCGGCGCTCGTCGTCACGCTCAGCATCACCCTGCAGGCGTTGCTGGCCGCGGTGGTGGTCGGCGTCCTGCTGGCACTGCTGTTCTCGCTGTCGCGCTGGATCGAACTGTCGCTCTTTCCCTACGCGATCATCCTGCAGGTGACGCCGATCGTGGCCATCGCGCCGCTGATCATCGCCTGGGTCGACGACGTCAACGTCTCACTGCTGATCTGCGCCTGGCTGGTGGCCTTCTTCCCGATCCTGTCCAACACCGTGCTGGGCCTGCGCTCGGTCGACCGCAACCTGCTCGACCTGTTCGAGCTCTACGGCTCGAGCCGCTGGCGCACGCTGATCGATCTGCGCCTGCCGGCGGCGCTGCCGTACTTCCTGGGGGGCCTGCGCATCTCGGGCGGGCTGGCGCTGATCGGCGCCGTGGTGGCCGAGTTCGTGGCGGGTTCGGGCGGGCGGGAGTCCGGGCTCGCCTATCGAATCCTCGAGTCAGGTTATCAGCTCAAGATCCCGCGCATGTTCGCCGCGCTGGTGCTGATCTCCGCAGCGGGAATCGCGATCTACCTGCTGCTGTCGCTGGTCTCGCACCTGCTGCTGCGCCGCTGGCACGAAAGCGCGCTCAACGAAGCGTAAGTCAGGATCGGCGTAACGCTGCCCTGCCGAGGAAGAACGACGCGGTCGCCACGCCGGCGGCCAGCAGCAGATAGCCCGCCTCGTAGACGCCAGTGATCGCCAGCACGGTGCGGAAGAGGAGTGGCGAGAGCAGGGCGCCGCAGAAGACGAAGAGCTGGGTCGCGCCGGTGAATTCCGCCGCGCGTCCGGGCGGCGCCCGCGACGCGCTCTCGGCGATGAAGACGCCGTTCCAGCCGACGGCGGTTCCGCCCAGGATCGTGCAGACGATGTAGACTGCGGTGGTCGGCCAGGCGGGCGTCGAGAAGGCCATCACGGTCGCGGCCATTGCGATGATGGCGCCGATACCCGCCAGCACCGCCGAGGGCCTCCGCAGCAGGTCGGCGAGGGCGCCCCAGAAGACGCGGCCAAAGGCGCCGGCGAGCGTTGCCGCCGACAGGAGCGCGCCGGCCAGCACGTAGGACATCTGCAGGCCGTCGACGGCGTAGACGACGGTGAAGTTCACGACGATCGCCTGCGTGGCCGAGAACAGCATGCCGATGAAGCACATCGGCCGCAGGATCGGGTCGCGCCAGGCGAGGCGCAACGGTTCGAATATCTCCTCCAGCGTCGGCAGGCGCGCCGCACCGCTCGTGCGCTCGTCGTCGTACAGGGCGCGCAGCGGGTGCATGGCAATCGCCGCGGCGATCGAGAGGACACCCACGGAGGCAGCGGCCCAGCGCCAGCCGAAATCCAGCGCCAGCGTCGGCAGCACGGCGCCGCAGATCGCGAAGCCGACCGGCACGCCGCTCTGCTTCAAGGAGAAGGTGACGTTGGCCAGCCTCGGCGGCGACACGCGCGCCAGGATGTGCGAGCTGGCGATGGTGAGCGGGCCCGAGCCCAGGCCGACGATGAAGGCCGAAATCGCGGCCATCGCCACGCCGCCCGTGGCGAAGACGAAGGAGCCCAGCGCCGCAATCGTGAGTCCGGTCTGGATGAAGCGGATCGGTCCCAGCCTTCGGGTGATCGTGCCGCCGCCCACGGTCGAGATCATCGCCGCGAGATAGACGATCGACACGTAGTAGGCGACGTCCGCGGCCGCGACGCCGAACTCGGCGGCCGCCGCTGGCGCCAGCACCGAGGCCTGGTTGAAGACCATCGTCGAGATGACCTGGATCAGGGTCAGCGAGGCGAGGGCGGCGAGATAGCGGCGAAGGTCGGTCGGCGCGGCGGGCATGCGCCGGGACTATAGCGACCTGCCTGAGGTCGGCGAGAAAACTCTCGCCCGGCGATATTAATAGCGAAACGTCGCGTGTTCATTATCGGTTTGTTGTCAGCAAGGCTCGCCCGTCTGCCCAGGCTTCGAACCTTTCACGTGCGGCGGACGACCAGTCCTGCAGGGGTGGCGAGATCGTTGGCGCAGGATCGTCATGCCTGTGGTCTGTTCGATGCCCGTCGGTCGCAAAATAGAAGGCGCCCCGCTGGCGATCCCAGACGGCAAGCGCGTCGCTGTCTTTGCAATCGACCCTGGCGCCCACCATGTACTGGCCGCAACCCGCATAGGCGACCGTTCTATCGTCTATTGCAACGCCATAGGGATTCTGGATAGCCCAGCCACAGCAATCCTTGGTGACCATCCACAAAGCACTTAGAATCCGATCGCGCTGAAGTGCGGGCAAGCGCGTTACCGCCGAGAAGAACTCCTCGTTCTCAAGTGGTTCTGCACGTTCGGGGTGATCCACGCCCGTGAGCTTCGCCATCGTCGAGTGAGGTTCAGGACGAAACTTCACCTTGCTTGTCGTCACTTCGCCGGTCCGGGCGTGCCATTGTCTGGTTGAACTCTCCTCCATCGGATTCGGAGGATAGGAAAAGAGAAAGCCTTCAGAATTCCGCTCGACCTTGGGCATGTCGAAGGCGATGCAAACCGATCCAAGTTTGTGTGCGACCATAGTAGCTGGCTGCCGGCTTTCCACGACATGGATGACCGAACAATCTCTGGTCGCCGCCGCGCCTGCCTGGAGTAGGACGGCGCTCGTCTCAGGGCTGATCAAAGTATCGAGAACGGTAAACGTCGGTTTCGCATAGCTGTTGGTCGAGTGCACGACGGGTTGGCCTTTGTGCGTCAGTGTTGGAATGCCGTCGTTGCTGCTCCATTCGAGTAGTTCGGAGCCGACGCGAAGACCTTCGGCTGGCACCTCGGGTCCCACCCAGTCGATGCCGGCGCTCGCAGGGGCCGCGAAGGACAGGGACAGGATCATGGCGGTTGCGGACAACATGGACCGCCCTTTGTTGCCGTTCATGGTCTGCCCGCGCATCGATGCAGCCTCAGCGACCTACCGGAGGCTGGCGAGGAAACTTTCGACGAGAGGTGACCAGACGGAACTGCCGTTGCCCGATCCGGCTAGACCGTGGCCATCGCGACCGAAGGCGCCAACCGGACGGTACGTCGCCTTGCCGCCTGCCGAGTCGTAGGCCTCGGCCATCCGCTTGGCGAGCGAGGGTTCGAAGAAGCTGTCGTTCTCGGCATAGATCCAGAGCATCGGCACACGGGCGGTCGCACCGTATTTCGCGGCAGCCTCGACGAGCGATCTCGGCGCACAGTTGCCCGTGCCGCCGCCCTTCAATTGTTGATGTCCTCCACGGCCGCCCGCGAAGCTGATCATGCCCGAGACGCCGGGGGGATTGCGGCTCGACAAGGCGACCGTCGCCCAACCGCCAGCCGACTGGCCGACCACGATCGTCCGGTCGGGCGCGACGTAGGGCTGCGTGCGCATAAAGTCGATGGTGGCCTGAATGTCGGCGGCGCCCTGGAACCCGGCGTTGAAATAGTCGGGTAGGTCGCACGAACCGTAGCCTTCGGCCCAGCTGCCAGCGCTCTCGCCATAGCCGCGGCGTAGCGGCAGAGCCACGACGTAGCCGCGCGACACGAAAAACGACGATAGGGCCGTGTATCGCGGGCGCTCCATCTTGGTGCGCCGCGAGCCGTCCGCGGGCGAGCCGTGATTGATGACGACCAGCGGGCTTCTCGCCTCGCCCGGCGGGCGCATCACCGTGGCGACAAGGGTCGATCCGTCGGGACCGGGCAGGCGGACGACCTGCTCCCGGTTCTGGGCGGCCAGTGGCCCGATGCAGATAAAGAAGAGAAGAACTGCGATCGAACCGAAGCGCATCGTGATCTCTCCTAGCGGCCGCTGCGTCGTGCCGGCTTGCCGCGACCGCCGGAACCCGTGCGCACGCCGCGGAAGACCCGGGAATGCTGCATCTTGCCGAGATGGACGCCGACATTGGCGCTGGCGGCCTGGCCCGGCAGCTCGAGTTCGTGAGCCTCAAGGCGGCGGATCTCGTCGCGCAGGCGGCCGGCCTCCTCGAATTCGAGGTCGGCGGCGGCGGCGCGCATGCGCTTCTCGAGCTCGGCGATGTGGGTGCGCAGATTGTGCCCGACCAGATGCACGTCGCCGGAGACGCCGGTGTCGACCGTGTAATGGTCGCGCTCGGCGGTCGATTGCAGGATCTCGGCGATGTTGCGCTTCACCGAGGCCGGCGTGATGCCGTGCTTCTCGTTGTAGGCGGTCTGCTTGGCGCGACGACGGTCGGTCTCCGAGATGGCGTACTTGATCGAGTCCGTCATCTTGTCGGCGTAGAGGATGACGCGGCCCTCGACGTTGCGGGCGGCGCGGCCGATCGTCTGGACGAGGGACGTGGGCGAACGCAGGAACCCCTCCTTGTCGGCGTCGAGGATGGCGACCAGCGCGCATTCGGGAATGTCGAGGCCCTCGCGCAGCAGGTTGATGCCGACCAGGACGTCGAAGGCGCCGAGCCGCAGGTCGCGGATGATCTCGATGCGCTCCAGCGTGTCGATGTCGGAATGCAGATAGCGGCAGCGGATGCCGGCTTCGTGCATATATTCGACGAGGTCCTCGGCCATGCGCTTGGTGAGCACGGTGACCAGCACGCGCTGGCCCTTCTTCGCGCAGTCCTTGCACTCGGCGATCAGGTCGTCGACCTGCTTCTCGACCGGCCGGATCAGGACCGTCGGATCGATCAGCCCGGTCGGCCGGATCACCTGTTCGATGAAGGTGCCTTGCGTACGCTCCATCTCCCAATCGCCGGGCGTCGCGCTGACATAGGTCGTCTGCGGCCGGAGCGCGTCCCATTCCTCGAACTTGAGCGGCCGGTTGTCGATCGCCGAGGGCAGGCGGAAGCCGAATTCGGCCAGCACGCTCTTGCGGTTGAAGTCGCCGCGGAACATGCCGCCGATCTGCGGCACCGTGACGTGGCTCTCGTCGCAGATCAGCAGGGAATTCTCCGGGAAGTACTCGAACAGGGTGGGCGGCGGCTCGCCCGCCTTGCGGCCGGTGAGATAGCGCGAATAGTTTTCGATGCCGGCACAGGCGCCGGTCGTTTCCATCATCTCGATGTCGAACAGCGTGCGCTGCTCCAGCCGCTGCGCCTCGAGCAGTCGGCCGGCGCGGTTGAACTCCTCCAGCCGCTGCTTGAGATCGGCCTTTATCTGGTCGATTGCCTTCTGCATCGTCGGCTTCGGGGTCACGTAATGGCTGTTGGCATAGACGATGATGTCGTTCAGCGAGATCGTCTTGTCGCCGGTCAGCGGGTCGAACTCGGTAATCGAATCGATTTCGTCGCCGAACATTTCGAACCGCCAGGCCTTGTCCTCATAGTGGGCCGGGAAGAGGTCGACCGTGTCGCCGCGCACGCGAAAGGCGCCACGCTGGAAGGCGTTGTCGTTGCGCTTGTACTGCTGTTCGACGAAGCGGCGGAGCAGGGTGGAGCGGTCGATCTTCTGGCCCTTGTGCAGGCGGAAGGTCATCGCCTGATAGTTCTCCAGCGGACCGATGCCGTAGATGCAGGAGACCGAGGCCACGATGATGACGTCGTCACGCTCCATCAGCGCGCGCGTCGCGGAGTGGCGCATCCGGTCGATCTGTTCGTTGATCGACGAATCCTTCTCGATGAAGGTGTCGGTGCGGGGGACGTAGGCTTCGGGTTGATAGTAGTCGTAGTACGAGACGAAGTACTCGACGGCGTTCTCGGGGAAGAAACCCTTCATCTCGGCATAAAGCTGCGCCGCCAGCGTCTTGTTGGGCGCCATCACCAGCGCCGGCCGTCCCTGGCTCGCGATCACGTTGGCCATGGTGAAGGTCTTGCCCGAGCCGGTGACGCCCAGCAGGACCTGGTCGCGCTCGCCGCCTTCGACGCCGGCGATGAGCTGCTTGATCGCCTCGGGCTGATCGCCGGCCGGCGTATAGTCGGACACGAGCTTGAAGGGCTTGGGCGTTATGCCTTCGAGCTCCGGTCGCCGCTGGATGTACGGCATCAGGAGGGGGGCAGCCGGAACCGCGAGATTCTTTGAGGCCATGACCTGCATTATATGATGCGCGCCCGGCGGTCCGGCAATGCTAGCGTCCCGCCCGCAATGCCGGATCTGTTGAGTTTTCCTTTTCTCGTTTCTGCCGTGGTTGCCTGCATTGCAGGCATGGTGCGCGGCTTCGCCGGTTTCGGTGCCGCGATGGTGATGACGCCGATCTTTTCGGCCCTTTACGGGCCAGCGGTCGGGATTGCACTCTGCCTGCTTCTCGAAATCGCGGTCGCCCTGCCGCTCATCCCGGCCGTGGTGCGTCTGGTCGACTGGCGGCGAATCGGCCTGCTGCTGGTGGCGGCAGCCCTCGCGGTACCGATCGGCACCCACACGCTGACCGGGGTCGAGCCGGAGCCGATGCGGTGGGCGATCTCGGCCATCATCCTCGGCGCGGTGACGCTGCTGGCCTGCGGCTGGCGCTACTCCGGGCGCCCGAACGCTGCCGCCACAGTCGTGGTCGGGGCGACCAGCGGCTTCCTGAACGGGCTCTCGGGCATGGCCGGCCCGCCGATCGCCTTCTACTATCTGGCGGGCAGCGAACCAGCGGCGCGCGTGCGGGCAAATCTCACGACCTATTTCGTCTTCGTCGATCTGATCGCCCTGGCATCGTTCGCGTCGCGCGACCTGATCGGCTGGAACACCGGCGTGCAGGGCCTGTTTCTCGCCCCGGCGGTGATGCTGGGCGGCGTTGTGGGCGAGCGACTGTTCCCGCTGGCTAGCGAGAAGTTCTATCGCCGCCTCGCGCTCGGCCTCCTGGTCTGCGTCGCAATCGGCTCCCTGCTGGTATAAAGGCAAGGCATGAGGATCTGGGACAAAATCGTGGAAGGCATGAACGGTCTCGGCATCGCCGAGCTGTTGGGCCTGTCCTCCCCGCCGGCCGACGATGGCGGCCATCCCGGTCTGCGGCAGATCGGCTTCACCATCGGCGTCATCGCCCTAGGTGCCAAGATGGCGCGTGTCGATGGCCAGGTCTCGGAGATCGAGAGGGCCGCGTTCCGCGACTTTTTCCAGGTGCCGCCGGGCGAGGAGGCGAATGTCGAGCGCTTCTTCGATCTTGCCAAGCGCGATGCCGGCGGCTTCGAGACCTATGCCCGCCAGGTCGCCGCGCTGTTTCCCGATGCGCCCGAGATCCTCGAGAACGTGATCGAGGGCCTGTTCAGCATCGCGCAGGCCGACGGCAAGGTCGATGTCGCGGAAGCCGACTATCTCGCGAAGGTCTCGAACATCTTTGGCCTTCCGAGTTCGCGTTTCGAACGGGCAAAGGCGGCGGCGCTGGGTGCGGTGGAGTGCGAGCCCTGCGTCGTGCTCGGCATCGATCCGCTGGCGACCGACGAGCAGATCCGCGAAGCCTGGTTGCGGCAGGTCCGCGCCAACCATCCCGACCGGCTGATGGCGCAGGGGCTGCCGGAAGAGGCGATCGCGGTCGCCAACCGC
The DNA here is from genome assembly GCF_052439685.1 of Reyranella sp. Lineage (GTDB taxonomy): Bacteria > Pseudomonadota > Alphaproteobacteria > Reyranellales > Reyranellaceae > Reyranella. The sequence continues at coordinate 70,095 of NZ_JBQVQG010000021.1, forward strand.
AAGCTCGCCCTGATCAACGACGCCTATGACCGGCTGCGCAGGCAGCGTGGCCTCGTGCCGGCCTGAGCGTGAATTTCATCGACCTTCCGTCGCCCAACCACGCGCCCAGGCCGGACGGCACGGTCGTCGATATCCTCGTGCTGCATTACACGGAGCTACCGCTGCAGGAGTCGCTCGACATCCTGCGCGACGGCACGCGTGAGCTGCGCGTCAGCTCCCACTATGTGCTCGATCTCGACGGTACCGCTTACCGCCTCGTGTCCGAGGATCGCACCGCGTGGCATGCTGGCAAATCGTGGTGGCGCGGCCGCGAAGCGCTGAATGCCACCTCGATCGGCATCGAGATCGTGAATCTGCACGGTGATCGCTACGACTATCCGGGCGAACAGATCGATGCGCTGGTCGAACTGTGCAGAGGGATCCTGGCACGCCATCCCGCCATCGAGCCGCGCAACGTGGTCGGCCATTCCGACATCGCGCCCCAACGCAAGATCGATCCGGGGCGGCGCTTTCCGTGGAAGCGATTGGCGGAGCAGGGGATCGGCCTGTGGCCGAAGGCCGGGACCCGGCCGTTGGACGGCGACTTCCACAAGGCGCTCCAGCGTTTCGGCTATGCGCCGCCGCTCGCCGTGCCGCCGAAGGAGATCGTGAAGGCCTTCCAGCGCCACTACCGGCCGGCCCAGGTCGACGGCATGATCGATCCCGAAACACGCTCGCAGTTGGCGGGCCTGCTTGACCCGCTGGGACGGGCAGCCTAGTCAGGCGCCGGATCAGACGGCTGGATGGCTGCACTCGGACGGGCAACCGAACGGGTGAGGAAAGTCCGGGCTCCACGGAGACACGGTGCCGGATAACGTCCGGCGGGGGCGACCCCAGGGAAAGTGCCACAGAAAACAGACCGCCTGCCTGGCTCGCCAGGACGGCAAGGGTGAAACGGTGGGGTAAGAGCCCACCGCGCGACCGGCAACGGAAGCGGCACGGCAAACCCCACCGGGAGCAAGACCAAATAGGGGCGACACGCCGGGCAACCGGCAGCGGTGTTTCCGCGTCGTCGCCCGGGTCGGTCGCGCGAGGCGTTCGGTAACGGACGTCCCAGAGGAATGGCCATCCATCGCTTTCGGGCGAGGACAGAACCCGGCTTACAGGCCGTCTGACCCATTTCATTCCCGCACGAGCAAGTAAACCCACAACCTATTGTGCTTGTTGATGGTTAACAGGCGATAGATATTGTGTCTAAGTCTTTCAGATTCCTTGGGGATTCTTCCCGTAGATAATTGCATCCCGCTCTTTCCCATGATATCCCAATGTATCCCGTGTAACAGGCGGCGCAGGGGCGTGGGGCACCTGCAACGGGTCTAGGGGGAGAGGGGCCGGTGGCCTTTCGGTCCGAAATCCTGATCAAGCTGGACAAGAAGGGCCGGGTCCTGTTGCCCGCGGCTTTTCGCGACGAGCTGCCTGTGGACGATCGCAGCGCCTTCGTGCTCTATCATTCGCCCAACATTCCTGGTGTCGTGAACGGCAACTCCCGTACGGGCTTCGATGCCATGCTCGAGCGGCTGCGCGCTGAGGCGCTCGGGCCGAAGGGTTCGCTGAAGGTCGCGCTCGATGACGAGGCCTTCGATCCGGCGGGTTATCTGTCGGCGGGCGCCCGCACCGTGGCCATGGAGCCCGATGGCCGTTTCTCGATGCCGTCCGAGTTTGCCAATGCCCTCGACGCCGCCGATGGCGTGATGCTGGTCGGCAAGGTCGACAAGTTCCAGCTCTGGAATCCCGCGCGCTGGCAGGCGCGCCGCGAGGCCGAGCGAGAGAAGATGGCGGCGTTCGTGCGCAATCTCGGCGGAGGCGACGCATGAGCGGCGTCCGCCACATTCCCGTGATGGCGCGCGAAGTCGTCGATGCGCTGCGGCCGCGCGACGGTGGCCGCTACCTCGACGGTACGTTCGGTGCCGGTGGCTATACCACGGCGATGCTCGATCGCGCCGATTGCGAGGTCATCGCCATCGATCGCGATCCCGACGCCATTGCTGCGGGTCGGGTGCTTGCCGAGCGTTACGCGCCGCGGCTGCGTCTGATCGAAGGCCGCTTCGGCGATATGGCCGAGCTCCTGTCGGCCGAGGGTGTCGAGGATGTCGATGGCGTGGCGCTCGATCTCGGTGTTTCGTCGATGCAGTTCGACCAGGCCGATCGCGGCTTCTCGTTCCGCGCCTCCGGCCCGCTCGACATGCGCATGGAGAAGAACGGTCTGTCGGCGGCGGATCTCGTAAACGAAACGAACGAAACGGACCTTGCCGACATCATCTGGCGTTACGGCGAGGAGCGCCGCAGCCGCCGTGTCGCGCGCAGCATCGTCGAGGCGCGCCGCGCCAAGCGGATCGAGACCACGGGCGAACTGGCCGAGATCGTGCGCCGCGCGGTCGGTCCACAGGGCCGGGACGAGAGCGATCCGGCGACGCGGACCTTCCAGGCCCTGCGCATCGCAGTGAACGACGAGCTGGGCGAACTTGAGCGCGGCCTCGCGGCTGCCGAACAGGTCCTGGCGCCGGGCGGCCGTTTCGCGGTCGTGTCATTCCATTCGTTGGAAGACCGGGCCGTAAAGGAATTCGTGCGGGCCCGGGCTGGCCGCACGCCCGGACCCTCGCGTCATGCGCCGCCCGTCGGGGGCGAGCGTGCTGCGACCCTGCGCGACCTGACGCGCAAGCCCACGCTGCCGTCGCCCGAAGAGGTCGCCGGCAATCCCCGTGCGCGTTCGGCGCGGCTGCGCGTCGCTGAGAAGCTCGGCGCCGGGGGGCGCGCATGATCCATCGCGGACTCCTGTTCTGGTCGGTCGTCGCCGTCGCCACGGCCGTGGGCCTGTTCACCGTGAAGTACAAGGTGCAGGACCTCGAGGAGCGCATCGACCGCACCAACCAGAGGATCATCGAGAGTCAGCAGGCCACGCACATCCTGCGGGTCGAATGGGCTCACCTGAACGAATCCGAGCGCATCGAGGCGCTCGCGCAGAAGCATCTCAAGCTCGAGTCGGCCTCGATCAAGCAGGTCGTCCGACTCGATCAGCTCAAACCCGAATCTGTCCCCCCGCGGCGCGATCCACCGCCTCCTTCCCCCCCACGAACGGGCAACGACGTCCCCTCGTCGAACTTGCCCGGTGGTGGTGGCCGCGTCGCAGCGGAGGCCGGCAGCCCCTCGCCGGCCTCCGCACCCCATTCCCAGCGTTCCTCCGGACCCACGACGCCCCCTCGACCGGCTCAAATCCAAGAGCCGGCAACATCGGGTCCGGTTGGCGACGGCAAGAGCGTCGCAACCTCCATCGATGATATCCTCTCGAGAAATGAAGGGGGTTCCCGGTGAAGCTGTGGCGAAAGTCTGCCTCGCCCGAACCGGCCGCCGCGGTAAACGCGGCGGCCGGCGCGCGTTACACCTCGCCCAAGGAGCGCCTGAAAGGCGACGTCCAGGAGACCGCACGCCAGCGTCTGGTGATCGCTTCGGTGATTTTCGGACTGGCCTTTACCGCGGTCGGCCTGCGCATGGGCTATGTCTCGCTGCTGCGCGACGGCGCCGAGCCGACGCAGCGCGTCGCCGCCCGCGGCGGCTCGATCCAGTCCGAGCGCGCCGACATCGTGGACCGCAACGGCGCCGTGCTGGCGACATCGGTCCCCGTCATGTCGGCGTTCGTCAATCCGCACCTGCTGCTCGACCCGCAGGAGGCCGCGCGCAAGATCGTCACGGCACTGCCCGACCTCAAGTACGACGACGTCCGCGAGAAACTGGAAGGCGACAGGACCTTCGTGTGGATCAAGCGCGGCCTCAGCCCGCGCGAGCATGACCGCGTCAACCGCCTCGGCATTCCCGGCCTCGACTTCCAGGCCGAGGAACGGCGGATCTACCCGCAGGGGACGGCCGCCGCGCACATCCTCGGCTATGCCAGCGTCGACAATACCGGCCTGGCCGGCGTGGAGCGCTACTTCGACCAGCAGCTGCAGAGCGGCGAAACGCTGCAGCTCTCCATCGACCTTCGCCTGCAGCGCATCGTCGAGCGCGAGATCTTGCGCGTGGTCCAGAAATTCTCCGCGATCGGCGCGACCGGCATCGTCATGGACGCGACCAACGGCGAAGTCCTCGCGATGGCGTCGCTGCCGACCTACAATCCCAACAGCACCCGCACCCTGACCAACGAGGCGTTGTTCAACCGCGCCACGCTCGGCGTCTACGAACAGGGCTCGACCTTCAAGATCTTCAACACCGCGATGGCGCTCGACTCGGGCAAGGCCTCGATGACCAGCGTCTTCGACGCGACCTCGCCGATCAGGATCGACCGCTTCACGATCAACGACGACCATGCCCAGCGGCGCCCGCTCTCGGTGCCGGAGATCTTCAAATATTCGTCCAACATCGGCTCGGCCAAGATGGCGGTCGAGGTCATGGGGCCGGAAGGCCAGCGCGCCTTCTTCGACAAGATCGGATTCCTGAAGCCGGTTTCGACGCAGTTGCCGGAAGTGGCGGGGCCGCTGTGGCCGCGCCACTGGATGAAGATCAACACCATGACCATCGCCTTCGGTCACGGCATCTCGGTGACGCCCCTGCATCTGGCGATGGGCTCGTCTGCGATGATCAATGGCGGCATCCTCTATCAGCCCTCGCTGGTGAAGCGCACCGCCGCCAGCGACAAGGGACGTCGCGTCATCCAGCAGAAGACCTCGGTCAGCATGCGCCAGCTCCTGCGCCTCAACGCTGTCGAGGGCACGGGCAAGAATGCCAATGTTCCGGGCTACGAGGTCGGTGGCAAGACCGGCACGGCCGAGAAACCGGGCCGCGGCGGCTATCGTCAGAAGGCCCTGATCAGCTCCTTCGTCGGCGCCTTCCCGATGAACGATCCGAAGTTCGTCGTCATCGTCTCGCTCGACGAGCCGAAGGGCCTGCCGGAGACCGGCGGCTACGCGACGGCGGGCTGGGTGGCGGCCCCATCGGTCAAGCTCATCATCGAGCAGATGGTGTCGCTCTACGGCATCCTTCCGGGCGACCTGAAGGACGGCCTGCCCCCGATCGAGATCGCTTCGACGCCCGTGCCGCCTCCCGTCGCGCCGCCGCAGCTCGTGCCGGCCAGCGTGCGGCGTTCGCCGGGCGATCATCGTCGCGCCCTGCCGGTCCGCCCGGCGCCCGGGCAGACAGCGGTGGTTCCCGGTCAGACGGCGGCGGCCCCGGGTCCGGCGGTGCGTCGTGTTGCGTCTGAGTGAGCTCATGCGCCGGAGCGCCGACGCAACCGCGACCTCTGCCGCGCTGCCGCGCGATCCCATTCTTGCCGGACTGACGCTCGATTCGCGCAAGGTCCGGCCGGGCTATCTCTTCGCCGCCCTGGCAGGCAGCCGGCAGGACGGGGCGGCCTTCGTGGCCGATGCGGTGAAGCGCGGCGCGGTCGCCATCCTGGCGTCGCCCGACGCGGAGTTGCCGCCGCTCGATCCCGGCATCGTCGTCGTACGTGACGTCAATCCGCGCCGTCGCGTGGCGCTGATGGCCTCGGCCTTCGCCGGCGCGCAGCCCGCGACCATCGCCGCCGTCACCGGCACCAACGGCAAGTCCTCGACGGTGCACTTCGTGCGCCAGATATGGGAGCGGATGGGCCTCCGGGCGGCGAGCGTCGGCACGCTGGGCATCGTCTCGCCGACCCTGGTGCGCGACGGTGGCCTCACGACACCGGACCCGGTGCAGCTTCACGAGGATCTCGCCGCCCTGGCGCGGGACGGAGTTTCCCATCTCGCCATTGAGGCGTCGAGCCACGGCATCGATCAGCATCGGCTTGATGGGCTGCGCCTGTCGGCGGCGGCCTTCACCAATCTCACCCACGAGCATCTCGACTACCACCAGTCGATGGACGCCTATTTCTCCGCCAAGGCGCGCCTGTTCGAGGTCCTGCTGCCGCCGGGCGGCACGGCCGTCGTCAATGCCGACAGCGACCGGGCGGACGCGCTGCGGGCGATCTGCGCGCGACGCGGCATCCGCTACTGGACCTATGGTGCGAAGGGCAAGGAGTTCCGCCTGCTCGCCGACGAGCCGACTCCGACCGGACAGCATCTCGTCCTCGACGTGACGGGCATGCGTCGCGAGATCGACCTGCCGCTGGTTGGTGGTTTCCAGGCCTCCAATGCGCTCGCAGCCCTCGGCCTGGTGGTCGCGACGGGCGGCGATGCGGCGCGTGCTGTCGAGGCCCTGGCGCATCTGACCGGCGCTCCCGGCCGGCTGCAGCTCGTGGCCCGCCATCGCTCGGGCGCCGCGGTCTATGTCGACTACGCCCACAAGCCGGAGGCGCTGGAGACGGTGCTGCGGACCTTGAGGCCCTTCGCGCGCGGCAAGCTCGTTGTCGTGTTCGGCTGCGGAGGTGATCGCGACCGCGGCAAGCGGCCGGTGATGGGCGAAATCGCCACACGTCTCGCCGACCTCGCGATCGTGACCGACGACAATCCGCGCAGCGAGGAGCCCGCCGCGATCCGCGCCGAGATCCGGCGGGGTATCGCCGAGGACCGCCGCAACTGGATCGAGATCGTCGAGGGCCGGCACGCCGCCATCGCCGCCGGCATGGACGCGCTGTCGAGTGCGGACGATCTGCTGCTGATCGCCGGCAAGGGCCACGAGACCGGCCAGACGATCAAGGGCGTCACCCATCATTTCGACGACGCCGAGGAGGCGCGCGGGCTTGCCGGAGGCGGTGCGTGAGCGCGCTATGGACCTCCGACGAAGTGCAGGCGGCCCTCACCGCATCCTCGATCACGGCGCCGTTCGAAGCCCAGGGCGTGACCTTCGACAGCCGAGCGGTCGGCAAGGGTGACCTGTTCTTCGCGCTGAGCGGCGAGACGACCGACGGTCATGGCTTCGTCGCCGACGCCTTGTCGCGTGGCGCCGCGGCCGCGGTCGTGTCGCGTGAGGTCGAGGGTGCGCAGGGCACGCTGGTGCGTGTTCCTGACACGATGAAGGCGCTGGTCGAACTGGGCGTGGCCGCGCGCCGCCGCAGCAAGGCGCGCATTGCCAGCGTCACCGGCTCGGTTGGCAAGACCGGCACCAAGGACGCCTTGCGCGCGATGCTGTCGTCACAGGCCCCGACCTCCGCCAGCGTGGCGAGCTACAACAACCATGTCGGCGTGCCGGTGAGCCTCGCGCGCCTGCCGCGCGACGTGCGGTACGGCGTGTTCGAGCTCGGCATGAATCACCCCGGCGAGATCGAGCCGCTCGCCCGGCAGGTCGCGGCGCATGTCGGCATCGTGACCAATGTCGGACCGGTCCATATCGGCCACATGGGCAGCGAGGAAGCGATCGCCGACGAGAAGGGCTGCCTGTTCGCCGGCATGTCCGAAGGCGCAGTCGCCGTGCTCAATCGCGACAGCCGCCATTTCGAGAGGCTGGTCGGAAAAGCCCGTGAATTCGGCGTTTCCCGCATCGTCGGGTTCGGCCGCAGCGAGGCTGCCGAGGCCCGACTTGTCTCCTGCGACCTGCAGGATTCGGGAAGTGATGTTGCAGCCTTGATCCACGGTCGCAGGATCGAGTATCGGCTGGGCGCGGCAGGGGAGCACTGGGTCTTGAACAGCATCGGCGCGCTGGCCGTCATCGAGGCCCTGGGCGCGGATGTCGCCAAGGCGGCGGCGACACTGGCTGAGGTGAAGGCCTCTGCGGGGCGCGGCGCGCGGCGCATGCTGGCCTTCGGCGAGGGCACGATCGAGCTGCTCGACGAGAGCTACAACGCCAACCCGGTTTCGGTGCGGGCGATGCTCTCGGTGTTGGCGCGTACCGAGCCGCAGCCGGGCGCACGGCGGATCCTGGCGCTGGGCGACATGCGCGAGCTGGGCGAGGAGGCCGATGCCTATCACGCCGGTCTCGCCGATGCCGTGGCAGCGAGCGGTGCGACCCAGGTCTTCCTGTGCGGGCCGCATATGCAGGCGCTGTGGCAGGGTCTCTCGCCGGCGCAACGCGGCGCGCACCGGCCGGATTCGGCGGCGCTGGCAGGCGAAGTGGCTGCCGCGCTGAAGGCAGGGGACGTGGTCGCAGTGAAGGGTTCGCTGGGATCCAAAATGAAGATCGTCGTGGACGCCATCGTGGCGGCCAGCGGCGGCGAGGCGGGACGCTAGGATGTTCTACAATCTTCTCTATCCCCTGGCGGACCAGTTCACGCCCTTCAACCTGTTCCGGTACCTGACGTTCAGGTCGATCGCCGCCTTCCTGACGGCGCTGGTGCTGAGCTTCCTGATCGGCGGTGCGCTCATCCGCTGGCTGCGCAGCAAGCAGAAGCAGGGACAGCCGATCCGCGACGACGGACCGGCCAGCCACCTGATGACCAAGAAGGGCACGCCGACGATGGGCGGCCTGCTGATCCTGATCACTCTGTCGGTCGCGACGTTGCTGTGGGCCGACCTCACCAACCGCTATGTCTGGATCGTGCTCGCTGTCACGCTCGCCTTCGGCGCCGTGGGATTCATGGACGACTATCTCAAGGTCACCAAGCGCAACCCCAAGGGTGTCCCGGGCAAGCTCAAGCTCGCTCTTGCGGTCGTGGCCTCCGGCGTCGCCGTCTATCTGATCGCGCAGTCCTCGCCGCCGCCGCTGCGCTATGCGCTGGCCGTGCCCTTCCTCAAGGACGTGCTGATCCCGCTCGGCGCGGTGGGCTTCGTGGCTTTCGGCGTGCTGGTGATCGCCGGCACTTCCAATGCGGTCAACCTGACGGATGGACTCGACGGACTCGCCATCGGCCCGGTCATCATGGCCTCCGCCGTGTTCGGCTTGATCGCCTATGTCGTGGGCAACTCGATCCTCACCAACTATCTCTATCTGCATCACGTGCCGCGTTCGGGTGAACTCGCGGTGCTGCTGGCGGCGCTGGTCGGCGCCGGCCTCGGTTTCCTGTGGTTCAACGCGCCACCGGCCATGGTGTTCATGGGCGACACCGGTTCGCTCGCCATCGGCGGCGCGCTGGGCGCGGTCGCGGTCGTGACCAAGCACGAGATCGTGCTGTCGATCGTGGGCGGCCTGTTCGTGCTGGAGACCGTGTCGGTGATCGTGCAGGTCCTGTCCTTCAAATGGACCGGCAAGCGGGTCTTCCGCATGGCGCCGCTGCACCATCACTTCGAGCAGAAAGGCTGGGCCGAACCCACCATCGTCTTCCGCTTCTGGATCATCGCCGCCATCCTGGCGATGGCCGGCCTCGCGACCCTGAAGCTGAGGTAACGCATGATCGATCTCGCCATCCTCAAGGGTTCGTCGTTCGTCGTGCTGGGGCTCGCGCGCTCCGGACTGGCGACCGTTCGCGCCCTCAGGGCGGCCGGGATCGACTGTGTCGCCTGGGACGACAGTGCCTCCTCCCGCGCGGCGGCTGAAAAGGCCGGAGCCCGGATCGCCGATCCCGTGACGATCGACTGGTCGGGCATCGACGCACTGGTGATCAGCCCCGGCATTCCCAGCACGCTGCCGGTGCCGCATCCGGTCGCCGTGGCGGCGCGCGCCGCCGGCAAACCGATCATCTGCGATGTCGAGCTGCTGGCCCGGGCGCAGCCCGAGGCGCGGTTCGTCGCCATCACCGGTACGAACGGCAAGTCGACGACGACGGCGCTGGTCGGCCACATTCTCCGGCAGGCCGGTGCGCGCTGCGAAGTGGGCGGCAACATCGGCCGCGGCGCGCTCGACCTCGAGCCGCTCGGACAGGGCGGCCTCTACGTGCTGGAGCTTTCCTCGTACCAGCTCGAGCTTCTTCAGACCTTCCGTGCCGATGTCGCGGTCTGGCTGAACATCACACCCGATCATATCGACCGGCATGGCGATCTCGTTGGCTACGTTGCGGCCAAGAAGAACATCTTCGCCCGCCAGCGCGCCGGCGACTGCGTCGTGATCGGCACCGAGGACGAGCCTTCGCGCCGGGTCGAACGCGAAATGGCAGCCCGCCCCGCCATCGCCTGCGTTCCGGTGGCGCTCGATCGTCCCGTGGCCAACGGCATCTCCTATCGCGCCGGCATGCTGGTCGACGCCGACGGCTACACGGTCGACTTCTCCGACGTGCTCACCCTGCCGGGCGATCACAATGCGCAGAATGTGGCCTGCGCCTGGGCGGTCTGTCGTTGGCTCGACGTGCCGCGCGAGGCGATCGTCGCCGGCTTGCGGACCTATCCCGGCCTGCCCCATCGCCAGGAGCGCGTCGCCGCGGTCGGCAAGGTCGTCTACGTCAACGACAGCAAGGCCACGAACGCCGACGCGACCGCACGGGCCCTGTCCAGCTATGAAGATATCTACTGGATCCTGGGTGGCCAGGCGAAGGAGGGCGGCGTCGCGCCGCTCGCGAACTACTTCGATCGCATCCGCCACGCCTTCCTGATCGGCGAGGCCACCGAGCTGTTCGCCGGACAGCTCGAGGGCAAGCTGCCCTACAGCCGCTGCGGCGACCTGCAGTCGGCGCTGAATGCCGCCCACACGCTGGCGCAACGCGAAGCCGTCGGACATGCCGTCGTCCTGCTGTCGCCGGCCTGCGCTTCGTGGGACCAGTGGAAGAGTTACGAACATCGCGGCGATGCCTTCCGCACCATGGCGCGGGCTCTGCCGGGGGCCGAGAATTTGGGGAGGGCGGCTTGATCCAGGTTCCGCGCGACGATCGCAGTGTGATCGGCCAGTGGTGGTGGACCGTCGACCGCTGGTCGCTCGGGGCGATCCTCGCGATCATGGCCTTCGGCGTGATGCTGACGCTCGCGGCCTCGCCGCCGGCGGCGGAGCGCATCGGCGCCGACTCCTTCCTCTTCGCCAAGCGCCAGTTCCTGTTCCTGCCGCTGGCGTTGCTCGTCATGCTGTCGATCTCGCTTGCCTCGCCGCGGCACATACGGCGGCTGGCGCTGCTCGTCTTCTGCGGCAGCCTCGTGCTGCTGGCCGCCACTTTCGTGATCGGCGTCGAGATCAAGGGTGCGCGGCGCTGGATCGCCGTGCCCGGTCTGTCGAGCGTGCAGCCGTCGGAATTCGTGAAACCGAGCCTCGCGGTGATCTCGGCCTGGCTGCTGGCACAGAGCCGAACCGAACGGCGCGCGCCGGGCTATCTCCTGTCGACCCTGCTGGTCGGCGGCGTGCTGGCCCTGCTGGTGCTCCAGCCCGACCTCGGCATGAGCGTCGTGGTGGCGGCCGTCTGGGCCGTCCAGCTCTTCGTCGTCGGACTGCCGATGTGGGTTGCAGGCTTCGGTGCGGTGGCCGGCGCAGCCGGCATGGTCGGCGCCTATTTCCTGTTCAGTCACGTGCGCAGCCGCTTCGACCGCTTCCTCGATCCGTCCTCGGGCGACAACTACCAGGTCAACACCTCGCTCGAGGCCTTTATGAACGGCTCGCTGTTCGGCCGTGGCCCGGGCGAGGGCACCGTGAAGGCGCAGCTTCCCGACGCCCATACCGACTTCGTGATGGCGGTGGCGGGCGAGGAATTCGGCCTCGTCGTCTGTCTGATGATCCTCTGCCTGTTCGCCTTCGTGACCTTGCGCTCGATGTCGCGCGCCTCGAAGGAGACCAGCCTGTTCATCACCCTCGCGGCCACCGGCCTCGCCGTCCAGTTCGGCCTGCAGGCGGCGATCAACATGGCCTCGACCATCCAGCTGATCCCCGCCAAGGGCATGACCCTGCCGTTCATCTCCTATGGCGGCTCCTCGGCGCTGGCGATGGCGATTTGCGTCGGCATGATGCTGTCGCTCACGCGTGAACATGCCGGCCTCCGGGAGGCCGTATGACGCAGGCGTTGCGTCCCGTGGTCCTGGCGACCGGCGGCACCGGCGGGCATGTGTTCCCGGCGGAGGCGCTGGCGGGCGAACTCGAGGCGCGGGGCGTACCCTTCACCCTGGTCACCGATTCGCGCGGCCGGCAGTGGCAGGGCGCGCTGTCGCGGCGGCCGATCCACTACATCCATTCCGCGAGTCCGACCGGTTCACCGGTGAAGAAGGTTCTAGCGCTCTTCTCGCTGGCCCTCGGACTGTTCGACGCCTGGCGGGCGCTGGGCCGCATCGGCCCGTCGGTTGTCGTGGGCTTCGGCGGTTATGCCTCGGTGCCGACCATGGTCGCCGCTCGCCTGCGCCGGTTGCCCGCGATGCTCCATGAGCAGAATGCCGTGCTGGGCCGCGCCAACCGTCTCGTCCTCGGTGGGGCAGGCCGCGTCGCGACCTCCTTCGCCCGCACCCGCTATCTCGACGGGGATGCCAGGGCGCAGCTCGTCGGCAATCCCGTGCGCGAGACCGTGCGGGCGCTGCGCGATTCTCCCTACCGTCCGCCCGGCGAGGGGCGGGTGATCGATCTTCTGGTGTTCGGCGGCAGCCAGGGCGCCGCCTCGTTCGGCGAGGTCGTGCCGCAGGCCGTTCTGTCCCTGCCTCAGGCCCTGCGGTCGCGCCTGCGCATCGTGCAGCAGTGCCGTCCCGAAAGCATCGACCGGGTGCGCACCAGTTACGTCCGGGCGGGTGTCGTCGCCGAGATCGCGCCGTTCTTCGCCGATCTGCCTCAGCGCATGGCGGCCGCGCATCTCGTGATCGGTCGCTCCGGCGCCTCGACGGTGGCGGAGTTGGCGACGATCGGCCGGCCATCCATCCTGGTGCCCTATCCCTACGCTGCCGACGATCACCAGACCGCCAATGCGCGGGCCTTCGAGGCGACGGGTGCCTGCATCGTGCTGCCGCATGCCTCCTTCACCGCCGCCACCTTGGCAGGTCATCTCGTGTCCCTGACCGAGGAGCCGGAGCGCCTTGCGGCGATGGCGAGAGCGGCCCACGCCGCCGGCCGTCCCGACGCGGCGGCGCGGCTTGCGGACGTCGTCGGTGACTTCGTCTCTCTTCCCCTTTCGCCTTCAGCCACGGGAGTCGCCGCATGAGGGCGTTGCCGCTCGATCTCGGTCTCATCCACTTCGTCGGCATTGGCGGTATCGGCATGTCCGGCATTGCCGAGGTGCTGCACAATCTCGGCTACAAGGTGCAGGGCAGTGACGTCGCCGAGAGTGGCAACACACGCCGCATCGCCGACCTCGGCATGAAGGTGATGATCGGACACCGCGCCGAGAATGTCGGTAACGCCCAGGTCATGGTCGTGTCGAGCGCGGTCAAGAAGGACAATCCCGAGGTCCTGGCCGCTCGCACGCGCCATGTCCCGGTCGTGCGGCGCGCCGAGATGCTGGGCGAGTTGATGCGGCTCAAATGGTCGATCGCGGTCGGCGGTACCCACGGCAAGACGACGACCACCTCGCTGGTCGCCTCGATGCTCGATGCCGGCGGTCTCGATCCGACGGTGATCAACGGCGGCATCATCAACGCCTACGGCACCAATGCCCGTCTGGGCGAGGGCGACTGGATGGTCGTCGAATCCGACGAATCCGACGGCTCGTTCCTGCGACTGCCGGCCACCATTGCGGTGGTGACAAACGTCGACCCGGAGCATCTCGACCACTACGGCACCTTCGACGCGCTGCGCGACGCCTTCGTGCGCTTCGTCGAGAACATTCCCTTCTACGGCTTCGCAGTCCTCTGCTCGGACCATCCCGAGGTCCAGGCGCTGATCCCGAGGGTCGCCGACCGCCGCATCATCACCTACGGTATCGGCGCCAATGCCGACGTGCGCGCCATCAACCTGAAGCTCGATCGCAGCGGCGCCGATTTCGACGTCATGGTGGAGAATCGTGCCACCAACGAATCGCGGACCATCACCGGCATGCGTCTGCCGATGTTCGGCCAGCACAACGTCCAGAACGCGTTGGCGGCCATCGCCGTCGCCCAGGAGATGGGCCTGCCGGACGACACGATCCGTCGCGCGCTCGGCTCGTTCGCGGGCGTCAAGCGGCGCTTCACCAAGACCGGTGAGGCCCATGGCATCACGGTGATCGACGATTACGGCCACCATCCGGTGGAAATCGCGGCCGTGCTGCGGGCCGCCCGCCAGGCCTATGGCGGCTCGGGCCGGGTCATCGCCGTCATGCAGCCGCACCGCTACTCGCGTCTCGGCGCACTGCGCACCGAGTTCGCCACCTGCTTCTCCGATGCCGATGCCGTGATCATCGCCGACGTCTATGCCGCGGGCGAAGCGCCGATCGAGGGCGTCAATCGCGACATGCTCGTGGGCCTGGCGCAGCGCGCCGGCCATCGCGACGTGATGCCGCTCACCGGGCCTGGCGAGCTTCCGGAAATGATCTGGCAGATCGCTCGTCCCGGTGACGTGGTGGTTTGCCTGGGCGCCGGCAACATCACGGCCTGGGCGCACGCGCTGCCCGGTCAGATCCAGCAGCTCGCGGCCGAGAAGGCCGGTCCGCGTGCCATCGCCAACGATGCGAGCCCCCACGGCGGATCGGCGGCATGATGGCTGTCGCCGCCTCGACGCCCCATCTGATCGACCGGCTGGCCCGGCCGCGCGGACGCCTCACGGCAGACGCGGCGCTGGGACCGCAGACCTGGTTTCGCGCCGGCGGGCCGGCCGAAGTCCTGTTCAGGCCGGCCGATGTCGAGGATCTGGCAACGTTCATGGCCGCTCTGCCGTCCGACGTGCCGGTCACGGTGCTGGGCGTCGGCTCCAACATCCTCGTGCGCGATGGCGGCGTGAAGGGCGTGGTGATCCGCCTGCTGCGCGGCTTCACCGGCATCTCGGTCGAAGGCCACGAGATCGTGGCGGGCGCCGGCGCGCTCGACCTCAACGTCGCGCTGACGGCGCGTGGTCATGCACTGGCCGGCCTCGAGTTCCTGAGCGGCATTCCCGGCACGATCGGCGGGGCGCTGCGCATGAACGCCGGCGCCTATGAGGGCGACCTGTCCCAGGTCCTCGTGTCCGCTGAAGCGGTCGATCGGGCGGGCAAGGTCCACGTGATTGCGGCGTCCGCGCTTGGCTTCAGCTATCGCCATAGCGACGCGCCGCCGGACTGGATATTCACGGCGGCGCGGCTGCGCACGACGCCGGGCGACCAGCTGGCCATCGCCCGTCGCATCGCCGAGATCGATGCCGCCCGCACCGACTCCCAACCACGCAGCCGCACCGGCGGCTCCACCTTCGTCAATCCACCGGGCCACAAGGCCTGGCAGCTGATCGACCAGTCGGGCTGTCGCGGCCTGCGGGTCGGCGCGGCCCAGGTTTCCGAGAAGCATTGCAACTTCCTGATCAACCTCGGCGAAGCGACGGCTGGCGACATCGAGGGGCTGGGCGAGGAAGTGCGCCGCCGCGTGCTGGAAAAGACCGGCGTGCAGCTCGAATGGGAAATCCGGCGTATCGGCGAAACGGCGGGGAGGGCGGGGCAATGACGCGCGTCGCAGTCCTGATGGGTGGTTGGTCGCCCGAGCGTGAAGTCTCACTGGTGAGCGGCAAGGCCTGTGCCGAGGGCCTGCGCGAAGGCGGGCACGAAGTCATCGAGTACGATGTGAAGCGCGACTTGCGCGCGCTGGTCGATTTCCTGCGACCCGCCGGCGGCGGCGGGCCGGATGTGGTCTTCAACGCCCTGCACGGTCGCTACGGCGAAGACGGCTGCATCCAGGGTGTGCTCGAGATCATGCGCGTGCCCTATACGCATTCCGGTGTGCTCGCCTCGGCGATCGCCATGGACAAGCCGCTCGCGCGGCACATCTTTGCGTCGCTCGGCCTGCGCGTCGCCGAGGGCAAGGTCGTCGAGCGGCGTTCGCTCGCCTCCGGCGATCCCATGCCGCGCCCTTATGTCGTGAAGCCGATCGACCAAGGGTCGAGCATCGGCGTTCACATCGTGCGCGACGGAGACAATCTGGCGGCTGTCGAGGCGGCGGAGGCGACGTTCGGCGAGCGTGTGCTGATCGAGAAATTCGTGCCGGGCCGCGAGCTTACCGTCGCCGTGATGGGCGACAAGCCGGTCGCCGTGACCGAGCTGCGGCCACGCACCCGCTTCTATGACTACGAAGCCAAATACACCGACGGCATCACCGAGCATCTCGTGCCAGCGCCGGTTCCGGAAGACGTTTATGAGGCCGCCAAGCAGTGGGCGTTCGCGGCCTATCAGGAGCTCGGCTGCAACGGGCTGGCTCGCGCGGACTTTCGCTGGGACGATTCGAAGCCCGGCACCTCGGGACTCGTGATTCTGGAGCTGAACACCCAGCCCGGCATGACGCCGCTGTCGCTGGCACCGGAGCAGGCCAAATGGGCGGGAATCTCCTGGTCCCAGCTCATGACCTGGATGGTCGAAAACGCGAGGCATCCGTCTTGAGCGCGGCGAAGAAGACGGCCACGCCGAAGGCCGGTGCCGCGCCGCGCCGCGACTATGATCGGCGCAAGAAACGCGGACCGATCCGCAAGGCCAGCCGTCCGTTCTGGAAGCAGCCGGTGCTGCTCGGGGCCATCGTCTTGCTGCTGGGTTGCGGCGGCGGTGGTGGCTGGTGGGCCTGGCGGGAAGGCTGGCTCGTCGAGGCGCAGAACCAGTTCGACGCAATCTCGCGCAGCGTCGTCGGCGCCATCACGCCGTTCAAGCTGGCGGACGTCACGGTCGAGGGTCGCGACTATGTCGAACGCAGCGACATCCTCGCGGCGCTGAACGTGAGCCGGGGCGACTCGCTTCTCGGCATCGACCTCCAGGCCTCGCGCAAGCGGCTTGAGGCGATCGACTGGGTCGAATGGGCGACCGTGGAGCGCCGCCTGCCGGACACGCTCTATGTCACCATGAAAGAACGCCGCGCCGTGGCGATCTGGCAGAACGGCGACCAATACACGCTGATCGACGCCAACGGCCGGACCGTGCGCGCGAGCCGCATGCCACCCGGCGCCGAAACGTTGCTGCTGCTGGGCGGCCCCGGTGCGCCGGACCATGTCGGCGACCTGCTGCTGCTGCTCACCTATGAGCCCACGGTGGCGCGGCAGCTGCGCTCCGCCGTCTGGGTCGGGCAGCGGCGCTGGAACCTGATCCTGAACAACGGCGTCGAAATCTGGCTGCCGGAGGAGGACGCCGTCGCGGCCCTCCAGCATCTTGCGAAGCTCGACGGGCAGCACAAGCTGCTGTCGCGCGAATTCGGTGTGGTCGATCTGCGACTCCCCGACAAACTTTATCTCAGGAAGCGCAATCCGGGCGACGCGACGCCCGGGCCAGCGTAACATCAAAAAATCGCGAGAGTACGCGTAAGACGGGGGACATCGTGGCGAAGACGAGAAATGGCGTCATTGCAGCGCTCGACATCGGAACGAACAAGGTCGTGTGCTTTGTTGCCCGGGTCGACGGGCAGGGACTCCGCGTGGTCGGCATCGGCCACCAGCCCGCGCTCGGGATGCGGTCTGGCAACATCGTCGACATGGAAGCGGCGACGCGTGCGATCTCGTCGGCCGTGTCGACCGCAGAGGAAATGTGCGGCGAGCACGTCCGGGACGTCATCGTCGGCGTGAGCGGCGGATCGGCGGCCTCGCACAATCAGAGCCTCGAGGTCGCAATCGGGCATCACGAGATCGGCGAGCGCGATGTGCGCCGCGTGCAGCAGCACATCCAGCTTCCCGCCGAGACGGCCGACCGCGACATCATTCATTCCGCCGCCATCGGCTACACGGTCGACGGCACGCCTGTCCGCGATGCGCGCGGCATGTTCGGCGAGCGGCTGGGCGTCGATGTCCATCTGGTGACCGCGGCGAGCGGCGCGATGCGCAACCTGCAGGTCTGCGTGCGCCGTGCCCATCTCGAGATTGCCGACCGGGTCGTCGCCGCGCACGCCGCCGGTCTCAGTTCCCTCGTCTCCGACGAACGCGACCTCGGTGTCACCCTGATCGACATGGGCGCCGGCACGACCTCGATCGCGGTGTTCTACGAGGGCCATCTCGTCCACGTCGATTCGATCCCGGTGGGCGGCGAGCATGTGACGCGCGACATCGCGCGCGGCTTGTCGACGCCGGTCGCGCATGCCGAGCGGATGAAGACGCAGATCGGCCGTGCCGTCATCAAGCCGAACGATGAGTACGACATCATCGACGTGCCACTGATCGGCGAGGAGGACCGCACGCGGCCCAACCACATCCCGCGTTCGATTCTGGTCGGCATCATTCGTCCCCGGGTTGAAGAAACGTTCGAACTCGTGCGCAGCCGACTCGAAGCGAGCGGTGTGGATAAGTTGGCCGGCGGACGCGCCGTCCTGGTCGGCGGTGGCTGTCAGCTCGACGGCGTACCCGAAGTTGCGGCCGCGATTCTCAACAAGAAGGTCCGCACCGGCGCGCCGCTCAGGCTCGCAGGCCTTGCGGATTCGACCGGCGGCCCCGCATTTTCCGCCGCCGCCGGGCTTCTCACCTTCGGACTCCACAGTCATGCGGTCGTGCAGAACCAGCCAGCGTCGAACGAAGCTCCGGCGAGTCGCATCGGCCGGATTGGCAGTTGGATTAGGGATAACTTTTAGGCAATATGTTGTGCGGGATAAGGCAGTTCCCACAGGCTATAGACAAAAGATAAAAAGAAACCGGTGTCGGTGAAGGGTCTCTAGCGTAACAGGAGGCTCACGCTGTCGCTCCGGGCAGATTACCCCTCGTTTGCGTGGAGAAAACCGAATGACAATCAACCTCAGTCTCCCTCAGACGGAGTCCGAGATTAAGCCGCGCATTACCGTCATTGGTGTCGGTGGCGCGGGCGGAAACGCCGTCAACAACATGATCAGTGCCGCGCTGGAAGGCGTGGAGTTCATCGTTGCCAACACCGATTCACAGGCGCTGAGCCAGTCGCTCGCCGATCGGCGCGTCCAGCTCGGCATCACCATCACCCAGGGACTGGGCGCTGGTGCACGACCCGAGGTCGGCCGGCAGGCCGCCGAGGAAGCGCTGCCCGAGATTCTGCAGCTGCTCGACGGCGCCAACATGGTGTTCGTCACCGCCGGTATGGGCGGCGGCACAGGCACCGGTGCGGCGCCCGTTATCGCCGCTGCGGCGCGCGAGCAGGGGATCCTCACCATCGGCGTCGTGACCAAGCCCTTCCACTTCGAAGGCCGTCGCCGCATGCAGTCGGCCGAGCAGGGCATCACCGAGCTGGAGAAGGTCGTCGATACGCTGATCGTCATCCCCAACCAGAACCTGTTCAAGATCGCCAACGAAAAAACGACGTTCGCGGACGCCTTCAAGATGGCTGACGACGTGCTGCACATGGGTGTGCGTGGCGTCACCGATCTGATGGTCATGCCGGGTCTCATCAACCTCGACTTCGCCGACATCCGCACCGTCATGGGCGAGATGGGCAAGGCGATGATGGGTACGGGTGAGGCGGAAGGTCCGGATCGCAGCCGCGTCGCGGCCGAGTCCGCCATCTCCAACCCGCTGCTGGAAGATCATTCGATGAAGGGCGCAAAGGGCGTTCTCATCAACATCACCGGCGGCCTCGACATGACGCTGCACGAAGTCGATGAGGCGGCCAACCGCATCCGCGAGGAAGTCGATGGTGACGCCAACATCATCTTCGGCTCGACCTTCGATGCGACGATGGATGGCCGCATGCGCGTGTCGGTGGTCGCCACCGGCATCGCCGCGATGGCCGCCCAGCAGCCCGCGCCGAACTACCTGTCGCTCGACATGAACCGCCCGATCCAGACCGGTCAGCCGGCGCTCAGCCGCCCGGTCGCGCCGCCGGTCGGCCGGGTTGCCATGCCGACCGCTGCCACCGCAGCGCCCACTCCGTCGATGCCGGCCGCGCCCGTCGCGCCGCCGGTC
>NZ_JBQVQG010000022.1:0-81428 GCF_052439685.1 Reyranella sp.
GCGCACGGGGGCGGCCGGCGCCGTGGAGGTCGGGCCGGACGGACGGGCATCGCCCGTCTGCGCCGGACGTGCGGCAGGGGCAGCCGGCGGGGCGGCGGACGGCGGCGTCTGGTCGAGACGCTTCTGCACGAGCGCGTCGGCCTTGCGCTTGACCTCTTCCTCCGCCTTCTTGCGCGCCTCTTCCTCGGCGAGGCGCTTGCGATGCTCCTCCTCCGACTTCTTGCGCGCCTCTTCCTCGATCGCGCGGCGCTTGGCGTCCTCTTCGGCGCGCTTGCGCGCGATTTCGGCATCGCGGTTGGCGTCGACGAGGGCGCGGGCGCGCGCTTCCTTCTCTTCCTCGGTCAGCGTGCGCAGCACGATCCCGCGGCCACCCGGCTGCCGGGTCGGGGCCGGCGCGCGGTTGGCGGGAGGCGCGGACGGATGGCCACCGCCGCTGCCGCCGAGCTTCAGGGTCCGCCCAGCGGGCGGCGGGGCAACCTTCGGTGCCTCGCGAGCGGGAGCCGGCGCAGGCGCGGGCGCCGCAGGCTGAGGTGCGGGAGCGGCCGTCGCCGCGGGAGCGGTCGTCGCCCGCTTCACCGGCTTCTTGACCTCGACCGTCACCGCGCGCGTACGCCCATGCGAAAACTTCTGTCGCACCTGGGTCGCGTCTGACTTCGACGCTGCGCCCGTGCGCGTCGTCGAGAGGGTCAGCGGCTTGGTCGTCTTGTTCTGTTCGTTCTGTTCCGTCATGTCGGCTGTTGTCCTTGGTCCGCTCCGGCCCGTCAACCGGCGCCGTTCAGCCGGAACCCGCGCCAACGCGCCGCCCCGACAGAAATTCGTTCAATGAAGGCGCCGCCCGCATCATCGCGAGCGATCGCCACGTAGACCGCCTGTTCGCGGCCGAAGATTCCGCCCAGCGCGGTCGCATCGCCCAGCCGCTCCAGCGGCAGTCCGGTCGCCCGCAACTTCTGTAGCCCGTCGCCGTCCGCATCCTCGGCGACGACGAGAAGTCCCGCCTGGTGACGGCCGATCATCTGTTCGACCTTCACGAAGCCCGCCACCGCGCGGCCCGCGCGGCGTGCCCGGCCAAGATCGGCCAGTCCTCTTTCGAGGAGCAGCCGCTCGACCCGGTCGACGAGTTCCGCCGAAGCCTTCACCGGCGCGCGTGCCGCTCTGGAGAACAGCTTCTTCTCGACCGCCCGTTCGAGTGCGGCCCGCTCGGCCCGCACCCACATGCCGCGCCCCGGCAACCGCCGCGCCAGATCCGGCACGACCTCGCCGTCCGGACCCACGACGAACCGGATCATCGTCTCTGGCGCGCCTTCGACGCCGGTGGCGATGCAGGTGCGCATCGGACCGACGGAAGGAGCCGAGAGATGGGGTTCGTTCATGGCGAAGGCAAGGGCCAAGCGCGTCTTCCTCCGGTCAGGCCTTGGCCGCTTCGTCGGCCGGAGCGGCCTCGTCGTCGAACCAATGCTCACGTGCCTTCATGATGATCGCGTTGGCGGCGTCGTTATCCATGGCGCTCTCGCCCACGATCTCGCGCAGCTCGTCGGAGGCCAGATCGGCCAGGTCGTCGAGCGTCTTCACGCCGGCTTCGCCCAGCGCGACCACCATCGGCAGGGTCAGCCCCTCGGCGTTGGCCACGTCCTCGGAGACGCCCAGCGACGCCAGGCGCTCGGCCAGCTCGGCATCGCGCTTCTCGAGATATTCGCGGCCGCGGCGCTGCAGCTCGGTGGCGATCTCCTCGTCGAAGCCCTCGACCGTGGCCAGGTCTTCGACCGCGGCCTCGGAAACGTCCTCGACCGAGGCGTAGCCTTCGGCGACCAGCAGGTGGGCGATCACATCGTCGACGTCGAGCGTGGCCTTGAAGAGTTCGGTGCGCTCGCGCGTGTCCTTCTGGCGGCGCTCGCTCTCCTCGGACTCGGTCATGATGTCGATCTCCCAGCCGGTGAGCTGGGACGCGAGCTTGACGTTCTGGCCGCGGCGGCCGATCGCCAGGCTGAGCTGGTCGTCGGGGACGACGACCTCGGTCTTGTTCTTCTCCTCGTCCATCAACACCTTGCTGACCTCCGCGGGCGCCAGCGCGTTGACGATGAAGTTGGCCGTGTCGTTAGACCACGGGATGATGTCGACCTTCTCGCCCTGCAGCTCCTGCACGACGGCCTGCACGCGGCTGCCACGCATGCCGACGCAGGCACCGATCGGGTCGATCGAGCTGTCGTGGCTGAGCACCGCGATCTTGGCGCGGCTGCCGGGATCGCGGGCCACTGCCTTGATCTCGATGATGTTGTCGTAGATTTCCGGCACTTCCTGCGTGAACAGCTTGGCCATGAACTGCGGATGGCTGCGCGACAAAAAGATCTGCGGGCCGCGCGGCTCTTCGCGCACGTCGAAGATGTAGGCGCGCACGCGGTCGTTGACGCGCAGCGACTCGCGCGGAATCGTCTCGTCGCGACGGATCACGCCCTCGGCGCGCTGCAGGTCGACGGTGATGTTGCCGTAGTCGACGCGCTTGACGACGCCCGACACGATCTCGCCGATACGGTCCTTGAACTCCTCGTACTGGCGCTTGCGCTCGCTCTCACGCATGCGCTGCGTGATGACCTGCTTGGCGGTCTGGGCGGCAACGCGGCCGAAGTCGATCGGCGGCAGCTCGTCGGTCAGGAAGTCGCCGACCTGCGCCTCCGGATTGCGGCGCTGCGCGTCGGCCAGCGACACCTGGGTATTCTCGTTCTCGATGACGTCGGAGACCTGCATGTAGCGCAGCAGCTTGATCTCGCCGGTCTTGCGATCGATCTCGGCGCGGATGTCGTGCTCCAGACCGTACTTGGCACGGCCGGACTTCTGGATGGCCTGCTCCATCGCCTCGAGCACTTCCTCGCGCTCGATGCCCTTTTCGCGGGCGACCATGTCGGCCACCTGCAGCATTTCGAGGCGCGGGATATCGGCTGTCGTCGCCATGTCTCTTCCCTCTTCCTTAAGCTTTAGCCAGTCCGTTCAGTGGGTCTGCCCGGCCGCCCCTTCGGCAGCCAGACGGTGTTCTTCGATCAGGCGATCGGTCAGTTCGAGCTTGGCGCGGGTGATGGCGTCGAGCGGCACCGCCGCTTCCTTGCCGTCGTCGAGGCGCAGCCGGACCAGATCGCCTTCCAGCCCAACCAGCGTCCCCTTGAAGCGGCGCCGTCCCTCCACCGGGAGAGCGGTCTCGAGGCGGGCGATGTGACCCGCCCAGCGCACATAATCCTTTGGCCGGGTCAGGGGCCGGTCGATGCCGGGCGAACTCACTTCCAGCGTGTAATTACCGGGGATCGGGTCCTCGACGTCCAGCACGGCCGAAACCGCGCGCGACACGGTCGCACAATCCTCGACGTCGAGCGGCCGGCCGTCGGCGGGCTCGATCATGAGCTGCAGGGTCCCGCCCTTACTCAGGGCCACGCGAACCAGCTCGAAGCCCATGCCGACGATGGTCGGGGCAACGATGTCTTCGATTCGACGCAGCAGATCGGTCACGCGGGCGGCACTTCTCGATGATTTGGGCGGTTGAGATGGGGCCAAATGAAAAGAGCGGGTTTTCGGCCCACTCTTTTTCTTTGGTTCATCCCGTGAACCCGATGAGGATGGCGCGGATATAGGCCTCTGCCTGACGACTGGCAAGGGATTCCAGCACCCTCTATGGGGGGACCTGACGCACCCCCTATATATAGTGGCGGCATTCTCTAGAGGCGACGGAGGCGCAGGAAGACCGGCTTGTGGCCGGCCAGCATTTTCTGTTCGTAGCGGGTGCCGGGCCAGTCGGCGGGACGGCCGCGCCAGTCCGCCGGGCTTTCGGCCAGCCACTCGAAGTCGGGATGCCGACAGGCATGCTCGACCATCCACGGCAGGTAGCTCGGATCGTCGGTCGCCAGGCGTAGCTCGGCGCCGGGCTTCATCAACCGGGCCAGCACGTCGAGGTTGGAACGCTGCACGAAGCGGCGCTTGTGGTGGCGCGTCTTGGGCCACGGGTCGGGAAACAGCACGAAGGCGCGCGACAGGGACTGCGGCGGCAGCGCCTGCATCACGAAGCGCGCATCGTCGGTGAACAGCCGGACGTTGGACACGCCCGTGCGCTCGATATGCGCCAGGCACTTGGCGACGCCGTTGACGTAGGGCTCGCAGCCGATCAACCCGACCGACGGATGATTTTCGGCCTGCCAGACGAGATGCTCGCCGGCGCCGAAGCCCACCTCCAGCCACACGCCGTCCGCCGGCAGCGTGCCCCCGAAAGCCTGCGCGAGATCGATCTTCGCGGCGCTCTCGGCGACTTCGTTGTCGGGCGTGACGATGGGTTCGGTGGGCAGGGCGATGGCGAGACGAGGCAGCAGCGTGTCGAGCAGCGACTGCTGCCCGGCCCGCAGTTTCTTGCCCCGTCGACGGCCATGCAGCGTGCGTCGGCGGGCTTCTTCCATGATGCTTTCCCGGCGATCCCTACATGATCACGTCGATGAGGTACGGGCCCTTGTGCGCCATGGCGTAGGTGAGCTGCTTGGTGAGCTCGTCCAGGTTGGCCGCCTTGCCGCTGGCCACGCCCATGCCCTTCGCCAGATCGGTGAACTGCAGGGTCGGCCGGTCGAGGGTCAGCATGTCGATGGCGCGCGGGCCGGGATTGGCGGCGCCGACATCGGCCAGCTGGCTGTAGAGGATGTTGTAGGAGCGATTCGAGAAGATCATCACGCAGACGTCGAGATTCTCGCGCGCCATCGTCCACAGCGACTGGATCGTGTACATCGCCGAGCCGTCGCCGATCATGCAGATGACCTTGCGATCCGGGCACGCGACGGCCGCACCGACCGCGACGGGACCGCCGAAGCCGATCGAGCCGCCCATGTTGTTCAGCCAGTCATGCGGCGGCGCACCGGCGCTGAACGGGAAGAAGCCGCGGCCCGTCGTCACCGATTCGTCGACCACGATGGCGCCTTCCGGCATCGTCGCCCCCAGCGCCTGGCCCAGACCATCGAGCGTGAACTTGCCGGTCGGACGCTCCGGCCGGCTCGGCTGGGCAATGCCCTCCGGCTTCACGTTCATGGCGTCGAGTTCCATCGCCAGCGCCTCGAGCGAGCCGATCGGATCGCCCTCGACCGGGCAGAGCGTGCTGATCTCGCAATCGTCCGGCGACAGGACCGACGGCTTGCCGGGATAGGCGAAGAAGGCGAACGGCGCCTTGGCGCCGCACAGCACCATCTGCTTGGTGCCCTTGAGCTGGGCCAGCGCGTTCTCGACCACGAAGTGCAGGCGCAGCACCGGAACACGGCCGGCGCCGCGCTCGATACGCGCCGTGCCGCCGGCCCCCTGGACCTTGCAGCCCGTCTTGGCGGCGATCTTGCCGGCCAGTTCGAGGCCACGGGCGCGCAGGGCGCGGCCGCCGATGAACAGCATGGCGCCCGGCATCTTGAGCGCCTTGGCGGCAGCCACGACCGTCTCCTGGGAGGGCTTGTCCGGCGCCGGGGCGGCCGGCGTTTCGGCCGGGCCATCGGCTTCGCCCCAGGCGGTGTCGGCCGGCAGGATCAGGGTCGCGATCTGGCCCGGCGCCACATTGGCAGCCTGGATCGCCAGCGCGCCGTCGCCGGCCACCGTCTTGGAGGTCGGCGAGGTCTTCACCCAGTGCGAGAAGGGACGCGCGATGCCCTCGATGTCGGCGGTCAGCGGCGTGTCGTACTTGATGTGATAGAGCGCGTGCTCGCCCACGATATTGACGACACCCGAGCCCGCCTTCTTGGCGTTGTGCAGGTTGGCCGCCGCATTGGCGAGGCCGGGACCGAGATGCAGCAGGGTCGAAGCCGGCTTGTCGGTCATGCGGTAATAGCCGTCGGCCGCGCCGGAACAGACGCCTTCGAACAGGCCGAGCACGCAGCGCATGCCCTCGACCCGGTCGAGCGCGCCGACGAAATGCATTTCCGAGGTGCCGGGGTTGGCGAAGCAGACCTCGACGCCGCCCTTCACCAAAGTGCGGACCAGACTTTCAGCTCCGTTCATCGACTCCCCCAAAACGCGGATGATTTCAAATTCGCCGGCACCCTAGGCCAGTCGCGACGCGAACCCAAGGCTTTGCGATTGCGAAGAGTTTCGCTTTTCGAACGTTCCCCCTTCATTCTCAGGGGCTTGTTCGCTATATTTGGAGCATTATTTGAATTTCTTAAGAACGAAAGACTTTTCGATGAGCCATTCGGACCCCTCCGAGAGCTCGGCCGACCCGCTTTTTCTCGTCGGTACGGATCTCGTCCAATTCGACCGTAGCGACCTTCCGATCTACGCCACGCCTGCCTCGCGCTGGGCGGAAGCCGGCGTGGAAGCCGTTTCGTACGGGGCGCCGCTCGACCGCCTGTTCGGAGAGCCCGGCGAAATCTTCGTCGACGGCGTCGCGGGTGCGGCCCCCGATACCCTGGCCCCGGTCGGCGACGATGCGTTGGTCGTGCTGAGCGACCTGTCCGACGGCGTGATGCTCCCCGCGGCCGACCTGTCTCCCGCCATGCACGAGAGCGCGGCGGTCTACGATTTTACCGCCGACGCCCATGTCGTCCTGCATGTCCAGGACGGGTCGAACTGGGACCAGGCCGACGCCGGATGGTCTTTCGACCACCACTAGGCCGAGCGAAGCTCGGCCTGCGAGCCCCCTCTATGCCGCGTCGCCCAGTTCGAGCTGGACGAGGTTCATCCAGTAGGCCGCGCCGGTCGTCAGGATCTGGTCGTTGAAGTCGTAGAGCGGCGAATGCACGTTCTGGCAGCCGCCCTCGCCCACACCGCCGTTGCCGATCATGATGTAGGCGCCCGGCTTCTTCTCGAGCATGAAGGCGAAGTCCTCGGCGCCCGCCAGCGGTGAGGTGTTCGCCTCGACATGCTCGCGCCCGACGGTCAGGGCCGCGGCCTCGACGGCGACCGCGGTCTGCTCGGCGGCGTTGACCAGCGCAGGATAGCGCCGGTGATACTTGGAGATCGCCTCGCAGCCACCGGCCTGGGCGATTCCCGACGCGACCTCGGCCAGCCGCCGCTCCAGCAGGTTGCGCACGTCGGCCGAGAAGCTGCGGGCGGTGCCCTTCACCAGCACGTCCGACGGGATGACGTTGGGCGAACCGGGCGTACCGGCCGCGATATGGCCGACGCTCAGCACCGCGGCCTGGCTCGACGGCACGTTGCGGCCGACGATGCCCTGTATCGCGACGATGAACTGTGCCGCCACGAAGGTCGGATCGGTGCCGCGGTCGGGCATCGCGCCGTGGCCGCCGGTGCCCTTGAAGGTGACCTCCCAGCTGTCGGACGAGGCCAGCATCGCGCCGGTGCGGATGGCAAAGTGGCCGACCGGGAACCCCGGCATGTTGTGCATGCCGTAGACCACGTCGCAGGGAAACTTCTCGAACAGGCCTTCCTCGATCATCACGCGGGCGCCACCGAGACCTTCCTCGGCCGGCTGGAAAATGAAATGCACCGTGCCGGCGAAGTCGGGCGCCGCCGCGAGCCGCTGCGCCGCGCCCAGCAGCATCGTCGTATGCCCGTCATGGCCGCAGGCATGCATCTTGTTCGGGATCGCCGAGGCGTAGTCGAAGTCGTTCTTCTCCTGCAGGTGCAGCGCATCCATGTCGGCGCGCAACCCGATCGTCTTCTGGCCCGGCCGGTTGCCCTTCAGGGTGCCGACGACGCCGGTCGTGGCGAGGCCGCGATGGACCTTGATTCCCCACGAGGTGAGCTTGTCGGCCACGATCTGGGCGGTACGCTCTTCCTCGAAGGCGGTTTCGGGATGACGATGGATGTCGCGACGGATGGCCGTCAGGTCGGCTAGGTCGTCGGCGAGAAGGTCGGGGGTGTAACGGGTCATGGCCGAAGATTAGCTTGAGCGGCCGAGGCCCGTCGAGCCGCGAAGCATCGCCACCGGCTTGTGTGCGCCGCATGTATCCTGCACAGTTCGCCATCCCTCATTCAATGGACGGCCATGACAGAGTCGGCCCACCTCTCCGGATCCAAACCACGCCTCTATCAAACGCCGTCCTCCTATTATTCGATGATCGCCCGCCTCGCGCTCGCCGAGGGCGGCGTCGCCTATGAGCGCGTCTTCGTCGACATTCACTACAGGCTGAGCCAGCAGCAGCCGGACTATGTGCGGCTCAATCCCGGCATGACGGTGCCGACGCTGGTGCTGGCCGATCGCGTCCTGGTCGAGAGCCGCGACATCGCCGAATATGCGCTCGGCGCCGCGGCCGACGCCGAGACGAGAGCCTGGATCGACCTTCACTACTCCTATCCGATCGAGGAACTGACCTTCGGCGGCATCCTCGCCCGCAATCCCCTCGCGCGAATCATGATCCCGAAGCGGCTCGAAGCGATCCGCCGCCAGCTTCTGAGCCTCGCCGCCCGAAATCCTGACCTCGCTTCCATCTACAAGGCGCGCGCCGCGGTCTTTGCCGCGCGCATCGAAGCCTTCGAGCCGGACGCCGTTGTGGCGCTTTCGCAGCGGCGTCGCGCTGAAGCCATCGGATTCATGGACCGGCTCGAGCAGACGCTGGCCGACGGCCGGCCGGTGCTGGTACCGCCGGCCTATGGCGTCGCCGACGTGGTCTGGACCGTGTTCCTCGGACGCATGGAATTTGTCGGTCTCGGGGCGGAAATCCCGAAGCGCCCGGCGCTTGCACGCTATTGGACCGCCCTGCAGGCGCGTCCCAGCTTCGCCGCGGCCGACATCTGGACGAAGTTCCATATCGGCCGCCTGATCGGCGGGATTCTGGGCATCGGCAGAGGCTGACGGCGCGGATCGTCCAGGCAAGCAGGCCAGGGGGTGGCGTCCCTGCCCACAACGCGCTAAAGCCGCGCCGCCATGATCCTTTTTCCCGCGATCGACCTCAAGGACGGCAAGTGCGTGCGCCTTCTCCGCGGCGACATGCAGCGTGCCACCGTCTTCAACGACAGCCCGGCCGCCCAAGCCAAGGCCTTTGCCAATGCCGGCTGCGAGTGGCTGCATCTGGTCGACCTCAACGGCGCGGTCGAGGGCCATCCGGTCAACCGCGCGGCGGTCGAGAGCATCCTGAAGGACGTCGAGGTGCCGACCCAGCTGGGCGGCGGCATCCGCACCATCGAGAGCATCTCGCAGTGGTTCGATGCCGGGGTGAAGCGGATCATCCTGGGCACGATCGCGGTCAAGGAGCCGGGCCTGGTAAAGGCTGCCTGCAAGCAGTGGCCGGGCCGCATCGCCGTCGGCATCGATGCTCGCGACGGCGTGGTCGCGGTCGACGGGTGGACGCGGCAGAGCACGGTGCGGGCGCTCGATCTCGCGCTGCGGTTCGAGGATGCCGGGGTCGCCGCCATCATCTACACCGACATCGACCGTGACGGCGCCATGGGCGGCGTCAATGTCGATGCGACGGTCACGCTCGCCCAGCATCTCACCACGCCGGTCATTGCGTCGGGCGGCGTCAGCTCGCTCGACGACCTGCGCGAACTGCGCCCGACCGAGGAGTTCGGCATCGTCGGCGCCATCGTCGGCCGCGCGCTCTATGACGGACGCGTGACGGTGCCCGATGCCATCCAGGTTCTGAAGGGCGAGTAGCAGCGCCATGCTGAAGGTCCGAATCATTCCCTGCCTCGACGTGAAGGACGGCAGGGTCGTGAAGGGCGTGCAGTTCGTGGGGCTGCGCGATGCCGGCGACCCGGTCGAACAGGCCCGCGTCTATGACGCCGCCGGCGCCGACGAGCTCACCTTCCTCGACATCACCGCAAGCCACGAGAACCGCGACACCATCCTGGACGTCGTCCGCCGCACCGCAGAGCAGTGCTTCATGCCGCTGACGGTGGGCGGTGGCGTGCGCCAGGTCGAGGATATCCGCCGCCTGCTGCTGGCCGGCGCCGACAAGGTCTCGATCAATTCGGCCGCGGTGGCGCGGCCCGAGTTCGTGCGCGAAGCGGCCGAGAAATACGGCGACCAGTGCATCGTCGTGGCGATCGACGCGCGCAGCAGCGGTCCCGGCAAGTGGGAAGTCTTCACCCATGGTGGCCGCAAGGGCACCGGCCTCGACGCCGTCGAGTGGGCACGGCGCATGGCGGAGTCGGGCGCGGGCGAGATCCTGCTTACCTCGATGGATCGCGACGGCACCAAGTCGGGCTTCGACCTCGAGCTGACACGCGCGGTTTCGGATGCCGTCCCGGTGCCGGTCGTGGCCTCGGGCGGTGTCGGCACGCTCGATCACTTCGTCGACGGCGTGATCAAGGGTGGCGCTTCGGCGGTACTCGCGGCCTCGATCTTCCACTTCGGCGAATTCACCATCGCGCAGGCGAAGGAACATCTCGCGCGCGCCGGCGTTCCGGTGCGACAAGTGTCGCGTGCCGCGTGATTTTCGCGTAATGTTCCGGACGCCCGATCAAGAGGCGCGTTCAAGTGTTCGATCGCCTGTCCCCCGAGGCGACGGAGTTCCCGGATGGCGAAAAAGAAGAAACCCAAGAAGGCCCAGCGACCGAACATCGTGACGATCGATGAGCACGTGCTCGACCGTCTGTATCTCGTCATCGACAGCCGCAAGGGCGCCGATCCCGAGACCTCCTACACCGCGCGCCTGTTCAGCCGCGGCCGCCAGCAGATCGCCAAGAAACTGGGCGAGGAAGCGGTCGAGGCGCTGATCGAAGGCATCAGTGGCGACAAGCCCAAACTCATCGCCGAGAGCGCCGACATGCTCTACCACCTGCTCACCCTGTGGGCGGCGGTGGGTGTGAAGCCCAAGTCGGTGTGGGACGAGCTCGCCCGCCGCGAGGGCCTGTCCGGCATCGCCGAGAAGGCGTCGCGCAAGCGTTAGTGCGGCGGCATGGGGATGAAGATCGGCGGCGTGCGGGTCGACTTGCTGCGCGCCTTGATCTCCTCGTCGTTGGCGCCATGCGGCTTCAGATACACGTAGTAGGGCGTACGCCGCTCCACGACGTCGTTCCCCGGCTGGGCCTTTTCGCTCACCAGCAGGTCCGACTGGATGCGGACATGCATGTAGCCCGGGATCAGCTCGGCCCAGTTCGCCACGTCCGGCGTGAAGATGACGTCGAACGTGTAGCCATCCACGACCTTCACGACGCCCCAGCTCACGCCCTCGGCCGGCCGTGACGGCACCTGTTGCCAGACCATGCCGGCCTGCACGTAGACGCCCACCGCGTTCAGCATGACGTAGAGCGGGCCCGCGGGACTGACGTTCTGCAGGAACAGCGTCATCCGGTACGATTTGCCGTCGGGCTCGTAGGAAATCCCCTTCAGCTCGACATAGAGCGAACGCGTCGCGGTGTTTTCGAGCAGCAGCCTGGCCTGCCGTGCCTCGCGCAGCGCGCGGGCCTGGTAGAGGCCGACGCCGGCATCGATGGCGAAGCCCGTCAGCAGCAGCATGACCAGCCCGACCAGCACCGGCGAGCGCCAGAGATCGAAGCGGCGACCGAGTTTTACCGCGACACTGGCCGGCGTGTCGGTCTTGCGCGGCGCTGCTTCGCGCAGCTCGTTCAGCAGGCCGCCCAGCGCCTGCGGAGTCTCGACCGGCGTCGCCGTGCCCAGGCGCCGGCGCAGCACGCGGATCTCGGACTGGGCGGCGCCGAGTTCACGGCGCAGGTCGGCGATCAGCGCGTCCTTGTCCGGCCCGGGCGCCCCGGGATCGGTGGGAGCATCGCTCATGGCACGATGGCGCCGTGGGCGATGTGCACGATCTGCTCGGCCTGTTCGGCCAGCGCCAGATTGTGCGTGACGAGGATCAGGGTCGTGCCGCGCTCGCGGTTGACCGCCAGCAGCTCGTCCATGATCTCGATCTCGGTCTGCTCGTCGAGGTCCGAGGTCGGCTCGTCGGCCAGGATCAGCGCCGGTTCGTTGATCAGCGCGCGCGCGATCACCGCCCGGCGCTGCTCGCCGGCCGAGACCTCCGACGGGTAGGCGTCGAGATGGTCACCCAACCCCATCTGCCCCAGCAGCGCCGCCGCCCGGGCATAAGGGGCGGAGGATCTGGCGCCGCCCAGCATCGCGGGCAGCGCGACATTGTCGACCAGCCGCAGCGTCGGCAGCAGGCTGGCAAACTGAAAGACGTAGCCGATGCGTTTGTTGCGAAACGCCGCCAGCGCGTTCTCCGACAGGCTCCAGATGTCGGTGCCGTCGACCGATACCTGTCCCCGCGAGGGCCGGCTGAGGCCGCCGATCATCGCCATCAGCGACGACTTGCCCGAGCCGGAACGGCCGATGATCGCGGCGTAACGGCCGGCTGCGATCTCGAGGTCGATGCCGGCGACCGCCGCCACCTGGCCGCGTTCGGTGACATAGTCCTTGCGCAGGCTGCGGCAGGTGAGCATCGCCTAGCCCTCCCCGCGCACGAGATCGTAGGGATCGCGGCGGCTGGCACGCCAAGCCGGATAGAGCGAGCCCAAGGCGCCGATGATCGAGGCCATCACGACCGCCGCCACCGCGACGATCACGATGCGCGGCCCATCGAGCCAGACGAAGGGCACGCCGATATTTTCGAGGTAGTAGACCAGCGAACGCTCGTAGAGACGCATCACCAGGACGCCCAGCGCGACCCCCAGCAGGCCGCCGGCGCCGGTGGCGATCACCGCTTCGATGACCATCATGCCGACGATCTGGCCGCGCCGCGCACCGATCGCCTTGAGCAGACCGAGTTCCCCGCGCCGTTCGGTGACGATCGCCGAGAAGAGAACGCTCACCATCAGGGCGGTGCTGGCGAACATCAGCACCATCAGCGCGAGGATGCCGTTCAGCAGCGCGGCCAGCCCCTGCCGGATGCCGCTCATGGTCGAATCGCCGCTCACGACCTTGACCCCCTTGAGGGTCGAGAGGATGGCGAAGCGCGCCTGCAGCGGCGTGGCGCCCGGCGCCAGCTCGACGAGGAAGCCGCTGACCTTGCCCTTCTGCAGGACGGCGGGTGGCCTGCCGCCATGGCCGTGGACGGAGCCCGCCAGGGCCTCGAGCGTGTCGAACGTCATGAAGACGCCGCGCTCGTGCGTGCCGACGCCGGTCTTGCCCAGCCGCCCATAGACCGTGTGCGGCTTGCCGAAGATCAGCAGCTCGGAGCCGAGCGGTGCATCGCGCGCGGCCCCCAGGATGACGTCGCCGGGCCTCATGTCGCGGTTGATCTTCTCGACCAGCCAGGGGCGCACCGTGAAGTCCAGAGCGGGATCGAAGCCGATGAGATCGACCGAATCGTGATGGCTGCCGATCCCCGAATGCTCGACCCGCGCGATCTTCTGCGGGGCGGCGCGGCTCACGCTGGCGATGCCGGCTCTGGCGAACAGGTCCCGGTCGAGCACGAAGTCGGTGGGCTCGACGGTGAGCAGCGCCGCGGTGATGTTGGTCAACGCGCCTTCGGGCACCGCCATCATGTCGGCACCCAGGCGGGTGAATCCCACCGCCATGCTGCTGTCGATGCTGCGCATCAGGGTCGCGCCGGTAAAGACGACCCCGCTGGCCACGGCGACCGCCATGATCAGGAGGAGGCTGCGCGCCTTGCGGCGCCCGAGATTCTGCAGCGCCAGGCTGGCGAGCAGCCTCAAAGCGTGCAGGACCGCGTGTGCTTCATGTGCTCCAGCTTGGTCGGGATGATCACGCAGTCATGATGACCGCCGTTGCTCGGCAGGATGCCGATCAGCGTGTCGGTGGA
Organism: Reyranella sp.; assembly: GCF_052439685.1. Lineage (GTDB taxonomy): Bacteria > Pseudomonadota > Alphaproteobacteria > Reyranellales > Reyranellaceae > Reyranella. The sequence continues at coordinate 13,614 of NZ_JBQVQG010000022.1, forward strand.
GGTATCGATGACCGAGATGCCGCTCGACTGGCGCTGGAAGCCGCTGAACGGCGTCAGCACATACTTGCCGTCGTAGGTGATGGCCGGCGTCTGCAGGTCGGGACCGATGCCCTGGATCTCCTTCAGGATCGTCCAGGTCTTGGTGTCGATCACCATGATGCCGCTATAGGCCGGCGAGGGATGGAGGATGGACAGATAGAGCTTCGAGCTGTCCATCGAGAAGACCATGTGGAACGGGTTGGGGTACTTGCCGCGCCACAGCGGATCCTCGACATGCGCGATCTTGCGCCACTGGGTCGGGTCGGGATCGCTGCAGGAGAAGATCGAGCAGTTGTTTTCCCGCAGGTTGTTCATCATCACGAGGAACTTGCCGTCCGGCGAGAAGCCGATCTCGTGGCCCGGCGAGTGGATCTTGTCGAACACGACCTGCCAGGTGTCCTTGTCGATCTGCTCGACCTTGTACTGGTCCTGCGAATCCTTGTTGAACTGCAGGAAGGCGGCCGGCTCGAAGTTCTTTTCGGGATCGAGGATGCAGATGCCGCCGCACAGGCGCACGACCGTCGCCGCCCAGCGGCCTTCCGGATGCCAGACCGTGCCGTCGGCGCCGGTCAGCGTCAGAGGCGCTTCGCCGGGCAGCGAGCCTTCCTCGACGAACAGCTCGCCCATGGGCACCATTTCCCAGTCGATCTTGTTGCCCTTGGTGCCGCGAAGATTGTAGAGGCCGGTCTTCTCGTCAGGATAGATCTTCTTGATGGTGAGCGTGCCGCCCTTGATCCAGGCCTCGCGCAGCTCCGGCACGTTCGGCGTCCAGTCGAACCGCAGCGCCGCCTTCACCTTCGAGGTGGTGCGATCGAAACAGGCGGCGATGTCCTTTTGCCCATCGGTCACGAAATAGGACTGGGCGTCCTTCGGGTTGACCGTGACGTGCACGCCAAGGCCGAGGCCGGTCGTCTCCGACACGTTCTCGACCATCTGCATCTGCGTGCCGTCGTAGCGCACGCGATAGATGTTGGTGCCACCCGGCACGTTCTCTGCCGTAACGTTCGTCGGAATGCCGTAGATCAGCGAGTTCTGGCCGCCCTGCGTCGAGTTCACGAATTCGAATCCGTGGGTCGGGTCGGAACTCGGAAAGGCGCAAAGATGATGACTGATCGGATTGTAGTCGCCGTAGTTCCAGTACCAGATCGAGCCGAGCACGCGATTTGAGTTGAGGTCGATCGCATAGGTGCCACCGCCCAATTTGGTCGGCAGCAGCGCCACCCAGTTGCCGAGGCTCTGCCCCCTGATGTCGGCGCTCGAATCGACGATCTCACGGGTGATCGGCGACTGCTGCGCCCCATTGCCGGCCGCGCGGATGATGCCATTGTCCGAAGACGAGCCGCCGTTCATCGCGCTGTAGCCGAGCACGGCCACTTCGGCCGCAGCCGCGGTGCCGACGGCGACGTTCAGCATCGTGCGCCGGCTCACCTTCGTCTTGACCTTGGGCTTGGCCGCCTCGTCGCGGGCCTTGCGCGTCGCCTGCTCGTGCTTGGCCACGAGATAGGCCTGGAATTCCTCGCGATCCCCCGCGAGGACCTCTTCGTTGCGCCTCAGGAATTCGTCGATAGGACTTTTGGCGGTCGTTAGGTTCGATTCCGTACCTTGTTCGAGCGGGGTGATGAGGGGCGGGACGCTTGCGTCGGGAGAAACCGTGGTGGTCGGTGTTTCTCGGGTGGGCTCAGTCATCGGCTGGTCTCCCCTTTTTCTTGATGCACGGAGTCTAAGCACGACTTTCTCGCAAACGCATTCGCAATTTGCAGTCGAGGTCGCTGATTTCGTTTCGCGTTAAGAGTAGGCTCTCCGCGAAGGAGTTGTTCGATGGATTACGCCGTCATCATCAGCGCCATCGTGCTCGGTCTCTCCGTGCTCGCCACGGCGGCGAAGTTCCTCGACTGGTTTCTCCATTCCGATCCCAAGACGATGGTGCGCACCCTGCGATGGATGGCGCTGCTGCTCGTGATCGTGGCGATCCCGCTCCTCGTGATGATGATCATGCGCGAGCAGTATGCCGGCGCGATGTTGCTCGGCGCGGCGATGATCCTCGTGCCGACGTTCCTGAAATGGCGCGCGATTCTCGTTCCGCTGCGGGCTGCGTTTGCACAGCTCCGGCCGAAACCCGCACCCTTCGAGATGCCGCCCGTATGGCAAGACCCTGCGCCGACGGATCCGCGTGCAGTGCAGCATGCTGCGGCCCTTCTCGAAGCCTATCTCCAGCGCGCCGGGCCGGTTGCTTCAGCGCAACGGCAGATATCTGCCCTTACAGACGACGATGACAGTGTGGGGATGTCGGTGAAGGAAGCGCTCGACGTGCTCGGCCTGCCAGAGGGCGCCGATCTCGCCAGCGTCCACACCGCGCATCGTCGCCTGATGCGCGGCGCGGATCCCGATGCCGGCGGCTCGCCTTATCTCGCCGCCAGGATCGACGAGGCTCGAGACGTCCTTGTCGGTGTCCTGCGACGACGTGTGAAGTCTGTCGAACACCCGGGACGTCCGCGACTGCTCAAAGGCTGAACGGCGCTTCGCTAGTCGCGGAAGACGGCGAGGTGAAAGGGGCGCTTCGCCGGCTTGCCGGCGACATCGTAGGTATGGACGGTCATCTTCATCGCGTCGGCCATCAGTCCGACGGTGCAGAAGCCGGGCTCCACCGCTTCCTGCTCCGTGCTGCCGATCACGCAGGAGAAGTTGGTCTTCGCTTCCTTCTGCAACGGCACCTTCCAGGTGATTACGTACTGGTTGGCGCCCACCAGCTCGCACTTGTCGATCATGTAGCCGCGCGCGATCGAGCCGTCGGCGGCGATCACACAGGCGAGACGCTTTTCGAATTCCGTCATGTGTCGAACCCTCCCTATAGTGCCGCTTCGCATTCAGTGGCGAGGCGCGCCATGCGATTAACACGCTCGCCGCGTAGCGTCATTGCAGCAAGCACCCAGAGCTTCCCGGAGTCTCTCTATGTCCGACACGATGATTCCCGCCTACGACCGCACCAACGTCTTCGCCCGCATCCTGCGCGGCGAACTGCCGTGCAAGAAGGTCCATGAGGACCAGTTTGCGCTGGCCTTCCACGACATCGCGCCGCTGGCGCCGATCCATGTGCTGGTGATCCCGAAAGGCGACTACATCAGCCAGGCCGATTTCGGCGCCAAGGCACCGCCCGAGATGATCGTCGGCTTCTGGCGCGCCGTTTCGAAGGTCGCGCGCGATCTCGGTCTCGATACGGAAGGCTACCGTATCGTGGCCAATCATGGCCCCAATGGCGGCCAGCTCGTGTTCCACTTCCATGTCCATATCTTCGGCGGCCGCACCATGAGCCACGCCATGGGCAGCATGCCCAGCCCGGACCAGGAAGGTTGATCCGCCGCCGCACCCTGTTGGCCGCTGGCCTTCTCGCGCCCGGCGCGGCTTGGGCGCAGAAGCCACCGCAACGGTCGCCGGCGGAAAGCGGCTGGTATGCGAAGGGCAAGACCAAGGAACGTGCGGTGCGGTTCACCGGCACCGGCGGCGTCAGCCTCGCCGGCACCCTGCTGATGCCGCTGTTCAGCGAGATCCAGTACGTGCCGGGCATCGTGCTGGTCGCCGGCAGCGGCCCCACCGACCGCAACGGCAACAACCCGCTGGCGCCGGACCGCATCGACCTCTTGAAGGACATCGCCGAGCTGCTGGCACGCAACGGCATCGCCTCGCTGCGCTACGACAAGCGCGGGATCGGCCAGTCGACGCCGCGGCCGCGCGGCTCGCTGGAGGAGCAGGAGTCGTTCTTCGCCTGGGACAATTTCGTCGGCGACGTCGAGGCCGCGCATGGCGAGCTGCTGCGCCACGACGAGATCAAGCCCTACGCCACCGCCCTGCTGGGCCACAGCGAGGGCGGGTTGCTGGCGTTGGCCGCAAGCGCGACCCTCTCGACGAAGAAGAAGCTGCACGCGCTGGTGCTGGCGGCCACACCGGGCCGCCGGCTCGACGTGATCCTCCGTGAGCAGATTGCGCGCAACGCGCCGCCCTCGCTGCGTCTGCCAACCGACCGGGCGATCGCCGCCATCCTCGAAACGGGGCGCGTGCCGGGCAACCTTCCGCCCGAACTGCAACTGCTGTTCCCGCTCTATGCCGGGCCGTTCCTGCAGAAGCTCCTGTCCTTCGATCCCGCGTCCGCGCTCGCCGACAGCCGCACGCCCTGCCTCCTCCTGCAGGGCGGCGCCGACCGCCAGGTCGTACCCATGGACGACGTCCAGCCGCTGATCGACGCACTGCGGACCCGTGGCGTGTCAGGCGAGGCCGTGGTGATCCCGCAGGTCAGCCACAATCTGAAAGCCGTGACGGGTCCGCTCGATCCGGGTTTCGCCGGGCCGCTCTCGCCTGCGGTCGCCGAGGTCCTGCTGAAGTGGCTGGTGCCGGCGCTGGGTGCTTGATCGTCCCTGCCGGCCGGCCGATCATCGGGCCGAGACACGGAGGCAACGAAATGAGCGTGACAGTGCGGCCGGTGACCGAGTCGGTCGGGGCGGAAATCATCGGCGTCGATCTGCGCAACTTCAGCGACGAGGAGTTCGCAGCGATCGAGCGCGCCTGGTACGCGCATTCGATGATCCTGCTGCGCGGCCAGCAGCTCAGCGACGATCATCTCCTGGCCTTCAGTCGTCGCTTTGGCGAACTCGATCCGCCGCCCAACCAGGAACGCGGCCGCATCAGTCCGCCGGGCTATCCCGACATCTATGTCGTGTCGAACGTGCTCGACACCAAAGGCGATCCGATCGGCGCATTGGGCGACGGCGAAGCAGTCTGGCACACCGACATGAGCTATCTCGACGTGCCGCCCGACGCCTCGATGCTCTATTCGCTGGAGATCCCGTCGACCGGCGGCAACACCTGGTTCACCAGCATGCAGGCGGCCTGCGACGCCCTGTCCGCCGACCTGCGCGCGAGGATCGAGGGCCGCCGGGTCAAGCACGACGGCACCTACAATTCCGGCGGCTTCCTGAGGAAGGGGGTGACGCCGACCGACGATCCCATGGTCGCGCCCGGCGCCTGGCATCCGGCGATCCTGCGCCACCCGGTCAATGGCCGAGCCACGCTCTATCTCGGGCGCAGGCGCAATTCCTTCGTCGAGGGCTACACGAAGGAGGAATCCGACGCGCTGCTGGAAGAGCTGTGGGCGCACGTCACCCAGCCGCGCTTCATCTACCAGCATGTCTGGAAGCTGGGCGACCTCGTGATGTGGGACAATCGCTCGACCATGCATCGCCGCGATCCGTTCGACAAATCGGCGCGCCGCATCATGCATCGCACGCAGATCAAGGGGACGACGAAGCCGATCGCCTTCGCGGCCTGAACAATGAAAAAGACACCGGAGGAAACATGCGGCGGCAGAAGAAGTTCTATGCCTGGGGTTACGCTGACGAGGACCTGACCCAAGACGAAATCCGGCCGTGGGAGGCGGAGATCGCCCAGCGCTACGGCCTCTCCGGCTTCGACGTGAAGCCGCCGCCCAAGGCGGACGAGATCGAATTGCGCAAGAGCCGGGTCGATGTCCCCGCCGCGCTGCAGGCGATGGTGCGCACCGATCACCTGACGCGGTTGGAACACAGCTACGGCAAGGCCGGCTTCGACACGCTGCGCATGTTCATGCGGTCCGTGCCCAACCCGCCCGATGCGGTGGCTTTCCCCGAGACGGAAGAGGACATCGTGAAAGTCCTCGACTGGTGCGACCGTATCGGCGCCAAGGCGATCCCCTATGGCGGCGGCTCGTCGGTGGTGAAGGGCATCGAGCCCTCGGCCGCGTTCGACAAGGTCGTGACGATCTCGACCCGCCACATGGACAGGGTGCTGGAGGTCGATGCGGTGAGCCAGGCCGCGCGCATCCAGGGCGGCATCTACGGGCCGGCGATCGAGGATGCGCTGCGCGACACGCCCTTCACCATGCGCCACTACATGCAGGCCTATCGCTGCTCGACCCTGGGCGGCTGGATCGCCACGCGCTCGGGCGGCCACTACGCCACGCTCTACACCCATATCGACGATTTCGTGGAGAGCACGCGCGTCGTGACGCCCGAAGGCACGCTGGAGACGCGGCGCCTGCCCGGCTCCGGCGCCGGGCCCAGCCCGGACCGCCTGTTCATCGGCTCCGAGGGAATTCTCGGCATCATCACCGAGGCGTGGGTGCGCCTGCGCAGGAAGCCGACCTTCCGCACCTCGGCCAGCGTGCGCTTCCGCGACTTTTATGCCGGCGCCGACGCCGTGCGCGACATCACGCAGGCCGGCCTCTATCCCGCCAACTGCCGCCTGCTCGAGGCGCGCGAGGCGCTGCCCGGTATCCCGTGGAGCAACGAGGAGGCCGTGCTGGTGCTCGCCTTCGAATCGCCCGACCATCCGCTCGACGCCTGGATGCAGCGCGCGCTCGAGATCTGTGCCGCGCATGGCGGCGTGGCCGACCAAAGCGGCGACGACGAGAACGCCCATCGTTCCGGCGCCGCCGGTGCCTGGCGCAATAAATTCATCCGCGCGCCGCATTATGGCGAGCATGCGGTGGCGCGCGGCATCCTGTCCTCGACCTTCGAGACCTCGATGACGTGGGAGCGCACCCGCGACTTCCACACGAAGATCACGAAGATCGCCAAGGACACGATCAGGTCCGTGACCGGCCGCGAGGGCACGGTCACCTGCCGCTTCACCCACGTCTATCCCGACGGGCCGTGCCTCTACTTCACCTTCGGCGGCCTGTTCGACCCGAAGAAGGACGCGCTGGCGCAGTTCATGGAAGTGCTGTCGACCTGCACGGCGGCAACCGTGGAGCATGGCGGGACGACCACACACCATCACGCGGTGGGCCGCTTCCATCGGCCGTTCTACGACAGGCAGCGGCCCGAGCTCTTCGCCCGCGCTTTGCGTGGTGCCAAGCGCGAGCTGGATCCGAAGGGGATGATGAATCCCGGTGTGCTGATCGATCCCTGACGCAGGGACGTCAGTGCACGACCGCGACCGATCGCGGCAGGAAGAAGAACATGACAAGCACGTGACGGACGAGCAGCAGCGCGCCCACGCCCACGAAGACCAGGCCGGCGGCCACGAGATAGTCGTCGACCTCACCCGTGTAGATGATCGTGTTGGGAATCTTGATCAGCTCGATGCAGATCTCGGCCATCAGGCCGATGGAGAGCTGGCCCACGCCGTAATTGTGACAGACGTGATCGATCGCCACCTGCCACTGTTCGTTCTGGACTTCCAGCAGACCGAAGATCTCGCGCAGCGTCTTCCGTTCTTCGAGAAGGACGCCCCAGCCAATCATGATGACGCCGATGCCGGTAACGATATCCATTTCTTCATGGAGGTCAGGCTTCAACCACAACGACTTGGGAATTTCAGTCAATGTGATGATCATGGGGATGCAGATCAGCACGGAGATCAGGCCAATTGCATAGTGCGACAGAACAACACGCATCAAGGGACGCATCATCACAAACTCTTTTCTTTCTGTTGCCTCGGGCAGGCATGCCCGCGGCGATGCGACCCTAGTCGAGCGGCCGATCGGGGATCAATCTCGGCAAGCATCATCGACTCCATACTGACGCCTCTCCTCGCTAGAACAGGCCCATGATCGACTGGCTTTATTCGCTTCCCGAGATCCTCATCCTGGTGGCCGGCGCCCTCGTGATGGCCGGCGCGATCCTCGCCCTGCCGTCGCTGGTCCACCGGCTGCCCTACCTGCGGACCAGCAACGAGAACAACGACTTCGTCCTGCGCATGCAGGCCACGCTGTTCACCATGACGAGCCTGGTGCTGGCCTTCACCCTGGTCGAGGCGGAGAGCAATTTCCGCAAAGTCGACTCGCTACTGGCGACCGAGGCCTCGCAGATCAACCGACTCGACCGGCTGCTCAACCGCTATGGCGAGGAGCAGGTCACGGGGCTGCGGCGCAGTCTGATGGCCTATGCGAAGGCGATCGTCGACGATGAATGGCCGGCGATGCTGCGCGGCGAGGCCAGCGGCAAAGTGCGCCTCGCCTTCGCGTCCCTCTCGCGCGGCATCTTCGAGATCGAGCCGCGGTCCGCCCGCGAGACGACGATCTATGCCGAGATCCTGAGTTCCTTCGACTCGATCGCCGAGTGGCGTGACGCAAGGCTCAAAGCCGTCACGATAGCCCTGCCCGAGCGCTACTGGCAGGTCATACTGTTCGCCGTCCTCATGGTGCTGTTCATCACCAGCACCATGGGGCGCAGCGCCTTCCGCGCCTACGTGCTCTCGGCCCAGATGGCTGTCATGGGCGTCTTCATCGGATTCGTCTTCATCATGGACCAGCCCTTCAAGGGCCAGACCGCCGTGGACGCCGACCAGCTTCGGAAAGCGATCGTCCTGATGGAAAACCGGGATCGGCGGGACCGGTAGCATTCACGCCGCGAGCATCGGGCGTGTCTGCGGCCGCCGATAGCTCAGCGCCTCGGCGATGTGCAGGCGGCGTACGGCGTCCGAGCCGTCGAGATCGGCGAGCGTGCGAGCTACCCTGAGCGTGCGGTGCCAGGCGCGGGCGGAGAGTCCGAGGCGTTCGGCGGCGCGGGCGAGCAGCGCCCGGCCCTCGGCGTCGGGTTCGGCGATGGCGGCCAGCAGGGCACCGTCGGTATCGGCGTTGCAGCGCGGCTTGGACCAGTTGCGGGCGCGGTCGGCCAGAAGACCGGCGGCCGGATCGGCTTCGACGGCGGACAGCTTCCCCTTGGCATCGAGTTCGGCCAGCCGCTCGCGCTGGACGGTGCGGGCGGCGGCGACGCGGGCGGCGATGTCGGCCGAGCTTTCGGCCGGCGGCGGCAAAGCGAGATCGGCGGCGGCGACGGCGGGCACGTCGATGGTCAGGTCGATGCGGTCGAGCAGCGGGCCAGAGAGCTTGGCCTGATAGTCGGCGCCGCAGCGCGGGGCGCGGCCGCACGACCGCCCGGGCTCCATCAGATGGCCGCAGCGGCAGGGATTCATGGCAGCGACCAGCTGGAAGCGCGCCGGATAGGTGACGTGCGCATTGGCGCGCGCCACCGTCACGCGGCCGCTCTCGAGCGGCTGGCGCAGGGCCTCGAGCGTGGCGCGGTTGAACTCCGGCAGCTCGTCGAGGAAAAGCACGCCGTGATGGGCGAGCGACACCTCGCCAGGCTTGGGTCGCGCGCCGCCGCCGATCAGCGCCTGCAGGGTCGCCGAATGGTGAGGGTCGCGGAAGGTGCGGCGGCGGCTCAAGCGGCCCTCCCCCAGGTCGCCGGCCAGCGAGCGCACCATCGAGGCCTCCAGCGCCTCCTCCGGATCGAGCGGCGGCAGCAGGCCGGGCAGGCGTGCCGCCAGCATCGACTTGCCCGAGCCCGGCGGGCCGATCATCAGCATATCGGCACAACAGACCCATGGTTCGCGGAGGTCACTTTGATATTGACCTGCGATAACGTTATCAGCAGTATACCCACGCTGGCTTACCGGCCCTAGCACTTCCACACCGCCGGAGAAGCGGGAAGCGCAAGAAGGCGAGCCAGTGATGCGGCGAGACGAAGGCTGCCAGGCCTCCTTGAGCCGCATTCCTCACCACGGAGTAACGACGAGGGAGTCGGAAGATGACGAATAGGCTCACACAAAATTTTTTACGGCGGCCACCACGGAGGAGGCTGAGGTGAACGAAGGGGCGGCAACGAAGCCCCTCCAGCACTTCGAGTTCCAGCTGTTGCTGGCCGTCGAAGCTCTCGGAACTGAGGCCTTTCCTGCTGAACTGGCACGGCGATTGACCCACCATTTGGGTCGGCATGTGTCGCTCGCGCAGGTCTTCGTCGCGCTGGAGCGCCTCGAAGATAAAGGCTGCGTCTCGTCCGAGACCGTTATCCCTGATCCGCCTGTAAGAGGTGGTCGTCGTCGTCGAGTGTTCCGCGTGGAGCCAAACGGTGCGAAGGCGATCAGGGTTACCACGACTACCTATGACCGTGCGGCCCCCGCTGCGAAGGCGGAGACTGCGTATGAAGAGAGAAGAAGAAGGCGGGAGCCCGCCACCGCATAGGTGGGCAAAGGTCGTTTACCGGCTCCTTGCAGCCGGTCGATATGCGGCATTGTGGATGCCGGAGCTGATGCGCCTGTACTCATGGTACGTCAGCGAGAACGGCAAGGAAGCGGCGGACGCTTGGTTGATGGTCGAACTCCTCCATTCGGTGGGTCCGAGTCTCAGCGGGCGTGTGTACCGGGTCCTGCGGGCGCTGTACGCGACCTGGCAGGTCTACAAGAAGTTGGCGGGCGACTAGCAATACGGACAATCCAGCGAGCGAGCGGCATGATTGGGGCTGATCATGGGATCGGCCCCCTTCAGCGCAGACCCGAGTGCAATTGGACCGTGCTTTGGGCTGGCGGAGAATGTCATGCAGGAAGGCAGCCATCGGACGTTCCTGGCGGAGATCGCTCCATGGCGGGACGCGTATGAGATCATGCTCGTCACGTATGTTGCTATCCGCGATACCGCGGGATGGACGGTCGCTCTGAGCCGCGCAGACCTCCTTGTGTCTTGGGCGCAGGCCCCCGCCGACCAGCGGTTCGAGAACAAACAGATTCTCGCGGAGAGATTTCGGATTGAGTTATCCACCCCAGAAGGGTGGCGCCAAGCAGAGGATGTGCTCGAAGCCATTGCTGGTGGCACGCTGAAGACGCCTTCCGGACCACTGCCTCTCTACAACAGATCCATGAACTCCCTCGTTGGCACGACGTGGATTCCGACCAATGATCAATGGCGCCGTGACGTGGTCTATCGCGTCCACCGGAACGAACTGGATTCGCCCCTGCTGAACAACGAGCTTCTCGACTGGGAGCTGAAGGGCGGACTTACTCCGTATGATGGCGTTGCAGATCTCGTAGATGACTTTGGTTTGAGCGCCCAGCACTTGGCTCACGTGCGGCTGGAAGTCGTGGCATGGCATGCTGCAGAGGTCGATGCTGAGACCGTGGTGGGTGACAGCGACGCCCAACTGGCGTGTTTGGTGGCGGGCGGCGTGAACCCCGCTAACGTTGCGCTCGGCTACCGCGTTCGCCTCAATGGGAAGACGATAGCGAGAGGATCGCTACATGGTGAGGCCCTGTCTTGGGAGCAGCGTGCCGGCCGCCAGCGAGCGGTGGGCCGTATCGAAATCCCTATGGGCGCTGTGATCCAGTGTCTGGCAACGATCAACGGCCATGCGCATCACCAGTTCTGGGTAGCCAACCCAAGGACGCTGCAGAACGCTAAGCACGCTGCATTCAGGGAATACGACCAAGACCTGCACACCCTCCGCGACTACCTGTTTGGCTCGGGAAAGAGAGGGCAAGAGGCGCGAGACCTGGAGTTTGGTGTCTCGTGGCTCTTGTGGATGTTCGGCTTCCTCCCCGCCACCTTCGGCCCCAATAAGAGACTGGAGAATGCCCCCGATGTACTCGCGACGTCGCCGAGCGGCCATTTCATCGTGGTCGAGTGCACGACGGGGGGTCTGAAGTCGGACCACAAGCTCTCGAAGCTGCACGAGCGGTCGGTGGCGCTTCGCCGCCGCCTGAATGAGGGTGGACACAGTCATCTCCGAGTACTGCCGCTAATCGTAACCTCGCTACGGCGCGATGAGGTCCAGGCCGACATTGAGCAGGCGGAAAAGCTCGGCATCCTCGTCGGCACCAGAGAAGACCTTGAACTGGCGATCGAGCGGTCCGGACACTTCGCGAACCCTGAGATGCTGTATGCCGAAGCCGAGAAGGCCACTCAAGAAAAGCGGCAACAGCAGGAATCTGAGACAAAGAAGTAGGGTGATCGCCCAGGCAGGGCCGATGCGCAGCTGTTTTGGGAGAAAAATCTCTGCCCCCTCCCAACGCCATCGGCGCACTGCATACCCCCGGTGGGGTGCCCGCTGGCCCGACGCGCGTGCCTTTTTGCATGCGCCGAAGTGGCCGCCTTTCGATCCTCGCGCCGCGTGGCCCATGGCGAGCCGGCCCGACACACGGCATTCCACAACGACAGAGGGCCCCGGCGTCACCACCGAGGACCCAGGTCGCACTGCTGTCGCGCCCTAGCGCAGCCGAGAGGGTGCCGGCGTGACCCACCACTCGTGCCTACCGCAGCGCGTGACGACGCAGCCATCAGAGAAGGTGTGGGATCGCCCGTCGGCCAGCCCAGCGGGGCACTCGGACCAGACCGTGGGATCGTAAGGCCGCACCTCCAACTCGCTCTTGTCGTCAAGGATCACCCGCACGCTCTCGCTGGTCGCAAAAAACTGTAGCACTAGACTTCTCCCGCTCTCTTGATGGCGTCGCCATTCACCAGCGGCGCGAGAGAATCATGAACCCGTCGACGTGCGTTGTCTGGAATGCGCCACTAGTGGAGCGATCCGGGCTGCATGCTCCACTAGTGGAGCAACTTTCTTTGTGACGCAGATGCAGCCGGGCTCGCGGCCTCCTGCCTTTGCTCCCCTAGTGCAGAGGTCGAGGAACGCCTGTGGTTATTGAGTCAATCCGCCGCACGAGACAGGGGCCTATCTGCATTGGTTCCCTTGGAAGCTGAACCCGGTCACCGTGCCCTGCTGCACCGTGAACGTCGTCTTGCATCGCCCCGTCAACGTCACGCCCTCCGCATTGTACTTCCGCTCCGTCGAGTAGGTCAGGAGCTTTGTCCCGTCATCAGCGCGGTAGCTTGTGTCAGGCGCACCCCACTTCGCGACTAAGCCGGCCTCGGATGTCCCGACCCATGTCTGAAGAGTGTCGCGGTATCGCTCTGGAGAAGCACAGCCCACCACCAGCATCGCAACAGCAACAGTAGCCCACCTCATCACGACCTCCTGCGTTAACTGAAGGAGAAGTTGTGGCACGCGCACCGCCTCAACCGTCCCTGAGTCACTTTGACTCGGCGACCATGCTGGCTGATCCGTCGTATCAATCCGCGCAACGTTCGTTAGGCGGTTTGGTAAGGTCGGGAGATCGAGATGCGAGAGACGAAGTGGGTGAGCTACTTGCGAGTGTCGACGGGCAGGCAGGGCCGCGAGGGCCTCGGCATTGCTGCGCAGCGTGACGCCGTGGCGGCGCTAGTGCGGGCCCAGGGCGGCCGGATGCTTGACGAGTTCGTCGAGGTGGAGAGCGGCGGTAACAACGAACGGCCCGAGCTGCAGCGAGCGATCCGCCGCGCCAAGGTGAGTGGCGCTCGGTTGGTGATCGCGAAGCTGGATCGCCTCTCCCGCTCTGCGTCGTTCCTCCTCCATCTCCGCGACAGCGGCGTCCGCTTCGTCGCGGCCGATCTCCCCACGGCGGACGAGACGGTGGTCGGCATCATGGCCGTGATCGCCCAGCGGGAGCGCGAGGTGATCGCCCAGCGCACCAAGGATGCCCTCGCGGTGGCCCGCCGCCGGCTCGCCCAGGAGGGCCGCAGGCTGGGCAACCCAAACGGCGCAGCGGCGCTCCGGAGAGCCGCCAAGGGGAATCACGCGGCCATCGCGGCAGTATCAGCGGGAGCTGAGCGCCGGGCGGAGGAGCTGCGGGAGACGCTGGCCGATGTCGTGGCGAGCGGCGCGGTGTCCCTGTCGGCCATAGCTGCAGAGCTGAACCGGCGTGAGATCGAGTCGCCTAGAGGCGGTCAGTGGTATCCTGCGGGCGTTGCCCGGCTGCGCGAAAGGCTCGCCAAGGACTAGAGTCACTCGCCGCGCTTGAATATGACTTCACGCTCTCCGGAAGGGAGACCGCGGACGATCCGCCATCGATCAACTGCAAATTTCGGCCCCAGACCGGGCTTCGTCATCAGGCCAGAGGCCAGGTCGAAGGATGCTCGGCCGCGCACAGCACTCCCGATCATTAGATAGGCGCTGTCCCCAGAAACGACCACGCGCCACGCTTTGTGGTCAACATCTCCTAACGTGATTTGAACTGCGTCGGAAGCATCGTAGTCGATGAAGTATTCGTGGCCGTAGTGAAGCGCACAATGTGCGTCTGGATCATCGACGCGCTGGAGAGCAGGGCTATCAAAACCAGTGTCATCGAGCGGCGACAGCTCTAGCATCTCGAACTGCTGGCTTGAAGCCAAGCTTACGCGGACACCCAGGCAGCGCGTCCCATTACAATCCCAATAGGCCAGCCCCCCAAGAGGCACACTTGGCAGGCCAACCGGAGTTACGATTCTCTCAACAATCATTGATGAACCTCCTTTGTGACGTTTCAACCTACGGGATGCTTGCGGGAGCGCCTAGAGGAGCTTCGCGCGGCGGCCTCAGTTCCCTGTCGCTAATGGGGACCCGCGGACGGTCTAGATAGCGGGCGCGTCCGTCGCCATCGCAGACGTTCAACAATCCTCTGCGCACGCCAAAAACGGGGCCAGGAAGCCCACCAGAGCGCGTCCGTCACAGGCCGTAGCACGCCAGCGGGTCCGCTGGAGGGCATCTGGCGAGTCTCTAATGGCCGCTGAGGGCCATCAGAATTAGGTCGCCCCTTCGCACAAACTGAACCTCTGGCGGACCGGCCATCTCGGCACATGCGCTGTGCCACAAAATCTAGTGCAGCGGCCTACGCGCCCCATCCCTTTTTTCGCAAACGACTCCAACAACTGAGCCATCACCATGAACGAACTCACGCAGCCGTCAGCACCCGCCGACGCAGAGCTGGACTGCGAAGCCATCGCCGCCGGCATCCGAGGGCTGACGCAGACCGCGCGACTCTCAAGCCACAAGAACGCCAACTCCATCAGGAGCCAATTCCACATGACTGGCACCCAGGCCGCCCTCTTCAAGCTCACCACTCTCGCCGTCTCGGTCGTGGCCCGAAGGCCGGTTGCGGGGGCTACGGTGCTGCGGCTGGCCCTCGTCCGCCTTGCCCGTGACGTGAACGCCGCCCTGAAGGATGAGGCCCTAGCGGCGGAGATACGCCGCGACATGGCGGTCGCGCGGGGTGCCAAGTGATCCCCGAGAATGCCGGCGCACAGCCAGAGACGCCCCAGGAGATCAAAGCCCGCCTAGCGCAGGCCCTTGAGAAGCTCTTGCTGAAGACTGTTGAGGGTGCGCTCGCCGCCGTGAGTGTCGAGAAGCCAACGGCTAGTTCCCTGCAGGCGGCTCGATCCATCCTCAGCGAAAACGACATCAACCTGAAGACGCTGGCTTCCCTGCGGGGTGGCCGGAACCCCCTCGGCGCTCTGGCCAACTCCCTGCCGACGTTCACCGACGAACCGGACGAGGTGTCCCGCGGCGGGCAGCCGCAATCAGAAGACGCCCTCCGCAACGTGCCGCCGTTCGCCGCCGAGCCGACCGAAGACGACGCCGACTAGCCTCGGCCCAACCCACGATCACAGGAACCACCATGAACCGACACCAGCGCCGGGCGATGAAGCACGACCTCTCGCGTGCCGGCTACGAACAGTCCATCAACGGCCTCTCACATCTCGGCCTCACGGACCCCGCCTTTGAGCGCCTGTGCAAGACGCTTACGGACAACAACAACACCCTGAGCGACGAGCACAAGGCGGCGCTGTATGCCCTCTGCGGCCTCTTCACGGAGAGCGCACAGGGACGTCGGCCGGGCCGCTGGGCGTTCCCCCTCCCCACTGGCATGGGCAAGACGTCAGCCGTGGTCGCGTGGTGCTCCACCCTCGCCCAGCGTGGGCACGATCACGTCGCGGTCGCCGCCTCCGCCAGCAAGGTCGAGGCGCTGGTAGAGCTCAAGCTCGCTATGATGGCCCAAGGTGTCCCCGAGGCGAGCATTGGCCTGCTCTACGTCCCTAACGGGAACCCCTATGCCCTGCCTCCGACCGCCGCCAACGATGACCGGCAGATCATGCTCGTTGCCCACAATCGCGTTCGCATGAAGGACGGGCACGACCTCTTCATGAGCTACCGGGGCAAGCGGCGCGATCTCCTGATTTGGGACGAGAGCCTTATCGCCAGCGACGCCTACGGCATCAGCGTTCGCGAGCTGAGCGGAGCCATTGGCTACCTCGAAGGGGTGTCACGCGGACGCGATGACGAGAGCGGCCGGTTGATCGCCTGGCTGAAGGCCGCCCGAGACAGCATCGAGACAGCACTCTCATCGCCGAGCCGTTCGGCCACGACGCTCACTCTTCCGAGCTTGGAGGATGCAGAGCTGACCGCGTTCCGCGCAATGCTCCCGTGCCGGCCCGTGACCGCTCCCGTGGTCGATCTCCTAGAGTGCTGCCGCGAGGAGCTACGGGCGATTCCCACGGGCGACAACGGGGCAGTCTGGTACCAGCTCGCCGTGCCGCGCGAGATCGGCAACATCATCGTTCTGGACGCCAGCTACCCTATCCGGCGGCTGGTGCAGGCCGACGCCTCGATCAACGACGCCGAAAGGCACCTAGAGCCCATCAAGCGCATCGGGAACCGCCTATCGCAGCTCAAGGACTATCGCGACGTCACCTTGCACCAGCTCTTTGCAGGCAGCGGGCGGGACACCATGCACCGGGACTTCGCCTCGGTCAGCGAGAGGAGGGCTGTGCGCGAGGTAGTCGACGTGGTGAAGGCGGTGCCGGACGACGAGGCCGTGCTGATCTTCGTCTTCAAGGACCGAAGCGGCGAGGAGATCAACTACAGGTCCGCCATGCTGCGCGGCCTCGCGGCAGCCGGCATCGACACGCGGGCCAAGATGACCACCACCATCAACGGGAAGCCCGCAGCGGTGGACCGCATCAATGTGGCGACGTGGGGACAGGAGACCAGCCTCAACCGCTGGGCCCACTGTACCAACGTCGTGCTCTGCGGCGTGCTGCAGCGGTCGTCGCTCGACCTAGCCGCGTCCTTCATCGGCCAGTCTGACAACCTCCGCGAGGAGCTGTCGACCACTACCGTTAAGGGGTTGGCGCGAAGTGAGGTCGCTCACGTTGTCTATCAGGCGCTCAGCCGTGGTAGCTGCCGTGTCATGTCGGACGGGCGGGCCAAGCCGATGAAGGGTTGGATCATCCACCGCGACGTTGGCATCCAGCCCGCCTTGTCGGAAGTCATGCCCGGCGTCCGGTGGGCAGAGTGGAAAGCAAGGCACCTTGCCTCCGCCGACGGCCGGCAGCCCGGCGTCACTGCCTCAACGACCGTCCGCATCGTCGACCACCTGAAGGGGCTACCAGAGAGCGTGGACCGGGTCTCGACCAGAGCCCTTAAGGACGCCGCGGGGCTGCGGGCGGTCGCGGCGCGGACCTTCACGGACGCTGCACGGAACGTATCCGACCATGTTCCGTGGATCCTCTCGGGTCGGTCTTTCCAGCGGATATGCCCGTCGGTCGGGTCACAGGGTTAAGTGTGGTCTCCCTAATACTAAAGGGAAGCCGCGCTTAACTTGGGCCGCTCCGCCGGGAAGCACGGGGGGGGGGGGCTGGTCGGGCCATCTCGACCGCCTCGCAGCCTCCCCTTCCACCCCTTCACACCTTAGGACACCGCCACATGGCCCATTCTCACTGGTGCCAGCGCCGAGCCGCCGACGGCCGGCCAGAGAGGACCCACCGCAAGCGGGTCCAGATAAACAGCGACCTCCCGTGCGACGTCGCGGGCTGTAGCCAGCGCCGGAGGCAGCTCGGTCGGTTCTGCGATCAGCACCGAAAGCGCCTCGAGATGTACGGCTGCCCCCGTGCCCAGGCCGGCCTATCGCGGGCCGACTGGAAACCCCATGTGGAGGCGGCGGCGGCATTCGTCGATCAGCAGCTCAGGGCCTGCCATCCTTCCATAGCCGCCATGGCCGCATGGTGTGAGCGCGAGGTCGCCCTGAGCAATCGGCCGCTCGGACCGCCCAGCGCCGGGAAGGATATAGACCGCGCGGCAGACTACTCGGGGCGGCTGCGCCGTGTGGTCGAGCGCGGACTGGAAGGCCGCGAACTCGCAGCCCGCTTCGTGGCTGCCTACCTCGCCGACGATCGCGGCCACGACAGCCGGCCGGCTTTCACCAGCGACGAGAACTTTCGACACCAAGCGGCGCGGCTCGTCATGCATCGCGCCTTGATTGGTCGCCTGCCCTGGCCGCGGTCCCGCAAGGGCCCGGCACCGCTCCCCACCCTCCACACCCAGTATCACGACCCCTGTGCAGGCACGCGTCGCTTCGTGTTCGACAGATTCAATCGGGCGCTGGGGATCGTGGCTCACCGTGCCGCCGATGAGATCAGGCGGCGACACCCCCGATACCACCATGAAAGCACACCATGACCGAACTAGATGCGGGCGACAGGCCCGCGACACCACTCACCGCCGAACTTCTCGCCGACGCCCTTGCGGCGCTGGCGGCCGATGCAATGGCCGGGCGGCTGTGTGCCAACATCTCTTCTCCGCCGCTAACCTCCCAAGCATTCGGGGAGCGGCGTCTCATCTACAGCGCCGTGGCTCTGGACTGGTCGACAAAGTGGCCAATGGTCCAGCTCGCGGACGAAGCAGCGCCTATAGTTGGACGACTGCAGTTCCTTGCCCGCCTCGGGCTGCGCGAGCGCGACCCCGCCCTCCTCTCCCTCGGGGACACCTACGTCCGCCGACGGGCCAGCCTAACCCCATCTCAGGATTCCATTCATGTGCGTTGATCCAGCCACCATCGGGGCCGTTGCCTCCGTGGCCGGTGCCGGCCTGAGCACCGTCGGCCAGATGGCCAAGTATCAGGACAACTCCGCCCTCTACATCCAGAACGCCGAGGCCGCGAACGTGGCGCTGGCGAACACCTACAACGCGAACCAGACGCGTGCGATCCAAGAGGGCGACAAGGCGGCCACCGAGTCCTTTGACGTCGTGCGCGGACTCGCAGAGGCGAAGGGAAAGTCCGCTGCTGCGGCCGGCGAGGCTGGGGTCGAGGGCGTGTCCTTCGCGAACATCCTGAGCGACCATGAGGCGAAGCTGGGCAGAGCCCGCGGCAACATCGACGCGAACTATCAAATGGCCGCAGGGCAAATCCAGAACGACAACGAGGCGGCCAGGAGCCGCGCAAAGGGCCAGATCAACTCCGTGGCCCAGCCGTCAGAGACCGGCCTGTACGCAGGCGTCGGCGCTGACCTCTTCAAGGCGGGCCTGAAGATCTACGATGCGTTCACGCCCGAGAAGGGTAAGACGAAGTCGGGAACAGTCGAGGGTAGGTGAACTGATACCTCGGCAGCGAAAAAGGAAGGGGCACAAGGAATAACCCTTGTGCCCCCGTCGCGATGGCTCATCGCCAAATATGGAGAGAGGGGGAGGAATTTTACCTCCCGCGGCTACCTCAGTCCGCCCGTTCCTTTTACGCCCGATCTATCAACGACGTGGCTCAGCTCCCGTCTAGGGCCTCTCGCAACCGCCAGCTTCACCAACATCACAACCGTAAGGTCGACATGAACTACAAGTGCCATATTGATCTCCATGAAGAAGTTGCTGTTGATACAGACACCACCCAAGAAGACCCCGACGACGCTGAGCCACGCCCCGATAGTCCCGTGCGCGGCCAGAACAAGCGTTACGACCGAGCTCGATAACGA
Organism: Reyranella sp.; assembly: GCF_052439685.1. GTDB lineage: Bacteria > Pseudomonadota > Alphaproteobacteria > Reyranellales > Reyranellaceae > Reyranella. The sequence goes on from NZ_JBQVQG010000022.1 coordinate 33,040, forward strand.
AACCAATGTGTGTCTCATGCTTCGATGGGTCAAGGTCCCAACCTTGAGTTGATCCTCTTCCCACCGCGACCGTCTCCAGTGACCTCTTCGACTTCAGTGAGCAGGACGGCGCGTTGGAAGGGGCGCTTCTCTGGGCGCGACGCCGCCTAGCCTCGCTCGACGTGCTGACGTACGTTCGCGAGTCGGGGGAGGAACAGATGGCCCGCACGCTGCGACAGCAACTCGGCGATTTCGGAGAGAGCCTTGTCGTTCGACGCCGCGACTGTCCCCGGTGCAAACGCATCAAGCCTCTGAAGAGGCTCCCCATTAACTTTCGATGCGCCGATGTGATCTGTGATTTTTGCGGCTACCTCGCCCAGGTCAAGGCAGTCACGGTGAGACGGGTCGACGTTCCCCCGCCTCGCGTGTTGGGTGCAGCTTGGGGGCCACAAGAAGAGCGCATGAAAGCCGGCATCTACTTCCCGATGTTCCTCGTGCTGCGGCGTGATCGAGAGCACTCCATTTGGTATCTATCGGCCGATCTTCAGGTCGAGGAGATGTTCGAACCTCGGAAGCCACTCAGTGCCGCTGCTAGGCGAGCGAACTGGCAGGGCTTCATCTACCGCCTCGACCGTCTGAAAGGCGGGGGCCTTGTCCGTCTTGAGTGAAGCAAGGACGCGTGACCAACGCCCGGAGCCCCGGTTATCTCCCTTCACTTGGCGGCGGAGCAACGGCCGGTGTTCCCATAGGACCTAGCGTAGGCTGGTCAATAGGCCCCGAATTGCTCGCAGATGTTGACGACAGCTGTTCGACAACTGCGCCTTCCTGCGGAAGCTCTGAAGACGCGACGCTAGGAGCTGGCGGCGGTGGCGGTGGCGGTGGCGGTGATGGAGCCGCCTCTTCTCCCATCATATCGCCTGCACCAACGTCATACGCCGTTTCGGTGAGAGCGGCATAATCGGCTTGTTGAAGTCCGCTAGTGCCCTGCGACCGATGGTATCTCACGGCCATATGAGGATTGTAGATCAGCGCGTAGGTGAACTCTCCTTGGCGACCCGGCTGGATATCGATGAACCGCAGCTGCTGCAGCGTCCGCATACGAGCCTGCCAAGTTCGCTCGGCCCGCTGCCCGCCGAATCCAGCAGCAAAGGCCAAGTCTCTCGGCTTCAGGGCGACGAAGGAATTGTCCCATGTTGCGCACCAGAGCGCGAAGTAGGTGCTTGAGACAGGCGCCCCCTTCGGTGCCATGGAGTCCATGATCTTCAGCAACAGGGGCATCGTTTTGGGGACCGTCGTGAAGCCCTTATGGCTTGTTCGATGCCAGAGGTACGGAGTCACACCGGGCCAAAGTTCGTCCCGAATTTTCTGATGCTTCTTCGCGATTGCTCCGATGGTCCGTACGGAGGCGGGGGCTACCGGCATGTTTTGCTCCAAGTGGGGTAGAACCGGCCGATGGCTCTGAACCATCGGCCGGCCCGGGCGTAAGACAGGGTTGGAGGCTGTCCCAGTCTGAGGGCGGCTGCCGGTTTGGACCCGGCCGCCCCTGATTGAGACAGGGTTGGAAGCTGCCTCGATTTTCGCCAACTACCGGTTTGGACCCCAGTCGTCGTTTGGTGCGAACAACGAGAATATAGGAATAAAATTCAATGATATCAAAGACTTAAGTATGTTCTCGCCATGGATGAGAGCGCAGAGACATGTCAGCTGAGATAGTGACTATGACTCCTATGTGGTTCACTGGAATCTTGAGATGGCCGTGTTCGTTCCTGACCGGATGGCTTTTATGCTGCAAAATCAATGAGTTACAGACTTGGGAGCAGTACTCCGTGTCCTCACGTGCTCCGTATGCTCCTTAGTCCTCACCAGTGCTCCCGGGGAGTGCAGAGGGGGATGGGGCAGGCTAGGCGTCCAGCTTCGGCATGGCGAAGACGAGGTGGCTCTCGCCGCCGTGCCGCCATTGGAAAACCAGTCGGCCATTGGTGTGGTCGATGACGACCGCACGGACCATCTGCCGGAGAAGTGCGTTCACGCGGCCCCGGTCTGGCGTTGGCCGCGCTATCTCCTTCTCCAGCTCCAATACCTTAAGGTCGAGCATCGGCGCGTCTTCGTTCGCGGCGATCAGTTGGCGCTGCTCGGCCTCTAGCTTCGCCATCTCGGCCTCAATTGTGTTGAGCTGAGCACCAAGGACACCGGTCGTCCCTCTCGCGGCGATTGCGGCGGCGACGTTCGACGCTTGGTCCCGCAAGACGCCCAAACTGACCTCGATCTCGTTGAGCCGCGTATCTGTCTCCGCATTTCCGGTCGGCATCCCGCCCAGCACCGCCTCCATGTTTGTGAGAACGGCCGCCTCCACGTTCTCCATGCGGATGTTGCGGTACTTGCAGCCGGCCCCCAGCTTCGCCCTGGCGCAGGTGAGATAGGCATACCCACCAGTCGGCCCCTTGCTGACGCGAGTCATCGTGCCGCCACAGGTGGGACACTTCGCGAGCCCCGCGAGGATGTTCTGGAGGACTGCACCGCCCTTCGGTGCCCGAGCGCGGACGACAGCGGCGTTCCCCTCTCTCATCGACGCCACGCGCTTCCAGTCCGCCTCTGACACGACGGCCGGAAAGTGGTTGGGCACCTCGACTGCCGGCTTCCGGACCTTCCGCCCCTTCTCGTGCTCGACGCGGTACGCGATGAGCGTTCCCATCACCGCGGGGTTCTCAAGGAGCTTCTTCACGTAGCTGCGGTGCCACAGACTCGCTTGGAACGGCTTCACCTTCTCGCGGTTCAGCGTCTCGGCAATCGCGTGCTGACCAACGCCGGAGAGCGTGAGCTTGAAGATGCGCCGAACGATAGCCGCCCGCCGGGGCTCAATCCGCAGCTTCCCGTTGGCACCCAGGACGAGCCAACCAGGTGTCCGCTTCGTCAGCGGAGTGCCCTCAGCGACCGCGCGGTTCCGCTTGTTGTCCCACGCCGCCCGGATGCGGCGGCCCTTGGTCAACGACTCCTCATGCGCCCGCATGAACGTGAAGAGCGCCATCGTGAGGGCGAGCGGATCTTCGTCCAACGTCTTCTCAGTGTACCGCCGACCATCAGACAATGTGACGAGAGTGATGCCTGATTCAACGATCTCCTCGAGCGTCCGGAGTGCTTTCCGAGCCGCCTGCCGCGAAATGCGGTCGAGGTTCTCGACCAGCAGATACGACCCTTGGGGGACGACTCCGGCTTCGACCGCCTTGAGGAACTCCCCCAATCGGCCGATCTCCATGTTCCGACCGCGATACGCTGATACGCCCGTGTCTTGGAACGTCAGCGTCTCATCAAGGTCTAGGTCATGCCGCCGGGCGTATTCTTCGGCGGCTGCCATCTGGCGACGTGCGCTGTCGCCCTTGGCTTGCTCGGGGGTGGAGAAGCGGACGTAGGAGTATGCTTTGGTTCGACGGGCGGGCATGGATGCTCTCGATGTGATCCGCAGGTCCGGAACGGTCTTGGGTCCATCGTATCATAGTTAAGGAGGTTGTGGCCCCCGGCCGCCGCGATCTCGAGCACCCGCTTGGCGCTCTCCTGCCCCTTGATCTCCGAAAGGTCGGGATAGGTCGCGCGATCGTCGGCCATCAGCGCCTCGGGCGCCGGCAGCGTCTGCTGGCCGCGCAGATGGTTGATCAGGGACAACAGCGAAGGCGCGGCGATGATCGGCGGCCGGTCGCTGTCGGGCAGGGAGTCGAAGCCACCCCACGCGGCCTCGCCGCCGCACACCGCCGGGCAGATCACGCCGCGCCCCGCCGCTTGGGCGGCGATTGCCGCCGGCAGCACGCCGGGCACCCGGCAGAGCGAACCGTCGAGCGCCAGTTCGCCCAGCACCACGAAGCCCTCGACGCTCTCGCGCGGCAGCACACCCAGCGCCGCCAGCAGCCCCAGCGCGATCGGCAGGTCGTAGTGGCTGCCCTCCTTGGCGAGGTCGGCCGGCGACAGGTTGACCGTGATGCGCTGCGGCGGCAGGGCCAGCCCCAGCGCCCGGAAGCAGGCCCGCACCCGCTCGCGGCTCTCGCCCACCGCCTTGTCCGCCAGCCCGACCACCGCGAAGGCGATGGTGCCCGGCGCCACCAACACCTGCACGTCCACCGGCAGGACATCGATCCCCTGGAACGCCACCGTCCGAACCGTCGCCTGCATGCAATGCTCCCGTCCTGCGCCGGGAACAATTAAAGAGGGAACGTTACACTTGCCATACCCATCCGCTTAATGTAGAAGATGGGCAAGGAGCAAGGGCAATGGCTAATTCGGTTCTTTCCGCACCACATTTTCAGGATGAGGGCGCCGCTTTCGATTACGTCGAGGCGCACCTGTGGCCGCGTGGCCCGGTCTGCCCGCACTGCGGCGAGAAGGAGCGGATCGGCCGCCTGAACGGGAAGACCACGCGGCCCGGCCTGCGCAAGTGCTACGCCTGCCGCAAGCCCTTCACCGTTCGCATCGGCACCATCTTCGAGGACAGCAAGCTCGCCCTGCACCTGTGGCTGCAGGTCATCCACCTCATGTGCGCCAGCAAGAAGGGTATCAGCACCCGCCAGATACAGCGGATGCTCCAGTGCAGCATGAAGACCGCTTGGCACCTGACCCACCGCATCCGCCACGCCATGGCAGACGGCGGCATGGGGCCGCTCGGCGGCGAGGGCAAGGTCGTGGAAGCCGATGAAACCTATTTCGGCAAGCTGCCTCCCGAGAAGGCTCCGATCCGCACCAACCCGAACCGTCCGAAGTTCGGCCCGCATCATCACCGCGCAATCGTCTCCCTCGTGGAGCGTGGCGGCGAAGTGCGGTCCTTCTATGCGGAGCGCGCCAAGGTCGAAACTGTCGCCAAGCTCGTGCGCGAGAACGTGGCGAAGGAAAGCCGCCTGCATACCGACACGTCGAGCATCTACAAGAACGTCGGCAAGGAGTTCGCGGCGCACGAGAAGGTCAACCACTTCGAGAAAGAATACGCTCGCGGCGACGTGACCACGAACACTATTGAGGGCTTCTTCTCGATCTTCAAGCGCGGCATGCGCGGCGTCTATCAGCAGTGCGACGAGAAGCACCTGCACCGCTATCTCGCGGAGTTCGACTTCCGCTACAACGCGCGCCAGTCCCTTGGCGTCAACGACCAGCAGCGCACCGCTCGCGCCGTCATGGGCGCCAAGGGCAAGCGCCTCACCTATGAAACAACTCGTGGCGCGTAATCGGCGACGTCCCAGGCTGCCGCGCCTCCTGCGGCTTCTCCTAGATGACGAGGCTTGAATGGCACAGAAACCAACGGCCAAGCCGAAGGGCAAGCTAACCGACGCGGAGCGCCACGAGCGCTTCGTCGAGATGGCGCGCGAGGTCGGGGCGAGTGAGTCGTCGCGCGCGTTTGACAGGGCGTTCAAGAAAGTTGCCACGCCCAAGAAGAGACCGGGTTGACTGCGTTTTACCGAAGGGACGCCAAGTTGGTCATGAAGGCGCGAACGGCTTCGTAGACCTCCCGAGCCTCAGACTGGGTGTAAGTCTTCTTGGGGTGCATGGTGCTATTGCGCCACGCCTGCCCAACATGATGCAGGTTAGAGGCCACGCCAGACCACGCGTCTTTCTTGCGCTTCTTCGCCGCCGTGTTGTCCGGCATGGCCCGAATCTTTGGGTCCATCCGGCCAACGATCAACCCCCAGCTATCTTTTGGATGGATGGTTATGCCGAGACGCGTAGCGAGTACGCGCACCGCAACTTCCATAGCTCGCATCAGATGGAAGACGCTGGCGGTAGACTGTTCCAAGGCGAGGCAATTGCCGGCGTTTTCAAGATCTTCGCTCGCGTCCGGAAAACGCTTTGCCACATGAGGACCAAAGGGCTCTTTCTGCCCGTAGTATCCGGCCAACTCCGGGGAGACGTACTTGAACTGGTGGCTTCGCAGCTCGTTACTGAAGCGCTGCCCGATATTGCCCAGAGTGTACTCAAGACGATCAGCTAGCGCGCCGCCATGCGCGTGATGAGAGATTGCGGCGTCAATCTCCTTTGGCAGTGTGCCAAGCGGAAGCTTGCGGCATATCGCTTTTGCAAACTCCAGGTGCTGAATTGAAATCTCGTGCGCTGATTCAGCGTCGGAAATGAACAGCTCATCCGGATGATCGTCGCGCCAGCGCTGAATGTCGCGCGTGGCCGATCTAAGATATTGGCCAACCAAAAAGAACAACCATGCGTAGGTATCCAGCATGTCCCACAGGCTCCACAAGCGCGGCGGCCAGCAAAATGGGTTTCCGGAAATATCTGGCCGCTTGAAGGGCTCGGAGGTCATTTAAGCCCCCACTCGCCGCCTCTACCCATAGCACATGGGTACGCGAAGTGTATCGTTCCCTTAAAGAACGCATAGAGGTTTAGTAAAGCACGCAACGGTTGCATATTGCTCTGCGGCGTCCCCGGCCTCCAGCCAGACGCGACCCCGTGCTAGGTTCCGGCCGCAAACGCGGGAGAGTTTCGTGACGGCCAAGCACAAGATCGACGACCTCAATTTCACGCCGCCGACGGCGATCACCGACCTCGCCGCCAAGGTGAAGGACTTCGTCAAAGAGAAGATCATTCCGTTCGAGACCGACCCACGGTGGACGGCGCACGGGCCGACCGACGAGTTGCGGATCGAGATGAACGAGCTGGCGAAGGCAGCCGGCGTGTTCGCGCCGCAGGTGCCCAAGGAATATGGCGGCCAGGCGCTGAGCCAGGTCGGCCGCGCCCATGTCTTCGAGGCGGCGGGCTATTCGATCCTGGGGCCGACGGCCATCCATTGCGCCTCGCCCGACGAGGGCAACATCCACCTGCTCGACGTCGTGGCCCGGCCCGACCAGCGCGCGCATTTCCTGAAGCGCATGGCGACGGGCGAGATCCGCTCGATCTTCTGCATGACCGAGCCCGGCGGCGCCGGCTCCGACCCCAGCCTGATGACCACGACGGCGCGGCTGGAGGGCAACGAGTGGGTGATCAACGGCCGCAAGTGGCTGATCACCGGTGCCGACGGCGCGGGCTGCGCCATCATCATGGCCAAGAACGAGGGTGGCCCGATGGACGGCCACGCCACCATGTTCCTGGCCGACCTGCCCGATCCCGCGATCCGCCTCGAGCGCACGCTCGACACGATGGATTCGAGCTTCACCGGCGGCCATGGCGTGATCGAGATCAAGAACCTGCGCCTGCCGGCCGACGCCGTGCTGGGCGAGATCGGCAAGGGCTTCCGCTACGCCCAGGTCCGGCTGGCCCCGGCCCGCCTCAGCCACTGCATGCGCTGGCTGGGCGCGGCGGTGCGCGCGCAGGACATCGCCACGGAGTATGCGCGCCATCGTGTCGCCTTCGGCAAGACGCTGGGCGAGCATCAGGGCGTGTCGTTCATGCTGGCCGACAATCTGATGGACATGAACCAGGCTCGGCTGTCGATCTGGCACACCGCCTGGCTGCTCGACCAGGGCGAGCGCGCCTCGAACGAAAGCTCGATGTCCAAGGTGATCTGCTCGGAAGCCTATTTCCGCGTCGCCGACCGCTGCATGCAGATCCTGGGCGGCCTCGGCATCACCCGCGACACTGTGGTCGAGCGCTTCTTCCGCGACTCCCGCGCCTTCCGCATCTACGATGGCCCGTCCGAGGTCCATCGCTGGGCGCTGGGCGCACGCATCGTTTCGGGGAAGATGTAGGACGGAGATCATGAACGCGACGACTGAATCACTGGCAGCCCGTCGCGACCGCGCTTTCGGCGCCGGCGCCCCGCTCTTCTACAACACGCCCCTGCACATCGTGCGGGGCCAGGGGGTCGAACTGTTCGACCCCGAGGGCCGGCGCTACGTCGACATGTACAACAACGTGCCCTGCGTCGGTCACGCCAATCCCCACGTCGCCGAGGCGATGGCGCGCCAGCAGTCGACCCTCAACGTCCACAGCCGCTACCTGCATGAAGGCATCGTGGCCTTCGCCGAGCGGCTGGCGGCGCTGCACGGGCCCGAGATCGAGAGCGTGATCTTCTCCTGCTCCGGCACCGAGGCCAACGAGGTGGCGCTGCGCATGGCGCGCATGGCCACCGGCAAGGCCGGCATCGTCTGCACCAACGCGACCTATCACGGCAACAGCGAGGCGGTCGGCAAGATGACGCGCATCGGCCCCGGCCAGAACACCGCCGGCGACGTGCGCGCGATCCCCTTCCCCGAGATGCTGCGGCCGCTGGTGCCCGGCGCCGCTGAGGACGAATTGTGCGAGGCCTATCTCGACCGGCTGCGCCAGGTCATTCGCACCTTCGAGGAAGACGGAACGGGCTTCGCGGGCCTGATCGTCTGCTCGATCTTCGCCAACGAGGGCCTGCCCGACGTGCCGCGCGGTTTCATGGCGCGCGCCACCGAGATCGTGCACGAGGCGGGCGGCCTGGTGATCGCCGACGAGGTCCAGGCCGGCTACTGCCGCAGCGGCGTCTGGTGGGGCTACGACGTGCTGGGCTTCAAGCCCGACATCGTGGTCACCGGCAAGCCGATGGGCAACGGCCTGCCGCTGGCCGCCACCGCCGCGAGCCGCACGCTGGTCGAGACCTTCCGGGCGGCGACGCGCTACTTCAACACCTTCGCGTCGAGCCCGCTGCAGGCCGCGGTCGGCATGGCGGTGATCGACGTCATCGAGCGCGACAAGCTCGCCGAGAACGTCGCCACCGTGGGCGCGTTCCTGAAGTCGGCGCTGGCAGAACGCAAGGGCCGCTTCGGATCGATCGCCGACGTGCGCGGCCACGGGCTGTTCATCGGTGTCGAGATCGCCGGGACCGATGCCGCGCGCGAGCCGGACATGGACAAGGCCGTCGACATCATCAATCGCCTCAAGGATCGCGGCTTCCTCACGAGCAATGCCGGCGCCTACAGGAACGTCGTGAAGATCCGGCCGCCGCTGGTCTTCCAGAAGAGCCATGCCGAAGAATTCCTCACCGCCTTCGACGCCACGATGGCGGAAGTCGACGGCTGAGCCTTCGATGGACGACGAGACCGTCGAGCGGACCTACGGGCCGGCCGCCCGGGCCGCGCTGGAGGCCTTCCCGATCGATGGCAGGGACCTCACCCTGGTGTCGCTCTCCGAGAACGTCACGTTCCGGGTGACCGACGGCCGGGACGGGCGGGCCTACGTCTTTCGCCTCCATCGGCCGGGCTATCACACGCTCGACGAGCTGGTCTCCGAGCGGGCCTGGATCCGGGCGCTGGCCGAGGCCGGCATCGATGTCCCCGAGGCCGTTCTCACGCGCGACGGCCAGGACTATGTCCCGGTGACGATCCAGGCGACCGGCGAGCAGCGCTTCGCCGGTCTGGCGAGCTGGACCGAGGGCCGCCTGCTCTCCGATGTGCTGGCCGAAACCTCAGACCAGAGGCGCATCGAGGACTCCTTCGAGCAGCTTGGCGCCATCACGGCGGCGATGCACAACCAGGCCAGCGCTTGGCAGCCGCCGTCCAGCTTCAGGCGCCATTCCCTCGACAGCGACGGGCTGATGGGAATGACGCCGCACTGGGGCGAGTTCTGGGAGCATCGCTCGCTCTCAGCCGGCGAACGCAGCCTTCTCCTCGACGTTCGGCAGCGCCTCCACGACATGCTGCGCGGCCTCAGCCAGAGCCCGTCCGTCTACGGTATGATCCACGCCGACATGCATCCGGGAAATATCGTCGTCGACGGCGACCGGCTGACGGTCATCGATTTCGACGACGCGGGCTATGGCTGGCACCAGTACGATATCGCCACCGCGCTCACGCACTGGCAGACCAAGCCCAATGCCGCCGAGATCGAAAGTGCTTTTCTGGCCGGCTACCGCGCCACCCGCCCCGTCCCCGACGAAGCCTTGAGCCTGATCCCGGATTTCCGGCTGATCCGTTGGATGGCCACGATCGGCTGGTTCCACCAGCGCCCCGAACTCAACCGCCCGCCGGCAATCTTCGAGGAGAGGAAGGCCTGGGTGCTCGACCAATGCGCGGCGCTGCAGCGCTCCTAGAATCCTTGCTGGGAGCGCGCCACTCCAGTGGCGCTCTTGAATCGCCGCAACATGGTCGGCGTCAGATCCTGAATAAGATTATGAGCGCCACTGGAGTGGCGCGCTCCTATGAGTGCAGGTGACACGCCACCGCGCGGCCGTCGTCCATCTCTTTCAGCGGCGGGTCGACCGCCTTGCAGACATCCATCGCCTTGGGACAACGCGTGTGGAAGCGGCAGCCGGGCGGCGGGCGCATGGCGCTGGGGATCTCGCCAGCGATGATATCGGCGCCACGGGCCGCTTCCAGCTCGGGATCGGCGATCGGCACGGCGGCCAGCAGCGCCTGCGTATAGGGATGCAGCGGATCCTTGTAGAGCTGCACCCTCGTCGCGATCTCGGCGACGCGGCCGAGATACATCACCGCGATGCGGTCGCTGATGTGGCGCACGACGCTGAGATCGTGGGCGATGAAGATGTAGGTGAGGCCGAGCCGCTCCTGCAGCTCCATGAACAGGTTCACCACCTGGGCCTGGATCGACACGTCGAGCGCCGACACCGGCTCGTCGCAGATCAAAAGCGTGGGTTCCAAGGCCAGCGCGCGGGCGATGCCGATGCGCTGGCGCTGGCCACCGGAGAATTCGTGCGGATAGCGCTCCGCCATGTCGGGCAGCAGGCCGACCATGCGCAGAAGATCGGCGACGCGGGCGCGATACTTGTCCTGGTCCGACGCCATGCCATGGACGACCAGCGGCTCGCCCACGATGTCGGCCACCTTCATGCGCGGGTTCAGCGAGCCGTAGGGATCCTGATAGACCATCTGCATGCGCCGCCGGATCGGGCGCATGCGCTTGCGGTCGTAGCGCGTGATGTCCTCGCCCTCGAATTCGATCCTGCCCTCGGTCACGTCGAGCATGCGCAGGATGGCGAGACCGGTCGTGGACTTGCCGCAGCCCGACTCGCCCACCAGGCCCAGCGTCTCGCCGCGCGCCACGCTGAAGCTCACGCCATCGACGGCCTTCACCGTGCCGACCTGCTTGCGCAGGATCGCGCCCGCCGTGATCGGGAAGTGGATCTTCAGGCCTTCGACCCTCAGGACCGTATCGGGGCGGACGGGATCAGGCGGCGAGGCGGTCATGGAAGAAGCACGCTGAGAAATGATGGGGGGCGCTCTCGACCAGCGGCGGCCGCTCGCTGCGGCAGCGGTCGGTCGCATCCTTGCAGCGCGGGGCGAAGGCGCAGCCCGGCGGCAGGGTGGCGAGATCGGGCGGCTGGCCCTCGATCGGGACCAGCGGCCGGTCGGTGTCGCCGTCGAGGCGCGGCACCGAGGCCATGAGGCCGCGTGTATAGGGATGGCGCGGCGTCTTGTAGAGCAGGCGGGCCGGCGCCGTCTCGACGATGCGGCCGCCATACATCACCACGACCCGATCGGCATAGCGTGCCACGACGCCGAGATCGTGGGTGATCAGGATCATCGCCGAGTTGGCTTCGCGCGTCAGTTCCTTGAGCAGCGCCAGGATCTGCGCCTGCACCGTGACGTCGAGCGCCGTCGTCGGCTCGTCGGCAATGATGAGCTGCGGCTGGCAGGCCAGCGCCATGGCGATCATGACCCTCTGGCGCATGCCGCCGGAATACTGGTGCGGGTAGGAGGAGAGCCGGCTGCGCCCGTCCGGAATGCGCACCTTGCCCAAAAGCTCGGCGGCCTTGTCGAGCGCCTTCGCCCACACCGTCTTGCGGTGCAGGTTGATCGGCTCGCCGACCTGCATGCCAACGGTGAGTGCCGGATTGAGCGAGCTCATCGGCTCCTGGAAGATCATGGCGATGCGATCGCCGCGGATCGCGCGGATGCCGGCATCGTCGAGCTTGAGAAGATCACGGCCCTCGAAGAGGATTTCGCCCTCCTCGATCTTGCCGGGTGGATCGGGGATCAGGCGCAGGATCGAGAGCGCGGTCACGCTCTTGCCCGAACCCGATTCCCCCACGATCGCCAGCGTCTCGCCGGCGGCGACGTCGAACGACACGCCGTCGACCGCCCGCACCGTCCCGCGTTCGGTGCGGAAGCGCGTCGACAGGTTGCGGACACTGAGAAGCGGAGCGCTCATGGGCTGAGAATCACTTGCCCATCTTCTTCTTGAGGTCCTGGTCCACCCACATGCGAGCGTAGATCGGGCCGGGACGCACCGCGCCGGCGCGCAGCTCGCCGTTGTAACCCTTCACCCACGGCCACCACGCCGTATAGATGTAGGGCGTCGGCAGCCAGATGTACGGGGTCTTCTCCAGGATCTCGCGCGTGAGCGCCTTGATCATGACCTGGCGCTTGGCCTCGTCCCGTTCGAGATACATGTCGGCCACCTTCTTGTCGAAGGCCGGGTCGGAATACTGCGACGGGTTCCACACTTCCTTGGTGACGAAGCTCTTGCGGATCGTCGTCGTCGGGTTGGTGTGGCCGTTGTTCATGAAGTAGCCTGGCGCGTTGGTCTTGGTCGTCATCGCCGAGAGGAAGGCCGCATATTCCATCGGCTGGATCTCGAGCTTGACGCCGACCGCCTCGAGATAGGCCGAGACCAGCGGCAGCAGGTCCATGTGGTCGGGATTGCAGGAGCAGACCTGGACCTTGAAGCTGAAGCCCTTCGGAAAGCCCGCCTCGGCCAGCAGCTTCTTCGCCTTGTCGGGATTGTACGTGTACAGCTCCCTCACAGACTCCGGCATCGCCTCCAGCGGTTCGAAGTAACCGAGATAGTCGGGATGCTGCGGATAGGCGAAGAGCTCGGCATTGCCGCCGTAATAAGCCTTCACGATCTCCTGCTTGTTGACCGCCATGTTGAGCGCGCGACGCACGCGGATGTCGTCGAACGGCTTGGTATCGACCCGCATCGCCAGGAACTGGCCGCTCATGCTCAGCCAGCGCGACCATTTGAGCTGCGGCGTCGTCTTCTTCAGGTCGTCGGCGGCGCTCCAGCGGATGTTCTCCAGCAGGTCGAGCTTGGCCGTGCGTAGCGCCGTCAGGTAGGTCGCCTCGTCCTTGATCGTGCGATAGACGACCTTGTCGAGGAACGGCAGCTTGTACTCGACGCCGTCGATCTTCTCCTTGTCCCAGTAGATCGGGTTCTTGGAGTAGGTGTTGGAGCTGCCCTGGACGAAGTCGCTCAGCGTGAACGGGCCGGTGCCGTTCACGTTCTTCCAGTTGGTCGCGCCGGCATCGGCGACTTCCTTGGGCGTGATGGTCGAGTAGTAGCCCCAGCCGAAGCGATAATCCCATTCGGCGTTGAAGTACTTGAAGGTGAAGACGACCGTGTACTTGCCGGTCGCCTCGACCTTCTCGACATGGTCGAAGTAGCCCGCGATCTTCTTGGGGCTGTTGACGAGGCGATTGAAGGCGAAGACCACGTCCTCGGCGGTCAGTTCACGCTCCTTCATGACGCCCGGCTTCTCCGGGAACATCACGCCCTTGCGCAGGTCGATCGTGAGCTTCAGGGGATTGTCGCTCCACACCCACTTCTCGGCCAGCTCGCCGCGGATCGCGTCGGAGGGCAGCCAGGCATCGGCATAGAAGGGATACTTGCCGCCATTGCGCTTGCTCTGGGAGAGGTCGGCGGCAAAGAGCTGTTCGTAGAACTGGCCGGTATCGTGGTTCAGCTTCCAGTTCCAATCGGCGGGATCGAAGGATAAGGCCGACAGCGTCACATAGACGGTGCCGACTTCCAGCGTGCCGCCATATTGCGGCTTCTCCTGTTGCGCGTGCGCCGTTCCGGCGAGTGCCAGTCCCAGCGCACCGGATAGGAGCCCCCTGGCCCACTTCTTCATCGTCATCGTTTCCTCCGCGTTTCTTTTCGTTGGTTTCGTCAGCGTGAACCCCGCATGCGCGGATCCAGAAGATCGCGCAGGGCGTCGCCGAACATGTTGGTGGCATAGACCACGATGGTCAGACAGAGGCCCGGCGCGAGCGCGAGCCACGGCCCCTGCAGCATGAAGGTGCGACCGCTGCCCGACAGCAGGCCGCCCCAGGTCGGCGCCGGCGGCGGCACGCCGAGGCCGAGGAACGACAGGCCAGATTCGGCCAGGATCACGGTGCCCACGCGCGTCGTGAACAGCACGATAACCGGCGCCATGACGTTGGGCAGGATGTGCCGCCACAGGATGCGGAAGGTCGAGGCGCCAGTCGATTGCGCGGCATGGACGTACATGTTCTCCCGCACCGAGACGACGGCGCCGCGAATGATGCGCGAGCCCGCGATGCCGAGAAGCAGCCCGAGCGTCACGATGATCTGCGGCATGCCGGGGCCGACCACCGACACGACCACGATCAGGATGATGAGGTCGGGAAAGCTCATCCAGGCGTCGACGAAACGCTGCAGCACGAGGTCGAACTTGCCGCCGAGATAGCCCGAGACGATGCCGAGGAAGACCGAGATGACCGTGGCGATGCCGGCGGCGCAGAAGCCGATGATGACCGAGAGCTGGGCGCCGTAGAGGCAGCGCGAGAGCATGTCGCGACCGAGATTATCGGTGCCGAAGGGAAACGCCCAGGACGGCGGCTTCAGCCGGTTGAGCGGCGCGATCTGGTTCATGCCGTAGGGTGCCAGCGCGTCGGCGAAGATCCCGCAGAACAGGAACAGCATGAACACGACCGCACCGGCGGCGCCGAGCGGCTTCTCGCGGAAGAGGCGGCCGATGAAGTGCAATACCGGGCCGCGCTTGCGGCGCGGCGGGATGGCGACGGTGGTTTCCGCGACGGAGGCCATCAGCGGTACCTCACCTTGGGATCGAGCAGGCCGTAGCTCAGGTCGACGATCAGATTGATGACCATCACCGCGACGCCGACGATCAGGAACACGCCCGTGATGACGGGATAGTCGCGCTGGCTCACCGCGTCGAGCAGCAGCAGCCCCATGCCGGGAATGACGAAGATCTGCTCCATGATCACCGCGCCGCCGATCAGCAGCGGCGCCTGCAGGCCGATCAGAGTCACCACGGGGATCAAGGCGTTGCGCAGCGCATGGCGCGCCACAACCAGCCTTTCGCCGAGACCCTTGGCCCAGGCGGTGCGGATGAAGTCCTGACGCAGGACCTCGAGCATCATGGTGCGCGTCAGACGCATGGTGATGGCCGACAGCGCGCAGCCCAGGATGATCGACGGGATGATCATCTGGCTGAGGTTGCCCCAGGGATCCTTCGAGAAGGGCACGAACTGGATGGGCGGCGACCAGCCCCACCAGATCGACGGGAAGACCATCACCATGGTGCCCAGCCAGAAGCTCGGCACCGCCAGCATCAGGATCGAAAAGGAACGCGCCACATAGTCGCCCGGCGTATCCTGCCGTATTGCCGAATAGACGCCGATGGGAATGGCGACCGAGAGACCCACGATCAGCGCCATCAGACCGAGTTCGAAGGTGACGGGCAGGCGCTGCAGGAGCTGCTCGCTCACCGGCGTGTTCTGCCAGAGCGAGCGGCCGAAATCGCCGTGGAAGAGGATGGCCCCGACCCAGCGTCCGTACTGCAGCCACATCGGCTGGTCGAGGCCGAGCGCCTGCTCGAGCTGCTCACGGCCCATCTTCGAGGCCCCGATGTCGTTCTGGCTCAGCATCAGATCGATAACGTCGCCAGGGATCATGCGCACGGTCACGAAGACGATGAGGCTGGCAAAGAAGAGCGTCGGGATGAGCGCCAGAACGCGGCGCACGATGTAAGCCTGCATCAAGCCTTCCCGTCAGACGCGCCGGGAAACTCGGCCGAAACTGTCGGAATGGCCCGATCAGGCACGCGCACGGGTGTGAAAGGTCTCACCCTGTTGATCCTCCCGCAAAGACGCTTCCTCGGCAGCCCGTTCGTGCGGGCCTTCCTATTGCCGACAGGCTGCCGGGATTGCAGGTGAACTGTCAATTGAAACGGGCGATGCGATGCGGCCCGCTCAGGATGCCGCTAGGGTCCTTGCGATCCCTGTAGAACTTTCTTCACGGCGGCGGCGATGAGGTCCGTGGTGAGGACGGAGGGATGACCGTCATGCGGGATGGCCAGCGTCTTGGGGTCCCTGCCGAAGGTCGTGGCAGACTCGCCCACCATCGGCGCGCCGAGCTTGCGCAGGCGTACGAGCGTGTCGACGAGCAAGGGCTGCGCCACTTTCGAATCGCCGTAGCGATGCCGGGTCTGCTCGTCGGGCCAGGAATAGACGATGACGAGGGGCGCGCCGAACTTCTCGCGTGCCTCCGCCTGCAGCTTCGCCATCATCGCGAGAAACAGCTCGATCTGCACCTCCTGGCGTTGCCGCTGGCCGATCGCGTCGATGAAGGCGAAATGCTGGCCGAGCAGGTAGTGCAGGCCGGCAACGGGATCGCGCCAGCGATGCTCGTTGAAGGTGCCGGTGTAGCGCAGCTTGCCGTTCTCCAGCACGTAGCGCGGCGAGGAACCGAGCCAGGAGCCATCCCCCGTCACCCGCTGCAGATGCGCCGGGATGATCCAGGTCACCACCGCCTTCACCTTGCGGTCGGTGTAGCGGTCGAGGAGTCCGGCTTCGAAGGCCCGGACGAGATGGTTGGGTCCGTAGCCCGGCACGCCGAGATTCACGCTCCGCGCGGCCGGCGCATTCTGCTTCGTGAACTGCGACGGCATCGTCTCGTCGTCGCTCAACCCCTGCCCGAAGATGAAAGAATCGCCGATGAACAGGTAGGTGTCGGTCGCATCCGGGGCTGGCGGCGTCACCCGCGCCGCGGCGGAGTCGAAATGATAGGTCTGGCGATAGACCAGTTCGGAGCCCCACGTGGCGGTGGCGATGGCTTCGCTGTCGGGCTTGGGCCGGAACCCCAGGATCGGGTCGGGCGGCGGCCACCATTGCGGAATTGTGCGGGTCACGACCCCCATGTTCATGGCTTTCGGCGAGAGCAGGCCGGCGAAAAGGTCGAGCGCCACCAGGCTGAGCGCCAGCGCGGTCGCCAGGAGCGCGCCGCTGCGCCAGCGATTGCCGCGCAACGTGACGACGCCCACGATGCCGAGCAGGGCAGCGGCGACGCAAGCCCACAGGGCCGACTGCAGGGCGAGCCCGATCGCCAGGATCACGAGCAGAAAGGCGCCTACCAGCCAGAAATTGCGAAACCTGCCGGCCATTGACCTGAAAGCCTTCTCCCCGGATAGGCTGGGTGTAGGCGTTCGAAAGGAAAAACTCAATGAGCGGACCATTGCCGTTGCAGGGCCTGAGGGTCCTCGACCTGGCCAGCTTCATCGCCGCCCCCGTCGCTACGACGGTGATGGGAGACTACGGCGCCGAAGTGATCAAGATCGAGCCACCCGGCGAGGGCGATCCCCAGCGCAAGCTCGGGCAGGCCCATTCGATTCCGCAGCATCCGGTCAACTTCTGCTGGCACATGACCAACCGAAACAAGCGATCGGTCGTGCTAGACCTCAAGAACCCTCTGGGGCGCGAGGCGTTCGACCGTCTGGTGGCCACGGCCGACGTGATGGTGGTCAACTTCCCGCTCAAGGTCCGCGAGCGGCTGCGCATGCGTTACGCCGACGTGAAGCCCGCCAATCCGCGCCTGATCTACGCCGCCCTGACCGGCTACGGCGAGCAGGGCCCGGACGCCGACCAGCCCGGCTTCGATTCGACCGCCTTCTTCGCCCGCTCCGGCCTGCTCGACGCCCTGACCTACGAAGGCGGGCCGCCCGCTTTCTCCCTGCCCGCGCAGGGCGACCAGATGGCCGGCATGAACCTCTTTGCCGCCATTTCGATGGCGCTGCTCCACCGCGAGCGCACGGGTGAAGGCAGCGAGGTCGGCACGTCGCTGCATGCGAGCGGCCTGTGGTCGAACGCCATCCTGGCCCAGGGCGCCCTGCTCGGCGCCTATGTCGCGCCGCGCCCGCCGCGCACCAAGCCCCGCAGCGCGCTCGCCAACCAGTATCGCACCGCCGACGGCCGCTGGATCCAGCTCACGATCGTGCGCGAGGACAAGCTCTGGCCCGAACTCTGCCAGGCGCTGGAACGCACCGACCTGATGGACGACCCGCGCTTCGAGACGACAGAGAAACGGCGCGCCCACGCCCCCGACCTGGCGGCGATCCTCGATCCCGTCTTTGCGGGCCGTCCCTGGCTCGAGTGGAAGGACCGGTTGCGCCGGCATGAGATCACCTTCGGTCTGCTCGGCGTCCTGCGCGACGTGCCCGACGACGAGCAGGCGGTGGCCAACGGCGCGGTGATCCCGACACGCCAGGAGGACATGCCGCACACGATCTCCGCCCCGATCCGCCTGTCCTTCGCTGCCGAACCGGCGGCGCCCGGCGCCGGGCCGGAGCACGGCGCCCACACCGATGAGGTGCTGCGCGAACTGGGCTATGACCAGCAGGGTCTCGACCGGCTGCGCAGCGCCGGCGCGCTGGGCTGAAGGCCCGGGGCACGCCAACTCGGCTGCGGCCGACACGACCCTGCGACATTGCGCGGGGCGCGCCCGCTTGAGAGGCCGGGCGGGCGGCCTCTAGTATGGGCGTCATGGATCGTACGGGCCCCGTTACCGGCAGGCACGCGGTCGCGTTCGCCGCGGCCCTGTTCGCGATCACGCTCAATTTCCTACAGCCGCTCGCCCATGCCGCCTTGTTGCGGGACGGCGGGCCGATGGAAGCGGCCCGCGTCTGGGGCGTCCTCTGCCTGCCGGCCACCGAGGATGAGAGCGGCAAGGGGTCGATCCCGGATGCCGGGAAGATCCATGAATGCTGCCTCGGCCTGGCCCACGCGACGGCGATGGCCGGCCCTTCGGTAATCTTCACGGTCGAGCCGCCGGTCGTCCGGACGGGCGCCGTCAGGGCCGCCGCCGCCGCTGGCGGCACCGCCGGCATTCGCGATGGCCCTCTTCAGGCGCGCGCACCTCCTGCCATCGCCTGATCCCGTCGCGGGCCGCCTTCGCGCGCCCGCGCTGCTGCCTGCGCCACCACCACGGCCTCACCGACGCTAACCGGTCTACGGACCTGGTTGATCGATGCCGTGTCCTTCCTTCATTCGAAGTCTCTCGAGGAGAACCCATGTCCCCCTTCGACCGCTATCGCGGTGCCGCTTTCGGCATCACCGTCGCCATCAACACCGGCTTCTGCATCCTGATCGGCTTTCTGGTCGGCGGGTTGCGCGGCGCCCAGATCGGCGTGCTGGTCGGCATCGGCATCGGCGTGTTGCCGTCCGCCCTGCGCACCGCCGGCCGCCTGCTCGCCGATCCCCACGGCCTGCCGCGCCTCGCGGGGCAGGCCATCGCCACCGCGGCCATCGCGGCTGGCGCCACTTTGGTGCGCCTGCTCGGTGGCGTAACGACGCCCATCGCCGCACTGCTGCGCTGGCCGCTGCTCCTCGTGCGCTTCGCCGTCGAAATCGCCGCGGGTGTCCTGGGGCGGGTATTGGCTGCCCTCGGCCGCATCGTCGGCACCCCGCTCGGCCTCGCCAACATCGCGGCGCTGGCCGTGATCGCCGTCAACGTCGCCGGCCTCGAATTCGCGGGCCCCATCGCCTTCCTCGGGCTCGGCATGCTGATCCTCGTCCTCATGGTCAGCGAGAGCGAGGCCGAGTTGGAGAGACAAGACCCGAGAATGAAGCAGTCATGACAAACCCGAGGAAACAGCCGATGACACCTCTCACGACGACACACGGGCTGGCGATCGCCAGCCTCGCCCTCATGGTGCTCGGCGGCACCGCGCCGCCGGCGGCTGCCCAGCAGGACCGCAAGGTGACGATCCGCTTTGCCGCCCAGGTGGGCGACAAGCAGTTCGCGTGCGGTGCCAGCTATGACGGCATCGGCGCGACCGGGTCGCGCGTGACACCTTCCGATTTCCGCTTCTACGTCTCCAACGTGCAGCTCGTGGACGCGGCCGGCAAGGCCGTGCCACTCAAGCTCGACCAGGACGGCCGCTGGCAGCACGCCAACGTCGCCCTGCTCGATTTCGAGAACCACACCGGCCCCTGCCTCACCGGCACGGACGAGACTCGCGACATCGTTGTCGGAACGGTGCCGGGCGGCGACTATCGTGGCCTGCGCTTCACCCTCGGCGTGCCCTTCGATCTCAACCATGCCGATTCGACGATCGCGCCCTCGCCCCTCAACCTGACGTCGCTCTTCTGGAACTGGCAGGCGGGCTACAAGTTCCTGCGGATCGACCTCGCGACCAGTGCCCGACCGCAGGACATCAGGCCAGGCGACATGCCGCGTTTCGGCGATCGTGCCGGCAGCAACCGGCTGGGCTTCGCGATCCATCTCGGCAGCACCCAGTGCGCCGCCGAGGGCGGCAACAAGGCGCCGTCGGCCTGCGCCAATCCCAACCGACCGACCATCGAGTTCGCGTCGTTCGACCCGGCGCGCAACGTCGTGATCGCCGATCTGAAGTCGGTGCTGGAAGGTGTCGATGTCGACACCAACCAGGCCGACAGCCCCGCTGGCTGCATGTCGACGCCGACCGACGGCGACTGCAATCCGCTGATGCGCAACTTCGGGCTGACCTTCGCCGGCACGGGCGGCAGCCAGAAGTTCTTCCGCGTCGGCCCTTGAGCGGATGCGCCGGGCTCTCGGCCTCCTGCTGACCACTGCAGCGACCTTTCTCCTGGTCGCCGCGGCGGCGCGCACCGAGCAGGGCTACCAGTGGCACATCCCGTCCTGGCTGCCTCCGCCCGTGGTTCCCGCCGACAATCCGATGTCGGAGGCCAAGGTCGAGCTGGGGCGCCGCCTGTTCTACGATCCGCGCCTGTCGGCGGACGGCACGATGTCCTGCGCATCCTGCCACGAACAGGCACGGGCCTTCGCCGATGCGCGCCCGACGCCCAGCGGCGTGACGGGCGAGGCGCACCCGCGCAATGCCATGTCGCTCGCCAATGCGGGCTACCTGCCCGTGCTGACCTGGGCCAACCCGCTGCAGACGCGGCTGGAGCAGCAGGCGCTGGTGCCGATGTTCGGCGAAAGCCCGGTCGAGATGGGCATGGCGGGACGCGAGCAGGCGATGTTCGACCGCCTGCGCCGCGAGCCGGTCTATCCGCCGCTCTTCCGTGCGGCTTTTCCCGAGCGCGAGGGCGTCATCGATCTCGGCACGATCACGAAGGCCCTCGCCGCCTTCCAGCGCGCCCTCGTCTCCGCGGGCTCGCCCTATGACCGCTACCGTTACGGCGGCGAGCCGAATGCGATCTCCGACTCCGCGAAGCGCGGCGAGGCGCTGTTCTTCAGCGAGCGGCTGGAGTGCTTCCACTGCCATGGCGGCGTGCACCTGACCGACAGCCTGGTACATTCGCGCAAGCCGTTCGCCGAGTATGCCTTCCACAATACCGGGCTCTACGACCGTGACGGCAAGGGCGCCTACCCCCCGGACAATACCGGCCTGCTTGAACAGTCGGGCCGGGCCGACGACATGGGCCGGTTCCGCACCCCCAGCCTGCGCAACGTCGAGCTGACCGCGCCCTACATGCACGACGGCGGCATCGCCACCCTGGAGGAGGTCATCGCCCACTACGAAGCGGGCGGACGGGCGCGCGGTCCAAACACGAGCCCGTTCCTGCCAGGCTTCCATCTTTCGGGCGAGGAGAAGCAGGATCTCGTCGCGTTCCTCAAGTCCCTGACCGACCGCGACTTCGTCAACGACCCGCGCTTCGCCGATCCATGGAAGGCCAGCCCCTGACGATGTGCCGGGTCAGGTGACCCGTCGCTTGGCGAGCTTGCGGGCCAGTGTGCGGCGGTGCAGGCCGAGGCGGCGCGCCGTTTCGGAGACGTTGAAGTCGGTCTCGGCCAGCATCTCGTGGATACGCTCCCATTCCAGCGTCTTGAGCGAGGTCGGGCGCGTGCCGAGCGGCACGGCGGCATCGCCATCGGCCCGTGCAAAGGCCGCCTCGATGTCGTCGGCATTGGACGGCTTGGCGAGATAGTGGCAGGCGCCGAGCTTGATCGCCTCGACGGCGGTCGAAATGCTCGCGAACCCCGTCAGCACGACGATGCGCATGGAAGGGTCGAGGGCCGCGAGACGACGGACGCAATGAAGGCCGGAATCCCCACCGAGCTTGAGGTCGACGATGGCGAAGCCCGGCCGGAAGTCGCGCAGCGCATCGTCGAGTGCCTCCGACGTCGCAGAGGCGCGCACCTCGTAATCGCGGCGCTCGAAGGATCGG
This sequence comes from Reyranella sp., assembly GCF_052439685.1. Classification (GTDB taxonomy): domain Bacteria; phylum Pseudomonadota; class Alphaproteobacteria; order Reyranellales; family Reyranellaceae; genus Reyranella. Next base: position 55,077 of record NZ_JBQVQG010000022.1, read on the forward strand.
CGCATGGCACGCGCGAAGGCGGGGTCATCGTCGACGATCACCAGGCGCGGCCTATCCGCCATGCCGCACCTCCAGCGCGAGGCGGGCGAGCGGCAGCCGCACGACGACGCGGGCGCCGCCGCCGGCGCGGTTCTCCGCCCTTACCTCGCCGCCCAGCTTGCGCGCCACGTTGACCAGCAGGAACAGGCCGAGCCCGCTGCCCGGGCGCGTCTTCGTCGTCTGGTAGGGTTTGCCGAACTGGGCGAGGATTCGATCGGCGAAGCCCGGCCCGCGATCCTCGACCGTCAGCACTGCTGCGTCGGCTTCGCGGCCGAGCGAGATCGACATCCAGTCGGGCGATGCCTCCAGTGCGTTGTCGAACAGGTTGGCGATGCCCTGGGCCAGCACCACGTCGGTCGCAATGGCTTGGTCGGGCGTGAAGCGGTTGTCGTAGTGCAGAGCGGGCGGCCAGCGGCTGGTCCGCCAATCCTCGATCAGGGCATCGAAGAAGCGTGCGACGGTCGTGGGACCCGCCCCCTCGGCCCGCATCTCGCCGGACGAGGACAGGATCTTCGAGACGATCTCCTTGCAGCGCAGGAGTTGCTCCTCCATCGCGTCGAGGTCCTCGGCGAGGTCGGGATCGGCGGTGAGGGCCGGCATCTTCTGCCAGTCGTTGATGATCACCGAGAGCGTGCCGAGCGGCGTGCCCAGCTCGTGCGCGGCCCCGGAGGCGAGCAGGCCCATGCGCACGACCAGCTCCTCCTCGACCGAACGCTGGCGCAGCGTGGCGAGGTGGGCGTCACGCTCTCGCAGGTTCCGGCCGATTCGGGTGACGAAGACCACGATCAGGCCCGCCGCCAGCACATAGGCGATGAACATGCCCTGCAGATGGAGCCCGAAAGGATCTCCGTCATGGCGATGCGGCAGGTCGAGCGGCCGGCTGAACAGGGTGAGCCCGACGAAGCAGACCGTCGTCACGCCGACCAGAATCCAGGCCGGCCGCGCCTCCAGCAGCACCGCCGCGAGGATGATCTGCAGCAGATAGAGCGACACGAAGGGATTCGACGCTCCGCCGCTCAGGTAGAGCTGCGTGGTCAGGGCCGCGACGTCGAGCAGCAGTTCGAGCAGCAGCGCGCCGCCCGTGGTCGACGCGCCGCTGCGATGCCGCAACAGGCTGATGCCGTTCAAGACGACCAGGAACAGCACGACCGCCAGCATCGAGGAGAGCGGCAGCGCGACCTGCAGCACGAACTCGACGAAGGCGATGGTCGCGACCTGGCCCAGCACCGCGATCCAGCGAAGCTGGATCAGCAGCAGCAGATTCTTGCGGTTTGCGGTGTCCTGCGCGGAAATCGTCGCGCTCCTTTCGTGGCCCCGTCACGTCGACAGGAACACGTACAGCAGCGGCAGCCAAACGAAAGTCGTCGTCGCGAGACCCTTCACCGTCTGGTAGGCGATCCAGAGCCAGAAATAACGGCGAATCCAGGCCGCGAACCGACTGCGGCGCGTCGTCGCCGGCACAGCCGTCGTACGGCTCATGGCCGGCCTGGGCGTGACGCAGCGCCAGCGGCGCGGTTGGCCTCGTCGACACGGCGCATATAGTCCTCGGTCTTGGCGCGGACGAGCTCCCGATGCGGCGCCACGGCGGACTCGCGATAGACGTGGCGGCCGGCGCCCATCAGCCCCAGCACCACGACCATCAGGCCGCAGATCGACACGAAGCTGCCGCCAATGCGCGCTGCCGGGCGCCGCGTCTCGACGAACATCAGCATCGTCATCCAGATCGACACCAGGATGGCCACGCCGAAGACCGCCATCAGCGTCGCGGGCGTGCCCTGGGTCGTGGGCAGGGTCAGCAGCGCGACCGGCCCGACGAGGAACTGGCCGACGGTCGGCCACAGCGCCCAGCGATAACCGGCTCGCATCAGCTCGTCGCGCCGCCAGCCCGTGTCGGCCAGCGACGCCTCGCTGCGGCGGCGGAACAACCAGACCATCAGCAGGCCGGTCATCGCCGGGCAGGCCAGCAGGAAATGGGCGTAGCGTGGCAGCACGTTGGGCAGCAGGAGCGCCGAGAAGAAGCCCTGCACCGTCCCCCACTTCTCCGGGAACAGCATCAGGTTCACGTTGGTGAGGAAGATCAGCGGGATGAAGAGGAAGATCAGGCAGGACGCCGCACCGATTGCGATGTGCAGTCCCTTGCGACCCTCCATCGCGTGCCAGAGATATTTGTGGGCGTAGGTAAGCAGGAAGGCGACGACCACCAGCGGGACGATCGAGATCCAGAACGTGCCGGTGAGTGCGTTCGCCGTATAGAAGTAGACCGTATAGAGCGTGTTGATGGCGAGCAGCGGCCCGACGCCCAGCACCACGGCGATGCTCTTGTTGGCGGTGATCGTCGAGGCGACCTCGTAGGCCAGCCGGTCGTAGCGACGCTCCTTCAGGCCCTTGATCTCGTACCAGACCGAGATCAGCGCGCCGCCGACCATGAAGTTCACGAAGGCGATGTGCAGCAGGAAGAAGAACACGAGCACCACGACCAGCAGCGGCTCGGGCGCCGGCATGGGCAGCGGGATGTCGCGGGGAACGGGGATCTGGTTCACTTTCGTGCTCCTTGCATCGGCGCCGCACCGTCGGCGAGCTTGGATTCGCCTTCGGGGCGGATGGCAACGCCTGCCTGCTGCGCGCCCGGCACCGGAGCCTTGTTGCCCTGGAGTTGCTCGAGATAGGTGGCGAGGAAGCCCAGCTCGTCCTTGCTGCCGGGGAACGGCGGCATGTAGGGCTGGGCGTTGTGCATGCCGGCGACGTAGTCGGCCGTCAGATCGGGCGTCCATCGCGCATCGCCGAACATGCGCTGCAGGTGGCCGGCCACGCCATTGACGCCGTGCGTGGTATGGCAGCGCGAGCAGGTGTCCATGAACACGTCCTTGCCCTTCTGCAGCCGCGCGAGCGCCGAGGAGCGCTCCGCCTCGGGCAGGTCGGCCGAAACGAACTTCTTCTCCGCCTCCGTCAGCGGATTGGAATAGGTCGCGTAAGCCAGCACACCGTCGCGCTGCAGCAAGGCGTAATCCTCGACGCGCAGGCCGTTGGCGTACATGTACTGGCCGATGATGTAGGGCTTGCGAATGAACTCGCGCACCCGTTCGAAGTGGCCGGTGAGCCACAGGATCGCGACGAAGGGCACGATGGTGGCAACGCGCGGCAGCAGGCCCGGCCGCTTGATCGCGATCTGCACGATGACGAGGATCGCCACCACCGTCGCCAGCGCGATCCAGAGGAAGTCGTCGAGCCAGCCGCTGAACTGCAAGGTCAGCGTCGAGACAGCGAGGTTATCCTTCATCGTCGCCGGAACCACGCTGTAGTACCAGTAGCCGCCGGCGATGACGAAGGGCGCGAAGAGCAGCGTCCAGATGCCGACCGCGCGCGTCGCCTCGTTGCGAAAGGGATCCTTGCCCCCGACGAAGAACGGGATGAGGAAGAGCGCGATGATCCCGGCCATGGCCGCCGCCAGCGGCGTGCGGAAGGCGAGCTGCGGCAGATACACGGGGTTGCTGAAGCCCGCCAACAGTGTGTTCTCGGACAGCCAGTTGCCCGGATCCATCATGAAGCCGAGGATCGACACGATGATGGCCATCGTGATCCACGAGAACAGGCCGAGCGCGAAGCCGAGCCGGATGTGCCGCCGCTTGGCCGCGCCCTCGCGCCACGACTTCCAGGTCAGCGTGTAGGCGAGGATCAGGCAGACCTCGGTGATGAAGACCAGCCACTCGACGAACCACGCCCAGAAGAAGACGCGGATCAGGCTGCCGATCGAATAGGGATTGACCAGCGAGACGGACAACCAGATGCCAACGCCGGTAAGCGCGCCCACGGTGGTCGTCACCAGGAAGCTCACGAACAGGATGCGGTAGGCAAGCCGGTCCCAGCGCGGGTCCTGCTTGCGGTGGCCGTACCATTCCATGCAGGCGACCAGCGGCATCATGCCGACGGCCAGCCCGTGATTGATCAGCACGTGAAGGACGGCGATGACGGCGATCAGGCCGCGATTACCGAAGACGTCGAGATGGAAGACCGGAAAATCCATCTCACACGGCCTTCGCCGGGGCCGGCTTGCCGTCGGCCGGCAGCGCGAGCATCACCAGCTCGAAGCCGAAGAGCGCGACGCCCGCCAGGTGAAGGGTCGAGCCTGCCGGAGCCGTCACGGCGAGATGCAGTCCAACGGCACCGAGCGTCAGCGCGGCCGCGCCGGGAAGCCAGACCAGCACCCGGTCGAAGGCGGCGCGTGCGCCACCGCCACGGGTGAAGCTCGCGCGCAAAGCGCCGCGCAGACCGACGAGACCGGCCACGGCGAGGCACGACGCGCCGACCAGCGCGAACAGCGCCGTGCTGTCGACCAACGCCAGCAGAAGCACCAGCATCGCGATGTTGAGGACGACCGCGCGATAGGGCGCGGCGGCCAGCCAGTCAGAAATGAAGCGCACGATTCCTCCGACGAGAATGGCGCGCAATCTCGTCGGGCTTGCAGGACCGCAGAATTGGACAAAAGGTCCAAGCCGCGAGGAAGGTCAGGACTCCGGGATCGTGCGATCGATCTGCCAGGTGACGCCGGTAACGGTGGGATCGAGGCTGAGGCGACCGACGATCTGCTCGAGCGCCGCGTCGTTGCGCTTGGCGGCGACGGCCTGCGCCGTCACCGTGACCTTCGACGTGTCGGCGATGTCTTCGCTGTCCAGTCGACGCAGGCCGAGACCCGCCTGAGCCAGCGCGTTGAGCAGCAGCGAGCGCATCTGCGCCTCCTCGGCGCCGCGGCACACCACTTCGACGGTGTAGTGCGTCTCGGCGTTGCTGCTGGTCACGAGGCGGCTGTTCACGCGTCGGATGAGCGGCCGCAGGACGAGGTTGGTGGCGATCACCATGCCGGCCGCCAGCAGCGCCGGACCACCATGCCCCGCTCCGGCCATCGTGCCGACCATGGCCGAGCACCACAGCGTCGCCGCGGTGTTGAGGCCGTGCACGTTCACGCCCTCGCGCAGGATGACGCCCGCGCCCAGGAAGCCGATGCCGGTCACGACCTGTGCGGCCACGCGCGTCGGATCGCCGGCGCCGACCATGCCAGAGAAGGTGACGAAGCCCGCCGCGCCCAGCGCCACCAGCGCGTTGGTGCGCAGGCCCGCCATCTTCTGGTTCCACTGACGCTCGAACCCGATGGCCGAGCCCAGCAGCAGCGCCACGCCGAGACGCAGCGCGGCCTCGCCGAGTTCAAACAGGTCGAAATGCATCCGTGAACCTCACCGGGATCATCCCGGATTGTCGAGACTGAATATCCCGCTGACTTCATCATAGGCGAAGACCTCGCCGAAGCGTCCCCAGGATGTCACCGTCCGCATGGTCTGCTCGGCAAAGGACTCCGACATATGGTCCTCGAGCTCGTCGCGGAACCGGCTCGCCGGAGCACGATGCGTGCCGCGTTCGTCGAGCACCCGGCGGATATGGCCCGCCAGCGGCACGTAGTTCAGCAGATGCTGGGCGAAGAGCTTCTTGCGGGCATCGGGCTCGAAGCCGACGAACTGGCGTCCCGGCTCGGTGAGCTTGATGTCACCGTCGCCCAGTTCGGCGAAGCGCAGGAGCTGCAGCACCTCGGCGACCGGGAACAGGTCGTCGACCTCCATGTGAAGGTCGCCGGCCAGCTCTGGCAGGCCGGCATGGCCCTGGTGAGGATCGGCGGCCACCGCCTCGAGCAGGCCCGCGATCATGTTCGGCGACACCCTCGGCAGCAGCATGGCGAGGCCGGCGCCGAAGAAATGGCCCTGACTCGCCTTGCCCCCGGCGCGCTCCGTCATGGTGGAATAGAGGTCCTCGACGATCTGGCGGAACGCGGGATCGAGCCGGTTGCGCGGATGCGGCAGCTCGATCCTGATCTCCGCCGCCACATGGCCGGGGTTGGAGCCGAAGACCAGCACGCGATCCGACAGCAGCACCGCCTCCTCGATATTGTGCGTGACCACGGCGATCGCGGAGATCGGCAGGCGGCCCTCGATCCAGAGGTCCATGAGGTCGGTGCGCAGCGTCTCCGCCGTCAGCACGTCGAGGGCGGAAAAGGCCTCATCCATCAGCAGCACGGTCGGCTGCACCACGACCGCCCGCGCAATGCCGACCCTCTGGCGCATGCCGCCCGAGAGTTCCTTGGGATAGGCGCTCTCGTAGCCGTCGAGGCCGATCAGGTCGATGGCGGCGAGCGCCCGACGCTTGCGCTCGGCCGGTGCGACACCCTGGGCCTCGAGGCCGATCTCGACGTTCTGGAGAACGGTCAGCCAGGGGAAGAGCGCGAACGACTGGAACACCATTGCCACTTCAGGCGACGGCCCGACGACGCTCTTGCCCGCGATCCGGACCTCACCGCCGGTCGCCGGCATCAGGCCGGCTAGGATGCGCAGCAGCGTCGTCTTTCCGCAGCCGGAGCGGCCGAGGAACGAGACGATCTCGTTCTTGCCGAGGGTCAGGCTGACATTGTCGAGGACCAGCAGGTCCTCGCCGCTTCCCTTGGGATAGACCTTGCGGATGCGGTCGACGGCGACCAGCGTCCTGTCCTGCACCGGGTTTGTGATCGAATCCATGAGGCTTCTCCTACTCGAGCCTGAAGCGGTTCTCGGCGAGGCGGTAAAGCGGCCGCCACAGGATGCGGTTGCAGGTCGTCACCATCAGCGCCATGACCACGATGCCCAGCACGACGCGCGGGAAGTCGCCGGCGGTCGTGGCGTCCGCGATATAGGCCCCGAGGCCCTCGGCCCGCAGATGCGTGTTACCCCAGCTCACCACCTCGGCAACGATGCTGGCATTCCACGAGCCGCCGGCCGCCGTGAGCGCGCCGGTGACATAGTAGGGCAGGATCGCGGGCACGCCGACCTTGCGCCACCACGACCAGGAGCTGATGCGGAACAGCGCCGCGGCGTCGCGCAGGTCGGTCGGGATCGCGCTGGCGCCCGCGATGACGTTGAACAGGATGTACCACTGGGTGCCCAGGATCATGAGCGGGCTCAACCAGATATTGGGATCGAGCCGCAGGCTGACGATCGCCACGACCGCCACCGGGAATACGACGTTGGCCGGGAAGGCCGCGAGGAACTGGGCGACCGGCTGCAGGCTCGTGGCGAGACGCGGCCTGAGGCCTATCCATACGCCGATCGGCACCCAGACGAGACTGGCCAGCGCGATCAGCACCAGCACCCGGATCAGGGTCAGAACCCCGTCGAACAGGGCGATGCGCAGGTCGGCGAAGCCCAGGGTCGTGCGGGTGTACAGGACGATGTGCCACAGGGCGTAGCCCGCCAGCACGAGCAGCACGGCGATCCACACCCTCTCGCCGGTGCGCGACGGCGCCCCGAACTTCGGCTTGGCCGGCGGGCTGGTGAGCGGCGTCGGCAGCAGCGAGATACGGTCCGCCACCCAGCCCACGGCGCGGACGACGTGCGGGCGCACGCGGCTGCGGCGCCAGAAATCGTAGAGCCATGAATGCGGCTGCGAATCGGCCGCCTGCTGCTCGAAGCGGAACTTGTCGGCCCAGGCGACGATCGGCCGGAAGATGAGCTGGTCGTAGGCCAGGATGACGGCGGCCATCATGGCGATGGCCAGCAGCACCGCCTGGAGGTCGCGGGCCTGGATCGCCAACGCCAGCCAGGAGCCGATGCCGGGCAGCATCACCGTGGTGTTGCCGACCGTGATCGCCTCGGAGGCGACGACGAAGAACCAGCCGCCCGACATCGACATCATGGTGTTCCAGATCAGCCCGGGTGCGCCGAACGGCACGTCGAGCCGCCAGAAGCGCAGCCACGGCGAGAAGCGGTAGTGCCGCGCCACCTCGTCGAGGTCGCGCGGCACCGTGCGCAGTGACTGGTAGAAGCTGAAGGCCATGTTCCAGGCCTGGCTGGTGAAGATGGCGAAGATCGCCGCGCACTCCGCGCCCATCACGCTGCCCGGGAAAAGCTGCAGGAAGAAGGTCACGGTGAAGGTGAGGAAGCCCAGCACCGGCACCGACTGAAGGATGTCGAGTGCCGGGATGATGACCAGCTCGGCCTTGCGGTTGCGAGCCGCCAGGGTCGCCACCACGAAGGTGAAGATCAGCGAGCAGATGATCGCGGCGAACATGCGCAGGGTCGTCCGCAGCGCATATTCCGGCAGGCGCGCGAGATCGAGCGTGACCGGCACCGTTTCGAGCTGTGCGGCCGGCGCGTTCATCTCGCGGAAGCCATGCGCCACCAGCACGAAGACGCCGACGACCAGCAGGAAGATGACCGCGTCGTAGAGATTGGGCCAGAGGCCCGTGCGGCCGCTCACGCCAAGCGGCGTGGCGGCCTCGCGGCCCTGGTCAGGTCTGGATGCGAGCATGCGTGCCTTCCGGAAATTACACAGAGGCACGGCGCCCCGCCCTACCTATCGGGCCGGTTCTAAGACGGCAGGCTTTCGGTTTCGTGAACACGCGACACGCGCGTCGATAAGCCGCCCGGGTGCGAAAAATCAGCCCGTTTTGCTGAGATGCCGCCTGATTTCGGCGACGAGGCCGGCTTCGGCAGGATCGTCTCGCCGCCGCGGCCGCGGCGTCTCGATCGCCCGGTCGACCACCACCCGGCCCGGCGAACCCGCCAGCACGATCACGCGGTCCGCCAGATAGGTCGCTTCCTCGATGTCGTGCGTGACGAACAGGATCGTCTTGCCGGTCTGCTGCCAGATGCGTGTCAGCTCGTCCTGCAGCCCTTCGCGCGAGATCGCATCGAGGGCCGAGAACGGCTCGTCCATCAGCAGGACCTCGGGCTCGACCGCGAGCGCGCGGGCCAGCGATACGCGCTGGCGCTGGCCGCCCGAGAGCTGGTGGGGCCAGCGGCCGGCGAGATCGGCCAGGCCGACGATGCGCAGCGCCTCGACCGCTTTCGTGCGGCGTTCGGCCTTCGACAGGCCCGTTCCTTCGAGGCCGAAAGCGACATTGTCGACGACGCGGCGCCACGGCAGCAGGCGCGAATCCTGAAAGACCAGTGCGACCGGCTGGCGCGCGGTCGAGCGGGTCGCCAGCGAGACCTGTCCGGCGCTGGCCTTGGCGAGGCCGATCAGAACGCGCAGCAGGGTGGACTTGCCGACGCCCGAAGCGCCGACGATGGCCACGAACCCGCCGCGCGGGATCGCCAGATCCAGCTCGCGCAGCACCTCGGTGCGACGACCGTCGCGATCGAAGGTGAGCCCGAGGCCTCTGATGTCGATGACGCTGTCGATCACGCTTTCCATCGGAGCAGCCAGTTCTGGGTGACGAGAAAGAGCGAATCGAGGATGCCGTAGAGCGCGGCCATCGTGAGCATGTAGACGACCACGATGTCTGTCGCGAGCAGCGACGAGGCCTCGATCATGCGGTTGCCGAGCCCTGGCACGCCGAAGATCTCGGCGGCGACCACGGCCATCCAGGCCTGACCCAGTGCCGTCCGCAGACCGACGAGGATGCCCGGCATTGCGGCCGGCAGATAGATCTTGAAGAGCTTCTCGAGAGGGCTGCGAAAACCGAATGCCTCAGCGACTTCGAGGAGATCGCGGTCGACGCCGCGCACCGCGCCGTGCGCCGCGAAGAACACGATCCAGAACACCGATATGGCGATGATGAAGACCGCGGCCCTGGGCGTGACGCCGAACCAGATGATGGCGAAGGGAGCCCAGGCGAGGCCCGGGATCGGGCGCAACAGCCGCACGACCCACGAGGTCAGATCCTCGGCGACGCGCGACATGCCGGTGAGGACGCCGACGGCGACGCCGAGGGCCGCACCGACCACCAGCCCGATCCCATAGTGGCTCAGGCTGCCGGTGACCGCCTTCAGCCACATGCCGGAGTCGAGTTCGCTGCGGAAAGCCTCGGGGATCGCGAGGGAGCCTGGCAGCATCATCGGGTTGACCAGCCCAAAAGTCGGCACCGCCTGCCAGATCACCAGAAAGGCGAGCAGGCCCGCGGCGCCCAGCCCGATCGAGCCGAGCGCGCTCATGCGAGCACGGCTCGGCGCGGACGAGGCCGGCAAGTCGACAGTTTGAGTTATGGTCATCGGCCTGTCCTGTCCGAGGTCAGCCCGGCCGCCGTGCCTTCTCGAAGAAGCGCACGTCGAACAGATCGTCGAGCGGTGCGGCTTCCTTGAGCGAGCCCAGCTTCACCTGATAGGCCTCCATCGCCTTCGACGGCGCGATGACCTCGCGCGGATCGATGACGAATTTGGTGGCCGGCGACTTCAGCGCCGTCTTGATCACCTCCAGATTGACGATGCCCTTGGCGAGGTTTGCCGCGACCGCCGGGGCCGCTTTGTCGGGATCGCGCGTCAGGAGATCGCCGGCGCGTACCAGCGCATCGACCAGTGCCTGCACGGCCGCAGGCTGTTTCGTGATCAGCGCGCCGGTGACGGCAACGACGGTACCGGGCTGGCCGGGAAACAGCTTGTCGCCGACCTCGACCAACTTGATGCCGGGATTCGATTTCTGAATGATCGTCAGCGCCGGCTCACGCACGGTCGCGCCCTCGACCGCATCGGCCAGCACGGCCTGCTGCGTGGCATCGATACCCATGGCCACGACTTCCACATCCTCGCGGTTGGCTTTGACGACCTCCCACAGCCAGTATTGAAGCGTCGTATTGGGAACCGAGCCGGCCGGCTGGGTGGCGAGCCGCGCAGGCTTGCCCGTCGCCGCCTTGTAACGCTTGAAGGCCTCGGCCGGCGCGACACCTTGGGCGAAATGCTGCGCAAGGCGCGGCACGGCGACGAACACGTTCTCACCGCTCGCCGTCGCTGCCACGACTTTCACATCGACGCCGCGCGAGCGTGCGACACCGAGTGGTGCGATGCCCGCGACATAGGCGTCGAGCGTGCCCGAGGCCAGCGCCTGGATGGCATGCGGTCCCGACTGGAAGGTCGTCAGTGTCAGGTCGAGACCCGCCTCCTTGGCCCAGCCCTCCTTGTCGACGACGAAGATCGGCGCCGCGCCGATCACCGGAATGTTGCCGATGCGAATCGGCACGCGTGCACCCTGGGCTCGGACGGCGGGGAACGCCAGCAGCGACGCGCCGCCCGCCAGGAAGGCGCGACGCCGGAACGATGACAAGGTCATGGAAACTCTCTGCAAACGCTCGCGTACGATCACGCGCGCCGCTGAGATAGAAAATTCAGTCGGTCCGAACAATCCGTCCGGCAAAAATGGATGAGAAGTGGTTGGGACATCTCATCCCCTTGGAAGAATTTGCTTCGCGTGGTCGCTCGGAATGAGGCTTTCAGTAGATCGACGGCTCCGCGACCGGCTTGCCGAACGCCGTTTCGAGGAAATCGAAGTCGCAGCCCTCGTTGGCCTGCTTGATATGCTTCGTGAACATCCAGCCGTAGCCACGTTCGTAACGCGGCTCGGGCTTCTTCCACGCTGCCTTGCGCTTCGCCAGCTCCTCGTCCGAGACGTTCATGTCGATCGTGCGCTTGTCGACGTCGAGCGAGATCATGTCGCCGGTCTTCACCAAAGCGAGCGGCCCGCCGATATAGGATTCCGGCGAGACGTGCAGGATACAGGCACCGTAGCTGGTGCCGCTCATGCGGCTGTCGGAGAGGCGCACCATGTCGCGCACGCCCTGCTTCACCAGCTTGGTGGGGATCGGCAGCATGCCCCATTCCGGCATCCCCGGCCCACCCTGCGGCCCGGCATTGCGCAGGATCAGCACCGTGTCCTCGGTGACGTCGAGATCCTCGCGGTCGATCGCGGCCTTCATCGAGGGATAATCGTCGAACACCAGGGCCGGTCCGGTGTGCTTCAGGAACTTCGGCGCGCAGGCGCTCGGTTTGATGACGCAGCCGTCGGGCGCAAGGTTACCCTTGAGCACCGCGAGAGCGCCCTCCTTGTAGATCGGGTTGGCGACGGAGCGGATCACGTCGTCGTTGTAGATTTCCGCGCCCTTCACGTTTTCGCCCAGGGTGCGGCCGGTCACGGTGAGCGTGTCGAGATGGAGGTGATCGCGGATCTGCTCGATCAGGCCCGGCAGGCCGCCGGCATAGAAGAAATCCTCCATCAGGTATTTGTCGCCGCTCGGCCGGATGTTGGCGATCACCGGTACCTTGCGACTGGCGCGCTCGAAATCGTCGAGGCCGATCTTCTGGCCGGCGCGGCGCGCCAGCGCGATCAGGTGGATGATGGCGTTGGTCGAGCAGCCGACTGCCATCGCCACGGTGATGGCGTTGAGGAACGCCTCATGTGTCAGGATCTTGTTCGGCGTCAGGTCCTCCCAGACCATGCCGACGATGCGGCGGCCGCACTCGGAGGCCATGCGGATGTGGTTGGCATCCGCGGCGGGGATCGACGAGGCGCCGGGCAGCGACATGCCGAGCGTCTCGGCCATCGCCATCATCGTGGCCGCCGTGCCCATGGTCATGCAGGTTCCGTAGCTGCGCGCGATGCCGGCCTCGACATCGACCCAGTCGGAGTCGGTGATCTTGCCGGCGCGGCGCTCGTCCCAGAATTTCCACGCGTCCGAGCCCGAACCGAGCACCTTGCCCTTCCAGTTGCCGCGCAGCATCGGCCCGGCCGGGAGATAGATCGTCGGAAGACCGACGCTGATCGCGCCGAGCAGCAGCGCCGGCGTGGTCTTGTCGCATCCGCCCATCAGCACGACGCCGTCGACCGGATGACCCCGCAGCAGCTCCTCGGCATCCATGGCCAGCAGGTTGCGATAGAGCATCGTCGTCGGCTTCAGCAGGCTTTCCGACAGCGACAGCGCCGGCAGCTCGATCGGGAAGCCGCCGGCCTGCAGGATGCCGCGCTTCACGTCGTCGACGCGCGTCTTGAAGTGCATGTGGCAGGGCTGGGCATCGGACCAGGTGTTGAGGATGGCGATGACCGGCTTGCCGGCCCATTCCTCAGGCGCGTAGCCCATCTGCATCGCCCGCGAGCGATGACCGAAGGCGCGCAGATCGTCGGGCGCGAACCAGCGCGCGCTGCGCAGCTGATCGGGAGTCTTGTTCTTTGGCTTGCTGTCCGGCATGGCTTTTCCTCCGCGCCGGACGCGACCACATTCAAGGGATCGCGGTCAAGCCGCGACGCCGCACGGCAGGATCGCCTTGCTCATATAGACCGTGACACCGAGCGCCGAGCTCTCCTCGCGGTCGATCCGGTAGCCGACGGCGAGATAGAGCCGGACGTTCGCCTCGAACATCTTGTTCGTATAGAGCCGCACGTCCGCGTAGCCGAGTTCGAGCGCCTGGCGCTCGGCGTGCGCAAGCAGATACCGGCCCAGGCCGCGCCCCTGGAAAGCCGGCGCGACGGCGACGTTCTCGATCACCAGGTGATCGCCCTTGTCGATCGTCTCGATGAGGGCCGCGAGGCCGCCGTCGAGAAAGGCAAGGTCGATGCGATGCTGGCGCACCGCCTCGTCATAGTCGGCGCGCATCGGCAGCGGCTCACGGCCGATCACGGGCACCCACTTGGCATAGGCTTCGCGCGTGAGCACACGCACGGCGGCGGCATCGTCCGCCACCGCGCGCCGCAGCGCCGGTGTCTCGTCCATGACGAAAGCCTCAGCCGAGCTTGAGGCCCGTCGTCTCGTCGACGCCGGTCTTGAGGTTGATGCACTGCACCGCCGCGCCCGACGCACCCTTGCCGAGATTGTCGAGCGAGGCCACGGCCAGGACGTTGCCCTCGGCATCGTTGCCGTAGACCGCGAGTTCCATCGTGTTGGTGTCGATCAGCCGGTCGGCCCGCAGGAAGCGGTCGCGCTCCAGCCACGCCCGGTCGGCCAGCGGCCGCACCGGCACGAAGGTCTCGCCGGCATAATAGTCGCTCAGCACTTGGTGGACGTCCTTGGCCGTCACCTGCTTCGTGGTGATGTCGCGCGTGATCGGCACGGTGATCAGCATGCCCTGGGCATAGTGGCCGACCGACGGCACGAAGAGCGGCGCATGCGTGAGGCCGGAATACTTCTTCATCTCCGGCACGTGCTTGTGCGTGAGCTCGAGCCCGTAGAGTCCGAACGGCTCGACGCCGGGCTGCTCATGCACCGCGATCAGCTCCTTGCCGCCGCCGGTATAGCCCGACACGCCGAACACGGCGGGCGTCGCGTCGGTGCGGACGATGCCGGCATCGACCAGCGGCCGCAGCAGCGCGATGGCGCCGGTCGGATAGCAGCCCGGATTGCTGATGCGGTTCGAGTCGAGCAGCTTCTGGCGCTGGTCCCTGGCGAGTTCCGGGAAACCGTAGGTCCAACCCTCGGCCACGCGATGCGCCGTCGAGGCGTCGATCACGACCGTATCGCTGTCACCAATTGCCGCCACCAGCTCCTTGGCTGCGGCGTCGGGCAGACAGAGCACGGTGATGTCGGAGGCCTTGGCGATCTCGGCGCGCTTGCCCAAGTCCTTGCGGTCGGCCACCGGCAGTTCGAGCAGCTCGATGTCGGCCCGGTCCTTGAGCCGGTCGAGGATCTGCAAGCCCGTGGTGCCGTGCTGGCCGTCGATGAAAATCTTCGTCTTGTTGGTGGTCATGGTCTTCTCTCTCGATGCAGGGCCTTGAGGGAAATGGCCGACTGGAGAAGGAAGGATGGAAGCCGCTTCGTCTCTCCAGCGGCTTCACGATACGGCGCGTTTGTTACTGTTGCGCGCGCGCGTTCACTTACCGCTTTTGCGAGCGGCGACGTCGCGACCGGAGGAGGGCAGGCGAATTCATGGTGGGGCCGATATTTCATCGGGGCTCCCCCCTGTCAAGATGCCGCCGACACGCTAGGTTCGATTATTCCCTGTTCTGGAGACAAGCCATGAGCCAGTCGCCCGCCGCCGCCTCCCATCCGGAAGGCCTCTCGATGCTGGAGAAGCGCACGATCGAGGCCGAGATCCTCAAAGAGGTCTACGAGACCCTGAAGGCCAGCCACGGCGAGGAGGTCGCGAAGACGACGATCGAGGAATCGGTGCGCCGCTCGGCCATCGAGCAGGCCCGCCAGTTCGCCGCCTCGGTACCCGGCGGCACATCGCTCAAGTCGTTCCAGGACATCCAGCATCTGTGGACCAAGGGCGGGTCGCTGGAAATCGAGGTCAAGGAACAGACCGACAAGAGCTTCGTGTTCGATGTCGTGCGCTGCCGCTATGCCGAAACTTACAAGAAGATGGGGCTGGGGGAGATCGGCGGCTTGCTGTCCTGCAACCGCGACGGCGCCTTCTGCGAAGGCTACGACCCCAAACTCAAGCTCGAACGCACGCAGACGATCATGCAGGGCGCCAGCCACTGCAACTTCAAGTACACGTACGAAGAATGAACCGCATGCCTATGGCCAGTCGGCGATAAAGCCCCGATTCTTGTAGGGCTCGATCTTGCGCCACTCAAGGAGCACCCGTTCGCGGAACAGCGCGTCGGTATGCCAGCGTTCGACCGGTACGCCGTAGGGATTGATCGTCAGCAGCATCTTTTCGACGTCGGGCCAGTGGCGATGCAGAGTCATGGGATAGCGGCGCGCGGTGCAGATCTTGCCCAGACAGATCACGCTTCCGATGTTTTCCCGGCCGAGTGCGGAATCGATGACGGGAAGCGAGAAGATCACGTTCTCGCCGGTGTTGGTCGCCCGATGTTCCTCCAGAATCAACACTTCGGGCACCCCACCGGCCACCATCGCCTGTTTGATGATCGTGCATTCGGTGCGGGTATCGCCTGCCGTCAGGCCGCCGCTTACGATGGCATGGCGAAAGAAGCCGCGGCGCCAAAGCTCGAGAGCGGCTTGGACCGTTTCGCCCACGCCATGGCGAGTGCCGAAGACGAACAGGAGATCGGCCGACCGGATCGGCGTGGAGATCAGATGTTCTGCGTTGATCCGCGCGATTTCCAGATCGCTCGGGAGATCGCTCAATTCAGGAACTCCGCCACCACGATATGGCCGTCCTTGGCGGGCCAGGTGCGGGTCGGAATGGTCTCGTTGTTGAACACGGCCATCACGGTGCGCGTCGGCGCGGCGTCGAAGGTGAGACGGCCCGTGGAAACGCCAGGCACGCCGTCGTTGATGCCGGGCGGCACCTTGCCGTCGAGCGAGAACTTGTCGCGGCCGACGCCGAAATAGCCGCGCGGCCGGCTCATGATCGTGACCGCGCCGGCGCCTTCGTCGGCCTTGCCGAAGGGCTGCGGCCGCAGGTGGACCACGTCGCTCGAGCGCAGGAACGGCGAGCGGTAGGTGTGCGTCGTCGGCAGTCCCGGCACCCGGAGCACGAACTCGTAATGGGAATCGGAGCGGCCGACGAAGGGCCCCCAGACTCCGTCCTCGCCGGTGGTCTTGCGCAGCAGCGCCACCGCGCTCTTGCGCTCGCCGGTCTTCGAATCGACCTCGAAGATCTCGACCTCGGCGCCGGCCACGGGGATGTTGGTGTAAGTCCCTTCGCTGAAGCCTGTGACCTTGCCGTTCAGGATCGGCAGCGGCTCCTGGGCGATGAACATGCTGCCGGGCGGCTTGCCGGTGATGTGCTCGAACATCGCGGCGAAGGCCAATTTGTGGAACGCGACCTCGCGATGGTCGAGCCCGTCCAGGATCACGTTGCGCGCGCCGCGCAGTTCGGAGGCATCGTAGCCGACACCGGTCGGCTTGCCGGGCGCACCGACGAAGCGGCCGTCCGGTTGCGAATACTTGTCGTTGTTGTCTGAGCGGATCGCCATCATCTCGACGCCCGGGATCAGGTCGTCGGAACCGCCGTTGAGGCCCTTGAGGAACGGGAAGGCGCCGTTGAATTCGCTGCCGGGCAGCAGGGACTCTGAAATCACGATGCCCTTGTTGGGCGTGCCGCAGAGCACGGCATGGCTCACCAGATCCGCCCCGCCACCGTTCTTCAGCAGGGCGCGAATGGCGTTGCCGCCGCGCGAGGAACCGATGAGCGCGACCTTTCGGCGGCGCGTCGCCTTCAGGACCTGCAGCACGAAGCGCGACAGTTCCTTCATCTGATCCTCGGCCGAGGATCGCAACGGCTGCGGCTTTGAATCGTCACTGCGCGCGTTGGGATAGACGAAGTCGATGGCAAACAGCTGGTTGCGCTTGTAGCCATTGGCTTCGAAACGCCACAGGTTGTTGATCCAGAGCGCGCTCGAATCGCCATTGCCGTGCACGAACACGACCGGCGGCGGCCCGACCTCGGGCTGCGGACGGCGCGGCACCGGCTGACCGAAGACTTGCCGCGAATACGCGAGCGCAGGCGCCAGCATGGCGGCGCCGCCGAGCAGCGCGCGGCGGGTCGGGCCTTTCTTCGAGGACCGCAGCCCCTTGCTCATCACTCCCCCAGACATTCTTCCCCATGTTGGCAAATAGCGGGCGCCGGCGCTACGCTTGCCACATGTCCATTCGTTACGTCGACAGCCCGGTCGGCCGGTTGGCCGTCGAGGCGGATCACGACGCCGTGACCTCGGTGCGCTGGTCCAATGGCGAAAGCGCGCACGACAGGTCGACGACGCCGGTGCTCGAAGAGGCGGTGCGCCAGCTCGAGCAATATTTCGCCGGAAAGCTCAAGCGCTTCGACCTGCCGCTGGCGGCGCGCGGAACCGACTTCCAGAAGAGCGTCTGGAACATGATGTGTGAAATTCCCTTCGGCGGGACCGCGACCTATGGTGGCATGGCGATGGCCCTGGGGTCCGGCCCACGCGCCGTCGGCATGGCCTGCGGCCGCAATCCCATCCCCATCATCGTACCCTGCCACAGGGTCCTGGGCAGCGGGGGCAAGGAAGGCGGCTTCTCGGGCGGCCAGGGCCTGCCGACCAAGCGCCAGCTGCTGACGCTCGAAGGCGTCGTGCTTCTTTAATTTCTATGACGTTGCGTCGGCCGGACGCCCCGGCTACGGAAGCGTCATGCGCGTACTGATCACCCGGCCGGAACGCGAGGCGACCACGCTGGCAACGGCGCTGGCCGAGCGCGGCCATGTCCCCGTCATCGCGCCCCTGTTCCGTCTCGAGATTCTTCATCCGCCGGCGACCTTCGCCACGGATCTTTCCGAGTGCCAGGCCATCCTGCTGAGCAGCGCCAATGGCGCGCGCGCCCTGGCCGAAGCCGGCGAACAGCGCGGCAAGCCCATTCTTGCGGTCGGCGATACCACCGCCTCGACCGCGGAAGGACTGGGCTTCGTCTCGGTCGTGTCCGCCGCGGGCGATGGACGGGCGCTGGCCGATCTCGCGCGAAAGCGCCTCGACCCCAAGGCCGGTCCTCTCCTGCACGTGTCCGGTGTCGACATCGCCCAGGATTTCGCGGCCGCCCTCGCCCCCGACGGGTTCGAGGTACGTCGCGTGCCCCTCTATGACGCGCGTGAAGAGACCACACTGCCGGACTCGGCGCGCGCTGCCATCGAGGCCCGCGCGGTCGACGCCGCGATGTTCTTTTCGCCGCGCGCCTCGGATCTGTTCGCCCGGCTCGTGCAGGAAGGCGGACTTTCCACGGCGCTATCCAATGTCACCGCCATCGCCATCAGTCCGGCGGCGCTCGAGCCCTTGAGGGCCCTGCCGTTCAAGGCGACGGTGGCGGCAGCGCATCCCACCCGCCAGTCCGTTCTGGACGAGATCGACCGGCTGCCCGCTGACACCGTCTTGGGCGCCCCCAAGGCCGCCGCCGAGGCGGCCGTAGAAGGACCGAGCATCATGAGCGACACACCTTCTTCTCCCGAATCGACGGCACCGCCGGCCGCTTCCATGACACCGCGGCCCGTCGAAGTCCGCCGCGGCATCGGCGTGGCCGGCGCTTTCATCGTCGGGCTGGTCGCCTCCTGCCTGGTCTTGGCGGGCGCCCTGATCAGCCTGCCCTACTGGCCGGCGGAAATTCGCGCCCTGTGGCAGGGCCAAGGCGCGGCTTCCGCGACGCCGGCGCCCGCCCTCGACCTCCAGCAGGTTCGCCAGGATGCGACCGCCGTCGCCAACGCCTCCGTGGAAGCTGCCAAGCGCGAAATCTCGGCGCGCCTCGACGATCTCGAAAAGCGGGTGCGCGCCGCCTCGGCCGCCGCGGCGGAACAGCCGGCCAGTCCGGGTACCGGTGGCCCTGATCCGGCGATTGCCGAACTGCGCGGCAAGATCGAGGCGCTGGAAGGTCGCGCCGCGGCTCCCGCCCCCGTGCCGGCGACGCCGACCCAGGCGGCCCCGAACCCGGAGCAGGAAAAGGAGCTCGCCACCCTGCGGCTCGAGCTGGCGACCATGCGCAACACCGTGCAGACGATGGACCAGACGATCGCCGTGCAGCGCGACCAGACGAAGCTGCTGGCCGAGGCCGTCGACAAGGCGCGCGGCGAAGCGAGCGCCCGGAATGCCGGCGAACAGAAGGCGATGAGCGCGGCGCGCGCCTCCGCCCTGATCGGCATCGCCGCACGGCTGAGCGCGGCCGTCGAATCCGGCCTGCCCTTTGCCACCGACCTCGCTTTGCTGACGCCGCTGGCCCAAGGTGACGCCAGGCTGACCGAGAGCGCCACCACCCTGCAGGCCTATGCCCAGAACGGCGTCGCCTCGCGGCCTGCGCTGGTGGCGGAGTTTCCGGCGGTCGCCAAGGCTGCGCTGGCCGACGATCTCGCCGACGATTCGTTCGGCGAACGGCTGCTCGGCAAGGTCCGTGGGCTGGTTTCCCTGCGCCGCGTCGGCAACGACGTCGAAGGCGACGGCACGGAAGCCAAGCTCGCGCGGGCCGAAGCCGCTCTCGAGGCCGGTGACCTTGCCAAGGCAGTCGCGCTGGTGAAGACGCTGCCACCGCAGACGTCGCGCGCCACCACCGGCTGGCTGTCACGCGCCGAGGCCAATCTCGCCGCCAAGAAGGCGGCCGACCAGATCTCCTCGCAGGCCGTCACCCTGCTCGGCTCGGCCCGGTAGGTCCTGCGATGACGATCCTGCGCACCATCATCTGGTTCGTCTTCGCCATCGTGGCGATGCTGGGCGCGGTGTGGCTGGCCGAACGGCCGGGCTCCGTGACCGCCGAGTTCCGCGGCTGGCGGCTCGATACCAGCGTCGGCGTGCTGATGATCTCCGTGCTCGTGCTGATCCTGGTCAGCGTCGGCGGATGGCTCCTCTATCGCTGGATCGTCGGGGCCCCCGGCGCGCTGCTCGACGGTTGGGGCGAGAGCCGGCGCCGTCGCGGCTATCGCGAGCTGACCCAGGGACTCGCCGCCGTGGCGGCCGGCGACGGGGTGGAAGCGCAGAAGCATGCGCGCAAGGCTGAGCAGCTTCTGTCGGAGCCGGCACTCACGCTCCTTCTCTCGGCGCAGGCCGCCCAGCTCAACGGCGACCGCGACGGCGCACGGCGCGCCTTCACCGCCATGCTCGAAGACGAGCAGATGGCCTTCCTCGGCCTGCGCGGCCTGATCGGCCAGTCGCTGCGTGACGGCGACCAGGCCCAGGCGCTGTCCTATGCCGAACGCGCCTTCCGGCTGCGGCCGCAGACGCCCTGGGTCGTGCATTCGCTGTTCGACATGCAGGCGCAGGTCGGCCAGTGGCGGGCGGCCCAGGAGACGCTGGAGACGGGCATCCGCCGCAAGGTCGTCACGGCCGACAAGGGCCGCACCCTGAAGGCGCTGCTGGAGGTCGAGCGCAGCCGCGAGGCGGAGCGCGAAGGCCGCCCCAGCGACGCGCTGGCGCTCGCCCGCGAGGCCTTCGGACTCGCGCCCGAACGCATTGCGGTGACGCGCCGCCTCGCCGAACTGCAGCTCAAGGCGGGCGATACGAAGAAAGCGATGAAGACCATCGAGCGCGGCTGGTCGCTGGCGCCGCATCCCGATCTCGCGTCGCTCTACCTCGACGCCTCGGGCGAGACCGAAGCGCTGAAGCGGGTCGGTGTCGCACGCCGGCTGGCCGAGCAGAATCCCGGCGACATCGAAAGCCATCTGGCGCTCGCCCAGGCCTCGCTGGATGCCGGCCTGTGGGGCGAGGCACGCCGGCATCTCGACACCGCTGCCGGCACCAACCCGTCGACCCGCGTCTGCCGCCTCATGGCCGAGGTGGAGGAGCGTGAGCAGACCGGTCAGGACAAGGTGCGCGCGTGGCTCGCCCGCGCCGCCGATGCGCCGGCCGATCGCGCCTGGCGCTGCAACGCGTGCGGCGCCCATCACGAAGGCTGGCGGCCGGTCTGCGAGAGCTGCGGCGCGTTCGGCACGCTGCAATGGCGCGCACCCGGTACCTACGGGCATATCCTGCCGCCGGAGGCCGCAGCGTCCGAATCGCTGGAGGTGCCACGCGGATCCAATCTGCCCGTCCCGGCCGCGAACAACACGACGACTTAGAAAAAGAGGAAACGCCATGTTCGAGACGACGCTTGCGGGCAGCCTGCCCAAGCCGGCCTGGCTCGCCACGCCCAACGTCCTGTGGGCGCCGTGGACGCTGTCGGGAGAGCCGCTGTTCGAGGCCAAGGACGACGCCACCTTCCTCGCCATCCGCCGCCAGGAAGAGGCCGGCCTCGACGTCGTGAGCGATGGCGAGCAGGCGCGGCAGCATTTCGTGCACGGCTTCCTGGCCGAGGTCGACGGCGTCGACTTCGACAAGAAGGTCCGGATGGGCATCCGCAACAACCGCTACGACGCCGATTGCCCGACCGTCACCTCGGCGCTGAAGCGCCGCCGGTTCGTACATGAGCGCGAGGCGCGCATCGCCCGCGCCGCCACTTCGCGCAAGCTCAAGTTCACCCTGCCCGGCCCGATGACCCTGATCGACACGCTGGCCGACGGCTACTATGGCGACCGCGTGAAGATGGCCTTCGCCTTCGCCGAACTGCTGAACCAGGAAGCGAAGGACCTCGAAGCGCTCGGCGTCGACGTCGTGCAGTTCGACGAGCCCGCCTTCAACGTCTACCTCAACGAGACGGTCGACTGGGGCGTGCCGGCGCTGGAGAAAGCGGCCGAGGGGCTGAAGTGCACCACCGCCGTCCACATCTGCTACGGCTACGGCATCGAGGCCAACAACAAGTGGAAGGAGACGCTGGGCGAAAGCTGGCGCCAGTACGAGCAGACCTTCCCGGCGCTCGATCGCAGCTCGATCCAGCAGGTCTCGCTCGAAGTCCGCGACAGCCACGTGCCGCCCGAGCTGATGAAGCTCCTGAAGACCAAGACCGTGCTGGTCGGCGCCATCAACGTTGCCTCCGACAGGATCGAGACGCCGGAAGAAGTGGCTGCGACCCTGAAGCTCGCGACCGAGTTCGTCGATCCCGAACGCATCCAGGCCTGCACCAACTGCGGCATGGCCCCGATGACCCTCGGCGTCGCCTACGGCAAGCTGCGAGCGCTCTCCGAGGGCGCGGCGCTGGCACGAAAGGCGTTCGGCTGAAGGAGCTGCGCCAACGCGATGCCACCCAAGCGCGAGGGTTGACTTACCACTTCACTCAGACGTGCTGCTCGTAGCAAACTGGCCGGCATGAGCATGACGGAAACGCGGCCGATGCCGCCGGCCAGCCAACTGATCCGACAGGGATTCCAGCACTGGCTAGTCCACCAACGCGCCTTCTGGCTACTCGCCGGCCTCGGTGCGATCGGCATCGTTGTTCTGAAGATGGTCATTCCGAGCGGTTCCTCGGGTGTCGTGGCGGGATTGTACATTTTCGTCTTCGACCAATGGCTGAAACTTGCCCTGTTTCCCGACTGGAAGCAGCGCGAACCGGCCTTGAGGAAGAGCAAGGAGGGGCGACGCCTTGCGCAGCCCCGCTGGAGTTTCTGGGGGTTTGGCTTCGCCTATGCCTTCGTGGTGTTCGCTGCGGGAATGCTGCTGATCCTCCTCATGGCGCCGGAGATATTTCGCGGCAGGATGGAAACTTCGACGGCCCTGCTCTCTGCGGTCGCCCTGGGGTTGGCGATGTGTCTTGCAACGCTGATCTTCGCACCAAGCTTGTTGTTCCTGCCCGCTGGTATCGCCGGGCTCGAATGGAACCTTGGTGACGCCTTTCGGGAGGCCAGCGGCGGCATTCGGGGTTCGCTCATGGTGCTGGCGATGTCGGGCACGCTGATCGCGCTGGTTGGGCCTCTACTGATATCCCTCAACACCCTTTTTCTGCCGCCAGGATTTCTTCTCCTTGCTCTTGCTTTCCAGGTCCTCGCGGCATTGCTGGATTTGTTTGCGCTCTATCTCGTCGCCTATGGCACCGCACGTCTTTTCATCGCAAAGACCGGCTGGCAGCCGACGCCTCTTCCCGAAGCTTGACCGAATAGCGAGATGCGCAACCTCCAAGTGAACTCAGGTTGAGAGCATGCAGGAGAGCGACGCGGTTCCGTCGACGGGCAGGCTGATCGGCGAAGCGTTCGATCACTGGGCCACGCATCAGGGACGGTTCTGGATGATTGCCGGACCAGCCGGCCTTGCTCTTACAGCGCTCTCTTTCGCAGGGCCTCATATCTCACCTCTACTATTTGGAGGGCTTGAGCCGGTCCTTGACTTTCGTCTGGTCCAGTCAGGTATTCATGTCCTTCTAATCGCCCTCGTTCTTTATCAGTGGTTCAAGTACGCGCTGTACGACGATTGAGGTCAGCGTCTTCGCACGCTCCTGGGAGAGGATCGATTCCCCTGGCGCGCTTTCGTCAGCGGCGGTTTCATCGCTTTCTGGATGCTGCAGTGGCTTCTCTCCAGCATCACGTTCACGCTCTGGGGTGAACTCATCAGAAGCCAGATGCCGTCTCAGGAAGACTTGAGACAAGGCGTGCCCATCACCTGGCTCGTTCACGTACCCATCGGATGGATCAAGGAAATCGCACTTGTCGGGCTCTTCGGCGGCTTCCTGCTGCTCCTGCCGGCGCGCGCAGTGGGTATTTCGTGGGGGCCTGGGCAAGCATTTCGTGAGGCTGACGGCACCCGTCGCAAAATGATCGCGATTGCCTTGTTCCTGACGCTCCTGTTGTTCGTGAGTGAGAGGGCCTTGAATGTATTCGAGACGTTCGTCGTGCCACCGCACATATCGGGCTTAGTAGGCCTGATCATCCTCTTCGTCTCCACCCTGCTGCTTCGCGTCATCGAGCTATTGACGCTCTACATACTGGCCCAGACCGTCAGCCGGCTGTTCGTCATGAAGACAGGTTGGACGCCGGAGCGAGAATTGCCGGAGAGGTTCGCACCGAAATGACTGCCGAGACGCCGCCGCTTAGCCGCCTGTTCCGCGAAGGCTTCCGGCACTGGTGCTCCCACCAGCGCGATTTCTGGCTGTTCGCGGCCTTTGCCATTCCCGGCATCGCCTTTTTCAGGATCACCAACACCGGAACGATCGCCCTCGCGATCCTGTTCACGCTTGCTCTCGATCGGTGGCTAAAACTCACGATGTTCGCCGACCTCAGGCAGCGAACGAAATTGCTGGCGAAGAGCAAAGGCGGACCAAGCTTGATTGTGCCGAGTGGCGGCGTCTGGGGATTTTGTCTCGCCTATGGATTCGTAATGTATGTCGCAGGCCTGACCCTGCTCATCGTCCTGGCACCCGGCGTGTCCAAGACAGGGCTGGTGGCCGCAACCGTCATCAGCGCGGCGACGATGCTTCTGACGAGTCTGGTCTTCTCACCGCAGTTCCTGGCACCGGCCGCGAGCGTGGCAGGAGTGAAGTGGGACCCCCGTGAAGCCATCAGGGAATCCAGGGGCGTCCGCGCCTCTCTAGTTTCCCTCGTGATCCTTTGCACGTTGATCGACCTGGCCGTCCCGCTGCTCTTCGCCTTCTCGTCGACGGCCCTACCGCAACCTTCGTCGACATTCGCCATCGGCTTCGCCGGCCTGGTGGCGTTCATCGACCTGTTTGCGCTGTATTTTCTGGCCTACGGCACGGCCCGCCTCTTCATGGCAAAGACAGGCTGGCAACCCGAGCCGCTGCCGGTCGCCTGATCGCAATCAGTCGGCAGGTAAACGCGAACGAAGCGCGTAAAGGGCGTCGAGCGCTTCGCGCGGGGAGAGTTCGTCGGGGTTGATTTCGGCCAGGGCCTTCTCGACTTCCGATTCCTTCGGCTTGGCCGTGCCGCTCGCGGGACGGGCGGGGGCAGCGGCAAAAAGCGGGAGGTCGTCGGCCACACGCGTGACCGCACTCGACTGTTCGCCCTTCTCCAGCACCGCCAGAACTTCCTCGGCGCGCGACACGACGGCGGCGGGAAGGCCGGCGAGCTGGGCCACGTGGATGCCGTAGGAGCGGTCGGCGGCGCCGGGCGCGACCTCGTGCAGGAACACGACCTCGTTCTGCCATTCCTTGACGCGCATCGTGTACGGCGCCAGCGCGTCGAGTCGTTCCTTGAGCGCGCCCAGCTCGTGATAGTGGGTGGCGAACAATGCGCGGCATTTGTTGACGTCGTGCAGATGTTCCAAGGTCGCCCAGGCGATCGACAGGCCGTCGAAGGTCGCGGTGCCGCGGCCGATCTCGTCGAGGATGACCAGGCTCCGGGCCGTCGCCTGGTTCAGGATCGCCGCGGTCTCGACCATCTCGACCATGAAGGTGGAACGGCCGCGTGCCAGGTCGTCGGCGGCGCCGACCCGGCTGAACAGGCGGTCGACGACGCCGATGGTGGCGGACTTGGCCGGCACGAAGGCGCCGGCCTGGGCCATCACGGCAATCAGGGCGTTCTGGCGCAGGAAGGTCGATTTGCCGGCCATGTTCGGACCGGTCAGCAGCCACAGCCGGCGCTCGGTGCCGAGATAGCAGTCGTTGGGCACGAACCCCGCGCCGTTCTGGCGGGCCAGCGCCGCCTCGACGACCGGGTGGCGGCCGCCCTCGATGGCGAAGGCCGGCTCGTCGGTCAGCGTCGGCCGCACATGGTTGCCGCTGGCCGCGAGTTCGGCCAGCGCCGAGGAGACGTCGAGCGAGGCCAGCGCGCGGCCGGCCGCCGCGATCGACGCCGACACCGCCATGACCTTGGCCACCAGCTCCTCGAACACGGCCAGTTCGAGCGCCAGCGCCTGGTCGGCGGCGCGGCCGATGCGGGTTTCGAGATCGGCCAGCTCGGCCGTGCTGAAGCGCGTCGCGTTCGACATCGACTGCCGTCGCGTGAAGCCCAGCGCCGCCAGGTCGAGTTTGTCGGCGTGGGTCGCCGTCACCTCGATATGGTAGCCGATCATGTTGTTGTGCCGGATCTTGAGCGACGGCACGCCCGCCGCCGTCCGGTACTTGGCTTCGAGGCCGGCCACGGTCTTGCGGCTGTCGTCGCGCAGGGTGCGCTGCTCGTCGAGTTCGGCCCGGTAACCCTGCCGCACGAAGCCGCCGTCGCGCACCAGCAGCGGCGGCTCGTCGGCCAGCGCCTCGGCCAGCGCCGCGACGATCGCACCGTGGTCGGAGCAGCACATGACGATCTCGGCCAGAGGCGCCGGCGGCGGCAACAACGCTTCGGGCTCGGCCCGCAGCGACCGGGCCAGCGTCTCGCCCGAGTCCAGCCCGTCGCGCAAGGCCGCGAGATCGCGCGGGCCGCCGCGGCCGACCGACAGGCGCTGCAG
>NZ_JBQVQG010000023.1:0-78247 GCF_052439685.1 Reyranella sp.
AGCCGAGACCGATGATGCCCTGATAGGCGAAAACCGTGCTCGACAGCGACGAGTTGCCGTCAACCAGACCCAGACCGGCGCCAGCGCCGATGTACGGCGTGATCACCGAACCCGGCATGAAGTCGTACAGCAGGTTCGCCATGATGCCCAGCTGGCCGACCTGGTTGTTGACGGCCGTGTTCGGCACGCCGACATTCGTCGGGTTCCAGCGATAGATGCCTTCCAACTCAACGCGCGGACCAACGAAGTCGTAACCGATCACGCCACCGGCCATCCAGCCCAGCTGCGGGGTCACGCTCACCGTCGGCCACGCCGGAATGTTCGTGTTCGCCGTGAAGTTCGTCAGCCAGTTGATGCCGCCCTCGGCACCAATGTACAGACCCGGCTGCGGGGCCTGCGCCTGCGCAGCCACCGGCAGCGCTACAATGGCGGCGGCCGCCAGAAGAGCCTTCTTCATCAGATATCTCCCTCACTTGCACAGCCCCACCGCCAAACGGGGCGGGGCCAAAAATTCGTCACGACAGCGGAAGTAATGTACCCGACCTCCCCGGGGCCGCGCCACAAAGTAAGGCGCTACCAACTCATTGTTGCCGCGACTGTGGCACCTCAGCCACACTAGATCGGCCGCACCGGGCGAGCTTGCAGCAGCCCTCTTATTTATTCATTTAAAACAACGAGTTAGGAAATATAAGATGGGAACCTATCTCAGGAACCCACGGCGACTGGAGCGCGGGTTCATCTCCGGAGAAACCAAGCGTCGAATGAAGTTCCTCCTGATCGCCCTCTTTTTGCTGGCCACGGCTGCCAGTTCACACGCCCAGCGCCCGGCCCCCAGTGGCTTTCGGGCCTGCAATCTTTCGAGTGGCGAAATTGAAGTTGCCAAGGCGCTGGATACCGGGGTCAGTGACGGCACCGGCCGGATCATCATATCCGAAGGCTGGTACAAACTGCCGCCCAACGCGTGCACCTTCCTCTGGACGGGGCCCCTGCAATACGACCGCTATCTGGTCTATGCACAGGACAAGTCGACAGGGCGCGAATGGGCAGGAAGCGTCCCCGTCTGCGTGAGCCCCCAAGCCTTCACCATCAGAGCGAACGGTTGCGGAGCGCAATATCAGAGGCGCCTTTTCACCCAGGTGGATACCAGACGTCAAAACGGCTGGACGCACAATTTCACGCCCTGATCGCTCAGGGGAGCCCGTGACCGCGCGACCGGAACGCAAATGAACGTTGCTCGTTGAGATGACCGTCCCTCTCAACGGAGTTCCAGAATGCGCCTTCGCCCCATCCCGGCCGCCCTTGCCGCTGCTCTCGCGCTCGCCACGCCCAGCCTCGTCACCGCCCAGGGCGCTCCCCAGACCATCCAGCTCACGAAGGTCGACGTCGTCAAGGTTTCGACCGGCTACCGCGCCAGCAAGGTGATCGGATCCTCGGTCGTCAACGACGCCGGCGATACGGTGGGCAAGGTCGATGACATCATCGTCGGCCCCGACGGGAAGGCGCCCTTCGTCGTTCTGTCGGTCGGCGGCTTTCTCGGCCTGGGCGACAAGCTGATCGCCCTGCCCTACGAACAGATGAGAACCGACGGCAAGAAGATCGTCCTGCCGGGCGCCACGAAGGATTCTCTCAAGACGCTTCCTGAGTTCAAATACGCTTCCTGACGATGGGCGCACTCGCAGACGAGATCGCGCACCCGACGTTTCTGCCCTTTCCAGTCATTGCAGCGCGGCTCCTGTTTGCCGCGCTGCTCGGCGCGCTCATCGGTTTCGAGCGTGAGTGGCAGGCGAGACCTGCGGGCCTTCGCACCCACATCCTGATCTGCGTGGCAGCAGCAACATTTGGCATCCTCACAGTCGAAATCTCCCATTCCGCCGCCTTCGCCGGCCGCGAGACGGCGAGCGACCCTCTGCGCGCGGTGGAGGCGGTAACGGCAGGAGTGGCATTTCTGGTTGCCGGCTCGATCCTGTTCACACGAGGTGAAGTCCAGGGTCTGACAACGGGTGCAGGAATGTGGCTGGCGGGTGCTGTTGGCCTTTCCTCTGGATTCGGGCTCTGGCAGATCGCCGGACTCGGCACGTTCCTGATCCTGGTCGTCATGAGCCTCCTGCACACGCTCGAACGGAAGCTGGGGCTGGCCGCAATCAAGAAGAAGAAAGAAGCCGCCGGCAAGGGTGACGAAAAGTGCGACGGGAAAGACGATACCGACCCGCAGTGCTAATCTGAGGCTCCATGAGCCGCCCGCTGTCTCTCGTCGCTCTCGTCGTTGGCGCGTTCGCCTGGCCCGCCGCGGCGCAGACGTCGCGGCCGATCCCGGACATGGGAGCCAATCGTCCGCTGCCCACCGCCCCCACGCCCGGCCAGCCCCCTGTCGCAACCGACGAAGTGAGGGATCCGAAGACGGGTTGCGGCGTCGTGTTGATGAATGCCGACCCCGATGTCGCAATCAGCTGGTCCGGAGCCTGCGAGTACGATCTGGCCCAGGGCAGCGGTGTCCTGCAATGGTACCGCAAAGGGGTCCCGACGGATCGCTTCGAGGGCGAGATGAAGGATGGCCTGTACGACGGTCAGGGAAAGATCAGCTACGCCGACAAGGCCCGGTACGAGGGCTCCTTCAAGGCCGGCGAACGGGACGGCAAGGGAACCCATGTGTTTCCAAGCGGCGCCCGGCTGATCGCGGAGTTCCGCGAGGGCCGCCCGCAGGGGCATGGCATGTACATCTGGACCAACGGCAACCGTTACATCGGCGACTTTCGTGACAATCAGCGGACCGGCCGGGGGACTCTCTTCTACGTCGACGGCGGCCGCTACGAGGGCGATTTCGTCAACGGCAAGATGCAGGGACGCGGTGTGCGCGTGTGGGCGAACGGGACGCGATATGAAGGCGACTGGTCAAACGATCGGGCCAATGGCTGGGGCACCAAGTCTGGCGGTCCCGAAGGTCAGGTCTTCACCGGCACGTGGAGCAACGGCTGCTTTCGCGAAGGCCAGCGCTGGGCGACGGTCGGCGCCACGGCGCAGTCCTGCGGCTTCCAATAGCGGCACCATGTCGGCGAGCCCGGACCTGATCATGATCCAGTTCCTCGAATGGGTGGCGGCCCGGCCACGCCGACGCGAGGACGTGCTCGACGCCTGGCAGAGCTCCTGCCCGCGTTTCCCGGTGTGGGAGGATGCCCGTGCCGAAGGGCTGGTCCGCCAGTGTGGCGGCGAGATCGGCGAACGCAGGGTCGAACTGACCGAACGCGGTCGCGAGATGCTCGTCTGCGGCCGGAGCCCGATTGGAAATTGACGCCGCCTCCCAACTCCTGGCGACAGCGCCTATAGTACCGCCATGACGCTGCAACGCGCCGCCCTGTGGGCCATCGTGATCGCCGCGACGATTTTACTGCTCGTCGCCGGCCGCAGCCTCCTGCTGCCGTTCGTCCTCGGCATCGTGCTCTGGTACATGATCGATTCGCTGGCCGATACATTCAGCCATCCCCGGCTGGGCGGATTGCGGCTGCCGCAGCCGCTGGCTCTGCTCGTTGCCATCCTGCTGATCGGCGGGCTGTTCTGGGTCGTAGGGCGCACGATCGGGCTCAATGTGCAGGCGGTCGTGGCCGCGGTACCCTCCTACGAAATTCGACTGACGAACCTCATCGAGCAGATCGCGCCGATGATCGGCATCGAGCAGGCCCCGACCCTGTCGGAACTCGTCGCCCGCATCAGCCTCGCCGACACCCTGGGCAGCGTCGCCGCAGCAGCGGCTTCGGTAGTGAGCGTCGCCGGGCTCATCCTGATCTACACCCTTTTCCTGTTCGTCGAGCAGGCTCACTTCAAGAGCAAGCTCGCCGCCATTTTTCATGGCGATGGACAGGAGGCGCGCGTCCTTGCCATCCTCGATCGCATCGACCGGGAGATCCGCGTCTACATCCGCATCAAGACCACGCTCGCCACCGTCACCTCGGCGCTCGCCTACCTCGTCATGGCTTCGGTCGGCGTCGACTTCGCGGGTTTCTGGGCGGTGATGGTATTCTTCTTCTACTACATCCCCACCGTCGGCTCGATCCTGGCGATCATCGCGCCGGCCCTTCTCACGCTGATCCAGTTCGACAACCTCACGCCTTTCCTGATCGTGCTGCTGGTTTTCGGATCCATCCAGGTCGTGACTGCCAATCTGATCGAGCCTGCGATCATGGGGCGCTCTCTCAATCTCTCACCGCTGGTGGTCATCGTTTCCCTCATCGTATGGGGTACGATCTGGGGCGTGGTCGGCATGTTCCTGTGCGTGCCGATCATGGTGGTCGCGCTGATCGTGCTCGCGCAGTTCGAGACGACCCGGCCGGTCGCCGTGTTGCTGTCCGCCGATGGTCGCATCCCGGAGTCGACGACATGAACCGTCTGTTCCTGCTGCTTGTCCTGCTTGCCGCAACCCCGGCTGCAGCACAGACCTCGGCGCCCGATCAGGCGCCGAGGCCCGCGCCCCTGCCCGTGCCCCAGGGCGAGGTGATGTATTCCTGCCCGGGCGGGATGGACTTCGCCTCGTCCTACTCGGCCGATGGCGAACTCGCGACCTTGCGCATGCCGGGCCAACCCGAGATCGAACTGTCGCGGATTACCGCAGGATCGGGGTTTGCCTATTCCGATTCCTACTACGAACTTCGCGGGCGCGGCCGCGAAGTGACGCTCACCGCCGCAGGGCGCTCGATGCGCTGTCACGCTGCCGGAAGGCCGGGCGAGCCGCCACGAACCTATGCGGGCGGCGGCCTGACCGTCACCCTGTTTCCCGACGGCACGTTCCGGCTCCGCGAGAAGCGCGACGGGACGGCGGAGCCTCTGCTGGAGCTGGGCGAGTGGGCACAGGAAGTCGAAGGGGGCGTGCGACTGGTTCTGCGCGGCGGGGCCGGCAGCCGACGGTCGTTCCGCGAGATCGGTGCCGACAAACTGGTTGCCGAGGACGGTACGGAGCTGCCACAGGCCGCAACGGCCGATCCAATCGATGGCCGCTTCAAGCTCGCCGGCATGTATCGCGACGCCCAGGATGGCGGCCTGTTCGCCCCGTGTCTGGTCGGCCGCGTCTACGGCGTGGCCCCGGGCGGCGCCGAGCCGGACCTGGAAAAAGCCTGGGTAGACGCCACCCCTTCCCGTGAATCGTTCCTCTACGTCGAGATCATGGGCAGCTTCGACGGCAACAACTCAGTGAAAGTCGACCGTTTCATGGACCTGAAACGCAATGGCGCGTGTCCGGCGCTGGCAGCGCGTGGGTCGGCGCTGCGGGACACCGAATGGCGGCTGGTCGAACTCGACGGTGAGCGCCTCTCGTTCGCCGATTGGCGCCGGCGGCCGCTGATGCGCCTCGACGATCTCGACAAGTTCACAGCCTCGACGGGCTGCAACACGTTGGCGGGCGATTATGCGCTCGATACGGCCGGCCTACGCTTCACGCCCGGACCGATGACCTTGATGGCCTGCCCGCCGGCCGAGACGGCCATCGAAAAGCGGTTCGTCGCGGCTCTGAGCGCGATCAGGACCGCGCAGATTTCCGGCACCACGCTCGATCTCAACGACGAGACCGGCAAGCGGCGCATGCGGCTCGAGGCCCGCGGCCGTTAGCGAAAGCCGGCGAGATCGGCCCCGATCGTCAGCTTGTTGCCGTCCTCGATCGCAATGCGCAGAAATGGGAGTCCGGAGGGAACGGCCGCTCCGCCGGCGCCGCCTTCGTACTCGCGGTCGATCTCGTCGAAAAGACGGACGTAGAGTTTCCACTCGGCCATTCCCGCTTCGACGGGCACGCTGACCGGCGCATTCCAGTCGAGAGCGCGAGTCCCGCTCTTCACAGTTCGATCCACCGTGACGTCCCGGACCAGCGTGGCTTCAAAGCGGCCGATCGTGGCGGTGCGCGCCGCCTTCGTCGCCGCTTTGGCGACAACCGCGACGCAGATCTGGGTGGGACGGTCTTCGCGCACGAAAGCGACCGATCCGCTGTTCATCGTCTCATCGGGGATGTCGTCGATCCAGCCCAGCCGCTCGACGATGACGACACGCCTCTTGCTCTTGTCGAAACGCCATCCCGGCGGGGGATCGAAACAACGCCGCACGGTCCGCGCCTCGCCCGCCGGCGCGCGCGCCAAGATTTCCGGCGAGACCAGCGTGTTCGAATCCGGTTGGGCAGACCGCACCTTCTGGTCGAACGCGAACGCGCCCACCATTTCCGGGATCGAGGTGAAGAGCAACTGGAACGCCACCACGCGGGAGGCATGGCGCACGAAAAGCGATCCGGAGGCAAACCGCGCATGCTTGGCGTCATTCGGGAATGCGCTGCGCGGCACGATGAACTTCAGGCGCTCGGGCATGATGATCGCCTCGCCGCGCCATGAGCCGATGGTCAGCACCGGCGGCGTTCGGTCTCTTGTCAGGCGCAACCCCAGAATCTCGATCTCGATGACGGGGTCATCGCCGGCCGGAGCTGGCGAGTCGCTCGGCACCGTCCGCCTGGGCGCGAGGAACATCGGCGTGTAGGAGAGAATGACCGGCGTGGAATCGAAGGACGCCATCCACTCCAGGTCGGCCGGGATGCCGTTGGCCGCCTGCTCCACCGCAGCGGCCCCTCCGGGCGTGCCGGGACGATCGATCGCGGCGCGCAACGCGGCATTCAGTGCCTCGAGCCTGGCGAACATTTCGCGTCGCGGGGCCGGCAACCGGTCGAAGGGCTGCTCACGCTCCGGCTCGTATCGCGAGGCCAGCGCATCGAACAGCAGGCTGGCCGCCCGGAATGACGAAAGCATCTCAAGACGCGCCAAGCTGTCGGCCCGTGCCTGCAGTTCGCTGCGCTCCGCCTGCAGGATGACGAGTTTCTCCGCGATCGCGGGCGGGGCCGGGGCACTTCGGTCGTCGGTCAACTGCGCGTACGCCAGCGCGGCGCCCGTGATCAGAACGATCACGAGCAGCAGCAGCACCAGTGTGCGGCCCCAGAGCGAGTCGGATGCGGGCGAACCAGCCGTCATGCGGCGGTTCTAGCACGGCCGCCGGCAGATCACCGGCGGCGGATTGTCTGGATCAATACGAGAACAGCACCGGCAGAGGAGACGACAGGATGAGGTCGCGCGTCACGCCGCCGAAGATCATCTGGCGCAGCCGGCTCTGGGTATAGGCACCCTTGACGATCAGGTCGGCGCCCAGCGCCTGCGCCCGGTCGAGGATGGTCTGGCCCGCCGACTTGGCGCCGGGTTTCACGTGCTGGCCGGTTACGTTGAGACCGTGGCTCTTCAGCGACTCGGCGATCTCCATGGCCGTGGGACCGGGAACCATCGCGCCTTCGACGCTCAGCACCTCGATTTCTTCAGCGTCGCTCAGGACAGGCATCGCGAGAGAGATCGCACGGGCGCTTTCCGTCGAGCCGTTCCACGCGAACAGGATGCGCTTTCCGACCATGCCGTTGTATCCGGGCGGCACGACCAGAACCGGGCGCCCCGAATCGAACAGGGCCGTCTCGAACACGCTTTCCGGCATCTTGGGCAGCGCACCGGGTTGCGGCAGCACGATGAGGTCGTAGGCCCTGCCGATCGTGCCGATCGCGGTCGGACCGCTATCGTCGGCCGAGCGCCATTCGGAAGCGAGGCCGGCGGCCCGCTGGTCGAAAGCCTGCTTGACCGCGGATACCCGCTGTCGCTCCTCGGCGTCCTCGGCCAGGCCGCCGCCGATCGGAGCGCCCATGCCGGCATCGGCCCAGGCCATGCTCATGACGCCGTAGGACGGTGGCTCGAGGCCGATCAGGCGCGCCCCGAACTTGTGCGCGATCTTGGCTGCCAGATCGAATGCGGACGGATCTTCCGACGTCCAGGCCATTGTCAGAATGGACTTCATGACTCGCCCTCTCCTTGCTCGACCAACGATAGCACGGTGCTCGCCGCAGCGCGCGCCACGACGAACTTGATACAATTCTCACATTGTACCGGTGTGTCGGTCCAATACGTTAGGGACGATTTTTGACTTATTGATCGACACGGGCGGCAGTCAGCCCCCAGCATTTCTTCACTCTGGAGATATCGATGCTGTCCTTTTTTCGCCGATTGATGGCGGACGACAAGGCCGCCACCGCCATCGAATACACACTGATCGCCTCCCTGATCGGCGTCGCGGCGATCACCGCCATCAGCACCGTCAGCGGCAAAGGCATCTAGCTCCAGGATCAGGCGATCTGCCGAGCCGACGGCACGATCCAGGCGAAGCGGTCGGACAGGGCCGCAAGCGTGATCCTGTTGATGACATCCGCAGCGATCGTGTCACCGCCCATCGCATCGGGCAGGTCGCGCGTTGCGACCGTATCGGCCGCGATGGTGCTCATGAAGCCCTGATCCGTGGCCGCCCGCACCGTCGCCGAAATGCACATATGCGTCATGAAGCCGCCGACGATCAGGTTCTTGCGGCCGATCGCCGCGAGCCGCGACCCCAGGTCGGTGCCGGCGAAGGAGTTCGGCAATCCTTTGTCGATGACCGTCTCACCATCACGCGGCGTCAGCTCCTTGACGATTTCGTAGCCCGAGGAGCTCGGGTTGAAGGCCTTGCCCTTGGACTGATGCCGCACATGGACGATCGGCGCGCCCGCCACGCGAGCCTTCTCGAGCAGCACGGCCAGTGCGTCCACCGCTGGCTGGACCCCGGTCAACGGCAGCAATCCGTCCGTATACTCTCTCTGGGCATCGATGATCAGCAGGATCCCGTCGGCCATGGTGGCCGGCGTCGGTTGCGCCCCGGCCATCTGCAGCATGGTCATCGCCATGTTCGTTCCTTTGGTTTTCTCGGTTGTGTAAGCCTCGTTACCATCAACGCTCAGGACGCCCGGATTTGCAACACCTTCGCGAGGGGGTCTCAATGCCCCTCGAAGCATGTAGAAGCGGTGGATCGTTTGTGAAAGACGCATCGAGCGACAAGAGGGACACGTGAGAGCGATCATAATCGGCGGCGGCATCATGGGCCTTTCGACGGCCTGGGGATTGGCGCGCCTCGGCCACCAGGTCGAGCTTTTCGAACAGGGCCCTCTCCCGAATGCGCTGGCCTCCTCGATGGATGAGCACCGCCTGATCCGCCATCCCTACGGCACGCATGTCGGGTACGCCCGGATGATCGACGAGGCCTATGCAGCCTGGGACCTGCTGTGGGCCGACCTGGGCGAAACGCTTTACGAGCCGACCGGGACGCTGGCGCTGACCGGCAACGGCGCGGACTGGGCGGAGCGTTCCGCCGCCGCCCTCGCCTCGATCGGCCGGCCGATGACCGAACTGTCGATGGCCGAACTGCCACGCCGCTTCCCGCTGCTCGACACGAAGGGGCTCGAGCGCGCCTTCTGGATCGACACGGGCGGCGTGCTGCTGGCGCAGGACATCGTGGCTGCGCTGGCACGCCGTCTCGGCGCGAGAGCCGGCGTGAGGCTGCATGCCAACACGCCCGTGCGTTCGGTCGATCTCGAGCGGGCACTCGTCGTCACGGAGGCTGGTGAAGTCCATGGCGGCGATATCGTCGTGGTGGCGGCGGGCGCCTGGGCTCCCCGCCTCCTGCCGGCGCTCGCGGCGCGCGTCGTGCCCTCGCGCCAGGTGGTGCTGTATTTCGATCTGCCTGCCGATCAGCGTGACGCCTGGGCGAAGGGACCGATGATCATCGAGAAGACGGGGGACGTCGGTCTCTACCTGGTGCCGCCTGTCCGCGGGCGCGGCATGAAGGTCGGCGACCACGAATTCAGCCGCACTGGCGATCCCACCGCGGGACGAGACGCACAGGCAGGCGAGATGAGCGCTCTGCTCGATCGCTGCAGAAGTCTGCTCAAGGGGTTCGACCGCTGGGCCATCCACAATCTCAAGGTCTGCTTCTACAGTGTCACCGACGATGAGCGCTTCAGCGTCGAGAAGGCGGGTGCCAAGGGTTGGGCCATGTCCCCCTGTTCGGGCCATGGCTTTAAGTTCGGCGCCCTGATGGGCCTCGAACTCGCGCGGACCATTGCCGAGGATCGCGACGCCGCAGCGCATGCGCGCTGGGCGGCCGGTCTGGTCGGCGATGGTCCGACCTGACAAAATGCAGCGATCCAGGGAGAGAAACTGAAATGGCAACTGCCAAGCGCCGGACGTCGAAGGCTGCACCCAAAAAGGAAACCGGATTGCGCCAGGGTCTCGCCACCTACGGCGATGCGGGCTTCTCGCTGTTCCTGCGCAAGGCCTTCATCAAGGCCGGCGGCTACTCCGACGATGCACTCGACCGGCCCATCGTGGGCATCACCAACACCTTCTCCGACTACAATCCCTGCCATGGCAACGTGCCCGACCTGATCGAGGCGGTGAAGCGCGGCGTCATGCTGGCTGGCGCGCTGCCGATGGTCTTCCCGACCGTCTCCATTCACGAGAGCTTCTCCCACCCGACCAGCATGTTCCTGCGCAATCTGATGGCGATGGACACCGAGGAGATGATCCGCGCCCAGCCGATGGATTCAGTGGTGCTGATCGGCGGCTGCGACAAGACGCTGCCGGCCCAGCTCATGGCCGCGGCCAGCGCCGACCGGCCGGCCGTCGTTCTGCCGGTGGGACCGATGCTGGTCGGCCACTTCAAGGGCGAGGTGCTGGGCGCCTGTACCGACTGCCGTCGCCTGTGGGGCCAGTATCGCGCCGGCACCTTCTCGGAGTCCGACATCGAGAAGGTGAGCGAGCGCCTGGCGCCGACCAAGGGGACCTGCATGGTGATGGGCACCGCCAGCACGATGGGCTGTATCGTCGAGACGCTCGGCATGGGCCTGCCGACAAGCGGCT
Source organism: Reyranella sp. (assembly GCF_052439685.1). Lineage (GTDB taxonomy): Bacteria > Pseudomonadota > Alphaproteobacteria > Reyranellales > Reyranellaceae > Reyranella. The sequence goes on from NZ_JBQVQG010000023.1 coordinate 10,767, forward strand.
CGATCCCCGCGACGCATTCCGACCGGCTGCGCATCGCCGAGCAGACCGGCCGGCTCGCGGCCGAGATGGCCGTGAAGCAGGGCCCGAAGCCCAGCGAGATCATGACCAAGGCCGCGTTCCGCAACGCGCTCACGGTGCTGCAGGCGATCGGCGGCTCGACCAATGCGCTGGTGCATCTCACCGCCGTCGCGCGCCGGCTGGGCATCGAGATCGAGTTGGAAGAGTTCGACGAAATCGGCCGCAACGTACCGGTGCTGGTCGACCTGAAGCCGTCGGGCGATCACTACATGGAGCACTTCCATTGGGCGGGCGGCAATTCGCGCCTGATGAAGGAGATCCGCAAGAACCTCGACGAGAAGTGCAGGACGGTCGCCGGCAGGACGCTGAAGCAGGTCATCGATGCCGCCGAGATGGTTCCGGGCCAGACGGTGATCCGCACCGCCAAGGATCCGATCAAGCCGACCGGCGGCATGGCCGTGCTGCGCGGCAATCTCGCGCCACGCGGCGCCGTCATCAAGCACGCGGCCGCCTCGCCCGCCCTGATGACCCATACCGGTCGCGCCGTGGTATTCGATTCCCTGGAGGATCTCGCAGCACGCGGCGACGATCCTGATCTCGACGTGAAAGCCGAGGACATTCTCGTGCTGCGCAATGCCGGCCCCAAGGGCGCGCCCGGCATGCCCGAGGCCGGTTCCTTCCCTATCCCGATGAAGCTCGCACGCGCCGGCGTGAAGGACATGATCCGCATCTCCGATGCACGCATGAGCGGCACGGCGTTCGGCACCATCGTCCTGCATGTCGCGCCCGAAGCTGCCGTCGGCGGGCCGCTCGCCCTCGTGAAGACCGGCGACCGCATCACGCTCGACGTTCCGAAGCGCCGGCTCGAACTCCACGTCGATGCCAAGACGCTGGCGACCCGCCGCAAGGCCTGGAAGGCGCCGCTGCCCCATCCCGGCAGCGACCGCGGTTACACCGGCCTGTTCTTCAAGACCGTGCTGCAGGCTGACGAAGGCGTCGACTTCGACTTCCTCGGGCCGGCGAAGTGACCGAAATCAGGCTCCCCCGCATCTCGGTCGTCGTCACGTGCTTCAGTTGCCGTGACTACATCGCCGCCGCCATCCGTTCGGTCGCACAGCAGACGTTGCGCGACTTCGAGTGTGTGATCGTCGACGACGCCTCGACCGACGATTCGGTCGCGGTCGTGGAGCAGACGCTGGCGGAACTGGCAGACTCTCGCTTCCGGCATGTCCGTCTCGACAGGAATGTGGGCCAGACCGGGGCGACGCGCCGCGGGCTCGCCGAGACGAACGCCATGTTCGTCTGCTTCCTCGATTCCGACGATCTGTGGAATCCGGACTTCCTCGAACGCCATCTCGCCGCGCACCTGAACGAGAGTTACGCGGTGGGCTTCACCGCCTGCAATGCGCGTTTGATCAACGGACAGGACGAGCTGATCGCCGGCGGCATGTACTGGTTCGGCAAGGACCGCGCCCGCGTCGACCGCGACCAGGCTTTCGTGGCCCTCGACGCAAGTCGCGTCCCCAAGCTCGATGTGGCGCGCGGCACAGCCGACTGGCAGGGCCATACGCCGTACCATCTCTATACCAAGCGTGTGGTCCACTGGGTCTGGGTCAGCACCTCCTCGATGATGTTCCGGCGTTCGCTGATCAACCTCGTCTTTCCCGAGGATGACGAAGCGTTTCGCCTGCACATGGACTTCTATGTGGTCGTGATGGCGCAGATGGTCGCCGGTTCTCTACTGATCGACGACGCCCTCTATTCCTATCGCCTTCACGGCCGCAACGGTGCTGCAGACAATCCCGTGCTGGGTGGAAGACTCCATCTGTCGAGCCGCAACTGGGGAAACACCTATTCGACCATGCTCGATCGCATGCTCACCGCAATGACTCGCGACGAGGAGCGTTTCGTGACGGCGCTCGGGGATCGTCAGTACCGCCGCATGGTGCTGCGGATGCGAGCGGCTCGCGCCAACCTGCTCGCCGGCTGGGTGCTCACAATCCGGAGTTGGTTGATCTAGTACGAGTCCTGCTTCACTCTTTGAGAGCAGTCGGTCCCGGAACACGCGGGGCGCGGGGGAGAATTCATCGTGAACAGGTTGGGACGATGCGCGAGCCTCGTCGCTGTGCTGCTCGCCGGCAGTATCGGTTCTTCCGTTCTGGACGCGGATCCTGCCCTCGCTCAGACAGCGGCCGTTTCAGCAACGGACGAAGCCGAATACGACACGGCCTTTCAGGAAATGCTGCAGAAGCCGTCCGATCTCGACGTCCTCTTCAGGTTTGCCATGATCGCGGCGAAGACCGGCGATCTCGAGGGCGCCATCTCCGCCCTCGAACGGATGCTGGTGGTGGATCCGAACCTACCAAGGGTCCGCCTCGAACTCGGAGTGCTCTACTATCGGTTGGGCTCGTTCGAAGTAGCGCGGACCTATTTCGAGATGACGCTCCAGTCGGCGTCGCTTCCGCCCGACGTCAAGGCCCGCGCCGAGCAGTTCCTGGCAGAGTCGGAGAAGCGTCTGGCCAAGTCGCGATTCAGTGGCGAGGTGTTTGCCGGCACGCGCTATCAATCCAACGCAAATCTCGGGCCGCCGACTTCCAGCGTGCGCCTGTTCGGGCAGACCGCCAATCTCAACCAGGCCGGCCTGGGCACGGCGGATTGGGGTTTCGTGACCTCGGGCTTCGTCCGTCACACTTACGATCTCGGCCAGAACAACCGTGGTCAGCTCGAGACGCAGCTCTCGGGATATCTCAACCGGCAGTTCCAGATCCAGGCGGCCAACGTCTCTATTCTCGACCTGACGTCCGGCCCGCGCTTCCAGGCTTTCCAGGGCATTTTCCAGGATGTCAGCCTGAAGCCGTTCGGTACGGCGGGATACATCTGGGTCAACGACGTCCCTTATTATGGCAGCTTCGGATCCGGCCTCGAAGTGGGCGTGCTGCTCTCAGACAAGCTGCGCAACACCACGAACTTCACCTGGCGGCGGGAGATGTACCAGAACAGCTGGTACCTCCCGACGAACAACCAGTTCACCGGCACCGAATACTCGGCCAACACGACGTTTCAATACCTCGTGAACGATGCGCTGATGCTCTATGCCAACGGCAACCTGCAACGCTACCAGACCGACAGCACCCCTTGGCAGAACTACACGCTCTACGGGGCCGGCGGCGGCATGTCCTTCTCTTTCGCCGACCCGGTGTTCAAGAGCGAATTGCCCTGGAGCATCAGCCTGTTTGGGAACATGCAGTGGTGGTACTATGACCAGCCCGATGCGGTCGTGGATCCATCCGTTACCAGACAACAGACGGACACGGTCCTGAATATAACCCTGTCCGTTCCGTTCGATCAGCGGACGATGTTCACGGTGTCGGGCGGACGGTTCGTGCGATCCTCGGACATTCCCAATTACGCGTTCACGAACAACAGTGCGCTCATCGGAGTAACCTGGCGCTTCTAGCGCTGCTCAGGAGATCACAGTGTCCACCAGACTTCGCGGCGCGAACCTGTCCCTGCTCACCGCTGCACTGCTCGCCGCGGGCACTTCCCTCCTTCCAGTCACGGCGACGGCCAAGGTCGGCGTCACTTCGGCGGCCGAGGGCGATCCGCGCGGTCGGCCTCCCAGCGAGGCGGAGCGCGTGCTGCGCGTCGGCGTCGACGTGCAGGCCAACGAGGTGATCACGACAGACGCGAACGACCGCGCCCATCTGATGTTCCTCGACGGCACCTCGCTGTCGGTCGGCCCCAACGCACAACTCACGATCGACAAGTTCGTCTACGACCCCGCGACCAAGACAGGCGATCTGGCCATCAACGCCAGCAAAGGCGTGTTCCGTCTGGTCGGCGGCAAGATCAGCAAGACCAACGCCATCAGCGTCACCACTCCGTCGAGCACCATCGGCATCCGGGGCGGCATCAGCATCTTCAACGTCGATCAGAAGGAGACGACGTCGATCTTCGTCTTCGGCATCAGCATGACGGTCGGTGCCGGCGGCAAGCTCGAGATCGTCACGCGTCCCGGCTTCCAGGTGACGACCCTGTTCGGTACCCTGCCCGGCCTCGCCGTCGCGGTCCCGCCGGGCGCCATGAGCGGCTTCCTGGCCAAGCTCGAAGGCAGCAAGGGCGGCGGACAGTCGAGTGGCGCCGATCAGGCAGCCCAGAATTCCGGTTTCTCGAATGCCAATTCCGGGCAGGGCTCCGGGAACAACCTGGGGAACCGCTTCGGCAGCGGTCCGGGTCCGCGCAACGTCAACCCGAGCAACATCGTAACCAACGCCCTGACCAATGCCTTCGAGACATCACCCTCGAACCGGCCGAACCTGCCGGAGATCGTGTCCAAGGCAAATCAGGCGCAGCAGACGATCACGTACAATGGCCAGATGGGCGGTCTCGTTCGCAACAACGGCAATCACTCGTACGGGACGGGCAACTATACGCAGGTCTGGTCGATGAACACCGGCACCGGCAAGACCACGGCGAATTTCAACAATAGCAGCTACGGCGGGACGACCACCCGGACCGGTAACTATGGTTTCCAGGCGACCATGCCCACGACCAATCCCAACACACCCGGCCGCACGATGAACATGAACGGCGTCTTCCTGGGACAGAACTATCCGAACTACCAGGCCGGGACCTTCTCGGTGAATGGCCCGAACTATCAGGCCGGCGGGGTCTTCACAGGACAGAAGGCGGGGCCCAACCCGGGCCCCGGTCGCTGACGCGCAGCGTCAGCCGATCCTGGCGGCGATGAAGTCAGCGATGGCCGCGATGTCGTTGCGCCGGAACCATGGCAGGTCTCCGCCGATGGACTGAAAATCGGCGGCCACCGCCACGATGGCGGGATCGCCCGGCGCCAAGGGCTCGGCGTCCGGCGAGGCGCGCACTTCGATCTTGAGGTGCGGTTCGCTCTTGTAGCCCTCGATCAGGACGAGATCCGCCGGCGCGAGCCTCCCCAGAACCTCCGCGATCGACGGTTCCGCCGTCTCGCGCATGATCGCGTAACGCAGTCCGCCGACGAGGGCGACCTCGCTGGCGCCAGCGGCGCGATGACGGTACGAATCGGTGCCCTGCCGGTCGATGTCGATGTCGTGGTGAGCATGCTTGATCGTCGACACCCGCCAGCCGCGTCGCACGAACTCGGCCACCAGACGCTCCGTCAGTGTCGTCTTGCCGGCGTTTTTCCAGCCGGTGACCCCGAAAATGCGCGGCGGACTCACGCGACGATCCGTTCCGCATGGGCATACACGGTCAGGCGCCCCTCGCGCACAAAGGCGGCCAGGGCGACGCCAGCCTGCTCCGCCGTCTCGATCGCGAGCGACGTCGGGGCCGAAACCGCCGCGATCGCCGACGCCCCGATCGCTGCCGCCTTCTGCACCATCTCGTAGGAGCAGCGGCTGGTCACGACCACGAAGCCGCCGGGCTCCGCGCTGCCGCTCTGCGCCAGCGCGCCGGCCAGCTTGTCGAGCGCATTGTGGCGGCCGACATCCTCGCGCACCGCGACGAGCGTGCCGTCGGCCGATGCCCAGCCCGCGGCATGCGTGGCGCCATTCACCCGGTTGATCCTTTGATGCTCCGGCAGCCCGGCCATCGCCCGCTCGATCGCGAGCCGCGCCACCGGCTGTGGATCGCAAACCGCCGCAACGGAGCGCAGCGCCGCCTCCAGACTGTCGACGCCACAAAGACCGCATCCTGTACGTCCGGCCAGGCTGCGCCGCCGCTGCTGGAGTCCCGCCATCCGTTGCGCCGCAATCTCCAGCCTGACCTCGATGCCGCGTCCGACGGGCTCGACTTCTATGTCGTAGATTTCCGAGGACCGCTCGACGATCCGCTCAGTGAGGGAAAAGCCGTGGGCGAAATCCTCGAGGTCGCACGGCGTCGCCATCATCACCGCATGGCTGATGCCGTTGTAGACCAGCGCAATGGCGACTTCCTCTGCAACCGTCTCCTCGAGCGATTCGCTGCGGCCGGCGGTGAGGCGGCAGGCGGGACGACGAACCGAGCCCTCGCGGCTCATGCCGTGGTCTCGTCGATGCGCAGCTGCCGCCCTTCGCGGTCGAAGAAAAGGCCGCGGTTCAGGACCAGGGGATTGGCCGTCACGTCAGCCTCCACCTCCTTGAGCATGCGCACAGCCACCGGGTCGGGCAGCGGACCGCCCTCATGGCCGAGACCGACGAAGAAGGCGACGCCATCCCATGGCGCGCGCGCACCGTCGAGCAGTGCGCGCATCTCCTGCCACGCCATCTCGTCGCCGATCAGGTGGGCGTAGCTCGATCGAACGGGCGCAGCGCTGGAGGACGTGATGCGCACCAGCAGGATGAAGATCGTGAACGGGCCCGTGTCGGCGAACTGAGCCGCGAGCCAGTGCTCGAAGTCGGTCTTCATCGCAGGCCTAGAATTCGACCACGGGGGTGGGCGGCACGTAGCGGTCGAACACCTGCAGGAAGGGTTCACCGCGCTCGGCTTCGTACCACGCCTCGAAGGCACGGAAGGCTGCGATCGGATCGGCGATCACCGGCGGCTCGGACTCCTGGCCGTCCTCCGGCGCCTGGGGATGCGCCTCGGCATGCAGCGCCTCGGCAATCGGCCGCAGCCAGTCCAACAGGGGCCGCGCTCCCTCGCCCAGTTCGACGAGGCCATTCTCGATCCAGCCGATGTCGCGGAACAGCGCTTCCAGCTGGCGCTCCACCGCGCGCTCGCGATCGGGTTCGAGCGCGGCGACCCTCGCCATGTCCGAAAGGGCACTGAGACGCCGCCACGCGAAGGTGCGCGCGCGCTCGGCCTCCCTGATCTGGGCCTCGACGGAGGCTCGTATCTGGCGCTCGGCTGCTTCGGCCGCGGTACAATCCGCCTGGAGGCGGGCGATCAGGGAATCTGCGGCAGACGGCATGCCGGGAGTTGACCTGACCCGCCGGGCCGCCGCAAGCCTCTCCGCTCGCCGCTTTACTTGGCGTACTTGAGCTCGACCTCGGCGACGCCGGCGGCGACGTTCAGTCCGACGCTGCCCTCGACGCTGACCGGCTGCAGGGTGACCTGGCCGCTCCCGCCGCCCAGCAGCACGTTGGCACCGACACCCCCGCCCACCGTGGCCTGGGCCGTCGCGCCCGCGTAGGCGCCCGCCAGGGCTCCTGGCGCGATACTGCCCGGCGCGAAGACCAGCCAGACGATCTGCGATTCCTTGGTGAAGCCGATATCGACGCCGTAGCGCTTGATGGCACCGGTGTACTTCTCGCCGACACCGTCGGTGCGCGCGAAGATGCAGTCGAGGTCCTTCGAAGAGCCAAAGACGAAGCCCATGCCACCGGCCACCTTGCAGGTGAGCGAGCCGACATTCGCGCCGGACTTGCCGGCCGCCTTGGGGGTGCCGGGAGCGGCCGGGGTCTGCGCCTGGGCGCCAGCGCCAAGGATGGCCACGAGGGCAGCGGCGGCAGTCATCGTCAGTAGGGGTCGAAGCATGTCGGCATCCTTTCCGATTGTTTACGGTCAGTTGTCCTTCTTCGCTCGCTCGATGGCCTCGAGTATCTCGGTGAGGCCAGCGTAGTAGACCACTCCCTGCTTGTGCATCTCGTGCCGGACGGTCCGGATGAGGCCGGCCTTTCGGATCATGAGATTGGCCAGCGCAATCTTTGCGTCCTCGTTCGTCACGTCTTTCTCGGTCGACATCCTAGTTGTACTGCCCACGGGCCTTGAGCACGAAGCCCGTCGCCCTGAATTCGGAATCCTGACGGATGGCCGCCGTCACGGTCGGATCTTTGTGCGGATTGCTGCTCGCGATCAGCGCATTCGTCTCAGCCTCACAGTTGGCACTGACGGTACGACCCACGCTGGACGCATCGGAACCATCGACGGCATAAGGGGCAGCGTACTTCACGAGGCAAGCGTCCCGCGCATCGTACGAATGCTTGACCGTTCGCACCGTCCACGGCTCGGAGTACTGGGAATTTATCGAGCACGCCGCCAGCGACAGCAGGGCGACGAAGATCAAGGTACGCATCAGTCGTCTGGACTCCGAAGATCCAAAGAGTTGGCGGAAGAGAGTGGGAGTCGAACCCACTAAGAACCGGCTAACGGCCCTCTCTGGCTTTGAAGGCCAGCCGCCCCACCGGGAGCGCTTCCCCTCCGGGACTGATGATTCACCAGAACCTCGTCCCTGTCACCTGTCGTGCTAGGGTGAAATCCCCAAGGAATTCAAGATCATGACCGTCGAACTCAAATACATCATCGCAAACGTGTCCGACTTCCCGGCGGCGGTCGCCTTCTGGCGCGACACGGTCGGGCTGAAGCTCAAGTTCGAAGGCCCGGAATGGGCCGAATTCGATACAGGCTCCACCCGACTGGCCCTTCAACCAGCATCGGCGGCAAATCCGGCAGGGACATGGCAACCGGGCCTGCGCGTTCCTGACCTCGATGCCAAGCGAACCGAACTCACCGCACGCGGCGTGAATGTCGGCGGCGCACCGCATGAGGAGCACGGTTTCCTGTTGTCCCTCTTCATCGGCCCCGACGGCGCGCCGATCAGCCTGAGCGGTCCGGTCGCTAAGCCGTAGGCGGCGGACCGTACTGTCCCGCCTTTTGCGGGACGGCCCGGCGCAGGTCGCCACGGCGAATCGTGATGCCGTGACGATCGAAGAATTCGAGGATCTGGATCGCCAGCTTGCGGCCATTGTCGAGCTTGTCGCGGAATTCCGCCGCCGTGAACTCCTGACCGAATCCGTTCACGGTGCCGACCATCTCGGCAACCACGGGGCGCAGGAAGAAATGGTCCGGCGCCACCTCGACGACCCGGCCGAGCTTGGACAGGCGCTGCAACAGCCGGCGCGTGTCGGCCTCCGTAGCCCCATAGGCCTGGGCGAAGTCGCGAACCCTCGGCGGCTTGAACCGGTCGCGTGTCATATCGGCGGAAATCTTGTTCCACAGAGCCTCGTCGCGGGACCCCAGTTTCAGCGAATGACCGGGCAGGCGCAGGAACGCACCGTCGACGACCACGGCTTTCGCGCGAATCTCCTGGTCGAGCAGTGCCTTGAAAACCGGGGCGGGCCAGCGGCGCTTCAACGTGACCCGCAGCCGCTCGGCCTGCAGACCGGGCGCATCGGCCTTACTCTCATGAAACGCCTTGAGTGTTTCGACGATGTCCCTGCGCGCCGCCTCCAGCGTCTCCACGAGGAAGCCAAAGCCTTCCAGCGTCTGCCCACCCGCCGCCTTGACGAGTGTCTCGACCTCGGCGGGACGAAAATTGCGCGCAAGACCCAAGCGCGCGACATCGATATAGCCGCTTTGCAGGCGCAGGAGCTTCTGCGTGACATCGGCATCGCCGACCGAAAGCGCCGAGAGTTCCGCCAGCCGGCGCTCGGCGCGACGGTTGCGGGGCGGGCCGAACGGATCGATCACCGTCCCTCCGGCCATGGTGCGCGTCGCCGATGGATCGCGGAGGATGACCCTGTCGCCCGAGAGTGCACCGACCTTTTCATCCAGCACGATCTGCGCGAGCGCCGTGTCACCCGGCGCAAGCTTCTCGCCTTCGAGCAGCGCCACGCGCCCCATGACGTGCGCCGAACCCATGTGCACGTGGACCGGCGACCAGTGCTTCAGGGGCTGCGCTTCCGAGGCGAGCAGGTTCAGCCGGACGTCGATGCGGTCGGTCGGTGCGTGCAGCTCGGGACTCACCACCCATTCGCCGCGCTTGATCGCTTCCTTCGAGAGCCTGGGGCCGGCGAGATTGAGCGCACAGCGTTCGCCGGCGCGTCCCACCGCAGCGGCGCGGTTCTGGGCGTGCAGCGAGCGCACCCGCACCTCTATGCCGGACGGCGTCAGCAGCAGCCGGTCGTCGACCCTGATCTCTCCGGCGTGGACGGTGCCGGTGACGACGACACCCGCTCCAGAAAGCAGGAAGCAGCGATCGACAGCGAGGCGCGCGAAGCCCGCGACGCCCTTGCCGCTTTCGCCGAGGACCAGGAGCTTCTCCTTCAGCTCGTCGATCCCCTGACCCGTCACCGCCGAGACGGGCACGATCTCCGCGCCGCGCAGCGAGGTCGTAGCGAGCAGGGTCTCGATCTCGGCCATCCGCTCGAGCTGCTGGTCGTCGTTGGCGAGATCAGACTTGGTGAGAGCTACGATGCCGCGATCGAGGCCCAGCAGATCGAGGATCTGCAGATGCTCGACGGTCTGGGGCTTGATGCCCTCGGCCGCCGACACGACCAGCAGCGCCGCGTCGATGCCGGTGGCGCCGGCCAGCATGTTGTGAACGAACCGCTCATGGCCGGGCACGTCGACGAAGCCGAGCTGGCGGCCGTCGCCGAGATCGCTGTAGGCATAGCCGAGATCGATGGTGATGCCGCGCGCCTTCTCCTCCTTGAGACGGTCGGCGTCGACACCGGTCAGCGCTTTTACCAGTGCGGTCTTGCCATGATCGATATGGCCTGCCGTTCCGACGATCATGTCAAAGGCTCCTCGGCGCGGCGCTCGGCTTCGGCCCGCTGCGAGGGCTTGGCATGCGCGCGCGCCTCCTTCAGGAAGCCGGCCGCCAGCTCGCCCGCGCCGCCCATCTCGGCACGTCGCAGCCAGTGCAGCGCTTCGACCAGGTCGCGATCGACGCCCTTGCCGGCGAGATAGGCCGCCCCGAGCATCGCCTGCGCCGCGCCATGTCCCCGTTGCGCGGCGCGTCCCCACCATTCGGCGGCCACAGCCGCGTCGCGTTCGACGCCCAGCGCGTTGTGATGGATGTCGCCCAACCGCGCCATGGCCCCCGCGCTGCCGTGGGTCGCCGCCTTCTCGGCCCAGAAACGAGCGCCGGCGTAATCCTGCGGACAGCCACCGCCTACGAGCTTCATCCAGGACAGCATGTCCTGAGCCTCGGGATCGTCCTGTTTCGCGGCCGCCTCGTAGAGCCGAGCTGCTTCGGCATGGTCCTGCGGCACGCCCCAGCCTTCGTAATGGCAAAGAGCCAGGTTGCGCTGGCCGCCCGCATCACCCTGCTCCGCCGCGCGTCGAAGCCAGAGGATCGCCCTGGCGTGATCCTGCTCGACGCCACGGCCCTGCAGGAACGCCGCGCCCATGTTGCTCTGCGCCCGCGCATTGCCCTCATGGGCGAGCGGCGCCCACAGGTCCAGCGCGACGCCATAGTGGCCGGACCTCCACGCTGTCAGCGCCTCTGCCATCCGTTGCTCCGGCAGCGGCGTGCGGTCGAGAAGCCTAGCCAGCCACGACATGAAGCTTGTCCAGCTGCGCGACGAAGGCCGGCTCGTCATCGAGCGTGCGAAGATCGAAGTAAAGCCCGCCGTCGCTGATCCGGCCGATCACGGGAATCGGCAGGCGACGGAAACGATCGGCGATCCGGTCGGGTCCCCTGGCGTTGATCGCGATCGCGAACGACGGCAGCAGGTCGACCGGCAACGCACCGGAGCCGATCTGTCCCCGGACCTCCGCGATGCTCACCATCGCGTCTTTGCCGAGCGCCGCCTGTATCGCCGGCAGCAGCCGCTCGGCCACAGCGCGGATCTCCGCGGCCGGCCGCGCGAGGGCGCGTATCGTCGGCAGTCGCCGGGCGAGCCGCCCCGGGTCGGCATAGAGCCGGAGCGTCGCTTCGAGAGCGGCCAGGCGCACCTTGTCGAGACGCAGCGCCCGCTTCATCGGGTTGCGGGCGATACGCTGGATCAGCGCCTTGCGGCCGACCACGAGGCCGGCCTGCGGGCCGCCCAGCAGCTTGTCGCCGGAGAAGGTGACGACATCGACACCAGAAGAAACGGCTTCGCGCGCCGTCGGCTCATGCGGCAGGCCCCAGGTTTCGAGATCGGCCAGGGTGCCGCTGCCGAGATCCTCGATCATCGCCACGCCCTTCTCGCGCGCGAGCGGCGCGAGTTCGGCGGCCGACACGGACTTGGTGAAACCCTGGATCGCGTAGTTGGACGGATGGACCTTCATGATTGCGGCGGTGTCGGGACCGATCGCCGCCACATAGTCCTTGAGATGGGTGCGGTTGGTCGTGCCCACTTCCACCAACCGGCAACCGGCGCGCGCCATGATATCGGGAATGCGGAACGCACCGCCGATCTCGATCAGTTCTCCGCGCGAGACAATGACCTCTCGGCCGGCCGCGAGTTCGCTCAGCACCAGCAGCACCGCGGCAGCATTGTTGTTGACGGCGGTCGCCGCCTCGGCGCCGGTCAACCGGCAGAGCCAGGGCGCGATATGATCGTCGCGCTCGCCGCGCGCACCGCCGTCGAGATCGTATTCGAGCGTCGTCGGCGAGCGCATCGCTTCGACGGCAGCAGCGATCGCTTCCTCGGCAAGCACGGCACGTCCGAGATTTGTGTGAAGGACGGTGCCGGTGAGGTTGAACACGCGCCGCTGAGAAGGCCGCAGGAAGACATCGAGTCGCGCTGTGCACCACTGGACGCAGGCCGCCTCGCTCGCGACTTCAGTAGTTCTGCGCCGCTCGTCGACCCATGCCCGGAGCGCTTCGACGACGAGAGGACGACCGGCGCGCTCGATGAGTGGCGCGACGGACGGCCACGAGACCATGCGATCGATCGACAGGGGACGGATTTCGGGGGCGCCCTCGGCGCGGTCGGCACGCGACACGGGTTCGTTCCTAACAGAGAAAGGCCGGACGTCCTGTCCGCCCACGGCCAACATGGCTCAGGCTCGACGGTCGATCAATCAATTCTCCGGCGGCTCCATCATGCCCAGCACGAACGGATTGGGCACCCGCGAGAAGCCCGCCTCGCCCACCAGCACGTCGAGCCCGAGAGAGGCCAGATCGTCGGCCAGGGGCTCCAACGTCCGCATCTTCTCCAGGTAAAACACCTTGGAATAGCCTTGGCACACCTCGCAGCATTCCGCGCGGAGATAGGATGTGCCTGCCAGATTGCGGAACGAGATTTTCTCCGTGCTGCCACAGTGCACGCAGCGCACCCGCGTGTAGCGCCACGACGTGGCGCACAGCGAACAGTGAAGATGGCGGTGTCCGAATTTCGTCCCGCCGGGCGAGACGAGGCCGGCGACCGGCGGTGATCCGCAGGCGGGACAGTCGCCACTCTCCTCAGCACCCGAAAGGTCGCCAGGATCGAGCAGGGCCGCCATGCGGGTCCACACGACCTGCAGCGCCGCCGCGACGAACACCGCCTGCGCCGCCTCGCCGGACGCGACGCCCCCGCTGAGGAAGCGATCGGCGAGCGCCTCGAGTGAGGCCGGGTTCGCCTTCAGAAGCGCCTCGCGAGCCGCCAGGGCGGCCTCCGGGAGGACGGTGCCGTCCATGCGCCCAAGAATGCGGGACAGCGCTACCCGCCAGCTTTCGTCGCGCGGTCGGATGGAGGGATCGAGGGGCGCGCGCTGCACCAGCCGGGCCTTGCCGATCTCCGCCGCGCCGGGCAGCGATCCCGGCGGCAGCCCCTCCAGCGCCGCGCGCTGCGCCGTCACCAGCGCCGCGATCAGCCGCAGGAAGCCCTCCAGATCGTGCCCCGGCGCCAGCGCGTGCAGTCGCTCCGCACGCTGCCGGAAGACCGTCGACAGGTCGGGCAGACGAACACGTTCACCCTCGGCGGCGGCGCCGAGGATGTTTTCGCCGTAGGCAGACGTGGGATTCTCGGGGTTGGAAGTCAGGGCTTGCCGACTTCCTGGCGGAACCACTTGCGATGATGCTTCCACGCCCAGCCGCCGCTGACCGAGCCGCGGGTCATGGCGCTCATCGTGCCTTTGACCCAGATGGCGGCATAGACGTGCACAATCCAGATCAGGATGGCGCCGATGGCACACAGCGCGTGGATAACAGCGGAGAGGCGCTTCTGGTCGATCGTCGTGTAGGACGCGAAGTAGGTGTCCCACAGCACGAAGCCACTGCCGAGGAGCAACAGGATCAGGATCGACTGCCCCCAGAAAACCAGCTTCTGGCCGGCATTGTACTTGCCGAGCTCAGGCAGCCCGTCCTCCTTATTGTTGATCACCGCCCCCAGGTTCTTCATCCAGATCGTGTCGTCGCGATTCCAGAAATTGAGCGTGAAGAAGCGGAGGAACAGGCCGAGGAAGCTGACGGCCAGCACGACACCGATCCAGGGATGGATGGCGCGGGTGATTTGGCCGCCGCCGAACAGATAAGTCAGGAAGTAGAGAGAGGGATGGAACAGTGCCATGCCGCTCAGCGCGAGCAGGATCAGCGAGACCGCGGTGATCCAGTGGTTGATTCGGGCCGCCGTCGTATAGCGGCTCACCGGCTTGGCATGCGCACTCATGCCCGATCGCTCCCCGCCACTTCGGCGGCCTTTTCCTCGTCGTGCTCGGTGACCTTGTTCGGCCCCCTGGTGACATAGTGCATGAAGCCGAAGGCGCCGGCGAAAGCGATGGCTGCCAGCGAGAGAGGCTTCATCACACCCTTCCAGATCCCGACCAGCGGGCTGATGTGCGGGTTGTCCGGCAAGCCGGCATAGAGCGACGGCTTGTCGGCATGCTGCAGCACGTACATGACATGCGTGCCGTTGACGCCTGGCGGATTGTAGAGGCCGGCATTCTGGTAGCCGCGCGACTTGAGGTCGGTGATGCGCTTGCCGGCATGGGCGATCATATCTTCCTTGGTACCGAAGTAGATCGCCTGCGTCGGGCAGGACTTGGCGCAGGCCGGCGCCTGGCCGACCACCACCCGGTCGGAACACAGTGTGCACTTGTAGGCCTTGCTCGTGGCCTGAGAGATGCGCGGGATGTTGAAGGGGCAGCCCTTCACGCAGTAGCCGCAGCCGATGCAGTTGTCGGAGATGAAGTCGACGATGCCGTTGGTGTACTGGACGATGGCGCCTGGCGCCGGGCAGGCCTTGAGGCATCCCGGATCGTCGCAATGCATGCAGCCGTCCTTGCGGATCAGCCATTCGAGATCGTCGCCGTTCTCATATTCCGTGTAGCGCATCACGGTCCACGAGGCCGTCGTGAGATCGGTCGGATTATCGTAGGTGCCGTCAGTATAGCCGATCGGCTGGTCGAGCTGATTCCACTCGAGACAGGCGGTCTGGCAGGCCTTGCAGCCTATGCACTTGCTGACGTCGATGAGCTTGGCGACCGGCACCGCGGCCGGCTTGCCGGCAGCGGGCGGCGGCACGCTGGAGGCGGAGCGGCGGCGGAGATCGAGGGCTTGCATCACGGACATCTCACCCTCCCCGATCAGGCCACGGCCGGCTGCGCCGGCGGGGTGGTCTTCTTGACGTCGACCAGGAATGCCTTGAACTCCGGCGTATTGGTGCTGGCGTCACCCACCGGCGGCGTCAGCGTATTGACCGGATAGGACTTCCGCGCGAGCCCGACGAAGCCGAAATGGATCGGCAGGCCGATCACGTCGCAGGGCTTGCCGTCGACCATGATCGGCCGGAAGCGCTTGGACACCGAGGCCTTGGCCTTGATCATGCCGCGCTGGCTCGAGACTTCGACCCAGTCGCCGTTCCGGATGCCCTTGGCCCTGGCAAGTCGTTCGCCCATCTCGACGAACATTTCCGGCTGGACCACGGCGTTGTCGTGCACGTTCTTCGTCCAGTAGTGGAAGTGCTCGGCGAGCCGGTACGAGGTCGCCACGATCGGGAACTTGTCCGGCGTGCCGAACGACTTGGCATCGGCCGCGAACACCCGCACCACCGGATTGGTCGTGACCTTGGGATGCAGCGGATTGGCGATATAGGCGTCCATCGGCTCATAGTGCTCGGGGAACGGGCCGTCCGTCATGGCGGTGCGGCTGAACAACCTTGCCGTACCTTCCTGGTTCATGATGAACGGACCGACCGCCTTGTCCGGCGCCACGGTGGGCGCATAGTCCGGCACGTCGCCGCCCACCCAGCGCGATCCGTTCCAGGTGATGTACTTCTTGCGCTCGCTCCACGCCTTGCCCGAAGGATCGGCGGAGGCGCGGTTGTAGAGGATGCGTCGGTTGGCCGGCCAGGAGAAACCCCAGTTCGGATGGATGCCGAGGCCGGTCGGGTCACTGGCATCGCGGCGCATCGCCATGTTCCCGGTCTCGGTGTAGACGCCGGTGTAGATCCAGCAGCCGCCCGACGTCTTGCCGTCGTCGCGCATCACCCCAAAGCCCGGCAGCAGCTGGCCGGCCTTCAGCATCACCTTGGTCGGATCCGCCGGGTCCGGCAGATCCTCGAGCGCATAGCCGTTGAGTTCCTTCAGGAGTTCGACCGGCTCGGGATGGGTGGGCTTCGCATAGGCCCAACTCGTATTGATGATAGGATCTGGGAAGGCGCCCCCGTCCTTCTTGTAGAGAGCCCTGAGACGGCTGTGCAGATCGGCGATGACCTCGATGTCGCCGCGCGACTCGCCCGGTCCGTCTACCGCCTTCCAGTGCCACTGGATGACGCGGCTGGAGTTCGTGTAGCTGCCCTCGTCCTCGGCATAGGCGGTGGCCGGAAGCTGGAACACTTCGGTCTGGATCGCCTTCGGATCGGCGTCGTTGAATTCGCCGTGATTCTCCCAGAAGCGCGCGGTTTCCGTCTGCAGCGGATCGATGACCACCAGCCATTTAAGCTTGCTCAAGCCCTGGTGGATCTTGGTCTTGTTCGGCCCGGCCATCATGACATTGAGGCCCTGGCAAAACAGGCCGTTCATCTGCCCGCCCGCCATCATGTCGATGATCTTCAGTACGTCGTAGGCCGTGTCGAACTTCGGCAGATAGTGGTAGGCCCAGTCATTGTCCTTCGTGGCAGCGGTTCCGAACAGGGCCTTCTGCTGGCTGACGAAGAACTTGCCGTAGTTCTGCCAGAAGCTGGTCTGGCCCGGCCGGATGGGCTTGAACGCGCGCGCCTTCATGTAGTCGGCGAAGGTGGTCTCCCTCTCCGACGGCAGCACGAGGTAGCCAGGCGTCGATGTCGACAACAGCGCGAGGTCGGTGATGCCTTGGACGTTGGAATGGCCGCGCAGGGCGTTCACGCCGCCGCCGGGGATACCCATGTTGCCCAGCAGGAGCTGGATCATCGCCATGCTGCGAATGTTCTGGGCACCGGTCGTATGCTGCGTCCAGCCCAGCGCGTAGAGCGAGGTCATTGAGCGCTCGCCGTTGGCCGTCGTTGCGATCAGCTCGCAGACCTTCCGGAACTTGTCCTTTGGCGTACCGCAGATGCGCTCGACCATCTCGGGCGTGTAGCGTTCGACATGGGCCTTCAGCAGATTGAGGGCGCAGCGCGGGTTCTGCAGGGTCTCGTCGACCTTCGCCATGCCCTGTTCGTCGAACTCGTAGTCCCAGGTCGAGCGGTCGACATAGTTCTTCTTCGACTCGTCATAGCCCGCGAACAGCCCGTCCTCGAACTTGAAGCCCTCCTTCACGATGTAGGAGGCGTTGGTGTAAGCCTTCACGTACTCCTGGTGGATCTTGCCGTTACCCAGCAGGTACCGCATCACGCCGGACAGGAAGGCGATGTCGGTCCCCGGCCGGATCGGCGCATAGAGATCCGAGACTGCGGCCGAGCGCGTGAATCGCGGGTCGACCACGATCAGCTTGGCCCCGTTGTTGGCCTTCGCCTCCGTCACCCACTTGAAGCCGCAGGGATGGGCTTCGGCGGCGTTGCCGCCCATGATCAGGACGACATCGGCATTCTTGATGTCGTTCCACGAGTTCGTCATCGCACCGCGGCCGAAAGTCGGGGCCAGACTGGCCACCGTCGGTCCGTGTCATATTCGTGCTTGGTTCTCCAGGGCCAGGACACCCATGGAGCGCATGGCCTTGTAGGTCAGGTAGCCGGCTTCGTTGCTGCACGAGGAGCCGGCGAGGAAACCGGTGCTGGTCCAGCGGTTGACCGTCGCGCCGTCCCGGTTCCTCGCGATGAAGTTCTTGTCGCGATCTTCCTTGGCGAGCCTGGAGATGCGCTCCATCGCGAAGTCCCAGGTCACGCGCTCGAACTTGTCGGAACCCGGCTTGCGATGCATCGGGTACTGGAGACGGTTCGGGCTGTTCGCGAAGCCGAGCGACGCGGCGCCCCGCGCACAGAGCGTGCCGCGATTGATGGGATTGTCCGAGTCACCCTCGATATGGACGACCTTGGCCTTGCCGTCCTTCGTACCATCGGTCGACGAGTAGATGAGGACGCCGCAGGCCACGGCACAGTAGGGGCAGGTATTGCGGGTCTCGGTTGCTTTCTCGAGCCGGAAGGGCCGCACACCGGCGGCGAGTCCCTCGCCTGCGCCCATGAAGCCCAGCGCCCCAACGGAAGAGGCGGCGAGGCCGGCGGCGCTCACCTTCATGAATTGCCGACGAGTGACGGCCATGTTTCGCTCCATCCCTAGCGACGCGCATGAGGCGGTTCACCGCCCCTTTTTCCTCGCTGCGTCTCGGATAGTGAAACTCGGCAGGGCCCGTGAAGCAACAGTTATTTCGAGAATAACTGAAAGTTGAGGGACTACCGTCGCGTGCAGTCCCGGGGGATTCCCGCCGGCCAGTCAGGGTTTCCGCTGGAATCCCCAGGTTTCCGCCAGGATTTCACCCATGCGGGCGGCGATGATCCGGTTGCCGAGGCTCTCGTTGTCGGCATCCCGCGCGTAGTGGATGTGGTCGGCGTAGATCGACCGCTTCTCCCCCGCGAAGACCTGCGTCAGGTCGAATATCGGTGCCCCGCCATCGTGCAGGGTCATCAACCCCGCGACGATGTTCTTGTAGATGTCGTGATAGGAGAGGTCGCCGACGACGCGCTTCTCCTCCTCGGTGAGTTCCTTGCCGATCGCCGGAGCCGGCTGGATGAAGTAGGCGGACTTGACGTTGTTGTCGCGCGCCACCGCAAACGTCGCCCGCACGTATTTCTTGTAGAGTTCCAGCTGGACGTCGAAGGCGAGCTTGTAGTTTCGCTGAATGTCCTCCGGCAAGTGGAAGATGCTGTTCAGCGTCGTCTTCTTGGTCGACTTGAAGATGTCCTTGCCCTTGGCAGCCTGCTCGATGCCCCGGATCACCATGTAGGCGGCGTGCGAATGGCCGAGGATCGGATTGAGCGCGAGCGTTCCCGCGATCCGGCCCATGACCCAGCCGATCGCCGCGTCGCCGAAATTCTCGTCGGCCACGAAGGGATTCACGTCGAGGAAGTTGCTGAGCGGCCGCTCGAGCCGCTCGCTGAAGCCCGGCCAGAAGAAATAGTGCTCGTTGAATCCGCCGAGGACGGCGACCGCATCGACCGACGAGGCGTAGAGCGAAAACAGGATAAAGGGCTGCGGCTCCTTCCAGGCTCCGTCTCCACCGTTCAGCACCAGGAACGGCTTGCCGTTCGGGCTGATGTACTTGTTGTTGAGTTCTTCCTCGAGATAGCGCGGGGCGGGCGGCCTTGCATTCTGTCCGAGCTGCGACGCGACGGAGCCGCCCGTCAGCATCACGACATAGCGGTCGGTCGGCTTGAGGACCGGATAGTCCGGTCCGAACAGGCCGACATTGTTGACCCACGGCATCCCGCAAGGCGGGTTCGCGTGGTGGACGAACGCCACGTAGGGGTGCGGGAAGAGCGTATCGACGTAGCGGCACGCCGTTCCCTTCGTGGCGTCGCGCACATAGGTGTTCTGCGTGCGCTCGAAGAGCTCCGTCGCCGGCGTATATCGGCCGTCTTCAAGGTACATCCAGGCGATCGCCGTCGCTTCGAGCGCGGCGAGCGAAAGGACAACTCCGAAAAGGATGGAGATCCAGCCGTAGATACGCTGCTTCATCTCCCCGCCCGTTACTTCCTCGTTTCCTGGATGGCCTGCCAGACGCGTTGCGGCGTCGCCGGCATCTGAAGGTTACGCACCCCGAGCGGCCATAGCGCGTCCATGATCGCGTTCATGACGGTCGGCGTCGAGCCGACAGTACCGGACTCGCCGACGCCCTTGGCACCGATCGGGTTGCTCTTGGCCGGCACCGTGTCGTCGAGCTGGTTGTTGAAGTTCGGGAAGGTCTCCGCCCGCGGCATCGCATAGTCCATGAACGAGCCGGTGACGAGCTGACCGCTCTCGCGATCGTAGACGTTTTCCTCCAGCAGCGCCTGGCCGATACCCTGGGCGCAACCGCCGTGGATCTGGCCGAACACGATCGGCCGATGCAGCGGCTTGCCGACATCGTCGACCGTCGTGTAGCGCTTGAGCTCGACCATGCCGGTGTCGGGATCGATCTCGACCTCGCCGACATGCGCACCGTTGGGCCAGGCGATTCCGTCGACCGTGTTCACGTTCTCGATGAAAATGCGCTTGTCAGGCTGCTTCGCGGCGAGTTCGCCCAGGCCGATACCGCGGTCGGTACCGGTGATGGTGAAGCGGCCGGCCGAATAGACGATGTCGGCAGTCGCCGCTTCCAGCGCATCGGCTGCCAGTTCCTTGCCCTTGTCGACCAGCTTCTCGCTGCCGCTCAGCACCGCCGAACCGCCGATATAGGCCGAGCGCGAACCCATCGAGCCGACGCCGCCCACCCGGTCGGAATCGCCCATGGCGATCTCGATCTTGGACGGGTCGATGCCCAGCAGTTCCGAGGCGAGTTGGGTGAAGCTGGTCTGCAGCCCCTGCCCCATCCCCTGCGTGCCCATCCAGATCACGACCTTGCCGTCTTCCTTCACCTCGTAATGCGCCATCTCGTTCATGACGTTGGCCGAGGTCCATTCGACGTAGGAGGCAAGACCGCGGCCATAGAGCTTGCCGCGCTTCTCCGCTTCCGCCTTGCGTGCCGCGAAGCCGTCCCAGTCGGCCGCTTCGAGCGTCTTGGTGAGGAAGAGATTGAAGTCGCCTGAATCGTACTTCTCACCCATCGCCGTCGTGTAGGGCATCTGCGAGGGCTTCACGAAGTTGCGCCGGCGCAGCTCTGCCGGATCCATGCCGATCTGGCGCGCCGCCGTATCCATCAGCCGTTCGAGGTTGAGGATGCACTCGGGCCGGCCGGCACCACGATAGGCGCCGATCGTGGCGGTGTTGGTGATGACGCAGGTGATCCGGAGATCGATCATCGGGATGTCGTAGGTGCCGGTCGTCACCTTCGGGCCGACGAACAGCGGGATGACCACGCCGCCGCGCGACGGGTAGGCGCCGATATTGGCGAACGCCTCCATGCGCAGCGCCAGGATCCTGCCGTCCTTGTCGAAGGCCATCGACCCCTTGTGGAACTGGTCGCGTCCGGCGGTCGTCGCGGCGAATTCCTCGCTGCGTTCGGCGCGCCAGCGCACCGGGCGCTTCAACACCTTGGCGGCCCAGACGGCCACCGCCTCGTCCGGCTGGATACCGACCTTCATGCCGAAGCCGCCGCCGATGTCGCGCACCACGACGCGCACCTTGTCCTTGGGCATCTTGAGGATGACGTCGCACAGCGTGTCGCGCGTGACCGACGGGTTCTGGCTGCCGATATGGACGATCAGCCGGTCGTTCTCCCATTCCGCCATGACCGCGCGCGGCTCCATGGCGTTCACGATCAGCCGCTGGTGCACGATGTCGAGCGACACGACATGGGCGGCGGCCTTGAAGACCTCCTCCGCTTTGGCATGGTCGCCGAACTTGTTGTAGCCGGCGATGTTGCCGGGGGCGCCGCCCCAGACCTGCGGCGCATCGGGCTTCAACGCATCCTCGATCTCGGTGACCGCCGGGAGCTGCTCGTACTCGATCTCGACCATTTCGACGGCGTCCTGCGCCTGCTCGCGCGTGTCGGCCACGATCGCGACCACCGCCTCACCGACATAACGCACGACCTCGTGGGCCAGCGACCGGCGCGGGGTCATCTCGGGCTTGCTGCCGTCGGCGGCGGGAAACATGGCGGGGAATGCGAAGTTGCCGACGCCTTCCTTCTCCATGTCGGCCCAGGTGAAGACCGCGACCACGCCCGGCGCCGCCTTGGCGGCCGCCGTGTCGATCTTCAGGATTTTTGCATGGGCATGCGGGGAGCGGACGAGGACCACATGGGCTTGGTTCGGCCGCGACAGGTTATCGGTGAAACCGCCCGTTCCCGTCAGGAGACGGTCGTCCTCGACACGCTTGATGTACTGAGCCTTGCCAAAAACCGCCATACGCCACTCCCGCCGCGAATTCCCATAGGATCGGGCGGACTATAGCGGCGAAGCGGCGTCCCACAAGTCAGCGCGACGGATCGCCCCGTGGATCACGAACGGAGGCTGGGCATCTCGGGCAGCGGCACGATGCGGATTCCGGCCGCCTCCAGCCCCTGGCGGACCGCCGTGGCGACGGTCACGGCCGTGGGGCCGTCGCCGTGCACGCAGATGGAATCGACCTGGCAGGGGATGCGCTTGCCCGAGGTCGAGTAGATCGCCTGCTCGTCGACCATGCGCCGGACATGCTCGACCGCCTTGGCAGGGTCCTTGATCATCGAATTGGCTTCCTTGCGTGGCGTCAGCAGGCCGGCCTCGGTGTAGGTCCGGTCGGCAAACACCTCCTCAGCGACCCGCAGCCCGTGCTTGCGGGCAGCCTTGCCCTGCTCGGTGTTGGCCTGGGCGAGGAAGATCAGGTCACGATCGACGGCCTTGGTCGCCCGCGCGATCGCCTCGGACATTTCCGGGCTCTCGGCCGACATGTTCGCCATCATCCCGTGCGGCTTCATATGGGTGACCTTCGCCCCATGGAGGGCGGCGATCGCCTGCAGCGCGCCGATCTGGTAGGCGATGTTGGCCTCCAGCTCCTTGATCGTGAGGCTGATGACGCGGCGGCCGAAACCCTGCAGGTCGGCGAAGCCCGGATGGGCGCCGATCGACACGCCGTTCTGCGTGCAGAGCTTCACCGTATCCATCATCACCACGGGATCGCTGGCATGGAAGCCGCACGCGACGTTGGCGGACGCGACGATCTTCAGGACCTCGGTGTCGTTGCCCATCACCCAGGGTCCGAAGCTCTCGCCCAGGTCCGAGTTGATGTTGACGTGTCCTGCATTGGTCGCGGCGGCCATGGGAGACTCCCTCAATCTGAAGCGCTATCCTAGCAGATGTGAGCGTTCGATACCTATCCTGCGGCGACACCGCCTTCACCGTCGAGTTCGGCAACGAGATTTCCCCCGAGATCAACGGCCGGGTCATGGCACTCCACACCGCGATCGGTCTGGCCCGCGACGCCGGCGAGATTTCCGGCGTGGTCGAGACCGTCCCCACCATGCGGTCCCTGATGGTCACCTACGATCCGCTTTCGACCTCGCGGGCCGATCTTCAGCCCAGGGTCGACGCGCTGATCGCCCGCGGCCTGCCAGCCGACGCCGGGAGCCGCCAGGTCACCGTTCCGTGCTGCTACGACGATCCGGAATTCGCGCCCGACCTCGCCGAGGTCGCGGAGCGCACGAAGAAGACGCCGGAACAGGTGATCGCGGCCCACCTCGCCTCGCCCTTCAAGGTCTATGTGCTGGGCTTCATGCCGGGCCTCGCCTACATCGCGGGTCTCGACCAGGCGCTCTTCCTCCCCCGCCGCAGCCAGCCGCGCGTCCGGGTGCCGCGCTCCTCGGTCGCCATTGCCATGGACATGACGACGATCTACCCGTTCGAAAGCCCCGGCGGCTGGCACCTGATCGGCCGCACGCCGTTGTGGATGTTCGACAAGCGCCGCGAGCAGCCGGTGTTCCTGTCCCCCGGCGATTCGCTCGCCTTCGAGCGCATCGATCGCGGGAGCTTCGACCGCATCGCGGGCGAAGTCGAGGCCGGCACCTTCGACTGGTCGAGACTGGTGAAGGGCAAATGAGCACCGGATTGAAGGTCGTCCGCGCCGGCCTGTTCGACACGCTGCAGGATCTCGGCCGCACCGGCTTCATGGCGCTCGGCATGCCGACCGCCGGCGCGATGGACCGCATCGGTCTCAGCCTCGCCAACGCGCTGGTGGGCAATCCCGCCAACACCGCCGGGCTCGAGATCGGCGTCATGGGTCCCGACCTGCTGGTCGAGGCCGACAGTGTGAGGATCGGGCTGGTGGGTCCGCTTTCGCCTGCGCTGATCGATGGACCTGATGCGGCGCCAAAACCGCTGGAGTCCGACCGCAGCCATCTTCTAAAACGCGGGCAGATCCTGCGCGTCGGCATGATCGAGAGAGCCAGCACGGCCTACCTCGTCGTGGCTGGCGGCTTCGACCTGCCGGCCTTCATGGGCAGTCTCTCGACCTATTCGAGGGCCGGGATCGGCGGCTTCGATGGCCGCAAGCTCGCCGCCGGCGACCTCCTGCCGCTCGCGAAGGCCGGTGCTCCCGCGGGCGACGAGCGCCGGCTCGCGCAGCCTTTCGACTATGGCAGCGGACCGCTGCGCGTGGTCTGGGGGCCGCAGGAGGATTATTTCAGCGACGAAGGCCGCCGGACCTTCGTTGAGTCCGAGTATCGCGTGTCCAAGGAAGCCGATCGCATGGGCATCCGTTTCGAAGGACCGACGATCGCCCACGCGAAAAGCGTCGACCAGGGCGGCGCCGACATCATTTCCGACGGAATCGCTCCCGGCGCCATCCAGGTGCCCGGGGCCGGCCTGCCGATCGTCCTGATGGCCGACCGTCAGACGGTTGGCGGCTATCCCAAGATCGCCACCGTCGCCTCGGTCGACCTGCCGCGTCTCGGTCGCCTGCTACCCGGCCAGACCGTGCGCTTCGCCGCGATCGCCGTCGCGGAAGCCGAGGCCCTGCGCCGCGACCAGGAAGCGAGGCTCCAGCGTGCCGTCGCCGGCTTCGTCGTGGCACGCCCGCCGGGCGGCATCGACCTGGCCCGGCTCTACGAAGAGAACCTGATCGACGGCGTCGTTTTCGATTCGCCGTCGAACGTCACCTCGAAGCCTTCGTCGGCCGAGGGCGGCACGAAGTAGCTGGTAAAGAGGTCGAACTCCGCGTCGCTGGCGGTGAAGGCGTGGGTGCCAGCGGCGTTGCGGGCGCGCAGACGCGTCTTGCAGACCTCGTCCGGCACGTCGAGAAAATGCAGCCGGTGGCCCGCACCCGCGCGCTCGAAGAGACTGCGCATCCATTGACGGCTGGCCGGCGTGTTGGCGGGAAAGTCGAGCACCACCGAGAGGCCCGCCTTCATCAGCTCGACGACGTGATCGCCCATGACCTCGCGCAGGCGGCGGGAATTGCGGACATAGTCCTCGAGCGTCTTCTGCTCGTCCCTGTACAGACTGGCGAGCCACACATCTTCGCTGATCCGTATCGCGCCCGGATGCGCCGCCAGCCTGGCCGCGAGCGTCGACTTTCCGGCGGCGATCTTGCCGCAGATCATGTGGAGCATCGTGCATGCTCGACCTGCCGTTTCGTCCATCGGTCAGCTCCTCCGCGAAGGCCGCTTTACTGTAGCCGCTCCGGGTCTTCGTTGGTACGAACCGCGAGGGCTGGAAACGTTCCGACAAACGATCGGGGGATGCGTCGAGATGAGCTGGCAACCGGAAATGGATGAGCTGCGCCGCCGTCAGGAAATGACGAAGCGCATGGGCGGTGCCGACAAGGTCAAGCGTCAGCACGATGGCGGGCGGCTCACGGTGCGCGAGCGCGTCGAGCGGCTGCTGGACAAGGATTCGTTTCGCGAGATCGGCAGCGTCGCCGGCAAGGCGGAATATGACGGTCGCAACGACCTGGTCGATCTCACCCCGGCGAACGTCGTCATGGGACGCGGCAAGATCGACGGACGGCATGTCGCCGTGACGGGGGACGACTTCACGGTACGCGGCGGTTCGGCCGACGCGACGATCAAGGAGAAGTCCAACTACGTCGAACGCTACGCCAACCAGTATCGCATTCCGGTCATTCGTATGATCGAAGGCTCCGGCGGCGGCGGATCGGTGAAGACCATCGAGACGACGGGCCGCGCCAACGTGCCGGGCGTCGCCGGCTGGGAATGGACCGTGCGCAACATGGGCATGGTACCCACCGTGGGCCTCGGCCTCGGCTCCGTCGCGGGCCTCGGTGCCGCGCGACTCGCCGCCACCCACTATTCGGTGATGGTGAAGGACGTCTCGGCGATGTTCGTCGCCGGGCCGCCGGTGGTGAATCGCCTCAGCCCCAAGCAGTACGACAAGCAGGAGCTGGGCGGCTGGGAGATCCAGCTGCGCGCCGGAGCGATCGACGAGGCGGTGGACAGCGAAGACGAGGCCTTTGCCGCGGCGCGCCGCTTCCTCTCCTACCTGCCCTCCTCGGTCTACGACGCACCGCCGCGCGGTCCCGTGACCGACGATCCGGCGCGACGGGAGGATTCGCTGTTCGACGCCATCCCGCGCGAGATCCGCAAGGTCTATCGCATCCGGCCGATCGTCGAGAAGGTCGTCGACCAGGGCAGCTTCTTCGAGATGGGCCGGCTCTACGGCCGCTCGGTCGTGACCGGCTTCGCCCGCGTCGACGGCTGGCCCGTGGCGGTGATGGCGAGCGATCCGATGTTCTATGGCGGCGGGTGGACGTCCGATACCTGCCAGAAGGTGACGCGCTTCCTCGACCTTGCGGAGACCTTCCACCTGCCCGTCGTCTATTTCTGCGACTGTCCCGGCTTCCTGATCGGCCTCGAGGCCGAGAAGAGCGGCGTCATCCGCCAGGGCGTGCGCGCCATGTCGTCGATGTTCCAGACCACCGTGCCGTGGTGCACCTTCATCATCCGCAACGCCTTCGGCGTGGCGGGGGCCGCGCATCAGAACGGCTCGCGGATGAACTGGCGCTATGCCTGGCCGTCGGGCCGCTGGGGATCGCTGCCGCTGGAAGGCGGGATCGAGGCCGCCTATCGCGCCGACATCGACGCCGCCGACGATCCCAAGGCCAAGATGGCGGAGATCGAGGACCGGCTGAACAAGCTGCGGTCGCCATTCCGCAGCGCCGAGAGTTTCTGGATCGAGGAGATCATCGATCCGCGCGATACGCGCAAGATCCTCTGCGAATTCGTCGACCTAGCCGCCCCGGTACGCGGCAGCGGCCCGGCAACCCTGTGGATGCGGCCCTAGGCTCCAGCAGGGCGCTGAAAAGCCGAAGTCATGGCGCGCAAACGAAACAAACGAAATAAACGAAATAAATGAAGCGAACGTCGCACCCCCTGCATCCCGTGTCGGGGTGACCGTTGGCGTAACAATGTTGCTCGCAGGTGCTTCTGAAAGGCCTATTCCAACAACCTGCTAGCCCCGCCAGCCGTAGCCCTTGAGCTTCGGCAACAGTCCGCACGCGGGCTCGAAGGGCGGATTACTGAGATAATCCTGGTCGGACACTACATAGGACTGGCCGGGCGAGCGGCTGACGACCGCGCTCAAGGCCGGATAGGACCAGTCCTGGAAGAAGAGCTTGTTCGGCCAGTCATGCAGCGGCAGCGTCTCCGCCCGTACCATGCCCGTGCTGCCGTCGACGACCACCCTCAGGCGCTCGACATAGCCGCTCCACAGGCGGGTGAGGACGATGTCCGGGATGGTCCCCGCGACCGTCAGTGCCCCCAGCAAGAGCACCATCCGCCGCGCCACTTCTGGCTGGCGTACGACGGCGAAGACACGCGGCGGATCGCGGCGCGCCACCTGCACCCACATGCCGACGAGGAAGGCCGCCAGCAGCACACCGGCCGCCTGGCGGGCCACATAGTGCGAGGGCGGATAGAGGATCGACGGCCCGTGCACGAGCCGCCACCACGGCGACAGGGCGAGCAGCAGCGCGATGACGCCCATGACCACCAGCGGCCCCCTGCCCTGCAGCCAAGCCGGCCTTCGCAGGCCCGCTAGTGCGCAGATGAGAAAGCCCGCCAGCGGAATGGAGAACTGCATGTTCTGCCAGAAATCGACACTGGTGGAGCGCACCTTCATGAAATGCGGATGGTCCCAGTAGTCGGCGATGGTGACGGCCGATACGACGGCCGCGCCGATGAAGGCGAGCGCCGCCAGCCCACCGAGCCAGCGCGTCGGCCGGTCGCCGCTGCCCCGCGTCGACCACAGGATCGCACTCGCCACCAGCGGCCCGAGATAGATCATGGCCTCGTAGGACCTGAGGCACAGCAGGCCGAAGGCCAGCAGCAGGACCCCATCGCGCCGACGGCTCTCGCCGGTCGTAAGTGCGACCGCCATGGCTGCCGTGATGCAGGCGAAGGCGACGTTGTATTCGCCGATGATGAAGAACGAGGTCGGAAGGAAGACGGCGGCGATGATGGCGAGCACCGCCGCCAGCAGCACCGGATCGCGGCGCACGCGGTCGAGGGCGAGGTGATAGAACGCCGTCGGCAACGCAAAGAGAGCGGCCGATTGCGCCATCGCCAGCAACTCCGTATCGCGGACGCCCAACCGGGCCAGCAGGAGAAGGGGCGCCTGCGTCACCCAGTCGACATGGGCCCGGGCCGCGTAGAAATCGTGGAAATGTCCGTGGTCGAGCAGGTTCACCAGAAACGAGGATCCGTCCCAGAATAGCCCGCGGCAGGCCAGCGTGTTGTGTAGAGCCAGCGCCCAGAGGATGACGGCGACGCCCCGGGCGACGGCAACCGGTGACATGCCCGGCACCGTCAGTCGCGCCACATGTAGTGGCCGAGTGGATAGGGTTCGGCCGGCGGGAACGGCTGCCAGGAGTTGAAGCCTCGCGGCGGCGCGATGATGCCGTCGGTCCGCTTCGACCGCAGCGCCAGGCTCTGGCTGGGCAAAATCCACGACTCGACCAGCGTCTCGAGGGGGCGCCGGGCGAGCGGGGTGGATTCGAAGGGAATCACGCCGGTGTTGTTGCGCACGATCGACCGCACGGTCTCGAGATAGCTACGCCACTCGAGCGTCAGGTAGATGTTGGAGGGCATCACCGCGATCACCATCAGACAACCGAAGGCGAGCATCCGGCGCGAGACCTCGGGACGCCGCAAGGCCGCCAGCGCGGCGAACCGGGTGCCGAAGGACGAGGTGTAGAGCCACATCAGGATGATGACGGCGGCGATCACGAGACCGGCGATGCTGCGCGCCGTGTACTGCGACTTGGCGTGCGGGCGAACCAGCGAGTCCGTCAGCACGAGCAACGGCGACAAAGCGAGCAGCAGGAGGAAGATACCGGCAAAGACGTAGGGCCTGCGGCCGGAGAGATCCTGCGGTCGCAGCGCCGCCCAGCCGAAGATGACCAGGGCGGCGCCCATCGCGAGGTCGAACTGGACGTTCTGCCATGCGTCGAGGGCCGTCGCCGCAGTCCGGCTGAGGTGATCCTGCGAGAAGGGATGGATCAGCGAATCGGCAGCCACCCACAGGCCGCCCAGAAAGGCCAGGCTCGCGATCAGATAGAGGATCGTGGCGACGATGGGCCGGGCGGAAATCCGGTAGACCGTCCAGAGAATCATCGCGGCCAGCAAGGGACCGAGATAGAGCATCACCTCGTAGGCTCGGATGCCGAGCAACCCGACCGCGACCAGGAAGGCCCCGTCGGCCACCGTCAGTTCCCGCGCCGTCACCAGTCGGACGGCCACGGCGATGCCTATGGCGTAGGCGGTATTGTATTCGCCGACGATGAAGAACGAGGTCGTCATGAAGACGACCCCGATGACCGCAAGCAGCGCGGCCAGCAGCACGGGATCGTCCTTAACCCTCAGGAGGGCCAGATGGTACAGCGCCGTCGGGACCGCGAAGAGCCCCAGCGACAATAGCTGCGCCAGGAGATGGAGGTCGGTGACCCCGAGGAAGACCGCGGTGATGATCGGGACCTGCCCCACGATCATCGCGTAGAGCCGCGGATTGTAGAAGTCGAAGAACCATTCGCGCCGGGCGATCTGCACAAGAAAGGCCGATCCGTCGACGAAAAGCCCCCGGCACTCCCAGCTGTGCCAAAGCACCAGGGTCCAGAGCAGGCCGACCGTGGCCCTGTAGGCGACTGTAGTTGTTGGCATTTCTCCGCGAGGGGGCCTACAGGACCCGTGCCCCAGGTGCAAGCGGTGACGGCTTGCAGCGTCGAAGGGGCGCTGTTAGCAAGGCGCGGCAAACGGGGATGGTGGATGCTCAGTTGGGAGAAAATCGACGCGATTCCGGGCTGGTTCATGTTCCAGTCCTATTGCGTCTGGCGCGCCCTGCTCGACCAGCAGGCCGGGATTTCCGGCGACCTGTTCGAGATCGGCGTCTGGCGGGGCCGGTCGGCCTCCGTCCTCGCCTCCTACCGGAAGGGCAACGAGAAGCTCTACCTGTGCGATCTCCGCCTCGATGAGGCTGCGGTCCAGCGCTCGATCGAATCGGTCGGCGCGAAGGCCACGAACCTCGTGCCCCTGTCCGGCCCGTCCGCCGACCTGCCGGCCAAGCTCGACCTGCAGGCGATGCACCAGTCGGTGCGGTGGTTCCACATCGATGGGGAACATACCGGGACGGCCGTCTATCGCGAGCTGGAGTTCGCCAACCGGATCGTCAACACCGACGGCATCGTCGTGATCGACGATTTCTTCTCGCCGCGATACCCGGCCAATACGACCGAGGTCATCCGCTACCTCGAAAAGAACCCTTTCCACTTCAGGCTCCTGGCCGTCGGATTCAACAAGGGCTACCTCTGCCGCCCCGAGAGCCTGCCGCGCTACATGGACTTCATGGCCTCCGGCATGTCGCGGGCGCTGCAAGGCTATGGCGCCAAGACGACGATCTTCAAGACGACCGGCCCTTGGGACACCGACGCCGTCGGCATCACCGACTATGTCGAGGATGCCGGCGCCATCGCAGGCCCCGACAACGAGCCGCAGCGCTGGCACATGATGCGCACCCGCCATGTCTGGGGGCCGATGCGCCATCTCCAGAACGGCTGGCGGATGCTGCGCGGCCGATAAGGGCTCTGCGGATTTCCTGCAGCCCTCTCAGGCCGCAGGTTTCGCGATCTTCATCTGATCGTCGAGATCGTCGGCGATGAAGTGGCGCACGACCTCGTCGAGGTCCTTGTCTGTCTCGAAACCCAGGCGCCGGGCGCGCGCCGAGTCGATGCCCTGGGGCCAGCCGTCGCAGATTTTCTGGACCGCCGGATCGTGCTGCCACACGACCTTGCCGACCTTGCGGTTGCCGGCATGGCGGTCGACCGCCTGCTCCAGTTCCTTGGCGGTCACGTTGATGCCGTTCAGCAGCAGCGTGCGTCCCGGACCGAAGGCATCCGGCGGCAGATCGTGCAGGCGCATGAAGGCGTCGACTGTCTTGCGCGGGCTGAGGACCACCATGACCGTCTCGGGCGTGACGGGACACACGACGTCGACCCCCGTCAGCGGTTCACGCAGCACCGAACTGGCCCATGTCGAGGCCGCCTTGTTGGGCAGGCCCGTGCGCACGCAGATCGTCGGCAATCTCACCGAGGTGCCGCGCAGAAAGCCCTTGCGCGTGTAGTCGCGCACCAGGAATTCGCCGATCGACTTCTGCGCACCATAGGAAGTCTGCGGCGTCAGCGGTGTGTCGTCGGTGACGGCCGGGGGAAGGTCGCCACCGAACGCCGCCAGCGAACTGGTGAACACCACGCGCGGATTGGTGCCAAGGGCCCGGCAGGCTTCCAGGACATTGCGCGTGCCGTCGAGATTGACCCGATATCCCAGGTCGAAATCGGCCTCCGCGCCGGCGCTGACGACTGCGGCGAAATGGAACACGGTCGACGCGCCCTGCACGATCGACTGCACGGTCGCAAAATTCGAGATGTCGCCCGCGATCGTCTTGACCCGCGGATCGTCCAGGCCCGGCCCCTCGGCCTTGCCGACATCGAATAGCAGCAGCTCGTTCACTTTCTGAGGCTGGCCGGAGGCCGCCGCGATCTCGCCCTGCTGCAGTATGCGCCGTGCGAGTTTCTTGCCCAGAAAGCCCGCCCCGCCGGTGATGACCACCTTCATGTCGTTTCCGTCCGATTCCGTTGTATGCGGACGAAAGTGTGCACAGATCGCCGCCTGCAGTCTATGTTTGCGCGGCATGGCCGGATCCGCCGACATTTACGCGTTCAAGGACGCTCTCATCGTTCTGGGAACGGCGGCCGTCGTGGCTCCCGTCGTGAATCGCCTCAAGATCAGCCCCGTGCTGGGTTTCCTGGTCGTGGGCGCTGCGCTGGGGCCTCACGGGCTCGGCCGTCTCGCCGATTATTCCCGCGCAATCGACTGGCTCACCGTCACAGGTGAAAGACAGATCGCCTTCATCGCCGATCTCGGCATCGTCTTCCTGCTGTTCTTCATCGGGCTCGAACTCTCGATGCGGCGCATGATCACCATGCGCCGCCTGGTCTTCGGACTGGGAGGCCTGCAGGTGGTCCTGTCGGCGCTGGCGATCAGCCTCGCGGCGTTCTGGCTCGGCCAGCCGGCCGCCGCCGCACTCATCATCGGTACCTGCCTGGCCTTGTCCTCGACCGCCATCGTCATGGAGCTGCTGTCCGGCCAGCGCCGCATGATGTCGACCACCGGCCGCACCAGCTTCGCCATCCTGCTCGCTCAGGACCTGGCCGTCGTGCCGCTCCTGTTCCTGATCAGCGCTCTGGGAGGCCATTCCGAGGGCTCTGTCGTCCAGGGCGTCATCGTCGCGGTCGTCGAGGCGCTGCTGGCCATCGCCGTGATCGCTCTGGTCGGCAGGGTGATCCTTAAGCCCCTGTTCCGGCTGGCCGCCAGCACCGACAATCCCGAATTCTTCATGGCGGCAACCCTGCTGATCGCCGTCGGATCGGGCGTGATCGCGGCCTTTGCAGGCCTGTCCATGGCGCTCGGCGCCTTCATCGCCGGGCTGCTTCTTGCCGAAACGGAATACCGGCGCGCCGTCGAGGCGATGATCGATCCCTTCCGCGGGCTTCTGCTCGGCGTCTTCTTCTTTTCGGTCGGCATGCACATCGACCTGAGCTTCATCTGGCGCGAACCCATCCTCGTGCTCGGCGGGTTCGCGGCGATGATGATTCTCAAGACGACGTTGCTCGTCCCTCTGTGCCGCCTGTTCGGCATATCGTGGGCCGCGAGTGTCGAAACCGGCCTGCTGCTGGCCCCGGGCGGCGAATTTGCCTTCATCGGCATCGGCCTCGCCGCGCAGCTGGGCCTGGTCGACCCCGGCGTCGCAGCCGGCGTCCTGGCGGTCGTGTCGCTGACCATGGGCAGTCTGCCGTTCGTGTCCCTACTCGCGCGCCGCGCGGCCCAGCGGGTGGCCGAGCAGGTGACGGGAGATGCTCCCGCGACGCAACTCCCCCCTTCGGACCATGCCCGGCGAGTCATCGTCGTCGGCCACGGACGGGTGGGTCAGCTCGTCTGCGACCAGCTCGAGAAACACGGGATTTCGTACATCGCGGCCGACCGCGACGCGGGCCGCGTCGAGCGTTGGCGGAAACTCGGCCGGCCGGTCTATTTCGGCGACGCCTCCAACGCGCTGTTCCTGCAGCGCTGCGGCATCGACGAGGCGACGGGGGTGATCGTCACCCTGGACACGGCGGCGGTCGACGATGTGGTTCGCGCCGTGCGGGCCCGGCGGCCGGACGTGATGATCGTCGCCCGTGCCCACGATGCCGAGCATGCCCGCCATCTCTACACCCTGGCCGTCACCGATGCCGTGCCCGAGACGATCGAGGCGAGTCTCCAGCTGGCCGAATCGGCGCTGGTGGGCCTCGGTGTACCGATGGGTCTCGTCATGGCCTCGATCCACGAAAGACGAGAGCAGGTTCGAAATGAACTCCAGGCCGCCGCCGGTGGGACGGCGTCGATGACCGAACAGATCCGCCGTGCCCGTCGCGACAAGGTGGGCAAGGCATGAAAGTCGTGAGCTGGAACCTGCTGCGCCTCATCGGCGCGGCCGTCGAAGACGTGGCGACCCTGATCAGCGTCCAGAAGCCCGACATACTGCTCATGCAGGAAGCGACGCAGCAGATCGAGGCACTGCCGAGCCTGGTCGGCGGCCATTTCTACCGGCTGTCCTGGCTGGGGCGCATCCATGGGCTCGCCGTCTGGAGCCCGACCCACTTTCCCCGCCCCGTGGCCCTTTCACTGCCGGCCTCGCGACTCCCTGGAAGGCTGCCGCGGCGACGCGCCCAGATCATCCAGATGGGAGAGATCACCTTCGCCAATGTTCACCTCTCGCACGGCCAGCTGCTCAATCGCCGCCAGCTCGCCCGCATCGCCGCTGCGCTGCAGGGCAAGCCTTCGGCCATCATCGGCGACTATAATGCCGTCGGTCCGGTGATGATCCCCGGTTTCGCCGACGTCGGCCCACGCGAGCCCACGCATCTTTCGGGCAACGTCATGCCCGTGCGCCTTGATCGCTGCCTCGCCCATCGGCTTGTATGCACCACCGCCGACGCGCTGGATTTCGGTCCTTCCGACCATCGGCCGATCCGCCTCGAACTGCGCCTTGCCGAAAGCGGCCAGGCCGCGGAGGAGCCGTTGCGGGTGCGCAAGGACCGGCTGAAGCGCTTCTACAGATAGGGCTGCAGCAGCCGGGCCGCGCTGTTGCGCAGGCGTATCGGCAACGGATCGCCGTCGATCTCGCCGAGGGTCAGGCAGCGCCGCGGCGTCTTCGATGCCACGATCTCGCGTGCGAAGGCGGCGTCGTGCAGCTCGACGTTCAGCTCGAAGTTCAGACGGAAGCTGCGCGTGTCCCAGTTGGCACTGCCGATGAACGACCAGGAATCGTCGATCGTCATCAGCTTGGAGTGATCGAACGGCGCCGGCATCATCCAGATGTTGCACCCGGCTTCGATCAGCGGTCGCAGCGGGACACGCCGTGCCCAGTCGAGAATCGCGTGATTGGAGTTCTCCGGCAGCATTATGTCCACCGTGATGCCGCGCATCGCCGCCAGGCCCAGCGCCATGGTGAGCGGCTCGCCTGGCAGGAAGTAAGGCGTCACCACGCGGATCGATTCGCGCGCGCAGGAGATGGCATGCAGGGTCACGAACTCGATCTGCTCCATATCCTCGTCGGGCCCGGAGGGCACGACGCGCGCGAGCACCGTCCCGACCGGCTCCAGTGTCGGGAACCAGCCGTCGTCCAGCTGCTCCCCCGTCGTGAACTGCCAATCGTCGGCGAAGGCATCGGTGAGCTGCTCGACGACCGGTCCCTCGATGCGGAAATGCGTGTCGCGTACCGGATGGGGCGGGTTTCCGGCCACGACGTTCTCGGCTGCGATGTTCAGGCCGCCGGTGAAGGCCACGCGACCGTCGATCACCAGCAGCTTGCGGTGATTGCGCAGGTTCACGAACGGCGTACGCCAGGGGAAATAGGAATGCAGGAAACGCGCGACCGGGACGCCGGCCTTGCGCAGCCGGTTGTAGGTGCCGGACCAGAAGTAGCCGCCCCCGACTCCGTCGATCAGGACTCGCACCTTAACGCCGCGCTGCTGGGCCTGGATCAGAGCCTCATGGAATTTCTCGCCCGCTGAATCGGCACGGAAAATGTAGCTGCAGAGCCCGATGGTCGACTTCGCTTCGCCGATTTCTTCGAGCATGCGCGGGTAGGCCTCGTCGCCGCTGTGCAGCATCTCGACGAGATTGCCAGGCTTCGACGGCAGGCCCGTCACCCGCCCGACCGCATACTCCAGCGGCGTCAGCGAATCCCGTGTCACCGTCGCGGCGGGATCGCCCGCGAGCGGCACCAGGTGCTGACGCCTCAGTCTCTGTGCACGCCGCTTTACGCGGTTGATGCCCATGATGGCGTAGAGCAGACCGCCCAGGAACGGCGATAGCCAGGCGATGCCGATCCAGGATACCGCCGCCCCGACGCTGCGCTTGTAGAGCAGCACATGGACGGTAACGGCGACGGCAAGGGCGACATGCGCCACGGCAGCGGTCGCACCCACCACCGCCGCCAGATTGTCATCGAGTGTCACGTTGCCTGTTCCCCGCGCGCGGCTGGTCTAGAACAGGTTCTAGCGACGCCCCGTATAGAACGCCATGCGCAAGCTGCGTCGGGGCGTCAGGCGACCGCCTTGATGGTCTTGGCGGTGATGTCGACGATCTCGTCGATCTGGGCCTTCTCGATCACCAGCGGCGGCGACATGGCGATGGCATCGCCCGACTGGCGGACCATCAGGCCGAGGTCGAAGGCCTTGACGAAGGCCTTGTAGCCGCGCGTGCCGACCGTGCCTTCCGGCGCCAGGTCGATGCCGCAGGCCATGCCGAGGTTGCGGATGTCGGTGACGTTCGGCAGCCCCTTCAGCGAGTGGATGCCCTCTTCCCAGTAGGGCGACAGTTCGGCGGCGCGGGCGAACAACTCCTCGTCGCGGTAGATGTCGAGCACCGCCGACGCTGCGGCGCAGGCCAGCGGATGGGCCGAATAGGTGTAGCCGTGGAACAGGTCGACGGCGTTCTCCGGCCCGGTCATCAGCCCGTCGAACACGTGCTTGCGCACGAACACGCCACCCATCGGCACGGTGGCGTTGGAGATGCCCTTGGCGACCGTCATCAGATCGGGAATCACCCCGAACTTGTCAGCCGCGAAAGAAGCGCCGAGACGGCCGAACCCGGTGATGACCTCGTCGAAGATCAGCAGGATGCCGTGCTTGTCGCAAATCTCGCGCAGCCGCTTCAGGTAGCCCTTCGGCGGCGGCAGGAAGCCGGTCGAACCGGCGCAGGGTTCGACGATCACGGCGGCGATGTTGGACGCGTCGTGCAGGCCGACGATGCCTTCCAGCGCATCGGCGAGATGGGCGCCGTTCTCCGGCTCGCCCTTGGAGAAGGCATTCTCCGGCAGCTGGGTGTGCGGCAGGTGATCGACACCCGGCAGCATCGCGCCGAACCACTTGCGGTTGTTGACCATGCCGCCGACCGAGATGCCGCCGAAGCCGACCCCGTGGTAGCCGCGCTCGCGACCAACGAAGCGCGTGCGGGTGCCCTGGCCGTTGGCGCGATGATAGGCCAGTGCGATCTTGAGCGCACTGTCGACCGCCTCGGAGCCCGAGTTGCAGTAGAAGGCATGATTGAGGTCACCCGGCAGCAGGGCGGCATGCCGCGCCGCCAGCTCGAACGCCTTGGGATGGCCCATCTGGAAGGACGGAGCGTAGTCCATCTCGTCCAGCTGCCTCGCGATCGCCGCCTTGATCTCCTCGCGGCCGTGACCGGCGTTGACGCACCACAGGCCCGCCGTGCCGTCGATGATCTTGCGACCCTCCGGCGTCCAGTAGTGAACACCCTTCGCCTTGGCCAGCATGCGCGGGTTCTTCTTGAACTGCCGGTTCGCGGTGAACGGCATGAAGAACGCTTCCAGATTGTTGGCGGCAGGCGCGGTATTCGACGGCGTCATCGGCAGACCTTCGGGTAAGATGAACTCAGGGTTACGCTATCACTTGTTCACGTCGACAACCACGCGGCCCCGTATCTCTCCTTTGAGGATTTTTGGGGCCAGCGCCATGAGATCGCCCAGCCCCGCCTCGCTCACGGTGCTGTCGAGCTTGTCGAGCGGCAGATCGGTACCGAGACGACGCCACGCTTCCTCACGCGGCGTCTTCGGCAGCATCACCGAGTCGATGCCGTAGACGGAAACGCCCCGCAGGATGAAGGGCAGGATCGAGCCCGGAAATGAAGGACCGGCCGCGAGACCGCAGACCGCCGCCGCCCCGCCGTACTTCACCTGCGCCAGCGCCTTGGCAAACATCACGCCGGAAACCGTGTCGACCACGCCCGCAAAGCGCTCCGTGAGCAGCGGGCGATCCGGCGCCTCGGTCAGTTCCTTGCGGTCCATGATCGTCGTGGCGCCGAGCGACTTCAGGTACTCGCCCTCCTGGGGGCGGCCGGTCGCGGCGACCACGTTGTAGCCCAGCTTCGCCAGGATCGCGACGGCGACAGAGCCGACGCCGCCGGCCGCCCCCGTGACGAGAATCTCGCCCTTGGCGGGATCGATGCCGTGCTTCTCCAGCGCCATGACGCAGAGCATGGAGGTGTAGCCGGCGGTGCCGATCGCCATCGCATGCCGGGTCGAGAGGCCGGACGGCAGCTTGACGAGCCAGTCGCCTTTGACCCGCGCCTTCGTGGCGTAGCCGCCCCAGTGCAGTTCGCCGACGCGATAGCCGTTCAGAACGACCTTGTCGCCGGCCTTGAAAGCCGCGTTCTCGGACCTCTCCACGGTGCCCGCGAAATCGATGCCGCCGACGTGGGGCCAGGTCTTGACCAGCCCGCCGCCGGTCGTCAGCACCAGACCATCCTTGTAGTTCAGCGTCGAATAGTCGACCGCCACGACGACATCTCCCGCCGGCAGCCTGTCCTCGGGCAGCGTTTCGATGGCGCCGCTGACCTTGCGGTCTGCACCCTGGGTCAGGACAAGTGCGCGGAAGGTCATGGGAGCTCCTCAACAAATGGATGCCGCTGTCTAGCAAGGCCGCCGCCGCTTAGACAGTCTCCGCGAAGGGCTCGTTTCGCCGTTCTTACCAGCGGAACCGCTCGGCGGAAGCAGACGCGCGGGGGTGGCAATGCAGTCTCACTGACAACGATCCGGCGGCACCTCAATTCCAGCGAGCTGCTCTGGATGGACCACACGCCTCATAATATAGCCGTCTGCCCAAGAATGGAGCACAGACGAAACGTGTGTGGTGCACTGCGCCGCTACCATCGCGACAATGCAAAAAAGAGACGCCCTCAATCGTGCGGTCCTGATAATGTATGGTCGTTGTTTGACTATGGGGAGACAGAGGACGCTCATCGCGTACTGAATTGCATGTTCGGAACTTATCGCCTCCCTGTCCTGTCGACTGTGCCGCGCTCGGGCACCTGGTTCCTCCGTTACCTTTTCTCTTTCGTCTGCCACCTCGAACGAGGCGGTCGACTGGACGATCTGTTGACCGGTGAGGTCGTCGGCAATCCGAAGGGCCCCGCCTTCGACTTCGGCAACTTCAGGGGCGGGCCCCTGTTTCGTGTGGCCGGAACGCTGCCGACCGAGCACATGTTCATTGGTCATACCGTCTGCCCGGGCTTCCAGGACCTGCTGCCAGCCCGCCATTGGTGGCGGCAGACGTCCTTCCATGTGCCGGGCTATGATTGCCTCCATGAAGAGACGAGCTACCGGCACACGCCTGTAGACCTTGCGGCCTATGACTATGCCCCCATCAAGGTACCGGCGATGGAGCGGGCAGCGCGAAAGGGTCGTGGAGGACCGATCGCGCTGGTGTATCGCAACCCGGTCGACCAGGCGTATTCCTATTTCCGCTATTGCCAGGCGCATGTGAACCCGGCGTACCGTCTGTTTCATGGTCGGCCGGTCAGCGACATGTCGTTCCGGGAGTATCTGTTCGGCGCGGCCCTGATCTCCTATGCGCGCCAGTTCGTTACCTACCAAGTCCAAGCCGCCCGCCATCCTGGCCTGGTGAAGATGATCCCATACGAGAACCTCATCGACCGGCCGGTCGAGACGGCGACGTACCTGCTGGACCATTTCTCCGGGACCCGGCGCGATTGGCCCATGCTCCCTACAGCCGTCCGGCTGGTCCGCAAGGACCACATGCGCGCCATTGAGGCCAAAATCGGCAGCTCGCTCGACGGTACGCGTGAT
This sequence comes from Reyranella sp., assembly GCF_052439685.1. GTDB lineage: Bacteria > Pseudomonadota > Alphaproteobacteria > Reyranellales > Reyranellaceae > Reyranella. The sequence goes on from NZ_JBQVQG010000023.1 coordinate 50,015, forward strand.
GGCCAGAGCAGCCACATGCGGGCGTCCGACGATGCCGAGCGGGATGGTCCGGCCGATCCGTCCATTCGCGAGGAGGCGATCGCGCGATTGAGTGAGATGGGCTTGGATTGCAGCCTCTTTGCGTGGCCCACCCAGCGTCCTGCAGCGCAGCATATCGCCTTTCCGGACGACGCTCGCCAAGTCCGGCAAGCGTCCGCCTGAGGTCATCGTCAGGCCGGCATTTCCACATTACAACTGTGGCCATGGGGCGCTTGCCAAGCCAAGGGCTAGCCCCCAACTCTCCTCGTCATGTCGTCCCAATTCAGCCTGCTGCCTCATCGCAGCGTCATCTCCGTCGCCGGCACCGACCGCATTGAGTTCCTGCAGGGCCTGATCTCCAACGACACCAGGAAGGTGGCGCCGGGTTCGCCTATCTGGGCGGCGCTGCTGACGCCGCAGGGGCGTTTCCTCAACGACATGTTCGTCGTCGACGCCGGAGGCGACACCTTTTTCCTGGAAACCGAGCGCGAGCGCGCGCCGGCGCTCGCGAAGAAGCTCAAGATGTATACGCTCCGCTCCAAGGTCACCGTCGAGGATCTGGGGGCAACGCTGGAAGTCGCGGCGGCCTTCGGAGACGAGGTCCACAGGGCGCTCGGCCTGGGGGCAGCCTCGTTCACCGATCCTCGCCTCGATAAGCTCGGCGTGCGCGTGATTGCTGCAGCCGGTCAGGCGTCCGCGCTTCTTGCGGCGCGCGGCTTCGAGGAAGCGCCGCTCGCAGCCTATGACGCGCTGCGTCTGCCGCTCGGGGTGCCCGACGGCAGCCGCGATCTCCAGGTCGAGAAAGCGCTGTTGCTGGAAAACGGCTTCGACGAGCTGAACGGAGTCGACTGGAAGAAGGGCTGCTACATGGGCCAGGAGCTGACGGCCCGCACCAAGTACCGCGCCCTCATCAAGAAGCGACTCGTTCCCGTCAGGGTCGAGGGAACGCTGCCCGATCCCGGCACCCCGGTCGTTCGCGACGGCGAGGAAGTGGGCGAACTGCGTTCCGGGGCGGGCGATCGCGCGCTCGCCATGTTGCGGCTCGACGCCGCTCGCGGCGACGGTTCAGCGCTCACCGCCGCAGGCGCGCGCATCGTGCCCGAAATCCCGACCTGGATGCGCCTTCCGGATTCAGCCTCCCCTAGCGGCTAGGACGCACGGGCTTTAAGGTCTCTCGGCGCCGTTCGCGCGAGGAGAGACCGTGAAGCTCATCAATCCGAATCCCTTCACCACCCGACCGGAGATCGTCGGCACATTTGGCGTCGTCACTTCCACCCATTGGATCGCGACGGCGGTGGGCATGGGCATCCTCGAGCGGGGCGGCAACGCCTTCGATGCGGCCGTGGCGACCGCTTTCACCCTGCAGGTGGTCGAACCCCATCTCTGCGGTCCCGGCGGCGACGCACCGCTGATCCTGCACGACGTGCGCCGCGGCAAGACGGAGGTCGTCTGCGGCCAGGGTCCGATGCCTGCCGGTGCGACCATAGCCCACTACAAGGGCCTCGGCCTCGACCTCATTCCGGGCACAGGTCTTCTGCCTGCCTGCATTCCAGGCACCTTCGATGCGTACATGCTGGTCCTGCGCGACTACGGGACGATGCGTCTCGCCGACGTGCTGTCGCCTGCCATCGGCTACTGGCTGAACGGCCACGCCATCGTCGAGCGTGCCACCGCGACCATCGCCACGGTCGCCGAGCAGTTTCGCACCCACTGGAAGACGTCGGCCGCGGTGTTCCTGCCGGACGGTGACGTGCCGAGGCCCATGTCGCTCTTCCGCAACGTCACCTTGGGCAACACCTATGCCCGCATCCTGAAAGAAGCCGAGGCCGGCGGCGGCGGCCGCGAAGCGGAGATCGAGCGCGCCCGGAAGGCCTGGAACCAAGGCTTCGTCGCAGAAGCGATCGACGCGTTCTGCCGCACCCAGGAAGTGATGGATGTCTCGGGCAAGGCCAACAAGGGCGTGCTGACCGGCCAGGACATGGCGAAGTGGCAGGCCACGATCGAGGCCCCCCTCACCTACGACTACGGCCGGTACACGGTTTGCAAGGCGCACACATGGACGCAGGGCCCGGTGGTCCTGCAGCAGCTCGCCCTGCTCAAGGGCTTCGACCTCGACGGCATGGATCCGACCGGCCCCGACTTCATCCACCTGCAGGTCGAATGCCTGAAGCTCGCCTACGCCGACCGCGAGGCCTTCTATGGCGATCCCGCCTTCGTCGACGTGCCGATGCAGACCTTGTTGTCCGACTCCTACAATGCCGAGCGCCGCGAATTGGTCGACCCCGCCTATGCCTCGATGGAGCAGCGGCCCGGCAAGGTCGACGGTTTCGGCGGCGTGGTGAAGCTCCGGCGCGCCGACGGCGTGCGGCTGGGCGTTGCGTCGAGCGGCGCCGGCGAGCCCACGGTCGGGCGCGTCGGACAGACCAACGGCGACACGGTCCATTTCGACATCATCGACAAGGACGGCAACATGATCTCGGCCACGCCCTCGGGCGGCTGGCTGCAGAGTTCGCCGGTCATTCCCGATCTGGGCTTTCCGCTCGGCACGCGTGGCCAGATGTTCTGGCTGGAGGAAGGCTTGCCGGGGTCTCTGGCGCCGGGCAAGAGGCCGCGCAGCACGCTCACCCCCACCCTCGCCCATCGCGACGGCGAGCCGTACATGGTCTGGGGTTCGCCAGGCGGCGACCAGCAGGACCAGTGGGTCACGCAGCACTTCCTGCGCCACGTGCATTGCGACATGAACCTACAGGAGGCGATCGATGCGCCGGCCTGGCACAGCGAGCACTTCCCCTCCTCCTTCTGGCCGCGCACCGCGCGACCGGGCGTGCTGGTGCTGGAAGGCCGCATTCCCCAGGATACGGTGGCGGAACTCAAGAAGCGCGGCCACGAGGTCGAGGTGAACGACGAGTGGTCCGAAGGCCGTCTCACCGCCGCGACGCGCGACGATCCGTGGCGCAAGGCGGCCGCCAATCCGCGCGGCATGCAGGGCTACGCGGCGGGCCGATGAACGCTCTTGCGTCATACGCACACCGATGAGTGACGCGCTGCTGGAGCTGCGCGGACTGACGGTGGACTTCGCCACCGACGATGGCGTCGTCCACGCCGTCGATGGCATCGACCTTGCGTTGCAGCGCGGCCGGACGCTCGGCCTCGTCGGCGAATCCGGCTGCGGCAAGAGCGTGACGTCGCTCGCGATCATGGGCCTGCTGCCGCCGGAGAATTCGAAGGTCGGCGGCCAGGTCGTGTTCGAAGGGCACGATCTACTGACTCTGGACAAGCACTTGATTCGCGATCTCCGCGGCGCGCGACTCGCGATGATCTTCCAGGAGCCGATGACCTCGCTCAATCCATCCTACACGATCGGCGATCAGATCATCGAGGCGATCCAGCGGCATCAGGGACTGGATAAGGCGGCGGCGCGGGCGCGCGCCATCGAGGTGCTGAAGCTGGTGCGCATTCCTTCGCCCGAGAAGCGCATCGACGACTATCCGCACAAGCTTTCCGGTGGCATGCGACAGCGCGCCATGATCGCCATGTCTCTGGCCTGCGGCCCGCAGCTCCTGATCGCCGACGAGCCGACGACGGCGCTCGATGTCACCATTCAGGCGCAGATCCTCGACCTGATGCGCGGCCTGCGCCGTGATACCGGCACCGCCATCATCCTGATCACCCACGATCTCGGCGTCGTGGCGGAAATGGCCGACGACGTGGCAGTGATGTACGCGGGACAGATCGTCGAGCGCGCCGCCGTGCGCGACCTGTTCGCGCGGCCGGAGCATCCGTATACGGTCGGCCTGCTGGGCTCTATCCCGCGGCTCGACGAGAAGCGTGAGCGGCTGCCCTCGATCGAAGGTCGCGTGCCCGACATGACCCGGCCGCCGCCCGGTTGCCGCTTCGCCGCACGCTGCCCCTTCGTCGAACCGGAGTGCATCGCCGCACCACCGGCATTGGTGGAGGTCGCGCCAGGCCATCTCTCGCGCTGCCGCCGCGCCCCGCTCTCGCAGGTCGTAGCATGAACGCGGCGCTGCTCGAGGTTCAGGGACTTCAGAAGCACTTCCCCGTGAAGAGCGGCGCCTTCGGCCTCGTCTCCGGCCATGTCCGGGCGGTCGACGGCGTCGACTTCCATGTCGACCCCGGTGAAACGCTGGCGATCGTCGGCGAATCGGGTTGTGGCAAATCCACGGTCGGCCGGCTGGTGTTGCGCCTGCTCGAGCCGACGGGCGGAAGCGTGCGCTTCGAGGGCGAGGATCTCCTGGGCCTGTCGCAGTCGCGCATGCGCGCCCAGCGTCGGCACATGCAGGTGATCTTCCAAGACCCCTACGCCTCGCTCAATCCGCGCATGACCGTGGGCGCCATGCTGGGCGAGCCGCTGATGCTGCATGGACTCGCCGCCTCGGAGCCGGCGCGACGCGCGCGAGTCGGCGAGCTGCTGGAGCTGGTCGGCCTGCGGCCCGAGCATGCACGCCGCTATCCGCACGAATTTTCCGGCGGCCAGCGCCAGCGGCTGGCGATTGCGCGGGCGCTCGCCGTCGAGCCGAAGCTGATCGTGGCGGACGAGCCGGTTTCGGCGCTCGACGTCTCGATCCAGGCGCAGGTCGTCAATCTGATGCGGTCTCTTCAGGCCCGTTTCGGCCTGGCCTATGTCTTCATCAGCCACGATCTGGCGGTCGTGAAGCATATCGCCGACCGAATCGCGGTGATGTACCTCGGCAAGATCGTGGAAACCGCCACGACCGAAGAACTCTTCCGCAACCCGCGCCACCCCTACACACGCGCGCTGCTGTCGGCCGTGCCGCAGCCGGATCCAACTGTCGTCCGTGAGCGCGCCCTGCTGGAAGGCGACATTCCGAGCGCGATGAATCCACCGCCGGGCTGCCGCTTCCATACGCGGTGCATCTACGCCCGCGAATCGTGCAGGATCGATGTGCCCGAACTGAACGATGACGGCGCAGCTCACGCCACCGCCTGCCCGTGGTGGCCCGACCTTCCTCCCGCGCCCCCGCTCGCCGAGGGAACGGGCAATAACGAAGACCGCATGCGACTGGCCCGCCTGCAGGCGGCGTTCGTCACAACTCAAACGGAGGCAACATGAAGAAGACATTTCGTCGCCTGACTCTGGCCGCCACTTTCATGGGCCTCGCTTTGTCCGGCGCGGCCGCCCAGAGCAATCTGCGCGTCGGCCTCGCCGAGGATCCGGACGTGCTCGATCCGACCCTGGCCCGCACCTATGTCGGCCGCATCGTCTTCTCCTCGATCTGCGACAAGCTGTTCGACATCGATGAGAAGCTCGCGATCGTGCCCCAGCTTGCGCTCGGCCACGAGACCTCCGCCGATGGCAAGACCGTCACCATCAAGCTGCGCCCCGGCGTGAAGTTCCACGACGGTGAGCCGTTCGACGCCGCCGCCGCAAAATACAGCCTCGAACGCCACCTCACCATGAAGGGCTCGTTCCGCCGGCCCGAGCTCGCCTCCATCGTGTCCATCGACGTCGTCGATCCCACGACCGTCAGACTCAATCTCAAGGAGCCCTTCTCGCCGCTGCTGGCGCAGCTCACCGACCGCGCCGGCATGATGGTCTCGCCCAAGGCGGCGGAGGCCGCCGGCGACAAGTTCGGCCTGAAGCCGGTCTGCGCCGGCCCCTACAAGTTCGTCGAGAGAGTCCAGCAGGACCGCATCGTCGTCGAGAAATTCGCCGACTACTGGAACAAAGACCAAGTCTTCATCGACAAGATCACCTATCTGCCGATCACCGACTCGACCGTGCGTCTGGCCAACCTGCGCTCGGGCAGCCTCGACATGATCGAGCGCGTGCTGGCGACCGATATCAAGACGGTGCGCGACAACCCGAAACTCAAGCTCGTGACGGCGGTCGAGCTCGGCTACCAGGGCCTCACCATCAACCTCTCGAACGGCCCGAAGGCCGATACGCCGCTGGCCAAGGACGCCCGCGTCCGCCAGGCCTTCGAACTGTCGATCGACCGCGAGGCGCTGAACCAGGTCGTCTTCAACGGCGAGTTCGTGGTCGGAAACCAGTGGATCAATCCGACCAACCCGTATTACCAGCAGGCTTTCCCCGTGCCGAAGCGTGACGTCGCCAAGGCGAAGGCGCTGTTGAAGGAAGCCGGTGTCACGGGCCGCATGTCGCTCGACTTCATGGTGCCGAACAACCCCGAGACAAGGCAGGTCGCCGAGGTGCTGCAGTCGATGGTCGCGGAGACCGGCTTCGATCTCAAGATCCGGGTCACCGAATTCGCGACCTCGCTGAAGCAGTCCGAGAGCGGTGACTACCAGCTCTATCTCATCGGCTGGTCGGGCCGCAGCGACCCCGACGGCAACTCCTACATCTTCCATGTCTGCGGCCAGCCGCAGAACAATTCAGGCTATTGCGACAAGGAGGTCGACGCCTGGCACAACGAGGCGCGCATCAAGAGCGCGCCCGCGGAGCGCAAGAAGATCTACGAGAAGATCACCGCCAAGTACCTGCCCGAAGGCTCGATCAAGTACCTGTATCATCGCCGCGTTCTGGTCGCGCTGTCCGACCGGGTCGATGGCTACAAGCAGTTGCCCGACGGCCTGATCCGCGTCGTCGGCGTCAAGCTGAAGTAAGACCTTGCTGACCTTCCTCTCCCAGCGGCTGCTGCAGATCATCCCGACGCTGATCCTGGTGTCGATGCTGATCTTCGGCCTGCAGCAACTTCTGCCGGGCGACCCGGCGCTGATCATGGCGGGAGAGGAGCGCGACCCGAAGGTGCTTGAAGAGATTCGCGAGCAGTACCGGCTGAACGAGCCGATCCCGGTCCAGTACTTCTACTGGATCAAGGGTGTGCTTTCCGGGAACCTGGGCGAATCGATGAGGCTCAAGAGCTCGGTATCGTCGCTGGTCGCCGAGAAGCTGCCGGTGACCTTGCAGCTCGCCGCCATGGCGCTGATCGTGGCATTCGGCATCGGCATTCCGGCTGGAATCATCTCAGCGGTTAAGAAGGACACCGCATGGGACTATGGGGCCAACGTCTTCGCCCTGTGGGGCCTCAGCACGCCCAATTTCTGGCTGGGCATCCTGATGATCTTCCTGTTCTCGGTGACGCTCGGCTGGTTGCCGGCCTCGGGCTACGTGCGGCTGGGCGAGGATTGGCGCGCCAGCCTCGCTACGACCGTGATGCCGGCCTTCGTGCTGGGCAATGCCATCGCCGCCGTGCTGATGCGCCACACACGCAGCGCCATGCTGCAGGCGATGGGCGCCGACTATGTGCGCACGGCCCGGGCCAAGGGCCTCTACGAGCGCCGCGTCGTGCTGAAACATGCGTTGCGCAACGCCATGACGCCGGTGATCACCCTGGGCGCGCTCGAGTTCGGCACGCTCCTGTCGGGCGCCGTCCTGACGGAGCAGATCTTCACCATACCTGGGTTCGGCAAGCTGATCGTCGATTCGGTCTTCAATCGCGACTATGCGGTCGTCCAGGGCGTCGTGCTGGTGACGGCCACGACCTACATCGCGCTGAACCTGCTGGCCGACGTGGCCTACGTGCTCGTCAATCCACGGCTGCGGGGCTGACCGTCATGACTGCCGCCGCCGTCGCTCCCGCCGTTGCCACCGCAGACGCCCGCGAGGAGAATCCCTGGGCCCGCGCCTGGCGCCGGCTCAAGCGGCGCAAGGGCGCGATGTTCGGCCTGGTCGTCGTAGTACTGTTCGTCCTGGTCGCGATCCTGGCGCCCCTGATCTCGCCCTACGATCCTATCGCCACCAGCTTCACGCAGGTGCGCAAGCCGCCGTCCTGGGCGCATTGGCTTGGGACCGACGAGGTCGGCCGCGACGTGCTGACCCGCATCATCTGGGGCGCCCGTGCCTCGCTCAGCGCCGGGCTGGTGTCGGTGGGCATCGCGCTGGGCATCGGCGTGCCGCTCGGCCTGCTGGCGGGCTATGCCGGCGGCTGGGTCGATGCCGTGCTGTCGCGCATCGTCGATGCGATGCTGGCGATTCCCTTCCTGATCCTGGCGATCGCTCTGGCCGCCTTCCTCGGACCGAGCCTGACCAACGCGATGATCGCCATCGGCGTCACCGCCACGCCGGTATTCATCCGCCTGACCCGCGGCCAGACCATCGCCGCCAAGGTCGAGGACTATGTCGAGGCGGCGCGCGCCGTCGGTAATCCGCACTGGCGCATCGCACTGCGCCACGTCCTGCCCAACATCGTGCCGCCGCTCCTGGTTCAGGCCTCGCTCGCCATTGCCGGCGCGATCATCGCCGAGGCGGCGCTCTCGTTCCTGGGACTCGGCCAGCAGCCCCCGTCGCCTTCGTGGGGCAGCATGCTGAACTCCGCACAGCGTTTCATCGCGCAGGCGCCGTGGATGGCCTTCTGGCCGGGCTTCGCGATCTTCTTCGCCGTTCTGTCGTTTAACCTGCTGGGCGACGGCCTGCGCGACGCACTCGATCCCCGGCACAAATGATCGGGCGCCGGCGCCGCCCGCCACGGGGTGCGCATCCCTATACGAAGGTATAGCGAGACCAGACGAAGAGGCATCGGCAGACAACCTTCGTAGTCTTGGCCGTCTGATGTCGTGTCGGCGATGCTGCCGGCAACCAGACACAGGCCCCGGTTCGCTGATCCGAGATATGCCCAGATTCTTCCTGCAGGCTATTCGCACCTCCGGTGCCCCGCTTCTTTTCGGCCTCCGTCTCTGGGCCGCCGTCTGCCTCGCGCTGTTCGTCGCCTTCTGGCTGGAACTGGACAACGCGTCCTGGGCCGGCACCACGGCGGCCCTGGTCTGCCAACCGCGGCTCGGCGCATCCATGCGGAATGGCTGGTTTCGCATAATGGGCACGATGATCGGTGCTGCCGCCATTGTCCTGCTCTCGGCTGCCTTTTCACAGGATCGAGCCGCCTTCCTGATCGGGCTGGCTCTGCTGTGTGGCGCATCGGCTTTCGTCGCTGCCCAGCTCGGCAACGCTTCGGCGCTTTCCGCAGCCCTCGTTGGCGCAACGGCCGCCATCGTGGCGGGAGCGGAGCTGGGCGCCGTCGGGGGATCGAATGGCCAGGTTTTCACACTGGCAGTGACCAGGGCCACGGAAATCTGCATCGGTGTCATCGCCGCCAGCGTGGTGCTGGCGACCACCCACATTGGTGACGCACCGCGTCGTCTGCAGGAGCAGATTTTCAGCATCGCTCTCGAAATCCGATCGCACATATCGGACATGCTCGCCGCTGGGGGCGCGCAACCCGATTCGCGGGCGACCCGGCGCGACCTGGCGCGTAGGGTCATCGGCGTCAACGCGCAGATCGACGAGGCGGTCGGCGAGTCGTGGCTGATCCGCTACAATGCACCACTGCTGCGGAGAGCCTTGGAAGGTCTGCTTCAGGCCCTCATCAGCTGGCGCATCGTCTCCATCCGCCTCTCCGCCCTCCCGACCGATCGCGCCGACCGTGAGACCCGGCGAATTCTCCAGCTGGCGCCGGCGTTCGGATTCGTGGAGGCCGAGAGCCGACCGGAGATCAGCGCGGTCATCAACCATCCTCGCGACACATGTGCCACGACCGCGCGCGCATTGCTCCGCGAGCCCGCCGATACAGCCTCGTTCAGGCTGCTCACGGATGAGACAGCAAGGATCACGGCTGGATTTGGCCAGGCAATCGATAGCCTCGCCCTGCTGCAGGACGGCCGCACACTCCGCACCGCCATCCGCGCGCGCCCATCGCCTCCGATAGACATGCTGCCGGGATTGGTCGCTGCAGTCAGAGCCTTCTGCGTCGTTCTGATCGCGGCGCTCCTCTGGATCGCCACGGCATGGCCGAACGGATCGACGGCCATGGTCTGGGCTGCGCTCGCGACGGTCATCTTTGCGGCAAGCGGCGACGAGGGCTTCGCGCGCGTATCGGCCTGGGCACTTGGAACGACAATGGCTGCGATATTCGCAGCCGTCACCGCGTTCGCGGTGTTGCCAAACGTCCACAGCTTCGTTGGATTGAGTTTTGTTCTCGGTCTCTACCTGGTTCCAATGGGGGCGCTCAGCTACCTGCCACTGAAACCCGCCATGTTCGGCGCGATGGCCACGCTCTTCGTGCCACTGCTGAATCCGGAAAACCAGATGTCCTACGATACGCTGCAGTTCTACAACGCCGCGACGGCGGTCGTGATCGGCTGCTGCATCGGCGCAATGTCGTACCTGATCCTGCCTCCTGTGTCGCCGAGCGCCCGGACGCACCGACTTCTCCGGCAGACGCTTCGTGACTTCCTCTCGCTTTGCCGGACCGAGCTGAACCCGTCCCTCTGCGAGTGGGAGACACTGATGTATGGCAGGGTTGCAGCCATTCCCGACTCGGCCACGCCGCAGCAGCGGTCCGAAATCCTCGCTGCGCACGCCCTCGGCCTCGCCCTGATCCGGCTGCGTCGTGCTCGTCTGCCAGTCGCCTGGAAGTCCGAACTGGAGGCTGTCCTGTCCCGACTAGCTCAGGGTGAAATTGCCGGTGCGCGCAACCGCCTCGAGCAAGTCGAGAGAGCGCTCGGCGATCCGGATTCGATGCTCCAACACGCGTCCGTCATCCGGATACGCGGGTTGCTGCAGCTGATCGACGATGGTCTGGCACAACATGCTGCCTACTTCTCCGGAGAATCCCTGAAATGACATTCAGCGAAGTGAACATCTTCGGGGTCTATGTGGCGCCTATCTCGGTAATGATGCTCATGGGCTGGCTCGTGACGCTTCTGCTGCGCTGGTTGCTGATGCGGAGCGGCCTCCTGCGCCACGTGTGGCACCCGTCCCTGTTCGCCTTCTCCCTCTTTCTCATCGTCCTCTCGCTCATGGTCCTGAGCGCTCCTCTCCTACGGGTGGCATGATGCCGACACGCGTGACGCAGCTCATTCGTATAAGCGCGACCCTCGTCGTGGTGGCAGCCGCGATCGGGCTGTCCTGGGCGATGTGGCGGGAATACATGGGCACACCCTGGACGCGGGATGGCGTCGTTCGCAGCTATGTCGTCACGATGGCCCCGCAGGTCCCGGGCCAGATCGTCGATGTTGGCGCCCGGGACAACCAGTTCGTGCACAAGGGCGACGTGCTCGTCACCATCGATCCGACGAACTACCGGATCGCCGTGGAATTGGCCGAGGCTGCCTTGAAGCAGGCGGAGGTGACCGCTCAGAATGCAAACATTCAATCCGATCGGCGCGCGAAGCTGAGTGCGGAAGCCGTCTCGAAAGAGGAGCAGCAGAACTTTGCGACCCGTGCCCTGGCGAACCAGGCCCAATACCAGCAGGCCGTCGCCAACCTTCACCAGGCGAGGGTCAACCTCGAGCGCACGCAAATCCGGTCGCCCGTTGATGGCTGGGTCACCAATCTGCTTGTCCAGCTCGGTGACTATGCCAACACCGGAGTCAACGTCGTGTCCGTCGTCGACGCGAATTCCTTCTGGGTCGACGCCTACTTCGAGGAGCCGCAGCTTGCCCGCATCCGGGAGGGCGCCCCGGTTCGCATGAAGCTCATGGGCTATGACGAGCTCATGCTTGGCGACGTCGAGAGTATCGCCCGAGGGATCAACGTCGCGAATGCAAGGCCAGACCAACTCGGCCTCGCCATCGTCAATCCGATTTTCACGTGGGTGCGTCTCGCGCAGCGGGTGCCGGTACGCGTTCGCCTTTCGCACGTGCCAGAAGGTGTCCGCCTCGTTGCCGGCCTCACTATAACGGTCGAAGTGGATCCGACGCCGCCAAGGCGTGATCGGCCCGCTAGCCCCGCACCGCTTCGGTGATCGCCTAGTTGGGCAGCGAGGTATCGACGATGGCGAAGGCTGGCACGCCGCTCGTGAGCGTCGTGATCCTCTCCTCGACGAGAAGCTGGGATACCGCGAGAAAGTGCACCAGTTCGCTGTCGCCGAGCCGCTCGGCCTCTTCGATCATGTCGCGCACCCCATGCCACACCCGGAACAGCGCCGCTGCCCGCTGCTTCTCGGAAAGCGGCGCGCGACTACGACGGCGCCGACCCCTCGGTTCGACGATGATCTCGAAGACATCCCTCATGTTTCCCCGCCTTGCATCCCACGGTCGCTCCCCTACCTCCAGCATATCGCCGGTGGTCCCCAGCGTACTCAAAAAAAAGGGCTGGCGAGAGCGATCCGGCGTGATCGCCCTCCGACCTTCGTGGGGCTCAGCGGCGGTCGCCACCGACGGGCAGGCCCGACGTATCGACCTGCGGCTCGTTGCGCAGGGTCACCTGCTCGGGCGCGTCGGCATCCGGCAACGGCCTGCTCGGATCGACCGGCCGAACCATCGCCACCAAGCGCTTCAGCCCCTTGCCGGTGTCTTCGGCGTCGAGGCGGCGCCAGCCTTGCTTTTCCCAGTAACTGACGTCCTGCGGCAGCGCCTGGGTATAGAGGGTGTTGGCGCCGCGGCTTTCCGCGAGCTGGCGGCAGCGCTCGATCAGGAGCTGGCCGATGCCGTTACCCCGGAAGCGCTGCATCACCGCCAGCCGCTCCGGCATGGCGAACGACTTGAACCAGCGCAGCCGGACGGTGCCCACCGGTTCTTCGCCCAGACACGCGAGGATGTGGGTGGCGCCGAAATCGTGACCGTCGAACTCCTCCGAGTAGGGGATATCCTGTTCGCCGATGAAGCAGGCCGCGCGCACGGCAAAGGCCTGCAGCGAGTCTTCCATCTTCATCGCGAGCTTCACTGTGACGGCCTGGCCGCCAATGGTCGTCGTCTTGCTGTTCATCTCCGTCACTCCTCTCAGGTCGCGCGCCGTTCTGTCCAACCCGCGTGCGGGTTCGAAGTCCCCCGCTCCATCGACTCCTCCAGGATTCCCGGCATATCGAGCTGATCCTCGGGCCGGTTCAGCACCATGGGGTCGGTCGTCACGGTCGGGGAATCCTCGCCAACATCGAGATCGCAGGCGAATGCGCCATACTCGTGATCGGAGAAGTGGAAGATCTTGTCGTCGACTTTGCGGAAGCCGTCGCGTTCGAAGATCGGCCACAGGCGCTTCTGCCCGTGCAGGTATGCCTTGGGGTAACCCTTCTTGCGGCAGAATTCCTTTGCCCAATGGACGAACGGCAGGAACAGGCCGTACGACCGGTAGCGCTTCAGGATGATGGCCCGTTCCAGTTTGGCAAAATTGGCAAACCACCGTACGCGGATGGAAGCGGCCGGTTCGCCGTCGACATACAGGATGAGGTGACTGGCCGTGTAGTCGTTGCCGTCATACTCCTCCCAGTAGGGGCACTGCTGCTCGCCCATGAAGACGGCCGCGCGTAGCATGAAGCACTGCATCATCTCGTCAGACGTCGATGCGAGCTTGATCGTGATCTCAGGCCGGTTTCCCAGATCTGTTGTCGCGTGTTGGGTCATTTCAGTTCCTTTCGGTCAAGACACCATTGTCGTTGCGGAAGCTTCGACCACCGGCCGAAATTGTCGGTAGATTCTGTGAAATCTGGTCAAGAACATCGGTCACGATCGGCGGCGTCATGCCCTTCGCACCGCGACGGATTGCGGTGGCCGAAACTTGGTCCCGGCGCAGGATGCACCACGGGTAGATCCATCCACATTCATCGGCGATCTGACGTACGAGCATGCCGCCGAAATCGGTGCCGTGGATGATGTGCAACCGGACAGCAGGGTGGCGCCGCTTGATCTCGGCAATGACACCCTGGAAGCCCTTGCCGTAGTAGATGTCGGAATAGACCGCGACCTCGACCTTGGCGGCCATGCCGGCCTCGGCGAGCGCCAGTTCGATCAGCGCCACACGTGTTTCCGGGGGCAGGAAGACGTTGCCCGTCGGAAAATAGTCGACGTTCGAATCGGCCTTCTCGGTCTTCTCGTAGATCTGGAAGCCGTCCTTCAGATGGCCCACCCGAATCTCGCCCTTGCGAAAGGCATCGACGTGCAGCTTGGGGATCAGGACGGGATGGATGATGACCTTGTCCAGGCCACGCTGCTCGATGGCCGTCCGGAGCAGGGCGAGATGGCTGTTGTGGAAGGGATTGTACGTACCGAAGAACAATCCGATGCCGCCCTTCGGCGCCGCCACCGAGCGGATGTCCGACAGCAGGCCGACGACGAACAAGGCACCGCCCAGGCCGAACCCCAGGAATAGGAACGCCTCGCGCGCGCCCGGCACGCCCGCCGTGCCCAACCCGGCAAGGGTGACGTTGATCAGGATCCCGACCAAGGTGTTGCGATTCGCGTCGCCGATCCCTCGCGCGACGAGATAGCCGCCGAGATACTGCGTGCCCTGTGAAGCCAGGGTCGTGACCAGCGCCGCGCCGGCAATGCCGCCCACGGACGCCATCCCGAGCTGGTTGAGCGCACCCCCCCACAACATTAGCCAGAACATCACCAGGTTGAACGCCAACTGTGGGATGAACCGCCCAAGCCGGCCGGCCGTTACGAAGCCAAACCGGTTGTTGGCCCATAGTTCAGCCTTGTTACTGAGCTTGGCGTAGCTTGGCAGGAATATCCCGACGAAGATTGACACGCAGATCAGGACGGGGTTAGCCCAACTGCCGTGCGCGTACGCATAGCTCAAGTATGTTAAAAGTCCGCCAAAGGCGGCCATTCGCGTCGATGGACTGCGCAGATAGCGGCTGATTTGGGCGGCGCGAACGCCGGCTGGCGTCGATTTTCCGTCAGAGCCGATAGCGGCCACGGGCAGCACTCCTGTCTCGTTCCGAGCGACAATCCGGATACATACAACCGAAAAATTGACCCGCGAATACGTGAACTGGAAGTGCCGAAGGGTCCGTAGGGGTCAGAGGAGCGGCCTAACCCTCTAAAAGTAGGACAGAAAACGACATTTCACTGATAATGGTGTAGGGTAGAATACAAGGCTCGCGTCAGATATGCGTGGGCGCAACTCTAATTGTATCGATTGTCGCCATGGTTACCCTTCCTCCGCGCAAGAATAAGGTGCCGAATATCCTCGGCGACTGGGACGATGTGCGTTTCTTTCTCGCAGTTGCGAAGACAGGAAGCTTCAGCGCGGCCGCGACCCAGTTGAACACCAAGCAGACGACCGTCGGGCGCCGGATTCAGGCGCTCGAGCGTCGCCTGGGTGCCAAGTTGTTCGACCGTCATCGCCACGGCATGGAAGTCACGCCCGCCGCCCGCGGCGTGCTCTCGCAGGCCGAATCGATGATGTCCAATGCCACCTCGATCGAGCGGCATCTCGCCGGGCTCGACCGGGAAATGGCCGGAATAGTGCGCATCGCCGCAACTGAGGGCATTGCCGCGCACTGGCTGGTGCCGCGCCTCGGCGTGCTGCGCCGCACCCATCCCGACATCATCGTGCAGGTGATCGCCGGCGACCAGGTACTGGACCTCGCCACCCGTCAGGCCGACCTGGCCATCCGCTTCTTTCGCCCGACCTCCAACCAGCTGGTCGCGGCGCGCGTCGGTCAGGTCAACATGTCGATCTTCGCCGCGCCGTCCTACATCGAGCAGTACGGCCTGCCGCAGACGCTCGACGACATGCGCGACCACCATGTCGTCGACCACACGACCCTGCACAGTCTGCCCGCCATGAAGCCATGGAGCGAAGTGGTCGAGCGTAGCACTTCGGTGGTCCTCCGCACCAACTCCTCCTATGCCGCCATGGAAGCGGTGCAGACCGGCTACGGAATCTCGGTGTTCCCCGACTACATTGCCAAGTCGTCGAACCTGGTTGCCGCACCGATCAATCTCAGGATCGTCCGCGACATCTGGCTGGTCAGCCACGAAGAGACCAACAAGGGTGCGCGAATCCGCACCGTGATCGACTATGTGCGCGAGCAGTTCCGCCAGGACGAACGCGAGTGGTTCTCAACCACGCCGCGCAGCAGCCGGTCGATGGCGGCGGCCTAGAGGGCGGCCTTCAACCTTTCGCAGATCGCCTGGATTTCGGCCTTGTCCCCGGGCGTGTAGGTCCAGTTGAACCTGACCTTGTCGCCCGGATGGCGCGGCAGGATATGTACGTGGAGATGAGGCACGCTCTGCCCGGCTCCCGCCCCGTTGGATTGCAGGAGATTGACGCCGCTCGGCTCGAGCGCGCGCATCGCAGCCTTCGCGACGCGTTGCGCCGTCTGCGCGACGGCGGCCAGAACGTCGGCCGGAATGACGTCGATGGTCGGCCAGTGGCCCTTGGCGACAGCCAGGGCATGACCGGGATTGACCGGATTGATGTCCATGAAGGCGATGGTCGCCTCGTCCTCGAACAGCTTGAAGCAGGGGAGCTGCCCGGCCACGATCTTGCAAAAGATGCAGCTTTCATCGGTCGGATGGCTCATCACGGTCTCTCCAGGACGGCACCGAGCTCACGCAGCCGCTGGAAGGGCTGCGCGCCGGGCCTCAGCGACAGATCAAGCCCCAGCCGCCCGAGCCTGGCAATACCATCCCGGCCGAACCGGTCGCGCAGCGACTGGGCGACCCAGCCTTCGCCCTGGTGATGACGCGCCACCGCCAGCCGGCCGTCCCCCGACAGGTAATCCCGATGCGCCTCGAGCGCGTCCATGAGCCGATCCATCCCCGCACCGCTGCGCGACGATGCGGCTAGGACCTTCACCGCCCAGTCGCTGCCGCCCGCGGTGGCGAGGGAAAGCGCGCCCGCCACGTCGGCACGCGCGCGTTCGGCCGGGGCGCCCATGTCCGCCTTGGTGACGACGACCAAGTGCGGGATCTCGACGATGCCCGCCTTCATGAACTGCAGCGAATCACCAGAGCCGGGCTGGACGCAGAAGAGCACCGTATCGGCCACGCCCGCCACATCGGTCTCGGACTGGCCCACGCCGACCGTCTCGATCAGCACCCGGTCGAACAGCGCCCGCATCACGACCATCGCCGCCACCGTCTGGTCCGCGAGCCCGCCCAGCCGATCGCGGGCCGCCATCGATCGCACGAAGCTGCCCTCGTCAGAGCCGTCATGGGCAATGCGGACGCGGTCACCGAGCAGGGCCCCGCCGCTCGTGCGCGATGAGGGGTCGACCGCGATGACGCCGACAGTCCTGCCTGCCCGTCGCCACGCCGCGACCATCGCGGCGCACAGAGAGGATTTTCCGACGCCCGGCGGCCCGGTGACGCCCACCACATGGGCGCGTGGCTCGCGCCAGGCCGCGTCGAGCAGCGCCTGCGACGTCTCACTGTCCGGATCGCGCTCCAGGCCGGCAAGGGCGGCGGCCAGCGCCCGCTTGCCGTCCGTGCGGAGCGCCGCCAGCGTCATTCGGTCTTGAGCGGGCCGCCCAGGGCCGCCTGCGCCGCCGCCAATCGCGCGATCGGCACGCGGTAGGGCGAACAGGAGACGTAATCGAGGCCGGCCTTGTGGCAGAAGAAGACCGAGGCCGGATCGCCGCCATGCTCGCCGCAGATGCCAAGCTTCAGGCTGTTGCGCACCTTGCGTCCGCGCTCCGTCGCGATCTCGATCAGTTCGCCCACGCCCTCGATGTCGAGCGAGGCAAACGGATCGTGCTCGAAGATGCCCCGCTGCTGGTATTTCTCCAGGAACGAGGCCGAGTCGTCGCGGCTGAGGCCGAAGGTAGTCTGCGTCAGGTCGTTTGTGCCGAAGGAGAAGAACTCGGCTGACTCCGCAATGTCGCCGGCCCGCAGCGCCGCGCGCGGTAGCTCGATCATGGTGCCGACCAGATACTCGAGCTTCTGGCCCGACGAGCTGCTGACTTCCTCGGCGACCTGGTCGATCACGACCTTCATCAGGTCGAGCTCCTTCTTCGTCGCCACCAGCGGAATCATGATTTCCGGGATGACGGTCTTGCCGGCCTTCTTCTGGACTTCCGCCACGGCCTCGAAGATGGCGCGGGCCTGCATCTCGTAGATTTCCGGATAAGAGATGCCGAGACGTACGCCGCGATGCCCGAGCATGGGATTGAACTCGTGCAGCTTGTTGGCGCGCTCCTCGATCTCCTTCAGATCGACGCCGAGGTCCTTGGCCACGACCTCCATCTCCGCCGCCGTCTTCGGCAGGAACTCGTGCAGCGGCGGGTCGAGCAGGCGGATCGTGACGGGCAGACCGGCCATGATCTCGAACAGCTCGACGAAATCCTGGCGCTGCATGGGCTGAATCTTCGCCAGCGCCGCGCGCCGGCTCGTCTCGTCGTCGGCCAAGATCATCTGGCGCACCGCCACGATGCGATCGCCTTCGAAGAACATGTGCTCGGTGCGGCAGAGGCCGATGCCCTCGGCTCCGAACTTGCGCGCCTGGGCCGCGTCGGCCGGAGTCTCGGCATTGGTGCGAATGCCGAGTTTGCGGAACTCGTCGGCCCATTCCATGAGCTGGGAGAAGTCGCCGCTGAGCTCGGGCTGCACGGTCGGCACAACGCCGAGAATGATCTCGCCGGTACTGCCGTCGAGCGTGAGGGTGTCGCCGGTCTTCACCACCGTCCCGCGCACGCTGAGCGTGCCGGCCTTGCCGTCGATGCGCACGTCGCCGGCGCCCGCGACGCAGGGCTTGCCCATGCCGCGCGCAACCACGGCGGCGTGGCTGGTCATGCCGCCAGTCGAGGTCAGGATACCCTCGGCGGCATGCATGCCGTGGATGTCCTCGGGGCTGGTCTCGCGACGCACGAGAATGACCTTCTCCCCCCCACGTGCCTGCTTCTCGGCATCGTCGGCGGTGAACACCACCTTACCCGACGCCGCACCCGGCGACGCCGGCAGGCCCTTGGAAATCACCTTGCGGGCAGCCTTGGGGTCGAGCGTCGGATGCAGGAGCTGGTCGAGCGAGGCCGGCACGATGCGCGACACGGCCTCGCGCTTGTCGATCAATCCCTCGCGCACCATGTCGACAGCGATCTTGAGGGCGGCCTTGGCAGTGCGCTTGCCGTTGCGCGTCTGCAGCATGTAGAGCTTGCCGCGCTGCACCGTGAACTCGATGTCCTGCATATCGTGATAGTGCCGCTCGAGCCGCTGACGCACGCTGTCGAGTTGCTTGAACACTTCCGGCATGACCTCTTCCATGGCCGGCGCATCGGACTTCTGGGCGAGCTTGCCCTGCACGGTGAGGTGCTGCGGCGTGCGGATGCCCGCGACCACGTCCTCACCCTGCGCGTTCACGAGATACTCGCCGTAGAACAGGTTGGTCCCTGTGGAGGGATCGCGCGTGAAGGCGACGCCAGTGGCGCAATCCTCACCCATGTTGCCGAAGACCATGGCCTGGACGTTGACGGCGGTGCCCCAGCTTTCGGGGATCGCATGCAGGCGGCGGTAGGTGATCGCCCGCTGGTTCATCCACGAATCGAAAACCGCACCGACGGCGCCCCACAACTGCTCGCGCGGCTCCTGGGGGAACGGCTTGCCGGTGCGCTTCTCCACCAGCTTCTTGTACTCGGCCACGATCGCCCGCCAGTCGGCGGCCTTGAGGTCAGTGTCCATGGAGACACCGAGATCCTCTTTCTTGATCTCGAGCGCCTCCTCGAAATAGTGATGCCCGACGTCGAGCACGACGTTGGAGTACATCTGGATGAAGCGGCGGTAACTGTCCCAGGCGAAGCGCTCGTCGCCCGACGACTTGGCAAGGCCGAGCACAGTCTTGACGTTGAGGCCGAGGTGCAGCACCGTGTCCTGCATGGCCGGCATCGAGGCGCGCGCGCCCGAGCGGACCGACACCAGCAGCGGGTTGGCCGGATCGCCGAAATGCGTGCCCACGACCTTCTCGACCTGGGCGAGCGCCTTCTCCACCTCGTCTTTGAGTTCGGGCGGATAGGTCTTCTTGTTGTCGTAGAAGTAGGTGCAGAGCTCGGTGGTGATGGTGAAGCCCGGCGGCACCGGCAGGCCGAGGCTCGACATCTCGGCCAGATTGGCGCCCTTGCCACCCAGCAGGTTGCGCATGTCGGCACGGCCCTCGGCCTTGCCATCCCCGAAACTGTAGACCCACTTGGCCATTCTTAGCCCTCGATCTTCGAAAAATCGGCCACCGCATCCATGGTGGCGCGAATCTGGTTGAGCAGTTTCAGCCTGTTCAGGCGAACCTCCGGCCTGTCCGTCACGTTGACCGTGACCTTGTCGAACAGGGCGTCGATCGGCCCGCGCAGGCCCGCGAAGGCCGCCATGGCACCCGCGAAATCCTCGGCGGCGAGCGCCGGCTTCACCGCACGCGCCACCTGGTCCAAGGCGGAAGCAACGGTTTTCTCCTCCGCTTGTTCCAGCAGAGCGGCATCGGGTGCACCGGCGATCTTTGCCGCGAGCCCCTTTTCCTTCTTCTCTTCTGCCCGAACGATGTTGGCCGCTCGGCCATAGGCGGTGAGAAGGTTCCGGCCCGCCTCGGTGCCGAGGAACGCCTGCAATGCCTCAACCCGGGCGAGCAGCCGGACGAGATCGTCCTCGCCGCCAACGGAGACGACGGCGTCGACCACGTCGTGACGCACACCCTTCTCACGCATCTGGACCTTGAGTCGATCGGCGAAGAAGGCGAGCAGATCGTCGGCCTTGAGGAACGGCTTGAGCGGCAGCCGAAGATTGTTCTCAACCACGATCCGGATGACGCCGAGCGCGGCGCGGCGCAGCGCAAAGGGATCGCGCGAGCCCGTGGGCTTCTCGCCGATCGCCCAGAACGAGGTCAACGCGTCGAGCTTGTCGGCCAGTGCGACGGCGATCGACACCGGCGCCGCCGGACAGCGGTCGGTGGGACCTGCCGGCGTGTAATGGTCGCCGATCGCATCGGCGACGGAAGCCGGCAGCTTCTCGCCCAACGCGTAGTAGCGGCCCATGACGCCCTGCAACTCCGGGAACTCGCCGACCATACCGGTGACCAGATCGGCCTTACAGAGCCGCGCCGCCTGCTCGACCGCCGCACCGTCGGCACCCGGAACCAATTTCGCGATCTCGGTGGCCAGCGCCACGATGCGCTCGACCCGCTCGGCCTGGGTGCCGAGCTTGGCGTGGAACACGACCTGCTTCAAGGCCGGCAGGCGGCTTTCCAGGGTTGTCTTGCGATCCTGATCCCAGAAGAACTTGGCGTCGGCGAGACGGCCGCGCAGCACGCGCTCGTTGCCGGCGACGATCGTCTTGCCGCCGTCGCGCGCCACGTTGTTCGCGACCACGACGAAGCGGTTGGCCAGCGTTCCGTCGGCCTTGGCCGTTGTGAAAAAGCGCAGGTGCACCTTCATCGATACAATCAGCACTTCTGGCGGCACGTCCATGAACTGGGCGTCGATGGCACCCAGCATCGGCACCGGCCATTCGGTCAGGCCGGCCACTTCCTCGAGCAAGCCCTCGTCCTCGTTCAGCGTGATCTGCGCGTCCGCGCAAAGCTTGCGCGCGCCATCGAGGATGATCGACTTGCGCTCAGCGGTGTCCAGGATGACATGCGCCTCTCGCAGCTTGGCCGCGTAGTCGGCGAAGCCCACGACCTCGAACGCGCCCTTCGACAGGAAACGATGGCCGCGCGTCGTGGCGCCAAAGGCGATCGGCGCCATCTGGCCGCCCGGTGAAACTTCGCCTTTCAGCACCGTGCCGTCGAACAGCGCGACGATGGACTGAAGCGGGCGCACCCAGTGCATGGTGCTGCTGCCCCACTTCATCGACTTGGGCCAAGGCAGCGCTTTCAGCGCGGCATCGATCACCGACCCA
Organism: Reyranella sp.; assembly: GCF_052439685.1. Taxonomy (GTDB): domain Bacteria; phylum Pseudomonadota; class Alphaproteobacteria; order Reyranellales; family Reyranellaceae; genus Reyranella. Next base: position 71,567 of record NZ_JBQVQG010000023.1, read on the forward strand.
AGAGCGTCGGCCGTCAGCCCGCCCTTCTTCGTGATCACGGCGAACCAGAACTCGCCTTTGCCGGTGTCACGCTTCTCGGCCTGGTCGAGCGAAGCCAGGCCCGCACCTTTCAGGAAGCCCTGCACGGCCTGGTCGGGCGCACCGACGCGCGGCCCGCGCTTTTCTTCGCTGACATCATCGCGGACGGCAGGGATGCCCTCGACGACGAGCGCGAGACGCCGCGGCGTCGCAAAAGCCCGAGCCGTCTCGAAGCCGATGCCGGCGCCCTTCAGCCCGTCACAGATCAAACGCTTCAGATCTTCAGCCGCACGCGTCTGCATGCGCGCGGGAATTTCCTCGGAGAGCAGTTCAAGAAGCAACTCGGCCATCTCAGGCAGCCCCTTCGACGGCGCTCAGGGCAGGCTTCGTTTGCGTCGCCAGCCAGGCTTCGCAGCAGGCCTTGGCGATTTCGCGCACGCGCAGAATGTAGCTCTGACGCTCCGCCACGCTGATGACGCCGCGGGCATCGAGCAGGTTGAAGGCGTGCGATGCCTTGATGCACTGCTCATAGGCCGGCAGCGGCAGTTTCTTCTCGACCAGCCGGCCGCTTTCCTTTTCGGCATCTGCGAAGTGACGGAACAGCATCTCGGTGTCGGCATGCTCGAAATTGTAGGCCGACTGTTCCCGCTCGTTCTGCAGGAAGACGTCGCCATAGGTCAGGGGCACGTCCGAGTCAGCGCGATTATACGGAAGCTCGTAGACCGACTTCTTGTCGAACAGGTACATGGCCAGCCGCTCGAGACCGTAGGTGATCTCGCCCGCCACCAGGTCGACCTCGATGCCGCCCACCTGCTGGAAGTAGGTGAACTGCGTGATCTCCATGCCGTCGCACCAGACTTCCCAACCCAGCCCCCAGGCGCCCAGGGTCGGGCTCTCCCAGTCGTCCTCGACGAAGCGGATATCGTGCAGCGTCGTGTCGATGCCAATCGCCTGGAGCGACCCCAGGTAGCGTTCGAGGATGTCGGGTGGCGATGGCTTCAGGATGGCCTGGAACTGGTAGTAGTGCTGCAGCCGCATGGGGTTTTCGCCGTAGCGACCATCACCAGGACGGCGCGACGGCTGCACATAGGCCGCGTACCAGGGCTTCGGCCCGAGCGCGCGCAGGGTCGTCGCGGTGTGGAAGGTCCCGGCGCCCATCTCCATGTCGAACGGCTGGAGGATCAGGCAGCCCTGCGCCGCCCAATAGTCCTGCAGGGTGAGAATCAGTTCCTGAAAGCACGTCGGTTTCCCGCGCGCTGTTGAGGGGTTCGACACCAGTATTCCCCGAAGCTCTAAAGGCCTTTTATTTCCGCAACTTATGGCCGTTTTTGCGGTGCGGCAAAATAGGTTCCACCCCCCAGCCGGTCAAGGCTGGTGGTTCGCTGCGGCCTTATGGCCGTGGACGACCGCATTGGCCGCATTTTTCAGCAGTGGTCGGGATGTAGGCACCGCAGCCAGCGCACTGGACGGTATCTTCGATCACTACGGGTTTGCGCAGGGGCGCTGGCGGCGCTTCGGGGGGCACCGGAGCCGGCGGAGGCGGTGGTGGGCGCTGCGGCAGATCGCTGCCGGTGAAGCGGTCGAAAAGACCCTTCCAGTGCCGGAAAGTCCTGTACACGCCGTAGAGGGCCAGGCCGAACAGCGCAATCTTGAGCAGGAAACCCATGCGGCCTTTTGCGGTTCCTGCAGAACCTGGTCAAGCGGGCTATAGATAGACGATGAGTGTGACGGAGGATCGGCCGCTCGACCTGTTCGTGGTCGGCGGCGGCATCAATGGGGCGGGCATCGCCTGCGACGCGGCGGGGCGGGCGCTGACGGTCGGGCTCTGCGAAATGAACGATTTCGCCAGCGCGACCTCATCGAAGGCGACGAAACTCATCCATGGCGGCTTGCGCTACCTGGAAACCTACGAATTCCGCCTGGTCCGCGAGGCGCTGCAGGAGCGCGAGGTGCTGCTGGCCAAAGCGCCGCATCTCTCCTGGCCCCTGCGCTTCGTGCTGCCCTACGAGCCGCATCTGCGGCCCCGCTGGATGCTGCGGCTCGGACTCTGGCTCTACGATCATCTCGACTGGCACATGACCCTCCCCAAGTCGATCCAGGTCGACCTGCCCAGGTCGAAGTTCGGAGCCGGCCTGAAGCCCAGTTTCCAGAAGGGGTTCGTCTATTCCGACGCCTGGGTCGACGATGCGCGGCTGGTGATTTCCAACCTCAAGTCGGCGCGCGCGATGGGGGCCGCGATCTATGCCCGCCACCGCTGCGTCTCGGCCCGCCGCAGCGACGACGGCAAGCTCTGGCACATCGACCTGGAAGGCCCAGGTGGCGCGCCCGTGCACCTCCGGGCGCGCGCCCTCGTGAACGCCGCGGGCCCCTGGGTGAAGCACTTCCTCGACGAGCAGACCGAGATCAAGACGCCCAAGCGAGTACGCCTCGTGAAGGGCAGCCACATTATCGTGCCCAAGCTCTACGATGGCGACCACGCCTTCATCCTGCAGAACAGCGACAACCGCATCGTGTTCGTCATTCCCTACGAGCGCGAATTCTCGCTCATCGGCACCACCGACATCGCGGTCCAGGAAGGCGAGCACCCGGTCTGCTCACCAGAAGAGATCGCCTACCTCTGCGACCTCGCCAGCCGCTACATGGCCAAGCCGGTTCGACCGGAAGATGTGGTCTGGACCTATTCCGGTGTCCGCCCCCTGTTCGACGACGGTGACGACAACCCCTCGAAGGTGACGCGCGACTATCACCTCGAGGTCGACGGCTCCCCGCAGGGCAGGGCCCCCATCCTCTCGGTGTTCGGGGGGAAGATCACGACCTATCGTCGACTGGCCGAGCATGCACTGCGCGACTTGGAACCCTATTTCCCTCGCATGGGTGGCCCCTGGACCGACGGCCGCGCCGTCTATGACGGCGAGATGGCCGACGCGCCGACCTTCGAAGAGGCCTTCGACAGGTTCGTGGACGGCGCCGCCGCCATAAAGCCCGGCCTGCCGAAGGAATTGGTTCGCATCCTCGCTCGGCGCCATGGCTCGGGCCTCGACGACCTGCTCGAAAACGTGAAGACCGTCGCCGATCTCGGCCGCCATTTCGGCGGCTCGCTCTACGAAGTCGAGGTGCGCCATCTGGTGCGCGACGAATGGGCCGTCGATCCCGAGGATGTGCTCTGGCGGCGGACCAAGGAGGGGCTGCACATGACGGCGGAACAACGCGAGGCATTCGCACGCTGGCTGGCCGAGCAGCGGCTGAACTTTACATAACTTAACTTCCGGCCCGGGCACGCTTCGCGCTTTCGGTCCGTACCCCGGGAACTACCCTTCTTTGGTGAGGTTCCCGATGTCGATCCGTTCCCTGGTCCTGCCCACCGCTCTCGTCCTGGCGGCGGGCTTCGCCTTCACCGCGCCTGCCTCAGCATTCGACTTGTTCGATGACGACATGATCGAGCTCGCACAGGCCACGCCGCCGCCCCCGGGCGCGCGGGGCGAGCGCACGCCCGGCGAAAGAGGGGCCGCGCGTCTCGAGCGCAGCTTCTCGCCCAAGTCGATGTGCCTCGACATGGCCGCCCGCCGCATCGGCGACCGCGCTTACCTGAAGGCCCGGCTTGAACTGAAGCCCGACCAGATGGCCACCTGGGCCGCCTTCGAGAAGGCAGCCGACGAGGCCAGCGCCAAGTCGATGGCCCGCTGCCAGACCCTGCCGACCGAGATGAAGGAGCGCCCGACCTATCTCGAGCGTCTTACGATGGAAGAGGACGTCATGAAGGCCCGGATCTCGACGATCGAAGCGGTGAAGCCGTCGCTGACCGCGCTGGTCGCCGTCCTGACGGCCGAGCAGAAGGCCATCCTCGACCGTCCGCGAATGGGCTTCGCCCATCGCGCCGGCGCGGCGATGAGCCGCCCCGGCCCGCGCTGATCCCTACCAGTCGCTGTGGCGGACGATCTTCATCAGGTCGTCCGCCATGGTGAGAGCCGTGAGGACGCCGGTCTTGGGATTGTCCGGCATGGCACGTCCCAGCCGTTCGAGCTTCAGTTCGCCTGAATCGGAGACGACTTCCAGCTTGCTGGCATTGGTCCCCGGCGGCAGGGTCGGATCGGCCACCAACTCGATCTCCGTCTTCTCGAGCCCCGCGCCGCACAGCGCCACCGTTACTGCCAGATTGGCATTCTTCGGGTAGAGCCGGCCGGCATCGGCGGGCGAGCCGCGGAAGATCACGGTCGGTTCCTTGATCGACGGCAGATCGAACTCGGTCTCGGCCGGCGTGCCCGCCCAAGCATGCGGCGGCTTGATCGAGATGTACTTCACCCGCTCCAGTGTCCCCAGCCGCATGGCGAGCAGCCCGTCCAGGCCGGCGATGGCACCTGCCGGCAGCCGAAGGCGCGCGCCGCCCTTCTCCGCCGCCTTCAGGTGCTTCTTCCACAGCGCCGGGTCGCCGTAGGCGCCGGTGGCGATCACCATGAAATCGATGCCCTTTTTCAGGATGGTCTCGCCCCAGTCGCGCACCGCCTGCTGGCTTGCCGCTTCGACCACCACGTCGGGCTTGAGCTTCAGCAGGGACTTCAGGTCATCGACGACAGCGACCTTCTTGCCGAGCTTCTTCTGGGTGGCCGCGACCCTGCCCTTCCGCACCAGGACACCCACGATATCGATCGGCGGCTTCTTCTCGCGAAACACGTCGAACAGCATCTGACTGATGGCGCCGTAGCCGATCAGCGCGATCTTCAGCCGCTTTTCCTTCGCCATCTATCCCCCTGGACCCGAATCACGGGGCGACTATAGCGGGCACGCTCGGCCCTTGCGACCCACCGGGGTGGCGGCTATAACCCCGGCCTCGCCGCGGGCCGGAGTCCGCAAATCCTGACGGAGCGTAGCTCAGCCTGGTAGAGCACTAGCTTCGGGAGCTAGGGGCCGGAGGTTCGAATCCTCTCGCTCCGACCAATATAAAAGGCCCATACGACGGGCTTTTAGCGGCGAGACGAGACGGCGGGTCGAAAGGCCCGCCGTCTCTGTTTGGAAGTCGTGTTTGGGAAAAGGCCGGCAGGATCGGCGCCCGCAAGATGGCCCGCCACCCGCCCAAATCGCCCCGCTGAGCGCGACCCCGCCCGGAGGCCCCGGAGTGCGCGCGACATGGACGGCGGCTGTCTGGCCGCCAAATGGCTGCCACGGGCGGCCGGTTCGGCGGAGACCGGTTCTTTGCCGGCGAACTCGTGCAAGAATTGCACAGGTTCGATATGATGGTCGGGCTGCGGCGGCATGACGTGCATGCGGGGATGAGGCCCGCCTTCTACGCTGAAATGCGCAGGACAGCCGGGGAATCCGGCCCGCAGCACTTACACCGCGTGTAACAACTGCCGCCCCTCGTCCGTGAGGCAGACACTATGCCCGCCCTCGACCAGCAGCCAGCCGCGATCGACGGCAAGCTGCACGGCCTCGCGGGTCTCGGCGACATCGGAGAGCCCGGCCAGCGACCGCCACTGCATCGGCCGGCCGGCGGTGGCATCGTACAGGGACCGCATGATGTGCAGCGCCAGGGACTCGGATTTGGAGGGCATGGGCGGGCAACGGGGGCGGCGGTGTTGGGTTTCTCGGCTGGGCGGGAGGGCTGGTGGCAAGGATTCCTTACCTACTGCACGCCGAAAAGCCAATGTTTCCGGGGCCGGAACGGGTGTTTCCAGAATTTCGGAATTTCGACATTTGGGGCTGCGCCTGCAATTGTCATGACAGGCGCACCGCTGAAGGCCGAGTGTAGTGCGGATGTACCGACAAGACGGCGGCGAAGTGAGCGGCCTTATGTAACCCGTTCGATCCACCTTGCCTGAAACGAGAAAAAGCCCGCCCCAGCGAACCGTACGATGAAATCGTACAGTTGGCCGGAGCGGGCAAGTTTGGGAGGAGTACGCCCTCGTCGGGCATGTCGGCTCCGGACGAATCCAGACCCCGACCTCTTGTGCGCCGTGGCGCAGGTTCGTCGTGATCGCATCGCCTGCGGTTTTGTGTTAATCAATCCGCCGCGCCGTAGAGTAGGTCAGCCTTCTGCAGGAGGCCCGAGGGTAGCGGCGAAACGAGGCTTAAGGGGTGACGGTCTTCCCGCCTTCCTGACTGACGGTGGAGCGATCCTGCTAGCAGGTCGCATACGACAGGCAGAGTGGACCGAGCCATTTTCCGCTGTGGCGCAGATGGCTCACCCTCCCGTCGTCGGCTTGAACACACACCGCACGACGCCGCCGCGAACGCAGACCCACCAGTCCTGATCGATCGACGGATAGAGCCCCTGCCCGACCAGGCGGCGCGGCATCAGGACGACGTCGCCGGCGCCGGTCACGATCTCGACGCCGGCCGGCGTCTCGCGGAACTTGGCGGCGTGCTCGCGGCGGCAATCCGACGGGCCGCAGCAGTGGACGCCGTCGCGGTCGACGAAGCGGGGCTCGCCATGATCCAGGCGGCGTCACCGTGCGCGAGGGCGGTGAAGGTGGCGGCGCTGAGAGCGACCGCCGACAGGCCGGCGAGACGGCCGATCACGGGCACGTCGCGACGAACCGGGCATTGAGCGAGCGGGCCCGACCGTTGGCGGCGCGCACCTCGGCCACGGTCTGCGGCGTGTCGGCTTTGCCGTCATAGGTGATCTCGCGCACCGGGAAGCCCGGCCGCATCGCCTCACAGGCCGGGGCA
>NZ_JBQVQG010000024.1:0-78211 GCF_052439685.1 Reyranella sp.
GCCATAGGGCGGGCGCGGGCCGCGCGGACGGAAGCCGCCGCCATCGCGGCCGCCACCACCGCCGCCGCCGCCATATCCACCACCGCCACCGCCGCCGCCACCACCGGGCTGACGTTCGACGGCTTCACGGACCGCGATCGAGCGGCCATCCAGCAACGCGCCGTTCATGGCCTGCATGGCCGAGGCGCCTTGGTCATCGGTTTCCATCTCGAGGAACGCAAAGCCGCGGCTGCGGCCGGTCTCGCGATCCACGATCACTTTCGAAGAGGTAACGGTGCCGAACTGAGAGAAGGCTTCAGACAGACGCTCAGACGTGACCGAATAGGGCAGGTTGCCCACAAACAATTTGCGACTCATTCAAGGCTCTGGGCTAGAGGAAGGATCGAGCGGAGTCCGGCGCGCGCTTGCTGGACGGATGCGTCCAAGCGTTTCGATGACCTATGACAGATGACCAAGTAGCTCACGGGAAGACGTTGACCGGTATCGCGCTCCGCGACTGTGGGCCGAGACTCATGATGATGCTCGTCGGCTAGTGTCGCAATGCAGCACTTATGCGCCTATTCCGGCTTTGAGTCCACCGCGTCGCGGGCTTGAGGCACAAGGAAGCACGGCACACAATCAGCGGGAATTCAGGAGGAATTTGAACGTGATCGTCGACCATCGAACCTACGAGTTGCAGCCCGGTCGCTTGCGCGACTTCCTCGCGCTCTACGAAAAAGAGGGCCTGCCCATCCAACTCAAGCATCTCGGCAACCTCGTGGGCTACTACACGACCGAGGTCGGCAACGTGAACGAGATCGTTCACATGTGGGGTTATGCCGATCTCGCCGACCGCACCAGGCGTCGCGCTGCGATGGCTGCAGATCCCGCCTGGCAAGCTTATTTGCAGAAGAGCCGAGAATATATGAAGACGATGAACAACAAGATATTGGTGCCCACCACCTTTTCACCCACGAAGTAAGGGAAAGAACTCCAAGATGGCTACCGCATACCCGCGCCGAAGCGGCGCGCAGGTTCTGATCGACCAACTGCGTATCCACGGCACCGACACGATCTTCGGCGTGCCCGGCGAGAGCTACCTCGCCGCGCTCGACGCCCTCTACGCCCAGCGTAATTCCATCCGTTATGTCATCTGCCGCCAGGAAGGCGGCGCCGCCTACATGGCCGAGGCGTACGGCAAGCTGACCGGCAAGCCCGGCGTCTGTTTCGTCACGCGCGGGCCGGGCGCCACCAATGCCAGCGTCGGAATGCATACCGGCTTCCAGGATTCGACGCCCATGATTCTGCTGGTCGGACAGGTTGCCCGCGAGCAGGCGGAGCGCGAGGCGTTCCAGGAAATCGACTATCGCCGCATGTATGGCCAGATGGCCAAGTGGGTGACCCAGATCGAGGATGCCCGCCGTATTCCCGAGATCGTGAGCCAGGCCTTCCATCGCGCCATGAACGGCCGGCCGGGTCCCGTCGTCATCGCCCTGCCCGAAGACATGCTGGTCGACGAGGTCGAGGTCGCCGACACCGGTCCCTACAAGGTCGCGCGTGGCGCGCCCGCGCCGGAAGACATGGCGACATTCCGCGAACTGCTGGCCGCGGCGAAGCAGCCGCTGGTCATCCTGGGCGGCGGCGGTTGGGACGCGAAGGCCTGCGACGACATCAAGGCATTCGTCGAAGCCAACCACCTGCCGGTGACGACCGCCTTCCGCAACCAGGACCTGATCGACAACCGTCACGACAATTTCGTCGGCGATCTCGGCCTCGGCGTGAACCCGCCGCTCGGCAAGCGCATCAAGGAGAGCGACCTCATCATCGCGATCGGTCCGCGTCTCGGCGAGGCCACCACCGGCGGCTACACCATGTTCGACCTGCCGGTGCCGGCGCAGAAGATGGTGCACGTGCATGCCGGCGCCGAGGAGCTCGGCCGCGTCTATCAGGCGACCCTGCCGATCAACTCGGGCATGGCCCAGTTCGCGGCGGCCGCCAAGGCGATGAAGCCGGTCGATGCCTCCGCCTGGAAGGCGGGCATCGCCGAAGCGCGTGCCGACTATCTGAAGAACATCGAGCCGACGCCGATGCCCGGCTCGGCCAACCTCGCGGAGATCGTGGGCTGGCTGAACAAGCGTCTGCCCGACGACGTCATCGTCACCAACGGCGCGGGCAACTATGCCGGCTTCGTCCACCGCTTCTTCCAGTATCGCGGCTTCCGCACCCAGCTCGCGCCGACCAACGGCTCGATGGGCTACGGCGTGCCGTCGGCGGTGGCGGCCAAGATCGCCGCGCCCGAGCGCACCGTCGTGTCGTTCAGCGGCGACGGCTGCTTCCTGATGAACGGGCAGGAGTTCGCGACCGCCGTCCAGCACGGAGCCAACGTCGTGTTCATCGTGGTCGACAACGGCATGTACGGCACGATCCGCATGCATCAGGAGCGTGAGTATCCGACGCGCGTCCACGGGACCGAGCTGAAGAACCCCGACTTCGCGGCCTATGCCCGCGCCTTCGGCGGTCATGGCGAGACGGTCGAGCGCACGGCGGACTTCGAGGCGGCGTTCGAGCGCGCCCTGGGCGCCGGCAAGCCTTCGATCATCCATGTGAAGACGGACGCGGAGGCGATCACCTCGCGCATCACCATGACCAAGCTCCGCGAGCAGGCGCTGGCGAAGCAGAAGCACTGACTTGAGAAAGCGAAAGCGGCCGGACGCAAACCCGATCGATGGGCTTGCGTCCGGCCGTCGCCGCCCTTATAGAGGCGGTCCGTGGAGATTTGAGCCGACCGGCTTGCGACCACGTTAAACATCGCTAAAAGGTCGGAGGTGCTCGCAAAGCCCCCGTCCTTCCAGGTCGGGGGCTTTTCGTTTGCGCAGCTGGAAGGGCGCGCGGCGAGACAGGAGAGTGAGATGGACGGTTCGATTTCCGGCAAGAAGGCGCAAGCCGACGTTTCGAAGTGGCGCACCCAGACCCGCGCGGTGCGCGGTGGCCAGATCCGCAGCAACTTCGACGAGACGTCCGAAGCGCTGTTCCTGACCTCGGGCTACGCCTATGCGAGCGCGGAGGAGGCCGAGGCCACCTTCAAGGGCGAGAGCAACCACTACCAGTATTCGCGCTTCGGCAATCCGACCGTCACCATGTTCGAGAACCGGCTGGCCGCGCTGGAAGGCGCCGAGGCCTGTCGCTCGACCTCGACCGGCATGTCGGCGGTGTTCTTCGCGCTGCTGGCGCTGCTCAAGTCGGGCGACCGTATCGTCGCGGCCCGCCAGCTCTTCGGCTCCTGCCACTACATCGTGACCGACCTGCTGCCGAAGTACGGCATCCAGAGCGAGCTGGTCGATGGCGGCGATCTCGCGCAGTGGGAAAAGGCCTTGAGCAAGCCGACGCAGGCCGTGCTGTTCGAATCGCCGTCCAATCCGATGCTCGACATCGTCGACGTGAAGGCGGTGTGCGATCTCGCCCACAAGGCCGGCGCCAAGGTCGTGCTCGACAACGCCTTCGCCACGCCGATCCTGCAGCGTCCGCTCGAATTCGGCGCCGACGTCGTGGTCCACTCCGCCACCAAGTACATCGACGGCCAGGGCCGCACCCTGGGCGGCGCGGTGCTGGGCTCGAAGGAGTTCATCATCGACAAGCTGCAGCCGATCATCCGCAATACGGGTCCCTCGCTCAGCCCGTTCAATGCCTGGGTGCTGGTGAAGGGCCTGGAGACGCTCGGCCTGCGCGTCGAGCGCCACTGTGCCAACGCGCGCCGCGTCGCCGATGCGCTGGCCGCCCATCCGGCGATCGGCCGCGTGCTTTATCCCGGACGTCCCGACCATCCGCAGCACGCGCTGGCCGCGAAGCAGATGTCCGACTTTGGCGGCGTGGTGACGTTCGACCTCAAGGCCGGCAAGCAGGGCGCGTTCGCGGCGCTGAACCGCCTGCAGATCGTCGACATTTCGAACAATCTCGGCGATGCCAAGAGCCTCGTCACCCATCCGGCGACGACCACCCACATGCGCATCGGCGCCGAGGAGCGCGCGAAGCTCGGCATCACCGACGGCACGGTCCGCCTCTCGGTCGGCCTCGAGGATGTCGAGGACATCATCGCAGATCTCACGCAGGCGCTGGGCGGCTGAAGCCGGCAGTCGGAGACGGGGGGAATGGCACTTTCGGCCGATCTGTGGGCGGCGAACGCCGACCTCGCATCACGCATCCTGTCGCACGGTTTCGTGCGCGGGCTGCGGGACGGCTCGCTGCCGATCGAATGCTTCAAGGGCTATGTCGCGCAGGACGCCTATTTCCTCGAAGCCTTCGCCCGCGCCTATGCCTTCTGCCTCGCCAATTCGCGCTCTCGCGAGGATCTGTACGGCTTCGCCGGCCTGATCGCCGGCGTCCTCGAGGAGCTCAAGCTCCATAAGGGTTATGCCGAACGCTGGCGGGTCGACCTCGATGGCGTCGCCCCCATCGAGTCGACACGCGCCTATGTCGATTTTCTTCTCGAGACGGCGCGGCGCGGCAATCTCGGCGAGACGATTGCGGCGATGACCCCGTGCATGCGGCTCTACGCCTTCCTCGGCCGTTCGCTGGCGGCGAACAGCGTGGCCAAGCTCTATTCGGACTGGGTGAAGACCTATGCCGATCCGGGTTTCGAGGCGCTGGCCGCTCAACTCGAAACCCTGCTCGATCTCCATGCGGAGGACACCGAGGCGGTGCGCGCCAACTATCGCCGCGCCATGGAACTCGAACTCGGCTTCTTCGCCGCCCACGCCTAGATTCCTTCCGTTTTACATTGACCCACTTACCTCATCCTGAGGAGCCGCGCCTTGCGCGGTGTCTCGAAGGATGGCCAACAAACGCGGTGCGCGTGCCCACCCTTCGAGACGCATCGCTGCGCGATGCTCCTCAGGGTGAGGTCGGTGTTGGAATGCTCGGCTCGTGGCAGGTCCCGCCGGGAACATCCGCGGTACCAGGATACCTGTATGAGGGGTGCGACTCTCGTTTCGACTGATTCGTTTATTTCGCTTGTTTCGTTTATTTGCCATGACTCGGCTTTTTCAACGCCCTGTCAGAGCGGCGCCAGTTTCTCCATCGAGCGGTCGAGGGCGCCATGCAGGTCGGCGGTCAGCTTTGCACCCATCGCCGTCCGCACTTCCTGTTCGGCAGCGCCCCACAGCGGTAGCGCGCGCTTGAACAGGGCGCGGCCGGCCGGCGTCGCGACCAGCTCGTGCCGGCGCTTGTCACCCGCGGCCGCCCGTTCGATCACGCCCGAGGCCAGCAGCGGCCGCAGGTTGCGCGTCAGGGTGGTGCGATCGGTCGCGACGAGTTCGGACAGCTCGGTGATGCTGACGGGGCCGCGCGAGATCACGTAGCCCAGCAGGGAGAACTGCGAGATGCGCAGGCCGGTCGGTGCCAGGTGCCGGCTGTAGATCTGGGTGACGCGCCGCGCCGCGCTGCGCACGCGAAAGCAGGTGCACTCGGCGGGCGACAGGCGGACCGGAGGAGAATCGGCTGTCATGGCGCCGAGAGTATCGCTGGTCGTTGCGCTGGCAAAGTCTCAATGTGTATATGCACTTAAAATTGAGATGGAGGCGGACATGGTGGCAGAAGCGGGATATGGCGTCGTGCCGATCGAGCAGGCGCGCACCCTGGACGGGCTGGACCTCTTCAAGGGACTGCTGGAGGGGCGCTATCCGGCGCCGCCGATCTCCCGGGCCCTGGGTTTCAACCTGCAGGAAGTCGAAGCCGGCCGCGTGCTGTTCGGCTACACGCCGGTCTTCGACCATTACAACCCGCTGGGCACGGTCCATGGCGGCATCGCCGCCACCCTGCTCGACTCGGTGATGGGCTGCTGCATCCACACGATGCTGAAGGCCGGCAGCGGCTATACCACCGTCGAGATCAAGGTGAACTACGTGCGTGCCATGACCGACAAGACCGGGCCGGTCCGGGCCGAGGGAAAGGTCATCAATGTCGGTTCGCGCATCGCCACTTCGGAAGGGCGCCTGACCGACGCCTCCGGCAAGCTGCTCGCACATGGCACCACGACCTGCCTGATCTTCCCGATTTAGCTTAGTCTGGCGGGATGCAGAATGCCGCCGCCGAACAAGGCCTCCTGAAACTTTCCATCGCCGTCACCATCGTCGTGTCGGCCTTCGGCGTGCTGTTCGGCCTGCTGTCGGGGTCGATGTCGATCCTGTTCGACGGCGTCTTCTCGGCCATCGATGCGGCGATGTCGGGACTGGCGCTTTTCGTGTCTCGCCTCGTTACCCGCGTTGCCGAGAACCGGCGTTTCCAGTTCGGCTACTGGCATATCGAGCCGATGGTGCTGGCCTTCAACGGCGGCACGCTGATGCTGCTCTGCTTCTATGCGTTCCTGAATGCCCTCGACAGCCTTCTGGCCGGTGGCCGCCAGCTCGATTTCGACTGGGCCATGGCCTATGCCGTCATGGTCTGCGTCGTATGCTTCGGCATGTTCTTCTACGAGCGCCACCGCAATCGCCGGATCGGATCCGATTTCGTGCGGCTCGACACGCAGAGCTGGCTGATGAGCGGTGCCATCACCTCGGCCCTGCTCGTGGCTTTTGCGGTCGCTGCCGCGCTGAAGGGCACGGCCTGCGAGGATCTCGCCCCATACGCCGACCCGGCGGTGCTGGCCCTCTTGACGCTCGTTCTCGTCTTCGTGCCGATCGCCACCGTGCGGAGGGCGCTGCAGGAAATCCTGCTGATCACGCCGCCTGCGCTGGACGCCCGCGTCCGCCAGGTCATGGACGAGATGGTCACGCGACACGGATTCAAGACCTACACATCCTACGTCGCCAAGGTGGGGCGGGCGCAGTTCATCGAGATCCACATCGCCGTGCCGCCGCAATCCCCGATCGACAGTGTGGGTAAAGCCGATGCCATCCGCCGGGAGATCGCCGAGGCCATCGGCGGTGAGGGGCCGAACCGCTGGCTCACGATCGACTTCACTGCTGATCCGAGGTGGTTGTAGACGGGTTTGACCTTTTGGCCCGAAACTCCCATGTCAGGGGCTGGAGGAATTCGCCCGCGCATGTACAAAGCCACAACCCGTGCCATCCAGGTGACGGTCCAGCCTCAATATCTGCCGGATCAGTCGGAGCCCGAGAAGTCACAATTCGTCTGGGCCTATACGGTGCGCATCGAGAACAAGGGCGATGTCGCGGTGCAGTTGCGCAGCCGGCACTGGAAGATCACCGACGGGCTTGGCCGCCTTCAGGAGGTGAAGGGACCGGGCGTCGTCGGCAAGACGCCGTTGCTGCGCCCTGGCGAGGTGTTCGAGTACACTTCCGGGACGCCACTTTCCACGCCATCCGGCATCATGGGCGGCACGTATCAGATGGTCGACGAGGCGGGCGTGAAATTCGACATCGAGATTCCGACCTTTTCGCTCGACACGCCAACGACGCAGCGCAGCCTCAACTAGGCTGCGCGGATCAAGGGGGTAAGACGATGAACAAGATGGCGAAGCCGCGCGAGGTCGTTTCGCTCGCCACCGGCCTGTCCCGGCCTTCGCGCGAGGAGGCCGAGGCGGCCGTCCGCACGCTGATCCAATGGGCCGGCGACGATCCCGGCCGCGAGGGCCTGGCCGGCACGCCCGATCGCGTCGTGCGCTCCTACGAGGAATTCTTCGCCGGCTACGACCAGGATCCGCGCGACATGCTGCAGCGGACCTTCGAGGAGGTCGAGGGCTACGACGAGGTCGTGGCGCTGCGCGACATCCGGCTGGAATCGCACTGCGAGCATCACATGGTGCCGATCATCGGCAGGGTCCATGTCGGCTATCTGCCGGACAAGCGCGTGGTCGGCATCAGCAAGCTCGCCCGCGTGGTCGATGCCTTCGGTCACCGTCTGCAGATCCAGGAGAAGCTGACGGCTCAGATCGCCAACACGCTGCAGGAAGTGCTCCAGCCGCGCGGCGTCGCCGACGTCATCGAGGCGGCGCACCAGGGCAAGACCACCCGCGGCGTCCACAAGTCGGACGTGACCATGGTGACCAGCCGAATGCTGGGGGCCTTCCGCGACAATGGCGAGACACGGCGCGAATTCCTGAGCATGATCGGCCGCGCGTCGATTTAGCTTCCACCTCATCCCGAGGAGCGCGCCCCGGCGCGCGTCTCGAAGGATGTGATCCAGCAGGTTGTTGCCCACCCTTCGAGACGCCGCGCTCGCGCGGCTCCTCAGGGTGAGGCCGGAATAGAGTGAGCAAGGGACATCATGGCCGGAGAGACCGTCAATTCCATCGAAATGCTGCGCAGGCTCGTGGCTTTCGACACCACCTCGCGCAATTCCAACCTCGCTCTGATCGAGTACGTGCAGGCCTACCTCAAGGGTCACGGCGTCGAGTCCAAGCTGGTGCCCAACGAGGACGGCTCGAAGGCCAATCTATTCGCCTCCATCGGCCCCAACGTGCCAGGCGGCGTCGTCCTGTCGGGCCATACCGACGTCGTGCCGGTCGACGGCCAGCCCTGGGTCACCGACCCGTGGACGCTCACGCTGAAGGACGACAAGTATTACGGCCGCGGCACCTGCGACATGAAGGCTTTCTATGCGATCGGGCTCGCCATGCTGCCGGAGTTCCTGAAGGCCCCTCTCAAGAAGCCGATCCACTTCGCGCTCTCCTACGACGAGGAGATCGGCTGCTTCGGCGCGCATTCGCTGGCCGCCCGCATGGCGACCGAGGTGCCGAAGCCGCGCGTCATCATCATCGGCGAGCCGACCATGATGACCGTGGTGCATGCCCACAAGGGCAGCCAGAGCTACGTCACCAAGTTCACCGGCTTCGAGGCGCATTCCTCGATGACCCATCTCGGTGTCAGCGCCATCCATTTCGCCGGTGAGTTCATCCACTACCTCAACACGGTGCAGGAGGAGCTCGAGGCCGCGGCGCCGAAGGACAGCGAGTTCATGCCGGCCGCCGCGACCTTCAACGTCGGCACCATCATCGGCGGCACCGCCGGTAACATCCTGGCGCGCGAGTGCGAGGTCCTGTGGGGCTATCGCGAGCTGCCGACGCGGCCGATCGAGGAGCTGGGCGAACGTGCCAAGAAGTGGCTGAAGGAAGAGCTGCTGCCGAAGATGAAGGCGAAGCACCCGGCGGCCGGCATCGAGACCGAGCTGCGCGCCTCGACCCCCGCCTTCTCGCCCGAGGGCAACGACGACGCCAAGACCCTGGCGGGAAGCTGGTCGGGCTCCAACACGGTCGGCGCCGTGGTCTACGCGACCGAAGCCGGCATCTTCCGCAAGGTGCTGGGCGTGCCGACGGTCGTGTGCGGCCCCGGCGACATCGCCCAGGCGCATCAGCCCAACGAATTCATCCTGGCCTCGCAGATCGATGCCGGCGAGGAATTCATGAAGCGCATGCTGGAGTGGTCCTGCCGGGACTAGGTCTGCAGGGTTGAGAGAGGGCCGATGGCGAAGGTTCCTGGTTCCTGGGAGAAGGCGGAAAGCCTGACCGGCCCTTGGGCGGGACCTTCGACACAGCCTGTGCTGCGCATTGTTGACGATCCCGACAGTTTGACTCCGGATGTGCTTTCGATTGTGACGCCGGAGCAGTTCGATCGGGCCTTCGAAGAATACAGACAGTGGGGGCCGCGTGCCTCTGTTCCGATAGAGGAACGGTGGCCCGCGGCACTTCCCGACGTCGATCCCTCGAAGTATCCAAATCTAAAGGCGAAATGCCGAGAGATTACGTGGACAGTCGTTCGATGGGATGACGACGTGAAATGTGGGCGACTTCGCGATGAGGACGATGTCGTGAAGCGTATGGTCGCGATCAGGTATCCCTATCTGACGCAACGACATCAGATTTCCGTAAGAAACTACGCCTCGTTCGCCAACAGGTGAGTGGTTGAAGTGCCCAACCTGATCGCCGTCGACTGGGGGACGAGCTCTCTGCGGGGCGCCCGTCTCGACGGGGAGGGCCGCGTGCTGGAGGAGAAGAGCGCGCCGCTGGGGATTCTCAACGTCCCGAATGGCGATTTTGCCGGCGTCTTCGCGTCGTTGTTCTCCGAGTGGATGAAGCCGGCCGGCAGCGTCTGCCTGATCTCCGGCATGGCCGGCAGCCGGCAGGGCTGGGCCGAGGCGCCCTATGTCGCCTGTCCGGCCGGGCCCGAAGACCTCAAACGACACCTGCACTGGATCGAGCCGGGGCGCATCGCCCTGATGCCTGGCCTCAGTATCGAGCAGGGCGAGGTGCCCGACGTGATGCGCGGCGAGGAAGTACAGATCTTCGGCGCGATGCGGCTGGCCGGCCTCACGGACGGGCTGTTCGTGCTGCCCGGCACGCACAGCAAATGGGCCACGGTGCAGGGCGGCCGGGTGACCGGCTTCCGGACCTACATGACGGGCGAGTTCTATGGCGTGCTCGGCCGGCATTCCATCCTGGCCCGGACACTCGACGCCGAGGCACCGCTCGACGAAGCGATGTTCGGGCGCGGCGTGACGCGTGCCGGCGAGGGTAAGGGCCTGCTGCACGACGCCTTCGGCGTGCGGGCGCTCGCTTTGTTCGACCGTCTCTCCCCGGCGCAATCGGCGAGTTACCTCTCCGGCCTGCTGATCGGCGAGGAACTGCGTACGCAGGAGCTGACGGCCGGCCGCGAGGTCATCGTGATCGGCGCGCCGGCGCTCACGGAACGTTATGCTCTCGCGCTCGACCGCAGCGGAGTCCGGGTGCGCCGCTTCGGTGCCGAGGCAACCTGGGCGGGCATGAGGGCGGTGCTGGCATGAAGACGGTGGAGAGGTTCGAGGCCGCGATGCGCGCGCTGCCGCTCGTCGCCATCCTGCGCGGGGTGAAGCCCGCCGAGGCACCGGCGATCGGCGAGGCGCTGTTCGAAGCGGGTTTCCGCCTGATCGAAGTGCCGCTCAACTCGCCGCAGCCGCTCGACAGTATCGCGGCCTTGCGCGAGCGCTTTCCCGACGCCGTTATCGGCGCGGGGACCGTATTGACTGCGGCCGAGGTGAGGGAAGTCGCGTCGGCCGGAGGTGAGCTCGTCGTCGCGCCGAACTTCGATCGCGATGTCGTCGAGGAGACGGTGCGGCTCGGGCTGGTGAGCCTGCCCGGCATCCTGACTCCGACGGAAGCCTTCGCGGCCCTGAAGGAAGGCGCCCACGGATTGAAGCTCTTCCCGGCTGAGCTCGCCTCGCCTTCGGTGGTGAAGGCGCTGCTGGCGGTGCTGCCGAAGGGGACGCCGCTGATCCCGGTTGGTGGCATCGGCGCGGAAAACATGGCGGCCTGGCGCGCAGCCGGTGCGGCCGGCTTCGGTCTCGGTTCATCGCTCTACAAGCCGGGCGACGATGCGGCGGCGGTGAGAGTGAAGGCGGCCGCGATTGTGGCGGCTTGGCGTCTCTAGGGAAACGGGGTGAGGTTCGACCGACTGGGACGGGTCTCAATTCTCGCGCGTCTCTGTCGGCGACATGATAAACACTGTCGGAATTGCATACGGGCGTCGGAGAAAGTCATGGTTCGCACAATCGCAGGTTTGTCGTTGGGTCTGGCCTTGCTGGCGACCTCCGCCCATGCCGAAGTCTATTGCCGCGCCGAGGGTGTGCCGCATGGCTGCGTCTGGGCGCCCCGCGGCGCCGGCGCGCCGGGGGTGGGCGTGGTCCCGGGCGTGGGCGCGGGTGCGCCCGGTGTCGGCGTTGCGCCCGGCGTCGGTGTTGGCGCCCCTGGCGTGGGCGTGAGGCCCGGTGTCGGTGTCGGGGCGCCGGGAGCGGGCGTGACCCGGGAGGGCGGCGTGGACGGGGTGGTCAACGGCGGCGGTCCCGTCAATCGCGTCGGCCGTCACTAAGTAGCTGATTTAAAACCGTAATTCAGTGTCGTGGCGGAAAATGGCCACGACAGTCTTGAATTTGAGAACGATCAAGATATATCTTAGATATGTTCAATCATATCAGGACGAAATCCATGAGGTCTTCCCATCATCACCATCATCGAAGCGACGACGCGCACCGGCATGATTTCGGCCGTCGTGGCTTTGGCCACCATTCCGGCCATCGCTGGCACGGCGACTCGGGCGAGGGCCGCGGCGGGCAGGGGCGCCGGCGCGTCTTCGATGCGGGCGAACTGCGGCTCGTGCTGCTGAAGCTGATCGCCGATGAGCCACGGCACGGCTACGAGCTGATCCGCGCCATCGAGGAACTGACCGGCGGCCGTTACGTGCCGAGCCCCGGCATGATCTATCCGACGCTGACGATGCTCGCCGAGATGGGCCACATCGCCGAGGCGAAGTCGGAAGGGGCGCGCAAGTCCTTCGCGGTCACGCCGGACGGCATCGCCCACCTCGCGGAGCGCAAGGCGGAGGTCGACGCGCTGTTCGCGCGGCTGGCCGAACTCGCCGGCCTCCAGGAGCGTACCGACTCCGCGCCGGTGCGCCGGGCCATGAGCAATCTTCGCGAGGCGCTGATCCTGCGTCTCGGCCGCGACGGCGTGCAGAAGCAGACGGTGCACGACGCGGTCGCCATCATCGACGAAGCGGCGCAGAGGATCGAACGTCTATGAGTACCGCCAGCAGCGCGCGCGTGCCGACCGCCAACGGCAGCCGCTACCTCCAGCAGCTCTGCAAGCACTGGAGCCACAATCTCGAGGTCGAGTTCACGCCGGAAGCAGGCAGGGTCGTGTTTCCCCGCAACGCCCGCGGCGCCGACTGGCCGGGCGATGCCACCCTTCATCTGACGGCTCAGGCCGACGCGCTCGAATGCCGGCTGGAGGCCAGCGCGGAGGGGCAACTCGAAGCCCTCAAAGGCGCCGTCGCGAGCCACCTCGATCGCTTTGCCTTCCGCGAAGCACCGCTTTCCTTCGAGTGGCGCGATGCGTGACAAGCCGCGCGCTTGTTAAGCCGGGGCCGGGCTTGCACATTCCGCGCGAGTGCAGCCCGAGGACCCCATGTCGACCCTTCCTGAAGACGTCTTTACCGAGCCCGAGGATTTTTCGCCCGATACGCTCGCCAACCTTGGGCCACTGGCCCGCCTGGCCGGCGACTGGGAATCCGACAAGGGGATCGACATCGCGCCCAAGGCGCCGGGCCCGGAGCAGCGCGGCTTTCGCGAGCATATCCGGATGGAGCCGATCGACCCCCAGCCCAACGGGCCGCAGCTTCTCTACGGGCTGCGCTACCACATCCACATCAACACCGACGAGGAAGCCATCACCTTCCACGACCAGGTCGGCTACTGGTTGTGGGAGCCGGCCACCGGCCTGATCATGCAGTCGATCGCCATCCCGCGCGGCCAGGTCGTGCTGGCGGGCGGGACGGCGAAGCCCGGCGACAAGACGATCTCGGTGGAAGCCAAGCGCGGCGACACGCGCTTCGGCATCTGCTCGACCACTTTCCTCGAGCAGGCGTTTCGCACCGACTATTACCGCATCGACATCACCTTCAACGATGACGGCAGCTGGACCTACGTGACGCGCACCGATCTGGCGGTGCGCGGCAAGACGCCGGCCTTCAACCATCGCGACACGAACACGCTGCGCCGGATTTCGGCGCCGGCCCAGAACCCGATGGTCGACCGGCTGAAGAGCGGCAAGTTCGACTGAGCCTGCGCTATTTCAGCTTCAGACCGACCACCCGCAGCAGCCCGTCCGGCACCGGCCGGAATCCTTCGAGCCGGACCGTATGGGTCGCGAGATTCTGCGGGTGGTACAGGTAGAAGATCCAGCCTTTGTCGAGGAAGCGCTCGGTGGTCTTGGCGTAGATCGCCTTGCGCGCCTCGAGGTCGGTGGCGGCCCGCGCTTGCTGGTGCCAGGCGTCCAGTTCCTTGTCGCAGTATTTTCCCATGTTCTGCGGCGCGCCGCAGGTCTGGAAGACCACGGAATTGCCGTCGGGATCGCTGCGGCCGCTCCAGGTCAGCGCATAGACCTGGAAGTCGCCGTCCTCGCCGGCCTTCAACGCGGTCGCCACCTCGACCACGCGCAGCTTCAGGTCGAAGCCCGCTTCCGCCACCAGCGACTGCACGACCTCGGCGATGGCGCGCGACTCCGGCGCGTTGTTCACCATGTAGTCGAGGCTGAGCCGGCCGGTGATGCCGGCTTCCTTCATCAGCGCCTTCGCCTTGGCAATGTCGCGCTTGGGGATCGGAAAATCCTTCTGGTAGTACGGGCTCTGCGGGCTGACCCACTGATTGCCCGGCACGAACTCGCCGTTGAACACGACCTGGTTGATGGCGTCACGGTCGAGCGCCAGCTCGAAGGCGCGGCGCACCCGCGGGTCCTTGCCCAGCGGATTGTTCGACTTGGGCCCGTTCTCCTGGTTGATCATGAGCCCGAACCAGGCGAGCGACACCGAGTTGGCGAGCTTCAGCTTGGGATCGGCGCGCACGGTCGGGATGTCGGTCGCCAGGATGCGCTCGGTGAGGTCGATGCCGCCCGAGCGCAGGTTGGCCAGGCGCACGGTCGTATCGACGATGGGCAGGTAGGTGATCTTGTCGATGAAGACTTGGTTCCTGTTCCAGTAGTCGGCGAATTTCTCGACGACGATGCGGTCCTGCTGGACCCGCTCGACGAATTTGTATGGCCCGGCGCACACGGGCTTCAGCCCGAACTTGTCGCCCGCCGCCTCGGCGGCCTTGGGCGACACCATCATGCCCGCACGATCGGTGAGCTGCGCCAGCAACGGCGAGAAGGGCTGCTTCAGGTTCAGCTTGATGGTCAGCGGATCGACCACGTCGACGCTCTCGACGATGCCGATCTCGGGCTTGCGGAACGAGCCCTTCATCGTGAGGTGTCGGTCGAGGCTGTACTTGGCCGCGGCGGCGTCGAGCGGCTCGCCGTCGTGGAATTTCACCCCCGGGCGCAGCTTGATGAGGACCGTCTTGCCGTCGGCCGATGTCTCGTGGCCGAGCGCGAGCTGCGGCACGATCGCGAGCTTCTCGTCGATGTCGAACAGCTTGTCGCAGATCGACGCGAAGACGATGCGGCCGGTGTAGGTGCGCGACAGGGTGGGATCGAGCACGTCCGGATCGTCGCCGATCCCGATCCTGAGATGACCCTGCGCCGAGGCCGTAGTGGCCGCTGCGCAGAGCCCCAATGTCACGAGAAAACGATAAGCCGTCCGCCGCATGTTACCTCCGTCCTGACCGTCTCGGCACTCCAGCACGCGGCGTGCCATGAGGCCGAGCGAAGCTCGGCTACTACCGCACCTCGAACCCCATCTTCGCCAGCGCGGCGCGCAGCGTTTCGCGGCCGTTCATCGCCTTGATCGGCCCCAGCCGGTTCAGGACCCGCTGGGTCCACGTCGCGGCCTGCAGTTCGTGTCGCGCCGAGAACTTGCTCATCTCGGCGTCATAGGCGGCGCGCAGCGCCTCTTCCTTGCTCGCGTCGTAGCGCTCGCTGTGGAGCACGACCGACTGCGGCAGGCGCGGCTTCACCTCGCCCTCGCCCTTTTCCGTGGCGTAGCCGACGCAGAGACCGAACACGACGACGGCCTGGGGCGGCAGGCCGAGCAGCTCGGCAACGCGGATCGGGTCGTTGCGCATGGCGCCGATATAGACGGTGCGCAGGCCCATCGACTCCGCCGCGACGACCGCGTTCTGCGCGGCCAGCGCGGCGTCGATCGAGGCGACCATGAAGGTCTCGAGCCAGGGCATCGTCTCGAACGGGGTCTTCGTCGCGTTCGAGATGCGCTGGTTGCGCGACATGTCGGCGATCCAGGCGATGAACAGCGGGCACTGCTCGATATGCTTCTGGCCGCCGGCGATCTCGGCCAGCACCTTCTTCTTGGCGGGGTCGGTGACGGCGAGCGCCGACCACCACTGCATGTTGGAGCTGGTGGCGGCCGACTGGGCGGCGGCGATCATGCTCTCCAGCGCGCCGGCCGGCACGGGATCGGGCTTGTAGCCGCGCACCGAGCGATGGTCGAGCATCGTGGCAATGGTCTCGTTCCACGGGCCTGCCGCGGGCAGGACATCGGCGCCGTAACGGCGGGCGAGGGCGTCGGTCTTGGCTGGCGTGGCGGGCGTCAGGGAATCCATCAGGCAATGCTCTCGGGTTTGCGGCGGGTGATCGCGGTGATCAGCGCCAGGAAAATGAAGCCGGTGACGATCATGAAGATGGCGCGCGGCTCGCCACGGTCCATCAGGGACCCGTAGAGCAGCGGGGCGACCATGCCGCCCAGGTTGAAGCCGGTGCTGACGAAGCCGAACACCTTGCCGAACGAGCCGGGCGGCGTGACGGCGCGCACCATCATATCGCGCGACGGCTGGATGATGCCGTTCAGCAGACCGCCCAGGGACATGACGCCGATCAGCACGGCGGCGGGCATGTTCACCCAGGCCATCAGGATCGCCATGGTCGAGGTGCAGGCGAAGCCGATGGCCGCCACGCGTTCATGGTGCGGCGTGCGGTCGGCGATGATGCCGCCCAGCAGCACGCCGCCGGCGCTGCACAGGAGGAAGGCCGATAGCGCGACGCTGGCGACCGAGAAGGGCGTGCCATGGATCTGCGCCATACCGACGACGGTGAAGGTCTGGATGCCGCCATTGGCCATGGCGAGGCAGAAGAAGAACAGGAGGTTGCGCAGGATCGGGGCGCTCAGCAGAAGGTCGAGTCCGACCTTCTGCTCGCCTTTCGCTGGCTGCTGGCCGGGCTTGTGCACGACGCGGGGCAGGATGCTGCCTGCCACGATCAGCACGAAGGCGGTCGCGATCGAAAGGCCCCCGACGAACAGGAAGGCGCCGCGCCAGCCCCACAGAGCCGCGCAGGCCAGCGCCAGCGCCGGCGTCACGCCCGAGCCGAGGTAGCCCGCGAAGGTGTGGATCGAGAAAGCCTTGCCGATGCGCTTGTGGTCGATGGTGGCCGACAGGATCGAATAGTCGGCCGGGTGATAGACCGTGTTGGCGAGGCCGAGGAAACCGTAGGCGATGACGAAGAACCAGTAGCCGGGCAGCAGCGCAGCCGCCGCCACGGCGACGCCGCCCAGGATCAGGCCGCCGGTCAGCATGGCACGCGGGCCGACCCGGTCGACCAGGAAGCCGGCCGGAGTCTGCAGCAGGGCCGACGCGGCGTTGAAGGCGGTGAGCGCGAAGCCGATCTCGACATAGCTGACGCCGAACGCCTCGCGGACCTCGCCGAACAGCGGCGGCAGCAGCATGATGTGCACGTGGCTCACGAAATGCGCCACGGCGATCAGCGCGATCACCTTGAATTCGCGGACCTTCTTCGCATCGGTGCCGGCGTCGCTGGCCGGCAGGTCGAATGAGTTACTCGTCGACGACATTGACGCCCAAAGTCCCTATGCCTGAGATTTCGACTTCCAGCTGGTCGCCGGCCTTCATCCAGAGCGGCGGCTTGCGGCCGGTGCCGACGCCATCAGGCGTGCCGGTCGCGATGATGTCGCCCGGCTCCAGGCAGGTCACGGTCGAGAGATATTCGATGATGGTCGCGACATCGAAGATCATGTGATCGGTCGTGTCGTGCTGCACCACGGTGCCGTTCAGCCGCGTCGTGAGCTCGAGCCGCTGCGGATCGGGGATCATATCCGCCGTGACCATCCATGGCCCGAGAGGCCCGGTGGCCGGGAAGTTCTTGCCGGCGAACACCGAATGCTTCTGAAAGTCGCGCACGCTGCCGTCGATGAAGCAGGTGTAGCCCGCGATCACCGACAGGGCGCGGGCGCGCGGCACGTGCCGGCAACGCTCGCCGATCACGATGGCGAGTTCGCCCTCATAGTCGAAATGGGTCGAGGCACGCGGCCGCACGATGTTGCCGCCGTGGCGCACCAGCGTGTCGTGCAGCCGCGAGAAGACGCTCGGAACGGTCGGCATCTGGCGTCCGACCTCGCCGACATGGCTCGCATAGTTGAGGCCGACGCAGAGGATCTTGCCCGGATCGGGAATGACGGGCAGCAGCTCGACGTCTTCGAACGCGAGATCGGCCGAGGCTTCCTTCGCCACGGAGCGGAGTTCGTCGAGCGCCTTGGCCGCGATGACGTCGCGCAAGCGGGACCAGCGTCCGTTCGTGCGTGCCGACAGATCGACGATGCCGCCGTCGACGGCCGCGCCGAATTTGTTCGCGCCCGCATGGCGAAAGCTGACAAACCGCATAGGGACGGACCCTAGGGTGATTGCAGCAGCTTCGAAAGACCCTTGGAGAGCTTGATGCTGTCGACGGCGCCCGGCTTCGCAAGTGCACCATGGGTGGCTTTCGCCAGCTTCTGCAGCGCGAGTCCCTCGGCCATCGAGATGGCGCAGGCCACGCCGTCGAGAAGAGGCGCATCGACCATCGGCTTCAGCTTGGCTGCAAGCCCGGCCAGGCCCGCGCCGCCCAGGATCACCACGTCGGCGCCGTCCTCTTTGACGCAAGCGCTGCAGCCTTTTGCCAGCAATTCCATGGCGGCCGTGGGGTTACGCGCGATGTCGGCACCGGTCGGCGCGACGGTGCGCACCGAGGCGAGGCGCGAGGAGACGCCGTGGTTGGCGACGAATTCTTCCAGCATCGACTTCCAGCGCTCGCCGCCGGTAACGATCGAGAAGCGGTTGCCCATGGCGCAGGCTTGCAGGATCGACGCATCAGCCATGCCCACGACCGGCACTGGACTGACCTCCTTGAGAGCCGCGAGGCCCGGATCGCCGAAGCAGGCCAGCACGACAGCATCCTTCGGTCCGCGATCGTTGGCATAGGCGTCGAGCGCCGCGTGGCTCGCAATGGCGTAGGCGGCGCGCGAGGCGATGTAGCGCGGGCCGAAGGAACCGGTGAGCGCCCGCAGGCGCGTGCCCTTGGAGGCAAATCCCTTTGCCGTCTTGAGCACGAGGTCGGTGATCGACTTCGTCGTGTTGGGATTGATCAGCAGGATGTTCGTCATGGTCACGTCCGCATGTTTTCCGCAAGGCGCGCGGCATCGTGGTTCTCGCCGATCGACATCGAACAGATGCGCGAGATGTGGGTGAGCGGCAGGCCACTTTCCCTGGCCCACTCATTGATCTGCGCCTGGGCGAGCTTGTGGTCTTTCTTGGAGGTGCCCTTCTCGCTGATCGGCACGCCGGCATCGCGCAGGCACATCATGAGGTCGCCGGTCAGGATGAAGGAATCACGTCCGAGGAAGCGCAGCAGGTACTGGCCGGAGAAGCCGCCGAGCCGGGAGCCACGCTTGGCGAAGACTTCGAGCAGGCCAATCTGGTCGTCGGCCGGCCAGGCGGCCAGGAACTTGCCGAAGCTGCCATGCTCCGCCGCGATGTCGGTGACGAACTTCGCATTGTCGCGCACCGACCGGATGCTGGTCGGGTTGCGCACGATGCGCGTGTCCTGCGTCAGCTTCTCCCAGAACTCGGCCGGCTGGAACAGCAGCCGCTTGGGATTGAAGCCGAGGAAGGCCTCCTCGAAGCCCGGCCACTTCTTGTCGATGACGCTCCACACGAAGCCCGCACAGAAGACGCGGCGTGCCATCTCGGCCAGCACGCGGTCGTCTGTCAGCTTCGCCAAAGCCTTGTTGTCACGCTTCTTCGGCAGGAGCGACGCCAGCGCCTTCTCGCCGCCCTTGCGCCTGGCGGCGCGCGCCTGGATCGACTTGAAGCGGACGCGTGCCACGGAAGCTACTCGAGCCAGCCGTCGAAGAAGTCGAACACCGTGGCCTTGAACATCGGATGACCGATACAGGAGAAGTGGTCACAGCCCGGCAGGGTCACCGCCTTGGCGCCGGGAATGGCGTCGGCCAATCCCTGCGGCGGGCCGGCGAGCTGGTCGCGGGCGCCGGCGACGACCAGGGTCGGGCGGCGGATCCCCATCAGCGAATCGCGCGTGAGCGGCAGGCGCGGTCCGCGTGAGCAGGCGGCCAGGGCGAGCCGGTCCTCCTTCTGCTCGTCGGCGAAGTGCCGGAAGCTCTTGAGCATCGGGTCGGCGATGTCGTCAGGGTTGGCGGCTTCCATGGCTTCTGCCATGGCGCCTTCCGCGCGCGGCGGATCGAACAAAGTGGCGCCGACACCGGCGACGACCAGATGGTCGATACGGCCGGGATCGAGAAGGGCCGCCGTCAGGGTGATATGCGAGCCCATCGAGAAGCCCAGGACATGTGCGCGCTCGACGCCGGCATGGTCCATCAATGCAAAAACATCGCGGGCCATGGTCTCGCGATCGTACTGGGCCGGATCGTGCGGCTTGGCACTCTCGCCGTGGCCGCGATTGTCGAGCGCGAAGCCGCGGAGCCCCTTGGCCGCGATGGCGTCGTACCAGCCCATGCGCTTCCAGTTTTCGGTGCGGTTGGCGGAAAAACCATGCACCAGCACGATAGCCTTGCGGCCATCGGCGGGACCGAATTCATCGTAGGCGAGGTCGAGCCCATCGGAGGTGAAGTGAGCCATGACTTTCCCTAACAAGCGCCATGAACTGCGACAAGGTTGATCGCGCTCCCCAAGTGTCGGACAAACGCGGCAACGAAAGAGGAAACGCATGACCGAACACGGCGGCAGGATCGGCAAGACGGTCCAGGACTCGCAGCCCCACTGGCCCGAAGGGCCCAAGCGGCCCCCTGGAATAAATAAGACCGGCGCCCCCAATATCCTGGTCATCCTGTTCGACGATGTCGGCTTCTCGGATCTGGGCTGTTACGGCTCGCCGATCGAAACGCCGGTCATCGACGCCATCGCCAAGCGCGGCCTGCGTTACACCGGCTTCCACACGACGGCGATGTGCTCGACCACGCGTGCAGCCCTCCTGACCGGCCGCAACCATCATTCGGTCGGCGTCGGTTGCCTCGCCAATTTCGATTCGGGCTATCCCGGCTACCGCGGCAAGATCAGTCGCGAGGCTGGTACCATCGCCGAGATGCTGCGCCCGCACGGCTATCGCAACTACATGCTGGGCAAGTGGCATGTGACGCCGCTCACCGAATCGGGCGCGACCGGCCCGTTCGACGGCTGGCCGCTGGGCCGCGGCTTCGACCGCTACTACGGCTTCATGGATGCCGAGACCGACCAGTTCGCGCCCGAGCTGGTGCGCGACAACACGCCGGTCGATCCGCCGGGCACCTTCGCCACCGGCTATCACCTGACATCGGACCTGGTCGATCAGGCGATCCGCTATCTCGCCGACCATACTGCCGACAATGCCGAGACGCCGTGGCTCACCTGGCTGGCCTTGGGCGCCTGCCATGCACCGCACCAGGCGCCGTTCAACCTCGTCTCCAAATATGACTCGGTGTTCGCCGGGGGCTGGGACACCGAGCGCGAGCGCCGCCTCGCGCGCCAGATCGAACTGGGCATCGTGCCGAAGGGCACGCCGCTGCCGCCGCGCAACGATTCCGTGCGGGCCTGGGCCGAGATCGCCGAGCCCGAGCGCCGCATGTTCACCCGGTTGCAGGCCGCCTATGCCGCCATGCTGGACCATGCCGACCAGCATATCGGCCGCCTGATGGCCTTCCTCGAAAGCGCCGGCCAGCTCGACGACACGCTGGTCATCCTCATGTCCGACAATGGCGCCAGCCAGGAGGGCGGCCCGTTCGGCATGATCAATGCCATGGGTCCCTACAATCTTCGTCGTGAATCGCTCGAGGAGAAGATCGCGCGCATCGACGATATCGGTGGGCCCGACACGCATTCGAATTTCCCGTGGGGCTGGGCGATGGCGGCCAACACGCCGCTGCGCCGCTACAAGCAGAACACGCACGGCGGCGGCATCCGCGATCCGCTGGTCATGGCCTGGGACAAGGGCATCGCTGCGCGCGGCGAGCTGCGTCACCAGTTCTGCCACGCCAGCGATCTCGTCCCGACCTTGCTCGACGTCGTCGGCATCAAGCCGCCCAAGGTCATCAATGGCGTGAAGCAGATGCCGCTCGAGGGCACCAGCTTCGCCAAGAGTCTCAAGAACGCGAAGGCCAAGTCCAAGGCCAAGCCGCAGTATTTCGAGATGTTCGGCCATCGCGGCCTGGTGCAGGACGGCTGGAAGGCCGTCTCCTACCATCCGCCGGGCGCCGACTTCGCCAACGACAAGTGGGAGCTCTACCACCTCGACCAGGACTTCAACGAGACCAACGATCTCGCCGAGACGGAGCCTGAGCGGCTGAAGGCGATGATCGAGGAATGGTGGCGCCAGGCCGAGGCGCACAAGGTGCTGCCGCTCGACGACCGCTTCGCGCCGCGCTTCGCCGACAATGCCAAGCGCTTCCACGGGCCGCGCAACCGCTTCGTCTTCCATGCCGGCATGGGCCATGTCCCGACCGACGTGGCGCCCGACGTGCGCAACCGCACCTATACGATCGAGGCCGACGTGCAGGTCGACGGGCCGATGACCGAAGGCGTTCTGATCGCCCATGGCGATATGACGACCGGCTACTCGCTCTACATGAAGGACGGCAAGCTCGCCTACGACATGAACATCGGCGGCGAGCATCATCTGATCGTCTCCGACCGGCCCGTGCCGCCAGGCAACCGAAAGCTGGCGGTGCGCATGCGCCGCAACCAGGGCCGAAATCTCGCGACGATCCTGATCGACGGCGAGCCGGCGGGCAGCTTCGACACCCAGAACGGCTTCGTGAGCTTCATCTCCTGGTCGGGCCTCGACATCGGCCGCGACCGCTCGAGCCCAGTGTCGCACTACGAGGCGCCGTTCGCCTTCACCGGCAAGCTGCGCAAGGTCACCGTGCTGATGGACGACGACCAGGTGCTCGACGCCGAAACGGCAGCCGCGGCGGCGCTGGCGCGCGAGTGAGCGTGGCCCCGCCGGGGAGGGGCGTCGACAGCGCCTATGCGTGGCGGCTGGCGCTGGTCTCGATGGCCTGCGTCGCGCTGGGCGGCGGCGGCATCTACCTGCCCATGGTCGGCCTCAAGGAGATGGCCGCCGACTTCGGCGACCAGCGCGCCGTGCCGTCCTTCGCCTATATGGTGGGCTTCTTCGGCATGGGCGTCGGCGGCGTCTTCATGGGCTGGCTGGCCGATCGCACCAGCCCGCGGGTGCCGCTGCTGATTGCCGGCATCTCGATCGCGCTGGGCGGATGGGTGGCTTCGCGCGGCGGCGAGTTCGCGCTCTACGCCGGCTACGCGATGCTGCTGGGCTTCTTCGGCAATGCCGGCACCTTCACGCCGGCGATGAACAACGTCCAGGGCTGGTTCGAGAAGCGCCGCAACATGGCGATCGCTCTCATCTCCATCGGGCCCGCGGTCGCAGGTTCGGTCTGGCCGCAGGTCTATCGCCTGCTGCTGCCGGAGATCGGCTGGCGCGACACGTTGCTGGTTTACGGCCTGTCGGCCGGCGCGCTGCTGCTGCTGGGCGCGCTCTACGTTCGGGCGGCGCCGACCCTTCGCGGCCCAGGCGGACGGCGGCGCGAGGAGAAGGTTCACCTGCCGCTGCCCTCCTCGATGATCATGCTGCTGCTGTCGGCGGCCGGTTTCTGCTGCTGCACCGCGATGGCGATTCCCTTCGTGCATATGGTCGCCTTCTGCGGCGACCTCGGTTATCCCGCGGCGCGCGGTACCGAGGCGGTGTCGCTGGTGCTGGTGTCGGCCATCGTCGCCACCTTCGTCATGGCGCGGCTGGCGCAGCGCATCGGACCGCTGCCGGTCAGCCTGCTTTGTTCGGTGATCCAGATCGGCTCGCTGGTCGGCTTCCTCCACGTGCGCGACATCAATGGCATCTACGCGCTGTCGCTGCTGCACGGCATCCCTTTCATCGCCATCGTGCAGGGCTATGCGCTGAACCTGCGCTACCTCTACGGCCCGACCATCGCCGGCTGGCGGCTGGGCGTTGTGATGCTGTTCGCGATGGCGGGTATGGCGGCCGGCGGCTGGCTGGGCGGCTTCATCTTCGACGCGACGCTCTCCTACACGTCGGCCTTCCAGTCGGCGCTCGCCTTCAACCTGCTCAACCTTATGCTGCTGGGCATCCTCTATACGGCGCAGCGCCGCCGGCCCATGGTGGGTCTCACCTGAAATTCTTGTCCTCTCCCGTCAGGCCAGGGCAATCGCATATGAAAGTTTCCATCGTCTCGACCGGAGCACCGAAGGTGCAAAGTGGAGAGACCTTTTTTTCACCATTAGCCGTCAAATGGAGGAAAGAAGGTCTCTCCACTCCGCTGCGCTCCGGTCGAGACGACGGGGAGTTGGGGCAAATGCGATAGCCCTATCCGTCACACGAGAGAGGAATAGAGATTCAGATGACCTTGCGGGCCTTGAGCGCTTCGATCTGCGCGGCCGAGAGTCCAAGCCCGCCGTAGACCTCGTCATTGTGCTGGCCCATCGCCGGGCCGGCGTGGCGCACGGCGCCCGGCGTTTCGGAGAAGCGCGGCACCACGCCCTGCATGCGCACCGAGCCCAGCTCCGTGTCGGGCACGCTGACGATCGCCTGGCGCGCCGCGAACTGCGGGTCGGCGAAGACGTCGGCGATGTCGTAGATGGGTGAGAAGCCAACTTCGTGTCGGGTAAACGTCTCGCGCAATTCGGCCAGGGTCAGTTTGCCGATGGCGCCGCCGACGATCTCGTCCAACTCCTGATAGTTCTTCACGCGTGCCGGATTGAGCGCGAATCGCGGATCTTCCAGCAGGTACTTCAGATCCAGCGCCGCGCAGAGCCGGACGAAGATGCTCTGTGTCGATGCCGCGATCGAGGCCCATTTGTCGTCGGCGGTGCGATAGACGTTGCCGGGCGCCGCGTACTGGCTGCGATTGCCCGAGCGTGTGCGCACGGCGCCCAGCTGGTCGTACTCGATCGCCAGGAATTCGAGCGTGCGCATCATCGCCTCGGTCGCCGAGCAGTCGATCTCCTGGCCGCGGCGCTCGGGATGCTGCGCGAGGTCGTGCAGCGCGGCCAGGATGCCCAGCGCCCCGAACAGGCCGGCGACGGCGTCGGAGATCGGATAGCCGAGATGCAGTGGCCTGCCCTCCTCTTCGCCGCAGATCTGCGTGAAGCCGCTCATCGCCTCGAAGATGCGCGCGAAGCCCGGCCGCTCTGCGTAAGGCCCGTCCTGGCCGAAGCCGGTGACGCGCAGGATGGTGAGGCGCGGGTTGAGGCCCTGCAGCCAGGCGCGCGTGATGCCCCAGCCGTCGAGTGTGCCCGGGCGGAAATTCTCGACCAGCACGTCGGCGTCGACGACCAGTTTTGCGAACAGGTCACGGCCCTCGGGCAGGCGAAGGTCAAGGGTGATGCCCTTCTTGTTGCGGTTGGTGACCTTCCACCACAGCGGCACGCCGTCCTTGTGCGGCGCCAGCGCGCGCAGCGAGTCGCCGACGCCCGGCATCTCGATCTTCACGATCTCGGCGCCGTAGTCGCCCAGCAGGCCAGCCGCAAAGGGACCGGCCACGACGGTCGAGATGTCGACGATGCGCAGACCTTTGAGGGGGCCGGCGGCTTCGGGTTGATCGGTTTTCATCGGGCATTTCCTCGTGGGCGAATATCGGGCCGGCGCGCATGCGGCGCGGTCGGGGCAGCTAAACCGGGTTTGCGGGCGATGGAAGGCAGACACGCGGCGGCGAAGGCTGGCACACTGTCGGTTGGAGGCATCACATGAGCAACGAACTTTGGCGTCTTACCGCAGTCGAGGCCGTTTCGCGTCTCAAGAAGAAGGAGATTTCGCCCCTCGACCTGGTGGACGCTTCGGCGGCGCGCATGGCCCAGGTCGAGCCTGCCGTGAACGCCATGCCGACGCTCTGCCTCGATCGCGCCCGCGACCACGCGAAGCGGATCATGGAAGGCAAGGCCAATGAGGCCGACGGTGAGGCGGGCTGGTTGGCCGGTCTCCCGGTCTCGATCAAGGACCTGACCGACGTGGCGGGCGTGCGCACCACCTACGGCTCGCCGATCTTCGCCGATCATGTCCCGGAGAAGTCCAATCCGCTGGTCGAGCGCATCGAGCGCAAGGGCGGCATCGTGATGGGCAAGTCGAACACGCCGGAATTCGGCGCCGGCGGCAGCACCTTCAACGAAGTCTTCGGCCGCACGCGCAATCCCTGGAACACTTCGCTCACCTGCGGCGGCTCCACCGGAGGCGGCTCGGTCTCGGTGGCGACGGGTGAGGTCTGGCTGGCGCACGGCTCCGACCATGGCGGGTCGCTGCGGCGGCCGGGCACCTATTGCTCGACGGTGGGACTCCGCCCGTCGGCGGGCCGGGTCACGCGCGGCACCTCGAACAATCTCTATTCGCCGCAGTCGGTGCAGGGGCCGATGGCGCGCAACGTCGCCGACCTGGCGCTGTTCCTCGACACGATGGCGGGCTTCTGTCCCCTGGACGCCATGACCTTCGACGCGCCAGGCGTGTCGTTCAGCGATGCGGTCGCCAATCCCGTTCTGCCGAAGCGCGTCGCCTTCACCATCGATTTCGGCGGCCGGTTCGAGGTCGACCGCGAGATCCGCGAGATCTGCACGAGGATGGCGCAACGCTTCGAGGAGCTGGGCTGCATCGTCGAGGAAGTCTCGCCGGACTTCGGACCGGTCGATGAGGTGTTCATGGCGTTCCGAAGCCAGCAATTCCTCGTCGATCGCGAGCTGCAGATTCAGCAGTATCGCGACAAGTTCAAGCCCGACATCATCTGGAACACCGAGCTCGGCCTCAAGCAGACCACGAGCCAGCTGGCCTGGGCGGAGCGCGAACGGGCGGCGCTGTACCGCCGGATGTTCGCCTTTTTCCAGACCTACGACCTGCTGGTGACGCCGGGCGCCCCGACGGCGGCTTTCGACGTCAACCTGCGGGCACCGGCCACCATCGCCGGCAAGACGCTCGAGAACTACATGTCGGGCTCGACCCTGAACTCGGCGATCACCGTGACCGGCAGCCCGGCGATCGCCGTGCCCTGCGGCTTCGACAGTTTCGGCCGGCCGGTGGGCCTGCAACTCGTCGGCAAGCCGCGCGGCGAGGCCGCACTCCTGCAGGCGGCGGCGCTCTACGAGAAATTGGTCGGATTCGATCGGCTGCTCCCCATCGACCCCAGGCCGGGAACCGTGCCACCATCCTCCCCATAAAAGGGGAGGAAACGATGCGGGTCGTCATTACCGGCGCGAGCCGGGGTATCGGTCGCGCGACCGCCTTGAAACTGGCCGCCGACGGCGCGGAAGCCATGACGCTTTGCGACGTGGCCTATCTCGACGAGCTCGAGGCGCTGGCCACCAACCTGCGCACCTCGGGCTGCACGGTGCGCACGCTAAAGGCCGACATGGCTAAGCCCGCGGACCCTGCCAAGGTGATCGCTGCGGCGGTCAAGGCGATGGGCGGCATCGATGCGCTGGTGGGCAATGCCGGCATCACCGCGCCTTCGAAACTGGTCGACCTCGATCTCGCGACCTGGAACCGCGTGTTCGACATCAATCTGCGCGCCAACTGGCTGCTCGCGAAGGCCGCTCATCCGCATCTCAAGCGTTCCAAGGGCGCCATCGTGATGCTGGCCTCGATGGCGGGCGTCGTGCCGCAGCTTCCGACTGGCGCCTACAGCCCGACCAAAGCGGCGCTGATCATGCTGACCGAGATGATGGCCCAGGAATGGGCGCCCGACGGCATCCGCGCCAACGCCGTCTGCCCGGGCTTCGTCCATACATCGATGACGGACGCGATCTACAGCAAGCCGGCGCTGGCGCGCGGCCGCGCCAGGATGGTGCCGTTGGGCCGGGTCGCCAAGCCGGGCGACATCGCCGATGCCATCGCCTTCCTGCTGGGACCGCAGGCCAGTTACATCACCGGCCAGTCGCTGCTGGTCGATGGCGGCCTCGTCCATTCGGTTCTCAACCATGTTCCGGGAGTCGCCGCGACACCGAAATCGAAGTGAAAAACAAGATGAAGTGAAAGGGAGTGAAATGAAGGCATCGCTCTTCTATCTGCCGAGCATTGCCAGCCGGGCAGAGATCGAGGCCGGGATGGCTGGCATGCGGCCCGACTTCTACCAGCGCATGTTGAAAGAGCTGTCCGAGCAGATCCGTCTGGCCGACGATCTTGGCTACGATTCGGTGAGCTTCACCGAGCATCATTTCCACATCGAAGGCTTCGAGCTTTCCAACAATCCGGTGCTGCTCGATCTGTACTTCGCGATGCAGACCAAGCGCATCCGCGTCGGGCAGTTGGGCATCGTGCTGCCGGCCTCCAACCCGATCCGTGTGGCCGAGGACATCGCCATGCTGGACCACATGACGGGAGGCCGTGCCAATGCAGGCTTCGCACGCGGCTACCAGCGGCGCTGGGTCGACATCATGGCGCAGCAGACGCACGGCATTCACGGCGCACTGCCCAACCAGCACGATGAGATCGACAATGCCAATCGCCTGGCCTTCGAAGAAAATTTCCGCATCGTCAAGAAATGCTGGACGGAGGAGATGCTCACCCACGACGGCAAGTTCTGGAAGATCCCGGCCGGACCGACGCCGTGGACTCTCGACACGACGGAGAAATGGGGCAAGGGCGTCGAGAACGGCATCCTGAAGTCGGTCGGCGTCGTGCCGAAGCCGCTGCAGAAGCCGCACCCGCCGCTTTTCCAGCCCTTCGCCAGCTCCGAGAACACCGTCCGCTTCTGTGCGCAGGAGAACGTGACGCCGATCCTGCCGCCGATGCATCCGTTTCACGAAGACAAGCTCTACAGCGTCTATGCCGAAGTGTCGGGCAAACCCAGGGGGCAGGGCACGGGCGTGCTGCGCGACGTCATCATCGCCGACACCGACGAGGAGGCGATGGCGCTGTGGCAGGATTCTGGCCAGTTCTCGGGCCGCGCCTGGTTCGAGCCCTTCGGCTTCCGCAAAGGCATGGCCGATCCCAAGACCGGCCGCTTTCCCACGCCGGAGGAGGTGATTGCCGAGGGCTATGCCTATGTCGGCACGGTCGACACAGTGCTGCGCGGCATGGAGGTCCAGCAGAAGCGGCAACCCGTCGATTGGGTCTTCTGTTACACGTACAACAGCCTGGTGCCGCATCCGGTCCTGATGAAATCGATCGAGACGTTCTGGACGAAGGTGATGCCGCGCTTCCGTTAGTCCCCGAGTCCCCTGGCGCCCGCAGGGGCTGCCATGGGAATGTCGGGCATGGAAACCTCGAGCAAAACGGCACGCCAACTCTTCGAGGCGCTGAAAGCCGATCCGCAGCGGCGCCGTTTCGGCTTCGGGCGCAAGCCTGCCCTTGTGAACGTGGACCTCCAGAACGCCTATACGAGGCCTTCCGAGTTCCCGACCGCCTATGAGACCGATCCACGACAGATCGAGCATGTGAACAGGCTGGCGCAGCTGCTGCGCTCTCGCGGCTGTCCCGTCGTCTGGACCTTCGTCGCCTACCTCGACTCGGGCGAGGATTGCGGCGTCTGGGGCACGCGTGCCGACATGTCGGAGGCGCTGCGGAGCATCACGGCCGACGATCGGCGGGCCCAACTGGACGAGCGCTGCGAAGTCGACCGCGACCATGACATCGTCATGAACAAGCGCATGGCCTCGGCCTTCTTCGAAACGAACCTGGGTTCGCTGTTCACCTTTCACCAGGTGGATACGGTGATCGTCACCGGCGGCTCCACATCAGGCTGCGTGCGTGCAACCGTGGTCGACGGTCTTTCACGCAGCTTCCGCATGATCGTTCCGGAGGAGTGTGTCTCCGACAAGCATGAGAGCCCGCACTTCGCCAACCTCTACGACATGATGGCCAAGTATGCCGATGTCCTGCCGGTGGCCGAAGTTATCGGGTTCCTGGAGGGATATGAGCCGCGGCCTTGAAGCCGGCTGCAGCCACCGAAGAACGCACAACCTAAAGCAACCCTGTCGTCTCGACCGAAGCCGAGCGCAGCGAGGCGGAGTGGAGAGACCTTGTCGCCACAATCTGCCGGTTTTTGGTGGAGGCAAGGTCTCTCCACTCCGCGCTGCGCGCTCCGGTCGAGACGACGGGGGTTCTGTATCTCTAATTGAAGATCGACGGATCGATCAGGGGTCGGCCGCGCGGGCGGGCGGCGTCGGGGCGGTCGCATTTCTGGAAGACGCCACGGCCGGCCGAGCCGCTCATCCGGCCTTCCTCCATCACCACCTCGCCGCGCGACAGGGTCATCACCGGATAGCCGGTGAGTTCGCGGCCTTCGTAGGGCGTGTAGTCGCAATTGTGATGGAGGATCGAGTTGGTGAGGCTGACCCGGCGCTCGGGATCCCACAGCACGATATCGGCATCCGAGCCCACCGCGATCGTGCCCTTGCGGGGATGAAGGCCATAGATCTTGGCGGCATTGGTCGAACTCAGCGCCACGAACTGCTGCAGGGTCAGGCGGCCCTTGTTGACACCCTCGGAGAAGAGCAGCGGCAGCCGCGTCTCGACGCCCGGAACGCCATTGGGAATCTTGCGGAAGCTCTGGGCGGCGCCCGGCAGCTTCTTGCCGCGCACGTCGTCGAACTTGAAGGCGGCATGGTCGGACGAGAGGATCTGGAAGGTATTGGCCGAGAGGCCCGTCCAGATGTGTTCCTGGTTGTCGGTGCCGCGCGGTGGCGGCGAGCAGACACACTTGGCGCCTTCCTCGCCCGGCTTCTCGAAATCTTCCTCGCTGAGGAACAGGTATTGCGGGCAGGTCTCGCCATAGACGCGCAGGCCGCGGGCCTGGGCGCGCTGGATCTCGTGCATCGCCTCCTTGGCCGAGACATGGACCAGCAGCATCGGCACGTCGAGCAGCTCCGCCAGCGAGATGGCGCGGTGCGTGGCTTCGCGCTCGACCACGAAGGGGCGCGAGGTCGCATGGAACTTGGCGGCCGTCATGCCCTTCAGCTGCAGCCGCTCGGTCAGCCAGGTGATGCAGTCGGAGTTTTCCGCATGGATCATGAGCATCGCCTGCTCGCGGCGCGCGGCGGCCAGCGCGTCGAGCATTTCGCGGTCGGTGAGTTTCACGTCGTCGTAGGTCATGTAGACCTTGAACGAAGTGTAGCCGTCGGCGACCAGGGCGGTGAAATCCTGGCCCATGATCTTCTCGCTGGCATCCGACAGGATGACGTGGAACGCGTAGTCGATCAGCGACTTGCCCTCGGCCCGGGCGTGATACTTGTTGACCGCATCGCGCAGGGGCTGGCCCTTGTTCTGGTAGGCGAAGGGAATGATGGTCGTGGTTCCGCCTGCCGCGGCGGCGCGGCTGCCGCTTTCGAAATCGTCGCAGAACACCGAGCCGTCGGCCGTGTCCTGGTCGAAATGGACATGCGCGTCGATCCCGCCGGGCACTGCGATCAGGCCGGTGGCATCGATCTCGCGCCGGCCTTTGTCGAGCCGTTCGCCCAGCGCCACCACGCGCCCGCCGACAATGCCGATATCGCCCTTCACCACGTCGGAGGCTGTGGCAATCGTCGTGTTGCGGATGACGAGATCGTACTCGGCCATGAGTCCTCCCGGGGCGGCTTTGCGCTGTAGTATAGCAAGTCCCGTGCCCGTCTCCGGGGGCGGCGTCTGTGCCTAGACCGGGCGCGCGGCCCGGTCCAAACTCTCGCCAACAATATGGGAATGGCAATGAAACGCTGGGTTGGCTCCCTGATCTCCGTGCTGGCTGCCGTCGGTTTCGGCGCGCTCGCACATGCACAGACCGTGGCCATCAAGCCGGCCGTGGTCTTCAGCACCGGCGGCAAGTTCGACAAATCCTTCAACGAGGGTGTCTGGCAGGGCGCCGAGCGCTTCAAGAAGGAAACGAACATCGCTGTCTCGGAGTTCGAGCCCAGCAACGAGACCCAGTTCGAGCAGGCGCTGCGGCGCTTTGCCCAAAGGGGGCAAGACCCGATCATTGCCGTCGGCTTCGCGCAGGCCGTCGCCCTCGAGAAGGTTGCCCGGGAATTTCCCAATATCCACTTCACCGTCATCGACAGCGTGGTGGACCTGCCCAACGTCCAATCGGTCGTGTTCAAGGAGCAGGAAGGCTCCTTCCTCGTGGGCGTGCTGGCAGCAATGGCCTCAAAGACCGGCAAGATCGGCTTCGTGGGTGGCATGGACATCCCGCTGGTGCGCCGTTTCCAGTGCGGCTTCGAGCAGGGCATCAAGTATGTCAGCCCCAATGCCGAGCTGATCACCAACATGACCGGCACGACGCCCGCCGCCTGGAACGATCCGGGCCGCGGCGCCGAGCTGGCCAAGGGCCAGTTCGATCGCGGCGTCGACGTCGTCTATGCCGCCGCCGGCAGCACCGGCCTCGGCATCCTCCAGGCGGCGAAGGACCGCGGCAAGCTCGGCATCGGCGTCGACTCCAACCAGAACCATCTGCATCCCGGCAATATGCTGACCTCGATGCTGAAGCGCGTCGATCTCGCGGCCTATGACAGCTTCAAGGCGGCCCGGAACAAGGACTGGAAGGGCGGCGTCCAGGTCCTGGGACTCAAGGAAGGTGGCGTCGACTGGGCGCTCGACAAGGACAACGAGAAGCTCATCACGCCGCAGATGAAGGCCGCGGTCGAGGCCGCCAAGGCCGGCATCATCTCGGGCCAGATCGTCGTCCACGACTATATGAGCAACAATTCGTGCAAGAGCTGACGGCCGACGCGGCGATCGAGCTTCGGCTTATCGACAAGTCGTTCGGCAGCGTGCACGCGGTGCGTGGCGCATCGCTGCGGATCTCACGCGGCAGCATCACCGGCATCGTCGGCGAGAACGGCGCCGGCAAGTCGACCCTGATGAGTATTCTCTACGGGCTCCATCGAGCGGATGCCGGCGAGATCCTGGTCGACGGACGGCCGGTCGAGATGGCGAGCCCGCGTGATGCCATCGGCCACGGTATCGGCATGGTCCACCAGCACTTCATGCTGGTCGACAGCTTCACCGTGCTGGAGAACCTGATTCTGGGCGCCGAGGGTGGGGCGCTGCTGGCCGACGGACTGGCCGCCGCGCGGGCCGAGCTGGCGCGGCTCGCCAGCGAATACGGGTTGGCCGTCGATCCCGACGCGCGCATCGCCGACCTGTCAGTGGGTGAACAGCAGCGGGTCGAGATCCTCAAAGTGCTGCTGCGCGGCGCGCGGATCCTCATCCTGGACGAACCCAGTGCCGTGCTCACGCCGCAGGAGACCGACCGGTTGCTGCAGATCCTGCGGCGGCTGCGCGATCGCGGCGTCACGATCGTGCTGATCACCCACAAGCTGCGCGAGATCATGGCCGTCACGGACAAGGTGATCGTCATGCGTCGTGGCGAAGTAGTGGCGGAGCGGCGCACCGTGGAGACGCACGCCGGGGAACTCGCCGAGCTGATGGTCGGCCGCCAGGTGCGCTTCGATCTCGACAAGGCGCCGGCCCGGAAAGGCGAGACGCGACTGGCCGCGCGGCACCTGTCGCTGGTCGATCGTCACGGCGTCCGTCTGCTCGACGACATCTCGCTCGAGGTGAGGGCGGGCGAGATCGTGGGTATCGCCGGCGTTTCCGGCAACGGCCAGACCGAATTGCTGCAAGTCCTCTCCGGCATCCGGCCGCCGACGGCCGGCGGGATGGAGGTCTGCGGACGCAAGGTGGATGCCGCCCATCCCGTCGACCCGGCCGAGATGCGCGCGCTGGGCGTCGCCCACGTGCCGGAAGACCGGCTGCGGCAGGGGCTGGTGCCGGCCTTCCTCGCCTCGGAAACCTCGATCCTCGGCTATCAGGATCGCGAGCCGTTCTGCCACAACTACCTGATGGACGGTCCGGCCGTCGGCAAATACTGCGCCGACCTCATGGAGCGCTTCGACGTGCGGCCGCGCACGCCGGGTCTGCGCTCGTCGAATTTCTCCGGCGGCAACCAGCAGAAGCTGATCCTGGCGCGCGAGATGGCGCGCAACCCGAAGGTGCTGCTGGTCGGGCAGCCGACCCGCGGGGTCGACATCGGTGCCATCGAGTTCATCCGTCGCGAGCTGGTCAGAAGTCGCGATGCGGGCTGCGCGGTGCTGGTCGTATCGGTCGAGCTGGAAGAAATCCTGTCACTGGCCGACCGCATCCTGGTGATGTTCGGTGGGCGCATCGTGGGCGAGGTCGCCGCGGGCGAGGCCGACGAGCGCAGCCTGGGCCTGATGATGGCGGGTGCGCAGGCGGCATGAGCACGGCGCGCCGTCCTCTGCCCGGCTGGGTCGAGATCGGCCTGATGCCGCTCGCCAACATCGCGCTGGCGTTCCTCGTGGTCGGTCTCATCGTGGAGGTCATCGGCGTCGATCCCTTCCATGCGCTGAAGCTCCTGGTCCTGGGCGCCGTGGGGTCGTCGGAATCGATCGGCTACACGCTCTACTACGCGACCAACTTCATTTTCACGGGGCTTGCCGTCGCGGTGGCCTTCCATGCCGGCCTGTTCAACATCGGCGGCGAGGGGCAGGCCTATATCGGCGGGCTGGGCTGCGGCCTCGCCGTGCTGACGCTCGACCGCTATCTGCCGGGCCTGCTGATGATCCCGCTCGCCATCCTTGCCTCGGCGGCCTTCGGCGCGGCCTGGGCTGCGATTCCCGCCTGGATGCAGGCGTGGCGCGGCAGCCACATCGTCATCACCACCATCATGTTCAACTTCGTGGCCTCCGCCCTGATGGTCTACCTGATGGTGAACGTGCTGATCGCGCCGGGCTCGATGACGCCGCAGAGCCGCGGCTTCGCCGCCTCCGCCACGGTACCGTCGATGCAGGCCGCGCTGCAGTGGATCGGCATTGCGGTAGCGCCGTCGGCGCTCAACCTGTCGCTGCTGCTGGCGCTCCTGGCCTGCGTTGGCGTCTGGATTTTCCTATGGCACACGCCCTGGGGCTACGGGCTGCGCACCATGGGCCAGAATCCGGAAGCGGCTCTCTATGCCGGTACCAACCTGAAGCGCACGACCATGCTGGCGATGTGCCTGTCCGGCGCGCTGGCCGGCGGCGTCGCGGTCAACGAGCTGCTGG
This sequence comes from Reyranella sp., assembly GCF_052439685.1. GTDB lineage: Bacteria > Pseudomonadota > Alphaproteobacteria > Reyranellales > Reyranellaceae > Reyranella. The sequence goes on from NZ_JBQVQG010000024.1 coordinate 34,669, forward strand.
GGGTGCATCACCGGCTCGTGCTCGACTTTGCCGCGGGCTACGGCTTCACCGGCATCGCGGTCGCGCTGATGGGCCGCGGCCATCCCCTCGGCATCGTGCTGGCCGCGCTGCTGTTCGGCGCACTGCAGCAGGGGGGAGCCGAATTGAATTTCGAGATTCCCACGATCACGCGCGAGATGGTGGTGGTGATCCAGGGGCTGGTGATCCTGTTTTCGGGCGCGCTCGTCCATCTGCCGAGGCCGTGGCTGCAGGCGCTGTTCGCGCGAAAAGGCTGAGATGGAGGAAACGCTCACCCTCGTCGTCGCGACGCTCGCTGCCACCCTGAGGGTTGCGACGCCGCTGGTGCTCTGCGCCATGGGCGGGCTGTTCTCCGAGAAGAGCGGCATCATCGACGTCGGGCTCGAAGGCAAGATGCTGATGGCGGCGTTCTTCGCGGCGGCCACTGCGTCGCTCACCGGTTCCGCCTGGGCGGGCGTCGGCGCCGCGATCCTGGCCGCCGAGGTTTTGGCCCTGCTGCACGGTTTCGCCTGCATCACCCATCGCGGCAACCAGGTGGTGAGCGGCATCGCGATCAACATCCTGGCTATGGGCCTCACCGTGGTCCTCGGCGCGGCCTGGTTCGGGCGCGGCGGTCAGACGCCGCCGCTCGCCGCGACGGAAAGGCTCAACCCGATTTTCTTCCCCATCGCCGGCGACAATGTCCTGGTCTATGTCGGCCTTCTCTCGGTCCCCTTCGCCTGGTGGGTGATCGAGCGCACGCGCTTCGGCCTGCGGCTGCGCGCCGTGGGCGAGGTGCCGCTGGCGGTCGACGCCGCCGGCATTTCCGTGTCGTGGCTGCGTTACCGCGCGGTGCTGATCTGCGGTCTGTTCGCGGGCCTGGCGGGCGCCTACCTCTCGATCGCGCAGAATGCCGGGTTCAGTCGCGACATGACGGCGGGCCAGGGCTTCATCGCCCTGGCCGCCATCATCTTCGGACGCTGGCGGCCGGTGCCGGCCTTCGGCGCCTGCCTTGCCTTCGGCCTGCTCGACGCCATCGCCATCCGGCTGCAGGGCGTGAAGCTGCCCGGCATCGGCGAAGTCCCGGTGCAACTGATCCAGGCTTTGCCCTATCTTCTGACTCTATTCCTGTTGGCTGGTTTCATCGGCCGCACCGTCGCGCCGAAGGCCGCCGGGGTGCCGTACGAGAAGGAGCATTGAGATGAACGACCTTCTCCACCTGGCGCAGCGCATGATGCTGCGCGCCCATGCGCCCTATTCGAAGTTCCATGTCGGCGCCGCGCTGCGTGCCGAGGACGGCTCGATCCATGGCGGCTGCAACGTCGAGAACGCGGCCTATCCGCAGGGGCTTTGTGCGGAGGCAGGCGCCATCGCGGCCCTGGTCGCGGCGGGCCACAAGCGCATCCTCGAATGCGTCGTGGTCGGGCCCGGCCCGGAAGTCATCACGCCCTGTGGCGGCTGCCGGCAGAAGCTGCGCGAGTTCGCGGGCGACGAGGTATCGGTGCATCTCTGCGGTCCCGACGGGCTGCATCGCACGGTGACGCTGGGGCAGCTCCTGCCGATGTCCTTTGGTCCGCAGCACTTCGCGTGACCGTGAGCGACGTTCTCGAGCGCGCGGCCCCGGGTTTTCGGCCGAAGGTCGCGGTGATCCTTGGCTCCGGCCTCGGCGGCTTCGTCGAGGAAGTGACGCCCTTGGCCACGATTCCCTATGCCGACCTGCCGGGCTTCCCAAGGCCGACGGTCGGTGGCCATGCCGGCCGGCTGGTGCTGGGGCATGTGGGGCCGACACCGGTCGCCGTGCTGCAGGGCCGCGCCCATTACTACGAGCGCGGCCGGGCCGACGAGATGAAGGGCGCCATCGATGCGATGGCCGGATCGGGCTGCGAGACCCTGCTGCAGACCAATGCGGCGGGCAGCCTGCGGCTCGATATGCCGCCGGGGTCGGTGATGGCGATCGGCGATCACATCAACTTCGGCGGCATCAATCCGCTGTTCGGCGTCGGGCCGGGCGACAGCCGCTTCGTCGACATGGTCGATGCCTACGATCCGGTATTGCGGACGAAGCTGATGGAAGCGGCGCGCGCGTCGAACGTCGCCTGCCACGAGGGCGTCTACATCTTCTTCAGCGGGCCGAGCTTCGAGACGCCGGCCGAGATTCGCGCGGCGCGCGTGCTGGGTGCCGATGCCGTCGGCATGTCGACGGCGCCTGAGACCATCCTGGCGCGCCATGCCGGCCTCAAGGTCGCGGCCCTGTCGCTGATGACGAACTACGCCGCCGGCCTCGTGCCGGGCGGGCTCGCGCATGAGCAGACGCTCTCGGTGGCGGCTGCGGCGGGGGACAAGGTGCGCCTCGTTCTGCGCACCTTCCTGGAGCGCTACGCATGAGCATGCTGCCGCAGGAGGTCATCCGCCGGAAGCGCGACGGGCATGAACTCACCGACGAGGAGATCGCCTTCGTCGTGCGGGGCATCCACGACGGTAGCCTGAGCGAGGGCCAGGTGGCGGCCTTCGCGATGACCGTGTTCTTTCGCGGCATGACCGTGCCGGAAAGGGTCGCCTTGACGCTCGGCCTGGCGCGCTCGGGCATCATGCTCGACTGGCGCGATCTCGCCCTGCCGGGGCCGGTACTCGACAAGCATTCGAGCGGTGGCGTCGGCGACAAGGTGAGCCTGATGCTGGCACCGATCGTGGCCGCCTGCGGCGCCTTCGTGCCGATGATCTCCGGGCGGGGCCTCGGGCATACCGGCGGCACGCTCGACAAGCTCTCCGCCATCTCGGGCTACGAGACCCAGCCCGACATCGACACGTTCCGCAAGGTCGTGCGCGAGGTCGGCTGCGCCGTGATCGGCCAGACCGACGATCTGGCGCCCGCCGACCGGCGTCTCTATGCGACTCGCGACGTCACCGGCAGCGTCGAATCGATCCCGCTGCTGGTGAGTTCGATCCTCAGCAAGAAGGTCGCCGAGGGGCTGGACGGGCTGGTGATGGACGTGAAGTGCGGCTCCGGCGCCTTCTGCGACACCGAGGAGATGGCGCGCGACCTGGCGCGCAGCCTGGTCGATGTCGCCAACCGGGCCGGGCTGCCGACCGTGGCGCTGATCACCGACATGGACCGGGTGCTGGGCCGCGAGGTCGGCAACGCGCTCGAAGTGGCGGAGACGGTGGCCTACCTCACCGGCAACGGTACGCGCGAACCGAGGCTGCACGAGGTCACGATGGCGCTGGCGGGTGAAATGTTGGTTCTGGGCAGGCTGGCCGAGGACATCGCCGGAGGAAGGGCCAAGGCTGAAGCGGCTCTGGCCGACGGCCGTGCCGCCGAGACCTTCGCCCGCATGGTTTCCGCACTGGGCGGGCCCGACGACTTCCTCGAACACAGCGCCCGCTATCTCAGCCACGCGCCCGTCGTGAAGCCCTGCACGGCCGAGCGATCCGGCCATATCGCGGGCATGAATGCCCGCGAGGTCGGCATTGCTGTCGTCGCTTTGGGCGGAGGCCGCCGCCATGCCGACGATGCGATCGATACCTCGGTCGGTCTCAGCGACTTCGTCGATGTCGGCCGGCCTATCCAGAACGGCGAGCCGCTCTGTCTCGTCCATGCCGCCAGCGAGGCCGACGCCGAGGAGGCAATTGCCCTGATACGCCGCGCTGTCCGCATCGAAGACGAGGCGCCGCCCGAGATACCCGCGATCCTCGAACGGGTCGCGCTGTGATCGACCTCGACGCCTATGCGCGCGACGGCTTTGCGGTCTTGCCGGATTTCGTCTCGAGCGAGGCGTGCGAGGCCCTCAAGGCGCGCGCGGCCGAACTCGTGCTGGAATTCGAGCCATCGGGCGTACCCACGGCGTTCTCGACCGTCGATCAGGCTCATGCAAGAGACCGCTACTTTCGCGACTCGGGTGGCGCCATCCGCTTCTTCGTCGAGGCGGAGGCGCCGGCCCAGCTGAACAAGATCGGGCACGCGCTGCACGATCTCGATCCGGTATTCGACCGCTTCTCGCGCCAGCCGCGGCTGGCCGCGCTCGCGCATGCGCTCGGTCTCGCAGAGCCATTGCTGCTGCAGTCGATGTACCTGTTCAAGCAGCCGCATGTCGGTGCCGAGGTCGCCTGGCACCAGGACGCGACATTCCTGCGCACCGATCCACCCAGCGTCACGGGGTTCTGGATCGCCCTCGACGACGCCGACCGCGGCAATGGCTGCCTGATCGCCTTGCCGGGCGCCCATCGCGGGCCCTTGCGGCAGTGGTTCGGCTACCAGGACGGGGACCTCGTCGACCGCACCCTCGATTCGACACCCTGGCCCTCCGTCGAGCCGGTCCCGCTGGAAGTCCGGCGCGGCACCCTGATCGTCCTGCATGGCCTCCTGCCGCATGCCAGCACGGCCAACCGTTCGTCGCGGCCGCGTCAGGCCTACAGCTTGCACGTGATCGACGGGCGGGCCGATTATCCCGCCGACAACTGGCTGCAACGCCCCGACCTGCCGCTCCGAGGATTCGCGTGATTCCCAAGGCCGAAATCCACTGCCATCTCGAAGGCTCGATCCCGCCGAAGCTCGCCCTCGAACTGGCCGAGCGCAACGGCCTGGTGCTGCCGCCGAACCTGCTCGACGCCAGGGGCCACTACGCCTGGACGAATTTCTGGAGCTTCCTCGACGCCTACGACCGCGTCTGCACGGCGCTCAAGACGCCCCGCGACTTCCACGACGTCATCTACACCTATCTCGCCGGTGCAGCGCGCGAAGGCGCGGTCTATGTCGAGATGTTTTGTTCGCCCGAACGGCCGGCCGCGCTCGGCATTTCCTATGCCCAGTGGCTCGGGGCGCTGGCTGAGGGCATCGACGACGCCCGCCGCGAATTCGGCATCGAAGGCCGCATCATCATCATCTGCATCCGCCATCTCGGGCCGGAGCGGGCCGAGGCGATGGTCCGCGCCATGCTGGTCGAGCCGCATCCCTATGTCGTGGGTTTCGGCATGGGCGGCGACGAGGCCAAGTTCGCGCCGGTCGATTTCGCGCCGGCCTATCGTCTCGCACACGAGAACGGTTATGGCTGCACCGTCCATGCAGGCGAGGTCGTGGGGCCGGAGAGCGTTTGGGCCGCGATCAGCGACCTGCCGGTGACACGCATCGGCCATGGCGTGCGCTCCGCCGACGATCCGGCCTTGATGGAGGAGCTGGCGCGGCGCGGCATCGTCCTGGAGGTCTGTCCGGGCAGTAACGTCGCGCTCGGTCTCTATCCCGACCGGGCCTCGCATCCGCTGCATCGGCTGATCGAGGCGGGCGTCCGGGTCACGCTGAATTCCGACGATCCGCCCTTCTTCCATACGACGCTTGGCACCGAGTACGACCTCGCGGGTCTCGACGAGGGGCATCTTCGCGGCATCGCCCGCACGACGATCGAGGCCTCCTTTGCCGACGAGGCGACCAAGCGGCACTTGCTGGAGAGGATATTGCCATGATCGCCCGCAAGACGCTGCTTCTCGGCCTCCTGTTCGCGCTTGTCTCGGGCGGTGCGGGGCGCGCCCAGGACGTGCCGCCTGCGCATGACTTTCTGCTCGCCAACCTCTGGATGCAGCGGGCCGTCGAATACAAGGCCAACGCCCTCACCGTGTATGCGCTGGCGCGCATCCGCCTCGACGACGCGCTGGCTGACAGGAGCTGGACGGCGGCGCCGGGCGAGCAGAAGGGCGATTTCCAGAGCCTGCCGCCGGCCGTGGTACTCGACGTCGACGAGACCGTGCTCGACAATTCGAAGTATCAGGTCTGGCTTATGCGCGCGGACCAGAGCTTCAGCACGAAGACCTGGAACCAGTTCTGCGCCGCCCGGATTTCCGCAGCGATTCCGGGCGCCGTCGAGTTCACCAAGTACGCCGAGTCGAAGGGGGTGAAGGCCTTCTACGTCACCAACCGGGGCGCCCAGACCGAGAAGGACACGCGCGAGAACATGGCGACGCTCGGCTTTCCCCTGGGCGGCGATGTCGACACGTTCCTGATGCAGGGCGAGAAGCCGGACTGGACTGGCGCCAAGAGCACGCGCCGCGCGGCCATCGCGAAAGACTATCGTATCCTGCTGAACATCGGCGACAATCTGGGCGACTTCGACGACCGTTATCGCAGCAGCGAGGCCGACCGGGTGAAGGCGTTCGAGGCCGGCATGCCTTATTGGGGCAAGCAATGGCTGATGCTCCCCAATCCGACCTACGGCTCGTTCGACACGGCTCCCTACGGCCACGACTTCAAGAAATCGCGCGACGAGCAGCGCAAGGCGAAGTGGGACGTGCTGGAGTCCTGGGCGGGGCCGGCTCAGCCGTAGATCTTCCCCAGCCTGCCATCGGCCCATTTCACGGCCTCCTCGGCGGGCATGCCCTGCACGGCCTTGGCGTACATGTCGGAGATCACGTACTTCGACAGCGCTTCCGCCGCCCGGGCGTCCGGCGGGCCGGCGCGGCCCGGCGCCTGGCCAAGCTTCGCCGCGACTTTGAACGGCGCCATCACGGGATCGTTGGTCCAGGCCGCGTGGCCTTCCCACGTCTCGGTGCAGGGCGTCGAGAAGCCCTTCTGCGAGACGAACCACTTCTCGAAGTTCTTCTCGGCATGGATCCAGGTCAGGAACTCCTTCGCGGCCTCCTGGTTCTGCGAATACTTCATCAGCATGTTCGACTGCAGCAGGTGCATGCCGAACTGCCCGCCCGGTCCCGCTGGCAGCGGCGCGTGCATCATGTCCCTGTTCATCGGCGTGCCGTCGGCCGTCCGGTAGCGCTCGGGCTGGCGCAGGCTCTCGATATAGATCGAGGCGCCGTTGAGCGTCGCCGAAATGGACTGGGACAGGAAGGCGCGGTTGTTGCCGGTGTCGTCCCAGCCGAAGCCGCGCTCGTCACAGCCATCCTTCCAGAAGGCCTGCAGGAATTTCACGGACTCGAGCGTCGCCGCCGAGTTGAGGATCACCTTGCCGGCGGGATCGATCTCCATGCCGCCCCACGACCATAGGAAGGGATAGGCAAAGGCCGGAGCGTCGCCCAGCGTATGGGCCAGGGTCTGGCCGATCGGGCGGCCTCGCGCTTTCAGTCTCTTCGCCACGTCGCGATAGGCAGGCCAGCTCGTGGGAAATGAAGTCGCCCCGGCTTCCTCGAACCATGATCGTCGATAGACGATCATGCTGCCGATCACCGCCCACGGCATGGCCATGAACCTGCCGCCATGGCTGCAGGTTGCGCGGGCATAGGGATAGAGGCCACCCTGGGCCTGCGCGACGGATTGCGCGATGTCGGTGAGATCGACCGCGCCGCCGGCATAGAGATAGGTCTGTTCGTTGAACGCCATGACCAGGTCGGGGCCGGCGCCAGACCTGATCGAGGTGGTCACGCGCGGCTGCAGGTCGTTGCCGTTGGCCGTCTCGAGGGCGATCCGGATGCCCAGCGCGCGCTCGGCTTCCGGCAGCATCTCTCCGCGCAGCAACGCATCGGATGCTGGGACGTAGTCGACCCACTTCAGCCAGTGGACAGTCCTCTGCTGCGCCAGCGCCGGCATGCGGCCGGTCGCCAGGATGGCGGCCATCGATGCGGCGCCGCCGCCGGCGAGCCTCAACAGGCGACGACGTCTGGTCCTGGCCATGTGGGGGCGACTATTCCAGCAGCGAACGCAGCATCCAGGCCGACTGTTCATGGACCGTCAGGCGCTGGGTGAGCAGATCGGCCGTGGGCTCGTCGCCCGCCTTGTCGGCCACCGGGAAGATGCCGCGCGCGGTGCGTGCCACCGCCTCGTGGCCGGTGACCAGGATGCTCACCATCTCCAGCGCCTTTGGCGGCTTGGCCGGCGCATCGGCCAGCGAGCTCAGCTTGCCGAATTGGCCGTAGGAGCCGGGCGCGGGATAGCCCAGCGAGCGGATGCGCTCGGCGATCGGATCGACGGCGTTCCAGAGCTCGGTGTACTGGGTCATGAACATCGTGTGGAGCGACGTGAACATCGGCCCGGTGACGTTCCAGTGGAAATTGTGGGTCGTGAGATAGAGCGTGTAGGTATCGGCCAGAAGATGGCTCAAACCCTCGGCGATCTTCTTGCGGTCCGTTTCCTTGATGCCGATCGAGATGGCAGGTGTCTTGGCCATGGGCTGCTCCTCCTGGGTCAGGCCGCGAACCTAGCAGCGTCCACGGCGTCGGCAAGCATACCGAAGGTCAGAGCAACTCCGGATCGATGGTGAACAGATCCTGCGCCTTGCCCACGCCACGCAGGGCGAAGCGGCCGACGGAGACCAGGCGGGCGCGTTCCTCCGCGGGCAGGGTCTCCGCGAACGTCGAGGAGACGAGAAGGGGGCGGTCGACCGAGCGGCACATCGAGGCGATCCGGCTGGCCTCGTTGACCGCCGGTCCTACCACGGTGAAGTCGAGGCGATCGAAGCTGCCGATATTGCCGTAGAAGACTTCGCCGATATGCAGGCCGATATAGGCTGTGGTGACCGGCTGCTCCGCGGCGAGACGGCGCTCGTTCAGCTCCTTCATGCGGGCCCGCAGATTCTCCTCGGCGCGCAGCGCACACCGGCAGGCCTCGGCGGGATCGTCGGCGCGGAAGACCGCAAGCGTGCCGTCGCCGATCAATTTCAAGACGTCGCCACCGGCTTCGTGGATCGAGGTGATCACCGCCTCGGCATAGTCGTTCAGCAGCGGGATGATCTCGCTGGGCTTTGCCGTGTCGGTGATCGCGGTGAAACTGCGCAGGTCGGAGAACCAGAGCGCTGCCTCGACACGGTCGGCGACGCCGCGCTGGATGCTGCCCTCCAGGACGCGCCGGCCGGCATCGCGCCCGAGATAGACCTGCACCAGCGTGTCGGCGATGCGCGCCAGGGCCGCGCTCTTGATCGCGAGCGCCAGCGCCGGCACCAGGCGGCGCAACGCGACGATATTGGCATCGCTGAAGCCCTCGGAATGACGGGTCGACCAAGCCGAATAGACGCCATCCATGTCGCCGATCTTGGTGTCGCCGGCAAAGCGGTGGATGAAGGCGATGTAGTCGGTGTGGCCGGCGTCCTTCATCTCCTGGATGACGCTGAAGTCCACCGCGTCGCCGAAGCCGATGCGGCGGTGCAGCTCTTCCTCACCGGTCTGCAGCAGATGGAAGAACGGGCTGCGCTGCCAGGATTCGGCGGCGGGGCCACCCTGGTCGGTGCGCGCGTAGTCCGTAGCCGCAGGTTCTTCGACCGAATCGTCGTTCCAGCGATAGATGCGCCCCTCGTGGACCGGGTGAAGCGTGTCGATGAAGGACAGCGCCCGCGACACCATGAGGCCGGCCTCGCGGCACTTCTCGCAGAATTCGCGCAGCAGCTGGCCCTCGTCGAGACCGTCGAGGCCGCGACGAACGATCCAGTCGAGAAGAATGTCGGTGTCGAGGAGAGTCATGGGGCTATGGCCCCATCAACCCACGCGGTCGCGGAAATGACAAGCTGCGCGATGGCCGGGTGAGACCTCGCCGAAGGCGGGATACTCGGTCGTGCAGATGTCGGCCTTCAGCGGGCAGCGCGGATTGAAATGGCAGCCCGGGGGCGGGTTGAGCGCGCTGGCGATCTCGCCGCGCGCCTTGGCGTCGGCGCTGATCGCAGCGCGGTGGAACGGGTCGGGGATCGCCGCGATCAGCGCGCGCGTATAGGGATGGCGCGGATTCTCGAAGATCTCCTGCCAGCCGCCCTGTTCGACGATGCGGCCGAGATACATCACCGCGACGCGGTCGCTCACATGCTCGACCACGCCGAGATCGTGGCTGATCATGATGTAGGCCAGCCCCATCTCATCCTTGAGATCGAGCAGGAGATTGATGATCTGGGCGCGGATCGACACGTCGAGCGCCGACACGGGCTCGTCGCACAGCACCAGCTTCGGCTTCAGGATCAGGGCGCGCGCGATGCCGATGCGCTGACGCTGGCCGCCCGAGAACTCGTGCGGATAGCGATCGGCCTGTTCGGCGCGCAGGCCGACCTTGGCCATCATGTCGCTGACCCGCGCCTCGACCTCGGCCTTGTCGGTGACGCCGTGCAGGCGCAGCGGATCGGCCAGGGTGCGGCGCACGGTCTGGCGCGGATTGAGCGAGGCGTAGGGGTCCTGGAAGACCATCTGCACCGTACGCGCCATCTTCATGCGGTCGGGTGGCGTGGCGCCGGAAATCTGCTGGCCATCGACATTCATCGTGCCGCGTGTCGGCGGCAGCAGGCCCATGATGGCGAGCGCCAGCGTGGACTTGCCGCAACCCGATTCGCCCACCAGGCCCAGGCACTCGCCGGGCTTCACGTCGAGCGTGACGCCGTCGACGGCCTTCAGGGTCTTGATGCCGCCGGCCAGCGCGTTGCCGACCTTGAAATGGACGGCCAAGTCGTCGAGCGAAAGCAGGGGCTCAGCCATGGTGATGGCACCTCACGAGGCCGTCGGCCGGCAGCGGTGTGGCCTCGGGCACGATGGTGCGGCAGACATCGGTGACGGCGGGACAGCGCGGATTGAACCGGCAGCCGGCTGGATAGTTGGCAATCGATGGCACGACGCCCGAGATCTCGCGCAGCTTCTGGCGGCCGCGGCGCGCCCGTTCGCCGAGCCGAGGGAGCGAATCGATCAGCCCCTGCGTATAGGGATGGGTCGGCGTGGCGAAGATCGCGTCGGCCACCTGGCTTTCGACGATGCGGCCGGCATACATCACCGCGACGCGCTTGCACATGTTGGCGACCAGGCCGAGATCGTGGCTGATCATCAGGACGGCCGTGCCCTTGGCGGCGCAGAGTTCGGCCATCAGGTCGATGATCTCGGCCTGCACCGTGACGTCGAGCGCCGTGGTCGGCTCGTCGGCGACCAGCAGGTCCGGGCCGCAGGCCAGCGCGATGGCGATCATCACCCTCTGGCGCATGCCGCCCGAGAGCTGGTGCGGATAGTCCTTGATGCGCCGCTCGGGCGAGGGCACGCGGACCTGGCGCAGCGCGTCCTCGGCGCGGTCCATCGCCTCGTTCCAGTTGGCGCCCTGGTGCAGCACGAACATCTCGGCGATCTGCTTGCCGACCGGCGACAGCGGATTGAGCGCCGTCATCGGTTCCTGGAAGATCATGGCGATGCGCTTGCCGCGCAGGCGGCGCATCTCGGCGGCGGAGACGTTCTGGATTTCCTTGCCGTCGAGCACGATCTTGCCGCCCGCCAGCGACAGCGGTCGGCGCAGCAGGCCCATCACCGACAGCGCGGTGATGCTCTTGCCGCAGCCCGATTCGCCCACCAGACCGAAGGCCTCGCCGCGGCCGATCTCGAACGAGACGTTCTCGACGGCATCGTAGGTGACACCGTCGCCAGCCAGCGCGATGCGCAGGTTCTCGACCTTGAGCAGAGGTGTCGTCATGCGCCGGTCCTCATCCGCGCCGCGTCGTCGACTGTGGATCGAGATAGTCGCGCAGGCCGTCGCCCAGCAGGTTGAGCCCGAGCACCGTGAAGAAGATGGCGAGGCCGGGGAAGACCGAGAGCCACGGCGCCGTCGTGATCTGGTCGCGCGCCTCCGACAGCATGCTGCCCCAGCTCGGGAAGGGCGGGCGGATGCCGAGGCCGAGGAACGACAACGCCGCTTCGGAGAGGATGGCGCCGCCCATGCCCAGGGTCGCAATCACGATCAGCGGCCCCAGGATGTTGGGCAGGATCTGGGTGAACATGATGCGCAGGTCGCCATAGCCCAGGATGCGCGCCGCCTGGATATAGCCCTGGCTTTTCAGCGACAGGACCTGGGCGCGCGCGATGCGACAGGAATAGGACCAGCTGGTGAGGCCCAGTGCGATGACCAGGCTGACGAGGCCGGGGCCGAGGATCGCCATGATGGCCAGCGCGAAGACCAGCGAGGGGATCGCCAGCATCAGGTTGGTGAGACCGCTCACCAGATCGTCCCACCAGCCGCCCCAGTAGCCGGCAGTGAGGCCGAGCGTGACGCCGATCAGGCTGTTGCAGATCTGGCTGATGATGCCGACGCTCAACGACACGCGCGCGCCCCAGACGATGCGCGAGTAGATGTCGCGGCCCTGGGCATCGGTGCCGAAGGGAAACTCCCAGCAGGGCGGGATTTCGGCGTTCATCAGGTTGGCGTCGAGCACCGGATCGGTCAGCGCGATCCACGGCGCCAGGAGCGCCGAGGAGATGGCAATGGCGACCAGTCCTCCGCCCACCCAGAGGGAGGCGCCGCCCTTCAGGCGCAGTCGGGGAAGCTTGAGGGCAAGGCTCATCGGTACCGGATCCGGGGGTCGATCACGACATAGGCGATGTCGACCAGTGTGTTGATGACGAGGAAGAACAGCACGATCATCAGGATGCAGCCCTGGACCGTCGGCATGTCGCGCTGGAACACCGAGTCGACCATCAGCGAGCCGATACCCGGCCAGGCGAACAGTTTCTCGACGACCACCGCCTGGCCCATCAACGAGCCGAACTGGAGGCCGACGATGGTGATGACGAGGACCAGCGCGTTGCGCAGCACATGCCATTCGACGACGCGGCGCTCGCTCATGCCCTTGCTGCGCGCCGTGCGGACGAAATCGGCGTTGAGCACGTCGAGCACCGCAGCGCGCGTGGTGCGGGCGAGCAGGGCCATCGGCCCGACGCCCAGCGCGATCGCGGGCAGGATGAGGTTGCGCAGGCCGCCATCGCCGTAGCCGAAGCTCGGCAGCCACTGGAGCTTCAACGCGAACAGGTACATCAGCATCAGGCCGAACCAGAACTGGCTGAGCGAGAGGCCCGAGATGGCGCCGACCATGGCGGCGGTATCGACCAGGCTTCCGGGCTTGAGGGCGGCCAGGAAACCCAGGGTGACGCCGACCAGGATGGCGAAGGTCATGGCCGCGAGCACCAGCTTCAGCGACGGCCAGATGCGCCCGGCCAGCATCTTGGTGACCGGCTCGCGGGTGCGGAACGAAGTGCCGAGGTCGCCGACGGCGGTCGCCGCGACATACTTGGCGAAGCGCTCGATCAACGGATCGTCGAGGCCCATCTCCTTGCGCATTCGTTCCATGACCGCGGGGTCGATGGTCGAGCGCCCGTCCTCGTTCATGCCCGAGATGAAGCTGCCCGGGAGGACGGAGAAGAGCAGGAAAACGAGCGCCACGACGGCGAGCATCGTCGGGATGATGTTGGCGAGGCGGCGGCCAAGGACGAGGAGCATGCGGGGTTCTGAAAGGTCTCTCGCTACGCTCGCGATGACAACGGAGCTGTCATCCCGAACCGTAGCGAGGGACGCTTCGACTTTCTTCGTTCGCCGTTACTTCGCCGGCGAGCTTGCGTCGACCCAGATGTCTTCCGGGTACTGATGCGTGATCTCGGTCGGGTTGGCCTGCAGGCCGTGGACCCACGGCTGGAAGGCAAGCACCGCCTTGTTGTAGTTGAAGAACCAGACCGGCGCCTCGTCGTAGAGCAGGTTGTTGGCCTTCTTCAGGATCTCGTCGCGCTTGGCCATGTCGCCTTCCTGGGCGGCATTGTCGAGCAGCTTGTCGAAATCGGCATTGTTGAAACCGGTGTAGTTGCAGGCCGTACGCGGCGTCTTGGAGTAGTAGCAGCGCAGCGTGGCGAGCGAATCAGGGCCGGTCAGGCTCGAGGCGATCAGCGACTGGTGGTCGCCCTTCATCAGGATCTCGGTGAGCACCGTGACCTCGACCAGCTTCGGCTTCGCCTTGATGCCGACCTTTGCCAACATCGGGATCACCGCCTCGACGATCGGCAGGCCCCAGCTCTCGTTCTGGCTGGTCGTCCATTCGAACTCGAAGCCGTTGGGATAGCCGGCCTCGGCCAGCAGCTTCTTGGCCTTCTCCGGATCGTAGGGGTAGGGCTTCATGGTCTTGTCGAAAGCTGCCGACGAGGGCGGCAACCAGCTGGTGGCGCGATAGGCCTTGTCCTTGACCAGGCGCGAAATGATCAGGTTCGAATCGATCGCATAGTTGATCGCCTGGCGCACCCGCTTGTCCTGGAACGGCTTGATCGAGTTCAGGTTCATGTGCATCGAGCGCGTGAACATCTCGGCCACTTCGAGGATGCCCTTGGAGAGCTGCGGATCGGCGCGATAGGCGACGTACTGCGCCGGTCCCAGGATCGAGGTGTCGATCTCCTTGTTGCGGAAGGCGACGTCGCGGGCGGCGGCCTCGGCCATGATCAGCACGTCGAGCTTGTCGAGGTAGGGCTTGCCCGTCTTGTAGAACTTGTCGAAGCGCTCCATCGAGACGCGCGAGCCCGGGATGTGCTCCTTGAACTTGAAGGGGCCGAGACCGACCGGATTGGAGGCATAGTTGCCCTTTTCGACCTCTTCCTTGGGCAGGATCGCGGTCGAGCCGCCGAAGAAGTAGTAGCCGGGGTCGACGCGGTCGGTGATCGTCATCTCCAGCGTGGAGTCGTCGATCTTCTTGAGGCCGGAAATCTCCTTGGCCGTGCCCTTCTCGACATCGACCGCGCCCTTGATGAGGCGGACATAGCGGGCGCCGGGATAGCCCTTGCTGCCGTCCATGATGCGGGTGAACGAGAAGATCACGTCGTCGGCCGTCATCTTGCGGCCGTTATGGAAGAAGGCGTCGTCGCGCAGCTTGTAGGTGTAGGTGAGGCCGTCGGCCGAAACCGACACCGACTTGGCCAACTCGAGTTCGAGCTTGTTGGCGGCGGTGTTCCAGTTGTAGAGCGAGCGCTGCAGCGCCTTGCCGACGATGTCGTCCTGGGCCCGCGGCGTCACGTGCGGGTCGAGGCTGCCGAAGCTCGCGGCGTAAGGTGCGGTCATCCGAAGGGTACCGCCCTTGCGCGGCGTCTGCTGCGCGTTCGCCGTGCCGGCGCCGATGACGGCGATTGCAGCGACCGCGAGCCATGCCAGTTTACGCATCAACCCATCCCCCTTGTGAACATTCTCGTTGGACCGCATTCCATCTTGCCTTGCCTCTCCGTGCAAGAGGAATGCCTAAGCTGGTCGCAACCATGTCGAGAGAGTCGCATTATCCGCGCATGCAGGTTTCCGACATCATGACCCGCGCAGTCGAGACGATCGCGCCCGATGCCTCCCTCCAGGCGGCCGCCGAGGCCATGGAAGCGATCGGCGTGGGTTCGCTGCCGGTGTGCGATGGAAAGCGGCTGGTCGGGACCATCACCGATCGCGACATCGTCGTGCGGGCGGTGGCGGCCGGCTGGTCGCCGGTCGACGCGCTGGTGAAGGACTGCATGACCGAGGACGTCGCCTATGCCTTCTGCGACGAGGAGACGGAGGAAGTCCTCGAACGGATGAAAGTGCTGCAGATCCGGCGTCTCGTCATCCTTGACCGCGACAAGAATCTGGCCGGCATCGTGGCGCTGGGCGACATTGCCACCGAACCCGATGCCGCGGCGGAGGCCCGCGTCGGTGCCGCCATGGCCGAGATTTCCGAACCGTCGCGACCGCGAAAGTAGCGGCTCAAGCCGGGACGCAATAGCCGTCGCGGCGGGGATCGCAGCCGCCGGTGAAGATGCCGGTCTCGGGATCGACCGCAACGCCCTGCATGCCGCCCACGCTCCAGGTCCACTCCGGACCGGTGGTGACGTCGTGTCCGAGCTTGCGCAAGTCGGCATGAATCTCGGGCGAAAGGCGCGATTCCAGCAGCACCGCGGCGCCGTCGGTGAGACGGCCGCGCGGCGCCTCGATCGCCTGCTGCAGCGGCAGGCCGAAGTCGACATGCTGGACCATGGCCTGCGGCTGGGTCTGCAGGATGCCGTAGCTGCCGGGCGTGCCCAGCGCGAGGACGGGGACGCCGTCCTTGGTCGAGATGGAGGGCGCCATGCACATCGGCAGCTGGTCGCCCGGCTTCACGCGGTTGGGGCTCTGCGGATTCACGTCGGCCCAGTAGAGGAAGTTGTTGAGGCAGAGGCCGGTGCCGGGCACCACGACGCCCGAGCCGAAGACACTGCCCAGGCTCTGCGTCAGGCAGATCAGGTTGCCTTCGCTGTCGGCGATCGAGAAGGAGGTCGTATGGCTCTCGTCGGTGGGCGAGACCGGCTGGTGCGGCGGAGTCCATTGTTCGGTCGGGCCGATTACCGGTTTGCCGTCGCGCACGCGGGCGCGCAGCGTCTCGACATGGGCGTCCGACAGGATCTCGGCGAGCTTCTGCGGCGCCGGCACGCCCGCCGCGATGCGGACGCCGGCGGCGATGCGGACGGCGCGCAGCACCGTGTCGAGGTGCTCGGTCGAATTGCGCTTCATTGCGGCGAGGTCGAAGCCTTCCAGAATGCGCAGGGTCAGCAGGAACTGGAAGCCCTCGCAGGGCGGCGGCGGCACGTGGACGGTGCGGCCGCGATAAGTAACGGAGACCGGGTCGCGCCAGGTCGCCTTGGCGGCCAGCAGATCGTCCATGACCATGCACCCTCCCAGCTCGGTCAGCCGATCGAGGATCTTCTGGCCGAGCGCGCCGCCATAGAGCAGGCCCGGCCCTTCGCTGGCCAGCGCCTCGAGCGTGCGCGCGAGGTCGGGCTGCTTCAGCACGAACCCTGGCTTCACGGTGCCGGCGCCGCCGGTATAGACCCGCGACCATTCCGGATGCAGCGCCTTGTGGCCCGCAAGGTCGCCGGCGACGGCTTGCATTTCCTCGAGGTTGAATTCGATCAGCCGGAAGCCGTCGCGCGCGATGGCGATCGCCGGCGCGAAGAGTTCCGGCAGCTTCTTCCTGCCGTGTGCCCGGTTCAGTTCGCACCAGCCGGCGAGATTGCCCGGCGCCCCAACGGCCACGGCGCCGCGCTGCAGTTGCGCCCGGTTGCTGAGCTTGTCGATCGGGAAGTTCTTGGAGATCGGCCCGACGAAGTCGAGCGTGCGGACGCGCTTCTCAGCAGCGATGTAGCAGGTCGCGACGCCGCGGCCCGCGAGACCGGACATATAGGGTTCGACGACGTTCAGTGCCGCTGCAGTCGCAACCGCCGCATCGAAGGCGTTGCCACCGTTCGACAGGATGCGCGCGCCGGCTGCCGCCGCGAGTGGATGGGCCGCCGCCACCATGCCGTGCCGCGATGCGATTGTCGGACGCCTGCCGTGTTGCAGCATGAGATCTCCCTTTGAGGCGGGCGGATCGTGCCGCCTCTTTCGCGCCTCGACCAGCGACAATTGCGCATCGGTGCTGCCGCCAGCATAAAGGTCGGCATGACAATCGGTCGGCGCAAAGCCCTGACGATCCTCGCCGCAGCGTCCGCCGCCGCCTCTCCGGCACGCGCTCAATCATGGCCGGCGAAGCCGCTCACCATCGTGGTGCCCTATGCGGCGGGAAGCGCCACCGACACGTTGGCGCGTCTCATGGCGGAGCAACTCGCACCGCGACTCGGTCAGCCGGTGATCGTCGACAACAAGGGCGGCGGCAACGGTTCGATCGCCGCCAATTACGTGGCCAAGGCGGCCCCCGACGGCTACACGCTGATGATCGCGACGGCCGCCACGCATGCCGGCAATCCCAACCTGATGAAGTCGCTTTCCTACGATTCGCTGGTCGATTTTGCGCCGGCGGGCTTCTATGGCTTCATTCAGTTCGTCCTGCTGGTACGCGCCGATGTCGGCATGGACACGCTCGCCGACTTCATCAAACGCGCCAAAGCCAAGCCGCCACTGACCTCCGGCGCTGGCACACCCTCGGCCCGTGTGATCACGGCGACGCTCGCGGAGCGCCTCGGCACCGAAATCACCTACATCCCCTACAAGTCGGCGCCGCAAGCGCTGGCCGACCTCCTGTCGGGTCAGATCGACATGACTTTCGCGGACGTGGCCATCGCCGTGCCGCAGGTGAAGGCGGGCAAGGTGAAGGCGCTGGTGATGGCCTCGGACTCGCGCTCGCCGCTGCTGCCCGAGGTCCCGACCTTCCAGCAAGCCGGGCTCGGCCAGTTCGCGCTCGACGCCTGGTTCGTGATCATGGCGCCGGCGAAGACGCCGCCCGAGATCGTGGCGCGGATCGATGCCGCGGTGCAGGAGATCGTGACTGATCCCGAGGTGATCAAGCGCCTGCGCGGTATCTCGTTCGAGCCACAGCGCAAGGCGCCGGAAGACGTCCGGCCCTTCATCAAGTCGGAGATCGAGAAATGGGGCCGGCTCTCCAGGGCCGCCGGTATCGAGAAGGAATGAAATGATGGAGAAGAAGCGCCTCGAATTCGGCTGGTTCCTGCCCACCGCCGGGGACACCACCGCCTATGGACTGCCGAGCGCGCAGGTGCCGCCGTCGCTCGACCTGTTCGACAGGATCGTCGGCGCGGCCGAGGCGGCGGGTTTCGAATACATGCTGGTGCCGGTCCAGACCGCCTGCTGGGAGGCGTGGATCTCCAGCGCCATGATGGTGGCGCGGTCCAAGTCGATGCGCATGCTGGTGGCGGCGCGGCCGAGCTACATCAACCCCGTGCTGCTGGCCAAGATGATCACGGCCTTCGACCAGCTCTCGGGCGGGCGCATCTGCATCAACCTGATCGCCGGCCAGAGCGAGGCGGAGAACGCTTCCGAAGGCATCAAGTGGGGCAAGGAAGAGCGCTACGAGATCATGGACGAGGAAGTCTCGATCCTGAAGGCGCTGTGGACCACGAAGGGGCCGGTGAACTTCGACGGCAAGTTCTATCAGCTCAAGGGCGCGCAGATCCGGCCCGCGCCGTTCCAGCAGCCCCATCCGCGCTTCTATCTCGGCGGCGGCTCGAAGCAGGCCTGGGAGATTTCGGCCAAGCATTCCGACGTGCATCTCTTCTGGGGCGACACCTACGAGCGCATCCGCGCCAACATGGCCGAGATCAAGTCGATGGCGGCGCGCCATGGCCGCGAGAAGGAGATCGGCTTCGGCATGCGGCTGCAGGTCGTCTGCCGCCAGACCGAGAAGGAAGCCTGGGACTTCGCCCATGGGCTGGTCGAACATGCGAGCGAGGCGCAGAAGGCCTTCGTGAAGGAACGCTTCGCCACCTCGGAAGCCAACCGCCGCGTGCGCGAGCTGGCGGCGATCGGCGAGACCATCGAGCCGCATCTGTGGACCGGCATCACGCAGGTCCGCCCCGGCGCTGGCATCGCCATCGTCGGCGATCCGGAACAGTGCGCCGACACCTTGCAGAAGTTCATCGACCTCGGGTGCCACTCCTTCTGCCTGTCGGGCTACCTGCATGACGAGGAAGCCGAGCGCTTCGGCAAGTGGATCATGCCGATCCTGCGGGAACGCAACCCCGGGCGCATGCTGGCGGCGTAACCTCCGCCTGCTTAGGGTGAGGCCATGGCCCAGCCGACCCTGCCGGATTTCAGCGCCCGCCAGCTCGAAGCCGTCCTGGCCGTCGGCGAATATGGCAGCTTCATCGCCGCGGCCTCGCGACTGCGCATTTCCCAGCCGGCTCTGACGCGCACCATCAAGCGCGTCGAGGCAGCGCTGGGCGTTCGTCTGTTCGAACGCAGTACGCGCCACGTCCAGATCACGCCGGCCGGCCGCGAATTTGCGGCTGTGGCCGAGCGTATGCTGAACGACCTACGCATCACGGTGCGCTCGATCCGCGAGGTGGCCGAGGAGCAGCGCGGCCGGCTCGCCATCGCCAGCATCATGTCAGTCGCCAGCGGAACGTTGCCGCTCTTGCTCGCAGCCTATCGCGCCGATCGGCCGGGCATCGAGATCCATGTCCAGGAAGGCGTGCATGGTAGCGTGCTCGAAGCGGTGCGCAGCGGTGCCGCCGATCTCGGCCTCACCTATGTCGACGAACTGCCCGATGCGATTTCGGGGGAGGCGCTGCAGCGCGAGACGTTCTGCCTCGTCGTGCCGCGCCGCCATCGCTTGGCTGCACGCCGCACCGTCGCGCTCGCCGAGCTGCGTGACGAGCCGCTGGTGGCGCTGCCCAGCGACGCGCGCACCCGCCGCACGATCGACGCCGCGGCCGCGGTCGCCGGCCTGACCTTGCGCCAGATCGTCATCGTCAACCAGTTCGCCACCTTGATGGGCTGCGTCCGCGCCGGCGTCGGCCTCGCCATCGTGCCGACGGGCGCCACCGGCCTGTTCCTCGGCCGCGACCTGCGCGCCATTCCGCTCGGAGAGCCGAGACTTTCGCGCCGTCTCGGCATCGTTCTCCTGCGGGAACGCGAACCGTCGCCTTCGGCGGCCGGCTTTCTCGCCCTGGCGCGGCGAACCTGGCCGAAACCCGTCAGATCTTGATGCAGGAAGTGGAATAATCATGGCTATCAGGTTGCGGTTGGCATAGGCACCGGGATGTCTATCCTGTCGGGAACCCGGCCGGCGTCATGTGCCCGGTACGGGGGAGGAAACAGCGTGCAGTTTGCATCCCGATCCTACTCGGCCGACAGCATTTCGGCCGTCCAGGAACTCTATCATTCCAACGGCTGGACCGACGGTCTGCCCATCGTGCCGCCGACGCGCGAGGCGGTTCAGGAATGCCTCGAATGGGTGATGATGCCGCCCGACCAGCTGATCGGCATCGAGCCGGTGCGCGGCCTCGCCATCACCGCCGAGAAGCTCGCGATCAATGCCGTCATGGCGGGCTGCCTGCCGATGCACTTCCCCGCCGTCGTGACGGCCTGGACCGCCATGATGCAGGAGGAATTCCTGATGCATGGCGCGACGGCGAGCACCGGCGGCTGCGCGGTGCTGGTGATCCTGAACGGGCCGATTCGCCTCGAGATCGGCGCCAGCGGCTCGTTCAATGCGCTCGCCAACTCCGATCGGGCGACGGCGGTCATCGGCCGCGCCATCCGGCTCTGCCTGATCAACCTGCTGGATGACCGGCCGGGCGTGATCGACCGCTCGACCCTCGGTCATCCCGGCAAGTTCAGCTACTGCGTCGCCGAGGACGAGGAGGACACGAGCTGGCTACCGCTGGCCGAGCATCGTGGCGTGCCCAAGGGTGCCTCGTCGGTCACGGTGATGGCCGCCGGCGCACCGCGCCAGCTCATGAACGAATGGACGACCAAGCCGGAGGAGATCCTCGAGACCTTCGCGGCCGAGATGCGCGCCAACATGCGCCACTACTCGATCCATCCCGGCAACTACGCGATCGTCGTCCCGAAGCAGTTGCGCGAGCATCTGCAGGCGGGCGGTTGGACGAAGGCCGACATCGCCACCTTCATCCATGAACGCGCCCGCATCCACCGCCGCGAATGGGCCGATGTCGGCAAGGGCGCCGTCGTGCGCGACCGCGGCGACAGCGTCTATACGGCGATGGATTCGCCCGACCAGCTTCTCGTCGTCGCCGCCGGCGGGCCGGCCGGCGGTTTCGGCGCCGTCATCCCGCCGTGGCTGGGCAACAAGAGCTATGCCGTGACCTTGCCGATCGGCGTCTGCGTCGATTGCGAACCTCCCAAGAAGTAAGAGGAAACACCATGTTCGAAGTTCTCGATCCCACGCCGGGCACCGCCCCGCCGGCCGGCCGGCTCGCCCCGCGCCTCGACACGCTCGAAGGCAAGACGGTCGGCTTCATCTCCAACGGCAAGGAAGGCGCCAAGGGCTTCTTCAGGCATCTCGACCAGATCCTGCGCGAGGAGTACGGCGTCGCCCACGTGGTGAGCCGCACCAAGTCGAACTACAGCGCGCCGGCCGACCCGCACATCGTGGCGGAGATCAAGGGCTGGGACGCCGTCGTCTCCGGCTTGGGGGATTGAGGGTCCTGTTCATCGTGCAGTCTGCTCGACTCAGTTACCGCTGAACGATTGGACGTTCCCGCTTTCAGCGTGATGACGACCCGGTTCGCCAGCGCTGCCGACATGATGAGCCGCGTGCTCGGCATGCCGGGCTATGCCTTCGCCCAGATCGGCCATCCGGTCAGCAGCGCCACCGACGACCAGCTCCGCGCCATGGCCCGCACGGCCATCGAACAGGGCCTGGCGATGCTGGTCCGGCCCAAGGCCTGAATTCCCCTCTCGGCAACCCCGGACGACGTTTTACGTTGTCCGGGGAACCAATAAGGGAGTTTACGGCATGAAGCCGATGGCAATTTTGGGTGTGCTGCTGATCGTTATCGGCATCGCCGGTCTGGCGATCGACAATATCTCGTTCACCGAACGCAAGACCATCGTCGATGCCGGCCCGCTGAAGGTCACGGCCGACGAACAGCGAACAATTCCAATTCCCACCATCGCCGGCATCGTCGCCGTGATTGCAGGCGCAGGACTCCTGTTCATGGGGCGCGCCGCGCGTGGCTGAGTTCGTCGAGACTCGCGGCTTCGGCTAGCTCAGCGTTCGGGAATTTCCATTCGGACGGCGATGGCGGCGCTGGCGATCACGGCGGGATCGTTGTTCTCGGGATCGGCGATGTCGAGCCCGCCCTTGACGACCTTCACGGTCACGATGCCGTGGGGGAGCGACGCCTTGACCTTCTCTGCGTCGACCTTGTCGGGCTGCTGCACACCGATCGTGACGTCGACGAACATGCCGGTCTTGGTATCGATCTTGAGCGCCCGGATCATGGCGAGCGACGAATGGTGCAGGGCATCCTGCACCGCGCGCAGGGCGGCCTTGGTGTAGTCGCCGCCGTGCAGATCGTTGCCGGTGCCGAGTTCCAGGATGACGCGCTTGGCGGTCATGGTCTTCCTCCGTTCTACAGGTCGAGCCGGACGATGGCGGCCGCCTGCGCGATCACCGTCTTGTCCGTGCCCGCTTCGTTTTCGATCTCGAGGCCGCCCTCGACCACCTTCACGGTGCCGGTGCCGTGCGGCAGGACCGCCAGCACCTCGGCCGTGTCGACCTGCTCGGGCTTGGGCACGCCGATCAGGACTTCGACGAGCATATCGTCGCTCGACTTGCCGAGCGCCGTCGCGACGGTGAGCGAGTTGTGCCACAGCGCGTCCCGCAGGGCGCGAACGGCGGCCTTGGTGTAGTCGCCGCCCCGGATATCGGTACCCATGCCGATCTCGAGGGCCACCTTCTTCAACGCCATGGTTTTCTCCTGTTCAAGGCTTCGCGAGGCCGGCTTTGATCAGCAGCGGCTTCACTTCGGCATAGTACTTCTCGGCAAAGGCGCGGAATTCGGCGGGGTTCTTGTCCCACGGGACCTGGATGAACTTCGCGAGATACTCGGTCACCTTGGGTTCGGTCGAGGCCTGCTTGAAGGCCCGGTAGAGCGTGTCGACGATGGCCGGCGGCATGCCCTTTGGACCGAGCAGGCCGTAGGGGCTCTGTCCCACGACGTTCACGCCGAGCTCGATCATCGTCGGCACGTCGGGATAGCGCGGGATGCGCTTCTCGGTCGCGAAGGCCAGGATGCGGCACTTGCCGTCGTCGACGAAGGGCGCCCACTGGGCAGCGTCGGCGATGAACTGGATCTCTCCGCCCATCAGCGCCTGCATCCATTCCGCGCCGCCCTTGTAGGGCACGTGGGTGAACTTCGCGCCGGTGGCCTGCTCGACCTCGATCATCATGAGCTGACCGGTGCCGCCAACGCCCGAGGTGCCGTAATTGTACTTGTCCGGGTCCTTCTTGCCGGCCGCGATCATGTCCTGGAAGGTCTTCCACGGGGAATCGGAGCGCACGACGATGCCCATCGTGTAGCCCGAGAGCCCGGTGATGTAGGTGAAGTCGGTCAGCGGATTCCAGCTCGTCTGCTGATAGTGCGGGTAGCGCAGCGTGTTGATGCTCATCACGGCCAGCGTGTAGCCATCGGGCTTGGCGTTCATCAGCATGGCCGGCGCCAGCGTGCCGGCGGCACCGGGCTTGATGTCGACGATGATCTGCTGGCCCAGGATCTTGCCGACGGCTTCCGCGAGCAGGCGCATGTGAACGTCGGTGACGCCGCCTGCGGCAAACGGGTTGTAGATGGTGATCGGCTTCTCGGGCTTCCAGCTTGCCTGGCCGCGGGCCACGACCGGGGTGGCGAGCGCCGTTGCCCCGGCCAGAGCGGCAAAGCGGCGGCGGTTGATCGGGACACGCTGGGACATGAACGCTCCTCCTGTTTTTTCTCGTCGGCCGTGCACACGACGAAACGGCTGCACGCGGCAGCCGTCCGTCCGTTCCTTAGCGTTTCGGCGAAGGCGCGTTAAGCGCTACTTCCGGCGCGCGGCGTCGATGCTCCAGGGGCCGGGTCCGGCCGCGGCGATGTACAGGAAGACGAAACAGTAGAGGGCGGCGAGTTCGCCCCGGTTGAGGATCGGGAAGAAGCCCATCGGGGCGTGGATCATGAAGTAGGCCACGGCCGTCATGCCGGAGGCGACGAAGGCTGCGAGGCGGCTGAAGAGGCCGATGACCAGCAGGATGCCGCAGACGAACTCGATGATGCCGGCATAGCCCGGCATCGACATGAGGGTGAAGTTCGGCGCGACGGCGCCGGCTGGAAACGCCAGCAATTTGGCGGTGCCGTGCTGCAGGAACAGAAGGCCGCTCATGATTCGCACGATACTGAGCAGGCGCGGCGCCCACGAAGCGCCGAGAGCATCGAAACTCATTGCGACAATTCCCCAAAAACAAAATGCACTTTGCCTATCCTGAATGCGGTACGGCTTTTCGACAAGCGGTTGCTCGGTGACCCGGTTACCGACCCGTCAGTAGTCCTCGCACTTCGCTCGGGCTTTGCCTATGATCGGGCACGATCGGTCGAAAGAGCCGGCAGAAGTACAAGCAATAAGCGGCCCGAGGCCGCGCGCGTGGAGGAAGTATGGCGACGGTCGAAGTCCGCACCGTGCGGAAGGCGTTCGGTCCTGTAGAGATTCTACATGGCGTCAGTGTCGACATCGCCGATGGCGAGTTCGTGGTTCTGGTCGGGCCCTCGGGCTGCGGCAAGTCCACCCTGTTGCGCATGCTGGCGGGCCTGGAAAACATCACGTCGGGCGAGATCGCGATCGGCGGGCGGGTGGTCAACACCGTGCCGCCGAAGGACCGGGACATCGCGATGGTGTTCCAGAACTACGCGCTCTATCCGCATATGACTGTCTACGACAACATGGCCTTCTCGCTCACGCTCGCGAAGGCGCCGAAGTCGGTGATGGACGAGGAGGTCGGCCGGGCCGCCAGGATCCTGGGCCTCGAGCAGCTGCTGCATCGCTTCCCGCGCCAGCTCTCCGGCGGCCAGCGCCAGAGAGTCGCCATGGGACGCGCCATCGTGCGCAACCCGCAGGTCTTCCTGTTCGACGAACCGCTCTCCAACCTCGACGCCAAGCTGCGCGTCCAGATGCGCTCGGAGATCAAGGAGCTGCACCAGCGGCTCAAGGTCACGACCGTCTACGTCACACACGACCAGATCGAGGCCATGACCATGGCCGACAAGATCGTGGTCATGAACAACGGCCATATCGAACAGATCGGTGCGCCGCTCGAACTCTACGACCGGCCGGCCAACCTGTTCGTCGCGGGCTTCATCGGCTCGCCGGCCATGAACATGGTGAAGGGCACCGTCTCGAACGGCGCGCTCCGCATGGAAGACGGCACGGCCTGGCCATTGCCTGCCAATGGCAGCCGTCCCGCCGACGGTCCCGCCGTGTATGGCGTCCGGCCCGAGCATCTCATGCTCGATCCCGGCGGCATCCCGGCCACCGTCCAGGTGGTGGAGCCGACCGGGTCGGAAACCCAGGTCCTGATGAAGATCGGGGGGCAGCCGGTGATCGGCGCCTTCCGCGAGCGTGTTACGGCGAAGCCTGGCGAGATCCTGCCCGTGAGGCCCGATCCCGCCCTGGTCCATCTGTTCGACCAGCAGTCGGGCCAGCGCCTCTGAGAACGGGGAAAAAAGACAGACGATAATCAACAAAGGAGGAAACAAATGGCGTTCATCATCAGGCGGCGTGAGTCGATCATTCTCGGTGCCGCCGCGGCGGCGATGGCGATGGGCCGTGCAGCCAACGCCCAGTCGGAAATTCCCAAGGCCGATGTGCCGGCGCCCAAGCTGCCGATCGAGAAGGGCGCTACGCTGCGCCTGATCCGGCCGGCGCGCTTCGTGGAGCCCGACGAGGTCATCTTCCGTGCCAACAGCGCCAAGTTCGCCAAGGAGACCGGCGTCGAGGTCAAGGTCGACTTCGTGGGATGGGAAGACATTCGCCAGCAGACCGCCGTGTCGGCGAACACCGGCGCCGGCCCCGACATCGTCCTGGGCTGGGCGGAAGATCCGCACATCTATGCCGACAAGGTGCTCGAGCTCAGCGACGTTGCCGAGTATCTCGGCAAGAAGTACGGCGGCTGGATGTTCCTCGGCGAGAAGTTCGGCAAGAAGGCCAAGACCAACAACTGGATCGGCCTGCCGATGGGCGGCACCGGCGGCCCGCTGGTCTACCGCGCCTCGGCACTGAAGGAAGCCGGCTTCGACAAGGTGCCGACCACGCTGCCCGACCTGCTGAAGCTCTGCCAACAGCTGCAGAAGATCAAGAAGCCGGCCGGCTTCGCGCTCGGCAACGCGGTGGGCGACGCCAACGGCTTCGCCAACTGGATGCTGTGGTCGCATGGCGGATCGCTGGTCGACGAGGATGGCAAGGTCATCATCAACAGCAAGGAAACGGTCAACGCGCTGAACTACGTGAAGGAGCTCTATCCGACCTTCATCCCGGGCACGATGTCGTGGAACGACATCAGCAACAACCGGGCCTATGCGTCGAACGAGTTGTTCTTCACAGCCAACGGCGTGTCGATGTACTTCGCGCTGAAGAACGATCCGGCGACCAAGGCGATCGCCGACGACACCGAGCACGCGCTGCTGACCCAGGGCGTGGCCAGCTCGACGCCGATGAGCGCGACCGTGCTGAACGCCATGGTGTTCAAGCACAGCAAGTTCCCCAACGCCGCCAAGGCCTACCTCACCTTCATGATGGAGGCCGAGCAGTACGACCCGTGGCTGACCGGCTGCCTCGGCTACTGGGCGCATCCGCTCAATGCCTATGACAAGAGCAAAGTGTGGACGAGTGATCCGAAGATCGCGATCTATCGCAACACCATGAACAACCGCTTCTGGAGCGGCTACAAGGGTCCGATCACCCAGGCCGCCGGGACGGTCGCGGCCGAATACATCCTCGTCCAGATGTTCGCCTCGGTGGCCGCTGGCCAGGCGACGCCGACCGAGGCCGCCAAGGAAGCGGAGCGTCGCACGCGCCGCTACTACCGCTAAAGCGCAGTCGAGGAGACGGCGCGACCTGTCGACGGTCGCGCCGCCGTTCCCGCTCTTCGGAGGGAAGATGACCGTCGCCACGATGACCGACTGGAACCGGACGCGAATACAGCAGGGTTGGCTGGCGCGCCTGTTCGACAACAAGGCGTTCCTGATTTTCATGTGCCTGTTGCCGGCCGTCGGCCTGCTGACGGTGTTCCTCACCTATCCGCTGGGCCTCGGCATCTGGCTGTCCTTCACCGACACCAAGATCGGCGGTACCGGCAAATGGATCGGTATCGATAATTTCGAATACCTGCTGGAAGACCCGCAGTTCTGGACGGCGGTGTTCTACAGCGTCTTCTATACCAGTGTCGCAACGTTCGGAAAGTTCGCGCTGGGTCTGTGGCTCGCGCTGTTGCTGAACCGGCATCTGCCGATGAAGAACCTGCTGCGCGCCATCATCCTTCTGCCGTGGATCGTGCCCACCGTCCTGTCGGCGCTGGCCTTCTGGTGGATCTACGATCCGCAGTTCTCGATCATTTCCTATCTTGCCACCGACGTGATCGGCATCCGCGACAAGCCTTTCGACTTCCTGAGCACGACATGGCCTGCGCGCTGGTCGCTGATTGCGGCCAACATCTGGCGCGGCATTCCGTTCGTGGCCATTTCCCTGCTGGCCGGCCTGCAGACGATTTCACCCTCGCTCTATGAGGCCGCCCTGCTCGACGGATCCACGGCCTGGCAGCGTTTCCGCTACATCACCTTCCCGCTGCTGCTGCCGATCCTGGCGATCGTGATGACCTTCTCGATCATCTTCACGTTCACCGACTTCCAGCTCGTCTATGCGATCACCCGCGGCGGGCCGATCAACTCGACCCATCTCATGGCGACCCTCGCCTTCCAGCGCGGCATCGCCGGCGGCGAGCTGGGCGAGGGCGCGGCAATCGCCGTCGCCATGATCCCGTTCCTCGTGTTCGCCACGCTGTTCAGCTATTTCGCGCTCGCGCGCCGCAAGTGGCAGCAGGGAGAGGCCAATGACTAACGTCGCCACAGAGGTGCTGACGCCAACCAACGCCACCGCGCCTCCCGACGATATGGTCTGGGAGAGCCGCGGCCGTCGCATGGTGACGATCTACGTCCCGCTGGTCTGCTTCATCATCATCCTGCTGTTTCCGTTCTATTGGATGGCGATCACGGCCTTCAAGCCGAACGCCGAGCTGTACGACTACAAGACCTACAACCCGTTCCTGATCGGCAGCCCGACCCTCGATCATATCTACAAGCTGCTGTTCCAGACGGCGTACCCCAAGTGGCTGTTGACCACGATGGGCGTTGCCTTCTGTGCGACCTTCCTGTCGCTGTTCTCCAGCGTGCTCGCGGCCTATGCCATCCAGCGGCTGCGGTTCAGGGGCAGCCAGTATGTCGGCCTGGGCATTTATCTCGCCTATCTGGTGCCGCCGTCGATCCTGTTCATCCCGCTGGCGACGACGGTCTATCAGCTCGGCCTGTTCGACACGCCGCTGGCGTTGATCCTGACCTATCCGACCTTCCTGGTGCCATTCTGCACCTGGCTGTTGATCGGCTACTTCAAATCGATCCCGTATGAACTCGAGGAATGTGCCCTCATTGATGGCGCGACCCGCCTGCAGATCCTGCGGCGCATCACGCTGCCGCTTGCGGTGCCCGGCCTGATCTCGGCCGGCATCTTCTCATTCACCCTGTCGTGGAACGAATTCATCTACGCGCTGGCTTTCATCCAGAGCAGCGAAAAGAAGACCGTGCCGGTGGCCATCCTGACCGAACTCGTGTCGGGCGATGTCTATCAGTGGGGTTCGCTGATGGCCGGCTCGCTGCTGGGCTCGCTGCCCGTGGCGATCTTCTATTCGTTCTTCGTCGACTACTACGTCTCCTCCCTCACCGGAGCGGTGAAGGAGTAGACTTTTCGATCTCAGGCGACAGGGCTGGGTGGGCCCTGCGGATGCGGCACGGGCGTCGGCATGTCTTCGGGGGCCGGCATACCGGGCGGCAGGGGCATCTCGGGGGGCACGGGGTCGGTCTTGCCGGGCGCGGGTGGCACGGCAGGAACTTCACGTGGCGTGTCTGCTGCATATAGCGTCATCGTCGATATCTCCTTCAGGACATGCCTGAATACGAATGCCCGCCTCTCGGCGGGCATTCGGCTTCGGAAGATCAAGGACTAGCGGTCCTTGTTCTGCGGCTGCTGAGGCTGACCGGGCTGCTGGTTGGGCTGCTGGTTCTGCTTCTGCTGCTGCTCGCGCTGGACCTGTTCGCGCTGCTGGCGATCACGATCCTGCTGCTGCGAAGGATTCTGCTTCTGGTCGTTCATGGCGTTTCTCCATGTTCGCCGCGACTGCCGGAATGACGATCGCTGCTTACAAAACGCCTCGCTTGGGAACGGGGTTGCACGTCCCGCCGTTTCTTCGGATGTCGGACGCAAAAGGCTGAAAACCTCGCTGTTGCTGGAGTTTTCCATGATTCGTAAGTTCGCAGGCGCGGCGATTCTGGTGGGTGCGTTTGCCGCCGTACCGCCGATTGCATTTGCTGCCGACGAGGCTGGCTGCGCGGCGGAGTGGACGCAGGCGGACGCCAACAAGGATGGGGTGATCGCGGGGCCCGAGGCCGACCGATATGTCGCCTACATCCGCATTCGCGCCCAGACCGAGCCCAAGGATGGCCGCATCACGCAAGATGCTTTCATGCAGGCCTGTCGGGGCGACGTTTTCAAGGCAAGGGCACCGGACGCCGGGGCGCCGTTGAAGGGGGCAAATTCTTTCACCGAGGCCCAGGCGAGGGATCGCGCGGTGGCCGCTGGTTACACGGACATCGCAACGCTCACCAAGGATGCTGATGGCATCTGGCGGGGCACCGCGCGCAAGGGCAGCGAGTCCGTGAACGTCGCCGTCGACTTCAAAGGCAACGTCGTTTCGCAATAGCCATCACGCAGGAGGCTCATCGTGAAGACCATCACGCGCGTCTATGACACCTACGGACAGGCCCGGCAGGTCGTGGCCGAGCTGGAAGAGGCCGGCGCGCCTCCGTCTGACATCAACATCATCGCCAATCGCTATGTTTGCGAAGAGACCGTACATGGCGAGGAGCCTGCCGGCGCAGGAGCAGGCATCGGCGCGGCTCTCGGGGGCACAGCGGGTCTTCTCGCCGGCCTCGGCATGATCGCCATTCCCGGGGTGGGACCGGTCGTTGCAGCCGGCGCCCTGGCCGCGACGGCGGTCGGTGCGGCGGCGGGCGCCGCGACGGGTGGTCTGGTGGGGGCGCTGATGTCGTCCGGCGTGCCGCAACGGGAGGCCGAGGTCTATTGCGAGGCGGTGCGTCGCGGCGGCACGATGGTGAGCATGCGCACTTCGGAAGCCGACGAGCAGCGCGTGCTGCTGATCATGGACCAGCATCGCCCGATAGATTCGATCGCCCGCGAGGCAGATTACCGGACCGCCGGCTGGACCCGCTTCGATCCGGAGGCCGAGCCCTATACGCCGAGCCAGTCGGAGATCGAGCGTTTGCGCCGTCCTTACGCCACCTCGTAGGCGCGCGATCTACTTCTCCGGGACTTTGCCGATGCGTTCGACGGCGACCTTCAGCCGTGCCGCATCCTTGTCGAGGAATGTCTTGAATGCCGGCGCATCGAGATAAGCGATGGGAGTCTCGACCTTGGCCATCGCCTCCTTGAACTCCGGATCTTCAACCGTGCGACGCACCGCGTCGCGCAGAGTCGTGAGGATCGGCGAGGGCGTGGCCGCGGGCGCAAAGAGGCCCGACCAGATGTAGAAAGTGGCGTCGTAGCCCAGCTCCTTCATGCTGGGGACGTCCGGCATCGAGGCGAGACGCTTGTCGCCCCACACCGCGAGCGCGCGCATCTTGCCGGCCTTGATCTGGCCGATCGCGGCCGACGGGCCAGAGGCCAGCGCATCGATCTGGCCGCCCAGCAGCGCCGCGACCGCGGGCCCGCCACCCTGATAGGGAATGTGGAACAGCTTGATGCCGGCGGCATCGGCGAAGATTTCCATCGCCACGTGCAGCGTGCCGTACACGCCGGAGGAGCCATAGTTGATGGTCCCGGGCTTGGCCTTCGCGGCCTCGACCAGATCCTTCAGCGTCTTGTAGGGACCGTCCTCCCGCACGACCAGGACCGTGGGGTCGGCGCTGATCAGGGCGATGGGCGCGAACTGGTCGAGTTCGTAGGCCGGCGTGCGGCCCTGCAGGCGGTCGGCGACGGGCAGGACCGAGATCGAGGATAGCGCCATCAGCAGCGTATAGCCGTCGGGCGCCGAGCGCGCGGCCTGCGCAGTGCCCACAGAGCCGCCGGCGCCACCCTTGTTCTGTACGACGACGGACTGCTTGAGCTGCTTGCCCAGGACATGCGCCGTCGGCCGGCCGGTGATGTCGGCCACGCCGCCGGGCGGGAAGGGCACGATCATGGTGATCGGCCGGGACGGATAGGTTTCCTGGGCCTGGACGGCAATGCCGAGCGGCAGCATCGCCGCGCCGGCCAGAAGGGTACGCCGCTTCATTTCGTCTCCTCCATTCGTTTCTTGATTGCTTACTTGCCTTTGGAGCCGGCCTTGGCGGCTCCATTTCGTGTCCCGGGATAGGTGGCGGTGAAGCCAAAAAGGGTCGAGAGCGCGTCGGGCACCATGATCTTGTCGAGATCCTCGAGACCCGCGGTCTTGGTAGGCTTCAGGCCAAGCACCAGCGGTCCCTTGGGGGACTTCCAGTCGCCGACGAAGGAGGCGACGGCGTCGAGCGCCTTCGCCGTCTCGCCGGTCTGCGCCCGCGCAAAGCCGGCCAGCGCGTCGAGCGCGGTCGTGATCAGCTCCTCGGACTTGATGCCCTCTTCGCTGGCGACGGCGGGGACGAGCTTGCCCAGCAGTTCCTTGTCGTCGATCGTGAAGGAGGCACTGCGCAGCCGGCCATTGTCCTTGGCGGCGTCCATGTCGGTGTCGTCGCTCACACCGTCGACGACCATCGAAAGGGCAAAGCGGGCCTGGCCCCGCAAGGTCACTTCCAGCATGTTGAGCGTCAGCACCTTGGCGGTGGGGTCGATGCGATAGTCGAGCGCGATGTCGAACGGCACCTTGGGGACGCCGTAGGGTTCCAAGGCGGTGAACATCTCGTCGTCGCCCGTCATGCCCTCCATCCTGAGCCTGGCGAACCGCGGCGCGCGATCGTCCTTGGAGTCCTTCCTGAGGCGATCGAAGTCGAGGTCCTCGACCGTCACCTTGGCGATCTTGATGGTGCTTTCCTTGTCGCCCGTCGCGGCATTGGCCGGAATGACCGCAACGACGTCGTTCAGGACGAAGCCCGAGGCGCCCAGCGGCTGGGCGCTGCCATAGCTCAACGTCTTGAGTTCGAACTGGGGCTTGATCTCCTTCTCGAAGCGTTCCAGCCCGTTCTGCGCCCAGCTGCCGGCCGCAGATCCGATGAACAGCAGCGCCGACAGCAGCGCCACGAAAACTACCCGCATGAATTCATCTCCTCGCCAATGATCGAAGATAGCACAGACCGCCACCGTGCTGGACCGGCTCCTCCTGTACAAAGGGAGGAATCGCTTCTGTCACGCGGTCAGGGCATGGTGCGCCATCGACCACCCGAAGGAGACGAAAATGATCCGCAAGGCAAAGGCCGAATGGCGTGGCACTGGCAAGGACGGCACCGGTGGCCTCAGCAGCGATTCCGGTGTTCTGTCCAAGACGCCCTACTCGTTCAAGACGCGCTTCCAGGGCGAAAAGGGCACCAATCCCGAAGAATTGATCGCCGCCGCCCATGCCGGCTGCTTCACCATGGCGCTGGCGTTCCAGCTGCAGACCGCGGGCTTCACGCCGACCCTGCTCGAGACCGAGGCCGCGGTCTCGCTCGACCAGGACGGGGCGGGCTTCAAGATCAGCAAGTCGGCCCTCACCCTGGTGGCCGAGGTGCCGAACCTCGACCAGGCGACCTTCGACAAGTTGGCCGAGGCGGCCGAGAAAGGTTGTCCGGTGTCGAAGTTGCTCAACGCAGAGATTACGCTCCACAAGACTCTGAAGTAGTCTCCGGCCTTCAGAAACGGGTGCGCCGCCTCTCGCGGCGCCCCGTAAGCCGGGGAGATTTTGATGGTTCGTGCGTTCGCCTGTTCGCTTGCGTTGGTGGTCCTGCCACTGGCGGCTGCTTCCGCCCAGACGCTCAAGCAGGAAGACGCGGAGAAGATGGTGATCGGCCTCTACGCGATTTCCATTGCCGTCGACACCTGCGACCTCGACATGACGAAGGACCAGGAAACGCGACTCGAATTCTGGATCGAATGGGCCGAGAAGCAGCTCAACATCGCCGACCGCAAGCTCGACAAGACCTACGACACGATGGAAAAGGAAGCCGAGAAGAACAAGAAGGACTTCTGCGGGAAGATGATGCCGATCGCCAAGCAGGCACTCGCCGAACTTCCACCCGCGATGTAGGGCTGAGTGAAGCTTAGATCTTCAGCGATATCCACGCCGGTGCGTGGTCGCTCGGGCCTTGGTGCCCGCGTTCTTCCCGATCGACTCCGCCGCGCACGAGGCGCGGGGCGAGATCGGGGCTGAGCAGCAGATGATCGAGTCGCAGGCCGGCATCGCGCTCCCAGCGATGCCGCTTGTAGTCCCAGAACGTGTACATCGGCTTGCCCGGATGGAGCGTGCGCAGGCTGTCGGTCCAGCCCTGCGCCAGCAGCTTCCCGAAGGCCGCCCGCGGCGCCGGCTGGACCAGCGCATCGTCTTTCCACGATCGCAACGAATAGATGTCGAAGTCGGTCGGCACGATGTTGTAATCGCCGGCCAGCACGACCGGTACGCCGCTCTTCAGGAGTGACTTTGCGTGCCGCTGCAGGCGGCGCAGCCAGTCGAGCTTGTAATCGAACTTCGGTCCCGGCTGCGGATTGCCGTTCGGCGCGTAGAGGCAGCCGACGATCAGCCCCTTCACCGCGGCCTCGATGTAGCGGCTCTGCACGTCGGCGCGATCACCGGGCAGCCCCTTGCGCGTCAGCACCGGCTGGGCCCTGCGTCCGAGGATGGCGACGCCGTTCCAGGTTTTCTGCCCCTGCCAGACGGCGTGATAGCCCGCCCGCCGCAGCTCGGCCGCGGGGAAGGCCTCGTCGGCCGCCTTCAGTTCCTGCAGGCAGACGATGTCGGGCCCGGCACGCTTCAGCCAGGCGAGCAGGTTGGGCAGGCGGCGGTTGACGTTGTTCACGTTGAAGGTGGCGATCTTCATGACGCTAGCGATAGCCCGCCGCCTGCAGTTCGAAGAGCTCGGCATAGCGGCCCCGCTGCGCCATCAGCTCCGCGTGGGTCCCCTCGGCCTCGACCCTGCCGTCGGCTAGAACCAGGATGCGGTCGGCCATGCGGACGCTGGAGAAACGGTGGGAGATCAGCACCGCGGTCTTGCCCTGGCTCAGCTCCTTGAAGCGCTGGAAGACCTCGAACTCGGCGCGGGCATCGAGCGCGGCGGTCGGCTCGTCGAGGATCAGGACCTCGGCCTCGCGCATGTAGGCGCGGGCGATGGCGATCTTCTGCCATTCGCCGCCGGACAGTTCGACGCCGTTCTTGAAGCGCTTGCCGATCATCTGGTCGTAGCCGTGAGGAAGGCGGCCGATCACCTCGTCGGCCTGGCTGCGGCTGGCGGCACGTGCGATGCGCTCATGGTCGTCGCGCGCCTCGACCCGGCCGACCGCGATATTGGCGCCGGCGGGCAAGTTGTAGCGGACGAAGTCCTGGAAGATGACGCCCATGCTGCCGCGCAGCTCGTCGAGCCCGTAGTCGCGCAGGTCGCGGCCGTCGAGCAGGATGCGGCCCTCGTCGGGGTCGTAGAGCCGGGTCAGCAGCTTGACCAGCGTGGTCTTGCCGGCGCCGTTCTCGCCGACCAGCGCCACCACCTCGCCGGCCTTGAGGGTGAAGGAGAGATGACGCACCGCCCAGCGTTCGGCGCCGGGATAGATGAAGCCGACATCCTCGAACACGAAGCCCTCACGGATCGGTTTGGGAAAGGGCAGGGGATTGGCCGGTGAATGAATCTCCGGCTGGACCTCGAAGAAGGAGAAGAGGTCGTCGAGATAGAGCGCCTGGCCGGCCACCGACGAGAAGCCGCTCAGCAGCGATTCGAGCAAGGTGCGGAGGCGGCGGAACGAACCCGCGAGGAAGGTGAGGTCGCCGACCGAGAATTCGCCGGTCAGGGTGCGCCAGGCGATGTAGGCGTAGGCGAAGTAGTAGCCGATCGTGCCGATGGTGGTGAACAGCCCGCCCCAGGCGGCGCGGCGCAGCGCAAGGCGCCGGTTGGCCTCGTAGAAGGAGGTCGCGAGGCGGCGATAACGCTCGATCAGGAATCCGTTCAGCCCGAAGATCTTCACTTCCTTCGCGGTCTCGGCGCTGGCGGCGGTCTGCCGGACATAGTCGAGTTCCCGCCGCTCGGGTGTGCGGCCGAAGTCGAGCGAATAGCTCTTGGCATTGAAATGCGCCTCGCCGAGGAAGGCAGGGACCAGCGCCACCAGCAGCAGCACGATCAGCCAGGGCGCGAAAACGACGAGACCGGCGGCGAGGCTCGCCACCGTCACCAGGTCCTGGGCCTGGGAGAAGAGCTGGCTCATCAAGGTCATGCGGCCACTGGTCTGGCGTCGCGCCCGCTCCAACTGGTCCTGGAATCCGGCATCCTCGAAATCCTCGAGGTCGAGCGTTGCGGCATGCTCCATCAGCCGCACGCTCGAGCTGGTGCTCACCCGCTCGGCCAGCAGTCCATCGAGCAGGGCGACGATGCGCCCCAGGACGTCGGCCAGCACCGCCACCGCGAACTCGGCCGTGAGCAGCAGCCCGAGCCGGTTGAGATGGGCGCTGTCGAGCCATTGCTGCAAGGTCGCCGGCTTGTCTTGCAGCTGCACCAGCATCACCACGTCGTCGATGATCAGCTTGCCGACGTAGAGTGTTGCGACCGGCAGCAGGGCGCGCATCAGGCGCAGTGCGATCGTCGACGCCGCGAGCGCCGGACTGGTCGCCCACACCATGGCGAGGAAGGGCCGCAGGTTCCGGAGCGCGCCGACGCGCTCGCGAAACGAGCTGGTGCTGATGGTCGACGGTGAAGGCATCCCGGCTCAACCCCGGCAAAGGGGCGTGGGTTCCGGCTCAGCCATCCTGCACGGGCTGGGCGTCGAGCCATTGTCGCGCGAGATGCAGCTCACGGAAGATGGCGAGGGGCCGCCGCGCCGTGGCGGCTGCGGCAAAGGTGCGGGCCTGTCCGAAGCTCCTGTCGGACGCGGCGACGATCGCCAGCGGGCCGACTTGGCCATGCTGGGCATAGAGCATGACTCTGGCGCCCAGCGCCTGCAGGTTCTCGTCGCTCAGCGCCTCGGGCGTGTGCGTGATTTCGAAGATCTTGCGATAGCCCATCGCGCCCTCGGCGGTGACGCCTGCGAAATAGCGCTCGATGTCGCTCACCGTGACCCTGTCCCGGGCAACGGCGACGACCAGTCGGTCGGTATGCGAGATCGTCCATTGGACGGGCATGATGGAAATTCTAGCACGGAATGGATGACGTGCGGGACCCGGAGGCGGCATAGTGCGGCCTCCCGGGGGAGTATCATGAGCATTCGCGTTTTTTCCGTCGTCCTCGTTGCCTCGCTTCTGGCCGCCTTGATGCCGGCCAGCGCTGAAATCCTGCCGACACCGCCGGGTTGGCAGATCGAGCGGGCGGTGCTGGTGAACCGGCACGGTGTGCGCTCGCCGACCGCGCCCAACGATCAGCTCGACAAATACAGCTCGACGCCTTGGCCGACCTGGCAGGTCGAGCCGGGCTTCCTCTCGCCCCGCGGCGAGGAACTGATGCGCCTGATGGGTGGCTATTACCGCGTGCTGTATGGCGGGCGCGGGCTGGTCCAGGCGGACGATTGCCCGACCGCCGGTACGGTCGCTGCCTGGACCGATCTCTCGCAGCGGACGCGCACGTCGGGTGCCGCGCTCCTGGCCGGGATGTATCCGCGCTGCGCCAACCTGCCCCTGCGCAATCAGGCGAACTTCACGGTGCCGGATCCCCTGTTCAATCCGCAGCCGACCGCCTCCTGCGCGATGGATCTCACGGCCAATCGGGCGGCGATCATGGCCCGTCTGGGCGGCAGCTTCGCCGCGGCCAAGCGCGACTACGCCACGTCCCTCTCCATGATGCAGTCCGTTCTCTGTCCTTCCGATGCGACGCGGGGGGCTGGCGGCGGCAGCTGCGGCGAAGCTGGCATGCCGAACAGCATCGTGGGCGGCACCGAGGATGGCGTGCGGCTGAGCGGCCCCTTCGGCTTTGCCTCGACGGCGGCGGAGAATTTCCTCATGCAGGCTGCCGAGGGCCTGCCCAAGGATCAGGTCGCCTGGGGGCGTCTCGCGCACGACGCGGCGCTGCGCGAACTGTTGACGCTCCACCAGCTCGACCAGGACCTCACCCAGAAGACCAAGCCGATCGCCCAGCAGCGCGGGTCCAACCTCCTGTCGCTGATCGGTGCCATCCTGGTGAACGGCCATAGTTTCCCCGGCCATGCCGCTACTGGCCAGCCGGTGCGGCTGGGCTTCCTGGTGGGCCACGAGAGCAACATCCACAACCTCGCCGCCTTGCTCAATCTCACCTGGCAGATACCCGGCTTCCTTCCGGGGGAGGCTTCGCCGGGCGGTGCGCTCGCGTTCGAGCAGTTTCGGGAGGTGAGGAGCGAAAAGCGTTACGTGCGCATCGCCTACTACGCGCAGACGCTGGATGAGATGCGCCGTCGCGCGCCGCTCGACTACCGCGATCCGCCGGGCATGGTGCAGGTCGCCCTGCCGGCCTGTTCGGGAGAACTGGTGAACAATGCCTGTCCTCTCGACACGTTTCTCAAGATCGTGAAAGAGGCAGTTGATCCGGGTTGCGTCACGGCGACGGGTGGCAACTACTAACGATCGGAAATCAGCCGTTCGCGTCCCAACGCCGTGATGGCATCGCCTTCGGCGCCCGTCTCGATCAAGCCAAGATGGAAGAGACGTGCGCGATGCGCTTCGGGCATGGACGCGGCCGTGCCGGCGGCGAGCGCCCGCAGGGAAGAAAGAGCGGCCTGGGTAAGCGGCGCGATCAGGCCTTTGGGCATAGTTCGAATGTCTCTTGCCATGTATTCTCATCACCCTCCGTGTTGGATGGTGATAACGGCAAGGCAGCGCGAAAGTTGACGCTGCAGAGCTCGATTACGCCGGGAACCGCCCCGACTTCGCCCTGTTTCGCCGATCCCTACGCGTCGGCCGTGACGCGGGACGGTGGGTCGAGCAGGGACACCAGCACGCGCTCGAGGCTTTCGGCTTCGAGGGGCTTGGGCAGGATGGGAACGTTGGCATAGCGACGATCGATGCTGTCGCGCTGATAGCCGGTGACGAATACGAATGGCACGCCGCGCGCGATCAAGAGGTCGGCCAGCGGATCGGCGAATTCACCCGCGAGATTGAAGTCGAGGAGCGCTCCGTCGAACCGCTCGCTGCGCGCCGCCGCCAGTCCATCTGCCAGGCCGCCAAAGGGGCCGAGCACGGTGGCACCCAGATCTTCGAGGATGCGTTTGGCCATCATGCCGACCAGCACCTCGTCCTCGACCATGAGGAGACGCCGCCCGGCGAGACTGCGCGAACGTCGGTTCGGCATCTCACCCGGCTCTCCCGATTCGGGCTCCGGGTTGGGCGTCGGCCCGACGATCTGGGCGCGCGGAATCGAGAGGCGGCAATGCAGACCTTCGGGTTGCCAGTCGTAAACCACGCCGCCGCGGAACTGAGCCTCGATCGAGGAGCGCACGATCGAAAGGCCGAATCCCAGCGACTTGGGCTCCACCGCGGGCGGCCCGCCGGTCTCGATCCAGTCGACGATCAGCGCCTGGTCGTCGATCCTCCAGACGAGTCGCAGGTGGCCGGTTTCGGTCGATAGCGCGCCGTATTTGGCGGCGTTGGTGGCGAGCTCGTGCACCGCGAGCGCCACGGCCTGCGCGGTCGCCGGCAACAGCATGGCCTGCGGACCGCCGGACTCGATCCGCAGGCGATGGTTGGTGCGGTAGGGCGCGAGCTCCTCTTCGACGATCTGGCTGAGATTGGCGCCCTGCCAGCGGGTGGCAGACAGGAGATTGTGCGTGGCCGCGAGCGCGTGGATGCGGCCCTCGACCGTCGACACGAACTCGGGCGTGCTTCGGGCCTTGGTGAGGCGCAGCACCGAGAGGACGACGGCCAGCATGTTCTTGGCGCGATGATCGACCTCGCGCGCCAGCACCAGCTGCCGCTCCTCGGCGCGCTTTCGCTCGGTGATATCGACGGTGACGCCGTTCATGCGGACGGCCTTGCCATCGAGATCTCGCGAGATCACGCCAGCCCCGAAGCACCAGCGGACCTCGCCGCTTGGGCGGATGATCCGGAATTCGGACTTGAAGCGGTTCATGCCGTCGGCGACGAGCGCGGCGGTCGTGTTCTTCTCGCGATCCTCGGGATGGATCATCGCCTCGACACGCTCGATGGTCGGCGTGAATAGCGCCGGGTCGAGACCGAAGATGCGGTAAGGCCCGTCGTCCCACTCGATGCGGCCGGAGACGAGATCGACTTCCCACGAACCCATGTCGCCCGCGCTGAGCGCGATCGAGCGGCGCTCCTCGCTGCGCCGCAGCTGCTCGGTCTGCGCCTCCAGTTCGGCAGTGCGTTCGGCGACGCGCTTCTCGAGCTCGCGGTTCATCGCTTCGAGTTCGCGGGTCTTGCGATAGAGTTCAATGAAAACGCGGACCTTGGCGCGAAGCACCTCCGGCACCACGGGCACCGTCACGTAGTCGACGGCGCCGATCTCGTAGCCCCGCAGATGATCGGTCTCGGCGATCTGCACCGCCGACACGAAGATGATGGCAAGCTTCTGGAAACGCGGATGCTCGCGGATCATGGCGGCGAGCTGGAAGCCGTCGATCTGGGGCATGACGACGTCGATCAGCACGACCGCGACGTCTTCCAGCTTCAGCAGCAGGCCGAGCGCCTCGTGCGGCGAGTTGGCCTTCACGAGATTTTCGCCCAGCTCGCCGAGGATGACCTCGTAGCTCAGCAACTTCGCGGGCTGATCGTCGATCAGCAGGATGTTGACCTTGTCCATGGGGGCTGATTCCTGGGTCAAGGTCAGCGATGCAGCCAGAGGCGCAGTGCGGAGAAGAGCTGCTCGGTGTTAACCGGCTTGGCGAGGTAGTCGGAGGCGCCGGCTTCGAGACACTTTTCGCGATCGCCCTTCATCGCCTTGGCGGTGAGGGCGAGGATGGGCAGGCGGCGCAGGGCCGGCTTGCTGCGGATCAGGGTCATGGTCTCGTAGCCGTCCATGTCGGGCATCATGATGTCCATCAGCACGATCGAGATTTCGGGCGAGCGTTCGAGGATCGAGATCGCTTCCGCCCCGGTCGTCGCGGTCAGCACCCGCATGCCGCGCCGCTCCAGCGCGCTCGACAGGGCGAAGATGTTGCGGGCGTCGTCGTCGACCACCAGCACGGTGCGTCCCGCCAGAACCTCGTCGGAGCCGTGCAGGCGCTCCAGCATCCGCTGCTTCTCGGGGGCCAGCGCGGCTGCAGCGTGATGCAGGAACAGGGAGGTCTCATCGAAGAGTCTCTCGGGTGAGGCCGCGCCCTTCACGACGATGCTGCGTGCCATCGCATGCAGGCGGCCTTCCTCCTCCGCCGTGAGGTCGCGGCCGGTGAACACCACGACCGGCAGATCGGCGAGCGTCGGGTCGGCCTGCAGGGCCTCCAGCACCTCGAAGCCCGACATGTCGGGCAGGCGCAGGTCGAGCACCATGCAGTCGTGCCGGCCGGCCCGGAGCCTCTCGAGAGCCTCGCGCCCCGAGGCCACGGTGGCGATCTCGACGTCGGGGTGATCGAGGAGGGTGGCAATGCTCGACCGCTCCGCCTCGTCGTCCTCTGCGATCAGCAGCTTCTTGCGGCGCGGCTGGACGTAGGCGTTGATGCGCGCCAGTGCAGCATTGAGGCCTTCGGTGGAGGTGGGCTTGCTGAGATAGGAGAAGGCGCCGCGCGACAGGCCCTGCTGGCGGTCCTCGTCCATGGTGAGGATCTGCACCGGTATGTGGCGCGTCTCGAGGGTGCGCTTGAACTGGCTCAGCACGTTCCAGCCCAGCATGTCGGGCAGGAACACGTCGAGCGACATCGCGACGGGCTTGTATTGCAGTGCAAGGTCCAGCGCCTCGGAGCCGCGCGCCGTGACCACGGCCCTCAAACCCGCGGCATGGGCGGCATCGACCAGGATTCCGGCATAGTTGGCGTCGTCCTCGACGACCAGCAGGACGCGGTCGTCCGGCTTCAGTTCATGACGGTCGTCGGGAAACTGGTCTGCGATATGTTCCGGCAGCGCAACGGCCGCCAGCGGCTGCGGGCCGGGGCCCTGGGCGGGCTGGCGGATGGCGGTGCGCGGGCCGGTATACATCACGGGCAGGTAGAGCGTGAACGTGCTGCCGAGGCCGGGCGTGCTGCGCAGGGCGAGCTCGCCCCCCAGCAGGCTCGCCAGCTCGCGGCTGATCGCCAGGCCGAGGCCGGTGCCGCCATACTTGCGGCTGGTGCTGGCATCGGCCTGCTGGAAGGCCTCGAACACGATCCTCTGCTTCTCCGCCGGGATGCCGACGCCGGTGTCGGTGACCTCGAAGGCCACGATCGAACTCGCCTGGTTCAGGGCGACATTGTCGGACCGCCAGCCCTCGGCCACCGGCAGCACGCGCAGGCGGACACTCCCCTCCGCCGTGAACTTCATGGCATTGGAGAGCAGGTTCTTCAGGATCTGCTGCAGGCGCTTCGAATCGGTGACGATGGAGCGGCCGAGCCTTGGATCGATCTGGACCTCGAAGGCGAGGCCCTGCGACTCGGCCTGGTGGCGGAACGGGCGCGCGACGGATTCGAGCACGTTGACGAAGTAGATTTCCTCCGCCTCGACCGTGACGGTGCCCGATTCGATCTTCGAAAGGTCGAGGATGTCGCTGATCAGGTTCAGGAGGTCGGTGCCCGCGCCGTGGATAGTGCGGGCGAACTC
This sequence comes from Reyranella sp., assembly GCF_052439685.1. Lineage (GTDB taxonomy): Bacteria > Pseudomonadota > Alphaproteobacteria > Reyranellales > Reyranellaceae > Reyranella. The sequence continues at coordinate 76,683 of NZ_JBQVQG010000024.1, forward strand.
GACCTGCCGTGGCGCCAGGTTGCCGTCGGGATTCTCGGCAAGTTGCTGGCCCAGGATCAGGATCGAATTGAGCGGCGTGCGCAGCTCGTGGCTCATATTGGCCAGGAACTCCGACTTGTAGCGCGAGGTGAGCGCCAGCTCCGACGCCTTCTCCTCGACGGCGCGCCGGGCCTGCTCGATTTCCTGATTGGCGCGTTCCACCTCGGCGTTGCGCTCGGCGAGCTGGGCGGCCTTCTGCTCGAGCTGCTCGTTGGTCTGCTGGAGTTCGCTCTGCTGGCTCTGCAGCTCGCCCGCCAGCGTCTGCGACTGCTGCAACAGGCTCTCGGTCTGCATCGTCGCCTCGATCGAGTTCAGTACGATGCCGATCGAGGCGGTGAGCTGCTCCAGGAAGGCGATCTGCAGCTCGGTGAAGGGGGTGAGCGACGCCAGCTCGATCACCGCCTTCACCTGGCCTTCGAACAGCACGGGCAGGACGATGAGGCTCCTCGGCGAGGCACTGAACAGGCCCGACGTGATCGGCCGCGCCGCGTCTGGCATGGTCGAGATGTGGATCGGTCGCCCGTCGGCGGCGCACTGGCCGACCAGCCCCTCGCCGACGCGCAACGTCTCCGGGTGTCCGTCACCCACCGCATCGGCATAGACCGACAGGAGGCGCAGCCGGACCTTGTCGTCGTCGACCGTCTGATAGATCACGGCCTGATGCGCATTCACGAGCGGCGTCAGCTCGCTCAGGATCAGCCGGCCGACGGTACCGAGGTCACGCTGGCCCTGCAGCATGTTGGTGAACTTGGCGAGGTTGGTCTTCAGCCAGTCCTGCTCGGTGTTGCGCTCCGTCGTGAGACGGAGATTGTCGATCATGGTGTTGAGCTTGTCCTTCAGCTCCGCCACCTCGCCCAGCGCATCGACTTGGATCGAGCGTGTCAGGTCGCCCTTGGTGACGGCCGTCGCCACTTCGGCGATGGCGCGCACCTGGGTGGTGAGATTGGCGGCCAGCAGATTGACGTTGCCCGTCAGGTCCTTCCAGGTACCGGCGACGCCGGGAACCTGGGCCTGGCCGCCGAGCTTGCCCTCGGTGCCGACCTCGCGGGCCACGCGCGTCACTTCGCCCGCGAACCCGTTCAGCTGGTCGACCATCGTGTTGATGGTTTCCTTCAGCTGCAGGATCTCGCCGCGCACGTCGACGGTGATCTTCTTGGACAGGTCGCCAGTCGCGACGGCGGTGGTCACCTCGGCGATGTTTCGGACCTGGGTGGTGAGGTTCGCGGCCAGCAGGTTCACGTTGTCGGTGAGGTCCTTCCAGATGCCGGCGACGCCGGGGACCTGGGCCTGGCCGCCCAGCTTTCCTTCGGTGCCGACCTCGCGGGCGACGCGCGTCACTTCGCCGGCGAAGCCGTTCAGCTGATCGACCATCGTGTTGATGGTGTCCTTGAGCTGCAGGATCTCGCCGCGCACGTCGACGGTGATCTTCTTCGACAGATCGCCCGTCGCCACGGCCGTCGTCACTTCGGCGATGTTGCGCACCTGAGTGG
>NZ_JBQVQG010000025.1:0-77105 GCF_052439685.1 Reyranella sp.
CCGACGAGGTGATCGCCGGCTTCTGCCGCACCGGCAACATGTGGGGCTGCGAGACCTACGGCATCCAGCCCGACATGATCTCCTGCGCCAAGGCGCTGTCGGCGGCCTACCAGCCGATTTCGGCGCTGATGATTTCCGACAAGGTCTACGATGCGGTCGAGAGCCTCAGCGCCACCAACGGCACGTTCGGCCACGGCTTCACCTACGGCGCCCATCCGGTGGCCTGTGCCGTGGCGCTGGAGACGCTGAAGATCTACGAGGAGCGTGACATCGTGGGCCAGGTACGCAAGGTCGGGCCGGTGATGCAGGCCGGCCTGGAGAAGTTCCGCGACCATCCGCTGGTCGGCGACGTGCGCGGCGTCGGCCTGTTTACCGGCGTCGAGCTGATGAAGGACGCCAAGGCGCGCACGCCGTGGGCGCCCGAGCAGAAGGTCGGCACGATGGTGATGGACCATGCGCTGCGCCACGGGCTGATCGTTCGCGCGATCGGCGACCGCATCGCCTTCACCCCGCCGCTCATCATCACCGAGGAGCAGATCGGCGAGATGTGCAAGCGCTTCAAGCTCGCGCTCGACGACGCGAAGAAGGACCTCAATCTGTAGGTCGCGAAACGGCTGTAACGTTTGGAGCGGTCCACCCGTACACAGGGGGAGGGACGGTAACGGCGACCTCTCGATATCTTCAATTGGATATCGGGATGGTCGGGCCCAGGTCAGGGTGGTCCCTTGCCGTACGGTCAGAGGAGGCCCTCTATGTCGAAGTCTGTCCTGTCGAACCGAAGGAACGTCCTTAAACTGGGAGCTGGCGTCGGACTCGGCGCCGCGGCGCTGTTCGCCGCCATGCCCTGGCGCGTGCGGCCGGCCGCTGCCGAGGCGGCGTTCAAGGTCGCGCGCACGGATGCTGAATGGAAGCAGCTCCTAACGCCGGCGCAATACTCCGTTTTGCGAAAAGACGGCACCGAGCGAGCCTATTCGAGCCCGCTCAACGACGAGCACCGCAAAGGCACCTTTGCCTGCGCCGGCTGCCAGCTCGCCTTGTTTTCGTCGGCGACGAAGTTCGACAGCCATACCGGCTGGCCGAGCTTCTGGGCGCCGCTCGACAAGGCGGTCGGCACCGAGACCGACACCACGCTGTTCATGAAGCGCGTCTCGGTGCACTGCGCCCAGTGTGGCGGCCATCTCGGCCATGTCTTCGACGACGGGCCCAGGCCGACCGGCCTGCGCTACTGCATGAACGGCGTGGCCATGACCTTCGCGGTTGCCGCCGCCTAGCTTCGAAGCCGAAAGTTCAGGAGGGATCGATGACCCAGATTCGCGTTGATCGAGGCCGGCGCGGTGCGCTTCTTCTTTCGGGAGCCGCGCTGGCGGGCGCGGCCCTATACGGCATTCTCCCGGCCGGGGCGCAGGAGGCGATGGTCGTGGTGCCCGCGCCGGCGCTCGACGAGCGCAAGTCCGACGCTACGACCGAAACGGCTGTATTGGCCGGCGGCTGCTTCTGGGGCGTGCAGGCCGTGTACCAGCACGTGAAGGGCGTCAGCCGCGCCGTTTCCGGCTATGCCGGCGGCCCCAAGGACAAGGCCGTCTACGACATGGTGACGTCGGGTCGCACCGGTCATGCCGAGGCGGTCGAGGTGACGTTCGATCCGCGGATCGTCAGCTACGGCCAGATCCTGCAGATCTTCTTCTCGGTGGCCCATAATCCAACGCAGCTTAATCGCCAGGGGCCGGATGTCGGCACGCAGTATCGTTCGGCGCTGTTCTTCACCGATCCGGCGCAGCGCCGCATTGCCGAGGCCTATATCGCCCAGCTCGACCAGGCCCGCATCTTCCCCAAGAAGATCGTGACGCAGCTCAACGATGCCACGCCGTTCTACGCCGCCGAGGCCTATCACCAGGACTACGCCACGCTCAATCCGACCAGCCCGTACATCTATCACCACGATCTTCCCAAGATCGAAGGGCTGAAGCGCCTGTTCCCGGCGGCGTGGCGCGCCGATCCGGTGCTGTTGCGCGTGGCAGGCGGCAAAGTCAGCCGGTGAGTCCGGCGTGCTCATCGCGGGGCGGTGAAACCCGCCGCGCGGTGAGCCATAGTGCGTCGAAATCCTCGAAGGGAGACGACGCATGGTGAAGCCGGTCCGCCGGATCGTGACGGGACACGACAAGGAAGGGCGCTCCGTATTTCTTGAGGACGGACCTGCGCCCAACCGCTTCTCCCCCTCACATTCGCCCAATGTCGGCCTGACCAACCTCTGGCTGCTCGACGCGGTGCCGACGACCAACGAGGCGGGGCAGCCCGATCCGACGGCGCGGTCGTTCAAGCTCGAGCCGCCGGCTGCCGGCAATGTCCTGCGCATCGTCGAGTTCCCGCCGGACAACGAGCGCAATTACGGCAACCAGGCAGAGGTGTTCCACCAGTACGGCGCGACGCAAGCGCACGACAACGCCGCACGCCATCCCGGCTTCCACAAGACCCACAGCGTCGACTACGCCATTGTCATCGAGGGCGAGATTTGGGCGCTGATGGATGTCGGCGAGACGCTGATGCAGGTCGGCGACGTGCTGATCCAGCGTGGCACCAACCATGCCTGGGCCAACCGCACCGACCGCATCGCCCGCGTCCTGTTCGTCCTGAACGGCGCCGTGCCGGTCTGAGGATCGCGCCGCCCGTGATCGCCTAGGACATGGCCTCTTTCGAACACGCTCTCAGCGCAGCCGTGGCGATGGCCGTCGTCTGGACCTGGGTCGGCGTGCCGTTGGCAGCACGGCTGTTTGCCGGACCCGGCATGCTGCTGCTGGCGCCGGGACTGGGCTTTGCCGTTCATACGGTCGTAGCGCTGCCGGTTTTCAGGCTGGTCGGCATGGGTCGGGGTGCCATCGTCACCGTGACGGTGGCATGCCTGGTCGCGGCGCTTGTGGCGATGCGCCGGCACAAGCAGACACTGCGGATGCCGGTTTCGCTCGCCGTCGCCGTCGGTCTCGCCGCGCTGCTCGCCTGGGTGCCGGCGGCGTCGGTGCTGCCCAAGGCGACGAGCGAGGGCGTGACTTTGGCGGCCTCGATCTTCGATCATTCCAAGATCGCAATGATCGACGAGATGGCGCGCAGCGGCGTGCCGGCGCTCAACCCGTTCATCTCCGAGTCGGGCGCGCCCGATCGTCTCGCCTACTACTATCTCTGGCATTTCGGCGCCTCGGTGTTCGCGGTGCTGACCGGCGCCAGCGGCTGGGAAGCCGATGCCGCGCTCACCTGGTTCACCGCCTTCGCCTCGCTGCTGCTGATGATCGGCCTGGCGCTGCGCCTCGGCGCCGGGAAGGCCACGCCGTTCCTCGTCCTCGGGCTGGCGGCCAGTGCTTCGGTGCGGGCGGTGGTCGAGGCGCTGCCGTTGAAGGCGGCCTCCGGCCTCGGCGGCTGGCTGTTCCAGACGGCCTGGGCGCCGCAGCATCTCGCCTCAGCCGTGTGCGTCGTGCTGGCCTGCCTCGCCTTGGTACGATTGGCCGAGGGCGGCGGCTGGTTTGCCGCGCTGGTCTTCGGGCTGCTCGCGGCGGCGGGCTACCAGACCTCGATCTGGGTCGGTGGTGTCACCTTCGCGGTGGCGGTGCTGGCGATCGCGCTGTTTCTGATGGTTCGCCTCGAACCGCACCGCCGCGCCGGCTTCGCGGTGAAGGTCGGCACGGCGGGCGCCCTGGCGCTGGCGCTCAGCCTGCCGTTCCTGCTCGACCAGGCGTCAGTCGCGGCAGCGCGCGGCGGCGGCTTTCCGGTCGCCGTCTCACCCGTCGACGTGCTGGACCCCACCGTGCCCGCGACGCTACGCGCGTGGCTCGACGTTCCGGCCTACTGGCTGGTCTATCTGCCGGTCGAGTTCGCCTCCTTTTACGTCGCCGGGCTGATCGGCCTGTTCGTGCTGCTGAAGGAGCGCCACGCTGGCGTGACGCCACTGGCGCTGCTGGTGGCGGCGAGCCTCATCGTCGGCGGACTGCTGCGCAGCACCGTCGCCTGGAATAACGACCTCGGCTGGCGCGCGGTGCTGCCGGCGCTGCTGGTGCTGGTCGCCTTCGCCGCGACGGCGATCTCGCGCTGGCCCGCCGTCTCGGCGCGCATTGCTTCAGTGGTGGCCGCCGTCGGCGTGGTCCTGGCGATGCCCTACACTTTGGAACTGATGCGCGAAGACCTGTTTGCCTCGCCGTCGCCATCGGAGCGCGACCTCGCTCGCGTACCCGCGCTGTGGCGGACGGTGCAGCGCCTTGCTTCGATTGACGAGCGCGTGGCCAACAGCCCTTCGTTCCTCGGCGACGCGACGCCGTGGCCGGTCAACATCTCCTGGGCGCTGCTCGGCAATCGGCGCTCCTGCTATGCCGGCGACGATCTCGCCATCGCTTTCGCCGCGGCGCCAGCCGCGTCGCGCGCCGCGACCAAGGATCTGTTCGACCGTGTCTTTGCCGGCACGGCGCGGCCCGAGGATGTGCGGGCGCTGACGGACCGCTATGGCTGCGACGTGATCGTGCTGACGCCGCAGGATGGCGCCTGGACCAGGGATCCGTTCGCGTCGGGCGACGTGTACAAGCCCGTCGAAGCAGGCAACGATTGGCGCATCTACCGCCGGGTTCAGATGCCCGCGAACCAGTTGAAGCCGCGATCCTCCCAGTAGCCGCCGGGATAGGTGTTGGTCACCTCAATGGCGGTGATCCACTTGGGGTTCTTGAAGCCGAGCTTGGTCGCGGTCCGCAGGCGCAGCGGGAACCCATAGGGATCGGTGATCGGCTGGCGGGCATACTTCGTCGCCAGGATGGTTTGCGCGTGCAGCGCCGTCGCCATGTCGATGCTGCCGCTATAGTCGTCGGCGCACTTGAAGGCGACGTACTTCGCCTTGAGGTCGGCGCCGACCATCTCGAGGAAGGTGCGCAGGTTCACGCCGGACCACTGCCCGATATAGTCCCAGCCCTCGACGCAGATGTGGCGGATGATCCATTCCTGCTCAGGCAGCTGCATGAAGCGTTGTACGTTCCAGGGCGTCTTGTCGGTGATGCGTCCGGCCAGCTCGAGCTTCCAGGTCGTGCCATCGACCGGCGCCACGTCGTTGGCGTCATAATAGGCGTTGAAGCGCGGCGGCTTCACCACCTCGGCCTCGCTGTAGGTCGGCGCGAGGTGATTCGGCCGGAACATGAACTCCTGGAAGCGGTCGTTGAAAGAGGACACGCGGCGCAGCACCGACTGCACCGCGCTGTCGTTGGTGACGTCACAGCCGGTCAGCATGACGAGCGCGCCGAGGCTCAGCGACCCGCGCAGGATGTTGCGCCGGCCGATATCGGCCAGCAGTTCGCGGTTGTTTTCGAGCACGCTCTGGTCGATGCCGGCCTTGGGACGAAAGGAAGAGGGCGAGGGGATGCGAACGGGCATGGGTGGCTCCGGAGTCAGTGGGTTGTTGTCGAGTTGGCGATGACCGGCGCTTCCGCCTCGGGCTCGGCCGGGGGATCCACTTTCGGGCCGCCGGTGATCATGGCGCCGATGGTCCTGGGCACGATCAGCGCCAGCGCGACATGGATGACGAGAAATCCGACGATCGCCGCCATGCCGAGGAAATGGACCAGCCGTCCGCCCTGGAAGCCGCCGAACAGGCTCACCAGCTCCGAAAGCTGCACCGGCTTCCAGATCGCCCAGCCCGACAGGACTTGCACCACGATCACCAGGATGATGCCGGTGTAGAGCAGCTTCTGCACGGCGTTGTAGCGCGTGATGTCGGCGTGGGAGAGGCGCAGCGCCAGGGCGTCGCGAACGTCGCCGACGAATTCGGCGACGCGGATCGGCAGGAACTTGGTTCGGAAGCGGCCGGTCGCGAAGCCGTAGGCAAGATAGGCGAGCCCATTCAGCATCAGCACCCACATGGCGAAGAAGTGCCATTGCAGCGCGCCCTGCGCCTCTCCGCCGATCGTGATCCAATCGGGAAAATGCAGCCAGCCGAACAGGACTTCGTCGTTGTAGATCTTCCAGCCGCTACCGATCATCAACACCATTGCGAGCGCATTGATCCAGTGCATGACACGCAATGGCCAGGGATGAAGCGGTTTCGATCTCTTGCGCATGAGGGCGTCTCTTCGGATGGTGGTTCTCGAGTGAGTTGTTCGCGCAGAACGGGCGAATCCTTACAGCCGCTCACGGGTTTGTGACCCGGCCTTTTGGCCAAATTATTCGAGTGCCCTGTAACGAAGTGCGTGCCGTCGCGAATACCTCTTCAAGCGTAGCGTTTTTGAGGAGAGATCGATGCGGTGGGCAGTCGCTGCAGTGCTTCTGCTATCCCAGGGCCTGTGGCTGCCGGCGATGGCGCAGGCGGATTTTGCCTTGCTGTCCCAGGACGAGAAGATGGCGCGGCGTTTTCCGCAGCCCGTGCGGGTGGGCGACCTGATCGGCTTGCCGGTGCTCGACGACCAGGATTCGACGATCGGTTGCGTCAGCGATGTCGTTCGCACGCCCGACGGAAGAGTGAAGCTCATCGTGCCGTACCGCCGCTGGTTCGCCGGTGAAAGCCAGCCCGTCGCTGTGCCGATCGAGACGGTGGTGATCCTCGGCCGCCACCTCAATGCGCTCGAATTTCCGCCAGCGTCGTTCGACAAGGCGCCGACGTTCGTCAGCACGCAGGCGACGCCGATCGGCCGTGACGAGATCATCAAGATCGCGATCGGCCGGCGATGACCCGGACTTCGGCGACTTCGACGCGACCAGCCAGTTTCCTGGCTGGGTATTGCATCACCGGGAGGGAGATTTCCCTTGGATCATGAATCGCGCTCTCCGCTGAAGACGCGGACGATCGTTGCGCAGGGCTTCGGGGCTGTCGAGCCGGTGACGCGGGGGCTGGTTTCGCCGATCTACATGTCGACGACCTATCTGCGCGACGCTGATAACGGCTACAGCAATGGCCGCATCTATGGCGGCTCGGACAATCCTTCGGTCCAGCAGGCGGGCGCGCTGTTGGCGGCGCTCGAAGGCGCGGAGGACGCGCTGATGTTCGGCTCGGGCATGGCCGCGGCCAACGCCGTGTTGCAGGCGCTCGACCGGCCGATGCATATCCTCGCGTCGCAGGGCATCTATTACGGGCTGCGCGTCTGGCTGGAGGACGTGGCGAAGCGTACCGGCCATGCCGTTACCTTCGTCGATACGTCGAACCTCGATCTGGTGCGCGGCGCGATGCGCCCGGGCGAGACCGGGCTGGTCTGGATCGAGACGCCCAGCAATCCGCTGTGGAGCATCACCGACATCGCCGCCGTCGCCGACATAGCGCACGCGGCCGGCGCGCTCCTGTGCGTCGACTCGACGGTCTCGACGCCGATCTTCACGCGGCCGCTGGCCCTGGGCGCCGATCTCGTGGTCCATTCCGCCACCAAGTACCTCAACGGTCATTCCGACGTGGTCGCCGGCGGGTTGGCGACGGCGGAGCGCAACGAGATGTGGGAGCGCATCGGCCGTGCGCGCGCGCAGATCGGCGCCATCCTGGGGCCGTTCGACGCCTGGCTGCTGATGCGCGGCATGCGGACCCTGCATGTACGCGTGGCGGCGCAGGCGCGTACGGCTGCCAAGCTCGCCAGTCGGCTGGTCGGTCATCCCGCGCTCAGCGCCGTCCTCTATCCCGGCCTGCGCAGCCATCCCGGCCACGACATTGCGCTGCGTCAGATGGTCGGCGGCTTCGGCGGCATGCTGTCGATCCGCGTCAAGGGAGGCGAATCGGCGGCGGTCGCCGTTGCGGCCCAGGTCGAACTGTGGAAGCGCGCCACGTCTTTGGGCGGCGTCGAGAGCCTGATCGAGCATCGCGCCTCGATCGAGGGCGCCGGCACACCCTGTCCGTCGGACCTGCTGCGCCTCTCGGTTGGACTGGAGGATGTCGACGACCTCTTCATGGACCTGGTTCAGGCGCTGGGTGTCACGACCGGGTCATTCGGCCGACTCTGAGAGGGAGAAGAATCAGGTGGGCAAGGTTACGATCGGCATCATGTGCAAGACCCCCACGCCGGGGAAATCCAAGACGCGTCTGTCGCCACCCCTGCAGCCCGATGAGTGCGCAGGCATTTCGGCCTGCTTCATTCGTGACTTGTCGCGCACCATCGCCTGGCTCGCCCAAGCCGATGAGGGCGTGGCCGGTTGTGCGGTCTACACGCCCGTTGGCTCAGAGACGGCGCTGTTGTCGTTGCTGCCGGAGGATTTCGTCCTGTTGCCGCAGGTCGAGGGCAATTTCGGCGAGCGCCTGTTCCACGGCATCGATGCGTTGTTGCAAACCCATGACGGCGTGCTGCTGGTAAACTCCGACAGCCCGACCCTTCCGCCGGAGATTCTCCGCGCCGCCGTCGAGGCGGTGCGAAAGGGCGACAGCGTGGTACTCAGTCCCGCGGAAGATGGCGGCTACACGCTGATCGGCCTGTCGCGGCCGCACCGTCGCCTGTTCGAGGAGATCGAATGGAGCACCGAGACGGTCTATCGCCGGACCTGCGAGCGTGCGGCAGAGATCGGCCTGCCGGTCGTCGACGTGCCGCCGTGGTACGATGTCGACGACGCGGCCTCGCTGCGGGTGCTCGAGGACGAACTTCTGGGTGTCGCGCCCATGTCGCTGCCGATGAAGGGCGCCGATGCCCCCGCGACGCGGCGGTTTCTGCTGGAGCGCAATCGCGCTTCCGTCCTCGCAGCCGACTGACCGGAGATACAGGATGCAATTGGCCTCCGGCACGCGACGGGTCGTCGTCGTCATTCCCTGTCTCAACGAGGGCAAGCCGATCGCCGCCGTCGTGCAGGAGGTCCGCGCCGTCGGCGCCGACGAGATCATCGTCGTCGACAATGGCTCGACCGACGACACGGCGGCGCAAGCCGCGGCGGCCGGCGCGCGCGTCGTCAGCGAACCGCGCCGGGGCTACGGCCAGGCCTGCGCCGCCGGTGTCGCCGCCGTTAGATCCGATACCGAGATCGTCTGCTTCATGGATGGCGATGGCAGCGACGTACCGTCATTCCTGCCCGCCGTCGTGACGCCCCTCGCGATGGGCGAGGCCGATTTCGTGATGGGCTCACGGCTGCGTGGCGTACGCGAACCGGGCAGCATGACACCGCAGCAGATCGTGGCGGGCAAAGTGGCCGAGATGCTGTTGCGCCTCACCTACGGCGTGCGCTTCACCGACATGTCGCCGTTCCGCGCGATGCGGCTCGCCGACCTGCGCGCGCTTGGCATGAGCGAGCGCACCTTCGGCTGGAATCTCGAAATGCAGATGCGGGTCGCCGCCCTGGGCCTGCGCGTCGTCGAGGTCCCGGTCGACCATCGCTGCCGTCGCGGCGGTGTTTCCAAGGTGTCGGGCGATCTCGTGGCCGGTCTCAAGGCCGCCTGGGTGATCACGCGCACTTTCCTGCGGCTCGCCGCCACGCTGCGGGGCACCCGACGGCCGATAGAAGCGGGGGAACCGGTGCGATGAGGACGCTTCTGACCGGCGGCGCCGGCTTTATCGGCCAGCATGTGCTCCGCGAGCTGTTGGCTCGCGGCCACCAAGTGTGTGTTCTCGACTCGCTCCGCGAGGATGTCCATGGCGACCGCCCCTGGACACCCCCCGAAGGCGTCGCTTTCGTGCACGGCGACGTGCGCGATGCCGCCATGGTCGATCGCGCGCTGCAGGGCGTAGATGCCGTCCTGCACCTCGCGGCCAAGGTGGGGCTCGGCGTCGATGTCGGCGATCTCCCCGATTATGCGTCGAGCAACGATGTCGGCACGGCGGTGCTGCTGGCCGGCATGGCGCGCGCCAAGGTCGCTCGCCTCACGCTGGCCAGTTCCATGGTGGTCTACGGTGAGGGCGTCGGTGTCTGCGGCGAGCATGGCGCCGTGGCGCCGGCGCCGCGCCGCGCGGAGGCGCTGGCGGCCGGCCAGTTCGAGCCGCCGTGTCCGATGTGCGGCACACCGCTCGCCACCGGTTTGGTCAGCGAGAGCGCCGCGCTCGATCCGCGCAATGCCTATGCCAGCAGCAAGGTGGCGCAGGAATTCTACGCCGCCAACTGGGCACGCACGACCGGCGGCACGGTCGCGGCGATGCGCTATCACAACGTCTATGGACCGGGTATGCCGCGCAACACGCCCTATGCCGGGGTCGCGGCCATCTTCACGTCGGCGCTGCGCCAGGGAAAGCCGCCACAGGTCTTCGAGGATGGTGGCCAGCGGCGCGATTTCGTTCACGTCCGCGACGTTGCCGCGGCCACGATCGCAGCCTGCGAGAAACACGACACGGGCGTCCGCGCCTTCAATGTAGGCTCCGGCACACCGCGCACCGTTGGCGAGATGGCCGCCGCGCTGGCGACCGCGATGAAGGGCCCGGCGCCGCAGCTCACCGGCCATTTTCGCCTGGGCGACGTCCGACACATCACCGCCGATTCGTCGCGCCTGTGCGCCGAACTCGACTGGCAGCCCCGGGTCGAGTTTGCGGCCGGCATGCAGGAGCTGGCGGCAAACGCATAGCGTCGGCCACCTCCTGTCAACGCGGTGACCAGACTCAGGCGGCCTTGCGTCGCGCCGACCGCTTCTTCTTGTCGGCACGCGCGGCGGCGGCGTATCGCTCGGCGCGCTCGCGCGCGGGCCCGTTGCCCTGGAGGCTTTTCTTCAGGGCGGCCATCAGGTCGACGACGCCGGAATCCGCTTCCTCACGCACTGGCTTGGTCCTCACGGGTTTGCCCTTTTTCTTTTCCTCGATGAGCGCGCGCAGCGCGTCCTCGTATCGATCCGTGAAGTCGGCAGGGTCGAACTCGCCGGACTGCTGCGCCACGATCTTCTCGGCGATCTCCAGCATCTGCGCGTTGGGTTTGGGCAGGTCAGGATGGCCGATCTCGTCGAGGGTGCGCACCTCCTCCGCCGTGCGCAGGGTCGTCAGCACCAGTCCGTCCTCCTCGATCTCGATGGCGCAGACCCGCTCGCGCGTGCTCATGACCAGGCGGCCGATCGCCACCATGCCCTTGCGCTTCATGGCCTCTCGGATCACCGCGAAGGCTTCGATCCCGGTCTTGCCGGAGGGCACGAGATGATAGGGCGTATCCCAGTAGAGGCGGTCGATCGTCTCGCGCGCCACGAACTTCTCGATGTCGACGATGCGCGTCGATTCGAGCTTCACGCTCTCGAAGTCTTCCTTGTCGAGCAGCACATATTCGTCCTTGGCGATCGCGAATCCCTTCACGAGATCCGCGCGCGACAGTTCCTCACCCGTGCCGCCGTCCACCGTCTTCATGCGGATGCGATTGTTGGTCTTCGGATTGATCAGGTTGAAGCGTACCGTCTCCGCCTCGGTCGTCGCCGACCACAGGGAGACAGGACAAGTCACCAGGGAAAGGCGGAGATGCCCTTCCCAGCTCGGTCTTGCAGCCATTTTGGTTCCCCTCACGTAGGCCGATTCAACTGTGGGCGGCGTTTATTGTTGCGGCACGCCGTAGCCGATCGGAGGATTTCGATCTGTGGTGGTCGTTCTGATTTTGATCTCACCACGGGTTGGGTGAGGTGTTATTCGGCAAGGAATTCTGCCGCGCCCACCTCGATCGCTGCGGTCGTTTCCTGCCCCGGTCGAACTTTGGAAATCCCGATCATTGTTTGAGGGCATGTTCAGGCGCAATTCTGAAGCGTCGAAAGACCGCGGGATTTGAGGAGCAGCTTGCGCCGCGACACCAAGTGCTAAAGCGTCACGACACGACCGTGGGCTCCGCTACATGGATGAGGCAGCGATGACCCAGGCCCCTATTTCGAACCGCCACCAGCCTTGTCGACGCGGCATGTGCCGCTGAACAGTCGGCTCGCCTGAGCCACCGACACCCACGCCAAATTCCCGTGAGAATAGCCGGCCTACAGGCCGGCGGAGCGGAGCCATGTCCGACCCCTTCATCGTCGAAATCTGGGGCGAGCCTGCTGGCATCGTCCTGCGCGAAGGTAACGCCTTTCGCTTCCATGCAACGGCGCGTCCGTTCTTCGAACTCGACGGCATCCAGTTCAGCACGCCCGGCCAGGCCCGGCTTGCCGCCGCCCGACTGTCGCGGCGGTCGGGTCGCGGCCCCATCCACCCTTGATCGACAAGGTATAATCATCATGACAACTCGACAGAGTTTACTGGTGGCCTTCGCCATCGCGGCAGGCCTCATGTCCATCATCGTCGCCGTGCGTGCGCAGACGCCTGCGGACGTTGTGCTGACCGATGTTTCCTACGATCCGACGCGTGAGCTCCCCAAGGGGTCCGACGCAGCCTTCGGCAAGGCGGCGGCGCGATGAACGTCCCGGCGATCCAGGCCAGGGCCAGGTCATCGAACAGGGGAGGCAGTCTCATGAGACTATTGCCGCTTCTGACGGCGCTCCCGGGCACGCACCTGCCTCTGCTGGCGGAATGGGCAAGGCAATTCTCCAGCGTTCCAGATCCACTGGATCGCCTCGATGCGTTGCGACGCGCCCAGCGTCGTGCCGAAGTCGACATTCGCGCTGTCTTGAGCCGGCTTGCCGCGGAGTTCGAAGTACCCAGCAGTGACGTTGCCTGTGCGATGGGCAGCGTCCGCGACACGCTCGATGAGCTCACAAGCGAGGTCGAGCGCGACCTGACCTGCGAGCTTGAGCAGGCTGACCAGTACTAGGTGCCACGTGAAGACTTCCAAGAAGGACGATGTCGGCAGGGGCCGGCCGGTGTCCGCCGAAACTGTCGCCACGCTGAGCTGGCGCCTGGACGCGGCCGAACCGCCCTCTATCCTGCAGACCGTTATCGGCGAGATCTTTGCCGGCCGCATCGCCGTCGTCTCTTCCTTCGGCGCGGACTCGGCAGTCCTGCTGCACATGGTGGCGGAAGTCGATCCCTCCACCCCGGTGATATTCGTCGACACAGGCCGGCACTTCGCGGAGACGATCGCGCATCGCGACAATCTCGTGCGCCAGCTCGGGCTGCGCGACCTGCGCAGTGTGGGACCGTCGCCAGAGGAAGCCGCGCGTCACGATGCCGATTTGAGCCGGGCAACCTGGGATCCGGACGGCTGCTGTGCCTTCCGCAAGGTCGCGCCACTCGAGCGGGCCCTTGGGGGATTCGACGCCTGGATCACCGGTCGCAAGCGATTTCAGGCCGCGACGCGCCAAGCGATGCCCGTGTTCGAGAGGGATGGGAAACACGTCAAGATCAACCCGCTGGCCAAGTGGAGCCAGACGGAGATCGAGGCCCATGCGAGCCGCCATCTGCTGCCGCCGCATCCTTTGGCCGGCCGCGGTTACCCGTCGATCGGGTGTATGCCCTGCACGTCGCCGGTCCACCTTGGCGAGGACCCGCGGGCCGGGCGGTGGCGCGGTCTGGCGAAGACCGAGTGCGGCATCCATCGCCCCGCGGGAGGCCTCGCGGTTCTGCCATCGACGTGAAGGTCGCCCCGATACGCACTCGGGGCGGAACTATGATCCTCGAAAAGCATTGCATTGTTTGTGCAATGCAACCCGAGGAGTCCGAGATGCGATCGATGTTCACCGTTCCCGCTTTGCTTTTCGTCTCGGCTGTCCTGGCCGGCCCGGCAATGGCCAAGGACCGCCCCGTGACGGATCAGGAGCGGACGAAACTCGAGGAGGCGGTGAAGGCGGCGGGCTGCACGGGCGGCAAGATGGAGTTCGACGACGACAAGGCGACGGCGCACCCCGCCGGCAAGTTCGAGGTCGACGATGCCATGTGCGGCAACCAGAAGCACGACCTCGCCTTCGATCCGGACTTCAAGATGCTCTCGAAGAAGCCCGACTGACCGTGACTGCCTCAGCCAGGCAGGCCCTGCGGCCGCCAGGCTGAGGCGGCCTCACGGGCGATACGGGTGAAGTTGCGCACCAGAACGGAAGCATTCCCGGTGCGCCACACTGCCACCACGGGCAAAGCCGCGGGCTTGTCAGAGATCGCCAGGCAGTGGAGGCCGGGCATGTTGAAGCTCGTCACCGTCGACGGCGACAGGGCCACTCCCAGGCCCGCGCCCACGAAGCTCGCGACGGTGTGAATCTGGTCGGCATACTGCGCGATACGGGGCTCGAATCCCGCGCGCCGGCACATCTCCATGACGCGAGCATGGATGAGCGGGGAGCCAGCACGGGAGTACATGACGAAAGGCTCAGCGACGAGTTGCCGGATGCTGATCGTCGAGTGATCGGCGAGCGAATGGTTCGCAGGAACCAGCGCAAGGAACGGCTCGCGGATCAAAGTGACCATTTGCAGGGCGCGACTGCTGATCGGCGGCCGTAGCAGACCAATGTCGATGATGCCGTTCTCGAGGCATTTCACTTGGTCTGGATTGCGCATCTCCCGCAATTCGAGTTCGACGTCGGGATAAGTTGCGCGAAACCGGACCACGATGCCGGGGAGAATGGTGAAAGGCGTGGAGCGCACGAATCCGATGACGAGACGTCCGGTTTCGCCGATCCCCAGGCGCCGTACGTCTGCTTCGGCCTGTTCGACGCCGTCCAGGAGCCGCCTGGCCCGCTCGTAGAGCAGCAGTCCCGCCTGTGTCACCTCGAATCTCTTCTGGCTGCGATGGAGCAGAACGACGCCCAGTTCGCGTTCGAGCTTCTGGATCTGGCGGGTGAGGGGAGGCTGGGCAATGCCCAGCGAAGCGGCAGCGCGCCCGAAATGTCCTTCGCGCACGACGGCACTGAAGTAGCGGAGCGTTCTCAAGTCCATGATTGATACCATAGAGGTATCAATGGGAAGCGCCAACGATATTGGACGCATCGACCGATTGAGAGCAACGTCGGGTTGCAGATCGGAAGATTTCGCCGAATGTGGTCTGCCGCCTGTTCGGGCGCGGCGGTGGTCGACTGGGCGATGTCTTCAGCGTGGTCCGGCACGCGTCGCAAGCGTATCAAGAAAGCGGACAAGACTTGGCCAGCGGCACGCCAGCCAGGTTCACAGTGCCGTGAACATTGTGGAAGAGAGATAGATGGCCAAATCACATCCCGTCGACGCGCATGTCGGCGTTCGCATGCGCCAGCGGCGCACCCTGCTCGGCATGAGTCAGACCAAGCTCGGAGACGCCGTCGGTCTCACCTTCCAGCAGGTCCAGAAGTACGAACGCGGCTCCAATCGCGTGGGCTCGAGCCGCCTCTTCGAGTTCGCCAAGGCACTGGATGTGCCGGTTTCGTACTTCTTCGACGAGATGCCGGGGAACGTGTTGTCCGGCCGCCCGATGGCGACCAAGATCAAGAAGGGCGGCGGTTTCGGCGAGGCCGGGACCCCCTTCGCAATCGAGAAGGATCCTCTCATCAAGCGCGAGACCCTCGAGTTGGTGCGCGCCTACTACAAGATTCGCGACGAGCCGTTGCGCCGCCGCATCTACGAACTGGTCAAGACCATGGGCGAGGCCAGCCATGTCGCCGGCCGCGCGGCAAAGAAGAAGTAGTCACCGCCGAAGAGTCCTCTCCTCCAGGTGGAGGAAAGGAACTGCGTATGATCTCAGGCCGCCAGGAGGTGCTCCGCGATCTGCACGGCGTTGAGAGCGGCGCCCTTCAGCAGCTGGTCGCCGGCGACGAACAGCGAGATCGAATGACCGGTCGGATCGCCCAGATCCTGACGGATGCGGCCGACCAGGATGTCGTCCTGCTGGCTGGCATCGCGCGGCATCGGGAAGAGGTTGCGTTCGCGGTCATCGACGATGCGCACTCCGGGCGCGTTGGCGAGCAGCGCACGAACGCGGGCCTCGTCGATCGGACGCTCGCACTCGAAGGTGACGGCGGCGGCGTGAGCCCGCAGCACTGGTACCCGCACACAGGTCGCCGACAGCCGCAGCTCCTCGTCGCCATAGATCTTGCGGGTCTCGCGCATCACCTTGGTCTCTTCGTCGTTGTAGCCGGTCGCGGGATCGATCGCGGTATTGTGACTGAACAGATTGAAGGCGTAGGGATGCGGGAGCACTTTCGGCTCGAACGCGCGGCCGTCGAGATAGGCGCGGGTCGATAAGGCCAGTTCGTCCATGGCTGCCGCGCCGGCACCCGAGGCAGCCTGATACGTGGCGATGTTCATGCGCCGGATGCGATTGTGCTGATGGATCGGCCAGAGCGGCGTGATGGCGATGATCGCTGCGCAATTGGGATTGGCGACGATACCCTTGTGGTTGGCGATCGCGCCGGCATTGATCTCGGGAATCACCAGCGGCACTTCGGGGTCCATGCGGAAGGCGGAGGAATTGTCGACCACGACAGCGCCGGCCGCGACGGCGATGGGGGCATAGCGCTTCGAGATGCCGCCGCCGGCCGAGAACAGCGCGATGTCGACGCCCTCGAAACTTCGCTCGGTCAGCTCGTGGATCACCAGGGCCTTCCCGTCGAACGACAGCTCGCGGCCCACCGAACGGGCGGAGGCCAGCAGGCGCAGCTCCTTCACCGGAAAGCGGCGCTCGGCCAGGCAGCGCAGGAACTCGACGCCAACGGCGCCGGTCGCGCCGACGATGGCGACTGTCAGGGGGCTCGAACTCATGTCTGTCTCCTTCGTTGAAACCGGGAGACGGACGCCTGGAAAGACAAAGGCCCCGTCCGAACCGGCGGGGCCTTGAGAGGTTGTCCTATGTCACGTTCGACTCTACGCGCACGTCCTCGCCGGCCCACCGAAGGTGGTCGTTTTGGTAGTCGTGGTCGTTTTGGTCGTGAAACGCAGCATGGTGGCAGGGATATAGGGCGAAGGCCGGGCGGCTGTAAAGGCCGCCCGGTCAAGGGTCAGTTCAGGCGCAGGAACGGCTTGTCGCCGCAGACCGTTATGCGATGGCCGTACCGCCGGTGCGGGAAGTAGTCGAACATGGCGTGATGCTGGACGCAGCGATTGTCCCAGAAGGCCACCGAGTTGGGCTGCCACTTGAAGCGGCACTGGAATTCCGGCGTCTCGATGTGACGGTAGAGCATCTCGAGCAGCGCGTCGCTTTCGTGGCGCTTGAGCTGCGGGATGCGGAGCGTGAAGCCGCGATTGACATAGAGGCCCTGCTTGCCGGTCACCGGATGGGTGCGAACGATCGGATGCTCGGCATTGGGGAACTTGATGTCGTCGCGGTCCGTCGCCTTCGTGCGATAGTAATGCGCCTTGGAGCTGTCGTGCAGGGCGGTCAGCCCCCGCAGCATCTGCCTGATCGGTTCGGAGAGCGTGTCGTAGGCGCGGTACATGTTGGCGAACAGCGTGTCGCCGCCGCCGTCGGGCGGGACCTCGGTGAGATGGAGGATCGAGCCCATCGGCGGCTCGAGGTCGCACGATACGTCGCTGTGCCATTCCTCGCCCGCGACATGCTTCGAGTTCTCGTCGGCCTTGATCACCAGTATCTCGGGATGCTCGGGGAAGGTGATGGGTGCGTTCGGATGCACGTGCAGCGGTCCGAAGCGCCGGCCGAACTCCTTGTGCTGCTCGATCGACATCTTCTGGTCGCGGAAGAAGATCACCAGGTTCTCCATCAGGGCATCGTGCACTTCCTGGAATTGCTGGTTGCCGAGCGGCTTGCCGAGATCGACACCGAATATCTCCGCCCCGATGAACGGCGTCAGCTTGCGGACTTCGATCGACTGATAGGCCATTTGGGTTTCCTCCGGGATTTGGCTTCGTTGAGAAGCAGGATACGCCCGTCTAGAGCGGGATGAGATAGGAAGGAATCGAAAGGGGATTCCCAACGGTCGGTTGATCTGATTCAACGTACCGGCTGGGCAGGAGGCCAGCTTGGATGGCAGCACCCTATTCGATGGACCTTCGACAACGCGTCATAGAAGCAGTGGCAGGCGGCCTGTCATGCAACCAGGCGGCGGCACGGTTCGATGTTGCGGTCAGCACAGCGATCGGCTGGGTAAACCGCTACCGAGAGACCGGCAGCTTTGCCCCTGACCGCATGGGGGGTCATCGGCCGAAGAAGCTGGTCGGTGAGTATCGGGAGTGGCTGCTGCAGCGGTGCCGGGAGAAGGCGTTCACCCTGCGCGGCCTGGTCGACGAGCTGGCCGAGCGCGGCCTCAGCGTCGACTATCGCGTGGTCTGGCAGTTCGTTCACGACGAGAAGCTGAGTTATAAAAAAAGACGTTGGTCGCCAGCGAGCGGGATCGCCCGGACGTAGCACGGCAGCGCCATCAGTGGACGACCTACCAGGGCCGTATCGATCCGACCCGCCTGGTCTTTATCGACGAGACCTGGACCAAGACCAACATGGCTCCTTTGCGCGGCTGGGGCCCGCTTGGTCAGCGCCTGCCTGCCAAGGTGCCGCATGGCCGCTGGACGACCATGACCTTCCTCGCTGCCTTGCGACACGATCGGGTCGACGCGCCATGGCTGCTCGAGGGGCCGATCAACGGCGAGAGCTTCCGCCTCTACGTCGAGCAAGTCCTCGTCCCGACCCTGCGGCCTGGCGACATCGTCATCATGGACAATCTCGGCTCGCATAAGAGCAGCGCCGTCCGGCGCGCTCTCAGGGCCGTGGGAGCAAAGCTCTTCTTCCTGCCCAAGTACTCGCCAGACCTGAACCCCATCGAGATGCTCTTCTCGAAGCTCAAACACGGCCTGCGCAAGGCCGCACGACGCACCCACGACGCAATCTACAGCGCTATCGCCGCCCTATTGCCTACCGTCCAGCCCGCAGAGTGCGCCAACTATTTCGCAAAAGCAGGATACACTCGAACCTAGAGTCATCCCGCTTTAGGATGCGGACGCGATGAAGATCGATGTCGATCACTATCTGGTGCTGGGCGTGCCCTGGACCGCCGACGCGGCGACGGTCCGTGCCGCCTATGTGGCACTAGCCAAACGCTATCATCCCGACGTCGCGACGGGGAATCCAGAGCTGGCCGCCTTCAATTTCCGCCAGATCGCGGATGCTTATCAGACGCTTTCCGATCCAGACAGCCGCGCGGGCTACGATGTGAAGGTGCGGGCGGCGCTCGACGCCGCGCGGGTCGCCCGATCGCGTGTCCCGCGACGTGCCGCACCGATGCCCGTTTACCTGCCGCATGCGCACGCGGCGGCGCGGCGTCGATCGCTCACGGTCGTTGCGGTGGTGGTGCTGGCCTTCCTCGGCCTTGGAAGCTATCTCGCCACGCGCGCAGCGAAGGATGGCGGATCCGGCTCGATGCTGGCCGCGTCCTCACTGGAGCGCCAAGGGAGTGCGCCTGCCGAGCAGAGCCTGAAACCGCTGCCGCCGGTCGACCAGCCGAGCCAGTTCGGCCCTGCGTCCCTCCCGATGTCGGTGCCGATCGGCGGTGTGGTCGCAGGTCGCTCCTTCGCCCTGCGGTCCACGCCGGCCGCAGTCGCAGACGGTCAGTCTTTCTGCGTGGCCGACGATGGCGTCAGATTTGCCCTCATCAATCGCGATGGCGAATCCACCGTGATCTACGATGGCGTTCAGCCCGTGCGCGCGTCCGTGCAGTTCGCCGACCGCAATCTGGTGGTGCTGACGGGAATCGTGCCGGGCGACACGATCACGATCGTCGTCCAGCGCGGGCAGGAGCACGGCACGTATTTGTATTATGCCAATCCAGCCGGCGCGATCGTGCAGACCCTCGCCGCGCGCTGCGAAGGTCTGGCTTACTGAGCGACGAAGGTCGGGTCGCTCTACTTCTTCTTCAGACCTTCGAGGGTCGGCAGGCGGTAGCGGTCCTCGGGGTCGTTCCAG
Source organism: Reyranella sp. (assembly GCF_052439685.1). GTDB lineage: Bacteria > Pseudomonadota > Alphaproteobacteria > Reyranellales > Reyranellaceae > Reyranella. The sequence continues at coordinate 19,588 of NZ_JBQVQG010000025.1, forward strand.
CCCTGGAAGCTGGGCTTGCGCTTCTCGGCGAACGCGGCGCGCGATTCCATCAGGTCGCTCTTGGCGCCGTGCTCGTGCAGGGCCTCGGCGAGGCGCTGCATCTCGGGACCGGGGGCGGGACGCATCTGTCGCATCATGTGCACCGTGTTCACCCGCGACGCGGGCGGCAGGGTGAGCAGGTGCTCGGCCATCGACATCGCCGTCGGCATGAGATCGGCGGCATCGACCAGGCGGTTCACGAAGCCAATCTCGTAGAAGCGTTGCGCAGTGAAGCGGAAGCCGAGCGCCATCTCCATCGCCACCGGATAGGGCAGGTTGGCGATGTGGCCGTGATTGTAGCCGCCGAGCAGCCAGCGCTTTGCCTCGGAGACCTCGAACACCGCCTCGCGGACGGCGACGCGCAGGTCGGTGCGTTCCACCAGCATGAAGCCGCCGCCCATGGCGAAGCCGTTGATCGCGGCGATCACCGGCTTCTCGAGCTTGCCGGACATGAACGGGTCCTCGATCTCGGGACGGCGGCCGCCCGGCGCCCCGTCCTTCAGCGATTCCTTCATGTCCTCGCCGGCGCAGAAGCCGCGGCCGGCGCCGGTGAAGATTGCGACTTCGAGGTCCTTGGCCGTGCGGAACTCGTTCCACGCGGCCGACAACTCGGTCCGCATCTCGTGATTGAGGGCGTTCAGCCGATCGGGCCGGTTCATCCGCACGACGAAGATCTGCCCGTGCTTCTCGGTTTCGACGACAGCCATGTGTTGCTCCTATCCGTTCAGAAAGGCGGCCAGGTCAGCGGCGTTCGAAGTCGATTCGCTCGTCGAACGGCAGGCCCAGCAGGTGGCGGCGCAGGCAGTCGAGCGCGAGTTCGGTCGTGCCCACGCGCACCCAGTCGCGGCCGCCGACCAGACGCGCCTGGCGCGTCACCGCGCCGCCGGCGTCGGCAAGGCCGATGCAGATCGTGCCGCCCATGTCGGGCCGGTCGGCCCCCTGGTCGAGTTCCAGCAGGACGACCAGCGCGTGGCTGGCGCCGCTTGAGGCGCGTAGCGCCTTGGCGACGACCGCGGCCTGATCGGGGGAGACCGCGGTGGCGCCCAGTTCGGCGAGATCGCGTGCGATGGTGGCGCGCCGGAACGCCCGTTCCGCGCCGGGGAGCGGGGCAATGCGGGCGGCGAGATGGCCTCCGGTCACCGTCTCGGCGATGGCGAGGGTCGATCCGCTCGCGAGTAGCCTGCCCAGGATCACGCCCTCGATCGTCTGGTCGTCCTCGGCGACGATGAAGTTACCCAGTCGGCGGCGCACTTCGGCCTCGGCCGGCGCGAGCAAGGCGGTCAATGCGGCCTCGTCGTCGGCCCGCAGGGCAAGCTTCGTCTCGAGTTGCGGATAGTGCGCCTGGAAGCCGAGCTTGATGCCGCCGTCGGCCTTGAACACGTCCATGTCGCCCAGCATCTGGTCGGCACGCGACTCGCCGATGCCGAATGTGTGGAAGCGCTTCAGCCGGGTGACGCCCGCGATTCCGCTCATCGCCAGGAGGCGCGGCAGCACCTCCTCGTCGAGCATGCGCCGCATCTCCCGCGGCACGCCGGGGGTGAAGAAGAAGCGTGCCTTGCCGATGGTGACGGCAAAGCCGCAGGCGGTGCCGATCGGATTGTCGATCAGCTCGGCATTGGCCGGCAGCATGGCCTGCTTCCTGTTGTTGGGCGGCATGACCCGGCCGCGCCGCGCATAGGATTCTTCCATGCGGGCCATCCAGGGGTCGCTCAGCACCAGTTCGACGCCACAGGCCTCGGCGGCGACCTCCTGTGAAAGATCGTCGACCGTGGGCCCCAGCCCGCCGTTCACGATCACCGCATCGGCGCGCTCGCCGGCCTGGTGGAAGGCCTTCAGCAGGCTCTCGCGGTCGTCGCCGACCGTGGTACCCCAGTGCACGCCCAGCCCGAGCTCGACGAGGCGGCGGGCGATGTGGCTGTAATTGGTGTTGATGGTCTTGCCGGTTAGGATCTCGTCACCGGTACAGAGGATTTCGACTCGCATTCGCGGGAGTATCGGCGAACGCCGCCTCTCACGCCAGCGACGTTCTGATCTCCAGCCCGTTCTTCAGTGTCAACGTCACGGGTGTGCGCTCCGCGATGTCGGCCATGCGCTTCTTCTGCTCGTCGTCGACGGCGCCCTCGATCTTGAGAACACGGTCGATGCGCTGCTTGTCGCCATCGCGGCTGAAATGGATGTCGGCATGAACCGCCGTCACCGGCCACTGCTTGCGCTCGGCATACATGCGGAGCGTGATGACGGTGCAGGCGCCCAGCGCCGAAGTGAGGAGATCGTAGGGGGCGGGGCCGGCATCGGTGCCGCCAAGTTCAGGCCCTTCGTCGGCCGTGAGCTTGTGATGTCCGCCATGGCCGGTCGCGATGGTGGTCGCGTAGTTCTTCGTGCCGATGCTTGCCTTTGCGTGCGCCATGTTACCGTCGTCGCCTCCCGATGCTGGAGGGCCCGTTGCCGGGCCCTCGCATCAGTCTAGCGACGCTTGCGGCTGGAAGCTGCCTTCTTGGCGGCCTTCTTCACAGCCTTCTTGGCGGCGGTCTTGGTCTTCGTCTTTGCCTTCGCCTTCGCGACGACCTTCTTCACCGCCTTCTTCTTCGCAACCTTCTTCTTCGCAGCCATGTATATCTCCCTGTCAGTCATGGAGCGACACACGACGCACCGCTCCTGAGTTGCATCTAGATCACGATTCTTATCCCTGTCACGCATTCTTCGCGTGATTTTATCGTGCCGATGTGAGTCATGTGGTCGCTGAGCGACGCTTCGGCGGGCAGTGCTGCAAGCAAACCCCCCGCGGTTTGCGGATCAAACAGCAGCGGAATCTTCGCATGATCGGACACGCGATCGAGACCTTCGATGAGATGTCTTGCACGCAGATTCGCGGGCTGCAGCGAGCTTGCAAAGCCTTGAGCGAATAGTTCGATCGAGCCCGCAAGCACCGGCAGCGAATCGAGATGCAGCTCGATGCTGACGTTGCCGCTGGCGCGAAGCATCTCGGCGAGATGACCGGCGAGGCCGAAGCCCGTCACGTCGGTGCAGGCATGCGCGCCTGCAGCCACCAACGCACGTGCAGCATCGTTCGATGGCATGCGCATCGAAGCGAGAGCGCTCTCGATCCAGCGTGCCTTCGCCATGCCACGCATTGCCGCCGCGAAGATGACGCCGGTGCCGAGGGGCTTCGTGAGCACCAGCTTGTCGCCCGGCTGCATCCCGCCCTTGCGCAACGCTTGCGAGGAAACGACGAGGCCGTTCACCGAGAAGCCCAGCGCCGCCTCGGGCCCTTCGCCGGAATGGCCGCCGATCAACGCGCAGCCCGCGCCGTCGAGGATGCGGCGCGCACCCGACAGCATCTGGAAGAGGTCTTCCTCCATCAGCCGTTCGGCGGCCGCCGGCACGACCGCCAGTGCGAGCGCGCTGTGCGGCTGCGCGCCCATCGCCCAGACGTCGCCCAGCGCATGCACGGCGGCGACTTCGCCGAAGGTGAAGGGATCGTCGATGAAGGTACGGAAGAAATCGATCGATTGCACCAGCGCCTGGCCCGGAGGCACCTCGATCAGTGCCGCGTCGTCGGGAGATTCGAGGCCGATGGGGATGTCGGCGGCGGGCGAGGGACCGAGCCGCGCCAGCACGCGATCGAGTACGCCGGCGCCCACCTTGGCGCCACAGCCGCCGCAGCGCATGCCGATGTCGGCCAGCAGGCGCTTGCCCTCGGCATCGGCCAGCGCCGGATCGGGCGGGGCGGCGCGTGCGGCGGGGTTCATCGGCGTCGCCGGCGGCTCGCGGTACATGCGCATCCACTTGCGGTCGATATGGTCCTTCCAGCGCCAAACCCACGGGCCCTCAAAGGCCCACGAGCCACGCGTCGCCACAGCGTTGCCGTCGCCGGTGCCGAGGATCGAGAGGTAGCGTCGCTGCGGCGTGAAGGGCTCTGGTGTCTGCCCAACCAAGGCGCGGCGCAGGTTGGCGGCAAGCGGTGGGCCGTGGCGCACCGCAAAGACACCAGCCTTGGGACGCGGATGGGCGGTCACGCTGGCACAGTCGCCGGCGGCGAACACCAGGGGATCGCCGCTGGAGACCAGCGTCGGCCCGACCTCGAAGAAGCCGCGCCCGTCGAGCGGCAGGCCGGTGCCTTCGAACCAGGCGGCAGCGCTGGCCTGGGTGACCACGAACACGTCGTCGATCGGTAGACGCTCGCCGGTCTCGAGATGCACCGCGTCGGCGTCGATGCGTATCGTCGCCGCGTTCTCGAGCAAGCGCACGCCCCGGCGCGCGAAGATCGCGCGCATGCGGCGTCGCGCCGCCACCGCCTGGCCCGACAGGATCTCGCCCTTGGTCGCGAGCGTCACCGACACCTCGGCGTTGCGCGCGACGGTGCGCAGGCGATGGTCGATGGCCAGCGCCAGCTCGACGCCGCCCGCGCCGCCGCCGATCACCGCGATGCGCAATGCGCCCTGCCAGTCCTTCACCCGTTCGAGGAAGCCCAGCCAGCGACGGCCGAGCTCGGCGATGGGCTTTACCGGCGTCGCATGCTCGGCCGCGCCGGCGATCGCGTCCATGCTGGGCGAGGAGCCGACATCGAGGGAGACGAGATCGTAGGAGACCGGCGGACGATCCTTCAGCAGCACCTGCCGGTTCGCGCGGTCGAGCCCGATCGCTTCGGCGTGGATCAGGCGCGCGCCGGTCCAGGCGCAGAGTCGCGCGAGGTCGATATGGCATTCGTCGAAGGAGTAGGTTCCGGCCACGAAGCCCGGGATCATGCCGGAATAGGGTGTCTCGATGTCTCGCCCGATCAGGGTGAGCCGCACGCCGGGCATTGGTTTCATGCCGAAGCTCTTCACCACATGGACATGCGAATGGCCGCCGCCCACGAGCACGAGATCCTTGAGGAGGGGCGCGGGTTGCATCGTCTTTCCTTTCGCGCATTCGCCGGAGGCACGATCCCGCCGTCACCCGCGCACTTCAATCTATTAGTGGTGTTTTCAAAAATTGTAATGTATATCAATTGATTAGGGGTGATTGTTCCCCTGATTTCGGAGCCACCCCCGCATGGCCGTCACTTCCGGCCTCACGGTTTCCCCTGATTTTCCCGAGGACGACTCGGCGCGCGCCGCACAACCGCGTTCGGCATGGTCGCTGTCCTGGCCGTTGGTGCTGGGGCTGCTCCTCTTCATCTGTCTTGCCAACGGCAGCGGCCTGCCGCTGCTCGCCGATCCCGACACGCATTGGCACATCGCGGTCGGCAACTGGATGTTGGCCAAGGGCGCGGTGCCCACGGTCGATCCGTTTTCCTTCTCCTTCGCGGGCCAGCCGTGGATTGCCAAGGAATGGCTGTCGCAGCTCCTGATGGCGGTCGCGTTCAAGCTCGGCGGCTGGGGCGGCGTCACCGTGCTGGCCGCGGGCGCGCTCGCCGTCTCCTTCGCCCTGATGTTGCGGCTCCTGCTGCGCGATCTGCGACCCTTGCCGGCTGCGGTGTTCGTGCTGGCCGCCATCGCGATGACCCTGCCGCACTTCCTCGCGCGGCCGGCCGTACTCGCCTTTCCATTCATGCTGGTCTGGATGGCGGGCCTCGTACGCGCCGTCGAGGAGAGGCGCTCGCCGCAGCCGCTGCTGCTGCTCGTCATGGTGCTGTGGGCCAACCTGCACGGCAGTTTCATCATGGGCCTGCTGCTGGGCTGCGCCTTCGCGGTCGAGGCAGCGGTCGGCGCGCGCGACACCGTGGAGCGCAAGGCCTTGTTGTCCGGTTGGGCCAAGTTCGGCGCAGCGTCGCTCCTCGCGGCCTGCATCACGCCCTACGGACCCGAATCGATCTGGGTGACGCTGCGCATCTTCGCCCTCGACGACACGCTGGCCTTCATCGCGGAATGGAAGTCGCCCGACTTCCAGAAGGCGCCCCTGCAGGAGCTGGTTCTGCTGATTGCGCTCTATGCCGCTCTGTCGCGCGGGCTGAAGCTGCCGCTGCTGCGTCTGCTGATCGTGCTCGGCCTGCTGCACCTCTATCTGCGCTACGCCTTCAATGCCGAGCTTCTGGCCATGCTTGCCCCGCTGGCGCTGGCGCCCCTGCTCACGCGTCAGTGGCCGGCGCTCCGACCGGCTCCTGCCGCCAGCCAAAGCGGCTCGCTCTATGGGCAGGCCGCGGCGCTGGCGCTGCCGGCCGGCCGCGCCGCCGTCGTCGTCGGTGTCGCCTGCTGCGCGCTGATCGCGCTCGGCCTGGTGCGCTACGCCGGCATCGTGCCGCCGCTCTCGACCATGCCCTCGACCGCGATGGCCTATGTGAAGCAGGCCGGGATCGGCGGTCGCGTGCTCAACCACTATGTCTTCGGTGGCTATCTCATCCATGCCGGCGTCCCGACCTTCATCGACGGCCGCGGCGAGCTCTACGGCCGCGATTTCATCAAGCGCTACGCCGACACGATCGGCCTGCGCGGCGGCGAACCGCTGGAACAGCTGCTCGAGCGCAACCGCATCGACTGGACCTTCATGCCCCCCGATCAGCCCGCAAATCGCCTGCTGGCCCGCCTGCCGGGCTGGCGCCAGGCTTATGCCGACGAGGCGGCGGTGATCTTCGTACGGCAGCGCTGAGCGATTCAGCGCCAGTCGATCGGATTGACGTCGAGATAGACCAGAAACCCGTAGACGAAGATCGTCGGCAAGGCCGTGACCCCCGACAGGATGCCAGCGGTCTTCTTCCTGCCACGACGCTCGAGCGCGAGGGCGCCGGCGGTGGTCCCGGCCAGGAGCGACATCGCGACGACACAGCTCAGGATCTCCAGGACCATCACACCGTCATGGATGAGCATCTCGACCACGAACCATCCTAGGCCAAGGACGCCGGCGATGTTCACCGCGGCGAGCCCGGCAACGAGGATGTCCGTCGCGTTCCGTCGTGGGTCCGGGCCGAATTTCAGCAGGAGGGCGAACGCCGCGATGCCGGCGGCGAGGACGGTGAGGAGAGATGACATTTTTCCACGCTACTCTCCGAGCATGATCCGGGTAAGTCGCGACACCGGGCGTGCTGCCGCTTGTGTGGAGATCGCGCGCACCCTATAGAATCAGCTAATGCGAACCATTCGCAATGTGGGCCTCGATGCTGCCGGCTGATTCGGTCCTGGCCATCTATATCGAGCACCGGACCGACCTGCTGAACTATGCCAGCGGGATCGTTCGCGATCGGGCGAGCGCCGAGGACGTCGTCCAGGAGGCGTGGCTGCGCTTCGCGGCGCGGGTGCGTGCGGGTGACGATATCGTCCAGCCAACCAACTATCTCTACGCGATCGTCCGCAACTTGGCGCTCGACTGGCTGAGCCGGGCCTCGCGCAACGCCCCGCAGGCGGTCTCGGAGAGCATTCTCGAAAACGTGCCCTCCGACGCTCCCTCCGCCGAGAGCGTCCTCTACTATCGCGACGAGCTACGCGTGCTGGAGACGCTGGTCCGCGAGCTTCCCGAGCGCACGCAGATCGCGTTCAGGATGTACCGGGTGGAGCGGCGGCCCCTGAAGGAAGTCGCCGAACGGCTCGGGGTTTCGATCCCGCGTGCCCACAAGATGGTGCAGGACGCGGTCCTTCACTGCACGCTCCGGATCAATGGACCGGAAGAGTGAATGGGCATTTCGAGGGTGGCGCATTAAAACGCCGGGATGCCGACCGTCTAGTGAGGGAGCCACGCGCCTGTCGCGTGCGGCTATCGAGGAGCCACGGGTCTTGAACTCAGCGCCAGGCAAGAGCCAGCCTCTAAGGGCCGAGGTCGTGGAGTGGCTGATGCGGCTCGACGCGGCACCGCAGGATGAGACCCTGCGCGCGCAGTTCGAAGCATGGCTTGCAGAGAGTGACAGGCACCGTGCGGCCTATGCCGTCGTGGAGCCGGTCTGGCGGCTGTCGTCGGACATCGCACCGCCGGTCGCGTCTGACATCGTCGTATCCATCGCGGACGCCCGCCGCCCGAGGCGCCCATGGCGTCGGACCGTCACCGTCGTGATGGGGGCTATCGCGGCAGGCGTTGCGCTCGTCTTCCTGCCGGCGCTCCAGATTCAGCTGCGTGCCGATCATCTCACGGGAGTCGCCGAGCAACGCGATATCACCCTCGACGATGGCAGCAAGGTTGCCCTCGATGCCGGCAGCGCCATTGCCGTGCGGTACGTCGCATCCCGGCGCGAGGTCGAGTTGCTCTCCGGTCAGGCCTTCTTCGAGGTCACCCCGAACCGGGAACGCCCCTTCGTCGTGGTGGCCGCCGGCGTCACGGTGACCGTCACCGGCACGGCGTTCAGCGTCGGCAGATCCGACAACGGCGTCACCATCGCCGTCCAGGCGGGCAGCGTCGACGTGGCGGACGGCGCAGGCGTGGCCAGTGGCCTGCACCGTGGCGATCGGCTCCAGATCAGCCAGGGCGGCAAGATCGCAAGAGGGCAGGTGGCGGCCGAAGATGTCGCCTCATGGCGTGATCGTCGTCTCGTCGTCTACGACATGCCCGTCCGGGAAGTCGTCGAGCAAATTGGGCGTTATCGCCGTGGCGCCATCGTATTCCGCGACGCCGCCATCGCCGATCGTCTCGTCACCGGCATGATCGACCTGCGCCGGCCCAATGAGGCTTTGCAGGCGCTGGTCGACCTGCAACAGGGGGCAATGATCGAAATCACGCCGTATCTGTCGGTCATCTCGTCGCGGTGATCTCCATCACCGCCGGCGTCCGCGAACTTTTTTAGGCGCGTTCGTTAATTCGCATGGCGCCCCGCCGTCGTTCCGTCGGGAGGCCGAATTCGACGGTCTCCAGAGTCATCCGTGATCCCGCCGGCACGGTCTTCGGGGGAGTGTGCCTTGCGTTCGTGTATCGGTGCGCCGCGCGTTGCGGTCTTGTCGTTCGCCACCATGCTTTCGTTTGCCGCGGCGGGGAGCGGCTCGGCAATTGCCCAGAACGAGCTAATGCCACCAAGCCCGTTGCTGGCCCAGAACGCCGCGATCAACTTCAACATTCCTGCCCAGCCGCTGGGAACGGCGCTGACCTCCTTTGGTCGGCAGTCCGGTATCCAGGTCCTGGTCGATTCCGCCTCGGTGTCGGGCAGGACGAGCACGGCTATCACCGGTGCGATGACGGCATCCGAAGCGCTTCGCCAGTTGCTCGCGGGCACTGGCATCCCTTACCGCTTCACGTCGCCGACGGCCGTCACGGTGGGAAGCGGCGGACCCGCGGGCGCCGGAGCGCTACAGCTCGATCCCGTGCAGGTGCAGGGCCTCTTCCCGGTACCATCGCAGGCGATGATCGATAACATTCCGCCCCCTTACGCCGGCGGGCAGGTGGCGACCGGTGGCCAGCTCGGACTGCTCGGCAATCGCGGCGTCATGGACACGCCGTTCAACCAGACCAACTACACGGCAAAGAAGGCGCAGGACCAGCAGGCGAAGACGGTCAGGGACGTATTGATCGACGATCCGTCCGTGCGGTTCTGGGTGCCGGATGGCGGGTCGGGCGCAGACACGATGTATATCCGGGGCTTCTCGGTCCAGAACACGAGTGCGACCTACGGCGGCCTCTATGGAATGCTTCCGAACGTGACCATCATGCAGGAGCTCGCGGAGCGAACCGAGGTGCTGAAGGGACCGAGCGCCATGCTGAACGGCATGCCTCCGCTGAACTCGATCGGCGGCACGGTCAACGTGGTTCCCAAGCGAGCGCCGGACGAAGGCCTGACTCAGCTTACGGCGAACTATGCGTCTGCCGGGCAGTTCGGAGGCCATGCCGACGTCGCGCGGCGGTTCGGGCCGGACAAGCAGTTCGGCGTGCGCTTCAACGGCGTCTTCCGGGCTGGCCAGACGGAGACCGAGTGGAATAGCGATCAGAGGGCGCTGGCCGTTCTGGGACTGGACTATCGCGGTGAGCGCGTGCGGCTCAGCGCAGATCTCGGCTTTCAGAATCAGTATATCGGCGGCATGATTCCCTATCTGGGCGTGGCCAACAATCTGCCATTGCCGTGGGCCCCCAACGCACGCAAGAACTTCGGACAGCCTTGGAACTACCAGACCAACAAGGACATCTTCGGCGTCGTCCGAGCCGAAGTTGATATCACGGAGCGCGTCACAGCCTATGCCGCGTTCGGGGCGCATGACTATCGTGGCGCGCAGATGAATGCCGGCACGGCGGTGACCATCACGGACGCGAATGGGACGGCGATCGCAACGCCTCTCAACTTCAGCACCTACGCCACATTCCTGACGGCGGAAGCCGGCCTGCGGGCGCTTGTTGATACGGGGCCCGTCGGGCATGAATTCTCGGTGATCGCCACGACCTACGATCGGACGCTCGGCACGGGCGCGGCGCGGTTGCCGAACGTCGTGACCAATGTCTACAACACGACGGTCACGGCGCGACCCAACATTCCAACCCCTGCCGCCAACAAGGCGGGCACCGCCACCTTCTCGACCCTGGGGCTGGCCGACACCATCTCCTCGGCGGAGAAGCGTGTTCAGTTGACGGTCGGCGCGCGGCTGCAGCAGGTCAAGACCGCCAACTTCAACAACATCAGCGGGATACAGACCGCGGCTTACGATCAGAGCGCTCTCAGCCCGTCCGTGGCGCTTGTGTTGAAGCCGCTGCAGAACGTGACCATCTACGGCAACTGGATCCAGGGTCTTCAGGAAGGCGCGACCGTGGGCGCGCAGTTCGCCAATGCCGGCTCATCCTTCCCGCCCTACAAGTCGACCCAATACGAAGCCGGCATCAAGGTCGACTGGGGAAAACTCACCACAACGGCCAGCCTCTTTCAGATTTCGCAGCCGACCCTCATCACCAATGTTGCGACCAACACGCAAGTCCTCGGCGGAGAGCAGCGTAACCGTGGGCTCGAGTTCAATTTCTTCGGCGAGCCGATGGAGGGCGTTCGGCTGCTCGGAGGCTTCATGCTGCTCGATGCGGTGATGACCAAGACCCAGGGAGGGCTGACCGATGGCTGGACGGCGCCCTTTGCGCCGGCCTTCAACCTCAATCTTTCAGGCGAGTGGGATCTTCCGTTCGCGCCGGGTCTGACCGTCAACGGTCGCGTCGTCTATACCGGCTCGCAGTATATCGACACGGCGTTTCCGCGTCGTAGCCTGCCGGACTGGACGCGCTTTGATATCGGCGCCCGTTATGCCTTCGAGAACCCTGGCGCCAAAGGCAATCTCCTGATCGCGCGCTTCAACGTCGACAACCTGCTCGATGCCAACTACTGGGCGGGAGGCGGCGGCACCACGACCCTGTCGCTGGGCACGCCGCGGACCTTCCGCGTTTCGTTGACGGCGAACTTCTGAGGCGGCCACCCGCCGACCGTGGGCGACATGGAGCCGACCTTCCGCGCATCCATGAGCTGGCTGCACACCTGGGCCGGTGTCGTGCTGGGATCGCTGCTGTTCGCGATCTTCTGGATGGGCACGCTTTCGGTGTTCGATCGCGAGATCGATCTATGGATGATGCCGATGACGCGGCTCCAAGCCGGTGGCCCACCCGCCTCCGCCGAGCTGATTCGCCCGGCGATCGCCGAGGCGGCGGCAGCGGGGTCTGCCTTCCTGTCCTCAATCTTCCCGACGGAGCGTCAGCCCGCGATACGCCTGCACTGGTCGGGCAGGGCCGGCTCGGTGCTCCGCTACGTCGACCCCGCCACGGGCACGGCGTTGCCTGATCCGGGCACGCTGGCCGGCACCGGTTTCCTATACCCCTTCCACTACATGCTGCACATCCAGGCGGGGCGGCTTGGCGCCTGGATCGTCGGGTTCGCGGGCATGGCGATGCTGGTGCTCTGCGTGTCGGGCGTCGTGATCCACCGCAAGATCTTCGCCGAATTCTTCACGTTCCGCTCCGAAAGGATGCCGCGCCGGCTGATCCTCGATCTCCACAATGTGACGGGCGTCGTCGGGCTTCCATTCCATTTCGTCATCACGCTGTCGGGTCTCGTGATCTTCTTTGCGACCTATTTCCCCGGCACCGTGCAGTTCGCCTACGATGGCGACAGCCGGGCTTTCGTCCGCAACTCGCTCGACAGCTTTTCCCGTCGCGCGCTCGACCGGCCGGGCGACGTCGCATCGCTCGATGCCATGGTCGACGAGGCGCGGCAGTCGTGGACGGGCGGAGGTTCGGTGATCGTCTTCGTCAGCCATCCCGGCGACGCCGCATCCTATGTCGAAGTGAGCCGTCCGCGTGAGGACCGCATCAATGTCCTGGGCGATGCGGCCTATTTCGACGCCGCGACGGGCCGCCTGCTACACCGGCGTCTAGACATCAAACCGGTCCTCACGGCAGAGCGGTTCATCCTCGGCCTGCACGTCATCCAGTTCCGCCACTGGACTCTGCGCTGGGTCTATTTTGGCCTCGGGCTCCTGGGCTGCGTGCTGATCGCCACCGGCTTCCTGTTCTGGCTCGAGTCGCGACGCAGGAAGCACGAACAGCTCGCCTTGCGGGGGGTGCCCCTCGTCGAAGGCCTCGCCGTGGGATCCGTGACGGGCATCGTCATCGCCACCTTTGCCTTCTTCGTCGTCAATCGCCTGATGCCGCTCGGGCTTACGTTTGCCGGCTACGATCGTGCCGCACTGGAAATCTGGACATTCTACATTTCATGGCTGGCGACCTTCGCCCACGCCTGGCTGCGACCGCGGGCGGCGTGGCGCGAGCAATGCGCGGCGATCGCCGTGCTTGCAGCCCTGGCGGTCCTGCTCAACTGGATCACCACGGGAGATCATGTGGCGCGCAGCCTCGGACATCGCCATCTCTGGCCGATTGCCGGCATGGACCTCGTCTTGATGGCTGCCGCGGCGCTCGCATCGCTCGCCGCGATCAGGTTGCGGCGCGCCGCGTGAGACGGCGCGGCCGCTATTCCTTGAGCACGATCCACGTGCAATGCCCGATCGCACACAGGCGGCCGGACTCGGTGTACAGCGCGGTGCCGGAATAGAGCTTGCGGCCCTCGGCGCCGATGCGCCAGCCGACGACGGCGCAGCGTTCGCCGATCCGTGGACGCTCGAGCACCTTCGCGGTCATGCAGCCGGTGAGGACGGGGCGGATGTCCTCGGGATCCTGGGCGGCCCAGGCGCCGGGACAGTCGAGCGTGCCCCACAGGAACTCCGGCCTGATGCGGCCGTCGCCGTCGGCGTGGTTGGCGTGCGGCACGTAGCAGGAGAGGGAGGTGCCGTTTCCCGAGTGACTGCCGAATACGCGCAGGCCATCGCCGACGGCGCGGCTGCGACCGCAGACGAGGCACCACTGGAAGTCGCTGCCCTCCCCGCAGCCGCCAACTGCGTCCTGTTGCATCACCGCGTTCCAGTCCGACGGCGGCTTCGGCGGATCGAGATGATCGACCTTTCCGGCGCGCGCCTCGCAGATCAGCGTGTCTCCGTCGCGCATCATCAGCACCGCGTCCTCGCGCACGAGATTCATGGGCGTTTCGATGGGGATCGGCGCGCGCAAGGTGATCTCGACCGCGCCGTCGCCGCCGAAGGTCCTGATGTAGCGTTCGGCCAGCGCGCCGGCGACATAGCCGCCATTGCCCGAGAGACGCGGGCCGTTGAAGCCGACCGGGATGATGAGAGAGTCGTCCACCTTGGCTCCTTGCAGCGTGGAATGGCTGCCGAAGCTGGCGTGCGCATGCGGAGAATGCAAGCCTGCCCAAGTCCCCAATCGCCTTGCATCGCGCCGCGCGCTCGTCGAGGGTGGAGGCGATGGGATCGGCATTGCCGTGGGCGCTCGTGGCGCTGTGTTTTGCGCTCGGCGTGGCCAGTCGCTCGATCAGCGACACCTTCCTCGTCTTCGTGCCGGCGCTCCAGCACGCCTTCGACGCCAATCGCGGCTCGGTCACGCTGATCTACAGTTTCGCGCTGCTGGTTGGCGGCACCGCCGCGCCGATCACCGGCTGGATCCTCGACCGTTTCGGCCTGCGCACCCTCACCGTCGTTGGTGTGATCGCGGCCGCGGCCAGCACCGCCGTCGCCTCTCAGGCCAGCCATCTCTGGCACCTGTATCTGTCGCTTGGCGTGATGATGGGGTTCGGCGCGGCATCCCTGTCTGGGATCCTGTCCTCTTCGCTCATCGGCCGCTGGTTCCCGGCCAACCGGCTCGGTGTCCCGCTCGCCGTCTCCTGGTCGGCGACAGGCGTCGGGGCGATGGCGACCTTTCCGGCGGCGCAATATCTCATCGACACCGACGGCTGGCGCCATGCCTATCTCGTCTTCTCCGGCGTAAGTGCGGTCTTCATCCCGCTTCTGCTGGTGCTGCCGTGGAAGAGGATCGAGCGCGGCGCGCCGGGCCTCGCCAAGTTGCGCGAGACGGCGGCGCCCGGCCTCACGGTGCGCGAGGCGTTGCGTGACTGGCCGTTCTGGGCGCTTACCTCGTCGTTTGCGCTGACCTCGATCGGCATCTTCGCGCTGATGCCGCAAACCATGGTCTATCTGCTGGAGCGCGGCATGGACGGTCCCTATGCGGCGCGGGCCATGGCGGTCGCGGGTTTTCTGACGCCGCTCGGCATGATCGGCTTTTCGTGGCTGGCCGATCGTGGCGGCCGCCGACTGGCGGCGATCCTGGCCTATGCTTGTTCGATCGCCGGCGTCGGGGCGCTCGCCATGGTGCAGGGGGCGGGTGACGATTTCTGGTTATGGACCTTCGTGCTGCTGTTCGGCGGCAGCATGGGCTCGCGTGGACCGATGATCTCTACGCTGGCGACGCTGCGCTATCGCGGCGCGCATTTCGGTCGCATCTACGGGCTGATCGCCATCGGCATGGGGCTTGGCGGCTTTCTCGGTGCCTGGATCGGCGGCGTGCTGCACGACCTGACCGGCGGTTATGCTGCCGTCATGGTGCTCTCGGTGGCGGCACTGGCGACCGCGGCGGCCACGCTTGGTTCCGAGGCCGGGGCGCGGGAGCGTCTCAGCCGATAGGCCACGCACAGCCATGACATGTCGGTGACAGGCACTCCCGGATATTGTGTTTCGCCGGGAGTCCGGCCACTATGGCCGGCATGTTGGACCGGATCGACTTTCCGAGTAGTCCCACTCCGCGGCGGCGGACCTAGCCGTGGCGCCCGGCCTTGAGTCCTGCCACGCGCTGGTACTCAACGCCGATTTTCGGCCTCTGTCGTATTTTCCCCTGTCCGTCTGGTCGTGGCAGGATGCGGTCAAGGCGGTGTTCCTGGACCGGGTGAGCGTCGTCTCGGAATACGATCGCACGATCCATAGCCCGACCTTCGAGATGCGGCTGCCCAGCGTCATCGCGCTGAAGGAATACGTCCCGGCCGCGCGCCGGCCGGCCTTCACGCGCTTCAACGTGTTCCTGCGCGACCGCTTTACCTGCCAGTATTGCAACGGCGACTTCGCCACCAATGAGCTCACCTTCGACCACGTGATCCCGAAGTCGCGCGGTGGCCGCACGAGCTGGCAGAACGTCGTGACGGCCTGCAGCCCCTGCAACCTGCAAAAGGGCAACATGCTGCTCAAGGAAAGCGGGCTGGTCCTGCGCTGTGCGCCAGCCGAGCCGTCGACGCAATTGCTGCAGGAGCATGGGCGGGGCTTTCCGCCAGGCTACCTGCACGAGAGCTGGCGCGACTTCCTGTATTGGGATTCCGAGCTCGATCAGAACTGAGTCTGACCACGCGTTGGGGCGACCGGGCGGCGGCTTCTCGCGGGCGGAATCGGTCACTCCGTCACAAACATCTTCAGCCTCACGGTTCATGTTCTGTCTGCGCCAACGTGCGTTCGAGATGGGGTACGGATTGTTGTCCTCTCATCGAAGGCAACCACGTCTGCGCAAGCACGTTCCCGGCGACCGATTACCTCCTCGCTGGACATGGAGACGCGCAATGAGAAACGAGCTCGGCATCGCCACCGCAGGCATCCTCCTGATGATGGTCGCGGCACCGGCCCAGTCGCAGACGACGGGCGGCCAGGGCAGTAACCACGGGACCCCGATGCAGCAGACCCCGGCGGGGAGCGCGGCTGGTGTCAGAGCGGCGCCTCTTCCCGACCGTGAATTCGTTGCCGCCGCTGCAGTCGCCAACCGATTCGAAATACAGAGTGCAGAGCTCGCTCTCGACCGCGCCGGCGATGCCAAACTGAAGGAGTTCGCGCGCATGATGCTGACGGATTATAAGGCAGCACTCGCGGAACTCGAGACCGCCGCGAAGGAGGCGGGTGTCGCGTTTCCCCCCGAGCCGGGGCTCGATCAGACCCATGCAACGAAGATCGCCGCGCTCGAGCGCCGCAAGGATCCGGTGGAATTCGACCAGGCGTATCGCACCGACCAGATCCACGCTCATCAGCAGGCAGTGACGTTGCTGGAGACCTATCAGCGCATCGGGGCCATGGAGCCGCTTCGGGTCTGGGCTGCCAAGACCCTTCCCGCTGTGAAGAAGCATCTGGTCGTGCTCAACACGATGAACTGACTCCCATGCGTGTTTTCATCATCGGCGCGAGCGGGTTCATCGGTGCGCCGATTGCGAGACGCCAACGGCGTTGGCAGCGGCCGCCGACGAAGGTCGATGAGGAGCGTGGCCGGGCTGGAGGCGCTCCTGCCCTATATCCGTGTCGATAGCCAGATCGCGAGGCGGGACCCGGTCTTGATCACCGCCGAGAGCGCCTCGTAGGCAGGGGCCTGTTCGGCGCCGGCGGCCAGCGCGGTGTCGCGATGCTCGATCTCCTCGGCCCGGAACGTCTCCACGGTCGTGCGCAGGTCCGCCTCGTCGTCGCCGAGCTTGGCGGCCTGATGGGCGTAGTGTTCCTCGATCGTCTCCTCGACGGCGACGGTGCAGGCCATCGCCGCCTTGTCGCCCATCAGCGCCGTGGCGGCGCCCAGAGCGAAGCCCGCGACGTTCCACAACGGCGAGAGGACGGTCGGCCGCACGCGGCGCTCGACCAGCAGGCGGTCGAACGCCTTGTTGTGCTCGCGCTCCTGGGCCGCCATGTGCTGGATGCGGCGGCCGGTCTCGCTGTTGCTGCGGCCGGTCCAGCGGAGCGCCGCGAGCTGGCCCTCGTAGATTCGCACTGCGCCGAACTCACCCGCCTGGTCGACGCGGATCGTGCGCTCGACCAGTTCGCGGGCGTCGGGGTCGCCGGGATTGCGGTTGTCGCCCGTCTTCATGTGAACCTCAGCGTGACTTGGCCATGCGCGACAGCGAGGAGGCGAGGCCGGTGGCGAGGATCGCCGACAGGATCGCGTTCCAGCCGGCCATCGAGATACCGAACAGCGACCAGACAATCGCGTCGCAGCGAACCATCTTGGCGCCGAACAGGTACTTCTTCAGCTCCTCCGGCGAGAGGCCGGTCGGGACCGTGCCGGTGCAGGATTGCGGCCCCTGCCACCAGCGATACTCGACGCCGGCGTGGAAGATCCCGATTGCCGAGCTCACCGCTATGGCGGCAATGGCGATCACCATGAAGCCCGTGGCCAGGTGCGGTCGGCCCGACGAGGCAAAGGCGGCGAGCCCCGCCACCATGGCCACGATATGCGGCCAGCGCTGCCAGTGGCACATCTCGCACGGCGGGAAGCCCATGGCATACTGGAAGAAGAGCGCGCCGCCGATCATGACGCCGCTGCCGAGAAGCGCCACGAGGCCGAGCTGGCTGGCGAGAGGAAGACGCTGGGGTGAGGCCATGGAGCGTACCTAGAAGAGAAAGCGAACGACGACGAACCCGCCGATCAGGGCGAGCAGGAAGAGCCAGGTGAGCAGGGTCAGGCGCTTCTCGATGAAGGCCCGGATCGGCTCGCCGAATTTCCACAGCAAGGCTGCCACGAGGAAGAAGCGCAGGCCACGCGTCAAGATGGACGCCCACACGAACGTGAAGAGGTCGAAATGCGCGGCGCCTGAAGCGATCGTCACCAGCTTGTAGGGGATCGGCGTGAGACCCTTGATCAGGATGATCCAGGTCCCGTACTGCTCGAACCCGGCGCGGAAGGCGGCGAGCCCGGCCTGCAGTCCGTAGGTCTTCACCACCCAGGCGCCCAGTGTCTCGAAGAAATAGTAGCCGATGGCGTAGCCCAGCAAACCGCCCAGCACCGAGCCGACGGTACAGACCAAGGCGATCCGGAAGGCCTTTTCACGATTCGCCAGCACCATCGGCACCAGCATGACATCGGGCGGGATCGGGAAGAACGAGCTCTCCATGAAGGAGATGACGCCCATCGCGGGAATGGCGTTCTTGTGTTGGGCGAGGCGAATCACCCAATCGTACAGGCGGCGGATCATGTGACCGCTCTTAGCGTGTCGCTACGGGCGAAGCGAGGGACCTTTCCCGTGGCCGTCGCCGGCCATGGTCGCGCCACGTCCACCGCCTCGAGCTGTTCCGCCTCGGCCTCGGTCTTCGATTCGATGACGCCGACGCGATGCGCCTCCGGAGCCATTTTGATCATCGTCATCGTGTTGACGTTGACGGAACCTCCGTGAGCAGCGGACAGTCCGGCGCATGACCAGACTGCGCCTGCACCGGGAGAACCATCTCGTCCAACGAATCGGCTGGCTGCGCGCCGCCGTGCTGGGCGCCAATGACGGGATCGTCTCCACGGCGAGCCTGATCGTGGGTGTGGCGGCGGCCGCCACCGCACCGGGCGACGTGCTGATCGCCGGCGTGGCGGGCCTGGTGGCCGGCGCCATGTCGATGGCCGCCGGCGAGTATGTGTCTCCCAGGCCGACACGGAGCGCGCGGACCTGGCGCGCGAAAAGGTGGAACTCGCGGCCAATCCCGGCTTCGAACACGACGAGCTGGCCCAGATCTACATCGAGCGTGGAGTGGAGCCAGGCCTGGCGCGAGAGGTGGCCGAGCAGCTCATGGCCAAGGGCGCCCTGGCGGCGCATGCGCAGGACGAACTCGGGATATCCCCCGCCACCACGGCCCGCCCGCTGCAGGCCGCCCTGACGTCGGCGACGACGTTTTCCGTTGGTGCGGCCATGCCGCTCCTAATGGTGGTGGTGGCGCCGGCGGCGTGGCTGGTGGTCGTGGTGAGCGCGGCCTCGCTGGTGTTCCTTGCGCTTCTGGGCGCCATCGGCGCTCGCGCGGGGGGCGCCGACATCTGGCGCGCCACGGTCCGCGTCACCTTCTGGGGCGTGCTCGCCATGGCGTTGACCGCCGGCATCGGGCACCTGTTCGGTACGGTCGTCTAGCGCTCGTCGTTGCGTGGCAGGGCCTCGATTTTTCGAGGCTGATGTCCTCTAGTGGACCGCGCGTCGCCGTGTTTCCAGCGCGTCCTTGAGGTCCTCGACTTCCGCTACCAGCCACTCATGCTGCCGCGCCTGCGCGACCGAGACGATGGAGAGGTGAAGAACCGTCGCCTGAAGATAGTCGATCACGGCAGACTGGTAGGCCGCCGAGTGGGATGGCGTCTTCTCGACCCGGGCCCGGGCGTCGACCGCCTGTTGGGCGGCGATTTCGAGTTCATGGCTCAGCTGGGCGTCGTTCACGGAATGTTGCTCCTCTTCAGGTGCTGGCGCCACGCGGCCCCTTTTGCGGCCGCCCTTTGACGTCCTCGTTCTGGCTACCCGGGATGGCCGCGCCGCCATCGTCCCGCGTTGTGTGGGGATTCTGCTCGCCTCGCTCCTGCTGCTGGCCGGGCGGACCGCCCGCGCCCGGATTCAGCCGCTCGTACTCGCGTTCCGGCGAAAGGTTTGACGAGGATGGGATAGGCGCAGGGCGCAACGGCGGGCGCTGTTTGGATTCGTCGACCATGGAAACTTAACTTCCGCGGGCCTCGATTCGTTGCCGTAGTGCATGCCGGTGCGGGCATTTTCACTAACCACCCGAGTGGGCCGGTGCCGCTGCGGCAGCTTCACATTTGGTGCAGCAAACTCCATTATCCGCGGCTCTCGACGCCCCATTTGTCAGCTCACCGCAGGCCCCATGCCGGACTCCGATGATCGTGCGACGACATCCGACGATTCCTCCCTCCTGTTTCTTGCAGGTGGAGGCGAGTTAGGAGCGCTCATCCGGGCGTACGATTGGGCGAACAATCCTCTCGGGTCGCCGGCGAACTGGCCGCAGAGCCTGAAGACGTCCGTTCGCATCATGCTGACCTCGCGGCAGCCCATCTGGATCGGCTGGGGGCCCGATCTCATCTACCTCTACAACGACGCCTACAAGTCGATCATCGGCGGTAAGCACCCCGACGCCGTGGGCAAGCCGACGAAGGAGGTCTGGAGCGAGATCTGGAGCGACATCGGCCCGCTGCTCGACACCGCCATGGGCGGTATCGAGGGCACCTACGTCGAGGAGCAACTCCTGCTGATGGAGCGCAACGGCTATCCGGAAGAGACCTACTACACCTTCTCCTACAGTCCGATCCCCGACGATGACGGGACACCCGGGGGCATCATCTGCGCCAACACCGCCGACACCGCACGGGTGATTGGCGACCGTCAGGTTGCGACCCTGCGGGAACTGGCCGCCCGCACCGTCGACGCACGTACCTGGGAGGACGCCAGCCGCCAGAGCGTCGCGGCGCTCTCGATCAATCCGCGCGATGTCACCTTCGCGCTTCTCTATGTCGTGCAGCCCGGCAGCGGGGAGGCGGTTCTCGCGGCGTCTCAGGGCCTGCCGCCCGGCCATCCCGCGGCCATCGAGACACTTCATCCGGGAAGTGGTTCGTGTCCGTGGCCGGTTGATGGCCTGACGAAAGACGAGCCGCCGCGTCTGGTCGACCTCCCGAAGGCGTTTGGCACCACGGCGCCGGGTGGGGCTTGGGACCGGGCGACCCAGTGGGCTGCGGTCGCCGCCATACCGGCATCCCGCGAGACGGGCCGTGCCGGCTTTCTCGTGGTTGGCCTCAGCCCGTACCGGCTGTTCGACGACGTCTACGCAGAGTTCGTCCACCTGATCGCGGGTCAGATCGCGACGGGCATCGCGAGCGCCGACGCCTACCAGGAGGAGCGCCGTCGGGTCGAGGCGCTGGCCGAACTCGACCGTGCCAAGACCACCTTCTTCTCCAATGTGAGCCACGAATTCCGGACCCCGCTGACGTTGATGCTGGGGCCGCTGGAAGAGGTTCTGGCTGGCGGGCTGTCCGTCGAAGAGGCACTTCGGCATGTCGCGCTGGCGCATCGCAACGGCAACCGGTTGCTGCGCCTCGTCAACTCGCTGCTCGACTTCTCGCGCATCGAAGCGGGTCGTATGCAGGCCGCCTACAGGCCGACCGATCTCGCCCGCTTCACCACCGGCATCGCGTCGAGCTTCCGCCCGACGATCGAGAAGGCCGACCTCAAGCTGGTCATCGAGTGCGAGACACTGCCGCAGCCCGTCTATGTCGATCGCGAGATGTGGGAAAAGGTCCTGCTGAACCTTCTTTCCAACGCCTTCAAGTTCACCTTCGCGGGCGAGATCAGGGTGTCGGTCGCCGCGAGTGCCGACGGCAGGGGCGCCACCATCGAGGTGCGTGACTCCGGCATCGGCATCGCCGAAAGCGAGCTGCCGCGCCTGTTCGAGCGCTTCCACCGCGTGCAGGGCGCGAAGAGCCGCAGCTTCGAGGGCAGCGGCATTGGCCTGGCGCTGGTGCAGGAGCTGGTCCGGCTGCATGGTGGCGAAATCCGCGTCGACAGCGTCGTCGGCCAGGGCACACGCTTCGCGATCACCCTGCCGTTCGGCCATGCGCATCTGTCTGCCGCGCAGGTCGTCGACGAGGTCGACCTGTCGACCGACGTGGTGCGTGCGCAGGAATATGTCGAGGAGGCGATGGGCTGGCTGCCGGACGCGCGGCAGACGGACGCTACGGGCGATCATTCCTCTTCGATGTCGGGCATCGTTCCGGTCGGCGCTGGAAAACGCATCGTGCTCGCCGATGACAATGCCGACATGCGCTCTTATGTCGGCCGCCTGCTTGTCGCCCAGGGCTATCAGGTCGAGCCGGTGGCCGACGGCGCGGCCGCGGTGGCGGCGGTGCGGCGGGAAGCGCCCGACCTGGTCCTGACCGACGTGATGATGCCCGGTCTCGATGGCTTCGGCGTATTGCGTGCGCTGCGGATGCACCCCGAGACGGCGAGTATCCCGATCGTGCTGCTCTCGGCGCGGGCCGGGGAGGAGGCGAAGGTCGAAGGCCTCGAAGCCGGCGCCGACGATTATCTGGTAAAGCCGTTCGCCGCGCGCGAGCTGCTGGCCAGGGTCAACGCCAACATCCAGATGGCGGAGCTGCGACGCGAAGCGAGCCGCGCGATCTTCGAGAGCGAGCAGCGCTTCCTGATGACGAAGGATCGCCTCGCGCTGGCCCTGTCCACGGGCCGCGTGGCCGTCTTCGAGTGGACGATCGACAGCGACACGCTGGCGATCTCGGGGCCGCTCGCGGAGGTGTTCGGCATCGCCCAGACGGATGCCGAACAAGGCCTGCCCCTCGGCGATTTCGTGGCCGGCATTGCGCCGGAGGATCGCGACCGAGTGACGAAGGCCATTGCCCGCTCGATCGCGACGGGCGAGCCTTACCAGGAGGAATACCGCGTCATCGGGTCGGGGACGGCGCATGTCGTCGTGGCCCGCGGCCGCATCGAGACCGGCAGCGACGGCGCCAGGCGCATGGTCGGCGTCGTCATCGACATCACCGAGGCCAAGGCGGCGGAGAACGAGATCCGCGAGAGTCGTGCCGCCCTGGAAGTGATCAGCCGGGCCTCGGCCGCCGTCTCGGGCGACCTCGATCACGAGCGGCTGGTGCAGACGATCACCGATGCCTGCGTGGCCGTGACCGGCGCCGAGTTCGGCGCGTTCTTCTACAACGTCGTCGACGATGCGGGTGAGGGATACACGCTGTACTCGCTGTCCGGCGTGCCGCGCGAGGCCTTCGCAAAGTTCCCGATGCCGCGCAACACGGCCGTCTTCGAGCCGACCTTCAGCGGCACCGCGGTGGTGCTCTCGGACGACATCACCCAGGACCCGCGCTATGGCCGCTCGGCGCCCCATCAAGGGATGCCGCTGGGACATCTCCCGGTGCGCAGCTACCTCGCGGTGCCGGTCCGGTTGCGCACCGGGGAGGTGCTGGGCGGGCTGCTTCTCGGCCATTCCAATGCCGGTGTATTCGGGGAACTGGCGAAGGACCGCGTAGTCGGCCTCGCCAGCCAGGCGGCCGTCGCCATGGACAATGCGCGGCTGTTCCAGGAGAACGCGCGCGAGCTGGAGCAGCGGCGCAAGACCGAGGCCCTGCTCAAGACACTGAACGAGACGCTGGAACAGCGTGTCGCCAGCGAGGTCGAGGAACGCAGCAAGGCCGAGGCGGCGCTACGCCAGGCGCAGAAAATGGAAGCCGTCGGCCAGCTTACCGGTGGCGTCGCGCACGACTTCAACAATCTGCTGACCGTCATCATTGGCGGTCTCGAAACCGTGCGGCGCGCCAAGCCTGGCGACACGGCGCGGGTGCAGCGTGCGGTCGATATTGCGCTGCAGGGCGCGCAGCGCGCGGCCAGCCTGACGGCGCGGCTGCTGGCCTTCTCACGCCGGCAGCCCCTGGCGCCGAAGCCGGTCGATCTCAACGTGCTGGTGCGGGACATGACCGAGCTGCTGCACCGTACGCTGGGCGAGCAGATCGAGCTCGAGGGCGTGCTGGCGCCGCGCCTGTGGCCGATCGAGGTCGATCAGAACCAGCTCGAAAGCGCGCTGCTCAATCTCGCGGTGAACGCGCGCGACGCCATGCCCGGAGGCGGCAAGCTCACGATCGAGACCACGAACACCGCGCTCGACGAATCCTATGCCGCTGTCGATTCGGAGGTGAAGCCGGGCCAGTACGTCGCGATCTGCGTCAGCGATTCAGGCCACGGCATGTCGCCGGAAACGGCGATGCGCGTCTTCGAGCCGTTCTTCACCACCAAGGAAGTCGGCCGCGGCACTGGCTTGGGCCTCAGCATGGTGTACGGCTTCGTGAAGCAGTCGGGCGGACACGTCACGATCTACAGCGAGGAAGGCCAGGGCACGACGGTCAAGATGTACTTCCCGAGGTTCCTCGGGACGACGGCGCAAGCCGACGCGGGCAATACGCTGGCCGTGCCGACGAGCAGCGACGGTGAGGTCGTTCTGGTCGTCGAGGACAATGAGGATGTGCGCACCTACAGCTCGATGGTGCTGAAGGAACTCGGCTATCGCGTCCTCGAAGCGTCGGAATCGGACTCGGCGCTGGCGATTTTGCGCGGGCCCACCCGGATCGACCTGCTGTTCACCGACGTGGTGCTGCCCGGCAGAAGCGGCCGGGTGCTGGCCGACATCGCCTCAGAACTGCGGCCGGGCCTCAAGATCCTGTTCACGACCGGCTATTCGCGCAACGCCATCGTCCACCAGGGCCGCCTCGATGCCGGGGTTCAGCTCATCACCAAGCCCTTCACCTTCGAGCAGCTCGCCGCCCGCATCCGCGACGTTCTCGACATGAAGTGAGGCGTTCCGCGTCAATCGACCGTCAGACAACGTTTCTCGGAGACGCCGGCGAGCAACATTGTTACGTCAGCGCGGGATTCCGAGGCTGCGACTCCCGCTTCGTTTGTTTCGTTTATCCACCGGGATCCCGCCCTCGACGGCGGTTAGTGCTTGGAGCGGCCCGTCTTCGGCGTGGGTTTGGGGGCCGGCGCTTTCTCCAGCCGCTCGATGCGTTGTTCGAAGCTGGTCTGCATCCTCGTGAGCTGCTGCTCGAGTTGACGCTCCTGGACCTTGAGCTGCTCGATCTGGCTCGAGAGAGCGGAGATCGAGCGCTGCAGGTCGTTGAAGCGCGCATCGACGCCGGCCTGCGCCGAGGCGGTACCGGGGGCGACGAGCAGCGCCAAGAGGGCGAGCCGGAGCAGGGAGACACTCATCCGCGGGGCTGCCGGCCGTTCTACTCGGCGGCCTGCTTGAGCTGCGTCGGGACCGTCTCGCCAGCGAACAGGGCGGCGCGCGCGGCGTCGTACTCGGCCTTGAGGCGGGCCACGATCTCGGCGGCGGGCGGGGCGTCATGGATCTGGCCGACGCCCTGGCCGGCGCCCCAGATGTCGCGCCACGCCTTGGCCTTGGTGTTGCCGCCCGACCCGAAGTTCATCTTGCTCTTGTCGGCTTCCGGCAGCGCGTCGGGATCGAGGCCGGCGGCCGCGATCGAGCGCTTCATGTAGTTGCCGTGCACGCCGGTGAAGAGGTTGGTGTAGACGATCTCCTCGCCGGTCGACTCGATGATGCACTGCTTGTTGGCGTCGGTGGCGTTGCCTTCCTTGCTGGCCGTGAAGCGCGTGCCGAGATAGGCGAGGTCGGCGCCCAGAGCCTGGGCGGCCAGCACCGAGGCGCCGTTGGAGATCGAGCCCGAGAGCAGGATCGTGCCGTCGTAGAACTGGCGCACTTCCGGCACGAGCGCGAAGGGCGAGAGGCGGCCGGCATGGCCGCCGGCGCCGGCGCAGACCAGGATGAGCCCGTCGACGCCCGCCTTCAGCGCGCGCTTGGCATGGGTCACGTTGGTCACGTCGTGGAACACCAGGCAGCCGTAGCGATGCGCCGAGACCACGACCTCGTCGGGCGCGCGCAGTGACGTGATCTGGATCGGCACCTTGTACTTCTCGCACATGTCGATGTCGTGCTGCAGGCGGTCGTTCGACGAGTGCACGATCTGGTTGACCGCGAAGGGCGCCACCTTCTTCTCGGGGTGCTTGGCCTTATAGTCGGCCAGTTCGCCGGTGATGCGCTTCAGCCACTCCTCGAGCATCTCCTTCGGTCGCGCGTTCAGGGCCGGGAAGGAGCCGACGACGCCCGCCTTGCACTGCTCGATGACGAGGTCGGGGTTGGACACGATGAACAGCGGCGCGCCGACCACCGGGATCGAGAGGTTGTCGCGCAGCAGGGCGGGAAGGGCCATCGTTTCGCTCCTTGGACTTGTCTGTTCGTTGTCTTGCCTTGAGGCCTAGCACGGCCCCGGTCGTTTTCGCTACTTCGCCAGCTCGTAGGCGCCGCCCTTTTCCAGCGCTCGCTTGTAGGCCGGACGGGCATGGATGCGGTCGAGGAAGGCCTTGAGCTTGGGCATCTTGTTGATCACCGGAGAGCGTGTCGCGGCGGCCTCCAGCGGGAAGCTCATCTGGATGTCGGCTGCGCTGAAGTCCGGACCGGCGAACCATTCGCGGCGCATCAGCTCGCCTTCGAGGAACATGAAGTGGTTGCCGATCTGCGGCATCAGCAGCGTCTTGTCCGCGCCGTTCGAGATCGCCCGCGCCACCGGCCGCATGAAGAAGGGCACGCGCGAGGGGATGCGATTGAACACCAGCTTCATGAACAGGAGCGGCATCAGCGAGCCCTCCGCGTAGTGCATGAAATAGGTGTAGTTCAGCCGCTCCGGCGTCCCGGGGGCCGGGGTGAAGCGGCCCCCGCCATAGGTCTCCGACAGGTATTCGAGGATGGCGCCCGACTCGGCCAACACCTTGTCGCCGTCGGTGATCACCGGCGACTTTCCCAGCGGATGCACGTTGCGCAGCTCGTCGGGCGCCTGCATCGAAGGTTTGCGCTGGTAGCGCTTCACCTCGTAGGGCAGGTCGAGCTCCTCGAGCATCCAGAGGATGCGCTGGGAGCGGGAATTGTTCAGGTGATGGACGGTGATCATCCTCCCAGCGTACCGGGCCGCCAGTTGCCGTGGAAGCCCGCCGGAACCCGGCTGCTGAGATGGGCCAGCGCGACGGGGCCGCAGGCGATATCGGTCGCCTCGAACACCGCGAGGTCGCTACGGCCCTCGGCCGAGCGATAGATCACCGACAGCACCCAGCCGTCGCCTTCCGGGGCCTTGTCGTGGCGGGGCACGAACACCGGCTCGCCGAACCGGTCGTCCTCGCCCGCCGTCCAGGTGGCGTTGGTGCCTGTCTTCAGATCGTAGTGGGTGATGCCTTCGCCGCGCCGGACGCCGGCATGGGCGATGTTGCCCGAGACGATCCAGCCATGGCGGTAGTCGCTCATGCAGAAACGCTCGTCGAAGCGCGGGAACTCGCCGGCGCGATCGTCGAGCTGTTCCTCGCGGAAGGTGTTGCCCGGGCCGCCGAGGTCGAAGGTCCAGCGGAACAGGCGCGCGGCCGGCGGCTCCTGGGTCGAGGGCGAGCCGTCGGGCAGCGGGAAGAGCGGCGCCACGTCGTATTTCATGACGTCGATCACGACCTTGCCGTCCGCGGTCTCGAAATGGTTCATCGGGTGGAAGACGTAGGAGGGCGGCGCCGTCACCCATTTCACGTCGGCCACCGTGCCCTTGCGCGGAATGAAGGCGATGTGCGTGCCCTTGTCGGGCTCCCAGGCGAACGGCGGCAGGCCGCCCATCGCGCGCTCCATCGACGAGGTGAGCGGAAAGACCGGCACGACGATCCAGTTCTTCGTCACCGCGAAGTCGTGGATCATCGACGGGAAGGGCCCCTCGAGGATCTCGGCGCGTGTGACGGTGCCGTCCTCGGTCACGGTCTGGAGGCTGATTTCCTTGGTGAAGCGCCCTGTCGCCGAATAGCCGAAGAAGATCATCTCCCCGGTTTCCGGATCGAACTTGGGATGCGCCGTGAAGGGACCGCAGAGCTTGTCGCCGAACGTCTCGTAGCCGCCGTTCTTGGGGCCGACCGGCATCAGGCTCTTCGGGTCGAGCGAGAAGGGCGCATGCGCCTCCTCGAGCGCCAGCAGCTTGCCGCCGTGCCAGACGATGTTGGTGTTGGCGATGGTCGAGTTCAGCGCGAAGACGCGCGGATCGGTGTAGCGCGGATTGCCGAATGTGCCGGACAGACCCTCGCCCTCCTCGTTCTCGATCTTCCACTTGGGCGTGCGCACCCAGCGGTTCTTGTAGGAGACGTTGCCGTTCTCGATGTGGAAGGCGTGGATCATGCCGTCACCGCCGAACCAGTGATAGGGCCCGCGTGGCGCGAACTGCGGGTTCGGTCCGTTGCGGTAGAGCGTGCCCAGCAGTTCCTTCGGCATCTCGCCGCTGATCTGGAGATGCCCGGCATCGGCCTCGGTGTTGACGGGCGCGTAGTAGCCACGAAGGAACGGATTGTCGGTCGGAAATGCCTTGGCCACGGGAAGTCTCCTTCTGGGTAACACCGTGTATCTATGGGAGGTTATCGATACACGGTGTTCCCCGCAAGTGGGCTTTCCAATGATTGTTTGAAGCGGCGGAACGAGGCTGCTAGCAAACTCTATGGTCACGAAGAAGGCGTTGTCCGGCGCCACCACCGTTCGATTTTATCGTCCCTGGAGCAAACCTGCGGCTTAGGGATGGCGTGACTTGTCGCTGAAACCCTAGCCGCCCCTCCAAGGCGGCTTTTGTTTTGGCTTTTTTAACAGAAGCGTCTCGGTGAACGGCTCCCTCGAAGGAGCAATCATGATTGAGATCAGCCATCGGAAAGCGGCATTGGGTCCGGCATCGGACTTTTCGGGCATCGCGGCGCGCTACGACTCGACCCGCGACCTGCCGCAGGAATACCTGCTCGCCGGTTACGTCCGGCTGGTCGAGCATGGGGTGT
The DNA here is from genome assembly GCF_052439685.1 of Reyranella sp. Lineage (GTDB taxonomy): Bacteria > Pseudomonadota > Alphaproteobacteria > Reyranellales > Reyranellaceae > Reyranella. The sequence continues at coordinate 47,987 of NZ_JBQVQG010000025.1, forward strand.
TGCCTGCGAGGGGCGTGGTCTTGGATGCCGGCTGCGGGACCGGGCAGTTGTCGCTTCCGCTCGCCGCGCAAGGATACGAGGTTCATGGAATCGACATTGCCGCCGAGATGATAGCGATCGCGCAGGCCAAGGTTCAATCGGGATGGCGTGCCGACTATTCCGTGGGTGACGTTCGCGACATTGCCCTCGACACTCACAGCATCGACGCCATTGTCGTGTCGAAGCTGTTCCAGCACGTCGAAGATTGGAAGGGAGCGTGTCGCGAGCTCATCCGAGTGGCGCGGCCGGGCGCCTGTATCATCCAGATCAACGAGCGCGGGGCGTTCGGCAACGCTGTGCGGCGTTACTTCGCCCGACGCGCCGACGAACTGGGATACGCGGGTCGTTACCTGGGGCTCAACCCGCATGGAGAGGCAGAACTCCGCACGCATATGAAAGGCGAGGGTTGTGAGGCGATCCCGTTCGACGCATCGAATCTCCATTGGACGACGGGCATCAGTTACGGCGAAGCGCTCGGCCGCCTTCGGGACAGGCTCTATGCCGAGTTCTGGTACCTGCCGGAGGCCGTGCACCGCCAACTCATCGCGGAGACGAGCGCCTGGGTCGAGGCACAGCGCGAAGGACGCGCCACAATCGACCGACTCACGCCGTATCTCGTCGTCGAGGTGTTTCGGACGCCGCGTTAGAATTAGGCCCTCGGGAGAGTGCTTGGCCGACCTGACAAGGATCAGCTATTCACACAGCATGAACGCCACCAATCCCGTCCTGCCGCCCGGCTATTCCGCCGTTCCGCCGGGGCATGTCGCCGCCGTCGTGACGAGCCTCGAAATGTTGAGCCGTCCGCCGGCGCGGTCGGCGCAGCCCTTTCCGGCAGGCGTCACGCTTGAGCCGCTGGAGCGGTCGATCGGTGCCTATCGCAACCTCTATCGGGCGGTGGGGACGGAGTGGCTGTGGTTCTCGCGGCTGGTGATGGCGGACGAGGCGCTGCAGGCGATCCTCGACAATCCGCAGGTGGAGTTCTTCGCGTTGCGGCAGGACGGGCGCGATGCGGGAATCCTCGAACTGGACTTCAGTCAGGCGGGGGAATGCGAGCTGTCGTTCTTCGGGGTGGCGCCGGGCCTGGTGGGAACGGGCGTCGGCCGCGCGCTGATGAACGAGGCGATCGCGCGGGCGTGGGCGCGGCCGATCAAGAGGTTCTGGGTGCATACCTGCACGCTCGACCATCCCGCGGCGCTGGATTTCTACCGGCGCTCCGGCTTCGTGCCTTTCGCCTTCCAGGTCGAGGTCTTCCCCGACCCGCGCCTCACCGGCGCCCTGCCACGCGACTGCTCACGGCACGTGCCGTTGCTCGACTGACGTCGCGGCGCCCGCGGACTCGCGGTCCTCGATGCGGCGGCAGTGGAACCAGCCGGCGATGCCGAGGGCCAACAGGAGAAGACCGAGGTAGAACTCGGTGTGGGTCGGGCCGATCAGGTCGAACAGCGGCGTGGCCGCCACATTGAACAGCAGCATCGAGCCCGCCATGACGGCGAGCCGGAGCCGGAAGACGCGGGCGATCTCGGCACCGCGGAACACGGTCTGCATGCGGGTGATCATCGGAATGAAGAAGAAAGGTCCGCCGAAGCCCGCGACCAGGCCCGCCAGCATCATCGCCGGCAGCTTGTAAGGGTTCTCGATGCCCCAGGCGGCCAGCGCGATCAGGGCGAAGCCGCTGCCCATGGCGACGTAGCCCAGGAACATGGTCGAGAGCGGACGGCGGAAGCGGACGCTGCCCGCCACCAGATTGCCGACCACGTCGCCCACACCGCAGGCGCCGACGATCATGCCGAGCGAGGCCAGTCCGTGCAGACCGAACAGGTGCGGGTCGTGCTCGACCACCATCAGCGCGATGCAGAGCTGCAGCGCCACGCTCCAGGGGCCGTTGGCGAAGGCATTGACCATCAGCAGCGCGCCCATCGTACGCTGGCGCAGCATCAGCCGCGCGCCGTCGAGCAGGGCGTCCCAGGCACCGCGCCAGCCGCCGCGGCCGGGGCGCGGCTTGTAGGCCGCGTCATACAGCCGGTCGCGCACCGCCCAGACCGCCAGCGCCGACAGCAGGAAGCCGACGGCCGTGATCGACAGGAAGTGGATCACCGGCAGCAGCGTGTTGAGGATCGCCGCCATCATCGGCCCGATCAGGCGGGCCAGCCGCCAGGTCGCATCGAACAGGCCGTTGATCGCCTGCATCGCGTCGCGGTCGGTGACCAGCACCGGCACCGCCGACTGTAGCGCCGGCGTGAACACCATGCGCATCGCCGCCAGACCCATGACGGACAGGATGAGGAGGGGGATCGAGATGCCCCAGATGTAGAAGCCGATCACCGGCAGCAGGGCGAGCACCGCACTCGCATATTTGGCGCCGATCATGGCGCGATCGGGCCGCCAGCGGTCGAAAGCAGAGGCGCCGAGCAGGCCGACCACCAGCATGGCGCCGTACTGCGTGGCGTTCACATAGCCCGCGGCATTGCCGATCTGCTCGGCCGCGATCCACACGACGGCCACGCGAAACAGGTCCTCGCCGATGGTCGAGGCAGCGAGACCCGACCAGATCGTGGCGACCGCGGGGTCCTTCAGCGGACGGAAGACGGGGATCATTCTGCTATTCGGCTCCCGTTACCGGGAGAGACGTCACTTCACCCACACGCCGCCGTCCTTGTTTTTGTACCCGAGCGACAGATACGCCGCGTCGACCAGGGCCTGGCCGCGCTCATTCATCAGCAGGCCGGGGCCCATACGGTTCATCGTGTAGCCGAACGACAGGCCCGCGACCGGGTCGGCGAAGCCCAGCGAGCCGCCGGCGCCGACATGGCCGAAGGCGGCGCTGCTCATGATGACGCTGTCGCAATCCTCGCCCCACAGCTTCGCCGCGAGGCTGCGCCTGCGATTGTCCATCGACTTCATGAAGCCCAGCGCGAAGCGTGTCGGGATGCGCAGGGTGGCATCGTCGTGCGTCGCCATCGAGACCTCGCCCATGCGGGCGAGCGTCGTGGCGTCGACCAGGTCGCCGCCACCGTTCGCCAGCGGTGCATACATGCCGGCCAGGCCGCGCGCGTTGGTGATGCCGTTGGCCGCACCGATCTCGGCCGCGTGGCCCGCGCGCGTGTTGGCGCCGCCCGAGCGCCAGGCGCCGTTGTTGAAATAGAAGAGGGCGGCCACCGATTCCTTGTTGGTGGCGAGGTCGCGCATGAAGGGCGTCACCGCGTCAGCGGCCTTGTAGACATGGGCCACGATGGGGGCGACCCGCGGCTCGATCTCTTCGGGCAGGCCGATCCAGAAATCGAGGCCCAGCGGCCCCGCAATCTCCTCGCGAAAGAAGGTGCCCAGCGACTTGCCCGAGGCACGCCGCACCATCTCGCCCACGGTCCAGCCGAAGGTGAAGCCATGATAGCCGTTGCGCGTCCCGGGCTCCCAGAACGGAACCTCGGCCGCCAGCCGCTCCGTCATATAGGCCCAGTCGTAAGGCCCGTCGTCCTTCATCCTGGTGCGCACGGCGGGCACGGCCGAGGAATGGTCGAGCATCATGCGCGTCGTCACGTGTTCCTTGCCGTGTTGCGCGAACTCCGGCCACAGCTCGGCGACCGGCGCGTCGAGGTCGAGCGCGCCGCGGCTCGCCAGCACATGCGCGCAGAGCGCCGTCGCGCCCTTGGTGCACGAGAAGACGATGCTCACCGTATCGCGGGTCCACGGCGCCTGGCTCTTCGCATCGGCGACGCCGCCCCACAGGTCGACGACCGTCTCGCCGCCCACCGTCAGGCAGACCGACGCACCGATCTCGCCCTTGTCCTTGAGGTTCCGTTCGAAGGCTTCGGCGACCCGCTGGAAGCCCGGCCGGCAGGTGCCCTGGGTCATCGGCGCACTCATTGCTTCGGCACCGGCAGCTTGAAGGAGTCGAGGACGAAACGCGCGCAATGGGACAGGCCTGTCTGGTCGATCCCGTGGCCGACGCCCTTGGCGATGTGAACCCCGACCTCCACGCCATTCTCCTGCAGCGTGTGCGCGGCGCGCTGCGTCAGCACCGCCGGCAGCATCTCGTCGCTGTCGCCATGGATCAGCAGGACCGGCGGCTTCGATTTGATCTCCGTCGCCAGTGCCTCGGGCGCGGCCAGCATGCCGGAGAAGCCGACGATGCCGGCGAGCGGCGTGGCGCGGCGCAGGCCGACATGCAGCGCCATCATGGTGCCCTGGCTGAAGCCGATCAGGACGGTCTTCGATTCGTCGAGCCCGTACTTCGCCATCGTGTCGTCGAGGAACTGCTCGACGAAGGGGGCGGCCGAGCGCACGCCGGCCGCCGCGACCTCGGGATCGAGGCGCGAGATGCCGAACCACTGGAAGCCCATCGGATTGCCCTCGCACGGATAGGGCGCGTTGGGCGCGTGGAACACCGCATCGGGCATCAGCGGTGCCAGCACCGGCGCGAGGCCGATCAGGTCGTTGCCGTCGGCGCCATAGCCGTGCAGCAGGATCACGAGATGGCCGGGCTTGCCGCCGCCATGGGGACCGTGGCTCGGGCCGTCGAGCTTCTTTGTCATGTCGCCTTTTTCTCCGTCTTGGCTGAAGAGCGGGGGGCGCCCCAGTCCGGCATGTTGCGGCGATAATGCCAGAGCACGAGGGCCGCGGCGCTGCGCCAGGGCCGCCAGGCCTCGGCGATTTTGAGAAGCCGCTTTGCGTCGGGGCGGGTGCGCAATTTCTTGAGGTGCTGGGCAGCCACCACCAGGCCGAGATCGAGCCCCGGCATGATGTCGGGGCGGCCGTGCGCGAACATCAGGTAGATTTCCGCCGTCCACGGGCCGATGCCCTTGGCCTGGGTGAGCATCGCGATGGCCGCCGCGTCGTCGAGTTCGTGCAGGGAATCGAACGAGATCCGGCCCTCGACGATGTCGGTGGCCAGGCTGCGGCCGTATTTCATCTTGGCGCCCGAGAGGCCGACGGCGCGCAGTTGCTCGTCGCTCATCGCCAGGAAATCCGCCGGCTCCATCGACGGCACGGCCGCTTCGAGGCGCAGCCAGATGCTGCGGGCGGCATGGACCGAGACCTGCTGGCCGACGATCGAGCGCATCAGCCCGCCAAAGCCCGTCGGCATGTCGCGCAGCTCGGGGTGGCCCGCCTCGTCGAGAGCCCGCGCAATATCAGGATCGGCGGCCGCCAGCTCGGCCAGCGCCGTCTTGAGGGTCTTCTTGTCGAGGACGATTTGGGGCGTGGTCTTGGGTGCCGTTTTGGCCATGTTGCTCCCGCCATAGCACGCAGCGAGGCGGAACTGTAAGTTCGGCATGTGGAGACCGAAGTGATTCCTCGACTGCCTGCCTTGCATGCCGCCACGCTCTCGCGTGTCATGGCTTCGGTGGCGGCCGACCTGCGTTTCGAGGCACTGCTGGGCACCGGCTCGATGGTCACGGGCGGCTTCGATGACGAGTCCGACCTCGATCTGGTGTTGCTGGTGCGACCGGACGCTTTCGCCGGGGCGATGGCCGGCCGCCGCACCTTTGCGGCAGGGCTTGGCGACCTGCTGGCGTGTTTCAGCGGCGAGCATGTCGGTGAACCGCGGCTGCTGATCTGCCTCTACGGACCGCCTTTGCTGCATGTCGATTTCAAGTTCGTTGCGGCCGACGACCTGGCGGGATTCGTCGAGCGGCCGCTGCTCCTGTGGGCGCGCGAGCCGCAGGCGATGCAGCGGCGGCTCGATGCACTGGAGATCAAGCCGGTGCATCGTGATGGCCAATGGTTCGAGGATCGCGCCTGGGTCTGGATGCACTACAGCGCGACCAAGATCCGGCGCGGAGAGTATTTCGAAGCGCTGGCCGCGCTCGATTTCTTCCGTGAGGCCGTGCTGGGACCGATGCTGCGACGCCAGGCGGGCGAGCGACCGCGCGGCCTGCGCCGTATCGAGACGAGCGCCGGTGCGGTCGAGCGTCTCCTGCCCACGGTGGCGACGTGCGATCGTTCCTCTCTCGCTGCGGCATGGCATGCCTCGATCGCTCTCTATGTCGACCTACGGGCCGCCGACCCACCGCCGCATCCGACCGCGCACATGCCCGGCGCGTTGCTCGACTTCCTCGATGGCCCGGCATGACGACCGTCACGCGTTTTGCCCCCAGTCCGACGGGCGAACTCCATCTCGGCAGTGCCTATTCGGCTCGCATCGCCTGGCGGCGCGCGCGCGACGTGGGCGGCACGTTCCTGGTGCGGATCGAGGATATCGACATCCGGCGCTGCCGCCGCGAATACGAGACGGCGATGCTGGCGGACCTGCAGTGGCTGGGCCTCGCCTGGGACGGCGAGGTACGGCGCCAGTCGGGTCATTTCGCGGACTATGGTCGCGTGATGGACCAGCTCGACGCGCGCGGGCTGGTCTATCCGTGCTTTTGTACCCGCGCCGATATCGCGGCCTCCACGAGCGCGCCGCACCCGACGACGATGGGGCCCGACGGACCGCTCTATCCCGGCATCTGCCGCCATTTGTCGAACGAGGAGCGTCACCGCCGCATCGCCGCGGGCGTGGAACACTGCATGCGCTTCGATTGCGCCCGCGCGGCGGAGCAGGCGGGGCCTTATTCCTTCTTCGACGAGACGCTGGGGCGCATCGAAGGCCAGCCGCTACTGATGGGCGACTTCGTGATCGCGCGCAAGGACACGCCGACCAGCTACCATCTCTCGGTCACGGTCGACGATCATCTGCAGGGCGTCACCCTGGTGACGCGCGGGATAGATCTGCTGCCGTCGACGCATGTCCACGCCCTGCTGCAGAAGCTGCTGGGCTATGCTGCGCCGCAATATGCGCATCACCCATTGCTGACCGATGCCACGGGCCGCCGCTTCGCCAAGCGCGACCGCGACCTCACCATCAGGGCCCTGCGCGAGAGTGGGCGGACGCCGGCCGAAGTGTTCGAAATGATCGACGGTTGGAGTTGCGCGACCCAAGTGAAGGGCTGACACTTCGGCCATGGACCGGAAAGAACAACTGGCCGTCGGGAGGCGGCTGCTCGGCCATATCGACGGCCGCACCACCGATCTCGCCGACGCGCTGTTCCGCAACCGTGTCGACGCCTATTCCTGCCACGAGCGCGCCAGCCGTGAACGCGATGCGCTGTTCCGCAGCCAGCCCCTGTTCATGGGTCTGTCGTCCCGGCTCTCCAAGCCCGGCGACTACATCACCGAAGACGTGGCCGGCATGCCGGTGCTGCTGGTGCGCGGGCCAGACGGCGAGGTGCGCGCCTTCGCCAACATCTGCCGTCATCGCGGCGCACCGGTTGCCGAGGGCTGCGGCAACGCCCGCGCCTTCGTCTGCCCCTATCACGCCTGGACCTACGACACGCATGGCAAGCTGCTGGGCGTCACGGACAAGGCCGGCTTCGCCGGCCTCGACCTCGGGTCGCATGGTCTGGTGCGGCTGCCGGCTGGCGAGAAGCACGGCATGATCTTCGTGCGCGCAGCACCGGTGCGCGAGGGCGAGCGTGCCGAGATCGACGTCGATGCCGTCCTGGGTTCCTTCGCGCCGGACTTCGCCGCGCTGCAACCCGAGACCTATCCGCTCTATTCGGTCGACCGCATCACGCCGCGCCTCAACTGGAAGTTCGCCATCGATACGTTCCTCGAGGGCTATCACATCCCGCATCTGCACCGGAAAACCATCGCCCCGTACTTCATTGGCAACTGCGGGACCTTCGACGGCGCGGACCGCCACGGCCGCATGTGCGTGCCGCGCACCTCGATCGAGGCGCTGCGCGAGCAGCCCGACGACGAACGCAACCTGAGCCCGCACGTCATCGCGATCTACCAGCTCTTCCCCAACAGCATCGTCATCTGGCAGGTCGACCATATCGAGATCTGGCGCGCCTTCCCCGATCGCGACGACCCCGGACGCTGCGTCGTGGAGTTCTCGCTCTACCGTCCCGCCGACAGCGACCGCCCGGAGAAGCACTGGGCCAAGAACCGCGACATCGCCATCCGCACCGTGCTCGACGAGGATTTCCCGCTGGGCGAGCGCATGCAGATCGGCTTCGAGTCGGGCGCGACGGAAGAGGTGATCTACGGCCGCAACGAACCCTCGCTCGTCCACTTCCATCGCTCGATCCGCAGCGCGCTGGGTGTCACAGCCTGAGGTGACGACCAGCCGCACGACACGCGTCGCGCTGGCGTTCAGCGTCATCCTGTTCGCCGCGAGCCTTACGCAGGACGCGTTCTGCGTCTCCGGCATCTGCTCGGACTGGCAGGGTTGGAGCGTCCTGCTGTTCGGTGCGCTGGGGCACACGAGCTGGTTCGCCAACCCGCTGCTTCTCGCCTCGTGGATCGCCGCGCTTTTTGCCCGCCGCCTCCCGGCAATGGTCCTGTCACTCGCCGCGCTCAGCCTCGCGACCTCGTTCATGTTCGAGACCAGCGTGATCACCAACGAGGCCGGCATGGCCAATCCCGTCACCGGCCTGCGCGAAGGCTACTGGCTGTGGCTGGCGAGCATGGCGATGGCGGCGACCGCAGCGTTCTTCGCGCGCAAGATGCCGGCGAAGCTGTAGATCGAGACGCTGCCGAGACGAAGCCAGGCTGGGTGCGATTCAGCTCCGTCAGATCTGATGCGCCATAGGCGGGGCGGGGATCGGGCGGACGCGCTCGTAGGCGGCGGCGGCGCGCAGGACCAGCGCGTCCTTGGCGTGGCCGCTGACGATCTGCAAGCCGATCGGCATACCCTCGCGGTCGAGGCCGCAGGGGATGGTGGCGGCCGGCTGGCGCGTCAGGTTGAAGGTGAGCGTGAACGGAGTCCAGCCGATGTCGACGCCGTCGCCGCCCCACGCCGCATTCTCGTTCACCGCGAAGGCGGTCATCGGCATGGTCGGGGTCAGCAGCAGGTCGTACTTGGCCATGAACTGGTTCATGATCGCCGAGATCGTCTGGCGCTGGTGGATGGCGGAGACGACCGCTTCCTGACCGAGATTGGCGCCGTATTCGGCGGCCTTCACCAGGCCCGGATCCATCAGCTCGCGCTTCTCGGGGCTGAAATTGTTGAGCAGCAGGGCGACGTTCGATTGCCAGTGGGCGTTCAGCACCTTGCGCGGATCCATGCCCATGAAGTCGGGCGAATCCTCGACGATCCTGGCGCCCAGGGTCTTGAACACCTTGACCGCCTGCTCGACCGCCACCGCCACGTCGCGGTCGATCTTGTCGCGTTCGACGAAACCGAGGGTGGGGGAATAGGCGATGCGCAGGCCCTTCACGCCCTTGTCGAAGCCCTTGAGATAATCTTCGGCATCGTCGGGCCGGCCGTAGGGATCGCGCGGATCGGGGCGGGCGATGACGTTCATCATCATTGCCGCATCGCGCACCGTGCGAGTCATCGGGCCGATGTGCGAGAGCGTGCCCTGCGCCGAGACCGGCCACAGCGGCACGCGCGCCTGCGTTGGCTTCAGGCCGAAGATGCCGGAGAAGGAGCAGGGGATGCGGACCGAGCCCGCGCCGTCGGTGCCGATGGCGAGGTTGCCCATGCCGACGGCCTCGGCCGCCGTGCCGCCGCCCGACGAACCACCGGGCGTGCGGCCGATCTTCCAGGGATTGTGCGTGGCGCCGTAAAGCTTGGAATCGGTGACGCCCTTCCAGCCATATTCCGGCGATGTCGTTTTGCCGAGCAGCACCGTGCCGGCCTCGCGCAGGCGCTGCGCCACCGGCGCATCGACGTTGAAGGGACCGTCGGGATCGGTGGCCAGGCTGCCCATGCGCGTCGGCATGCCCTTGGTCAGGACCATGTCCTTGATGGTGATCGGCACGCCGTCGATGTCGGACAGCCGCTTGCCGCCCTTCTTCCAACGCTTTTCCGAGGCGCGCGCCTGGCGCATCGCGGTGTCGGGATCGAGGTGCTGGAAAGCGTTGAGCTGGCCGTTGAACGCATCGATGCGCGCCAGCGCCGCCTTGGTCGCCTCGACCGGCGAGGCCTTGCGGGTCTTGTACAGTTTCACCAGCTCGTGGGCCGGCATCATGGCAAGGTCGGCAGTCATTCTCAGTTCTCCGGAAGGACGGGAAATTTCAACGGATGGGCTTCGGCAAAGGCGGCGGCGGCGCGCAGCACCAGCGCGTCCTTGTAGTGTGCCGAAGCAATCTGCAGGCCGACCGGCAGCCCCTGCCGCGACACGCCGCACGGCACCGTCGCCGCGGGATGGCGCGTCAGGTTGAACTGCGGCGTGTAGGGCGACCACATGAAGTTCGGCTTGCCGTCGGGGCCGGGCGGCAGGTTGGTGCCGGCCTCGAAAGGCTGCACCGCGACGGTGGGCGTGAGCAGCAGGTCGTACTGCGTGAAGAACAGGTTCCAGGCGAGGGTGAGGTCGCGCCGCGTCACCTGCGCGTTCACCACGTCCTGCAGGCTGTAGCGCAGGCCCGCCTTCGCGCCGGCCAGCAGGTTGGGATCGAACTCGCCGTGGCGCGCCTCGGGGAAGACCTGCAGCAGGCGCTGCAGCGCCGACAGCCAGTTGATCACGAAGGCGCGGCTTGCCTCGGCGACGGAGAAGGGCGGCTCGACCTCCTCGACCGTGCAGCCCAGCGCCTCGAAGTCGCGGGCGGCCCTGGTCACCATCGCGGCGACCTCGATGTCGAGCGGATGGTCGCCGAAACGCAGCGCGAAGCCGATCTTCAGTTTCTTCGGCAGCCTGGTGAGCTTCCTGGTGTAGTCGGTGTCGTCCGGGGGCAGGGCGTAGCCGTCGCGCGGATCGGGCCGGGCGATGGCGTTCATCATCAGCGCGGCGTCGAGCGCGGTCCGCGCCATCGGGCCGGTATTCGACAGGTCTCCGGTCATCGACGGCGGCCAGGCCGGGACGCGGCCGAACGTGGCCTTGAGGCCGATCAGCCCGCTGAAGCTCGCGGGGATACGCACCGAGCCGCCGCCGTCGGTGCCGATGGCGATCGGCCCCAGACCGGCCGCGACCGCGGCACCGGCGCCACCCGAGGATCCACCCGGCGTCATGGCCGTGTTCCAGGGATTGCGCGTGATTCCGTGCAGCGGCGAATCGGTCACGCCCTTGTGGCCGTATTCCGAGCTGGTGCTCTGCGCGAAGACGAGGGCGCCGGCCTCGCGCAGCCGCGCCACCGCCGGCGCATCGGCATCGGCCGGCGCCTTGTCGGTGAGCTTGCTGCCCATCGAGGCGGGCCAGCCCTTCACCCTCACCAATTCCTTGACCGAGACCGGCACACCGTCGAGCGGCGAGAGCGGCTCGCCTTTCTTCCAGCGCTTCTCCGAGGCGCGTGCCGCGGCCAGAGCAGACTTCGTATCGACATGGCAGAGCGCGTTGATCGTCGGCGCGAGGCGCTCGGCGCGCGCCAGCACGGCCTTCATCGTCTCGACCGGGGAGGCCTTGCCCTTGCGGTATAGTTTGCCGAGTTCGTCGGCACTCGCCTGTGTGAGATCCGTCGTCATGCCGCTTCTCCCGTCCGGTTCGCCGCTTCGCGATAGTGGCGGGCGAGCTGTTCGGCCTGGTATTCGGCGGCGAGCGCCTGTTCGGTGCGTCCGATCCGGTGATAGAGCGCGGCCAGCGCGCGCTTGGTCGAGGCCACGCCGGGCCGTTCGTGCTCGTCCGCCTGCAGGATCGCCAGCGCCGCATCGTTCCAGCCGGCGCGGCTCAGCGCATCGAGATGGATGGCGCCGAACAAAGCGCGCTGCGCGATCGAGCCGCCGAGGCAGCGCAGGTGCGGCATCGCCTGACCCATCAGGCGCGCGGCTGCCGGCATGTCGCCCGCGGCGTGGGCGGCCAGTCCGTGCGCCAGCGGCACCACGCAATCGGCCCAGAGCTCGCGCTCGAAGGGTTTCGCACGCGCGGCGCGATCTTCAAGGCTCGCCAGCATCTCGATGACGGCGCTGCGCTCGCCGGCCCGCGCCAGCCCGTAGAGATAGTGGACGTCGTGGAAGGCGGAGAGGTGCTCGTGCAGGCGTGGCTTCAGGTAGGTCGCGAGGTCTGCCCAGCGCCCCCCGACATCGACGCCGCGCAGCTCGAGCCGCGCCAGCAGCGAGACGGCGTTGGCCTGGTCCTCGCAGAATTCCTTCCACACGCCCCAGACGCGCTCGTCGTGGAGCGCCAGCGCCTCCTCGGTGCGGTCGAGGTCGATCAGGAAGAGCGCAAGATGCCACCAGTTGTGCGTCTGCATGAACGAATTGCAGTCGCTCCAGGTGTCGGACATCGAATTGAGGAAGGCGACGCCCTCCACCATGTGGCCGCGTGCTTCGAGGCAATGGGCGATGGCGTGATGGGCCCAAGGATCGTTGCGGTCGAGCGCCAGCCCCTTGCGCGCCGCGGCCTCGGCCTCGTCGAGGCGATTGCACTCCTCTAGGCCGAACGCATACATGCCCCACACGAAACGATTGTCCGGATTGGCGGCGAGCAGTTTCTCGCCGACATCGAGCAGCGTCTCGGCCTCGCCGCGGTTGAAGGCCAGCAGTTGCGCCAGCTTGCCGGCCAGCAGGTCGCGCGGCCATTCGGCCACGATCCTGCGGAACTGTTGCAGGCTGCGATCGGTGTCGCCTTCGACCCAGAATTCGATGGCGCCGAGCCACGCGAACTCGCGAGGGCTCGCGCCTGCCGTCATCTGCTGAGCGCGCGCGAGGTGGCGCGTCGCGGCGGCATGACCTTCCGGCGAGTACATCGAGAGGAAGAGGCTGGCCGCGACCAGCGGCAGCATCGGGCATTTCTCTTCTGCGTCGGCGGCAGCGATGAAGTCGGCGAATCGCTTGCCGAAGCCCAGCCATTCCTGACTGACGAAATCGAGCGCGGCGACCGCACCCTCGTCGGCATTGCCCAGTTCCAACCCTTGCCCGTCCTTGGCCACCCGGTCCTCGCGAATTTGCACGCATGCAGCTTCGCATGCCGTACCTCGACTGGTCGAGAGGCTGGCTCTTCTTCGTTCTGTCGCAGATACTCCGCAACCAAGAACGATGAGAAGACATCCCGGGAGGAATAAAATGAAGCGCCGCCATCTGCTCGGCTCTGCCGCAGCCCTTACGCTCACGGGCCTCGCGCCGTCGATCGCAAGGGCCGAGACCTTCCCCGACAAGCCGATCCGCTTCGTCGTGCCCTACGCTCCGGGTGGCGCGACCGACACGTCGGCGCGTATCGCGGCGGAGTATCTGACGAACAAGCTCGGCCAGCAGGTGCTAGTCGACAACAAGCCGGGCGGCGGCACGATCATCGGCACCGAGATCGTCGCCAAGGCCAAGCCCGACGGCTACACGCTCCTGCTCGCACCGGCGCCGGTGGCGACGAACACCTCGTTCGGCCTGAAGCTGCCCTACGATCCGCTCAAGGAATTGGCGCCGGTCTGCAGCTACGTCGACATGCCGCTGCTGCTCGCCTGCAATCCGAAGGCCCCCTACAAGACGATTGCCGAATTCCTCACCTGGGCGAAGGCACAGACCTCGCCGATCCCCTATGCCTCGGCCGGCAACGCCAGCATGCCGCATCTCTGGGGCGAGCAACTCAAGATCGCAACCGGCATCAAGCTCGATCATGTCGGGTACAAAGGCAGCGCCGACGCGCTGAAGGACGTGCTGGGCGGCCATGTGATGCTGTTCTCCGACACGCTGCTGCCGAGCGGCCTCGCGGTGAAGGACGGACGGCTGCGCGGCCTGGTCGTTGCAGCGGCCAAGCGGGTGCCGATGCTGCCCGACGTGCCGACCGTGGCCGAGGCCGGCCTGCCGGCCGACCTGACGGGCGCGGTGTTCTTCGGCGTCATGGCGACCGGCGGCACACCCGACCCGGTCATCGCGAAGCTGAATGCTGCCTTCAACGAACTGCTCGCCGATCCCGCGACCTCGAAGAAGCTGGTCGACCTCGGTTTCGTCCTGGTGGGGGGCAGCGCCGCCGACTACGGCAAGCGCCTCGCCGCCGAGACGGCGAAGTGGCGCAAGGTCATCCAGGAGGCGAAGATCACGCCACCGGCGTGAGCGCACTGCGCACGTCGTCGTCCCTTCGGGGAGGGGACAGCCTCCGCAGGCCGGCGGCGATCGGGATGAAATCGGGGTCGTCGGCCGACAGCAGGCCGTGGCGCACGAAGAAGTCGATCAGCACCAGATTGCAGTTGTACTTGAACTCGACCGTATCGCGCACCGTCTCGAACACCCGCTGCACCGGCCACAGATCGAATGAATGGACCTCGCCATCGTTGGCGCGCGGCGTGAAGTCCGGCGGCAGCTCGAGATCGAAGCAGGTCATCACGTCGGGCTTCAACTGCTGGCCCGACTGGTTCCAGTAACCGACGACACTCACCGCCTTGGCCTGCCGCGCAAGCTCGGGCGGGATCGAGGCCTCCTCGCCGCATTCCTTGACCAGGTTCTCGTGGAGGCCGAGGCCTGCCGGCTGGCCGCCGGCCACCGTATTGTCGAGCTGGCCGGGAAAGGTCGGCTTCTCGTAGGAGCGGCGTGGCACCCAGATGTGCAGCCCGTCGGCGCGGCGCACGTAGCCCGTCATGTGCGGACCGCCCGCGCGCACGCCGAACCACGGAACGGCCGATCGTTCCATCGCCATCAGGAAGGGTGTGCCCTCCGCCGGCGCCACGGCATATCGCTCCTCGCGCCACAGGCGGTTGAAATGGCCGCCCGCGCGCAGGCCCAGCAGGAAGGCATGGACCTCCGCGGTGCGCTTCTCCGGTGTGTCGAGGCGTGGATCGAGGTGCCAGACGTCCCGGCTTCGCTCGAACAGGCCGGACGCCTGCAGGATATCCGCCGCAAAGCCGCGATGGACGAAGCCTGCCCGGTGCGCGCCTACGAACCATGGCTCGAACTGGCTGAGGTCGGCGTTGTTGCACCGGCGGATGTGATCGAGGAAGGACATGGAGGCGGGAGATAGCATAGGGTGGCGGCGATGACCGAAGAGGAACTTCAGGCGCGGCTCGAAGCCGCGCTGCCCGCCGCCGACCGGCATGACGTGTTCGTCGAGGAATGCCAGGATCAGGACATACGCCTGCGTTTCTCACCGCCAGCCGGGGCCGAGTGGACGACAGCGGCTTTGCTGTCGCTGGTCGACACGTCGTTGCGCGCCGCCGCGGGCTTCGACACGCGCGTGTCGCACCTCAACGCGACCGTGCTGCGGCCCGCGCAGGCTGCCGACGCGATCTCGCTGTCGCGGGTGATCCGGCGGGACGGCGACCAGGTCCACGCCGAGACTTGGCTGTTCAGCCACGCCGTGGTCGAGCCGATCCTGCATGCCACGGCGACGCTGGTCAGAAAGCCTTGGCCATCGTGAAGCGCACGGCCAGCGGTTCGACCGGATGGAAGTGGCGATCGGCCACGCCGTCGGGCCCTTCGTTGGGCAGGCGCGACGTGTAGTAGTAGTCGATCTGGCTGGCCTGCGTGTTCAGCAGGTTGAAGGCATCGACCTGCAGCTTCAGCCCGCTCTCGAACACGTAGCCCAGCCGCGCATTGATGATCGATGTCGGATCGGAGGTCACGCTTCCATCCTCGACCAGCGGGCGGACCCCGAAATAGCGCCAGCGCACCGCGCCGAACCAGCCTGTGTCGGCGCCGAGCGTGATGCCGGCCGAGGCGATGAAGGAGGGTGCGCCCGGGATGAAGTCGCCAGCCGGGTCTGAGTTGGTGAAGCGTGCCTGGGTGTAGGCGAGGTCGAGATCGAGCAGCGCCCACGGCACCGGCCGGTACTGGTTGGTCCATTCGACGCCGATGCGGCGGCTGGGGCGGCTGGCCTCGGTCGTGCCCGCATCGCCCACGAACAGGAGCTCGGAATCGAAATCGAGCACGAACAGGGCGAGAGCGGAATCGAGCCCCCTGATCGCCTGCGTCCGCACGCCGACCTCGGCGCCGCGCGAGCGCACCAGCAGCGGCACCGAGGCGACCGGCGTGGTCTTGTCATTGGGATCGACCGTGATGGTGGCGCCGCGCAGGTCGTTGCTGTGATAGCCGAGGCCTGCATTCACGAAGAACTCGGTCCTGTCGAACGGGCCGAAGATGAGGCTGGCCTTGGGGCTGGCGAGGAAGGCCGAGACGTTGCCGGAGTTCGCCGCCGTGTCGGAGGCGACGGAGCCGGTGAACCAGTCTCCGCGGACGCCGAGGATCGAGCGCAGCCAGTCGGTCCATTGCAGTGTGTTCTTGGCGTAGATCGCGACGCTGGTCTCGGTCACCTGATCGTAGCGTACCGTGTTGAACGGCGTCCGCTGCTGGGTGTTGAACAGGCCGACGCCGATATTGTCGAAGCGGATCTGCGTGCCGACTGTCGTCTCCGAGGCGAAGCCTGCCAACGAATGGCGCATGAGATGGCTGGCGTTGAGGCCCAGGATCATGCGCTTGTCGGTCTGCTGGAACTGGTCGCCGTTCACCGGGTCGTCGAGGAAATAAGTGAAGTTGTTGTAGAGGTTCAGTGTCGAGTAGATGCCGTAGGCCTCGACTTTCGAGGCGGTGCGCTCGTCGCTGCGGCTCCAGCGCATCGACAGCGAATAGCGCTGCGCGTCGCCGCCGTCGGTCTGGTCGACGGCGCCATAACGTCCGAGGCTGCCGTCGGCCACGGCGCGGGCCGGAATCTGGTCGGTCGAGTGCCAGGAATTCGTGTAGGCAAGCGCGGTGATCGCGAGGCCGTTGGCGGTGTCGCCCTCGGCGTAGCGCAGGAAGCCGTTGAACTTCTTCAGGTCGTCCCCGACCTGCCAGGGTCCGTTGTAGGTCACGATTTCGCCGGCTGCGGTCAGTGTGCCGTAGCCGGCCGCCATCGAGCCCGCGGCCAGCGCCCGCCAGTAGCCGAAGCTGCCGCCGGTCGACAGGACCACGGCATTCTCCAGCCGGTTGGCGTAGGAGAGGCGCAGCGAGCCTGCCGAGGCAAAATCGCTTTCCTCGGCATAGTAGGGGCCCTTCTTGATGATCATCTGATCGACCAGTTCGGGGATCAGGAAGTTCAGGTCGGCATAGCCTTGCCCATGCCCGTGCGTCCGCATGTTGATCGGCATGCCGTCCAGCCAGATAGCGAGGTCGGTGCCGTGGTCCAGGTTCATGCCGCGCAGGAAGTACTGGTTGGCTTTGCCCTCGCCGCTGTGCTGGGAGACGATCAGGCCGGGTACCGCCTCCAGCATCTCGCCAGGGCGCGAGATGGGCCGCGTGTTCAGCGTCTCGCCCGACACGCGGCGCTCGCTGGCCGAATCGGTCGGCTCGGCTTCCAGTGCGCGCGGCGCGGTGACGGTGATGGCGGGGAGCGCGGTCGAGGCGCCGGTGTAGCCCTGCGCCGTCGGGTTTGGCGAGGCAGGGCTGGACGGTCCCTGTCCGGGCGCCAGGGGCGGCGGCTGGTCTGTGGTCTGTGCGACCCCGATGGCAGGCCAGAACAGGAGCACGGCCCATAGTGGGGAAGACTTCGTATGCATTATTTTGAAATTCTGCATATTTTGTGCCAGTGCCGCAATGCAGGCGATCGAGCGCGGCCGTCGGCTTGCTGCCTTGAGTTTGGTCAGGGACCTGCCTAAACTTTGACATGATTGCCAAACAGCCGCCTTCACGTTTGCGCTCGATGGCGCTGACGGCGGCGCTGTTCGCAATCACCCTCGCAATCTTCCAGCCCCTTTCCCACGCGGTCATGCTGCGGACAGGAGGCTTGGAGGGGGCCACGGCCCTGTGGGGCGCTCTCTGCCAGCCCAATGCCAACAAGGGCGAGGGTGAGTCAGAGGGGCCGGCGAATGCAAAGGTCCACGATTGCTGCTTCGGACTGGCCCATGCACCGGCGCAGGCGCTGCCGTCCGGCGCATCGACCGAAGTCGAGGTCACTGAGGCGGCGCCGCGCGTCCCGCCGGCGCACCATCATCCCTCGACCGGCGCCATTCGCGACGGACCCAATCAGCCTCGAGCTCCCCCACTTCTGAACGACTGACTCCATTCCGGCAACGCGGGCGCCCAATGGCGTGCGTGATGTGTCGCATCAGTCCTTCGGGGAAGTGCCCATGCCGGCGATCCTGAGGGCGATCACCGATCGTCCCGGTGAGACCCTCCGTCTGTCCGATGGTCACCCTCCCAGCCATTCCGATCATGTTTCCGCACTGCCAGGCGCAAGCCCGTGCGGCTCATACATCAATCCAATTCAAGGTGAACTCCCATGCCCCGTAGCGCGATGAGGCGCTCTCTGAGACGCCACTTCATTTTCTCGGCTCATCCTCTTCTTGCGCCTGGCCTGATGATCCTCTCGATGCCGGCCTTTGCGCAGACAGGCGGCAGCCCCCCGGCTGCTCCCGTCGAGTTTCCGCCGGTGCTCGTGCAGGGAACCGGGGTTCCGGTGGAAAACACGACGGCTGGCCCGGTCCAGGGATTTCGCGCTCTGACGGCCAAATCATCCACCAGGACGTCGACGCCGATCGAACAGCTGCCCCAGAACATCAACGTCATCACGCGTTCCCTGATCGACAGCCAGCTCTCGATAACGCTCAGCGACGCGGTCCGGAACGCCAGCAACGTGCAGCCCGTCGACACACGGATGATCGGCAATGTCGAGCAGACCCCAGTGAAGATCAGGGGGTTCGGCGCGGAACTCTGGACCGACGGCTTTGCCGGCAACCTTTTCATCGCGGGCGACCGCGACGGGCTGGTGAATGTCGAGCGCGTCGAGGTCCTGAAGGGACCCAGCGCGGTCGTCTACGGCGGCGGCGCCGGCGCACCGGTCGGCGGGGTGCTCAACGTCGTCTCGAAGATGCCGACCGACACGGCGAAGTATCAATTCGGCACGACGTTCGGCAGCTACTGGTACGCCAACCCCTACGTCGACGTGAACCAGCCCCTGAACGACGAGAAGACGGTGCTGTTTCGGCTCACCTCCGAGTACACCGGGAGCAGCAGCTTCATCGACGTCCTGAATTCCCGCCGCTTCAGCGTCAACCCGACGCTTACGCTGACCAACAAGACGGACACGACCCTGACGCTGCAGGGCTTCGTATCGCAGGCCTACCAGCAGGCATATCCCGGCTTGCCGGTCAGCGGCACGGTCACTGGAGACTACACTGTCAACCGGAACTTGTATTTCGGTGATCCCAACATCATGCCGAGCTACTCGAAGATGTATGGCGTGACCGGAACCCTGGACCATCGCATCGACGATGTCTGGTCGGTCAACGTCAAGGCGCGGTGGAGCAGGTCGGAGATGCAGCAGAACTCCCAAAGCGCCTTCCTCGATGCCACGGGCACCGGGGGCACCCCGTTGTTCCCGCCGTCGACATTCGACGTCAACAACATCGAGGTGTACGACCAGCAGCAGGAGATCAGCATCAATCCGACGGTTCAGGCGAAGTTCTCGACGGAGTCGACGAAGAACACGCTGCTGATCGGTGGCGACTTCAGCCGCGTCACCGACTGGGGGTTCATGAACGTCGACACGAACGGCAACTTCTGCTTTCTCATCGGGTTCGGCTGCACGCCCTCCCTCGTGAACCTGCAGAACCCGTCGTTCACGACGCCCTACACCTTCCCGGTGCCGGGACGCGGGGAAGGCGTTTCGTTCTTCAACTTCAACAACACGTATCTGACGACGGGCTTCTACGCTCAGCTGCAGTCGACGATCAACGACCGCTTCCATGTTCTGGCCGGCGCCCGCCTGGCGTCGATCGACATCACCTACAACGAGTTCGCCACCGGTGCCATGGTGACGCGCGTGACCCAAGCGACCCGGCTGCTTCCCCGCGCCGGCATCGTCGTCGATCTGGTCAAGGGGCTGTCCCTATACGGCAGCTACTCCCAAGGTATGAAGTGGGTGCCGTTCTCGCAGACCTTCGCCCAGCCGGCCCCCGAGTTTTCCACGCAGTACGAGGCGGGGGTGAAGCTCAACATCAACGATACTCTCACCGGCACCATGGCGCTCTTCCAGATCGAGCGCACGAACGTTCCGGTCCGGCTGACCGCCGTTTCCGCTACCCTCTCCCAGCAGACGTCTCGCGGTTTCGAAGCCGACTTCCTCTACCAGCCCAACCGGAACTGGAGCGTGCTGGCGAGCTACGGCTACACGAATGCCTTCTTCACCGACTCCGCCGGGCCCGGTATTCCGGCCGGCTATCGGCTGCCCTTCGTCCCGGAACACTCCGGTCGCTTCTGGCTGAACTACCAGTTCGACGAGAGCGTGGTGCGGGGACTCAGCCTGGGGGCGGGTATCTACGCCGCCTCCAACCAGTATGTGGATGCGGCCAATCTCTGGCAGACCACCGGCTACTATACGATCGATGCCAAGATCGGATACGAGAACGAGAAAATCCGGGCCGTCGTGTCGGCCAAGAACCTGACGAACAACCAGTATTTCGTTCCGTACAGCTGGCTCGGCGGCCAGGTCGCACCCGGAGCCCCGCTGTCGATCTATGGCCAGGTGGCCTTCAAGTTCTAACGGGAGGTCCGCCATGCCTATGACACGCCGTCAATTCTCCGCCGCGGCCGCCGTTGCCGCGGCGGTCGCTCATTCGCCAGGAGATCTCCTGGCGCAACAGACGGGCGGCGGCGAGCCGCCGGCCGGAGCCGCAAACGGGTCGCCTCACGACATGTCGTCCATGCCCGCCCACTGGATGGGATCTGAGCAGATCGCTTTCCTGATCTATCCGCAATTCACCGCGCTCGACATGGTCGGTCCGCATCACATGCTGACGAGCCTGATGGGCGCAAAGGTCCATCTGGTCGCCAAGACGAGAGACCCGGTGCAGAGCGACACCGGACTTGCCGTCGTGCCCTCCATGACCTTCGACGAATGCCCGAGTCACCTGGACATCGTCTGCGTGCCCGGCGGCTCGCAGGGCACGCTCGCGGCGATGCAAGACGATGCGACGATGCTCTTCCTGAAGGATCGCGGGAGCCGGGCGAAGTACGTCACGTCGGTCTGCACCGGCTCGCTGCTCCTGGGGGCGGCCGGACTGCTTGAGGGATACGAGGCGACGTCCCACTGGGCCACCAAGGCGCTGTTGCCCATCTTCGGCGCGACGCCTGCGGAGGGGAGGGTCGTCGTTGATCGCAACAGGATCACGGGCGGGGGGGTGACGGCGGGCATCGATTTCGGCCTCACTATGGTGGGGCATTTGCGGGACCGTCAGTACGCGGAAGGCGTCCAGCTCATCGCCGAGTACGATCCCAAACCTCCCTATTCGGCAGGCACGCCCCAACGCGCACCCGCGGAGGTCAGGATGCTGATCGAAGGCATGTTCACCGGTTTCGTTGCCGATGCGGAGAAGGCGGGGCGAACTGCGTTCGCCAGGTTCGGGCGCCGGTGATGCCGTGACGTCTGGGGCAGGCGGTTCCCGCGGGCAGGGAGCGAAGTGCCGCCGTCTTCGTCAGACGCCGTCGCGGGCCTGGCGGGGAGAGAGGCCAAACCGGCGCCTGAAGGCCGTGGCGAAGTTGGCCGCGCTCGAGTAACCGGCTTCATAAGCGGCCTGCGCGACGCTGATGCCCTCGCGCTCCAGCAGGCGCCGCGACCGGTCGAGCCGACGCGACCTCACGTACTCGAAGATGGCGATGCCGTGCACCGCGGCAAACTGGCGTTGCAGCGTGCGCGTGCTCACGCTTGCCTCACGCGCGAGTTCGGAGAGCGACGGCGTCTCGTGCGTTGCGTGGTCCAGCCTTTCGCGCACCGCCCACATCCGCCGGTGGTCGCCCGGACGACCGCTGCTCCCGGCCGGGTAGCGCGATTCGACCAATAGGGAGAGGGATTCCAGGACGATGTCGATAGCGCGACTTTCGAGATAGAGCTTCTGCAGTCCAGCGGCGTAGAGCGGTGTGCCGAGGACCCGGTCGGCCAATCCCACGAGCCTCGCCGACGGGCGCCAATGGGCGTGCAGCCTGTGCCGGCGCGTGAGCGATGCCATCGAAACGCTATCCGCTCCGCTGCCGTCGAGGATGCTTGCTTCCAGCCATTCTGGCGATGCCATCACGTTGACCATGCGCGCGTGACCTCCTCGAACCGCATGCTTCTGCCAGAGATCCGGTTCCGACAGCACGAAGGTGGTGGCACTCGGTCCGGCGCCGCTGGCGAGCGATGTCCCCCCAAGCGTCGCCTGCCATCCGCCACTGAGGACAATCGAGAAGTTGAGGCTCTGGTTCTTCTCCATCTGTGTCGTCACGGTGTGTTCATACCGGGCGTCGGAGGCGTGGACGAGAAGTCCAGCCCGCACTTCGCGCAGGTTGAATTTGCCTGCGACCATCGTCGCCGTCGCGTCGAGCGCCGCACCCATCGCCCGATAGTCGTTGCCGACCAGCCGGGAGAACGCGACGAGATCCTCATGCCGAATCTTTGAGGCGTGGGACTCGTTCGCGGACGGAGGCAAACCCATGGCCGTACTCTAAGCCTCGGATGGCACCTGCTCAAACACCTTTGGCGGACTCTCAATCGCCTGTGCGCTGGAGCGCCGTCGCAATGCCATGGTCTAGTGCGCCATCCTCGATGCGCGCGCTTCTCCTCCAACACTGCGGATGACCGCTCTCAGCACCTGCAAGGCCGTGCCGAACCGGATTCCTTCGACCGGGCGGCCGATTGCGCTTTTTGCGGCGCTGTTCGCCATCACGCTCAATGCCTTACTGCCGCTCGTGCATGCCGTCTCGATGCGGGTCGCGTGGAGCGACGAGATCGCAGCCGATGGACTCGCGGCGCAAGCGCTTTGGCCGGTCCTCTGTCAGGCCATGGGGAAGACGGATGCGGACACCGGCATGCCGGCACCGTCCGCCGGCAAGGCTCATGAGTGCTGTCTCGGCGTCCCGAACACCTGGATGCTGGTCGATCACGGCGGGGTCGGCCCACGCGTCGACCGCTTCCTCGCGAGATCGAGCAAGCCCGTCGCACCTCACTCCGTCGCGTCGTCGAGCATCCGCGGCGATCCCCGCCAGCCCCGCGCCCCTCCTTTCCTCGTCTGAACCCGAACCGGCGCGGTCGGCCTCTCGCCGCGTCTCGTCGTCTCATTCGAAGGAAGACATCATGTCCACGATTCTCAAGGCGACAGCGGTCGCCCTAGCCAGCCTCGCGTTCGTTCCGACCATTGCTCGCGCCCAGACCGCCCCCGGCCCGGTGCAGTCGCCGGCCATGCCAGCTGCCCCCGGAGCGACAGGCGCGGGCACGGAACTCAGGCTGGCGCCCGTCGTGGTCAGTGCCACGCGTAGCGAGCGAACGCTGGCCGATCAGCCGATGAGCGTCACCGTCGTCGACAAGACGGAGATCGAGCAGGTGCCCGCACAATCGCTCGATGACGTGCTGCGCACCGTACCCGGCATCAACCTGCCCCTGACGGCAAGCTACCAGGTCCATCCGACGGCGAACTTCATTTCCATGCGCGGCCTGGGCGGCGGCCATCACGTCGTGCGCGCCCTCGTCATGCTCGACGGCATTCCGATCAACGATCCGTTCTTTGGCTACGTGCAATGGAACCGCGTGCCCATGGAGAACATCGAGCGCGTTGAGGTCGTCCGTGGCGCCGGCGCCTCCCTCTGGGGCAACTACGCGATGGGCGGGGTGATCAACATCGTGACGCGCAAGCCCAGCAAGTCGGTCAAGGCGTCGGTCGGCGCGTCGGGCGGCGGCGGCAGTTATGGCACCTATCGCGGCGACGGCTTCGCCGATTTCGTTCTCTCCGACAGCGTGTCGATGCGGGCCAATTTCGACGCCTGGGGCACGGCCGGATTCAACCAGATCCAGCCCGCCTATGGACCGATCTACGTACCGACTTCGTTCAATGCCCTGAACGGGCAGGCTTCGGTCTATATCAACCCAGACCCCACCCTGACGGCCAATCTTCGCGTGAACGTGCACAGCAACAATCAGGTGTTGATGATCCCGGTACAGACCAACAATCAGCAGATCTACGACCTTGCAGGCTCCCTGACGAAGAAGTTCGGCGACTACGATCTCACGGTGACGGCTTTCCACGAGCAGAGCCGGTTCCTGACCAACAACGCGGCGACGCCGTTCAGCTTCCAGACGGGCCAGGCCGCGTACCTGCAAAACGAGCATACCACGCCGGTCTTCAGTACCGGCGGCTCGCTCCAGCTGTCGACCCGCGTCAGCGATGTGATTCGGCTGATCAGCGTCGGTGCGGACTTCCAGTGGATCTCGGGTACGGACACTGCCCTGATCTTCAACCAGACGGGCGCCCTCACGCAGCAGTATTCCGGCGGTGGAAAGCAGCAGTTCATCGGAGCCTTCGCCCAGGTCGACGTCTCTCCGGTCAAGGACTTCCAGGTCCTCATGAGCGGCCGTCTGCAGACCTTCCTGAACTATGATGGCTACGACGGCGCTCCGGGTGGAGCGGGCTTGGTGTCGAGCACGGCGGCGACCAGCTTCGATCCACGCCTGTCGATGCAGTGGAACGTCACGCCGAACGTCAGCGTGCGCGGTGCCGGCTATACCGCCTTCCGCGCGCCGACACTCGACAACCTCTATCGTTCCTTCAGCGTGCCCTTTGGCATCTTTCTGCCCAACGCCCAACTCACGCCCGAGAGGCTGTGGGGCTTCGAGGCCGGATTCGACGTCAACTGGGGGCCTGTAACCGGCCAGTTCACTGCGTACTATCAACAGGTCAGCAATCTCATCACGACTCGCAACCTCGGCTTTGGGCAGCTTCCGCCCGGCTTCTTCTTCGGCACGCAGCAGATCAACGCCGGCAAGGCCGTCGTGCAGGGCATCGAGGCGCAGATCGGCTGGCAGATCGCGCCGGGTTGGAAGGCCGAAGCCAACTATACGACGGTCAGTTCCAAGATCGTCGAGAATCAGTACGATCCCCTCAGCATCGGCCGCCAGCAGGCCGGCATTCCGACGCAGCAGGCGGCGGCGACGCTGTCGTACAGCGATCCGCGGGGCTGGCGTGCCATGGCGCGGTTCCGCTGGATCGGACAGTCGTGGGGCGACAATGACAATACACTGCCGCTCAACAGTTTCACCGTGACCGACCTCTCGGCGGGGTACAACTTCCAAGGCAAGGCCGAGGTGTTCGTGAACGTCCAGAACCTGTTCAATCAATATTACATCGCAGACAATTCGGGTCTCAATCCACCGCTCCAAGGCACGCCATTCAGCATCTTCGCCGGTCTGAAGGCGAAGTTCTGATGCGGGTGATCCTCGCCCTGCTGGCGTCCCTGGCGGCGCTACTGCCGTCGGGCGGGTCCTGGTCTCAGACATCGCCCTCAGCGGCGCCTGGCGACTCGGCGGCGGCGATTAGCCGTTTGCTCTCCAGCACGTTCGAGAAGCCCGACTCGCGCCTGTTGCTCGATCCGATTGTCGTCGAGGGAAAAGCGGCTCTCGTCGGATGGTTACAGGGCGACCTGGCAGGTCGCGCCTTCCTTCGCGAGAATGATGGCCATTGGGCCATCGTTGCCTGCGGCGGCGATGCCCTGAAGGATGTCTCGACGTTGCAGCGTCTGGGCTTGTCCCAGGCACAGGCAGACCGGTTGTCCGCGGCGATGGCTGCCGCAGAAGCCAGGATCGACCCGCAGCGCGTCGCACGCTTTGCTACTTTCGGTGAACTCGTGGAGATGAGCGGCGAAGCTCACACGCCGGCAAACCCGCAGAGGCATTGATCGCATCCACCGCCGGGCGGCGCGGCCGCTGCCCGCAATTATGTCGCGCTTGGGGCAACTGCAAATACTTGAGCTTCGGGCGTCGCGCGCCTAAGATTCACCATGGTCGCGAAGCAGCCATTTTCACGCTTGCGTTCGCTCGCGCTGACGGTCGCGCTGTTTGCGGTCACGCTCGCCGTTTTTCAGCCGCTGGCCCATGCGGTCATGCTGCGGATGGGGAGCTTCGAGGCTGCTGCCGCCCTTTGGGGCAGTCTCTGCCAGCCGCGCGGAGACAAGAGCGAGGCTGACCACCGTGGCTCGGCGAATGCCAGGGTCCACGATTGCTGCTTCGGACTGGCCCACGCCCAGGCGCAGGCGCTGCCTTCTGGCATCTCGATCGACGTCGAGATCAGGGAGACGGCGCAGCGCATCCACATTGCGCATCATCATCCTTCGACCGGTGCCATCCGCGACGGGCCGAACCAGCCTCGAGCGCCTCCGCTTCCGAACGTCTGACCTACCGTCCTGCAACGTGCACGCCCGCGGCGTGCGCGCTGTTTCGTGTCAGTCATTCAGGGAAGCATCATGTCTTCGACTCTTCGGGCGACCGTCGTCGCCTCCTTCGGGCTCGTCTTCGTGCCCGCAATCCTTCGTGCCGAGGAAGTGGCGCAGAATCAGGCGCCCGCCATGCCGGCCATTACAGTGACCGCGCCCTCGGCGTCGCTCACCGTACCCTCGGCCAAACAGGCCGAGGAGCAGATCAACAAGACGCCCGGCGGCGTCGAAGTCGTGCCGGCGACGCGCTA
The DNA here is from genome assembly GCF_052439685.1 of Reyranella sp. Classification (GTDB taxonomy): domain Bacteria; phylum Pseudomonadota; class Alphaproteobacteria; order Reyranellales; family Reyranellaceae; genus Reyranella. The sequence goes on from NZ_JBQVQG010000025.1 coordinate 74,261, forward strand.
TCTCGACGGTCGTGCCACCACCATGAAGGACATGCTCGAATACACGCCCGGCGTCTGGGCGCAGAGCAAGTATGGCCAGGAGGATTCCAAACTCGTCATCCGCGGGTCCGGCCTGTCGCGCAACTTCCACCTGCGCGGCATCCGTCTCCTGCAGGACGGGTCGCCCATCAACCAGGCCGACGGCAGCGGGGATTTCCAGGAGATCGATCCGCTCGCCCAGCAGTATATCGAGGTCTACAAGGGCGCCAACGCGCTGCGCTACGGCGCGGCGACCCTGGGCGGTGCGATCAACTTCGTTTCGCCCACTGGCCGCAGCAACCCGGGCTACGCCGCGCGCTTCTACGGCGGCAGCTATCAGACCTTCGGCGAGCAGGCCGCGGCCGGCTTCAGCGAGGGACCGTGGGACGCCTGGCTGTCCTTCACCAACCTGAGCGGCAACGGCTTTCGCCAGCAGACCAACCAGAGCCTGCAGAGGGTGAATGGCAATGTGGGCGTGCAGATCGGCGCGAACGCTGAAACGCGCTTCTTCCTGTCGGGCAACCAGATCCGGAACCAGATTCCCGGCTCGCTGACCCAGCAGCAATACCTGACCGACCCGCAGCAGGGCCCGCTCGCCAACGTGCTGCAGAATACCCGGCGCGACATCGATTCGTTCCGCTTCGCCAACACCACCGTCATCGACATCGGCGAGGACGCGCTCACCCTGCAGGGCTTCGTGAAGTCGAAGTACCTGTTCCATCCGCTCACCTTCGCGGTGATCGACAACAACCTTCTCGATTGGGGGTTGACGGGCCAGTACAAGGGCAGCCGCTCGGTGGCGGGGCATCGCAACGACTTCGTGCTTGGCGTGAACTACTTCGCGGGAACGAACCGTAACAAGCAGTTCGCCAATCGCTTCGGCGTGCCCGGTGCGTTGACCAACGATAACACCGAGAATTCGACCAGCGTTGAGGTCTATGGCGAGAACTGGTTCTACGTGACCCCCGAAGTCTCGGTCGTGACCGGCCTGCAGCTCAACTGGCAGACCCGTGTGCTGATCGACAACTATCTGGCCAACGGCAACGATTCGGGATCGGCGGCGTATTTCGAAGTGAATCCGAAGATCGGCGCGCTCTGGGAGCCGCGTCCGGGCCTGCAGTTCTTCGCAAACGTCTCGCGGGCCTCGGAGCCGCCGGCTTGGGCGGAACTGAACCCGAGCGTCGCGCCCGGCTTCGCACCGCTCGCACCGCAGACCTCGTGGACCGCGGAAATCGGCACGCGCGGCACGATCGGTGGCCAGTTCGGCTGGGATCTTTCGATCTACCGGTCCTGGGTGAAAAACGAGCTGCAGCTGCTTGTCGTGCCGGGCTTCGGCGGTTCGGCCATCGCCATCAACATCCCGAACGCGATCCATCAGGGCATCGAACTCGGGTTGAACGGCACGGCCTGGCAGGGCGAAAAGGGTGATCGGCTGACAGGCCGCATGGCGCTGACTGTCGGCGACTACCGCTTCGACAACAATCCGACCTACGGCAACAACCAGCTGCCGGGCGCGCCGCCCTATTACATCCAGGCGGAGGCGCGCTACGCCACGCCGGGCGGTTTCTATATCAGTCCCAACGTTGAGTGGGTGCCGCAGGGCTACTACGTCGACAACGTCAACAACCCCGCCTTCATGACGTCGCCCTACGCACTGCTGGGCGTCAAGGCCGGGTACACGGGCTTCAAGGGGCTCGAGTTCTTCGTCGATGCCCGCAATCTGACGAACCAGATGTACGTGTCGAACGTCGGCGTGATCAACGCCGCCACGGCGGCGAGCCAGCTCTACAACCCGGGCAGCGGGGCGTCGGTCTACGCCGGAATCCAGGCGCGATTCTGATCTGGAGCGCTGTCACTCACGCAGACCCGCCGCTCTACGGCAAGAATTCATCAACAGGAGAAATCGGATGATCGGACGTCGAATTGCAATCTGCGCGCTGCTCGCTCTGGCCTGGGCAGCACCCGCGTCGGCTCACGACTACAAGCTGGGCTCGCTGGAGATCGCGACCCCGTGGACCCGCGCGACGGCGGCCACTGCCAAAAGCGGTGGCGGCTTCGTGACGATCACCAACAAGGGCACGACGGCGGACCGTCTCATCGCCGCCCGCAGCCCGGCATCGCTCAAGGTCGAGATCCATGAAATGAAGATGGACGGTCAGGTCATGCGCATGCGCGAGCTCGAGAAGGGGCTTGAGATCCCCGCGGGGGCGACGGTGACGCTGAAGCCTGGCGGCTATCACATCATGTTCATGGAGCTGAAGGCGCCGCTCGCGAAGGACGCAAAGGTTCCGGTGACGCTCGTCTTCGAGAAGGCGGGAAGCATCGACGTGGACTTCAAGGTCGAGGCCATGGGCGCTGCCGGCGCCGGGCACCAGATGCGATAGAGGCCCGTCGTGCGGCTCGACCGTTCAACACCACCCGGCGCACTCGCGGACCCGCTCTCGACCGCGGCGCGTCGGGGGATCCTCGCGCTGGTGATCTTCTTCCATGTCGGTGGCGGCTGGGCGCTGACGCAGGTCGAGCCGGTGAAGCTGGTGGTGGGCGACATCGCGCCGATGGAGGTGCGGATGGTGACGGCCGAGGAGCCGGCCCAGATCGAGATCGAGGATTCGGAGCCGCCGCCGCCGGTCGACCTGAAGCCGCCGCCGCCGGAGCTGGCGACCATCGTCGAGCCGCCGCCGCCCGACCTGCCGCCGCCGGAGTTCCCGCTGGCCAAGGTCGAGCTGCCGCCGCCCGACGAACCGCCGCCGCCGGAGTTTCCGCCACCGGAGAAGAAGGTCGAGCCCAAGCCCAAGCCGCCGGTGCCGAAGCCGGTGCAGCGCAAGCC